>CAVUGD010000041.1:0-25928 GCA_963740715.1 uncultured Verrucomicrobiae bacterium | reverse complement strand
GGGCGGCCCAGAGCCAGCCACGCGACAGACCGGCCGGGATCACCGATCCCGGCTACAGCGCAGCGAAAATTTTCTTGAATATGAGCGGCGAAACGGCTCACGATCGCGTGGTTCTCATTCGCCTATGAAATCAATCCCAGTTCGTTTGCCGGGCCGGTGGCTTTTGGTTTGCCACGGCATTTTTTTCTCTCGCGACGGCTTTCGGCGCGGAAATCGTGGTCACGAACCCAGGCGACCAGCCGGTCGCGGGCGAGACCACCCTGCGCGAAGCGATCGCCGCTTCCGCGCCTAACGACGTCATCACGTTTGCGGTCGGTCAGCAGATTATTTTGACCGAGGGCGAACTGGTGATCGATCACAACCTCGAATTGCGCGGGCCGGCGGTCGGGACCCAGGACATCCGTGGGCGGCTTGACCCAACGGGCTTCCGCCTTTTCACGATCAATGCCGGCGTGGTGACTTTTTCACACCTGACCCTGCGCAATGGCTATGTCGCGGGGCCCGTCGACGTCGCCACCTCGCCGGCGAGCGACGCGCAGGGCGGCGCGATCTTTAACAAAGCCATGCTGCACCTGACGAGTTGTCATTTGGTCAATAACAACGTGAATGCCGGCCCCGGGCAGAGCGGCGAGCTGGGAGAGAGCGGCGGCAACGGCGAAGGCGGCGCGATCTATAACAGCGGCACGCTGACCGTGTTTGCCTGCGCTTTCGATGGGAATACGGCGGCGGGCGGGCTCGGCGGGAACAGCACGGCCGGGCCGGGCGGCGCGGCGGGCTTGAGCGCCGGCGGGGCCATCTTCAACACCGGCACCGCCACGGTGAGCAACAGCACTTTCTCGGGCAACGCCGCGATCGGCTCGCGCGGCGGCTTCGCCTCCACGGGCGAGGCCGGGGGCAAGGGCGGAGACACCCAGGGAGGGGCGATCCACAACGCCGGAACGCTCGGCCTCTTCAGCTCGACCTTTTTCCATAACTCCTCGAACGCCGGCGGCGCCGGCTTCAACGATACCGCGCATGACGACAACGGCGGCGACGCCTTCGGCGGAGCGATCTTTGCCGGAGCCGACGCGAGCACAGCGATGGCGAGCGACCTGGTGGCGGGCAGCTACATCCATGGCGGGATCGCGGGGAATTATGACGTGTTCATGTACGGCATGGCGCTGGGCCGGGAGGTTTTCGGAGCGGTTACCAGCTTCGGGTTCAACCTCATCGGAGACGCCAGCGACAGCACCGGCTGGGTCGCGTCCGACCAGCTCGGCACCGCTGAGGCACCGATCGATCCCCTGCTCCAAGCCTTCGAGCACGACAACGCCGGGCCGACGCCAACGCTCTCGCTCATGCCCGGGAGCCCGGCCATCGACCAGGGGAATAGCTTTGGCCTAACGAGCGATCAACGCGGCCTGGCGCGGATGTACGATGATCCGGCGGTGCCGAATGCGGCCGGCGGCGATAGGAGCGACGTCGGTGCCTTCGAGCTCCAGCCGGCGCCGCCGGCCACGCTGCAAAATGTCTCGACCCGGGCACGGGTGGGAGTGGCCGATGAAGTCCTGATCGGCGGTGTGATCGTGACCGGGACGGAAGAAAAGACGGTTGTCTTCCGGGGTCTGGGACAAGGGAACGGTTCCCTGGACCCGCTGGTTGATCCGATGCTGGAATTGCATGACGCCAACGGCGCGCTGATCGCGGCGAACGATAACTGGTTCGACACCCAGCAATCCGAGATCGAGTTGAGCGACCTCGCGCCGATGGGGCCCTTCGATTCCGCCATCCTGCTCGATCTTCTGCCGGGCCAATACACCGCGATCGTGAGTGGCCAGGATGGCGGAAGCGGGACCGGGTTGGTCGAACTCTACGACCTCGATCCGCAAACGGATTCCGGCGTGGCCAACATCAGCTCGCGCGGAAAAGTGGGCACCGGCGACGACGCCATGATCGGCGGTTTCATTCTCGGCGGCGGCGGCGGCGGCCTGACCACGGTGGTGGTGCGGGCGATCGGGCCGTCGTTAGGCTTTCCCTCCACCGGTTTGGCGGATCCGACCCTGGAATTGTATGATGAAGGCGGGACGCTCATCGGCAGCAACGACAATTGGAAGGACACGCAGGAGGAGGAAATCTCCGCGGCCGGTTTCGCTCCGGCGGATGATCAGGAAGCCGCGCTGATCATGGATCTGCCGCCGGGCAATTACACCGCGATCGTCCGCGGACAGGCGGATACGACCGGCATCGCGCTGGTCGAGGTTTATCGCCTCGAATAACGGACCGCCTAACGACCGCTGAAGCTAAAGCGCAGCGCCTGGTGCAAGCGCGAGGGCAGGGCCGGGAGATGGCGGCGTTCGATGAGGAAGGTGATGACGCCGGCCAGTTCCTTGAAGATGTAGTTGCGGTTGACCGCGCCCTGGAGGTACTGCTCGCCGCTGCTCCCGCCGGTGCCGACCCGGGTGCCGATCATGCGCCGGACCATCTGGAGGTGGCGATAGCGGAAGGTGCCCAGTTGTTCGTCGATCTCGATGAGGGAGTTGAGCAGGGCGAAGGGGAGCCGGAAGAGCGGCTCGTCGCGGTAGAGCATGATGAAGAGCGCGGCGCGCAGGGCGGTCGGGCGGAAGGCGCCCCAGCCGGTCTTGAAAAAGATGTCGTCGAACTTGCCTAACAAGTCGGGTTTGTCGTCGCGCTCGGAGAGGCTCTGCTGGTAGAGGGTGCGGTAGCGGTTCCAGAAGGGGGAGCCGCCCGGTTGCGCCGCGGGTTCGTCGGGCGCGCCTTTCCAGTCGCGCCAGAATTCTTCCTCGAAGAAGGGCATGCGCTCGAGCCAGTTCTCGACCATCTCGAGGATGCTCGGCTTTTGTTCGAACTCGGTGATCTCGGCGAAGTCCTCCTGGTTGAAGCCGCCCAGCTCGGTGTGCTTGTAGTAGTCGGGCCGGAAACGGTTTTCCATTTTCAGGCCTAACGACGCTTCGATCTCGCGGAATTGTTTGCTCTGGAAACCGGAAGCGCCGTGGAGCAGTTCGCGGAACTCGAGGAAATCGAGCGGGGTCATGGTCTCGAGGACGTCGACCTGGTGGTTGAGCAGTTTCCAGATCTCGACCACGCGCCGGAGCCGGTGCACGACCACGCTCATGTCGGGGCCGTCGTCGTCGGCGGCCGGTTTGCTCAGGACTTCGCCGCAGGCGGTGATCTCGTGCAGGATCTGTTTGAACCAAAGCTCGTAGGCCTGGTGGATGATGATGAAGAGCATCTCATCGTGCGCGATGAGCTTGCCTTCCTGCATGCTGAGGGGCTTTTGCAGCTCGAGGAGCGCATCGATCCCGAGGTAGTCGCCGTAGTATTGCGGCGTGCGCTCCTCGTGGTTCATCGGGCATTCCATCAGCGGCAGTGTCGCGCAGGGCCGAGGCTGGCGTCAATGCGGGGATCGTTGTAGACGCTTCGCTCTGCGAAGCGCGGGAACGACGTCGCAACTGAAGAGGCGTTTTCTGGTTTGCCGCAGACGTGGATTGCAACTGGAGGTCCACGTTCGGCTGCGCCTCAGTGCAGGCCCTCTTTCCCGTCTGCGCGGCTCGGGATGACAAGTCGAAGAAGAGCGCGGCGGAAAATCGGCGGGCCCTAACGACGACGGCGACCGAAGGAGTAGCCGCGGTGGGTGCGGCCGCCGCCGATGGCGCGTTTGCCGCCGCCGGTCTCCGGCTCGAAGAGGACGGTGTAGATGTAGGGGAAATTCTCGATCTTCAGGCGCGGGATTTTTTGCCCGATGAAACGCTCGATCGCCTGCAAGGCGGGGAGTTCCTCGCCGTTCATGAGGGTGAAGGCGTCGCCCACTTTCTGCGCGCGGCCGGTGCGGCCGATGCGGTGGACGTAATCCTCCGGGTGCTCCGGCACGTCGTAATTGATGACGTGGCTGACGCCGGCGATGTCGATGCCGCGGGCGGCGATGTCGGTCGCGACCATGACTTCGTATTTGCCGCTCTTGAAACCTTCGAGCGCTTCGACGCGCTCGCGCTGGGTGCGGTTGGAATGCAGGACGGCGACGGAATGTTTCTCCTGTTTGAGCTGTGAGGCGATGCGATCGGCGCCGTGTTTGGTGCGGGAAAAGATCAGCGCGCTGTCGAAGTTGGTGCGCTCGAGCAGGGCCATGAGGAGATCGTATTTCTGTTCGGCCGCGACCGGGTAGACCGCGTGAGTCACGGTCTCGGCCGGGGAACGGCGCGCGCCGATCTCGATCACTTCCGGTTCGTTCAAGACCCAGCCGGCGAGGCGTTCGATCTCGGGCGGCAAGCGTGGCGGAGAAGAGAAGGGTCTGCCGATCGGTTGAGATCTGGTCCACGATGCGCCGCACGTCGGGGAGAAAACCCATGTCGAGCATGCGATCGACTTCGTCGAGGACGAGGATGTTGACGGTGCGGAAATTGACCGCGCGCTGCTCGAGCAGATCGAGGAGCCGGCCGGGCGTGGCGCAGACGATGTCGGTGCCGGCGGCGGCTTCTTCCTTTTGTTTGCCGTAGCCGACGCCGCCGTGAATGACGGAGACGCGCAGGTCGGTGTAGCGCCCGTAATCGCGGAAGGCGGTCTCGACCTGGGCCGCGAGCTCGCGGGTCGGCTCGAGCACGAGGCAACGGAAGTCGCCGTGCTGCGCGAGCAGGGTCATGATCGGCAGCGCGAAGGCGGCGGTTTTGCCGGTGCCGGTTTGGGCGGTACCGATTAGATCCTTACCTGAGAGAATGATTGGAAATGCGCGGAGCTGAATCGGCGTCGGCTCGGAAAAGCCCATCGCCTGTGTTCCCCGCACGACTTCCGGGGAAAGCCCGAAGTTGTTGAAAGACACAGGTCAGAACAGTAGATCGGTTAGGCCGAGAAGCAACGCGAGTTCTCGCTTTGCGCGCCGCCGCGCTTCGATCAGGATGACGACGCATGGAGCCCAAAGCGCTGCGGATTTTTGTCCTGGCCGACACTCACAATCATCTCCCGGGAAATCTCGAGCAACTGGCCGAGGGCGCGGACGAGATCTGGCACCTGGGCGATGTCTGCGCGTCGAGACTGGTAGTGGAGCTGGAGAATATCGGGCTGCCGCTGACCCTGGTGCGAGGCAATTGCGACGGAAATTTCGATTGGCCGCTGGTGGTGGACCTGAAGCGCAACGGCGTGCGTTTCCGGTTGGTGCACATCCCGCCGTCGCGCGCGCCGGAAGGGATCGACGTCGTGCTGCACGGGCACACCCATGTGCCGCGTAACGAGCGCCGGGAGGGCGTGCTTTTCCTCAATCCCGGTTGCGTGACGCGCCCAAACCGCGGCGCGCCGGCCAGCGCCGCTCACCTCGAGATCGCGGCCGACGGCGACCCTGGTCTGGCGGGTGACGCCGCTTCGCTGAGCAGGATTTTCACTCAGAGATTCGCCTATATGGTGATTCGGCAGCGGCCCGACCAGCCGCGGGGATTAAAGTCTTGACCCTCCGGTTCATGACCATACGATGACAATCTTCTTACTCACCTCTGCGTCCCCTCGACGCACCGGCGGTGAATGAGGACGCGACCAATCACAACCATCAACGGAGTCCATCAATTGCCCATGAGTAAAATCCTGAAAAAATCGAAAAACTTTACCGCGCTCAGCCTCACGCTGGGCGCTTTTGCTCTCCTGGCCTTCGCTTTGGTGGATCGATCGGAGTCGGCCAGTCCGGCCAACGGAACGATCACCGCAAGCGGACCGACTCTGAACTGGATTGGCTTCCCGGCGGTGGGGATTAATCCAGTCGATGAACTTGCCTGTGTCGAGGGAGTCAATTGCGACACCTTCACCGTCACCTTGTCCGGCACGCCGGGCGATTGGGCCGGGAAAAAAGCCCTGATCACAATCTCATGGCCAAACGGCGGTGACGATTTCGATGTTTTCGTGCACAAAGGGAGCAATAGCGGCGCCCTCGCCGGCTCCGCCGCCGCGGCCGGCTCCGGGCCGGAGATCGTGGAACTGGACCCGAGCATTCCAAGTATCGGCACCGGGGTTTTCACGGTGCATGTGGTCTACTGGCTGGTCGAGCCGTTGGATAATTACAACGGCAAAGTCGAAGTGATCGGCGGAGCGACCCCGACTCCCACGGCTACTCCAAGCGCCACTCCGACGCCGACTCCGAGCGCCGGGACTCCGCGTTTCTTCAATTATTATCCCGCCGCGGGCGTGGCGGAAGACGCCGGCGAGCCTTCCATCGGCATCAACTGGAATACTGAAAACGTGGCGCGCGCGCCGGGCCAGACTTTCCAGAACCGGACTCGCTCGACCAACACCCTGAACACCATCTTCAACGGCGGCACCTCGAACTATTACGGTGGTTTCCTCGCCTTCATGCTGCGCGCGACCTTTGACGATTGCTCGTCACCAGCCGGAGTGCAGTGGGATGAAATGCCGGTCACCTTGCCGGCCGCACCGCGCGTCTTCGGTGATCCGATCCTCTTCACCGATCACATTACCGGTCGGACTTTCGTCTCGCAGGAGCTGGGCGTTACCCCGGCCGGGAGCACGATGGAATTCACCGACGACGATGGCGACACCTTCTCAACCCGAGTTCAGCGGCGGTGCGCCCTCCGGTGTCGATCACCAGACGGTCGGCGGTGGACCCTTCCACCTCGTCGGCGGTGTCGAACCGCCGCACGGCCCCTATCCGCACGCGGTCTACTATGCTTCGCAATACATCGCGGACGCGACCCCGGAGCTGAGCGTGGATGGCGGAATCACGTTCCCGGCCCAGTCGCCGATCTACACCATGGCTGATTGCACCGGTCTCCACGGCCACTTGAAAGTGGCGGAAGATGGAACCGTCTACGTGCCGAATAAGGTCTGCGCACCAGCGGGTGTGCCGTTCGTCTTCGGCGGACACCCGGCGGTGCTCATCTCGGAAAACAACGGCCTGACCTGGGATTTGCACCTCGTGACCGTGGCGGACAGCAACTCCGGCCTGGACGACGCGTCGGTCGGTGTCTCCATTTGCCCGCCCGCGAACGATTCGCTCGGGAACCCCATCCCCTGCGACAAAGCCGAGCGGAGCAATCACATCTACCTCGGTTTCATGTATGACGACGGACGTCCCGGCGTGGCGGTCTCGAGCAACAAAGGCGCGACCTGGGACCGGGTCGTCGACCTCGGCGCCGTCGACCAACATCAAGCACATCGCCTTCCCCGAAATGGTCGCAGGCGATCCCGACCGCGCGACGTTTGCCTTCTTCGGCACGACGACGGCGGGAGACTACAGCGCGCCGGAATTCCCGGGCGTCTGGTATCTCTACACCGCTTCGACCTTCGATAGCGGCGTCACTTGGACGGTGCAGAATATCACCCCGGGCGATCCGATCCAGCGCGGCGGCATCTGCGGCGACGGCACTTGCCGCAACCTGCTCGACTTCTTTGATATCCAGCTCGACAAACAGGGCCGGGTCATGATCGCGGGCGAAGACGGCTGCATCGGCAGCTGCGTCAACGGCGGGGCAAACTCCTTCACCGCGAAAGCGTTCATCAGCCGGCAATCCGGCGGCAAACGCATGTTCTCGGTCTTTGATCCGGTCGAGCCCGCATTGCCGGGCGCGCCTCGGGTGACGGGCTTCACCGATGCCGGAAATACCCAGGCCACCTTGTCGTGGCAGGTGCCGGACAACGGCGGTTCCGGCATCACCGGCTACAAAGTGTTTCGCGCCACCACCGCAGGCGGCTCCTATTCGGCGCTGACCCCGATCGCGACGGTGACCGAGCCGAGTTTCATCGACACGACATTCAATCCGGCGCTGCCGAAATACTATGTCGTGACAGCGATGAACGCGCAGGGCGAAGGTCCGTTCTGCAACGAGTTTCAGCCCATGCCTATTCCCGAAGGCACCGAGAGCCGCTGCGTGCTCCCGGGCCTGACCGTGAGCAACGACATCGCGGCCGATGGCTCCGATAGCGACTCGGGTCAGAACACCCCGATCGATCCGCGGGTCAACGCCCGCAAGCTCTACGTCGCCGAGCCGTTCATTTCGGCCGGCGTCGAGCAACTCTATTTCACCCTGCAGCTGGCTCCTTCGACCATGGCCTCGGCCCCGCCGAATAGTCAGTGGTACATCATCTGGAATCGACAGGGCACCGATGGCGGAGATCCGAACGACGCGAGTTTTGACCGGATCTATGTGGCGATGAAGACCGATGGCTCCGGCACTCCCTCCTTCGAGTACGGAAAGTTTGGTGTGCCGCTCGCGTTGCCGCCGGAAATTCCCGACCTCAACGCCAACACGCCGGTCAAATACGGCGATGCCGATGCCGGGAGCTCCTACGATCCATTAACGGGCTTGCTCGTGATCAAGGTCTCGAACTCGAAATTCCGCACCATCGATGGCGGCAGCAGCAAATACGTCGCGAACACCGACCTCTCCGGGACCAACGTCCGGACCTACTTCAACCGGCCTGATCCAGGACAGCGTTCGCAAAACAACGCTTCCGACATCACCGCCGACGGCACCTACGCACTCGGCGGCAACGCCGCTTGCGCACCGGCCATCGTTGAGCCGGTCAAGGTCGTCTCGCGCCGGACCCATGGCAGTGCCGGGATTTACGACATCAAGCTCGCTCCGCTCGTGCCGGCCACAGTCGTCGCGATCGAGCCGCGGATGGGGAATGGAAACGCCGACAGCCATCAGGTTGTCATTTCCTTCTCCCAACCCGTCACCTTCACCGGCACCTCGGTGACAAGTGATTCGGGCGGCACCGCGTCCATCTCCACCACCTCCAATGTCGGCAGCGAAGTGACGGTCAACCTCACCGGCGTGTCCAACGCCCAGACCATCACGATAAACCTGCTCGGCGTTTCAGCTGGTGGCCCGAGTTCCAACACCGTCTCGGTCAAGATGTCCGTGCTGCTCGGCGATACGACGAGCGATGCGTCCGTCAATTCCGCCGATATCGGCCAGACGAAATCGCAATCCGGCGCCATCGTTTCCGACGACAACTTCCGGAACGACGTGAACGTCGATGGGAACCTGAACAGCGCGGATATCGGTCTGGTGAAATCCAAATCGGGCACCGCTCTGCCGGTCCCGCCGCAGCAGCGGCGGCGCGGGGGCGAAACCAGGAAGTAGTCCCAAACAAACAGTTCGTTTCAACGATGTCCCGGCGGCGCAAGTCGCCGGGACATTTTGTTTCGGTGTAGACGCTTCGCTCTGCGAAGCGCGGGAGAGAGTTTTGCTCGCAAAATCGCTCTCCGCCGCGTCGCCCAGAGGGCGACGTCTACAGAAACGCCGCAATCTTCTGCGCGTGGATCACGCCGATCTCAGCGAACGTGACCGGCTCGCGGCCGAACTGGTAGATCGTCGCGACGGTCGCGAGGACGAGCAGGATATAAACGAAGGCTTCGACGAGTCCGCGGCCTTTCTCCTCGGATTCAACCAGGAGCTGGTAGGTGCTTTCTTCGTGAACTGGTGTGGCTGGTGTTGGATTTGTCATGGTGTCCTTTCTTGTGAACACCACATCCTTACGCATCGGCCATGCCACCGAGCTGCCGCGTGCGTAAAGCACACGGGAAGATGATTTTGCGGGAACAGACCGGCTGGCGCTCCCGCCACCGCTGTCGCGGTGGCGGGATGCAGCCGTATCGAAAACGGGACGCCGAAAGAGCTATTCTTCCGCGTCTTTTTTCTTCTCGGCAGGCTCGCTCTTCTTCGCCTTGCCGGCCGGCTTTTTCTCAGCGGCGGGAGTCGCTTCGCCCTTGGCGGATTTCTTCTTCTTGCCCTTTTCGGTCGCGGGAGTTTCCTCCACCACTACCTCAGGGGCGTCCACCCATTCGAGGAACGCGACCGCGGCCGAGTCGCTCTTGCGCTGGCCGAGCTTGATGATGCGGGTGTAACCGCCTTTGCGATCCGCGCTCCGCGGCGCGATGTCGTCGAACAATTTTTTGACCGCGCCCTTTTGCCGCAGAACGGCGAGGGCGGTGCGGCGCGCGTGGAGCGAGCCGTTCTTGCCCAGCGTCACCATCTTTTCGGCCAACGGCCGGACGGCCTTCGCCTTGGCGAGGGTGGTTTTGATCCGTTGATGCTCGATCAAGCTGCAGACCTGGTTCGCGAGAAGCGCCTTCCGATGTTCGGCGGTGCGTCCCAATTTGACGGTTTTATTTTGATGCCTCATAGCTGCTTCTCCCGGCGAATTTTTTCCCTAACGAGTTATTCCTCGGCCGCGCCATTGGCGCCGTCGACGTTGAGCGGAATCTCAACCAGACCCGGATCGAACTTCTGCCCCAGGCCAAGCCCGAGCTGGAGAAGTTTGTCCTTGATCTCGTTGAGCGATTTCTTGCCGAAGTTGCGATATTTCAGCATCTCCGCCTCGGTCTTCTGCGCGAGCTGGCCGACGCTCGTGATGTTGGCGTTGTTCAGGCAATTCGCCGCGCGCACGCTGAGCTCGATTTCGTTCACGCTCATGTTGAGCAGCTTCTTCAGCTTGACGTTCTCTTCGCTGACACCGGCCGGCGTTTCGTCGAACTCGATCACGTCTTCATTGAAGTTGACGAAGACGTCGAGGTGATGGCGCAGAATGGCGGAAGCCTGGAGGAGGGCGTCGTCCGGAGTCAGGCGGCCGTCGGTCCAGACTTCGAGGATGAGTTTGTCGTAGTCGGTGCGCTGACCGACACGGGTGTTCTCGACCGCGTATTTCACCCGGGTGACCGGCGAAAAGATGGAGTCGATCGCGATCAAACCGAGCGCCTGGTCGGGCCGCTTGTTTTCGTCGCCCGTGGCAAAACCGCGACCGACGCGGACGTCGAGCTCGGCTTCAAATTTGTGTTTCTTATCGAGGGTGCAGATGACCTGCTTGGGGTTCAGAACCTCGTAACCCTGGACGAGCGAGATGTCGCCGGCGGTGATTTCGCCTTCCTTGTTCACGCTCAGCGAGAGCTTGCGCGCTTCGTGGTCGGTGGCTTTGAATTTCACCCGCTTGAGGTTGAGCACGATGTCGGTCACGTCCTCGACCACGCTCGGGCAGCGTGCCGAATTCATGCTGGGCTCCGGTGATTTTCACCGCGGTGATGGCAGCGCCTTCGAGTGAGGAAAGAAGGACGCGGCGGAGCGAATTTCCGACGGTGTGGCCGTAGCCGGCTTCAAAAGGCTCGGCGACGAACTTGGCGTAGGTTTCAGTGGATGACGCCTCGTCCTTGACGAGGGTCTTCGGCATTTCAAAACGACCGTAACGAACTGACATAAGTGCGGGATAAAGGAAAAATTACGAATTAAGAAAAGTGGGCGCCTGACGGCACTTCATCCTTCTGACCTTCTTACTTCTTCCCTCCAAAAGCGCCGGGTTCCCCCTGGCGAGCGCGGTTTCGCGTCAAGAAACGGAAACCCAGGGACCAACGGCGCAACGTATTAAAAACTCGCTGCAGGACGGGGAATGAACACCATCGCGCCTGCTTTGCAAGTGCCGCGCCCTAAGCTCTCCATGACGGTGTCCGGGAGCTCGTTGCGGTCGTCGGGGCGGCGGGGGAAATGTTGCGTGAGCAGCCGGCCGGTTTCCCCGATCGCATGCACGACGGCGTCGGTGAAATTCTGCGCCTGGAAATGAGTCCGCATCGCCAGGGTGAGAGTCTGCCAGAACGGGTCGCCGCATCTCTCGTGCACACCTTTGTCACCAATGACGGCAAACTTCTGCGCGCGCGGCGCGACGAAGATGAGGACGCCGTTGCGGTCGCGCGTCTGGGTCATGCCGAGACGTTCAAATTGCTCCCTGGCCTCGCCCACCGGGTCGGCCACTTCGCCGTGCTGGACGAAGACGCGGATCTCGCCCGAGGTGGTTGCTTCCGCGCCGGCGATCGCTTTCACGATGCGGTCGTTTTCCAATTTTTCGATGAATTCTTTCGTTCGCATAATTTACCAACTCGACCCGGCGCCTCCGCCTCCGAAACTTCCGCCGCCACCGCTAAACCCGCTGAACCCGCCGCCGCCGCTACCGCCGGAGCTGCCACCGCCGCCGCCAAATCCTCCGAAGAAAGGCCCGCCCCCGCCGGTATAGCCGTAGCCCCGTCGCCCGCGCCGTCGCGGACGGAAGACGATGAAGATGAACAGGATAATTAAAAAAATGACCAGCGGAATCGGCAGACCGCCGGAGGTGCCCTCGCCTTCCTTGCGCGTTTTGCCGGTGCCTTTGTATTCGCCCCGGACCGCCTGCATCATCGCGGTCACGCCCGCCTTTAATCCGCCCGCGTAATCTTCCTGTTTAAAATGCGGCGCGATGACGTTGTGCGTGATGTCCCACGCCGTCGCATCCGGCAACGCTCCCTCGAGCCCGTAGCCGGTCTGGATAAACATCTGGTGATCCGCCACGAAAACGAAAAGGACGGCGCCGTTGTTGCGGTCCTTCTGGCCCACGCCCCAGGTCTGCGCGATCCGCTGGGTGTAATCGGAGACCGACGATTCGCTCTGCATCGAGCGGTAAATCGCGACCAGGATTTGGTTCGAAGTCTCGCGCTCGAATTGCGCCAGTTGTTCGTTCAACTCCGAGGCCGTCGCCTGATCGACCACGCCCGCGTAATCATTGAAGTAGCGATCCGGCTTTGACGGCATCGTCTCGGCCGCAAGCAGGCCGATCATCCCCGCGAAAATCGCGAGGAAGACAAACAGTGAACGCAGTCGCGTCATCTGAAACCCCGAGCGCTCGCGGCTCTCGGACACGGCCTTACGGCGTCGCGGCAGCGGTGGCGGCAGGTGCGGCAGCGGGAGCGGGACTTCCGAAATCGAAATTCACCGCCGGCGCCTTATCGCTGCCGGGTGTGGCGGCAAAGAACGGCCGCTCCTTAAATCCAAACATCTTGTTCAACATGTTGGTCGGGAACCTTTGCATGTAGGTGTTGTACTCCTGCACCGCGGCGTTGAAATTATTGCGTTCGACTGAAATCCGATTCTCCGTTCCCTCGAGCTGCGCCTGCAAGGCCTGGAAGCCCTCCGTCGCGCGAAGTTGCGGATAATTTTCACTCACCACGAGCAAGCGGGAGAGCGCGTTGCTCAGTTGCCCCTGCGCGGCTTGGAATTGTTCCAGCTGGGCCGCGTCCGTCGGCGCCTTGTTCGGATCGAGTTTCACCTGGCCGACACTGGCGCGGGCGTTCGTCACCTCGGTCAGAGTCGATTTCTCGAAATTCGCCGCGCCCTGCACGGTGCTGACGAGATTCGGAATCAGGTCCGCCCGGCGCTGATAGACCGACTGCACGTCGGCCCATTTCTTGTTCACGTTATTTTCGAGGGTGACGAGCTTGTTGTAGCTCCCACAGCCGGTGAATCCAAACATCGTCGCGGCCGCGCCCAGCACCGCGAGACATCTGAAAAGAGATTTGTTCATCGTAAGATTTTTACCGGGACAGAATCGCTGCCCTCGGCGGAATGTCACGCTTCAACTCGCTCCGACGGATCGGCCGGCTCGCCTTCGGTTTCGGTCGGCGCCGCGCTTTCGGCAGCTTCGGGGTTCTGCCGCTGCTTCCGTCGCGGCCGGAGCCGTTTCCGGCGCAGCCGGGACCGGCGCCTTGGGCAGTTCGCGCCGCTTCAGTTCCTCCGAGTTCGGCAGCTCGTCGAGATTGCGCAGGCCGAAGTGCTCGAGGAAAAATTGCGTCGTCTCGTAGAGCAACGGCCGGCCCGGGATCTCGGCCCGGCCCGCGATTTTCACCAGCCCCCGCTCCATGATGGTTTGCAGCACGCTGTCGATCGCGACCCCGCGGACGGCTTCGACATCGGCCCGCGTGATCGGTTGCCGGTAGGCAATGATGGCCAGCGTCTCGAGCGCGGGCGGGCTGAGCCGCGCCGCCTTGGGAGCCGGGAAAAGCTGCCGGACCCAGCGGGCATATTCCGGATCGCTCGCCAGCTGCCAGCCTTCCGCTTTTTCGAGGAGCTGGAAAGCGCGCTGCTGTTCGATGTATTCGATCTTCAACTGCTCGAGCGCGGCCGAGACTTCGGCTTCGTTCGTTTTCGCAAATTCGTTAGGGGTGAGCTCGTCCTCTGCCCCCGCGCCCTTGATCGCGGCGACCAACTCGCGCGCAGTCAGCGGTTTTTGCGCGCTGATCAGGAGTGCTTCGACGACTTGGGAGAGATTCATGAGGACGAATCAGGAAAGCAGGAAAGCAGGAAAAAGAAAATCGGAAGAACCCGCTCCTCAAGCCGGATCTTTTCCTGCTTCCGATCGCCTCATTCATTCCGATTGCCGCCCGATCGCGGCCGCAATCTCGTCCGCCTGCTGATCGATCTGCCCCTTGTCGCGGCCTTCGATCAGGAGCCGGATCTTCGGCTCAGTCCCGGAGTAACGCAGCAGCACCCGGCCTTTTCCGTCCAGTTCCTTTTCCGCGGCCTGCACCATTTTCGTGATCTCCGGCAGCGACTCGAGCGGCGGTTTTTCTTTCACCCGCAGGTTGCGCTGCGCCTGCGGATATTTCTTCAGGCATTTTTTCAGTTCGCTCAGCGGCTTTCCTGTCGCCTGCATGATCCGCAAAATCTGGAGCGCGCTGATGATCCCGTCGCCCGTGGTCGTGAAGTCGCGGAAAATCATGTGCCCGCTCTGCTCGCCGCCGAGGTTCAGGTTCTGTCGCACCATCTCCTCGATCACGTAGCGGTCGCCCACTTTCGTCCGGATCACTTTCCCGCCATGCGCGGCGAGGGCTTCGTCGAGCCCGAAGTTGCTCATGATGGTGGCGACGAGCGTGTCCTGCGCGAGCTCGCCCCGGCCTAACAAGTCGACCGAGGCGATGGCGAGAATCTCGTCGCCATCGACCAGCTCGCCCTGCTCGTCGCAGAGCAGGACGCGATCGGCGTCGCCATCGTTCGAGATCCCGACCATCGCGCCGCTTTCCCTAACGAGTCGCTGGATCTCCTCCGGGTAGGTGCTGCCGCAGTTGGCGTTGATGTTGGTCCCGTTCGGCTGGTTGTGCGCCACGGTCAGTTCCGCGCCCAGCTCGCGCAAAATGCAGGGCGTCGATTTGTAGCCGGCGCCATTCGCGACATCGACCGCGATGCGCATTTTCTCGAGCGACATCCCGCGCGGAAAACTCGCTTTCGCATATTCCACGTAACGCCCGAGGGCGTCGTCGATCCGGGTGGCGCGCCCGATCTTTTTCGCGGTCGGCCGGATGGAATCGATCTCGCCCGTGAAAACGAGCTGCTCGATTTGGCGCTCGATCGCGTCGTCGAGTTTGTAGCCGTCGTGCCGGAAAAATTTGATCCCGTTATCCTCATACGGGTTGTGCGAAGCGGAGAGGACGATCCCGGCATCGGCCCGGAGCGAGCGGGTGATGTAAGCGACCCCTGGAGTCGGAAGCGGACCGATCAAAAGCACGTCCACGCCTAACGACGTGATCCCGGCGACGAGCGCGTTTTCGAGCATGTAACCGGAGAGTCGGGTGTCTTTCCCGAGCACGATCTTGGGCCGCAGGCCGGCGGGATGCTCCTGCGGATTGAGCGCGGTAAAAACATGCGCCGCCGCGCGCCCGAGCTTGAGCGCGGTCTCGGCCGTGACCGGCTCGACATTCGCCACCCCGCGCACGCCATCCGTGCCAAAAATTTTCTTCGGCGTCATTTGACCGTGGCCCCGCTCTCTTTCTCCCGGTCGTGGTCGCTGAAGAAAATGCATTCTCCATCGGGCCCCAGGACCGTGCCCCATTTCAGGGGAAACTTTTGCAAATCGATATTCCGCAGAATCACCGCGGCCCAATCCTTGTATTCGCCTCGCATGATGTCGTGCAGTTTGTTCTCGCTCCCGCTCACCGGGGTCAAATACATCCCGGTGATCTCGCGGCCCAGCACCTTGTAATCGCTCAATTCATTGTAGACGTTTGGACTATCGGGGAGCCAGACGGAGCGCCGATCGGCATACCACGCGATCGCCGCGGGCATGTCGCTGGCGATGATTTCCTCGGGCGCCATCCAGGTATTGATCACGGAGATAAAAGGCGGCGCGTAAGGCGGCCAATGCACGGCCGGTTTCGGCCGCGCGAGAACCACGTTGGAAATCATCGGCCAGGCACACAAAAGAAAAAGCGCGGCCAGGAAGCCGACCCGCGGCAGGCGACCGCCGATCTCGAGCCGGTTCCATTGCACGAGAAGAAAGGCCAGCCCGAAGCAGGTCATGATCGGGATAAAAAGCAGATGGAATTGATTGGCCGCGACGTCGTGATCGTCCTGGATGCCGTAGAGCAACATCCCGACAAAAGCGCCGGCCCAGAGCGCGAGCACCAGCCACCTCATCGACGCCGTCACGGCGCGCCGAAAGGGATGGAGCGAGGCCGGGAAAAAAAACAGCGCGACCGCGCTCCAGCCAAAATAGCGAAAAAGTTCTCCCGTCTGCGCGAGCAGATTGTCGTTGATCTTGGCCCGCAAACATCCGCGCCGTCGCGCCGTGCCAATCGAAAGCGATGTTGCGCATCTGGCCGGCCTCGCTCGCCCCGAGCTGGCCGAAGAAAGTGTAAAACGCGATTCCGCCGGGATTGCCGCAGACGAGGTAATTTCGCAGCAACCAGGGCAGGTAAAGCAAAACGACCGGCCCCAGCAGCCAGGCGGCGGAACGCAGCCGCGCCCGGAAATGAACGAGCGTAAAAGCGAGCGCGGCCAGGAAAATCCAGATCGTTAGGGCATGCGACAAGGCGAGCAGCCCGAAGCCCGCGCCCGCCGCACCCAGCCAGCGGAAGGCCGTTTTTTCCTCCGCCTGCGCCTCGATCGCCCGCACCAGCGCGTAGAGCGTCAGGTTAAAAAACAGCAGCAGCAGCATCTGCGGCAAACCGGAGAGCGAGTAGCGCCAGAAAATATCGCCCACCAGCACCATGATGCAGGCGAGCAAGGCCAGCCGTTCGTCAAAAAGACGACGCGCCACCAGGAAGAGAACCGCGACCGACGCCAGGAAGAGGAACATCGACATCAGCGCGATCATTTTGTCGCCGACGTAAACGGCTTCGCGAGTGATCGCGAGATGCGAACGCGCCGGAAGAAGCGCGATCGCGTCGACCAATGGCGGCAGCGGCGCCTGGTAGGTGTCGGTCCAAATTTTAGTCGCGGCGTTGCGGCCGTGGCGTTGCAGCTGCCCGATCGCGAGCGGGCGCGCCACCTTCGTTTTCCAAAACCGGCCATGCAGCATTTCGCGCCCGATCTGCGCCTGGTCCATCGCCTCCGGCGTCGCCAGGCCTTGAAACTCGTGCAGCAAAAAAAAGACCGCCATCCCCACGACCAATGCCAGCCCAAGGGCGCGCCGGACCCAGACCGCGGCACCCCCGGCTTCGAGGGTGTGGATCAAGCGCTGCACAAAATCAGCGCTACCGGGCATCGTTCGGATTCTCTTCCTTCATTTCGTTCAGCTTCCGATGCAGTGTCCGCCGGCTGATGCCCAGCTTTTTCGCCGCCGCGGTGATGTTTCCCTTCGTCGCCGCCAGCGCCTGCGTGATCAACCGCCGCTCCGTCGCGTGCAAATCGAGCGGGCTGGCCGTCTCGTCGAAATTGTGCGCCCGCGTCCCCGCGGCCGGCGCCGCTTTGCGCACCGCCGTCGGCAGATCGCGCAGGGTCACCTTCGCGCCCGTCGCCATCACCACCCCGTGCTCGATCGCGGTCCGCAGCTCGCGCACGTTGCCCGGCCAGTCGTAAGCCAGGAGCGTGTTCATCGCGTCGGCGGTAATATCGAGAAGCGGCTCTTTCATTTGCCTTCGAGAAATGCCGCAAAAAGGCGCGCACCAGAAGCGGAATATCTTCCTTCCGCTCGCGCAGCGGCGGCATCGTGATCTTGACCACGTTGAGCCGGAAGTAGAGATCGTCGCGAAATTTCCCCTCGCTCACCAGCGTCTCGAGATTCTTGTTCGTCGCCGCAATCAGGCGCACATCGGCGTGCAAAGTCTGCGTCCCGCCGACCCGCTCGAAGGCGCGCTCTTCGCTGATCACGCGCAGGAGTTTGATCTGCGTCGTGGCGTCGATCTCGCCGATTTCGTCGAGGAAAATCGTCCCGCCATTCGCCTGCTCGAAACGCCCGATGCGGCGCTCGTGCGCGCCGGTGAACGCCCCGCGCTCGTGGCCGAATAATTCGCTCTCGAGCAGCTGCGGGGAAAGCGCCGCGCAATGCACGGTGACGAATTTTCCTTTGTGCCGCCGGCTCAGGTTATGGATCGCGTGCGCCGCCAGTTCCTTGCCCGTGCCGCTCTCGCCCTCGATCAGGACATTGGCCGACGAGGGCGCGACCTGCCGGATGGTGTCGAGCACTTCGCGCAGCGCGACCGATTCGCCGAGAATATTTTCGAGCCCGAAACGCTCGTCCACCTGCTTGCGCAGGGAACGATTTTCCTGCTCCAGCCGGCGGCTCCCGAGCGCGCGCGCGATCAGCATCTCGACCTTGTCGAGGTTGAGCGGCTTGGTCACGAAATCGTAGGCGCCGCGTTTCATCGCCTCGACCGCGGTGTCGACCGAGCCGTAAGCCGTCATCATGATGCAGACCGGCGGATGCGGCAGCTTGAGCGCGCGCTCGATCAAATCCATCCCGTCGTCGCCGCCGAGCCGCAGATCGGTCAGGAGCACATCGATCTGGTCGCGCTGCAGAACGTCGAGCGCGCTCGTCGCATCGGCCGCGACGTAGGTGTCGTAATTATCGCCTAACAACGTCCGCAACCCGTCGCGGGTGTGCTTTTCGTCGTCGACGATGAGGACCGTCGGTTGCATCCGAGGAACAGTGGAGGAAGTCGGCATCCGAGGAAAAAGAAAAGTTCGCCGCAAGCGCGCATCTGTTTTAGACTGTCATCCCGATCCGGCGCAGCGCGGAGAGGGACCTCACAAGCGTCTCGCCAGCGGTCGGCATACGCGCGAAGCTCTGAGCCGCTTGCGAGGTCCTTCGCCGTCAGCGCAGCGTCTACAACGACGAACAGCCGGAACGTTAGAGCGCGATCATCCTTCCGCCTTATCCGGCAGCATCCGCACCCGCCGATCGAGAAACGGCAGCCGGATCGTCAGGGTCATTCCTTTGCCTTCACTGCTTTCGATCGCCAGTTCGCCGCCGTGTTCGCGCACGATTCGCCTAACGATAAGTAAACCGAGCCCGGAGCCGCCGCTCTTGGTCGTGAAGTAAGGCTCGAAAACCCGGCTCAGGTTTTCCGCCGAAATCCCGCCGCCGGTATCGGTGAAACTGATCTTCACATGGGTGTCGTCGCGGTCCGTCCGGATGTGCAAAATCCCGTGGCGCTTCATCGCCTCGAAGCTGTTCTTGATCGCGTTGTAGAAGGCCTGCTTGATCTGGTCGCGATCGAGTTCGAGCACGGGAAGGTCGGAGCGCAATTCGGTCTCGACCACGATGTCGCGGTCGGTGATCTCCGGCTGAAAAAACCGCACCGCCTCCTGCACGATCACGTTCACATCCTCGGGCAGCAGATGCGGCTTCGACGGACGAATGGCGCGCAGAAATTGCGTCACGATCGAGTCGAGCCGATCGATCTCGGCCCGCGCGATGTTGATCGATTCCTGGAGTTCGCGCTTGTCTTCCGCCGCCTGCAGTTTCTTCACTTTCCGCTCCATCAACTGGAGATGGATGTGGAGCGAATTGAGCGGGTTGCCGATCTCGTGCGCGACCCCGGCGGCGAGCAGGGTGAGGGCCGATAGGCGCTCCGACTCGATCGTCTGCTGGGTCGAGCGCCGGTCGGCCGTGATGTCGCGCAGGATCATGGCGTGCCCGACCGCTTCCGCCACCGATTCGTTAGGCGTGCGGCGCTCGATCATGAGCGGGACGACGTAGAAATTGATGAAGCGATTCGCCGGATAAAAAATCTCCATGTCCCGGCTGAGGGCGGTGTTCGATTGCGAGAGCGCCTCCCAGTCGAGTCCGCGCACCTGCTCCTCGAGCGGTTTGCCGACCGCCTTGTCGCCGTCGAGCCCGAAGATGTCGCAGGCCGCGTGGTTCAGATAGGAGATGCGGCCCTTGGCGTCGGTCACGATGATCCCTTCCTGGATGGAATTGAAAATCGTCTCGAGGAAACCTTTCTCCTGGGCGAGGCGGAGGAGATAATTCTGCACCTCCTCCGGGCCGACGCGGCCGAGGCGCTCGATCAGTTTTTCGAGGAATCCCGATTTCATCGTTGTACGCGTGCGCGATCCGCAGCGCGAGCAGGAATCGCGAACGCCCTCGCGCTGAGCGACAGCGGAGCGCTACAACTGCTTGCCCATGCCACATCCGCACCTTTCTCCTTTCGCCGGCCTACGCGGGCGGCCGCCGCGCCCAGATGCTCCTGAGCGAGCGGGCGCAGTTCGCCCTCGCGCAGCGGCTGCGCGACGGCGAACCGGTGTCGTTAGGCGAAGTCTTCACTTTCCTGAGCGGCCTCTATTTTCGCGGGAAACTGGCCTACGCCAACGCCTTCGCTCCGGATTCATCCCGCGTCCTCGTCATCACCCCGACGCGCGGGCTGGTCCCGGCCGAGACGACCGTGACGCTGGCCGACCTGCGCGAATTTGCCGAGGTCGATATCGCGGCGGACGATCCGCGCTACCGCCGCCCGCTCGAGCGCGATCTGCGCAGACTCGTCAAGCAGATGACCCCGCGCTGCGAGGCCGTGCTCCTCGGGAGCATCGCGACCGGCAAATACGTCAGCGTCATGCTGGAAATTTTGCAGGAGCGGCTGCGTTTCCCGGCCGACTTCGTCGGACGCGGCGACATGAGCCGCGGCGGGTTGCTCCTGCGCTGCGCGGTCGACCGGACCGAACTTCCCTACATCCCCGTGCAGGGCGCGGTGCGAAAAGGTAAGCGTCCGCCGAAATTGACCCCGCGCCGCTATACCTGATGCCGCTCTCGCTCAAACCGCCTCTCCCGCCGATGGAAGCGCGCTCCGTCGACGAAATCCCGGGCGACGACGGCTGGCAATACGAACCGAAATGGGACGGCTTCCGCTGCCTCGCTTTCCGCGACGGCGACGAGATTTTCCTGCAATCAAAAGCCGGCCAGCCGCTCGCGCGCTATTTTCCGGATGTCGTTGAGGCGCTGGGCGCGCTGAAGGCGAAGCAGTTTGTCCTCGATGGCGAGCTGGCCATCCCGGTCGGCGGCGCGCTTTCCTTCGACGAGTTGCAGCTCCGGCTCCATCCCGCCGCCAGCCGGGTGCAGAAACTGGCCGCGGCGCATCCCGCCATTTTCATCGTCTTCGATCTGCTCGCCGGGAACGGACGGCAAATCGCTCGTCAAGGTCCCGCTGGCGAAGCGCCGCGCGGCGCTCGAGAAGTTTGCCGCGAAATTTTTCCCTAACGAAAAGCAAATCCGCCTCTCGCCCGCGACCGACGACCTGCGGCAGGCGCAGAAGTGGTTCAAGAAAGTCGGCGGCAACCTCGACGGCATCATCGCGAAGCGGGCCGACGCCGCCTACGCCTCGGGCGAGCGGACGGCGATGGTGAAGATCAAACAGATCCGGACGGTCGATTGCGTGGTCGGCGGGTTTCGTTATGCCAGCGGCGCGCGCGTCATCGGCTCGCTTCTCCTCGGCCTCTACGACGAAGAGGGCCTGCTCCATCACGTCGGGTTCACCTCCGCTTTCAAGGCGGATGAGAAAGTTGCCCTAACGAAAAAGTTCGAAGCTTTGAAAAAAGCGCCGGGCTTTACCGGCAACGCGCCGGGCGGTCCGAGCCGCTGGAGCACGGAGCGCAGTGCGGAATGGGAGCCGGTCGCGCCCAAAGTCGTGGTCGAAGTGACCTACGATCATTTCACCGGCGATCGTTTCCGGCACGGGACAAAGATCGTGCGCTGGCGAAAAGACAAAGCGCCGCGGCAATGCACCCTCGACCAGGTCGCGCATCGCGAAGGAAAATCGCTCGCGCTCTTGTAGCCCTGCGCAGCAGGTGTAGCGGCGGCCGTGTCGGCCGCAAACGTTGGGACCACGAGGAAACGCTCTCGCTCTCGCTCACCGCTTGCGGGCGACACGCCCGCCTCTACACCTGCTGCGCAGGAGCCGAGATCAGCGCGACCAGCTCGGCTCGGTGATTTTCCCGAGACCGTCGACGATCTTGTTCTTCCGGCTGTTGACCACGTCGAGCATGTAAAGCGCGCCGCCATCGGTGAAAATCAAATGCCGCGAATCCGCGCCCCAGGCCGGATCCTGCCCGGTCGCCAGGGTGCGCGTTGCGCCGCCGGCCAGGTCGAGCACCGCGATCTGGAATTCGCCGCCGCTGCGCACGTTGAAAGCCACCTTTTTTCCATCCGGCGACCAGTTCGGCTCGGTGCAATAACCGCGGCCGGTCGCAATCTGCCGGCCGGTTCCGCCGCTCGACGAAATCCGATAAAGCTGCGGCGAACCTCCCTGGTCCGACGAGTAAATGATCTCGCTTCCATCAGGCGACCAGGTCGGGCCCGACTCGACTCCGCGGGTGCGGGTCAATCGCCGCGCGCCGCCGCCGCTCGCGTTCACGGTGTAAAGCTCGGGGTTGCCATCCTTGCTGATCGTTAGGGCGAGTTCGCCGCCGCTCGGCGAATAGGTCGCGCCGCTGTTCGTGCCCGGGAAATTCACGATCCGATTGCGCGAACCGCTCGCGATATCGATCACGTAAACATCGGCATACCCGCTCTGGTAACCGGTGTAGGCGATGCGCCGGCCATCCGGACTGAGCGAAGGATGCACGCTGATCGTGCCGTCGCGGGTCAGTTGCCTGACGTTGCTGCCGTCGAAATCGGCCAGGTAAACTTCCTTCTTCCCGCTCCGGGTGGCGATGAAGCGTAATCTTCGTGCCGGCCAGGCCTTTGTGGCCGGTCAGCGTCTCGATGATGTCGTTGGCGAACTGGTGCGCATTCTCGCGCGTATCCTTGCCGTAGGATTTGGAAAGGACCTTCCCGCCGCTGTGATCCGCCACCTGCCCCTGCAGACTTCCGCCGTCCGCCGAGCCGCTCACGGTGTAGGAGCTGTCCGCGCCGCCGAGCTTGAAATAGCCCGAGAGCACGAGGTCGTTCTGCACGATCTTGGTCGCGGCCGCGCCCTCGGCCCCGCTCAGCGGCGAAACCTGGAGGTTGATCTGGTCGCCCTTGCTGACCGTGATCGTCGGCACGTCCTCGGCCGCGTTCATCGTCCCGATCGTTAGGCACAAAGCCAGCGCACCGCCGATCCACTTGGAAATTTGTCGTCTCGTCATCGTCTAGTTTAATTCAAAGTTGATGTTCACATCATAATAATCGTCGCCCAGGCCGGAAGGCAAAGGGTCGACCTGCTTGACCCGCGCGGCCGCGGCCGTGACCGAATCGTCCACCACCGGGTTGCCGGATGATTTGGCGATCGAGTAATCGGAGATGCGGCCGTCCTTGTTGATCCGAATCCGGAGCAGGACGGAAATTTTCGAGGTGCGAACGACGGAGGTGGGCTGCACCCACTCGCTGTAGAAGCGGTCGTGCAACATGTTGGCGTACCAGCCAAACTCCGAGGCGCCGCCCTCGCCGGAACCTTTGCCGCCGGAGCCGCCGCTGCCTTTGCTTTTCTTGTCTCCGCCCTCGCCCGCGGCGGTCGCTTTCTTGACCGGCTTTTCGGAGGTTTCTTCACCGCTCTCTTCCTTGTCCAGGGCCGCTTTCGCGATCGCCTTTTTCTTCTCCAGTTTCTTCGCCGCTTCTTCCGCTTCCTCGTCTGGCGTCGGTTTTGGTTTCGGAGTCGCCTTCTTTTTCGGGGTCGGAGAAGGCGTCGGCTTTTTCTTTGGCGTGGGTTTCGGCGTTGGCTTGGGCGTCGGTTTTGGGGTCGGAGTCGGGCTCGGCGTCAACGTGGGGGTTGGCGTCGGTGTGGGCGTTGGGGTGGGCGTCGGTGTAGGAGTCGGCGTGGGCGAAGCCGTTGGTGTCGGAATTTCGATCTCGCTCTTGGCGGTGTGCACAATTTCCGGCGTCGGTTCCTCTTTCACCTCTTCCGGGGTCGCCTCTGGAGTCGCTTCCGGCGTTGCGGGCGGCGGCGTTTCCGCGGCGGCGGCCGCACTCGCCCCGGCGCCGCCTTCCATCCAGACGATGTCTTTCGGCACCTTCGAAGGCGTCCGGCTCCACCAAAGCAGTCCGAGCAACACGACGACGTGGACCAGCCCCACGATGGTGACGTTGCGCCAGAAACGCGCGTCCCGGGTCATCGCTATTTCGGCTCTTCCTGCGTCGCGATGCCGACCTTGGTGATGTCGGCGCGCTGCAGCGTGTCCATCAGGCTAACGAGTTTCTGCACCGGCAGGCTGCGATCGGGGCGAATCACGACCGCGAGATTCGGGATCGGCCTGCTTGAGCGCGGCCAGCCGGCTCTCGAGCGTGGCCAGGTCGATCACCTCCTCATTTAGCCTAACGACTTCGTTGCGATCCATCGAGAGGGTCTGGACCGCGGCCGGGTTGACCGGCGCGTTCGTCGTCGCGCTCGAGGGAATGATGAGCGTCTTGCTGTTCTCGAGCAGCGGGGTCGTGATCATGAAGATGATGAGGAGAACGAAGGCGAGATCGAGCAGCGGAGTGATGTTGATCTCCGAGAGCGTCGAAAGGGAAGTGCGGCTGGAATAACGGCGCATGCTCTTCAGTTCGATGTTCGACGTTGGACGTGAGACGTTCAGGACAGCTGCATTCGGGAATCGGGAAAAATGTCCAACGTTCAACGTCTTCGCTGAACGTTCCTGCTTTCGCAGATTCACGCTTCTTCATCGCCGGAAATCGGAAACGCGGCGAACCGTGCTCGACGTATTTGTGCTCAAACTCCGAGGCCAGCTCGGCCGCGAAGTTATCCATCTCCACCGTCATGGCGCGGATGCTGGTGACGAGAAAATTGTAGCCAAACATGGCCGGGATCGCGACGCAGAGCGCGGTCACGGTGGTGATGAGCGCGCCGGAAACGCCCGGGGCCATCGCGGCGAGGTTGGCCGAGCCGGCTTCGGCCACGCCGGTGAAAGTATCCATCACGCCCCAGACCGTGCCTAACAATCCCAGGAACGGCGCGCCGCTGACCGCGGTCGCGAGCAGGATCATCTGCGACTCGAGCTTGAGCGCGGTCTCGCCCACGGCGCGCTCCATCGCGGCGTTGACCGCGTGCATTTGCGCGGGCGTGATTTTGTCCGCGATGTCGAGCCGGGCGCGAAAAGTTTCGTCCAACTCCGCCGAACCGAGGAGGTGAAAAGTCAGCTCTTCGCAACCGGCGCGGTAAACCTGGAAAACCGGCGAGCCCGGAAAGCGCACGCTCGATTCAAACAGGCGCAACGGCTGCCGGTCCTGGCGAAAAGCGGCCAGAAAACGATCGGTCTGTTTCCGGGCGAATTGCACGACGCGCATCTTCGTCACCATGACCGACCAACTGAAGATCGAGCCGATGGCGAGAACGAGGAGGACCGCTTTCCCGGCGACGGTGGCGTGTTCGAACGAAAAAACCAGACCGCCGGCCGCGAGAAAATGCCCCGGGAAAATCAGTTCCGTCATTCTGCGTTAGTAATAGCGGAACTCGCGCGAAACGAAAGCGGAGCAATCGACTCAGCCGCGCGAAGGCCGGGGCGGAGTAACGGGCGCGGATTTTCCCGACAATGATGAAGGCGAGCCCGATCGCGATGACGAAGAAGGAGAAAAACTGGCCGCGGGTAAAGCCGGCGATGAGCGAGGCGTCCGGTTCCCGGAAATTTTCCACCACGATCCGGAGGATCGCGTAGCAGATGAAGAACAACCCGGTCAGGACGCCGTCGGGTTGGCGCGTTCGCGTGCGGGCCAGCCAGAGGATGGCGAAGAGCACGACGCCTTCGAGCAGCGCCTCGTAAATCTGCGAAGGATGGCGCGGGGTGAGGATCGGGCGCAGCACTTCACCGAGCTGCGGCTGGGTTTGCAGCCCGTTCACGATCGCCGCCGGGCTCGTTAGGCTCGGATTCACCTGCTGGACGGCGAGGAGCGCGCGATCGGCTTCGGCGGCTGTTGCGCGGTTCGAGCAATTCTTTCGGGAAAAGCATCGCCCAGGGCACGGTCGCGATCCGGCCATAGAGCTCGCCGTTGATGAAGTTCGCGCAGCGCCCAAAGAAGAG
>CAVUGD010000040.1:0-231160 GCA_963740715.1 uncultured Verrucomicrobiae bacterium | reverse complement strand
CACGCCACGCCGAAGCAACACGAAGGAGGGTAGCAAAGCGAAGGAGGGTAGCCTCGCGCGAAGGCGGACATGTCGCGCCGGAGCCTCGCGCGAAGGCGGATCAGCTTTTTTTTCCCATCCCTGCCCCCTGCTCTCCCCATTAACCAGCAGCCATTAACCGAGAACCCGCCGCAAGCTCGGCGAGGCGTGCATTTCAGATTTCCGTTGTCAGTTTCTTGAACTCCCGCTAGAACTGGGCACAAAACGGCGACTTGAAAGGAACCAGACCGCCAAAACGTCAGTGCGCCGCGTTTACAGCGCCGTGCCGAATCGCTCATCCAAAGTCTTGACGGAAACCTCTTGCCCAGCCGCTTGAGTATGGAAACCGTTTACCTTGAGACGACGATCGTCAGCTATCTCGTCGCGCGCCCGAGCCGGGATTTGATCGTCGCTGGACATCAGCAGTTAACCCGGGAGTGGTGGGACCATCGACGGTCAAATTTCGATAGTTTCATTTCGCAGCTCGTCCTCGACGAAGCCGCGGCAGGAGAAGGCGAACAGGCCGCGTTACGTTTACGGGCACTGCACGGGCTTCCGCTGCTGACTATCTCGCCAGAAGTGGAGCGATTGGCCGGTGAGTTCGTGCAGCGCGTTTTGCCGCCGAGTGCAGCACGGGACGCGGTGCATCTGGCGGCAGCTGTGGCGAACAAGCTGGATTACCTGCTGACGTGGAACTGTGCTCACTTGGCAAATGCCCAAATCTTGAAGAGACTTGATCCGGTTGCGGAAGCGGCCGGTTTCAAGCTCCCTCGAGTGTGCACGCCGGAGGAATTGATGGGAATGTCTGGTTATGAATGACGATCCGATTGTGGAAGAGGTGCGACGCATTCGGGATGAGCTGGCGCGTGCGTTTAATTACGACATTCATGCGATCTGCGCTGATCTGCGGAAACGACAGGACCCTAACGATCCCGCCCATCCGCTGGTGAAAGATGCGCGCGAGTGGGCGGAACTTCACCAAGAAGCCCCCGTCGTGCGTGAAGAGCCTCCTCATCTCTGACTTCCCTCCCCCGCCGCGCCGCACGCCGCGCCGTAGCAAAGCGAAGGAGGGTAGCCCCGCGCGAAGGCGGACACGTCGCGCCGTAGCCTCGCCCGAAGGCGGATCCCCCTAATGACGAATAACCGATAACAATGGAGCGATCCGCCTCAGGCGGATGAGCGACATGGACGGGGCGCCGCGAGGGTAGCGGTGCGCAAGCGGGCTGCGAAGCGCATCAAATAACTGCGAATCGCTTCGCGATCGCACCCCTCACGCCTTGAACAGCAGGAAGAGCAACAACGTCACCAGCACGATCGGCACGGCGCACACGATCAGCACCAGGTTATTGCGCGGACCGCGCTGCGCCGGGATGAGATTATCCGCCACGATCGACTGCTCGATCTTCTTCAGGTGCCGCAGCACATAAACGAAAGCGAGCACCACCGCCACGAGCGCGACCCCGGCCAGAATCCGGATCGGTAAAAGCGCCGGCGGCGCCACCTCCGCGATCCAGACCGCGGACGGCTGCAAAAGAAGAAACTGCAACATCATCGACGATACAGCCGATTTCCGAATGCGCTCGTCTCCTCGAATAACCAATAACCAGCCGTTTCAATAACCGCGACGCCCTGCGATCGCCCCATTAACCAGCAGCCATTAACCGCGAACGCATCGCGCTCGCCCCCATTAACCAATAACGTTCAACCGACAAACGAAAATCCGCGCCGCGGCTTTTCCCCTTGTCAGCTTTCAACTTTCAGATTTCCGTTGTCAGCTTCCCGAAGCCCCGCTAGAAATAGCGCTTCATGCCGGCCCCGGAAGAACTTGCCCGCCAAAAATATGAATTTCTGCTTGCCGATTGGAGCAGCGGCGACAAGACGTCATCCGCAGGAGAGGCCCGAAGGGTGAGCGCCGGCAGCGCGAATCAATTCCAGCAATTCGTTACCCCGGACACCGGCCGCAACTTCACCGGGCTCTACAACGTCCAGCATCTCACCTCGAACCGGCTCGACCCGGCCGCGCGCGTCACCAATTGCATCATCGAGCGCCGTTCCGCCATGCTCCGCGTTTTGTTCTTAGGTGACACGGACGCCACACGACCAAAACACGCAATGAGACCGACCGCGCGGGTAGTAATGTCGACCGTCACCGCCTCCCCTCGTATTTAAGCGCAACCCGATGTCATCCGAGTCAACCACGCGAAAGGAGATCATTGACCTCCGTCTCAAAAAGGCCGGTTGGGACGTCGACGACAGGACTCAAGTCGTTGAGGAACTCTTCGTCCGGTCAAACGTGGTACAGGAAACTGACACCTCGTTCGATTCCCGCGAGTTCAGCGACTACGTCCTGCTCGGGAAGAACGGAAAACCCCTCGCGGTTGTCGAAGCCAAGAAGTCGAGCCAGGACGCCGAACTTGGACGCGAGCAAGCCAAGCAATACTGCTAAACATCCAGACGCAGCATGGAGGCGATCTGCCGTTCTGCTTCTACACGAATGGCCATGAAATCTACTTCTGGAATCTTGGAGAAGCCCCGCCGAGCAAGTCCATGGTTTCCCAACCCGACAGGATCTGGAGCGCCTGCTCTACATCTTCGGAAACACAAGAAGCCGCTGACCGACGAGTTGATCAACACCGCGATCGCTGGGCGCGACTACCAGTTCCAGGCCATCCGCTCTGTGATGGAAGGCATTGAGCAAAATCGCCGCCGGTTCCTCCTCGTGATGGCCACCGGCACCGGCAAGACCCGCACCTGCATCGCCCTGGTCGATGCCCTGATGCGGGCTGGCATGCGTGCAGCGCGTCCTGTTCCTTGTGGACCGCATCGCTCTTCGCGAACAGGCGCTTGACGCCTTCAAAGAGCACATCCCCGACGAGCCTCGCTGGCCGGAGCTCGGCGAAAAGACTATCGCCACAGACCGCCGCATCTATGTCGCCACCTACCCGACGATGCTCAACATCGTTCGGGACGAGGATGAATTCACTCTCACCGCACTTCTTCGACCTCATCGTCGTCGATGAGAGCCATCGCTCCATCTACAACACCTATGGCGAAGTGCTCGACTACTTCAATGCCATCACGCTCGGTCTCACCGCTACGCCGCGCGACATCATCGACCACAACACCTTCGAGCTCTTCCATTGCGAGGATGGCCTGCCCACCTTCGCCTACACCTACGAAGAGGCCGTCAATCACGTCCCGCCCTACCTCTGCAACTTCCGGGTCATGAAGATCAAGACCAAGTTCCAGGTGGAAGGCATCAGCAAGCGCACCATTAGCCTGGAGGATCAGAAGAAGCTGATCCTCGAGGGCAAAGACATCGAGGAGATCATCTTCGAAGGCACGCACCTCGAAAAGAAGGTCATCAATCACGCCACGAACGCCCTGATCGTCAAGGAGTTCATGGAGGAATCCATCAAGGACCCCAACGGCGTGCTTCCCGGCAAGACCATCTTCTTCTGCGTCTCCAAGGCCCATGCCCGACGCATGGAGAGATCTTCGATTCCCTCTATCCGCAATACCAAGGCGAACTCGCCAAGGTGATGGTCTCCGATGATCCCCGCGTCTATGGCAAAGGCGGCCTGCTCGACCAGTTCACCAACAACGACATGCCCCGCGTTGCCATCAGCGTGGACATGCTCGATACCGGCATCGACGTGCGCGAGATCGTCAACCTCGTGTTCGCCAAGCCCGTCTTCTCCTACACCAAGTTCTGGCAGATGATCGGGCGCGGCACACGTCTGCTGGAAAGCAACAAGATCAAGCCGTGGTGTCCTGAGAAGGATGTTTTCCAAGTCATCGACTGCTGGGACAACTTCGAATACTTCAAGCTCACGCCCAAGGGCAAGGAACCGAAGCCCAGTTGCCGCTTCCGGTGCGGTTGGCTGGCCTTCGCATCGACAAGATCGAAGCCGCCCAAGCACTCGGGCATGCCGCCATCGCTGAGAAGGAAATCGCCGCTCTCCGCGCGCAGATCGCCGCCCTACCCGCGAAGTCCGTGACCATCATGGAAGCGCAGCGCCGACTCTTGCACGGTGCCAGGCCGACGAACTTCTGGCAGCCGCTCGACCGCCGATGACATCGCCTTTCTGCGCCACGCCATCCAGCCGCTCTTCCGCGTCGTCTCGCAGGCCGACTTCAAGGCCATGCGCTTTGAAAATGACGTGCTGGAGGCTTCGCTCGCCCATCTCAAGGGCGAAAAAGACAAAGTACGCAGCCCTCACCCAGAACCTCATCGCGCAGATCAGCGAATTGCCGCTCTCCGTGAACGTCGTCGCCCAGGAAGCCGGACTGATCCAGAAGGCGCAGACCAACTCACTACTGGGCGACGATCACCGACCAAGGCTTCGACCATCTGACCGAGCAGACTGGCGCCGCTGATGCATTATCGCGATGGTCGCGACACCAGCGACCGGCCCCGCCAAGTTCAACTTCGCCGACATTCTCACAGTCCAAGGAATACGTCGAGTTCGGTCCCGAGCACGAGTCTCTCAGCATCGCGCAGTATCGGCAGTTGGTGGAGCAAAAGCTGAACGAACTCACCGCCAGCAACCCATCCTGCAAAAAATCCGCGATGGCGCCAGCCGTTACCGAAGAGGAAGCCGAGGCGCTCGCCATCCAGCTTCACGACGAACATCCGCACATCACGCTTCAACTACTGCGTCGTGTCTATCATCACCAGCGCGCGCCGTTCATCCGCTTCATCCGCCACATTCTTGGCATCGAGCTTCTGGAGAGCTTTCCGGACACCGTTTCCCGGTCCATCGACCAGTTCATCGCCGAGCATCCGACGCTCACCAGCCACCAGCTTCAGTTTCTCAGTCTGCTTCGCGACTTCCTGATTGATCGCGGCGGCGTCGAGAAGCGCGATCTGATCCAGTCCCCTTTCACCATCATCCATCCCAGCGGGATTCGCGGCGTGTTTTCGCCCGCGCAAATCAACGAAATTCTCGCCCTGACCGAACGATTGGCCGCCTGATATGCTCCAGCTCAACGCCAAACTCAAAGCGCTCATCGACAAACTCTGGGATCGTTTCTGGTCCGGCGGTATCTCCAATCCGCTCTCCGCCATCGAGCAGATCACCTATTTGCTCTTCATGAAGCAGCTCGACGAACTCGATCTCAAGCGCCAGCCGGACGCCGAGTTTACCGGCGACACCTACACTTCCCGTTTCGTCGGCGACTATTCCTCCCCCAGGTCGGGAACGGGCCAACGAGCTAGCCAAGCCGAAAGAGAACGAGACCGCGGCAGAGAAGAAAGCGCGAGAAGAGAACGGCAGCGACTCGCCATCGACAAGACCACGCTTCGCTGGAGCCACTTCAAGGAGATGAAGGCGGAACTCATGCTGCCCCACGTCCAGCAAAAGGTCTTCCCCTTCATCAAAGACCTCAACGGCGATGGCAGCACCTTCACCCGTCACATGGCCAATGCCGTCTTTATCATCCCCAGCGCCAATCTGCTTGCAAGGTGCGATCCAGATCATCGACGAGATCTTCATCGAGATGGAGCGCGACGCCCGCGAGGAGGGCCACCTGTTTCAGGACATCCAGGGCGATGTCTATGAAATGCTGCTCAACGAAATCAGCAGCGCGGGAAAGAACGGCCAATTCCGCACTCCGCGCCATATCATCAAGCTCATCAGCGAGCTGGTGAATCCCCAACTCGGCCATCGCATCTGCGACCCGGCCTGCGGCACCGCCGGCTTCCTGCTCGACGCTTACCAATACATCGTCACTCAGCTAGCCAGGAAAAAAGCCAAGAAAGATCAGGCGTTTCCTCCCGACGAAGACGGCTTCGTCCGCACCAGCGTCAGCGGGCTGCTGACTCAACGACAACAAAGACATCTTAGAGTTTTGCCTTCAAGGCTACGACTTCGACAGCACTATGGTCCGCCTTGCCCTTATGAACCTCATGATGCACGGCATCGACAACCCCCACGTCGATTACCAGGACACGCTCAGCAAGAGCTTCACCGAAGAATTGGAATACGACATCGTCATGGCCAATCCGCCCTTCACCGGCAGCATCGACAAGGGCGACATTAACGAAAGCCTCCAGCTCAGCACCACCAAGACCGAGCTGCTCTTCACCGAGCGCATCTTTAACTTGCTCAAGAATGGTGGCACCGCCGGCATCATTGTGCCGCAAGGGGTGCTCTTCGGCTCCGGCGGCGCCTTCGTCGAAGCACGGAAAAAACTCGTCGAAGAAGCCGAGCTGAAGGCCGTCATTTCCCTCCCCAGCGGCGTGTTTAAGCCCTACGCTGGCGTTGCCACTGCCATTCTCGTCTTCACCCGCGGCGGGAAGACGGAGCACACCTGGTTTTACAGGCTCGAAAACGACGGACTCTCCCTCGACGACAAAAGGCAACGCATCCCTGGGGGCCAGCTCCCCGATGTAGTCGCTCGATGGAAAGCCCGCAACCCGCAACAATCGAGCGACTCGCAGCCAATCACTTCTTTGTCCCTGCACAGAAAATCCGCGACAAGTCTTACGACCTTTCTTTCGACCGCTACAGCGACCGCCCGTATAACGAAGAGCAATACGAGGAGCCACAGGTTATTCTCCAAAAGCTGAAGACGCTGGAGGACAAGATCCAGCAGGGAATCACAGAGCTGGAGAGGATCCTAGGATGAGTGACCTGAGCATACCGGGTCTTGATGTTTGGCCCACTCGGCCATTGGGTGAAGTGTGCGACATCGTAATCGGACGAACGCCTAGCAGGAACCGCCCCGAGTTGTGGGGCGGTGATCGCCCTTGGCTCTCGATCGCTGACATGAATCAAGGGAGGCGTATCCGCACTACGAAAGAGAAAATTACTTCTCTTGGCGCAGCCCAGTCGAGAAGCCGGCTCATCTCGGCTGGAACCGTGCTCCTCAGCTTCAAACTCAGCATTGGGAAGGTCGCGGTGGCCGACATCGATACTTACACCAACGAAGCTATCGCAGCTCTTCCGATCCTGGACTTCGAGAAGCTAAGTAGAGACTTTCTCTATTGGACACTCCGCAGCATCAGGCTCGACGAAGAGGTTGATGTCGCCGCCAAGGGAAAAACCCTAAACTCGAAGAAACTTGCGCGCTTACAAATTCCGCTCCCGCCCCTCGACGAACAAAAGCGAATCGCGGTGGTGCTGGACAAGGCCGATGTCCTCCGCCTCTGGCGGCAAGAATCTCTCCGTCTGACCGAGACATTCCTTCAATCTGTCTTCATCGACATGTTCGGCGATCCCATGACGAACCCTATGGCCTGGCCAATGCTGGAGCTCGGAAGGCTTGGCATCGTCCAAACGGGCAACACTCCTCCCCGAAGCAACAAGGCGAACTACTCCGCAGCGGGGATCGAATGGATCAAGACCGACAACATCGTGGAGGATCGCGTGGTCGTCACAACTTCCGCCGAGCGTCTATCCGAAAGCGGCGCCAAAGCTGCGCGAGTGGCACCAGCAGGTTCACTGTTGGTTGCTTGTATCGCTGGCAGTGAAAAGTCGATCGGCAGGGCCGCTTTGACCGACCGCGAAGTGGCGTTCAATCAACAGATCAATGCGATCACGCCCCACGTAGACACATCGTCTTTGTTTCTCTATTTCCTCATCAAGCTAGCCCGTCGCCAGATTCAAATGGCCGCTGCGAAAGGAATGAAGAACATAATCAACAAATCTACATTCGAGAGCCTTCGTTTTATCGCCCCCGGTTACGACGAGCAAATACGATTCGCGTTCATCGCCGAACGATTGATTGCCCAGAAACAGGATTGTCAGGACCAATCCCTCGATCTCGACGCGTTCTTCTCATCACTTCAACAGCGCGCCTTCCGAGGCGACTTGGACCTAAGCCAGCTCAATCTCGAAGAAGAGGTTGAACCCTCCAAGGAGACGGCAGATAAGCCACATCAAATCGTTCACGTCGCGCTCCCAAAGGCGCTCGGAACAAAGCATGCGAAACGAGCCTTTGTCGCTCCTTCCGAAATCGAGCCGGAACTCAAAGCGCAAGATTCGAGCGTTGAAAAAGGCGACCCGATTCCTTGGTCGGAGGACTATTTTCAGTATCGAATTCTCGGGCGCGTTCTCGAACCGCCTTATTCGTTCACTGAGATATTTGGGAAGCGGCGAACAGCGCATGCCGGAAACGGATTACGATGCTTTCAAAGACCTAATCTTCGAGTTTATCGCAGACGGGACCCTTCGGCAGCGATTCGACAAGAACCAGCGGTCCTTGGTGTTCTTTCCTGCGCGGGCATGAAATTGCTACGCTTTAAGCTTGGCGTTCGTTTCCGCAGCTTGCCCGCAGATTTCGAGCTTCATTTCCTCCGCGGGTGGGACCAGCAGAGCTGCTTCGAGTTTAGCCCCTACTGTCTAGTGGGCTGCAACGGCACCGGCAAATCAAACATCCTCGAAGCTCTCGCCGCTATTTTCTATCACATTGAGTGCATCTACCTTGATTATCGTCCCGATGGTTTCGCGGCCGCCGAAGATGCCGACGACACAGATGATGGCGTTTCCGTCCCACCGGGGTTTAGCGCAAGGCACTATACACCAGATGTATTTCAACTAGAATACTTCTTACCGAACGACGCTCTCAAACGCCTCGAGCCGCGGCCAAACTCCCATGATCGCCCGTATGTGCAGATCGGTGATCTCCAAGGCTGCACGCCAGCGACCAGAGATTCGTTGGCTAAACCGCGCTGACTACGAGCGAGACGGGCCAACGCTTCTATCTCGGAAGGAGATTAAGCAATACCTACCAAAATATATAATCGGCTATTCGTCGGGTCATAACCAGACTCTCAGCCTTCCATTCTTCAAGATGCGGTTCATCAACTTCGATGAGTACAGCAATAAGCTCGCGAAGGGTGATTCCTACGGCCGACCAGAGGGGCGAATGATCTACGTGGATGATCAGTTCAGTCAAGCAATCCTGATTTGCCATTTTCTGTTCCCAAGCGACGCGGTTACAGAGGTTTTCGAGCAAACGGTAGGACTTAAAGGTATCCGCCGCTTTCGCATAATCATCCGGGGGCATCACCGCATTTCCGTCGCCGCCGAGCGGCTTCAACCGATGTCCGTCGAAGAACGGAAAGATAGAGCCAATAGCACCGTGGAGTCGACTTCCAAACTTAGCGGCTACTATGACGACAAGGAACAACTGCAACTTGGGCTAATCGACAAATTGATCAAATGCTCGACTACCCACTACGAGCATTCCTATGTCACGAAAGAAGGAGATGAATCACGCGATCTATACCTAGACTTCTGCGTCAACAAGGCGACGAAACGTGCCTTCCGTGTTCACTTTGGCGACGCTTCCGGGGAGTCTGAGGAGTTAGATAAGGCCAAGTCGGCTCTCAATTTGTTTCAGTCGTTCCAAACTCTGCTGACACTCAACAACTATCTGGTCGATGACGTGACCAAGACCGAACTTTACCAATCGGGAAGCCTCTACGTAAACGAGACCATCCCGACGCCCGCCTCGCACGACGCATCACTCGGTTTAAAGACGGCGAGTTGGTGAAGGATGGCGCAACGGGGAAAGTTATATGTGAAATCGCTCTCCGACGGAGAGCACCAGCTCCTACACACCATTGGGCTTTGCTTGCTCTACCGCCACGAATCCGCCCTATTTCTCCTCGACGAACCCGAAACCCATCTCAATCCCGACTGGCGCGCCTCTTACATTTCCACTCTTCGAGCTGCCCTAGAAGCTGACAAAGGAACCAGCGAGGTTATGCGCGAGATCCTACTCACTTCGCACTCTCCGTTTATCATCTCCGACTGCCAGCAAGAAAACGTAATTATCTTTCAAAAAGACGAGAACGGCACAGTCATACATGACCGTCCCACGTTTCAAACATTTGGTGCCTCTGCTAATTCCATTACTATGAGAGTCTTCGGACAAAAGGAGACGATCGGCGCCTTCGCGATGAGAGAACTGAGGACTTTCAGGAAGAGGCTCGACGAGGGGGAAGACCCCGATCAACTGATTAGAGAGGTAAATCAAACGCTGGGCGAATCAGTGGAAAAGATCCTATTCATAAACGAGGCGCTCAACCGCAAGGAAGGTAGATAATTCGGATGCTGTTTAACTACGTCTACGTCCCACACGGATTGGAGAAGCTTCAAGAATGGATGGGGCATCTTGTGACAGAAGTTTGGTGTAAACCTCGTCCACATTTTCACTCGCGCATGCTGACTCCAGAGTTTCGAGAGGTCGTGCACGAGATAGTAAGGACTTCGCGCAAAAATGATTATGTCTGGGGACCCATTCGCCAGATTCACAAATATTTGCCGAGAGAAGCTTTCCGCCAGCCAGCGCGCTGATTTGTGCAGGGGGTGTACTATTATAACGTTAATATCCAAGCGTTGTGTGCGGAATGCCCTAGTATTTCCCCTGTGACGTATTCCGACGTAGCGAAACTCGACACTGACTTGGCTAAGATACTGGAGGACTTCTGTACGTATTTTTGGACGCACGTTCGCAAACTGAGACCCATTACCGCCCGCCTCGGAACATTAGAGCAGCACTTCAAGGAGTTCCGGAGAAAGAATCCTAAAGGCATATGCCCCTATTGCGGCATCTCTAGGATCGAAGGGATATTCAGTGATATTCAGGAAGATTACGATCACTTTCTTCCCAAGGGCACTTATCCGTTCAATGCGGTTACAATGACAAATTTGGCTCCTATTTGTGATAAGTGTAATAAGTAGTTCAAGCTGCAAGCTATCGTTGCATCGAAATGGTGTAAGGCGGAGGGCATTTTACAGCTATTCCGCGAACACGTCGTCCATTGACATTCGTTTGACATTTGTCCCCACGAACGGGACAGCAATTTCTGTTAGGAACCTGAAACCGGCCAACATCGATCTTGCGATCATCTCCCTCGGTAAAACAAGCGAAGTAGAGGGATGGAAGGAAGTCTTCCGAATCGAGAGTCGTTATAAGGACATCTGCTGCCAAGGAGAACCGGATGGAGCGGGCGGCGCCTCTGGTTAGAACAAGTCTTGGGCGAGATGAAATCTATCGGAATGGACCCCGCGGCCGCGCTTGCGGCGATTACCAGAACCGCGGTTTCCAAATGGGCGGATATGAATTTCTTAAAAGTTCCTTTTCTCGAGGCGTGTTTCGCCGCCGGACTCGTTCGATGACATTCTCAAAAAGCTCCAATACCGGCACCTACCTAGGCGTTGAGTTAATGAACAGCGTCACGCGCCTCTCCCCGGTTAACCTGCTCCTCCACGGCTTCGGGAGCGAGGCGGACGGGAGCGTCCCCGGTCGTGACCAAGGACGCGCTCACCGCGAAGCACGGCGCATACGACCTTGATTCGCATCTTCCTATCTGCTCAGCCTTCGGGCTACCGTCCATCTCGCGCGCTTCCGAGCGGCTCGGTTGTCGCCGATTTGAAGGCGGCGCTGGAGCAATTCGCAATGATCGCGGAGGATTTTAAGAAATAGCTTATGGCAAACATTACCACCCAACGAACCGGCGAAATTCAACGCCACATACTCGAAATCCTGAAACGGCATACCGAGGGGCTGGCGGCGAAGGAACTGCTTGCACAACTCGCCAACGAATCCTCGATGACAGACATACGAAAGCGCGGACTATCCGAATGCTCCAGGAGTCAGGCGTTTCGAAAAGATTGCGCGCTTCTCATCGATCCCTCTCGTCAAGGCCGGCTGGCTGGTAAAGAGTAGCGGGACTTGGAGTGTCACCGGAGACGGAATTGCGGCTCTCCAAAAGTTTCCGGATCCCACTTCGTTTAGGAAGGCTTCGGTAGCGAAATACCGCGAATGGGAGGCGAACCAAGAAGCGGAAGACCAGCTTCCAGAGATCACCGAAGAAGTTCAGATATCGAGCGTCACTTTGGAAGAAGCCGAAGAAAAGGGCTGGGAAGAGATTGACAAATATTTGGCCTCGATGCCCCCCTATGATTTTCAAGAGCTAGTTGCCGGATTACTGAGGGCGATGGGTTATCACGTTTCGTATGTTTCTCCGCCCGGGCGGGATCAGGGCATAGACATTATCGCCCACACTGATCCTTTAGGATTACAGGTCCCGCGGATCAAGGTGCAGGTGAAACGTCGCGGCGATCGGACCACCGTCGACGGCGTTCGATCGTTCCTTGCCATCCTCGGCGAAAGTGATGCAGGGATCTTCGTATCTACAGGTGGTTTTACCTCCGAAGCGGAACGGGAAGCCCGCGGGCAAGAACGCCGAAAGATCATGCTGGTTGATGCGCGTCGCCTCTTTGACCTTTGGATTGAGCATTACAGTCGAATCCCCGATGAGCAGCGAAGGCTAATGCCACTAAAGCCAATCTATTACCTCGACCTTGAGAACTAGTCTGGGAACACGACATCGATCCTGACGGCAGTCCTCGAAGACGCTTGTCGAAGGGGCGCTGAAATCGCCGCCAAGTCTAAATCCCCCGTGATTTGAAACGCAGTATTTAGACTTGCAGGTCGGTAGGCCAGAGGAAATAAGGTCCTTTCCCCATCCGGAATTCGCCGCCCACTTCTCGACCTTGGGGAGTGATGTAGTGCTTGTTCCCGTCGCGGAGCTCCAGGTATCCGCGCCCGATCAGCTTGTTGAATAATTGCGTCGTCTGCACGCCAAGCCTCGCCGCGAGTTTGGCAGTTGTGAGCTTTCCGTAATCGGCCGCCGGTTCCTCAACTCTGCTTGTCCCCGCTACCGGCGCCGGTTCGGCTTCGCAATACCCACCGCTGATCCGGATGATGCGCTCCGCCTCCTCGGCAGCCTGCTGGTAGAGGCGGGATCGGCCGCGCGATCAAACAGGACGCCCATCTCCTGGTTCTTCGCTTCGCTGAAATCGTAAAGATTTAGACTGGTGATGATCCCCGCTTGCTCGTTCAGGTAGCACTTTGCATGAACGTTCTTGCAGAAGGTGACCTGGACGCCAGGGAGTTTCCTGAGCCCGTCCGCTGCATCGCAATCTTCCTTTTTTCCATAGACGACGCGGACGGCCACTTTCTGCCTAACGGCGTCTTCGATCAGCTCCCGAATTCGAGGACGCAATTTTAGGTAGGGGCTAATTAGGATGATGCGCTCGCGCGCACCCTTCAGGAGTCGCTCGATCTGATAGCTGGTGGCAGTTGTGTCGAGAAAATCGGCCATCGCGCCCTCCTAGAGAGCAGGGCTGATACCAAATTCCGCTCTCTTGGAGTCATTCGTCGGTGCCGTGGAGGGCACAACCCGGGACCGTGCCTCTACATTTGACATTTCGTTCGCGCGATTGCGGAGAAAGTCGCGGTTGAAGCAGGTTCGCTAAACATGACGGGCGCCGCATTGATTCGACTCGAACTGCCCCCGCGTTCTCGGGCTCCGCCCACGCTTCGCGTGTCTATGTCGCACCGCGCCCGCGGGCTCCATTGATTTACGCATCTCCCATGCGTTCACCCTTCGGGCTTGACTCTTTCGCGCCCGCTCATTCGGCCTTTGATGCTTCGCACCGCTACCATCGCGGCGCCCCGTCTATGGCTTGGCCATTCAGCTCGCCCATCTATGTCGCGGCTCCCCAGCACGCTCCATTCGTCTATGTCGCACCGTGCCCACGGGCTCCATTCGGCGATTGCCCCTGCGCTTACCCCTTCGGGCTTGACTCCTTCGCGCCCGCTCATTCGGCCTTTGATGCTTCGCACCGCTACCGTCGCGGCGCCCCGTCAATGGCTTGGCCATTCAGCTCGCCCATCTATGTCGCTCCCAGTGCTCCGTTCAGCTTTCAGTCCACCTCAGGCGGATCAGCTTTTCTTAACTCTTCCTTCTGCCTTCATACTTTCCCCTGTCCCTCACCCCAATCGCTCGGTTCCATCCTCTATCCCTTTTTTCCTCTCCTCACACCTCCTGATTATGGTAATTACAAGGGAACAGAAGAGGCGGGCATCGGTGCATGGGAGGGCGGGCAAAATGCCACGCCCTACACGGCGACACGTTTGCGCCGGGACAGCGCACGCTACAATGCTGGAGGGACGTGCGCTCTTCTCATCAATATGAAATCCTATTTCCTAAAACTCTCCGACCGCGAAGCGGGCCCTTATCCGGAAGAGCAGGTCTCGCAGTTGTTCGCCGACGGCCGCATCGACCGCGACACGCCTTGCCGGGTCGCACCGGATGGGCCTTGGAGAACGATCGACGACGTTCTGCCGATGTTAAAATACGGCACGCAGCTTCCGAACCCGACATCTTCGGTGGTTCGCTCGGAAGAGCCGGCGGTCTATGGCTACGGTTCGGCCGCCCCGCCGCGCTTGCCGCAAGACCGATCTCGAGCCGAGATGCGGGTCTCGGTGGTGGATTTTGACATCCCGTTCGGCTCGATCCTCAAGCTCATGTTCAAGTGGATGGCGGCGGGGCTTCTGGTCTCGTTATGCTTTATCCCGGTGGTAATGATCGTGTTTTTCATCATCATGGCCATCTTCGGCAGCCTGCTTGGCGGGGTCTTCTCCGGTTTCCCGCATCGGTAACAGGCACCTCGGCTCCGTGGAGGGCGCGAGACCTGAGCGCCGGCCACCCGGTTTTATGCTGGTGCCCTCCAAAGAGGCTCCCTCCCCCAGCTCAAACAAGCTGTTTCGCCCGGCAATAAGTTTTATCCCGGCCTCATTCGGTTTAATCCTCAGGCCGTTAAATCTCGTCTTCCGGCCATCAAACCCCGTTCTCTTGCCCTTAAACCGGATGCTTTTGGCATTAAACCCAGTCCTCGCGGGATTAAATCTTGTCCGCCAACCATTCGGTTTAATCCTCCTGCGATTAGACCTCATCCTCTCGCCGTTAGGTTAAACACCCTCGCGACTAAACCTCATCCTCTCGCCCTTGGGTTTATTCCCCTCGCCCTGAGACCTCATCCTCTCGCCGTGAGGTTTAATCCTCCCGGGACGAGGTTTCATCCTCGGGGCATTACCCCAGATTTCAGCTTTTAGAACCTGGCATGCCAACTCACACCTATACTCCCAAGGGAGTATGAGGTTAGGCATTTTGACTGCTTTTTTATGGGCCATCAGCAGAGGGCACTAGCCGATGAGGCCAGGTCGATCTGCCAAACAAACAAAGCAAAAGGAGTAATAGCAAAATGCAAAGAAAACGAACAAGCCGGCGCTTCAATCAGGCCCCGGACCTCGAAGTAAGCAAACAAGCCGGCAAGAACATCGTCGGTTTCACGGGCAACCCGGACGTCCCAAATCCACCGGCAACAATCGCTGAGATCACAGCAAAGAAAGATGCCTTTGATCAATGGATCGTGAAAGCGGCCAATGGAGGCAAGTACGAGACGGAGCAGAAAGATGCGAGCCGCGTCGACCTGCTGAAATTGCTGAACAAGGATGCCAGCTACACTGACATCATGTGCGACGGAGATGAGGGCATCATCCTGAGCGCCGGCTTCGAAGCGGTCAACACCAATCGCTCCCAGGTGGTGCTGGAAGCGCCGGTCATCATTGGCGCATCCTACGCCCAGGAGGGCGAGATCAAGCTGCGGGTGAAGGGCGATCGCCACCGCAAAGCCATTCAGGGCCGGATCAAGCCTCTGGGTGGTGAATTCGGTCCGGTGATCACCTTCCAGAGCTCGCGCAGGATCATCTTCGAGGCACTGCTCGCCGGCACGACCTATGTGATGGAGCTGTGCGGCCTCGGTGGGGCGACCGGGAAGAGCGACTGGAGTGAGCCAATCACGAAAGTCGCGGTCTAGGCCCTGAAAAATCGTTAGGGGCAGCGGCGGTGGGTAAACCTCGCTGCTGCCCCGGTCGATAAGGCCGTCCGCCGGGCGCCCGCCGGCGGGGGTGAGCGATAGCACTCGGAAAATTTTTTCTCCCGCCAAAAGAATTTTGAGAATTTGGGCCGCCAAATCCCGTATATATTATTAAGGACGCAACTCCCGATGAAGCTCTCCCCTTCAAAAGCTCCCACATTGAGCGATCTCACCCCGCGCGAGCTGGAAGTGCTCCATTGGCTGGCTAAAGGAAAAACGAACTCGGAGACTGGCACCATCCTTGGCTGCGAGGAAAAGACGGTAAAGAAGCATCGCAACCATATCTATGAGAAGCTGTGCGTGCCGAACGCGCTCTCGGCGGCAATCTTTTACTGGGAAGCGAAGCTCGATGTGCCGGCGATGGCGTAGGAGCTAGCTATGCCGAGCCTGCGGCCGACACGGCCGCCTCTACACTTGTAGCGTCCGCTGTCCCCAGCGGAAAATCTTCTTCTCGTGCGCTGGGGACAGCGCACGCTACAAGCCTCGCTACAACCCTGGACGCCTTCTGCCCATCCATCCTTCCACCCTCCGTCCTTTTATCCTTCCATCCTTTCGCCCCTTCTTTTCCTTCTCCTCACACCTCCTGATTATGGTAATTCTAAGGGAAGGATGCGATGGGTATTGATGCTTGGGAGGGCGGGCAATATGACCGCCCTACACTCTGACATTTTGAGACGGTGGGCAAAATGCCGCGCCCTACACGGCGGCGGGCATAATGCCACGCCCTACCGCTCAAATCCTTCCTACTTCTGCCTTTCTACTTTCTACTTTCTCCTTTCTACCTTCTACTTTCTCTTCACACCTCCTGATTATGGTATTTCTAAGGCGAGAAAGCGGCGCGCGGCGATGTATGAGACGGGCGGGCAGGATGCCACGCCCTACACGGTTGCGCTGGGACAGCGCACGCTACAACGCTGGAGGGACGTGCGCTGTCACGTCCGGGTTTGTGGGGTGGCGGTGGGATTGCCCGCCCACCTTCGGAAGCGACGAAGCGCTTCCCTCCAGAAGGACCTGGTCATTTCCTGGCTTCCTGGTTTCCTGATTCCTGTTCCGTACAATCAAACAGTCCCTCAAATCCGTGACTCTCTTTCTCTCTCCCCCCTCTACTTCACACCTCCTGGTTATGGAAATTCTAAGAAGGCAAAACGGCGGCCGCGATAGCTTGGGACGGGCGGGCAAGATGCCGCGCCCTACATCTGCGCTGGGACAGCGCACGCTACAACGCTGGAGGGACGTACGTTGTCATGTCCGTCGCGACAATTTTGCGCTGAGACAGCGCACTCTACATTTGGTTAGCGAGCAGGCTGCCGAATTGGATGGCGGGCAAGATGCCCGCCGGACACCGTTGCCAAGACTAGGGTACGACGGCCAGGCATTCAGATCGCCGATCCCGCCTGCGGCACGGGCGGGTTCCTGCTCGCGGCGCCGATAATCAGGCCTGGGTGCTACTCCGATTTTGTGTGACCGAGGGAACACGGAGCGCGCCGGGCATCTTCTACGATGAGCCGGAAAACTTTTTGCAATATTTGTCTTGATTAAGTGTTGCCGCCCTGAAAATATCTGGCAGCGCCAAGACCGTTAGGCGACTCCAACCCAGCCACCTGACTCTCTTTCCGCAGGGTCTGCTCGCACACCGTTAGGTAGTGGCTATGAGAATTCTGCGAAACTTGTCGAGTTCGCCGCCGCGTGGCGAAATCAAGTCGATTTTTCCCTACCCGCCTGCGCCTGTAGGCGCCGGCTCCACATCACCACAACCTGGTAACCTCATATGAAAACAAAACACATTCGTTCTATCTGCGCTTCGGCGCTTCAAATCACACTCTCCGGTTTGACACTTCTTCTCGCTCTCGGCGGCGTTGCGGCTGGCAGTGGCGGAAGGGGGGCATGATCAAGTGGCGATTGATCCGAATTGGACGGCGACTGGCAGCATGGCCACCTCGCGAACCGAACACACAGCAGCGCTCCTGCTCTCGGGCAAGGTGCTGGTGGCGGGAGGATTCAATGGTTCGTACGTGAACAGCGCGGAGCTGTATGATCCCACGAGTGGGACGTGGACGGCGACCGGCAGCATGGGCACGCCACGCCAGAGGGCCACGGCGACCCTGCTGCCCTCAGGCGGGATGCTGGTGGCGGGAGGATACAATAACGGCATATATCCGAACACCGCGGAACTGTACGATCCGGCGAGTGGGATGTGGACGACCAGCTCCATGGGCCAGGGACGGTCCAGTCACGCGGCGGCGCTGCTGGCCAATGGCATGGTCTTGGTGGCGGGGGGATTCAATTATCCCGATGGTTTTTTCTTGAAGACCGCAGAGCTGTATGATCCGGCGACGGCAAGGTGGAACAGCACCGGCAGCATGGGCATCGGACGCTTCCTTCACACCGCGACACTCCTGCCCTCGGGCAAGGTGCTGGTGACGGGAGGACTAACTGGCGGCTTTGCTTACGTGAGCAGCGCGGAGCTGTATGATCCGGCGACAGGAAGCTGGACCGACACCGGCAGCATGGGCACGGCCCGCGCATATCACACGGCAACGCTCCTGCCTTCAGGCGAGGTGCTGGTAGTGGGGGGAGACCGTGATTTTAATGCTACCTTGAGCAGCGCGGAGCTGTATGATCCGGTCAGTGGAACGTGGACGGCGACCGGCAGCATGGGTACCGCGCGCCGCCTTCAGACCGCGACGCTCCTCCCCTCAGGCGAGGTGCTGGTAGCGGCGGGATCCAACCCCGCCACCTTGAGCAGCGCGGAGTTGTATGATCCAGCGAGCGGAACGTGGACCGCGGCCCCCAGCATGCGCAACGCACGCAACACTCACACGGCGACGCTGCTGCAATCAGGCGAGGTGTTGGTGGCGGGCGGAACCTCTGGTGCTTACCTGACGAGCGCGGAGCTATACGGTCCGGGTCTGATCCTCAACGCCACAAGGCGCAGGGTGGGTGGAATAAATACGGTGCGTCTCGCCTGGAGCGGGGCGCACGCGGCCAACATCGACATCTACCGCAACGCCGCGCCGCCGATCACGACTACCCCGAACACGGGTAGTTACATTGATTCCACCGGCGACACCGGCCAGGCCAGTTACAAGTACCGGGTATGTGAGGCCGGCACTTCGACTTGCTCCAATAGGGTAAAAGTGGTGTTCCAGCCGTAAGAAAACAAGGCGCCTCGGCTCCTGAACCTCGACCGCGAAAGCGGAGAGCAATCTCCGCCGCGGTTTCCTTTGGAGGGCGGGCGCCTCGCCCCTGCCGTTGGAGGGTGCGCCGCCACCTCTGTGTTTAGAACGGTGCGCAAAGATGCGAATGGCGATGCCGCGTCCGGCGCGATGCCACGCGCCTTCACTTCTTGCGTTGGGCACAGCCTTCGCAAAATGTCACCCGTCCGTTCATCCTGGTCGCTATTACCTACATCTCCTGCCTCCCCTCTACACCTCCTGACTATGGTATTTCTAAGGCTCGTGAGCGGCGCCCTGTGATTCAGAACGGTCAACCCTGCGGCCGACACGGCCGCCTCTACACTTCAGCTTTTCGGTGTCCTTCGCTTTTCCTCCTTCTCCGCTAGTTCGGTGGAGGCTGTGGGTCGGGTTGTGGTGTCGGTGTTTCTTTGATTCGGCGGCCCCCCCGCCTCACCCTTCGGGCTGCGTCCATGTCGCTCGGTCCCACCGGCTCCATTTTTCTGTGCCATGCCGCCATCTTGCGCGAACGCGGATCCAGGTCGAGGGAAAATTCCCATCCTCCAGTCGCACCGCAAACACCACAGGGTTTTGCTCCGCTTGTTACTCATCGGTGACGCATTGCGAGGCATTAGCGGTTTCCTGAAAAATAAAATTGACGCCTAACGGGAAACTTGTTCCAAGTCGCTGCATGAAAACAAACCGTACTCTGTTAGTCGCTGCAACGCTGTGGTTAACGGCAGCAGCAATATCCCTGGCGGGCAGTGCTCAAATGGGCACCTGGAAACTCAACGAAAGCAAATCGGAATTCTCCTCCAAGGCGAGGACTAACATGGTCACTTACACCGACGCCAAAGGCGACATGGTGAAGGTGGACGTGGAAGGAGTGGGTAGAGAGGGCAAGCCCGTCCATTGGACATGGGTGGGGAAATTCGACGGCAAGCCCTATAAACTGGAAAACAATCCCATCGCCGATATGGCCGCCTACAAAATGGTGAATGATCACACGAACGACATCACCATGACGAAGGATGGCAAGACGGTGGCGATAAGCACAGTTGAGGTCGCGAAAGACGGCAAGTCCCGCACAGTCACGACCACATTCATGGATGCTGGCGGGAAGAAAACGACCGACAAGGGTTTCTACGATAAGATGTAGGAGTGGCCCGGCAGGTTTGGAATGGGCGCGGCTGCCTTCTCGAGGCAGCCGCGCCGCCAGCGCAACAAGCGTGTCTGCGCGCGGGGGGCAATTGTAGGCGGTCAAAATGCCCGCCGCTGGAGGGACGTGCGCTGGCACGTCCGTGTTTGGGACGGCAAGCCTGCGGCCGACACGGCCGCCTCTACATTTTGGGTTTGATTCGTTCGCATCTCGCTCGCTTACCGCTACCCCTCGCGGCGTTACCGTCTATGTCGCTCACCCCAGTCGCTCCATTCATCCTTCCTATTTTCTACTTTCTACTTTTGCTTCACACCTCCTGATTATGGTATCTATAAGTAAGGAGAGCGCCAGGGTTTGAATCATGGCCGGCGGGGACGATGCCGCGCCGACGCGCCTGGCTCAAGGTATCTCGAATGGCGCTCGTCTCAGGTCCAGCGCAGGGTTGCGGTCGAAGAAGTTGGCCGGTTTGAGCTCAAAGGAGACTTTCTCTCGCGGCAAGACAGGGTAATCCTCCGCCACGGGAACGTGATGGAAGGAGAGTGTGTGCCAGAGCACGATGTCGGCGTTCTCGATGCCTTCGTTATTCTTCACATACTGGGGCAGTCCTGGTTCGTCCGGGTTTTGGTTGGGCGTGTCTCCCGCCGCGTAGCGTTCCTCGGGGTTGTAGGCTGTAACCCAAAGGTCATGAGCGATGAAGCCGGCGCGTTGGTAATCCTGCGGGTCGAGCAAGGGCTCGCCGTGCGCGTGATTTTCCAGCACGTAGCTGACGGGGTAACCGCGTGCGTTCTTTTTCGCGGGATTGAAAACGCGCCAGATCTCTCCGTCATCGAGCTGTGCCTGTTTTTCTTTTTGTAACACTTTCTCTTCGGCGACCCAGATGCTTTTGCGGGGACTCCCCTGGGCTTTGACCACTTTCAATTCTCCCAGGGCAAAACTGTTGCGACGCCCGTCGATATCGGTATCGAGGCGGAAGTTGAAATGGTGACTGTGATAGATAGCGGAGAGTTGCGGCGCGACGAGGGTGCCATGGGCCGTGTCGGCGGAAGCGGTGGGGTCGGAGAGGGTGCTGCTGCGCACGCCTTTGGCGGCGTCGATCCCGGTCAAAGCCACGTCAACGCGGATGGCGCCGGCCTGGGTGAATATCCAGTCGATCATGTAGTCGTAGTTCCCGACCTGGGCGATCATCCGAACGACTAACTCGACGTCGGCGCGGCCTTCGTAGAGAGGCCCATCGCTGGCAAACTGCTCGAAATGACGCCAGGCGGGATTGCCCGTGAGGCGTTCGAAAACGCCTACGACGTTGAGCAGCTCGAGCGGGATCACTGGAAAATCGGGATCGGGAATCGCAGCCGAGACTGTGGCATTGAGCAGGACGGCGTTTTCCGGCAGATCGAGGCCGCGGGCCAGAGGCGAGGAAAGTGCTCCGAGGCCAAACTCGCCTTCATCCATGTAGGTGCGATAAAACCAATTCTGATCGGGGTCCTGATAAGGCACGAAGACTTCCGCGAGTGTGCCCTGGTAAAGGACCGAGCGGCCGTCGAATTGCGCCAGCGAAATGATGGTGCCGGAGCGGCGTTCGAAGCGGAGATGGAAGCGCCATTTCCGCCACTCGACGAAGCTACCGTTGAGGGAAAAATTCAGACCTTCCGGCTGGGTAATGCGAATCGGGCGCATCGGCGGTTGCAAGCCGTAACGCGCGGCGACGGTGGCTTCGTCGAAGTTATGATTGTCGGTGGGCACGGGCACGACTCCGGAGTCAAGCACCTGGATGACTTGTTGCTCATCGAGATCGACAATGGCCTGCACTCCCTCGATCGGACGCGCGTAGAGGTTAATGCCGGCGCCCTCGAGGAAATACATCTGAGCTTTGACGATGCGACGCTTTTCCTCGGGCAAGCCAAAGGAACCGGGAGTGAGCGGGGTGACAAACACTTTCGCCAGCTCCTCGGGGGTAACGATGCCGCGCCGGGCGAGCGCGGCCTTGTAGTCGGCGTTCTCGGCCAGGAAACTGAAGTCGAGCAATTCGCTGATGGTGAGGCCGAGTTGGCCTTGCGATTTCGGAATTTTCACCGGCGATGAAAATGTTCCGTCGCTGAGGTTCACGATGCTTCGATAACTCTGCTTGTTTTGACGGAAGTGGACCGTGGCGCTGCGGTCGAGGGGATCGCCCGGATGAAAACCCAGGACCGTTTCTTTGGCGGGCTCGCGCAGTTCGACGCTTTGGAAGGCTGCGCCAGGCGTGGCGGCTCCCCCGTCGAGGAGAATCTGGGCGGCGGTCACGATCTCTTCTGCATCGAGGGGATCGAGTGGGTGAGTGGCGGCTCGCACAGAGCTGAGAGCCATGGCGATGGCCAGAAGGATCGCCGGTCGATAGGACAAGAGCCGGTAGGATTTGGGGCGGGTGAAGGTGCGGGCGTGGTCAGACTTATTCATAACTCAGGGCCTTTCAGTTGATGATTTGTTCTGTCTTCCCGGCAGGGCTCTCGACGCTGAATTCGCCCCCGTCGGAGAACGGGAATCTTGCCTGATGAAGAGCTCGCAAGGCAATGATATTTTCGTCGGGCTGCTTGGGATTTTAGGATGGGCATCTTGCCCGCCGCTCGACAGATGCGCTGTTACGCTTTTTGGGGGAGCGGAAGATGCGTGTTGGATGGCGGTCAAAATGGCCGCCCTACACGACGTTTTGGGAGGCGGGCAAGATGCCCGCCCTACACGTCAGGTTTGGGAGGGGTTCTGCGGTGGTTCGCGCTGGATCACCTGGGTTCGCGCGCCGGCGCGGTATTGGGCGACGGTCTGCCAGTCCGTCATCCCTTCGGTCCAGTAGAAATCGTCGCGGCGCACTTCGCCGCGAAAGACTTTGTCCCGGAAGATTTGCTCATTGAACTCGCCGATGATGACGCCATCGCGTGCGACATGGAAGTTCATGGCCCTAATCGGATAGAAAACCGCGGTGATGTCGATCACTATTTTGGGGACCGCCCAGGCGGCAAGCGGGGCGCTTGCCCTACAGGGAAACTCGGACGACATCCGCCTTAGGCGGACCGTCCCTCCAAGAGGCGGCATGCGAGGGCGCTTGCCCTACAAGGTGATTAGACAATTCTCGCCGTCGGCGGAGTCTTGTCAGGGAATGCAATTATCTGTGCGCGGTGGTTTTATCTTTCTGGCGATGTCGATGGGGCTGATGAGTTGCCAGAAGGCGCCGCTCACGGTGGAGCAATTGATCGAGCGCCACACTGAAGCGGTCGGGGGCCAGGCGGCGATCGAGGCAGTTCAATCCATCCGGTTCGATCTGCATATCGTCGATCCGGGATTTGAGGTGGACGGGATCTACCTGGCGGCGCGACCGGGCCGGATGCGGATCGATGTCTCGGCCGACGGCCAGCATGTATTCACGGAAGCGCTGGGCGAGGAGGGCGCCTGGCAATGGAAGGGAAAAGGCGAGCCGGTCAAAGCCACCGCCACGGCAGCGGCGGCGCTACAGCATGGGGTGGAATTGCCGGGGCACATCTTCGGGCTGCATGAACTCAGAAAGCGCGGCCATCGCGTGGAGCTGGCTGGCCGCGAGATGGTCGGGCAGGTGAACTTCCATGTCTTGCGCGTGACCTTTGCGGATGGTTACAGCACGAAGCTTTATCTCGATCCAGAGTCATGGCTGATCACGCGGCGGCGCGATGTGCGGGCGTTGCATCCGGATGTCGATCCCACGCCGACGACGATCGAAAGCACGATGACTGACTTTCAGCAGGTCGATGGCCTGCTCTTCGCCTTCACTTCGACCGATACCGACCTAACGACGGGGAAGACGCTGGAGAAAGCGACGGTGCGCTCCATCGTCGTCAACCCGCCGCTGGATCCAGGTGTGTTTGAAAAGTTGTGACCAGCCCAGACTGATCGCCCGGCTAAGTCTCTAACTCTCGCCTCAGGGCGTGGCGGGCGACGGGCTCGGGGATTCGGTTTTGCTCTCTTCGCCTTGCTCTCTCGGCCTTGTCGCCTTCTGCCTTGTCAGGCGTTGCATCCTTGTCGGCCGTTGCATCCTTGATTGTGATCTGATCGGGACCGCGGACGACGATTTCGGTCTTGTCGTTATGCGCGGTGATCTTGCCACTGACGGTGATGGTAGCGCCTTCGAGTTTCTTGAAATCGGGGAATTTGTCGGCCGAGGTGCTGGAGATGAAAGCGGTGAAAGGAGCGTTAGGGTGTCTGCCGCCCATGTTGAGGAAAATGTTCCCGCCCTTGGCCTGATGGGCGCTTTCCACTTTATCGGTGACGGTAGCGGTTTCACCGACATGTTTGGCCGCCTCGGCGGCGGTGTAGTCGGGTGTCTCGGCCAGGGCGGAGGCAATCGAGAAGGCGGCAAATACGGCAAGCAGGCGAAGTTTCATGGGGCGGAGACTGGCGAAAGGCGCGGGTGCTGTCGAGCAGGAATCGCGCGCTAATTTTTGCCTCGCGTTTAGGGAGCCGAGGGGTCGCTAGCCGGGCCAGCGATCTTGCGGTCGCGCAGCAGATCGAGGAGCGGGCCGGTCATCATCGTGGTCACGATCGCCATGAGCACGAGCATGGAGAAGATTTGCAGTGAGAGAATGCCGAGCTCGTAGCCGATATTGAGAACGATGAGCTCGATGAGGCCGCGCGTGTTCATCAAGGTGCCGAGCGCGAGAGAGTCGCGCCAGGGCATCTTCATGAGCCGGCTCACGACCGCGGTGCCGCCACACGACGCCGAGGACGAGGGCGAGGACGTTCTTGGTGGGGGTGAATCCCTCCTGCAAAGAGGGCTTCAGCAGACGACCGAGGAGCGGCCTAACGAGTGTAAGCATGACGACGACGTAGAGAACGACGAGCGCGAGATTGAAGCCGACTGCGGAAAGGTTGGCCGCCCCGGCGATGGCGACGACGAAAGCGAGGAGGCACCACGCGGTGACGTCGCCGATCGCGGCGCAGAGCGTGGCCGATTGTCCCAGGCTGGTGGCAAAGATGCCGCGGTCCTTCAGGATTCGCACCAACACCGGAAAGGCAGTGATGCTCATGGAAATGCCGATAAAGAGCGCGAAGGCGACGAAGGATGTGCCGGGCGCGGCGTATTCGCGGTAGAGGAGAAAGGAGAGAGAAGAGAGATGCTGGCATGCCCGATGACGAGGTAACGATGGGCGCTGCGCCAAAGCTGGCCGAGATTGAGTTCCATGCCGTTGGCGAACATGAACAGAGGTCAGATCATCGGTGGCGAGCGACGCGGCGGTGAGCGTTGCGGCCCGGGGAGAGATCGATTCGGGCGTGAGGTTACGCCCGGCGTACAACGAAAGAAGGATCCCGATCCCAACCAGGCACACCACCATGGCGTAGAGCCATCCGGTTTCGCGCACGGAGACAGGGTTGGTTTCCGGCATATCGATGATCTGGCGAAGTCGTTAGGCGGGCGAGTTCTTGATCTCCTATTCTCGCGACGGGACGGTCGCGGTGAGCGGGATGAGCTGCGGTTTGCCAAGATACTGGACGGTGATCCCCTGCCCGCTGCGCGAGACGACCGGTAAGCTGAGCCCGCGCGGCAGGACGGTTTCGCCGTACGGGATTTTGATTTTAACCGGCCGGGTGAGGGTCACGAACTCCGGCGCGGGCGCAGCCGAGGCGGCAGCCGCGGGACTGGCGCTGGGAGCAGCGGACGGCGCGGGCGCGGACTGGTCGCCTGCCGGTGCGGGGCCGGTGTCATCGAGCAATTCTATCTTGACCACGGGATGAATCTCCCAGGCGGTCGCGCGCCACGGGTTATGATACTTGTTGGCGGCGACGGTGCGGATGGTGGGGCCGACATCGGCCGTGCCATTGTGGTCGTCGTCCCAGAGGAGATTCCCGGTGATGCGGATCTTGCGCGCGGGATGACCGGTCGGTTCATGAGAGAGATCCGGCGCGCGAATGAAAGCGGCGAGCGACTGGAGGCGGACGCCGTCGCGGAAGAGCGCATTCTGGGTGCGGGGCGTGATCTCGCAAATGATCGGCGTCGGGTCGCCGGGACGCGGCGGGTGATCGGAAGGCTCGGCGAAAACTTCCAGATGCCAGTCGTGAAAATCGCTGCTGCCGCAGTTGGTCGACTCGGGTGGGCCGGCGTAGGCCAGGACAAGGTAACCGGTGAAGGAGACGAGCTGCTGCTCGAGTTTGTCGAGCTCTGCTTTCTCGGCCGGCGAAAGATCCTTGCGGCGCTTGCCCTGGGTCTGGGCGTCGAGCGTGCCGACGTGGCGAAGAAAGGCCGCGGTGTCCATCGACTTGGGCGCCGCCCCGGCGACGGTGGCGGCCTCGCGATTCTTCAGGCGATTGCGCTCCACGCCATCGTCGGTCTTGGCGGTGCCGCCGAGGCGCTCGCGGCAATCCCAGCCGCTGAGATCGATTTCCTTGAGCTCGCGATCCTCGGAGATGCGCGGGCGCTCCGCGAAGCAGAGTGGAACCACGAGCAGGCTGAAAGAAATTGCGGCAAGGAGCGCCTTGAGGTGATCCCGCGCGGTGAGGGCCATGGGCGCGATGTTATCCGTGCGCGCAGTGAGAGCAATGGCATTAATTGCTGCGACGGGCGCCGTTTTTTCTTGCCGAGGGACGGAGAAATCCGAAAAGATCACCAGCGTTGCACCTCCCGATACATCTGGCGGTTTCAAAATCATCGGTCGGAGCAGGTCGAGATGGCTGCCTCGGCCTGGTGAAGCGCGGTGCCACGGCACCTTAAAAGGATGACCAGCGTTCCTCTGCCGAAGGAACCGCTCCACTTCTTTGAACGCGCTCCGTGGAATCGCTGCTGGCTTTCAGTCGCCTTCGCGGTCTTCTTTGCCGTGATCGATTATCTGAGCGGGCCTTACCTGCTTTTCCCGGTGCTGTATGTCCTGCCGGTGATGCTAATGGCGTGGAATTGCCATTGGAGATTGGCGATCGGGCTGGCTCTCATCCTGAGCGGCGCCCGTTACGCTTTTCAATTCTACTGGCAGTTTCCCTTGGGAGAAGTCGTCACCTTGCTCAACGCGATCCTGCAATGCGGGGTGCTCGTGCTTTTGGTGACTCTCACGGCGCGGCTCGCGAATGCCACGCGCAGCCTGCGCGAGCGCCTTCGGACCCTGGAGGGAATTCTGCCGATCTGCTCTTTCTGCAAGGCGATTTGCGATGAAGAGGGGCACTGGCAAAGGATGGAAACCTATGTCAGCAAACGTTCCGAGGCCCAGTTCAGTCATGGGGTTTGCCCGGATTGCGCAGCGAAGCACTACGCCCATGACCCGCGCAAGCGCGCCAGGTAGCTGGCGTCTTCAAAAAGAAAAACCGCGGCGAAGTTCCGTTTCGCCGCGGCTTTCCACTTAGCAAGGTGTGCTTTAGTTTCCGCAACGCAGGGTCCCGAAGGTGACCGTATCCTCGGCGCTGCGCCGGCCTTTTGTCACCATCACCCGGGCGGTCACGCTGACCTCGTCGGGATAGAGATGACTGACGGTCGGATTCGTGCTCGGCTCGGTGTCGAAAACACCGTCGTTATTGAAGTCCCAGGTATAGAGGACTCCGTTCTTCTGCGGGCTGAGCGTGGCGGTGAGGGTGACATTGACGAAGTCACCACCCTGGCATTGCTGATCGACCACACTCGCGGTCAATGTGGCCGCAGGCGCGGTGAACGCCGTCGGCACTGTGAACGCGATCAGAACGAGAGCGAGAAACGCTCCGATTATTTTGCTGGTTATTTTCATGGTTGGTATTTCCTTTTCGTTGGTTGTTGGAAAGCGCGGTGAGCGCGCTGTTGCATCATTTATCGGCCACAGCGGATGGGAAATGAAACCGGGAAAAGTTACCCGGTTGTAACCTTTCCCGTTCGCTCTCGGGACTTTGTGACGCGAGCGAGCCGAGGGGCGCGCGCTCTTTCGCACTGGGGCGCGGGAATTCGTTCGTCCCGACCGAGTCGTTAGGCCGCGAGGCTGTCGACCGTCGGAACGAAGAACGCCGAGGTCGAAAGGCTTGGGCAGAATCGCGTGCACCTTCATCCGTTCGTAGGCTTCGCGAATCTCGGAAGAAACGTGCGCCGAGAGGACAATGATCTCGCCGGGAATGCCGCGTTTGCGGATTTCATCGACCAGTTCCACGCCGGTGAGATTCGGCATTTTCTGGTCGACGATGATGAGGTCGTAGGGATCGGTCACGGTCTCGAGCTGGGTCGAGCGCGGCGGCGCCGCTGTCGACGCTCCAGCACGTCAAAGCGGGGACCGGCGAAGACGTATTTGAGGGAAGTGGTGACGGAGGGTTCGTTATCGACGGTGAGGATCCGGAAGGGCGAGCTCATAATTACCATAATTAGAGAGCACCGACCGTGCCGGGCGGCGGGGAAAGATGACCGGGGGGCCTCCGCTCAGGAGACGGGCGGAGGCCGGGTCGGAAATTCGGCTGCGCTTAGGCGCCGGATTAGCGAAAGAAAATCAGGTAAGCGAAAGCGATGAACACCACCGTCGCGGTGATGATCTGCGGCAGATACTTTGCGTTCAACGGCCGGAACGACGAAGCCTCGCTGAAGGAGGAGGCACAATGCCGGCAATGATTCCCCAAGGTGGAGAGGGCGTAGCCGCAGGTGGGGCAGGATTCCAGGGACATGGCGTTAGCGGTTGGCCCGGAGAGCAGCACGCGTCGCCTGCTCGGCGGTCATGATTTTTTCGTCCGCGACGCGGCGCAGATCCCGCACGAGGCCGAGTTTCGAGAGCGTCCAGATGATCCATTTGGTCGGGTCGAGCTGCCACGGTTTTACGCCGTTGCGGTAGTCGTGCTGAAACTCGTGGTGATAGTTGTGATAGCCTTCGCCGAAAGTGAAAATCGCGAGCAGGAATGAATCGCGCGCGCTGCACTTGGTCGAGTACGGCTGGCGGCCCATGGTGTGACACGCGCTGTTGATGAGGAAGGTGCAGTGCTGCAGGACGACGATGCGCGCCACGCCCGCGAGCAGGAACGCGCCGAGCGCGCCGATCCATCCATTCCAGAGAAAGCCGAGGACGGATGGGAAAACGAAGCTGACCACGACCGCGATCGTCTGCACGTGGCGATCCTGCCAGCAAACGAGCTTGTCCTTCTGCAGGTCGGGGACGTTGTCGTACGGCTCATCGTTGTTGAGCTTGAAGAGCAGCCAGCCGATGTGGGCAAAGAAGAAGCCCTTCGAGATGCAGTACGGATCCTCGTCGTGATCGACATGCTTGTGATGCCGCCGGTGCTCACTCGCCCACATCAGGACGGAATTCTCGAAACGCCCCCGCGCCGAAGATGAGAGTGAAGAGCCGGATCGGCCAGGCCGCCTGGAAAGTCATGTGCGAAAAGAGACGGTGGTAGCCAAGCGTCACGCTAAACCCGCAGGCCATCAGCATCGTGAAAAAGAGCGCGACCTGAAACCAGTCGAGCCCGAAATACCAAAGATAGGCGGGCACGGCGGTGAGGGTGAGCGCGAGCGTGCCGATCAGAAACGAACTGGTGATCCAGTTGATCCTCTCCATCGGAAGACGAAAAAATTGGCGCTTCTCGGGCAGAGGCGCCGTCGTTAGGGACAGCGATTTCGTTGGGGATAGCGATCTCGTTAGGGAGAGTGATTTCCACTTCGTCGTCGATTAAAAGGGTGTCGTTCAATTGGTGTATCCGTTCTACTTGCAGTGAATTTTCGCGCTGAATAAGCGAGGCAGCTTTGCGTATAGCGCGTCCCATGCCTGATAACTGATCGGCGATTTTGGGCGCGGCTTTTTGTCTGGTCGCTGGCAACATAGCCCATGTTTGGCCGAACGTAGCCGACTATTATTGCGCCCGTTTGCTTTCCTCCCCCGGCCTAGAGTTGGGAGCGGAGCAAGGCGGAGGTGCCGTCGGTCGCGCGCTGCCAAAGCGGACGGCGCTGCCAGTCGGCATAAGTCATCTCGCGGGAGCGCGCGAGGTCGCGGTCGAATGCCGCCGTCTCCGCCGCGGCGATCTCGCGGTCGATGATGTTGAGATTGGCCTCGTCGTTCAGGCGGAAGGAACGGTTATCGAAATTAGCCGAGCCGACCGAAGTCCAGAGGCCGTCGATGATCATCGCTTTGCAGTGATACATCGTCGGCTCGAACTCGTAGATGCGCACCCCGCGCTGCAGAAGTTCGCCCCAACGACTGCGCGAGGCCGCTCGCACTAACTTGGAATCAATGTGCGAACCGGGCAGCAAAATCTCGACCGTCACCCCGCGTTCGACCGCCTCGACCAAAGTCTGGGCGGTAAGATCATCGGGACAAAGTAGGCGTTGCCCACCTTGATGCTGTGCTCCGCCGCCGCGATCGAGAGGAGATACATCAGACGCGCGCTCTCGCTTCCTTCCATCGGCGAACTCTTGAACATCTGGCAGCGATGCGGGCCGGCCGGCGCGAGCGCGGGAAAATATTCTTCGCCGTGCAAAACGACCGCGCGCGTTTTCATCCAGTTATCGAGAAAGGCGGCCTGCATTTGCGCGACGACCGGGCCTTCGACCCGGTAGTGGGAATCGCGCCACTCGTTAGGCGCAGCGGCGTTGCCATCCCATTGATCGGCAATCCCGACCCCGCCGGTGAACCCGATCCGGCCATCGATGACGAGGAGCTTGCGATGGGTGCGGTGATTGGCCCGGGCGATATTGCGGATGTGGTAGACCTCCACCTGCACCCCGGCCTCCTCCATCTGCCGCAGCGCCGGGCCGTGCACGCAATCGCACCCCACGCCATCGACGAGCACGTGCACCTTCACTCCGCTCCGCGCCCTGGCGGAGAGCGCATCGGCAAATTTCCGCGCGATCGCGCCCGACCAGTAGATAAAAGTCTCGAAGGTAATGCTGCGCTCAGCGGCGGCGATGGCCGCGAGCATGGCGGGAAAGATCTCGACCCCGTTGCGCAGCGGTGTCACGAGATTCCCCTCCAGGATGGGCGGCCCGAGGAGCTGGCTCATCGAGCGCTCAAACTGCGGATCGGAGATGCCGTAACGCTGCGCGATGCGATGCCGGATCTTTCTTTCTCCGCTGATGAAATTGCGGGCCAGTGAGGTGATCGCCGCCGTCACGAGGGCGGTCACTCCTATCGTAACGAGTTCGGATCGAAGTTTTTTCATGGCGATGCGTTCCGCTGAGATTCGTCTGCGGCACAGCGAGCGGCTGCGCGGCGACCCGGAAAGGCTTTTAGCACGATGCAGTTCTGATTAATTTTGGAGCCATGTCTCAGCCAAATCCAAACCTCACGCCTGACCCCATCCTGCAGACCGCCTTCGGTTTCTGGTCGTCCAAAGTGCTCCTGACCGCGGTGGAGTTTGGGCTTTTCACCAAACTCGCCGACCGCCACCTGACCGGCGCAGAACTCGGGGAGGAACTCGCGCTGCACCCGCGCGCGATTGGCGATTTTTTCGACGCGCTGGTGGCGATGCAATTTCTCGAGCGCGACGGCGACGGACCCGAAGCGAAGTATGGCAACACCCCGGCGGGCGCGCTTTATCTCGATGAAAAAAGTCCGCGCTACATCGGCGGCATCCTCGTGATGTTGAACGCGCGGCTCTTCAAATACTGGCACGATCTGCCCGAGGCTTTGCGCACCGGCCAGCCGCAGAACGAGGTCAAACACGGCGAGGCAAGGAATCTTCGAAGCCCTCTACGCCGAGCAGGCGAAGCTCGAGCAATTCCTCAACGCGATGACCGGAATTTCCCGGATCAACTTCGAGGCGCTGGCGGAGAAATTCGATTTTTCAAAATTCAAAACGCTCTGCGATGTCGGCGGCGCGACCGGCTTGCTCTGCATCGAAGCGGCGAAGAAACATCCGCATCTGCGCTGCGTTTCCTTCGATCTCCCCGAGGTCGAACCGATCGCGCAGCGGCACATCGCCGCCGCCGGATTAAGCGATCGCGTCTCCACCGCCGCGGGAAATTTCTTCACCGACCCGCTGCCGAAAGCGGACGTGATCACGATGGGAATGATCCTGCACGATTGGAACCTGGAGAAGAAAATGCATCTCATCCGCGCGGCCTACGACGCACTCCCGGCGGGCGGCGCCTTGATCGCGGTCGAGGCGTTGATCGACGACGCGCGGCGGGAAAATGTGTTCGGGCTCCTCATGTCGCTCAACATGCTGATCGAGTTTGGCGAAGCGTTTGATTACTCGGGCGCGGACTTTAAAAAGTGGTGCACGGAAGCCGGCTTCAAACGCTTCGAGGTCATCCACCTCGCCGGGCCGTCGAGCGCGGCGATCGCCTACAAATAGCGACGCGCCGAAGATTGCAGGACAAATTCGTTTGGGAACTGGCCGGGCTCGGACGACAGTTCCAGCCTTATGGGAAACAGCCAAGGCAGAGACAACGTCAAGAAACGCGCGGCGCGCCGCAAAAAGACCGAACGCCTCGCCGCCGCGAAGGCCGCGAAAAAGAAATCGGAAAAATAACTCTCTCGCGGAAAGGGAATTGCGCTATTCCCGGGTCATCAGGTCCATCCACGAGCGGGTTAATTTCCGAATCGTGAGCAGTATCAACGCATCAACAGGAAAGGACCTGAAAATGAAAAAGACACTGTTAATTCTCACCTGCGCGGCCGTGGCACCATTTGCCTTCGCGCAGACCAGCAGCACGACCACCACGTCCGCCACCGAGACCAATCCGGTCACGGGCACGAGCGAAACGACGACCACCACGACCTCGACCGAGGGCACGGTGTCAACGTTTGAACCGGGCAAGACGATCGTGGTGCGCAAAGTCGGCGTGACCGACCCGATCAGCTACGTTCTTGGCAAGACCGTTCATTACGTGAACAAGGCCGGGACTGCGATCGAAGCCAGCATGATCAAGCCGGGTGCCCGCGTGCACGTTTACTACGACAAGGACGGTGAAACCCAAGTGGTGAACCGCGTCGTCGTCGATCAGGACTAAGATTGATCCTGAACTGGATCGAATAGACCAAGCCGCAGGATCCCGCGTGGATCCTGCGGCTTTTTCGTTAGGCGGAAAAGGCCTCGCGCAAACCGGCGCGCCGTTGTTCAGTGTGCTGCCATGCCAAAGAACACTTCCGCTCCCGCCCCCCGCCCTCGCACCCTGTCCTCGTCGATGAATCAAACGTCGGCAGCTCGGTGCGGACCGCCGGCCGCGGACTCGACTGGCTGCGGCTGCGCGAATTCCTGAGCGGCGACGATTCCGGCCGCGCGCTGATCGAGATGGTCGTTTATGCCGGGTTGCCTCCGGCCATCCCGCTCTGGCAGGACGAGCGCGATAAGAAGAACAAGTTTATCCATTGGCTGCGCTCCAACGGATTCCTGGTCGTGACCAAGGATGGAGCGCCGGCCGAGGAAGGCCATTACAAGGCGAACGTCGATGTCATGATGGCGATCGACGCGCTCGAGTTGTCGGTCGAGATGCGGCCGGAGGTCGTCATCCTGGTCACGGGTGATGCGGACTTCGCCTACCTCGCGACCAAGCTGCGCCGGCGCGGCATCCGCGTGGAAGTGGCCTCCGTCGCGCAGAATCTGGGCGGCGTTCTCAAGTCAGCGGCGAATGCGGTGATCGATCTCGCGCCGCTCTTTCGCACCTTTGAGTTAATGCCGGTGGCCGACTCGAGCGCGGCACCGGCGCGGCGCAAGCGTCCGTAGCCGCGCGCGCGCCTATTGCAGGTTGTAAGCCTCAATCAAACCCACACCCGTGCTGCCGTTCTTCCCCTGCACGATGACGGTGTAGGCGCCGGCCGCGAGCGTTCGCACGATCGCCGATTCCCGGTCGTTAGTCGGCGCCAGGCCGGTCGCTTCGATCTCGCTCTTTTGCGTCCCCTTCCAATCATCGTTGCTCGCCACCAGCGCGCCGTTCACATCGCGCAGGTCGAGGACAGGATCGGCCAATGCGCCGGCGACTCCGCTCAGGCTCGGTCCGATGGCGCGCACCACCATGTTGGTCGAGCCGGAACCGGTATCGAGAACGATGAAGCCGCCAATCATGACGTTGTCGCCCGTCTGGACGAGACCGCGGGTGGAGATGTTCGCCACGCTCGCCGTCCCATCGAGGCCGTAGGCTTCGACTAACCCGACGCCGCTCCCGCCATTCTTTCCCTGCACGACGGCGGTGTAGGCCCCGGGGGACAGCCGCCGCAAAATGGCCGATTCCTTGGTGTTGGTCGGCGGGATGGTGGTGCCTTCGATTTCTGTTTTCTGCGTGTCCTGCCAGTTGTCGTTCGTCGCGATGATCGCTCCGGTTTGGTCGTGCAACTCCAGGGTCGGGTCGGCCAGCGCGCCCGCGATTCCGGCTCCGCCTAACGACGGCCCGATCGCCCGCACGAGCACGTTCTTATCCCCCGTCCCGGTGACGATGAATCCGCCGATCAAAACATTATCGCCCGTGCCGACACTCAGCCGGGTGGAGATGTTGCCCAGGTCCGGCGGCAACGGCACCGGCAGCGCGGTGCGCGACCAGACGGGTGAGGCCGCCCCCGGGCCACGCAGTTTCGTTAGGCCGGAACCATCGTTGTTGATGACGTAAACCTCGTTCGTCGCGGGCGTGGCGAATTGTTGCAGACCGAGCGGACCGGGCGCCTGCTGGCCGAGATCGAAGACCAGCTGGGTGCCGTCGGGCGACCAATCCAGAGTCGTGATGTAGAGGCCGGGCGCAAATTGAGCAATCTGCGTATCGACCCCCGTCGTCAGGTTCACGATGTGGATCGATTGGATGTCCGGATCGGGCGTCTGGCTGGTGAGGAGGAAAAAATTCTGGAAGGAGCGCACGTAGGCGACCCCGACGCCGTTAGGCGAAAACTTCGGCGCGTAATCGTGCTCGCCCCAAAGGAACGGAGTCGCTCCGGAGATTTGCGCATCGGCCCGCGGAAAAGTGATCTGTTGAAAACGTCCGCCGACGACCGCGCCGGCACTCGGATCGATCAGGTTGATCGAGGTGATTTCACCCGGCCCGCCGCCACTGATGAAGCCGGTCGTTCCCTCCAGCGGCGCGACGAGGAAGTTTCCGTCCGGCGACCAATCAACCCCTTCGCCACCGTGGTGCGTTCCATTCAGGCCCTTGTCGACGTGCACCTGGAGCGGAGCGAAGGCGGAGGAAGTGGAGTAAATCTCGAGCGAGGGCGTGGTGGTTTGCGTGCCGATGTCGTTCAGGTTGCCGGTGAAAATGTAGGCGAAGACCGCGAGGTTGCGGTTGTCGGGTGAGAACGCTTTGTAGTTGGGAAAATTGTAAATGATGACGCCGTCACTGACCAAATCGCCATAAAAGGTCAGCTCGCTCACCGCTCCGGTGGTGGTGCTGAGGGAGAAGACATTCTGGCTCCGCTGGATCGGCAGGGCCGGGTCGAGCGCGCTCACCGCCAGCTGCGTGCCGTCACGCGAGAAGATGGGGAAAGCAAACGTCGTGAATGGCAGCCCGATCTGCAGGTCGCCCGTCCCGTCGCTGTTCATCCGTCGCAGTTGCAGGCTGCCATCGGCGCCTAACTGCACGTAACCAATCTGCGCCGCCAGCGGCGATAGCCCGGCCGACGCGAAAAGACAGACCGACCAGAGAAGGCCAAGGCCAAACCACGGTCTCGATCTTCTCGGCCTGCAAAAACGAAGCGGGAAAAAACCATGCGGATCCATGTTCCCATTCTAGAAACGACTGCACCCGGCCCGCCATCTGCCGATCGGCAGATGCCGAGCGCGGCACGGTTCTTGACAGAGGGACGCGAGTTTGGGACAAACGATGGCCATGCGGGCGGCGATCCATTCCCTGCAAAAGCACGACTGGCTGCACATGCAGGAGTTTCTCCTCCGGCTGCACAGCGCTGCTTCCCTCGCGGAATTGCCGGCCACGATTCTCGGCGCCCTGCGCGAAGTGATTCCCTACGATTCCGGGAGTTTCCAGGACGACCGCGGCGGCCTGCGGGAAATCCCCTGGCTCTTTGAAGAACAATCATGGCAACCGCGTGGCCAACCCGGACGGCGAGCTCGGGGTTCGCGTGATGTCACACTGGGCGCCCGAGTTCACTTCCATGCGCGATGCCTTCTTCGCCGCCAGTGCGGAACGGCATCCGCACAGCGCTTACTATCAGCGCACCGGCGACGGCTCGGCGCGGCGTCTATCCGAGATCCTTTCGATGCACGGCCCTGCGCCGGACGGTTTTCTTCAACGAAATCTCGCGCAAGAACCGGCTCATCCGCCAGCTCACGATTTATGTTCCGGCCCCGCCTTCCCATACCGCGATGGTCGCGCTCTGCCGCGAAGCGCCGGATTTCTCGGAGCGCGATCGCACTTTGCTCGAGCTGTTGCGGCCGCACATCGCGACCGCGTGGCGACTCGCCTGGGAGCGGGAACGCAATCGCACCGAACTGCGCCAACTGCTCGACCCGGCGCCGGGCGCGCTCGGGTGCAGCGGAGGTCGCAAGCGCCACGCTGCGGCCGTTTCGATCTCACTCCGCGCGAAGCGGAAGTGCTGGGCTGGGTCGCGCAAGGCAAGACCAACGGCGAGATCGCGATCATCCTCGGGCTCGCGCCCGGGACGGTGAAGTTCTACGTCGAACGCATCCTAACGAAACTGGGCTGCGAGACGCGCACCGCCGCCGCGCACACCGCGCTCGAGGCGGCCGCGGCTAACTAGCGGACCAAGGCTGCGATCGTAAAGGCGGCGCGTAGCTCGCCGCCCGGCGGAATCTGCTGGATGCCGTCCTTCTCTTCGAAAGCGCGCTGCTCGTGGCGATCGGTCAGGCCCCAGCACGGCTCGACGCAAAGAAACGGGCCGCCATCGGACCAGAGAGTCACGTAGGGCACGCCGGTTAAATCGAGCGCCACCTCGCGGCCGCTCGGCGGATCGCGGTAAACGAAAGTCCGATCCGGCACGTCGACCAATTCCAGAATGTAGGATCCGCGGAGATTCGCGCGCTCGAATGGCATCGCTCCGCCGCCATGCTCAATCTCTTCCGTCTCACCGGTGAGATAATTTCCGGGCGAAAACCAGCGCCGATAGCGGCCCGGCGGCATTTCGAACTGGAAGGAATCAAAGCTGTTTGCGGCAAAACCGGGATGCAGGCCGAACTCGAGATGAGCGGTCAGCTCCGTCTCGTCATTTCGAAAATGGAAACGCACTTCGAGCGTCATCGCCGCGCAAAGTGTAGGTCAGGGCGAGAGAAACCTTGAGCGGATATTCCTCGTTCGCGATCTCGTTAGGCGAAATCCGGTAGGTGAGCGAAGCGTGTTCCTGGGCGCCGAGTTCAACGGCCACATCTGAGAACGTCTTTCGCCGCAGAAAACTATGCGTCGCGCCGCGAATTTCCTGTCCGCGATAGAGGCTCTTCTCGTCTTTCAGCCGATGCAGGAAGTAGCCCATGACGGTGGCGTGATTCCCCCACCCGCTCGCCGGCTTGCTCAGGTCGTTGTCGCGGAAGAGAAAGCCGATCCATTTTCCATCCGGATCGCGCCGGGCCAGACTAACGAGCTCCGCACCCAGTCGTGAAACAATGATGCGCAACCCGCGTTCGTCATCGGTCAGGACATCGAGCAGTTGCCCGTCGCGTTCCTCTTCCACGTGCGAGAACTTCATTGTCGACCACTTGAGCCGTGATTCCTCCCCTCGTAAAGTCCGGCACCTTTTTCCACCATGAAGACCGCTCCTTTTCGCCCTGCTTCTCCTGCCCGAAGTTCTTTTCGCTCAAGGCGGCTTGCCTAACGAGCCCTACATCTATGTCGAAGGCAAAGCCGAGATCAAGAAACCGGCCGACCTCGTCACTCTGCGTTTCGAGCTGGTGACGCGAAATGCCGATTTGACCAAGGCCAACCAGGAAGTGCAGGCCAAGGCGTCGAAGATTCTCACCATGCTCGACGAGCGCAAGATCGCGCAGGACGATGTCGTCGCGAGCGATCTGCGGTCGGAGCCTCAATTCCAACAGGAGCCGGGTCGCCCTGAGGACCAGGGAAAGGTGATCGGGTATGTCGTGACCCGCCCTTTCGTGATCAAGGTGCGGGAGCTCAATAGCTTTCCCAAGCTGGTCGATGATCTGATCGCACTCGGCGGGGTCGAGTTTTCCGGGATCGAGGAAGGGCTCGCCAAAGAGAAAGAAATCGAAGACGAAGCCTGGGGCGCGGCCTTAGCCGATGCGCGCACGCAAAGCGGAAAAAACTCTGAAGACGACGGACATGAAGATTCGCTCCGTCTTTGCGATCTCGCCGGTCAACTTTCCGGAAATCAGCTCGCGAATCTTTGGCGGATCGGTGGTTATGCAGAGTGCCGCCTACTCGGAGCGGTCGAAGGTGAATCCCAACCAGTATCGCCTCGCGCCCGTCACCGTCAGCCAGTCCGTGCACGTCATCTATCTCATCGCGCCGGCGAAATAGGCTGCCGGCAGATCGTCCCGGCTTTAGGGGAAAAGCCCGCGCATCTGCTTGGCTTTCATGACGCGCTCGACGCCGATCGCCATCGCCGCAGTCCGGTGCGAGACCTTGTCGCGTTTCGCCCGCTTGATCACCTGCGTGAACGAATGCTCGAGGATGCGGAAAAGTTTGTCGGTCACTTCCGTCTCCGTCCACATAAAGGCCTGCAGGCCTTGCACCCATTCGAAATAGGAAACGATCACGCCGCCGGCATTGCAGAGAATGTCGGGAATGACGAAGACTTCTTCCCAGCGCTTGTTCAGGATGAGATCGGCTTCCGGGCTGGTCGGGCCGTTCGCGCCTTCCGCCAGGATGCGGCACTTGATCTTGGCCGCGTTCTTTTCCGTGATCACACGATCGATCGCGCAGGGCGCGAGAACGTCGCACGGCATCTCGAGCAGCTCGTTCGGGTCGATCCGGTCGGCCTGGTCGAAGGCGCGCAGGTTGCCCTTTTTCTGCACGTGCAGATCGGCCGCCTTGACGTCGATTCCCTTCGGATTGTAAAGCGCGACGGTGTGATCGCTGATCCCGACGATCTTGACCCCGGACTTCAAGCCTAACGACAGCGCCGCGACCGAGCCGACGTTGCCGAAGCCCTGGATGATCGCGGTCGATTTCTCCGGATCCATTTTCAACATGTCCATCGCGCGCTCGACGAGGTAAACGACGCCGCGTCCGGTCGATTCCCGCCGGCCTTCCGTGCCGCCGACGGTGACCGGTTTGCCGGTCACGATCTCGCTCACGGCATAGCCCTGGTAAACGGAATAGGTATCCATGAACCAGGCCATGACCTGCTCGTTCGTCCCCATGTCGGGGCCCATGATGTCGGTCTTCGGGCCGACGAACGGGATCATCTCCTGCATGTAACGGCGCGAGACAGCTTCGAGTTCGTTGCGCGAAAGTTTGGTCGGATCGCAGGCCACGCCGCCTTTGGCGCCGCCGTAGGGCAGATTGTTGAGCGCGCATTTCCAGCTCATCCACATCGCGAGCGCGGCGGTTTCGCCCATCGAGAGATTGGGCGCGAAGCGGGTGCCGCCCTTGGTCGGGCCGAGCGTGAGGTGATGCTGCACGCGGTAGCCCTGGAAAGTCTTGGTGCTGCCGTCGTCCATGTGCACCGGCAGGGTCACGGCCATCGCGCGCTTCGGATACATCAGCCGGTCGCGATCGTTTTTGTCGATGTTCAGGTAATCGGCGATGACCTGGAACTGATCGCAGGCCATTGTGAAGACTTCGTCGTCGTAGATCATAGAAAGCGGAGCCGACACGATAAGACGGGCCGGCGGTTGGTGCAGTTGGTTTTTCCGCTTGGACCCGCAAGAGGTCAAATGCAAATCTCGTTAACCGCGCTCCCGGGTGTCTTTGGCGAACCGCGGTTGGCAGCGACGCCTGCCCTGCTTTAGTCTGCCCGCCATGGCGGAACACGATTCCCAATGGCGTCCCGAAACGATCGCGGTCCACGCCGGCCGCGGCGTCGACCCGGCGACGGGCGCGGTGGTGGCGCCGATTCATCTCTCGACCACTTTCCAGCGGGCGAAAGACGGCAGTTTCCCCGGGTTTGATTACATCCGGACGAACAACCCGAACCGCGCCGCGCTCGAGACCGCGCTCGCTCAGTTGGAAGGCGGCGCGGTCAGTGCCGCGTTTGCTTCCGGGGTGGCGGCGGCGATGAGCCTTTTCCAAACCCTCGCGCCTAACGACCACGTAATCGCTCCGGTCGAGGCGTATTACGGCATTCAGAAAGTTCTGCGCCATCTCTTCGGCCGCTGGCAATTGGCGGTCGATCTCGTCGACATGACCGACCTCGACGCGGTGAAGAAAGCCGTGCGCAAAGAAACCAAACTCATCTGGGTCGAGACCCCGTCCAATCCGACGACCAAGCTGACCGATCTCGCGGCCGCCGCCGAGATCGCGCACGCGGCCGGCGCGCTCCTTTGCCTGCGACAACACCTGGTCGCCGATCATTCAGCGCCCGCTCGATCTCGGCGCCGATCTGGTCATGCATTCGACCACGAAATATATCGGCGGCCACAGCGACGTCCTCGGCGGCGCGATCGTGGCGCGACGTAACGACGAGCTTTTTCAGCGCCTGCGCGAAGTGCAGGGTGTCGGCGGAGCGGTGCCGGCGCCGTTCGATTGCTGGCTGGTCCATCGCGGCATCCAGACCCTGCCCTGGCGGATGCGCGCCCATTCGGAAAACGCGCTCCGGGTCGCACAATTTCTCGAATCGCATCCGCAAGTGACGCGCGTCCATTATCCCGGGCTCGCGGCGCACCCACAGCACGCGCTCGCCCGGCGGCAGATGAGTTTGTTTGGCGGCATGGTCTCCTGTGAAATCAAAGGCGACCGCGCCCGGGCGATGGCCGTGCCTAACGAGACCCGCGTCTTTACCCGCGCCACCAGCCTGGGCGGAGTGGAAAGCCTGATCGAGCACCGGCAATCGATCGAAGGCCCCGACACCCGCACGCCGGACACGCTCCTCCGTCTCTCCATCGGCCTCGAGCACGCGGACGACTTGATCGCCGACCTCGATCGCGCGCTGGCGTCGTAACTCCCTTCGTAATCGTGCTCGTGCTCCTGCTCGTGATCGATTCTCCCTAACGACATTCGATCACGAGCACGAGCACGAGCACGAGCGACGCAGGTCGCGCCGGGAATGCGCCCGACACGGGCGCCGCTACAACTTCAGCTTCCGGCGCGCGATCACGACCACGTCGTGCACCTCGGGCACGCGCAAGAGGAACGCCGTCCCGAAAAACGCCAGCGCTCCCACTCCGATGGTCACGATCATTTCCACGATCAGCATCCACAGCGACACCCGGATCGCGGAGCCCATGAAGAAACGCTCCGAGAGCAGGCAAACCCCGGCCAGGACCGCACCGGCGATGGCGATTTTGCCTAACGTCGCCAGCATCGCGCCCGTCTCCAGACGACCGGTATGCCGGCGCATCAGGCCGTAAAGCAGCAGGAAATTCGTGATCGCGACCAGGCTGACCGAGAGCGCGAGCCCGCGATGGCCGAGCCCGAGATGAAACGTGAAAAACCAGTTCAGCCCAAAGTTCATCCCGATGGAAATAAGACTAACGACCATCGGGAGATGGCGTTTCCCGATCGCGTAGAACGCCGGCGCGAGCACCTTGATCCCCGCATAACCCGCCAGGCCGATGGCGTAAAAGCGCAGCGCCGCCGCCGTCTGCACCGTCGCCGCGGCGTCGAATTTTCCGTGCTGATAAATCACCGCGATGATCGGCTCCGCCAGAATGATCAGCCCGATGGCGGAAGGAATCGTGAGCAACATGACCAGCCGCATCGCATGCGCGAGCGCGCCGCGAAATTCGCCCGTGTTGCCGAGCGCCGCACTGCGCGAAACCAGCGGCAAGGCGACCGTCGCCACCGCCACACCGAAGATGCCGAGCGGCAATTGCATCAGGCGAAACGCGATGTTGAGCCAACTGACCGGCCCGTCGCCGAGGCGCGCGGCGAATCCGCTGTTGATGACCACATTGACCTGCACGGCGCTGGCCGCGATCACGGCCGGGCCCATCAGAACCAGAATCGTGCGCACCCCGGAATCCCGCCATTTGAAGTCGGGATTAAATTTGAAGCCGACCCGGCGCAGCGAAGGAAATTGCACGGTCAATTGCCACAAGCCGCCGATCAGCGTGCCGATCGCCAAGCCGATGAGCGAGCGCTCGCCGAAGTGCGGATCGAGCCACCAGCCGAACCCGACCCCGCCGATGATGGAGCCGAGATTAAAAAAACTCGATGCCATCGCGGGCGCGCCGAAAACATTCTTCGCGTTCAGCATTCCCATGGCCAGTGCCGCGAGCGAGACGAGGAGAATGAACGGCCACATGATTCGCGTGAGCACGATCGTCAGCTCGGTTTTTTCCGGCGACCAGCTCCACCACGTCATGAGGCTGACAAGCTGTGGCGCGAAGACGATTCCGAGCAGGGTCACCGCACTCATGAAGATGGCGGTCAGCGTGGCGACCTTGTTCGCCAGCTGCCACGCGGACTCATCGCCTTCGGTCGCGATCTTTTGCGAGAACGTGGTGATGAACGCCGTCGAAAGCGCGCCTTCGGCAAAAAGATCGCGCAACATGTTCGGCAAACGGAAGGCCATGAGAAAGGCGTCGAGATTCCGGCCCGCCCCGAAAAGTCCCGCGAAGACCTGCTCGCGGATCAGCCCAAGCAAGCGGCTGCAGAGCACCGCCAGCCCGACGATGCTCGTCGCCTTCGTGCTCACACGTTTGTCTTCCCCGGCAGGCATTGCGGGAAGAAGGAACAACGGCGCGCGATTTGTGAAAGGAGAAACTTTCGCGCCTAACGTGGCCCGCTCAGCCAGACCCAGTCGCCCTTTTCATCGTCGCGACGCGTTCCGTCGGATTTCGACACGATCGCTCCGCCGTCGTCGGTTTGATTCCAGCCCACGGAATAGAGGCGATAACTTCCATCCGCCGCGAGCCGATAATGCAGCGGCTGCGAGCCAAGAATGTCTTCCGGCACGGTTGGCAAATACGTCGGAACCAACTCGCGCAGCTCCGCCGGCAAACGACCGGTGGCCAGGCGGAAGCGCTCAAGCGCGCAGGCCACCCGGGCTTCGTCGAGCGCCACCGCTCGTCATCCCCACCCTGCGGGTGAAAAGGGTGTAAATCGGAAAGCCGATCTTGGGAACGAGGTTGTAGAAGCTGGGCCGGCCGCCGTTGATCGCCTCTTCCAGCCGGTTAACCTTCGCGCGATCAATCTTCCCCGCCACCGGATCCACTACGGCAAAACAAAATCCTGCACTAGGCGCTTCACAGGCCGCTTCGTTTTGATTCAAAATCGCTTCGACTGTGAAAAATGGAGCGAACCTGCCAACCGAGTCCGGCACCGTCTGGAGCGGAAACAACGCCTGCAAAGTTTCGGCGATATTCAATCTTCGCTTCCGGATAAGGGTGAAGTTCAGTCGCAGAAAGGCGCGCTCTCCCCTAAGGACACGCTGATGGTCGGCCAGAAGGTTGTTTTCCTCGAGCATGACCTGGATCCCCTGGAGTTGCTCGGCCGTCCAAATGTGTTGGGTCAGACCTTCCCAGAGCGGTTGCCGGAACTCCGCCATGATCGTTATCCTCATGAGTTCGGAAAGGAGAAGCGGCTCCGGCTGAAGCGCGCGCTGCAGGCGATGAAGCGTCTCCAGATCCCGCAGCGCGAGCGCCGAGTCCCCCACCCCGAGCGCGGCGCTGGCTCGCAAAGAGTAGAGTCCCGCCAGTCGGACAAGAAGGTTCCCGTGCGAAAGATCGATCTCATCCCCCATCTCGTAATGAAGTGCGAAAACGCGCCGCTGGCCGATTGGCCGCGCCCGCGATTTCCGTCATCTCCGGCGTCCACTGCTGGAACCACCGCAGGACGTCTTGCGCCGCCGCACCTGGTTCCAGCTTTTCGTTAGGCGAAGGATCTTTGCCCTGCAAATATCGCCGCCATTGTTCGAAGTCGACCGCGTGGCCGAGTGCGGCGTGGCCCCGCGACGGTATGGACCGTTTATCTCCGGCGTGGGACAAACTCATGGCCGCCAGGCGTCGATCTTCCGCGCTCAGATTCGGCCGCGCCGGGTTTTGTGGCGCGAAGCAGTTTTACGATGATGGGCGCGGTCGCGAAATTTTCTTCCGCAGGCACCGGCGGCGGGATGAAATCTTCGTAGTCGAGCCGCTCGCCCGCGGCCCGGAGCTCGGCCTCGGTCCGTGCGAGGAACCGCGCCGCCCGCCAGTTTTCTTCCCCGCGGATGAGCAGCAGCAGCACCAAAAGACCGGCCAGGGCGAAAAGTGCGCCTCGCAGAACACGCACATGCTTTCCGCTCATCGCTCGTTAGGTTCTCCCGGCCGCCGCCTAACGACAAGGCGCTAGTGGTCCGAATTCAGATCGTAGACTTCCACCAGTCCCACCCCGGTCGAGTCCCCCTGACCGCGAACGATCGCGGTGTAGGCGCCTGGAATGAGGCTAAAGAGGATGGCGGAATCCCGGTCATCGTTAGGCGCAAGACCGGTCGCGGCGATTTCCTCCTCCTGATCGTCTCGCCAGTTGTCATTCGCAGCGAGCAACGCACCTGAGCCATCGCGCAGCTCCAGAGTCGGATTGGCAAGGCGTTGGGAACCCGATCGCGGCCAAGTCCGGACCGATCGCGCGGATGATCACGGTCTTCAGCGTCATCGCCATTTACGATCAATCCTCCAATCAGAGGATTGTCGCCCGTGCCGACCAGGCCCCGGGTCGAGATATTCACCAGGCGCCCCGAAGCCGGCATGAGATCGGGATCGAGTGGCTCCAGATCGTAGACTTCCGTGAGCCCCAAACCAACGCTACCTCCGACGCCCCGCACCTGGACCGTGTAGCTCCCGTCCGGCAAATCGGCGATCAGCGCGGCCTCCGCATCGGATGACGGCGCCACGCCGGCCGCGATGATTTCCGCTTCCTGATCGCTCCGCCAATCATCGTTAGTCGCGAGAACCGCGCCGCTGGCATCGTGCAATTCCAGGGTGGGATTTTCCAATCTCCCGGCAAGGGGCACTCCATCGACTTCCAAGGAAGGACCGAGGGCGCGCAGCAGCACTTTTTTCGTATAGTCGGCCGGACCGCCGGGAGCCCGGTGGACCACGAAACCGCTGATGAGAATGTCGTCGCCGATCCCGACCTGGCCGCGGGTGGAGATGTTGGCGACCTGCACCGGTATCCTGGTTCGGATATTCCGAAGTGTTACCGTCCGAATCGGTCACGGTCGCGAGGATGGCCACGTCGAAAGGCAACGGCGGCAGATCGAAGGCGAAGTAGGCCTGCCCGGCCGCGTTGGTCGTGATCGTCTCGGTGTCCAGGAAATTGGCCAGGAAGTCGCCTGCACCTTCGGTAAGTTCCCGGGAATAAAACTGGAGGGTAAACGTCGTCGAGGGCGTGCTGTTCAGGCCACCTCGGACGGTGGTCCGATCCGGGAGAAACGAGGTGGAGGTGATGATCGGAAAGTTCTGCAAATTGTTCGGGCCGGTATCGCCATCGCCCAAGTCATTTCTGGTCGGACCTTCGAAATTGCCATAAATATCGAGGTCGATGGGATCGCCGGGCCGGCCGATGATGGGAATGCCCGGAGCATAAATGGAGTTCGACAGAATCGAATTTCCGACGGCCCGATGGCCGCTATCGATCCCCTCCGTCACTTGGACGGCGGAAAAATTGAAATAGATCTTATTCGCCGCGCCGGCCGCCAGTCCGCCGATCAAATTATTCGAGCCCGAGATGGAAACGCCGGCCTGGAGATTGGCGACGTTGCCGAGGCCGGTCGCATCGGTGCCGATCAGGTTCCCCTCGACCACATTCTCCGAGGCCGGGTAGGCGATGTAGATCCCCGCCAACCCGTTTCCTGAGATGACATTCGTCGCCTCCGGCGTGCGACCACCGACTTGCGTGGCGGTGCCGGAGATCATCAGTCCGTCTCCGTTGCCCAACGCAACCATGCCCGTTGCATCGGTGCCGATGTAGTTGCCGAGGATGATATTGCCGCTGGCCTCGGACTCGATCGAGACGCCCGCGTCATGATTATTGGAGATGACGTTACGCTGTCCCGGCAGCACGCCGCCGATCGTATTGTCGGAGGAAGAAATGTTGAGCCCAGTGACGTTATAACCCAAATAAAGTTCGTCGGAAAACCCGATGGCGTTGCCTTCGATGAAATTGCCACCCCCTCCGCGCAGGGTGATGCCGGTCGGAAAACTAGTGATTCCGAGGCCGCGGACCACAGAATCGCCGCGCGCTGATGAGCAGCCCATCGATCGCGTAGGTGACGTCTCCGTCGATCCGAATCAGGATGATGGCATCGTCGCCAAGGGCGAGGCTGTTGGCTTTCGCGCCGGGTTGCGTGTAACCGTCGATCGTCACTGGATCAGTGATCTCGGGCAGTCCGTGATCGCCCACCGAGATCCCGTGCACGCCGTCACCGGGGATATTGAAAACGATCGTATCCGCCCCCGGATGAGCGTTTGCCTGGTCGATCGCCTCGGCCAGCGATCCTGCGCCGAGAGAGTCAGCGGTCGTGACGGTAAAGGTGTCGCCCCGGCTCGAGGCAAGGCAAACAAAGCCACATGACCGCGACGACAATTGCCTGGGAAGCGCGACGCACAGAGCGAATCTGGCAGAAAACAAAAAACGGGAAAGGAAAAAGAACTCAGCTCCGTTCCGGCGCGAGGAAGCGCTGGTAGATAAAGGAAGCCGCGATCAGAATGACGGCCACACCGACGAAAGCGCCGATGCGGTAGAGCTCGTCGAGATCGTTCAGGTCGTGGAGGAAGAGCTTGGCCAGGGTGACCCCGAGCAAGGCGACGCCCGCATAACGGGCGGCGCGCTGTTTGATCCGCATCCCGATCACGATCAACCCGAGGGCGAAGAGCGCCCAGGCGATCGAGTAGGTCATGTCGCGCGCGAAATTGCCCGAGAAGGCAAAAGTCAGGGTCGGCCCGATCGAGAAATAATCGGCGATCTCGATGTTGAGGAGGAGGAAAGACGAGAACCGTGCCTAACGAACCGAGCAAAGCGGGCCCGAACCGTTCGATCCGCTTTCCCGGGCGCGCGCGCGAAAGAGCCGCGCGCCGGCGAGGAGACAGAAGCTCGTGATCCCGTAGGCGTAGAGATACCAGTTCCAGATCCGCGTCCCGGTTCGCTTGTGATATTCGAAGACCGCCGGGTTGAGCGCGAGCCGGGCAAAAGCGGCGCAGAGCAGGACGACCGCGACGAGCCGGAGCCCGCGATGCGGCAGGCGGCCGAAGAGCCAAAGCAAAGCCAGCCCCTCCAGCGCCCAGCCGAGGGTGATCCATTCCCGATCGAACTGGAGCGGAAAAATCAGACTAACGAAAAGCAGGAGCGCCCCACCCTGCCAGGCGAGCCGGGCATCGCCCGTCGCGGGATCGGCCCGGTAAAGTTTCAGGAGCGCCCAGACGCCGATGGCGGCCGGGAGGACGAAGATGGCGGGCAGCAATCCCATCCACTCGTTAGGGAAAGCGAGCGTGATGACGCGGTAGACGAGCCAGAATTGGAGCGCCTGGGCGAGCGCGCTGATCGCCCACGACCAGCTTTTCTCTTTTTCCGCCGAGCAGAACGGGAAGACGACAAAGAGAAGCAGGAAGAGTCCGTAAAAAACGAGCGCCGGGATCGCCTGCGCGTTGGAGAAGCGCATCCCCTGCCAGGTCATTTCGACCAGCGCGACCCCGCGCAGCGCGGCCAGGGCCAGCCAATCCGCTCGCCTAACGATTGCGGCGGCGAGCAGGATGAGGGCGAGGAGAAGCGCGACGCCGAGAACCGGGGTCGGGTTCCAGAGCTCGACCCGCCCAATCAGCAGCACGAGCAAAAGAAAGGGCGTGAGTGTTCCCGTGGCGGTAAACGGCAGCGCCCCCGCGCGCCAGGCCGAGGCCGGAGTGGTCGCGGCGTGCAGAAGCGCGAAAACGACGATCGCGGCGAGCGAGACAGCTGAGCGGAGCCTGCGTGCGCGAAGAGCGCGATCCACTCCGCGACAAGCGCGAAAGCCAGCGCGCCGGCGCCGAGCGCGATCCCGCGATGCGCGCGGCCGAGCACCGGCAACGCGAGCAGGCCGGCGTCGGCCAGGAAAACAAAGCCAAAGAAAAAGAGCGGCTGCCGCGCAAGCGCGGGAAAGGCCGGGAGATCCAAAAGCAAAAGCCGAGCGCGGCAAAGCCCGCGACCGCGCTCGCGCTCGTGAGCCATTTGTTCGGTGCCGAGCGCCGGCGATCGGAGGAAAATAGATCGCGAGAAAAAGCGCCTCGAAACCGAGGAAAATCCAAAAGGCGCGTCCGCCTTTGCTCGCGTCGAAAAATTGCGCGGCCCAGCCAAACTGCGTCAGCGCGGTGCCGATGGCCGCGAGCAGCACGAGATAAAGCCAGCTCTTGCGCAAGGCCACCGCCGCGACCCCGAGATCGAGCAGCGCGACATAAAGAAAAAGCGCGGGCGCGTTGTCCGCGCCGGAGTGGAGCAGCACCGGGGTGAGAAAGCCGCCTAACAATCCCAGAATGACGATGACCTGCGCGCTCAGGTTCACGGCGAGGAGAAACGAAAAGAGCGTCACGGCCGACATCGCGAAAAACGCGGTCGTTAGGGAAATGAGCCCGTAAAAAGAATGGGCGGCAAAAAGATCGGCGTAGAGAATCACAATCCCGGTCGCGCAAAGACTCTGCGCCGTGACCCGGTAACGCCCGCGCGCCAGCCACCAGCCGAGCGCGACCAACCCGGCGCCAATCACCGACCCCGATCGCGACCCGCCCGAGCGGGGTGATGAGATTGTTCTCGAAGGAATATTTGACCAGGAAAACGACCCCGAGAAAAAGCGCCAGCCCGCCCAGCCAGGCGAATAATTTTACGCCCATGAACGCCTCCCAATTGAAGGGCGTGGCCGGCGGCGGAAGCGGCGGCGGGATTGGCAAAGGAGGCGGGGTGGAGAACGGCCGCGGTTCCGCCGGCGGCGGGGCTTTCGCGAGCAGTGGCGAGGGCGGTATCACCACCTTCTCCGCTTCCGGGGGTGGTTCAGGGCGGGCCAGCTTTTGCTCGAGACTGGCGATACGCGCGCTCAGTTTCTCGACCCGATCGCGCAGCGTTTTCAGGATGGCGAAAGCAACCGCCACGAGCAGCAGCGCCAGGAGAGACAAGCCGATCATAGGATCCTCTCGCCTAACGAGACGTTCGATGGCGAATGCTCCGTCACAAGCCGGTCGGATGATCGAGAAATTCCCACGCCACGCCAAACTTTTCCGCCAGCTCGGCGGCGAGCGCCTTGACCCCGAAAGTCTCGGTCGCGTAATGGCCGCCGAGGAAAAGATTGATCCCAAGCTCTTCCGCCGCGACCGCCGCCCAGTGCGGCGCTTCGCCCGTGATGAAAGTGTCGATTCCTTCTTTTGCCGCAGCGTAAATTTCTCCACCCGCGCCGCCGGTCACGATCCCGACGCGCTTGGTTTCCATCGGCCCGGCGCCGATGCAACGAACCGGTCCGCCTAACGATTCCTCGAGCCGGGACAACAATTCGTCGCGTCGCAGTTTCGTCTCCGAGAGCAATCCCGCCGGCTGGCCTTTCAGCTCGAGAAACGGGGTCGTCTCCCCGAGCCCGAGGGCGGCGGCGAAGAGCGCGTTGTTGCCCACCTTGGGATGGAGATCGAGCGGCAGATGCGCGCTGTAGAGCGCGAGGTTATGCGCGAGCGCGTGCTTGAGCGCCTGGTAAAGCGAGCCCGTGACCGGGCGCAATCCCGGCCAGAAAAGCCCATGGTGCACGATCAGGAAATCCACACCGTTCTCGATCGCCATCTCGATGGTGTAGGTCGAGGCGTCGACAGCGGCGCCGATTTTCGTGACCTCGCCGGAATTCTCGATCTGGAGGCCATTCAGTGCGTTTGGATAGTCTTCGATCTCCGCGAGACGCAGGTATCCATCGGTAAAGCGAACAATCTCAGTGAGCGCGGCCATGTCGCTATCATGCAGTTTCTGGGAAGATTTGAAGCGCAAAAAATCCGACGGTCGTGAACGAACCTTTCACGGCAGCGTCCAAGGCTGAAAATAATCGAGCAGGATGAGGCGCCCCGGTAGTTTCTCGCGCGCGTCATCGCGCAGGACGCGCGGGAAATCGGTCAGCGGACCAAAAGCGAATCCGCGATCGAGCGGACGGAAAAAATCATCCTGGTGGCTCGGCAAAACGAAACGCGGCTGCAACCGGCGGACGGCCTCGGCGAACCGGGCCCGCGCATCCGGCAAAGCCACGCCGAGAATCGCGAGATCGACCGGGCCGAGCTCGTTAGGCGGGAGTGACGCGGGCGATCCGCCGGAGTCGATGTAGATCCGTTTCCCGGCCGCCTCGATCAGGAAAGCGAGTGGCTCGCCGCAAACCCAATCACTCGCCCGGCGTGGACGACCGGTCCCTTTCCGCGGACCGGGAAATGGAATCCCGATCGGAAAAACCCGATCGTGCGTCGCCGGTAGAACGCGAATTTTCCAGGGACCGACTCTGCCTGACATCACCGGGCCGGACGACCGCGCAGCGCGCCGGAGCTGCGCCAGCGGCGGTCGCCAAGTCAACCGCGGTGCGCGAAGCGAGCAGGCGCGCGCCGGTCATCTGCATGATTGGCGGCACATCAAGCAAATGATCGACGTGGCCGTGCGTGGCCAGGATCACTTCCGTGTTCGCGAAGAAATCGGCGGCGTTCTCGATTGCTGCCATGTTCGACTCGATGGGCGGATGAAATACATACGCGCCCAGCCCCACTCGCGAAAAATAAGGATCGACCAACAGCGCGTGTTTCCCGGTTTCGAAACGGTAACCGTTCGTCCCGAGGTAGGTGACGCGGATTTTGCCTAACGAAGCCGCGGAAGCTGCCGGATCCGCCACGACCAGCGCGCGGTAACGGTCCAATCCGCCGCCTAACGCCTGGAAAGCGCAGGACCAAAACAGCAGCACCGACATGATCGCGCACCCGCGTCGCATGGCGCGATGGTTTCGCAAAAGTGAGGCGGCGGCGAGCCTGGAGTGTGCGCGCGCTTGACGAAGGCGGGCGCGCTGTTGACGATAGCCAGCGGAGGAATTGTTTTGGAATACACAGACGCACCTGCAACCGAATCGACCGAACAACCGTTCGCCACGCCGACACCGGCGACCGGACTTCTCGAAACTGCCGAGGGTCAGGCCAGCGACATGGTCGCGGTCATGCTCAGCATCGTTCCCGGGCTCGGGCACATCTACAAGGGCTATCGGTTGATCGGTCTTCTTCTCATCTTTTTCGGCGCCCCCGATCGCGGTCGCGCTGGCGTTATTGATCGCGACCGGCACGGCGGGTTTCGGATTCTTCCTGCTGCCGATCTTCTGGATCGCGGTCATGGTCCACGTCTGGGCCATCCCCGATCGGGTCGTGACGACGACGGAAGACGAAGGCGAGCAGTACTGAGCTGTAGACGTTTCGCTCTGCGAAACGCGGGTGTGCGCGCCGCGCTAGAAGAAGCGCGAGGCTGCCGGTGGAGTTTTCCCCCGCGCTTCGCAGAGCGAAGCGTCTACAGGGCGGCGTGGATCTCTTCGAGGATCTCGCGCAGGCCGTAGCGGAAATTCCATTCCGGATAATGCTCGCGGAATTTGCGGACATCGCTGATCCACCAGATGTGGTCGCCGATCCGGTTGTCCTCGACGTATTCCCAGGAAAGTTTCTTCCCGCTGATTTCTTCGCAGAGCGCGATCGCTTCCAGCATCGAGCAATTGCAATGGCGGCTCCCGCCGATGTTGTAGACCTCGCCGACGCGCGGCGCCCTAACGAACGCGGCAAAAGCCTCGACCAGGTCGAAGCTGTGAATGTTGTCGCGCACCTGTTTGCCCTTGTAACCAAAGACGCGATAAGGCCGCCCGCTGACGGTGCACTTCATGAGGTAGGAGAGAAAACCGTGCAGCTCCGTCCCGGCGTGGGCCGGACCCGTTAGGCAACCGCCGCGGAAACAGGCGGTCGGCATCCCGAAATAGCGGCCGTATTCCTGCACCATGAGGTCGGCCGCGGCCTTCGACGCGCCAAAAAGCGAGTGCTTCGTCTGGTCGATGCTCATGTTTTCGGAGATGCCCGGCTCGTACTCGTGGCCCGGCTCGATCTCCCAGCGCAGCTCGAGTTCCTGGAGCGGCAAACGATTCGGGGTGTCGCCGTAGACTTTGTTCGTCGAGGTGAAAACGAAGGGCGTTTCCGGGCAGAAATTCCGCGCCGCTTCGAGCAGGTTGAGGGTGCCGTTGGCGTTGACCGTGAAATCCATCTGCGGATCGCGCGCCGCCCAATCGTGGGAAGGCTGCGCCGCGGTGTGGACGATCGCGGCCAGTTCGCGCCCGTGCGTTTTGAAAATTTCGTTCACCGCGCGCGGCGTCGCGGATGTCGACGTCGTGGTGTTCATAGGCGGGCACGTTCTTCCGCAGTTCGTCGCGCGTTTTCCGGGTGGAAGCTTCCGCGCCGAAAAAGCGCTGCCGCATGTCGTTATCGATCCCGACCACGCGGCAGCCGTCGGCGGCGAAACGCTTGACCGTCTCCGAGCCGATCAACCCGGCCGAACCGGTGACGAGGATGGTGCGCGCTTTTGACACTTCGTTAGGTGCGCTCGCCAATCATCCAGGTCAACTCTCCGTTGGGAGGATTCACCTGCGCGGCGGGATAGTCGGAGCCGCCGGCGAGGACTTGTTCGAGGAGTTCCGGGTTCTTTTCTCCGCTGACGAAGAAAAGAACGTGCCGTGATTGGTTCAGCAGCGGCAAAGTCATCGTCAGGCGCCAGGCATCGAGTTTCGGGACGTAATTTGCCGCGACCCGCCGGACCTGCTCGCTCAGCGCGGTCGTGCCGGGAAAAAGCGAAGCGGTGTGCCCGTCGTCGCCCATGCCGAGGAGCATGAGGTCGTGCCGATAGATCGTCTCGCCGTGTTGGGTCGCGAGGAGCGCGAGGGCGTCCTCGTATTCCTGGGCGGCGAGGACCGGCTCGATTTCGCCGCGCATCCGCAGGACCGACTTGTCCGGCACGCCAAATGGCTCGAACAACGCTTCCCGCGCCATGCGGTAGTTGCTCTCGGCATCATCCGGCGGCACGCAGCGCTCGTCGCCAAAGGTGAAGCGGACCCGTTCCCACGGCAGATCGCGCGCGATGCGCCCGAACTCGGCGTAGATCGGCCGCGGCGTGTTCCCGCCGGAAAGCGCGATGCGAAATTCGCCCCGCTCAGCGAGCGCGCGCCGCGCTTCGCGCAGGATCAGGGCCGCGCCGTCACCGGCGAGGTTCGCAGTACGAATGACCTCACGATTCATCGCCAAAGAATCGCGGCTAGATCGCGCAATGCGTGCGGCCGTGTTTGGCGAGATACTGCTGATGATATTCTTCCGCGCGGTAAAAGGTCGGCGCGGGCTCGATCAGGGTCACGATCGGCCGGGAGAAGTGTCCGCTCTTTTCCAACTCCGCCAGCTTCGCTTCCGCGGCCGCTTTTTGTTCCGGCGAATGAAAGAAAACAACGGAGCGATACTGCGAGCCGACATCGGGCCCCTGGCGATTGCGCGTAGTCGGGTCGTGGTTGCGCCAGAAGAGGTCGAGCAGCGCTTCGTAGGAGACTTCCGCCGGGTCAAAATCGACTTCGACTACTTCCGCATGTCCAGTTTCATCGCTGCAAACATCCTCGTAAGTAGGGTTTTCCGTTTTTCCACCGGCATAGCCAACCGCGACATCCTTCACTCCCGCGGTTTGGCGGAAGACCGCCTCCACTCCCCAGAAACATCCCGCGCCAAATGTGGCTTTTTCAATGCTCATTGGCCACGATCAAGCGGGAGCCGCGCGGCTGCAACTGTAGACGCTTCGCTCTGCGAAGCGCGGGGGCACGGGTCGCGGCTCGAGGAACCTTTTTGCGATCGACGCCGGTGCCCGCGCTTCGCAGAGCGAAGCGTCTACATCAGCGTGAAATTTTCCCGATCTCCTCCACCCAGACGAGCTCGCAGGCGCCGTTCCCGGAATCGGTGCGGCTCAAGCGAACTGCGCCAGGTCCCGATCCCCTCGCCCGTCGCTTCCACGAGCAAACCGGAGAGGTGAACCAGATCACCCGTTTGCAGCGACTTGCACCGCGCTGCGATCGCTTTGTTGGAGGGAATGAGATGCAGGTTGGTCGCGTGGGAAGTGATCTCCTCGCGCGCGATCGGCGGCTGGCCCTTGTATTCATAATAGAAAAAGCGCGAGGCCTGGCTGATCTGGAGCCGATCGAGCACCGCCTGGTCCGACATCGGGCCCCAGCCGACCGCGAGATCGACCGGGACGAGGGCCGCTCCGTGATCGTAGCGATAGACTTTCCGATGCAGGACGCGGGCGTCGAGCGAGAAACGGGCCAGGGCCTTGATCTGGAATTTCCCGTAGGCAAAGGGGACTTCGGCTGCGGAAATGTCGTTTTGCACCGGATCGGTGGCCACGATCACGCCCGGCGGGTAGGTGACGGGCGCATTCAGCCGACCATAGGCGTACCAACCGAGAATCAGGGCTGCGATAAAGGAGAGCGTTTTCAAGGCCGGCCTTCATTTGCAGCAGTTTTGATGCTGTCGACGCTTCGGTCTTTGAAGCGCGGGGAATTTTGCCTTGGTCTCTTGTTGAATCTGCGATTGACGCGCAGGCCCGCGCTTCGCAGAGCGAACCGTCTACATCACCATCCCGCCATCCACGGTCAGGACCTGGCCGGTGATGTATTTCGCTTCCGGCGACGCGAGGAAGGCGACGGCGGCCGCGATATCGGCGCCTTCGCCGAATTTGCCCAGCGGAATCCGGGGCAGGATCGCTTCCTTGATCTGGTCGGAAAGGACGTCGGTCATGTCGGTCATGATGAACCCCGGGGCGACGGCGTTGACCGTGATGCTGCGGCTGGCCAATTCGCGGGCCAGGGTTTTCGTCAGGCCAATGAGGCCGGCTTTGCTCGCGGCGTAGTTGGCCTGCCCGGCGTTGCCCATCAGCCCGGCGATCGAGCTGATGTTGATGATGCGGCCGCTGCGCTGCTTGATCATGGAACGCATGACCGCCTGGCAGAAGACGAAGGCGCCTTTCAGGTTCGTATCCATCACGGTGTCCCAATCCTCCATCGACATGCGCATGCTGAGTCCGTCGCGCGTGACGCCGGCGTTGTTCACCAGGATGTCGACGCGCCCGAAGTCCTCGAGGATTTTTGCGCTCGTCTGCTGGACGGCGGCGTGATCGGAAACGTCGACGGCGTAGGCTTTCGCGGCGTCGGCGCGGGTGGCGTTGATCTCGTCGGAAGTGCGCTGGGCGTTTCCTTCGCTCCGGCTGACGGACGCGATCCGCGCGCCCTCGTTAGCCAAACGAACGGCGATGGCGTGGCCGATCCCCCGCCCTGCTCCTGTCACGATCGCGACCTGATTTTCGAATCTCATGGGGAAATCTTAACCGCAGAGTTCGCAGAGGACGCAGAGGAAAAACAAAATATTTCAGCCCCTCTGCGCTCTCTGCGTCCTCTGCGGTTAAACAATCTGTTGAACTACGGCTTGGCTTCGTTCTTCACGATCTTGCCGTCTTTCATGACGAAAAAGACGCGCTCGGTCGCGGTGATGTCCGCCGTCGGATCGCCCGGCATCGCGATCACGTCAGCCAGCTTTCCTTTTTCCAGCGTGCCGAGTTTGTCCGCGACGCCGAAGAGTTCCGCGTCGACCGCGGTCGCACTCAGCAAAGCGTCGATCGGTTTCATGCCGAAGCTCGGTCATGAGCGCAAATTCCTTCGCATTCTGCCCGTGCGGAAAGACGGACGCATCCGTGCCGAAGGCAATTTTCACCCCGATCTTGACCGCGTTGCGAAACATCTCGGAGCGCGCGTCCGCCGCCGCCTTGGCCTTGGCCTGAATCGCGGGCGGATACTGGTCGATCTTGCCCATGATCCACTCCGTCGCCATCAAGGTGGCCGAGAGATATGTCCCCTTTTGTTTCATCAAAGTCAGCGTCGCCGGCTTCAGGAAAGAGCCGTGCTCGATCGAGTCGACGCCGGCATTGATCGCCTCCTTGGCTGCTTCGTCGCCGTGACAATGGACCGCGACTTTCTTGCGCAGGCGATGCGTCTCGTCGACCAGCGCCGCCATTTCTTCGGGCGTGAATTGCGGCACGTCGACCTCGTCGGCTAACGAAAGCACGCCGCCCGAGACCGCGGCCTTGATCACATCGGCGCCGTTTTTGACCTCGAAGCGAACCGCCTTGCGAATGGAGTCCGGTCCGTCGGCGATCCCCGCCCGCTCGTCCGGTTCGGCCCCGAAGATCATGTCGCGAAAGCCGTTGGTGCCATCGAAATGGCTCCCGGTGGCGCCGATGCCGTGCGTCGCGACGAGCATGCGCGGTCCCGGGAGGATGCCTTCGCTGATCGCGTTGCGGAGCGAGACGTCGGGGAAATCGTGCGAGTTCGGAAAGCCGGCGCCGAGGTCGCGCACGGTGGTGAAGCCGGCCTCGAGCGTCGCGCGCGCGCAGGGAATCATCTCGAGCGCGAGCTGCGAGATGTTTTCGTCCAGCATTTTCGAGCCGGAGTTCGTTGTAGTTGCCGGAATAATCGGAGGTCAGATGCGTGTGCGCGTCCATGAACCCGGGCGAAAGGGTGGCGTCGCCGAGATCGATGATCTGGGCGTTTTCCGGGATGGCGACGTTGCTCCCGGCAGCGGTGATGGTGTTGCCCTCGACAAGCACGACGCCGTTAGGCAAAAGCGTTTTCGATTTGCCGTCGAAAAGGCGGGCGGCCTTGAGCGCGATCACTTGCGGTGGCGTGTCGGCCGCCAGCAGGTTCGTTAGGCCGAGAAGTGCGCTGATCGCGCCGAGGACAAAAAAGCGTTTCATCACGGGATATAGAAATGAAGTCCGCTCATGGCAAGCGGCCATTCTGTCACGCGATCGCAGAAACGCTCAGCTCGGTCTGGTAAATCGATCCTGCGGGTGTGAGCTGGCTCGATTTCAATTGGAAGGATTCGATCGGGACCAGCCCGGCTTCGAAGTCGGCATTTCCGCGCAGAAACTTTCCGATGGTCTGCGCCGAGACGTCCTGGCAACGGGCGAGGGTGAAATGCGGATGCCAGGGACGCAGATCCGGTTCGATCCCGGCCGCGAGGGCGGCGTCCGTGACCCGTTTGTGGAGTTGGAAGAGATGTGGATGTCCCTGCCCGACGCCAAGCCAGACTACTTTTGGGCGGCCTTTGGCCGGGAAAGTCCCGAGGCCGGTGAGCGGAAGGAAGAAGCGAGAAAACTGAATCGCGAGCAGCTGGGTGCGCAGTTTTTCTTCCGCCTCCGCTGCCACGTGGCCAAGAAAAGCGAGCGTGAGATGGATCTGCTCGGCGGCGACCCAGCGGACACCGGGCAACCGCGGATTTAGCCTAACGAGTGCTTCGGCGACCGAAGCGGGCAATTCCAGACTAACGAAAAGTCGCTTCGCCTGCACCGGATCGTTTCACGCTTCGTTGTTGCGCGCCAGCGCGCGGCCGCCGATACGCGACAGCCAGGCCGGCATCTTCCTCTCACTGCGCGCTTCCCGGCCGGATTTTATTTCATCGCCTTCCACGCCGACTGGGCCGGGCAGGAGGCGGTTGACCAGTTTCATGACCTGGCCAGTCAGGCTGGGAAAGAGCGCGTTGCCAATGATCGCAACCCGCGCCGGGAAACCGATGATGAGTGAGGCCTGGCCGATGCGGCAGGCTTCGACGATTTTGGCCGCGGCCCGCTCGGCGTCCACGGCCGCGAAGGGCAGCGCGGTCGAAAGCGAAAACCAGGTGTACTCCGCGCCGTGATTGCCTTTGAATTTCGCGTGCACCTGCGAGCCGGTCCGCATCATCCCGGGCGTGACCGTCGTGACCTGAATATTATCCTGCGCGAGTTCGGCGCGAAAAGCATCGGAGAGCCCGACCAGCGCAAACTTGCTCATGCTGTAGGGCGCCATGTGCGGCACCGCCACTTTGCCGCCGATCGAGGAAATGTTCACGATCCGCCCGCCGCCGGCCCGGCGCATGTGCGGGAGGACCTGCTGGATGAGATTGAAGGGCGCCCAGAAATGGAGCTGCATCGATTTCTCGAAATCCGGGCCGGCGCATGTTTTCGAGCGGACCGACTTCGATGATGCCGGCGTTGTTGATCAGGACGTCGATTGTCCCGAAATGATCGGCCACGGTCTGGATCGCGCCTAACGACTGGTCGCGATCGAGCAAATCGCAGGGGACGGCGAGCGCTTCGCCGCCGAGCTCGCGCAGTTCCGCGCAGGCTTTGGCCAGCTCGTCTTCGTCCCGCGCGAAGAGTGCAAGACGCGCCCCCTCGGCCGCAAGGCGGCGCGCAATCGTCAGGCCGAGGCCGCGCGAGCCGCCGGTCACGATCACGACTCTGCCCGCGAAAGAAACGTCGCTGCGCAGCGCGCGCGAAAGGGCCCAGGAAGCGAGACCGATCCCGCCGAGAGTAAGAAGAGTGGAGCGCTTCATAAGGCTCACTGTAACAGCGAATGAGGACCGGGCGAAGGGCCGCGGTGAAACGCGGCGTTTAAACGTCCGCCTCGACGGGCACGGCGGCGGGCAGCTTGTCGCCGGCCGGTTTGCGGACGCTGAGCGCGAGCCCAAACGCCACTAACAAAATTGCGGCCCCGGCAAGGAAAGGCGTGCGCGCGTAGAAATTCAGCGGCTTGTCGAGATCGAACATGAGGAGCCACCCGCCAAGCAGCGGACCGATCAGGCGGCCGACGCTGCCGGCCGATTGCATGAGCCCAAGCGCGCGGCCCTGCCAGCTGCGATCGATCATCTGCGAGGCGAGACCGTTCAGGGTTGGATTGACGAGGCCGTTGGCGATGGCGAGCGCGGCGCAGGCCGCGAGCAACATTGGGATTGAGGCCGCGAACGGCAGCAGCGCGAGCGCCACCGCGAGCAGGAGGAGACCGCTGCGGGCCAGCGCCGTTTCGCCAAACATTTTCACCAGCCGTCCGATGAGCCCGCCCTGCAGGATCACGCTGATGATGCCGATAAATCCAAAGAGATAACCGGTCTTGCGCGCGTCGAAACCGAACTGCTTTTCGGTAAAGAGCGCGAAGAGCGTGGTCATGATGGCGAAGCCGGTGATCGAGAAAAAGTAAGTGGCCACGATCGTGCCGAACATGCGCGAGTTGCCGTGCTGAAAAACATCCGCCAGGCGGGTCCGCTTCTTCGGATGGGCGCGATCCTCGGCAGAAAGACTTTCCGGCAGGATGAAATAAAGGAGCACGACATTGACCGCCGCGAGCCCGGCCGCGAAATAAAACGGCGCGCTATAGGAGATGTGGCTCATCACGCCACCGATCATCGGTCCAAACGTGAATCCGAGACCAAAGGCGGCGCCGATGATGCCCATCGAACGCGAACGATTTTCCGGGGTGCTGATGTCGGCGATGTAAGCCTGGGCGGTCGAAATGTTGCCGCCCGAAATCCCATCGATGATGCGCGCGACAAAAAGAAGCGCGAGCGAAGTCGCCCAGCCCATGACGAGAAAACCGAGCGCGGTCCCGGCCAGACTAACGATCAGAACCGGGCGCCGGCCCACGCGATCGGAAAGCCGCCCGAGGATCGGGGTAAAAATGATCTGCATCCCGGAATAGATGCCGGTGAGCCAGCCGATCTGGAGCGGGGTGGCGTGGAAATGCTGCGCGTAAAGCGGCAGCACCGGGATGATGATGCCGAACCCCACCATGTCGATGAAGACGGTGAGGAAGATGAGGAAAAGCGGAGACATGCGGAAAGGAAGAAGGATGAAGGCAGAAGGATGAAAGAAAAATCACCCGTGCTTGCGATTGAAGCGGGCCACTTCGCGCGCCGTCTCGCGATCGGTCGCGCGCTTTTTCAGGTCGAGTCGTTTATCGCGCGCTTCCTTGCCGGTGGCGACGCCGACCTCGGCTTTGATCCGCCCGTTCTTCCAATAAAGCTTCAGGATGACGAGGGTGCGGCCCGCGATGTTCGTTAGGCCGTAGAGTTTGTCGATTTCGCGGCGGTGCAGGAGAAGCCTGCGCACCCGCTTCGAGGCCGGCACTTCGTGGCTCGCCTGCAGGTAGGGCTGGATGTCGGCCCCGTAGAGAAAGGCTTCGCCTTTTTCGATCCGGGCAAAGGCGTCGCCGATGTTGGCTTTGCCGGCGCGGATCGATTTGACCTCGCTCCCCTTCAGCTCGACCCCGGCCTCGAAGCGTTCGAGGATGTGGAAATCGCGCAGCGCCTTGCGATTGAGGATGGTCTCGGCGGGCATGGGAAAGGGGCGAGTGACAGGTCACTCGTCACCCATCACTACCCCGCGGCAGTCTCGTCCTTCAATTCCTCGAAGGTGAGCTTGCCGGCGATAATTTCTTTTAAAGCGATATCGGTGAGGGAGGACTTGGGGGTGGCTTCGACGAGCGGTCGATGGCCGATCCCGAGTTGCCGCACGCGCTTGGAGACGACGTTGATCAGCAACTGCTGGTTCGGAATCACTTTGGCTGCTTCTTGCAGGAGTTGAGCGGTCATATTTCTCAAGGAACGGACGGAACGGCTGGGCTCTGACGGAAATTGCAGGATCGTGGGCGACCCGTTCGTTAGGGCTGAAGAGGTGGAAATCGAAGCAAGCATCGTCGCGGCAAGCGGATTTCGATCATGCGTGCAGTGACCCTGTTGTCAACGGATTTTCTCAGCGCGATTGAATCACTTGCCAGCGCCGGGGAAGTGCGCGAAATAGGTGCGCTGCGCGACCTTCGGGTCCGAAACCGCGGAGGCGAAGCGAAAAAAATTCGGGCTGTGGCTCAGCTTGGTAGAGCGCCTGTCTCGGGTGCAGGAGGTCCAGGGTTCAAATCCCTGCAGCCCGATTTTTTGAATCTTACTTTTTTTGATCGGCAGTGAATTGAAGCCCACCGTCCCGCTTCACCTGCTCCGATGAACGACTCCGTTCTCACTACGATTGCGATCACCGGTTTCACGATCGCTTTTTTTCACGCCGCCATCCCGACCCATTGGCTGCCCTTCGTTCTCGCGGCCCGGGTCCAGCGCTGGAACCGCTCGAAGACGCTGCTCATCACCGCCCTCGCCGCGACCGGGCACGCGTCGTTTACCGCCATGCTCGGTCTCATCGTCGCCTGGCTCGGGATCGCGCTCAGCGCGCGGATCGGGGCGCTCTTCCCCTGGATCGCCGGCGGGGCGCTCATCGCCGTCGGACTCTTTTATATTTTCCGGCAACTGACCGGGCACACCCACACCCACCTTCATCTTGGGCGCGGCGGACATTCGCATGGCGACGGCCACGACCATGAGCACGGACATGAGCACGGGCACGGTCATGGAGAACAGAAGCTCTCGTTTTCGAAATCCGATATCGCCGCCATCACCAGTCTGCTCGCGCTGCTCACCTTCTCGCCCTGCGAAGCGTTTGTGCCGGTTTACGTTTCCGGCGTTCGCTACGGCTGGTATGGCTTTGCCTTGCTCACGGTCATTCTGACTATCGGGACAATCGCCGGCATGGTCGCCTTCACCGGGCTCGCGCTGGTCGGAATCGAGCAGGTGAAATTGCGTCTCCTGGAAAAATACGAGGCCGGCGTGATGGGCGCCCTGTTGTGCGCCGTCGGAGTGCTGATTATCCTCTTCGAGAAATGACGACCGATTCTGCCGAGCTAAAAGTTGGAGATGCAGCGCCCGATTTCACCGCCACGGCGGTGGGCGGAAAATATCAGGCTGGCCAGGTCGTTAGTCTGAAAGATTTTCGGGGCGCTCCGGTGGTCCTTTATTTTTATCCGAAAGACGACACGCCGGGATGCACCGCGCAGGCCTGCGGGTTGCGTGATTCCTGGAGCGAGTTTGACGGCCGGGCGGAAATTTTCGGCGTCAGCATCGATTCCGCGGCGAGCCACGAGAAGTTTATCGCCAAGTACGATCTCCCCTTCCCGCTCCTCTCCGATCCCGAGAAAAAAATCGTCAGCGACTACGGCGTCTGGGTCGAGAAAAGCATGTACGGCAAAAAATACATGGGCGCGGAGCGGACCACGTTCGTGATCGACGGCGCCGGGCGAATCGCGGAAATTTTGCGCAAGGTCAAACCCGCGGAACACGTCGAGCAATTGCGCGGCGCATTGGCCGGCGCGAAATGAGTTGCCAACTCTCGCAATCCCTTTAACTTCGCTGCGCGCGACCGGGTTCGGTCGCTTTGTGGTTTCAGATGCTGAATTTCGGCACTCCGAAATCGGCTGATTGAAATCTTCCCTATGGGCTCGCTGAAAAAACGACGAAAAGCAAAAATCTCCAAGCACAAGCGCCGCAAGCGGATGAAAGAAAACCGCCACAAGAAGCGCTTGCGCTACAAGTCGTAGTTTTCAGGCTGTCGTTAGGCGCGAATGGTGCAGGCGACTTTCTTCGCTACACCGAAAGATTTTCGCGCCTGGCTGCGTAAAAATCACGCTGCCGTCGGAGAACTCTGGGTCGGCTTCTACAAAAAGCACACCGGCCGGCCGAGCATTACCTGGCCCGAGTCGGTCGATGAAGCGCTTTGCGTGGGCTGGATCGACGGGATTCGCAAAACGATCGACGAGGAGCGCTACCAGATCCGATTCACGCCGCGGCGGCGCGGGAGCATCTGGAGCGCGGTCAACATCGGGCGCGCGGAGGCTTTGACTAACGAGAAGCGGATGCAGCCTGCCGGGCTGGCCGCGTTTGCCGCCCGGACCGAGAACAAGTCCGGCATCTACGCCTACGAACAACGGAGCGAGAAATTGCCCGAGCCGTACGCCGGTCTGCTCCGAAAGAACAAAGCCGCCTGGGAATTTTTCCAGGCGCAGCCGCCTTCCTACCGCAAGACCATCGTCTGGTGGATCGTGAGCGCGAAGCAGGAGGAAACCCGGCGGCGACGGCTGGAGAAATTGATCGCGGAATCGGCCCGCGGCCGCCGGCTGCGCTGAAAGTTTGTCCGCTTCATCATTCCAGTTGAAGGGAATCGGAACAGTTCCAAACTACGCGGATGCTTTCATATTTCGGGCACGCCTCGCGCGTGCTGTTCTCGGGTCTCCTCGCGGGCGGTCTCATCCTTGGCCTAACGACCGCCGCTGAATCGCAATCGTCCAAGTCGAAACCAAAGAACGCCGAGGCCACCCCGGAGCCTGCTGTTTTTTCCAACGCCAGCCCATCGCCCTCGCCGACCAAAGCACCCGAAGCACCGGCTGCGAAGAAAGGCCAGTTCGACGAAAAACTCTGGAGCGGGATGAAGTGGCGCGAAGTCGGCCCCTTCCGCGGCGGACGCGCGATCGCGATCGAGGGCGTGCCGGATGAACCGAACACTTATTATTTCGGCGGCGTCGCGGGCGGCGTTTGGAAAACAACCGACGGCGGCCAGAACTGGAAGCCGATGTTCGACAAGCAGCACACCACCTCCTCGATCGGCGCTCTCGCGGTCGCGCCGAGCGATCACAACACGATTTACGCCGGCGCCGGCGAGTCGGCCCTGCGCGGCAACATCACTTATGGCGACGGCGTTTATAAATCGGTCGATGGCGGCCGCAACTGGCGCAACGTCGGCCTGAAAGACACCCGCCACATCGGCGCGCTCATCGTTCACCCCGAGAATAAGGACATCGTTTATGTCGCGGCGGTCGGCCACGCCTACGGTCCGAACGCGGAGCGCGGCGTTTTCCGCACGACCGATGGCGGCAAGAGTTGGACGAAGGTCTTGTTCAAGGATGAAAACACCGGCGCGATCGACGTCGTCTTCGATCCGCATAATCCGAACACGCTTTTCGCCGCGATGTATCAGGTGCGGCGGCAGCCGTGGTTTCTTTCCAGCGGCGGCGAAGGGCAGCGGACTTTATCGCTCGACCGACGGCGGAACTACCTGGCAGGAGTTAAAGGGACACGGCTTGCCCGAAGGCATTCTCGGCCGCATCGGCGTGACCGTTTCGGGTGCCGATTCCGATCGCATCTACGCGATCATCGAGGCGAAAGAAGGCGGCATCTTCCGCTCCGAAGACGGCGGCGATACCTGGGAGAAAATCAACGACGACCTCCGTTTCCGGCAGCGCGCCTGGTATTTCAGCAAAGTCTACGCCGACCCGAAAGCGGCCGACACTTTGTATGTCCTGAACACCGGTCTCTTCCGCTCGGTCGATGGCGGCAAGACTTTCAAGCTCCTCCCCGCGCGCCACGGCGATCATCACGGGCTCTGGATTGATCCGAAAAATCCCAACCGTCTCGGGAACGCCAACGACGGCGGCGCGAGCGTCTCGATCGATGGCGGCGAGACCTGGTCGACGGTGAACAATCAGCCGACCGCGCAGTTCTATCATGTCGCGATCGACAACGCGTTTCCGTATCACATCTACGGCGCGCAGCAGGACAACTCGAACGTCGGCATCGCGAGCCGCGGCGAGAGCGGCGTGATCGGGCGCGAAGATTGGTTCCAGGCCGGCGGCGGCGAATGCGGCTTCGTCGTGCCCGATCCGCGCGACTGGCAAATATCATCTACTCCAACAACGAGGGCTTCATCACCCGCTACGACAAAGCGAAGGAGCAATACCAGGACGTCAGCGTCTGGCCACTCGATAACTCCGGGCACGGCGCGGAAGACTTGAAGCATCGTTTCCAGTGGATCTCACCGCTCTTCCTCTCCCCGCACAATCCCGACACCATCTACACCGCCGGCGAAGCCGTGTTCAAATCGACCGACCAGGGCCATAGCTGGACGGCGATCAGCGAAGACCTCACCCGCAACGACAAGAGCAAACAAAAACCGAGCGGCGGCCCGATCCAGAACGACATCACCAGCGTCGAGTATTACAACACCATCTTCGCGCTCGCGGAGTCGCCCTTGAAAAAAGGAATGCTCTGGGCCGGGCACGGATGACGGCCTGCTCCATGTCACGACCGACGACGGCGCCACCTGGCAGCGCGTCACGCCGAACATGCCGGAGTGGAGCCACGTCAGCCTGATCGATCCATCGCACTTCGACGCCGGCATCGCCTACGTCGCGGTCGATCGCCATCGGCTCGATGATTTCAAGCCCTACATCTTCCGGACTAACGACACCGGCCGGAACTGGACCGCGATCACCAACGGCATCCCGGAAGGCGCCTACGTCCGCGCGGTGCGCGAAGATCCAAAACGGCGCGGGCCTCCTCTACGCCGGCACCGAGCTCGGCGTTTATGTTTCGTTCGACGACGGCGGGCATTGGCAATCCCTGCAAATGAATCTGCCGGTCTCGCCCATTCACGATCTCGTCGTGAAAGATGACGACCTCGTCGTCGCGACGCACGGCCGCTCGTTCTGGGTGCTCGATGACCTGACGCCGTTGCGCCAGATGAACGATCAGGTCGCGCAGGCGGAGATGAAACTCTACGCGCCGCAGACCGCTTATCGTCTCCATTACCCGGAAGAGTATCGATAGCCGCCAGCCGGTCGGAACGAATCCGCCCTCCGGCGCGATCATCAATTATTATCTGAAGGACGCGCCGAAGGGCGAAGTGACGCTGGAAATTCTCGACCCGCAGGGCGAGACGATCCGGCACCTCTCGAGCGTGGAGAAAAAGGAAGACGCGCAACCGCCGGAATGGCCCGACCAGGTGGAAGCCCCGAAGACCATCCCCGCGAAGGAAGGGATGAATCGTTTCGCGTGGGACCTGCGCCACGACCACCCGGTCCTCACGCCCGGCACCTTCTATTACGGGAGCGGCCCGCGCGGCACGCTTGCCATGCCCGGCGACTACCAGGTCCGCCTAACGACTAACGGCAAAAGCGAAACCGCGCCGCTCCATCTCGCGATCGATCCGCGCATCAAAGGCGCCGAGGACGGAATCCGGAAGTCCTTCGAGCTTTCCACCAAGGTGAACGCGCGCTTTGGCCAACTCCACCAGGCGATCAACGAAATTCGCGAAACCAAAGCGCAGATCGATTCTTTCCGCACCCGCGCCGGCGACGACGCGCGCCTCAAACCGGCGCTCACCGCCGCCGAAGAGATGGAAAAGAAAATGTCGGCCGTCGAAGAAAAACTTCTCCAGGTCAACATGAAGAGCTCGGAAGGAAATCTCGTTTACCCGAACCAGTTGAACGAAGAGTTCTACACCTTCAGCAAGGTGATCGAAGCCGACAACGCGCCGACCGAGCCGCAACTCGAAGTCTTCAAGATGCTGGATAGCCGGCTCGAAGAGCAGTTGAAGAGCTGGTCGCAGATCAAGAGCGAGGAAGTGCCGAAAGTGAACGGACTGATCAAGCAGGCCGATCTTCCGGCGTTGACGGTTGCCGAAGCGGCCAAACATTCTCCGGCACCCGCGCACGCATCCCCAAGCCCTGTCGCTCCAAATGCGGCAACGCCCGCGCCGGAAGCTTCGCCATCAACCGCGACGTCGCCAAGCCCAGTCGCCACACAGGCGGCGACGCCCAAACCGGCAGCTTCACCATCACCCGCGGCTTCCCCCAGCCCCGTCGCGAAACCCTCGGCGACGCCCAAGCCGGCAGCTTCACCGTCACCCACCAAAGCGCCGCCACGGAAATAGCCTAACGACTTTTAGTTTGTCATCCTGAGCCGCGCAGACGGCGAAGGACCTCGCAGTTGCAATCGCCGTGAGCTGGCGAAAAGGAAACGCGGATTGCAATTGCGAGGTCCCTCTCCGCGCTGCGCCGGATCGGGATGACAAACAAAGGAGGGCACCGCTTTGTCGGTGCCGCGAACGGAGGACGCGTCAACGCGCTTCCTCCCAGCCGGCCGCCGGAAGGATGACATCGAAATGGACTTTGTGACCTTTGTGTTCTTCGTGCGATCATCCCGCGAGAGCCGTCAGGCTTTGAAGAATGAGCCATAGCCACCAACACGACACCGATTTCGGCCGCGCCTTTGCCATCGGCGTCCTGCTCAACACCGCCTTCATCGTCGCCGAAGTCGTCTTCGGTTTATTCAGCCACTCGCTCTCGCTCCTCGCCGACGCCGGCCACAACCTGAGCGATGTCATGGGCCTGCTCATGGCCTGGGCCGCGACCAATCTCGCCCGCCGCAGCCCGACCCAGCGTTTCACCTACGGCCTGCGCCGCAGCTCCGTTCTCGCCGCGCTTTTCAACGCCATCCTCCTCCTCGTCAGCATCGGCGCCATCGCCTGGGAAGCCATCCGCCGCATCCGTCATCCGGAACCGGTCCTCGGCCAAACCATGATCTGGGTCGCCGCCGCCGGCGTCGTCATCAACGGCGTCACCGCCTGGATGTTTGCCCGCGGCCGCAAAGGCGATCTCAACATCCGCGGCGCCTTCCTCCACATGGCAGCGGACGCCGCCGTCTCGGCCGGCGTCGTCGTCGCCGGCATCATCATTCTCCAGACCGGCTGGTCGCTCATCGATCCGATCAGCAGCCTCGTCATTGTCGTCATCATTCTCATCGGCACCTGGGGTCTGCTTGCGCGACTCGGTCAATCTCGTCGCTCGACGCCGTCCCGCGCGGGATCGATCCCGGCGGCGGTGAAAGACTTTTCTCGAGCAACTTCCCGGCGTCGCCGCCATTCATCATCTCCACGTCTGGGGCTTGAGCACGACCGAGACCGCCTGCACCGCGCACGTCGTGAAACGCGAGCCGCAGCTCGACGACAAGCTGCTCAAGACGATCGCGCACGAATTGCACGAGCGTTTCGGGATCGAGCACACCACGATTCAATTCGAGCTTTGCGTCGGCGAAGATTGCCCGACCGAACACGACGAGCACAAACACGAGGAGCACGCGCACTCGTGAGCGCCGATCATCACCAGGGCGGTCCTGCTCGCCGCCGGCCGCGGCACCCGCATGCGCGACCTGACGAACGACCTGCCCAAGCCGATGATCGCCGTCCGGGGCAAACCGATCCTCCAGCACATCATCGAGGGCCTGCGCGGCGCGGGCGTGAACCAGTTTCTCATCATCGTCGGCTGGCGCGCCGAAGTCGTTAGGGAAACTTTCGCCGACGGCGCCGGCTTCGGCGTCGAGATCAGCTACGCCACGCAGGTGCAGCAGGATGGCACCGGCAAGGTGGTGGAACTGGCGCGCGATTTTGTCGGGAGCGATCGCGTTTGTTCTCAGCTACGGCGACATCCTCGTCGAGCCGTCGAACTATTCCCGCCTAACGACTCTGGAAGACGGCACCGAAGCCATCGTCACGGTCAAGTTCAGCGACGACGTCAGCCAGGGCGGCGCGGTTTTCGTGAACGAACGCTTCGAGCTCATCGACCTGCGCGAAAAACCAAAACCGGGCGAGCCGACCAGCCCGTGGTACAACGCCGGGATCTACGCTTTCCGCCCCAGCATCTTCGATTTCACCGCCCGGCTCGAGCGTTCGCCCCGCGGCGAGTTTGAACTGACCGACGCCATCCGCGCCCTCGCCCAATCCGGCAAAAAAGTGCAGGCGCTCGAACTAAGCGGGCGACTGGGCCGACGTGCGCGACCCGGAAATTCTCGCCCAGCTCAATCGTTAGGTAATTTCGTCGACCGTCTCGTCCTCGGGCGATTCCTCGCCGATTTCCTCCTCAAACACGCGCCGGCGCTTGGGCGAGATGAACGGCCGGAGAAATCCGTAGAGCAGATAGCTGATGAAAATCACCGCCGTCATCCATTGATAGAACTTCACCGTCAGGGCGAGGAGCGCGATCAGGAAAAAGAAGCGCGGGATCGACTGCGTCGTGCGCCAGTTCACCGCCTTGAAACTCGGGTAGCGGAATTTGCTGAACATCATGAACGAGAGGAACAGCATCAGGACCGGGAGCACGTATTTCCAGCGGCCGATCGTGCGCTCACCTTCATCGAGCCAGAGCATGAACAACGTCAGCGACGCGATCACTCCGGCCGCCGCGGGAATGGGAAAGCCGGTAAAATTTTTATCCGGGCTGTTCGACGGACCGGCGGCCGCGACGCAATTAAACCGCGCCAGCCGCAGCGCGCCGCAGGCCAGGTAAACAAACGCGATCATCCAGCCGAGATTTTTGAACTCGCCGAGCACGATCTGGTAAACGAGCAGCGCCGGCGCCATCCCGAAGGAAACGATGTCGGCTAACGAATCGAATTCTCGCCCGAAAGGACTCTCGTGCCCGCCCAGCCGCGCCAGCCGGCCATCGAGCAGATCGAAAATGCAGGCCGCGAGGATGAACCAGATCGCGTCGTGAAAATCGGAGGCCGCCTTGAGAAAATCCGTCTCCTGCGCGCCGTCGTAAATCCTCAGCACCGCGGCGAACCCGCAGAAGAGGTTGCCCGCCGTCATCAGGTTCGGCAGGAGATAAATTTTCGGCTGGCGTGCGTCGGACATGATTATCAGGAAAGGCGCGCGATCGCGCTCGAGCCGCCGGCGACGCGGTCGCCTACTTTTACCAGCACGGTGGCACTGAGTGGGAGATAAACTTCCGTCCGCGAACCGAAACGGATCATGCCGAAACGTTCGCCCTTCGCCAGGCTGTCCCCCACCCGCGACCAGCCGACGATCCGGCGCGCGATCGCGCCGGTGATTTGCCTAACGACCAGGGTGGCGCGCGGATTTTCAAACGCCCAGGTCATCGCTTCGTTTTTCTTCGAGCACTCCGGGTTGCGCGCGTCGAGGCACAGCCCCTCGTGATGTTCCCGGTAAATGATCCGGCCCATCGATCGGCGCGCGGTTCGTGTGCACGTCGAAGACGGAAAGAAAAATCGCCACCCGCCGCATCGTTCCCTTCACCACTTCGCTTTCCTCCAGCTCTTCGATTTCCACCACCACGCCATCGGCCGCGGCCACGACGATATCGGGTTCGGCCGGCGCGGTCCGCTCCGGGTCGCGGAAGAACGCAAAGGTGTAGCCGATCAGCGCGAGGAAGAGCAACGCCAGCCACGGCGTCAGCAGCAGGCTCAGCAGCATGAGCGCGACGAGTACGGCAAAGATCCAGCGTGCTTCGAAAAGGGTTTGGAAACGCATGAGAGGAAGGAGTGTCGGGTTCCCCTGCTGGGCGGGTCAAGGCTCCGTGCGCACCGCGCATTGCACAAAGCCCGCGCCCACGGCATCATCCGGGAACATGAGCGCGTCTCGGTCACCACCGCATCCGAGCTGCACGTCCTCGATCACCCGATCGCCGCGGCCCAGCTCTCCATCCTCCGCGCCAAGACCACCGCGCCTAACGACTTCCGGCGCGCCCTGCAAAAGGTCGCGCTCCTCCTCCTCGTCGAGGCCGCGCGCCGTTGGGAAACCGAAACCGCGCAGATGGAAAGCCCGCTCCGGTCTTTCGAGGGCCAGCGTCCTCCCGCGACCCGATCGTGCTCGTCCCCATCCTGCGCGCCGGGCTCGGCTTGCAGGAGGGCATGATGCAGCTAATCCCCGAGGCCAGCACCGGCCACGTCGGGCTTTACCGCGACCCGAAAACCCTCCAGCCGGTAAAATATTATTGCCGCCTCCCGGAAAATCTCGCCCAGTCCGAAGTGCTCGTCCTCGATCCCATGCTCGCCACCGGCCACAGCGCGGTCGAGGCCGTCTCGATCGTGAAAGCCGCCGGCGCCACCCGCCTGCAATTCGTCTGCGTCCTCGCCTGCCCGCCCGGAGTCGAGACCTTGCAGAGCGCGCATCCCGATGTCCCGATCATCGCCGCCGCCGTCGATCCGGAACTAAACGACGTCGGCTACATCGTCCCCGGGCCTGGGCGACGCCGGCGACCGCTACTTCGGCACCGGCTGATTTCCTCCCACTCGTAATCCTGCTCGTGCTCATGCTCCTGATCGAATCCGCCCAAGAGCACGAGCAAGAGCAGGAGAACGATTAAGAGTGTAGCGTCCATCCGGGCTTGCCACTCCCCCGCAAACCTGACCACAATCCCCCATGGAGCCCAGCGAACCGCGCATCGAGATCTTCGCCCCTTTCGGCGAAGCCTTTGAGACCACCACCAAGATCCTCTTCCGTCCCTTCGACCTCGCGAAGTGGTTCGTCATCGGGTTTCGCCGCCTGGCTCGCCACCATGTTCGGCGGCCTCAACTTCAACTTCCGCGGTTACAACAAAGACAATTGGAATTTGAAAGCGCAGGCCAAAGGCCTCCCCTCCTCCTTCGCCGACTCGCCGCCCTGGCTCATCCCGCGTCGTCATCGGCGGCGGCATTCTCGTCATCGCCATCGTCCTCCTCCTCCTCTGGCTCAACTCGCGCGGCCGCTTCATGTTCACCGACTGCATCGTGCGCAACCGCGGCGCCATCGCCGAGCCCTGGCGCGAATACCGCCCCGAGGGCAACCGCTACTTCCTCCTCCAGCTCATCATCAGCGCTTGCAGCATGCTCATCGTCGGCGGGCTCGCCCTCCGTCTTCCTCCTCCGTTGGCATTGGAAAACCCTCATCGTTCCCCTGCCCCTCCTCATCCTCCTCGCAGTCACCTTCGTTCTCGTCGCCCTCGTCGTCGCGCTCATCATGAAATTCGTCGTGCCGGTGATGTATCGCCAGCGCTGCGCCGCGACCGAAGCCTTCGGCGCCGTCTGGCGACTCATCGTCGCCCAGCCCGGCATCTTCATCCTCTTCGGGCTCTTCTACCTCCTGCTCTACATCGCCGCCGCCATGATCGGCTGCATCGCCGCCTGCGTCACCTGCTGCGCTCGCCGCCCTGCCCTACATCGGCACCGTCATCCTTCTCCCGATCGTCATGTTCCTCTACACCTACCCGCTCTGTTTCATCCGGCAGTTTGGCGATCCCTACGACGTCTGGGCCGTCGTTAGGCCAGCCGAGCTACCCGCCGCCGATCCCGTCCGCCCCCGCCGCCGTCCAGGAACCCCGCCGCCCGCCTCGCCCATTCCGCCCATCCAGGAACCGCCCACGCCCCCGCCCGTCCCATGAAGCCACGCTCCGCCGTCGCCACTCACCCCGCCCGCCCGGCGCTGGCGCGTGCTCTATCTCTTCCTCCTGCCAGCTGGCCCTGTTCGCGCTCGCGCATCTCCCGGCCGGCTCGCTCCCGGCCTGGGTTCCCTTCGCCACCTCCTGCGGCGCGATCACCGGGCTGCCCTGCATCTTTTGCGGTATCACCCGCGCCATCACTCACCTTCTCCACGGCGAATTCGCCCTCGCCTTGTATTATAACTGGCTCGCCATCCCTCTCCTCGCCACCGCTGGCGCGCTCTATCTCCTGCACGCGCTCGAGCTCCTCTCCGCCCGCGACCTCCTCGCCACACTCCCCCGCCCGCGTCTCACCCGCCGCTCCGGCGCCGCGCTCGCTGCCGGGTTCGTCCTCCTCTGGTGCTTCCAGGTTTACCTCGCCGTCTCCCAGCACAAGACCGAGCTGCTCAATCCGCGCGGACCGCTTTACTCGTTAGTCGTGCGCTGAGCTGGCAGGCTTTTCCTTTCCCGGCCCAGCGGCCGGCTGGCCCTGGCTACCGCACCTTCACCCGCGCCCGCGCGCTGGCGCCGGAGTTGCTCGTCACCGTGATGTTCCCCGGATTCGCAATCCCGTTGAACTTCGCGCTGTAGTTCCCGCCGCCGTTGTTCGTCATCGGGCCCAGCACCTCGCCGGAGCTGGTCACCGACACCGTTAGCACCGCCGTCGGCACAGTATCGGTCGCCTGCACCGTGAGCTGGCTGCGCGCGACCGTATATTGCGCGCGGGTCACTCGGATCGTTTCCGGCGCGTTCACCGTCACCGACCCGATCATCGCGCAACAGGAGCCGTGCGGTGAGCAGAAGTAGGCAAACGTCCCCGCTGTCGTGAACACCTGGTTAAAAACAAACCCGGTATTCTGCACCCCCGAATCCCAGAGCCCGCTCGGCTGTCCCGGCGTCCCGGAAGTCGTGCTATGGCCGTTGGCCGCCCAAACCCACTGCACCGTATCGCCGACCTCGATTGTCACATCCTGCGGAGTGAATTTCAGCCCGTCCGCCCCCACCTGCACCTGCACCGTGGCCGCCCTGGCACTGAGCAGCGGCAGGAGCGTGGCGCAGCAGACCATCATTGCCAATTTCAGCAGAGTTTTCATGCGCATATTTATAACCCGGCGAGTCCCGGCTCATGGAAGAAGAATTTCGTAACAGTTCAGTTACCTGCCCGGCCCGCGGCAGCTTCATCTGACGATCAGGAAAACAGAAAAGGCCCCTGTAGCGTGCGCTGTCCCCACAGGCGCCTTCAGATTTCAGTTGTCAGTTGTCAGTTGTCAGCTGTCAGTCCGCCTCAGGCGGATCAGCTTTAAAACAAGTAGCCCGCGCCACCTTCCGGCGACGCGGGCCCTTGTGTCCCCCAATGTTTCCCGACGACTAGCTGAGACGGTTCACAGCATGACTGCCGTTGCCATTCCCATTGCCGTTAGGCGCGATCGCCGCCAGCGGCGCCAGCAGCTCCGCGTCAGTCGCGGCTGCTTCCGGCTTAGCTTCCGGCGTTGCCGTCTGCGACGTCACCACGATGATCGGGTTACTCGCGACACTCTGCGCGCCGCCGTTCACCGCCTGCGCGATGAACTCCATCGTCAACCCCGCCGCGACCCCTTCCAGCACCGCCATCGGAGTGAGCGAGCTGGCCACGAACTTATACTTCGTGTCCAGGCCCACGATCTTGCGGCGGAAACGATAACGCGTCGCATAAGGCATCGCGTCGCACTCCAGCAGCAACTCCGTGCCCACCATCGTCGCCCGCAGACCCGTCGGCGCCGCCGGCGTAGTCTCCGTCGATGGAATCCGGAACCCGAAGGCCAGCCAGCGCGGATCATCCTTTGCCAGCTTGCGATTGAGGTTCGAGAGCACATCACCGATCAGCGTGAGCAGCGCGGCCTTGGCCGGCCCGCGAGCTTCCGCCGCCGTCTTTAAGGCCTCCTCAGCGTTGGTCACGGCCGTCTGGCCAGCGATCGCCGCCGCGGTCACTTCCGCGGCCTTGGCCGCAGTCACGTTGTCATCCGGGCGTTCCCGGTCCGGGTTAGCCGTGAAGTAGGTCTCGAGCGCGATACCAAGCGCGATTTGGCCCTCGATCGTATCGGGAGCCTGCGTGGTCGGGCTGACGTAGCCCGCGGCCGCCCAGGCGGGAGACCAGTGCTCGCCGAGCTGGAGCGCGAGGATCGCGCGGGCTGCGAGCAGCCAGCGGTAGAGTGCTTCCTGGGCGGGCTTGGCCGTCCGATAGGCGTTGTTAACATTACTCCGGGCGGCATTGAAATTGTCGCCGGCGTTCTTGAACGCAGTTTTGCCTGCTAGCATTTGAGCTGCATTCACCAATGTGACGGGAATCGCCGCACCAAACTCGACGATCCCGTTGTAGACTTTGGTAGCCAGGTTAAAGAGCTGGCCCCAGTTTCGTGGTATGATCTGCATGCCGCCTTAACGAGCATAGGCCGTGCCCGATATGCTGAGTTTGTTATGCCACGCACATGTAGCACTTTTATAGTTACAAATGCTATAAACTTTAGAACTCTCTCCCTCGTGCGAGAATCCCAGAGCGCTTCACAAACTTTTTGCAGACGGGCGTGCTGGGGACTAGAAGGCGTACCGCGCCGTGCGCGCAATCAACGCCATTCCGATTTTATACGGTGCTTCCCCGGCCACCATCTCGCGGCTCCGTCCGCCGGTTAACGAGGCGGCGAAATTCCCAAGCTGATTCCCTTACTGCCTGACCTGACGGGCGGCAGCGGTCCGGATAGCCTCCTGCAAGGCGGCCATCCACTTGACGAGCGCCTCCTTAATCACTACCAGATCTGTGATCAAGGGCCAAGTCGCCACAATGTGTCGATCGTCGACAATTGGAGCTTTGGAGGCGAGATCGCTAAGTGCGGGCTCCTCGATCAGCTCCTGCACATACTTTTTGGCCATATCACGTGTTCGACCAAACAGTTGCAGCTCCCATCCCGCCGGGCGGAGATACAGGTCGAATGCAACGGAGTATTTGTCATCTATTCGGTAGTCGAGGACCAAACCTGAGTTTTCATAGACCCAGGGCTTTCTAGCGAGAGGCGGACATTCGCTGACCTCCTGCATCATTTCACAGAGGGCGCTCACCCTTTGGCCCAGCCGGCCGAGGAAAGCGTCCCGTTCACCAATCATTTTCTCGATCAGTTCGTCATGTTCGATAAAGAATCGATCCGCGTCTTCGCGCGATTTGTTTTGCCCGGCGAGGTTGTTGGTTGTTTCCATAAAATCGATAAGGAAGGTGACCCATCTCGGATTGGCATTTGTGACATGATGACCAAGCACAGCTCGCACCTGCTGCCAGAGCTGGCTAAACGTGAGGCTCTGGAACCCTCCGGGTAGCGGCGTGACGCTCTGGACGTGGCGAAGACCTAAAACGGCTTTCACAATAATCTGTTTACCGTGCCCGCGCTGATCGATCACGCTTGCGTATCCCGCTAGATCGTTCCCGAGCCGGTGAAAGATCTTGGTCTCGATTCCGATGGTGAACGTTTCGCTGTCGATGAGAAGATCAAGACGCTTTCGATCATCCGTGCCCCGCTCACGCTTGATCGAAATTTTCCCAACGGCCGGCGGCATCTTATGACCGGCCAACTGAAGGAACGCGGCGATCAACAGGTCATTGAGACCGTGCTCAGCGCCTGGGTCGAAGAAGAAGGCGAGGATGTTGCTCGCGACATTTTCGTAGTGCGGATAGCCCGACACTTCCATGAACGTGCGCGAACGTTCTGTCCTTGGGAGTGCATGGAACGCCAACAAGAGCTTGTAGTAAGCCTCCATTAATTGCGCGCTGGGAGAAACCGTCATTAAATCGTTTGCAGGCCCCGCATTTTTCGCCATCATGACTCACGTCGCACGGAAAGCCGCAGCCTCGTGCAAATGTCGTTTCGTTGCACAGCCGGAAGCACGCGGATCTGATCGAAGAGCCGGTCGACCTTGTTTCGCTCACGAAACCCATTTTCCACCCACCGTAGGAGCTGCATCTTGCCGGCGCGAGGAAGTCCCCTGATCTTAGGCCAGAGCTCCAACGCGGATTCGGATCTGCGCGCCTCTTCCTTCACCGGTTCATTACACCGGGAGCACTCCGTGCGAAGGTTAGCCGGGTTCCCGGGCCCGAGAAGAGAATCCGCGACGAAATGACCGATCGTCAACCGGGCAAATTTCGAGGGTTCGTCCGGGTAAGGCTCCCCCGACCCGATGCCGCATAGGAGACAGCGGTTGCCGTCCCTATCGAAAATCTCTCGGCGCTGTTTAGCAGATACCGCCGTCTGGACGTATTCCTTTTTCCGAGCCGATAGGGGCGCCCATCTTTCTCAAGCGATACTCATTCGGCTTGAGATCGCCTTCCTCTTGGCTCGAACGAACAACCCATCCATATCTCCGCAGATTTCGCAAGCGACGGGTAAAATGCTCGTCGGTGTTAGGCCGTCCCCCCGGGGTTTCCAGCGCTTTGCGAAGCTGTTTTATGGTTAGCACTTGGCCAGTTTCGCGTTGTACCTTAGCCAGGCCGCCAGTTTGGGCTCGGCACCAAAGCGACGCGCTTTTGTCCCGGGCCAAAATTCGATTTTCCACCAAGGTTTGCCCGAAGGCGACCAAGGCCGATTAGGGTCGCCTTCCTTCACCTTGTCGCTCATCTTAAGCGTTAAATTTCTGTTTTAGCCATTCAAGCAGCGCGCGCTGATCGGGAACATTGGCTCGCCGAACCTGCGATAGCAGCCATATCCGATCTGGCTTCGGCAGCGCAGCATTCTGCAGCCCCGCCCTTTATAGATAGGGCGCGAAGATTGTCTGACGTATCCGAACCGCCCTTCCACTTGTCTTTAATGTGGCCCATCGTCAGTCTCACACTTCGCGACGGGACAAAGGGATCTGGGTCTCCTGCGGCTAATCCGCACATTTGGCAAGTGTAGCCATTACGCTCCAGAACAATCGCCCGAGTTTCCTTCGACCAGTTGCGACTGAAAGCCGGCAGCTGCTTGCTCTAAATCAGCCCGGGCACTGGCCTGCGGTTTCAGTTCATTCGTGATCCTTTATACGACTGAATTTGGTATCCATATTCGTCACGAAGCTCCCTAACCGGTCGCGCCCATTCGGTAATACCCTGGCCCGCATCGGCATTTTGGTCTTTTTCCAGATTTTGCCGATATTGGCCAATAAGGAAATCCAGGATTAGTTGGCGCGAACTTTTGCGGCGTGGCGTCGGGCTTTCCATTGGTGCTTTTCTTCGAGCAGGCGTAATGATTTGGTAGCAGCTGTCTTTGACCGAAATCCCTTAAGAGCCCGTATAAATCGACAGTCCCACGGCTTTCGCCACAAGCGGAGGAACCGCGTTGCCGATCTGGCGATACGCCGCAGTTTCTGGCTGACTAAATTGCCAGTCGTCCGGAAAAATCGGAGTACGCGGCTCGATGCGGGAGGTTAACCGGGGAAGGCCATCTACCGGAAAGGTGGAATCCGCTTCGGTGATCAGCGATCCCCATCCGTCAACTCCGAGGCGCCGCCACTGCTCTCTGGCATGCGTCGGCCCTAAATCCGGGCCGCCATGCTTCTTCGAACCTCTACAATCGTCGGAGCGATGCCATTGGCACGTCCAACCCATTTGAGCGCTCCTGGCCAGTCGTTTTCTGCCATCCAGCTTGGAGAACGCTGCCAACGGTTCCCCCGGGAGCGTCGGACTTGGTCACTCGAAGTCGTTGAAATATTCGCGGTACGCCCACGAGCACAAACCTGGGCCGGAGCTGCGGGACGCCGAAATCAGAGGCATTTAACATTTGCCACTCAGCGCGATACCCTAGTTGTCCAGCGTCCGAGATATTTCCGTCCGGTAACCGGCGAACTTGGAGCGGCGAATCCAGCGACGTTTTCCGACATTACTGCTGCGGGCTGTGCTTCTTCAATAATCCGAAGAGCCTCAGGGAAAAGGTCTCGCTCACCTGCTGCTCCGAGTTGCTTCCCGGCGACCGAAAAGGGCGGTACGGAATACCGCTGCGCCAAATCGACACCTCGAAAATGACGCCCTGAGGTTCCTTCAAGATTTGCCTCGCGCACTTACCAGTGCGGCCGGTTCTGACGAGGGTGTTGCAGGCATGGGAATCATTCTCCACGGCACCCGCGCACTCGAAACCAGCCATCTCGAGTCCCAAAGCCTGGCCGCCACCTCCGGTGCAGAGCTCTAGGACCGAAGTGGAAATGGCAACGCTTCCTCTGACATGGGCACTATTATTTAGCCGCCGGTTCGCCTCTGTCGATTGACGATTGAGAATTCGCTTCAATTTTTTCTCAATCGCCCGCTGGTCGCTTGTTTCACATTCCCAGATCACGACAGGCCTCCACCCAATCTGAAGCAATAGACGGCGATTCTTCCTGTCCCGCTTACGGTTGGCAAGCAGCTTGGGCCCCCAGTATGCCGTATTGGTCTTGGGATTTGAACAATCGGTGCAGCCGGTGTGCTGATGCCAAAAGCAACCGTGCACGAAAATAGCGACGCGATATCTGGGCAAGACGATGTCCGGTTTCCCCGGCAGGTCCCGGCGGTGAAGGCGAAAGCGATACCCGAGTCGAAACAGACTGCTCCGGACGAAAAGCTCAGGCTCTGTATCGCGCGACTTGATTTGCGACATATTCCAACTGCGCCGCTCTCGGGAAAGCTTCTCCCCCATATCAGGTGAGCACTCCGTTTGGGCGCCCGCTACTGGGCGTCGCTACATGCACGGCGCTGCGCCTTCGCATTACCTGACTTTCACGCGCTCGCATTAGCGTCTAAGATTATCACACAGTTTCCGCACGGTCCTCCCATCGTCGAAAGATCCTTAGCGGCTTCGGACACCCCAATCGCCGGGATGTTAATGGCATTACACACCCCTCCCCCGCCGTGGGAACGCCATGGAATTGCTCGCCCACCCCTTCCCCAGCGTGGGGACGCCATGGAATTGCTCGCCCACCCCTTCCCCAGCGTGGGGACGCCATGGAATTGCCCGCCCGCCCCTTCCCCAGCGTGGGGACGCCATGGAATTGCTCGCCCATCCCTTCCCCAGCGTGGGGACGCCATGGAATTGCACGCCCACCTCTTCCCCAGCGTGGGGACGCCATGGGATCGCTCGCCCATCCCTTCCCCGGTCGCTGGTTTTAGATTGCCGGCGGACAGGCGTCGAGCCATTCAGAGCGCCCCGCGCGCGGAAAGCCTCCGTCGATCCGCGTATTGCCTTCCGGCCCGGCTCAGATGCCCCTCCCTGTCCTGGCCTCCTGGATTCCAGATTTCGCGAGACCATCCGCTGAGACAGCGGACGCTACACCTCGATTTGATTCGCGCATTTCCCATGCGCTTACCCCTTGGGGCTTCGCCTATGGCGCTCTGTCCCCACAAGCGCCATTGATTTCGACCCGCCCCCGGGTCTCAGGCTTCGCCCGTGCTGCGCACGTCTATGTTGCTCCGCCCCCGCGGGCTCCATTCAGTTGTCAGCTGTCAGTCCGCCTCAGGCGGATCAGCCTTTTCCATGCGCTTTTCTCCTTGCCGTCGACTCGCGAAACTGGCAAAAAACCGATCGTGATTCCCCATTTTCCCGACCGCTCCCGTGGAACCGACCGGATTCGTTAGGTCCATGAAGCGCACACATTTTTTTATTGCGATCCTCCTGATTTGCTCGGCCGCGTCGAGCACGGCCGACACGGTGCACGTGAAGACGTCATGGGACATCAACATCACCGATCAAAAATACAGGAACAATGATACGAAAGTAAGTCTTGGCCGAGCGATCGCGGGCTTTCGGCTCAAAGAGGCGAATCCCGCTCGAGATGATGGAAGCGCCAAGTTTATCTACTACGGCGAAAAAGGTTTCATCACGCTTTACCACGAGATCGGCGGAGTCATCGGGGCTTCTGATCCGGCTGCCTATGTTCTAGCGACTTCCAGTGCGATGGAAGGAGGCAACGGAAAATTTGATTCCCGAGTGTTCTTTGCACTGCGCTACAAGTCGGGCGCTAGGTCGGCGTCGGGTCGCGGCGTTGTTTATCATTTTCTTCGCTCCCCAGAAATTTATCAGAAGCAGGTTTGGGATGAGTTTGGCTCCATCCAGATCGGTCCGTTCTTTTTCTCGTACCGCGGTAGTTTTCTAGAGAAGAGCGGGTTGGACGATCTGCATTCGTTCCTGCGGGCTATTGGCATACGAAAGGCCTAGCCATGGGATGGAGCCAACGCCGCCCGACTTGATAATTAGCTCATTCACAGTGCAACCTTTAACTTGCAGCCAACCGCGCCGTCGGCGCCGTCGCTCATCTTGTTGATTCGTTCATGCCATTCACTCACCCCTTCGGGCTTCAGTCTACGTCACCGGCTTGCCAGTCCGTATGAATAAGGTTCTTCTTCTGCTAATAGCTTTCGGGACTCTGACTGGCTTTTCCGTTGCATGCGCAGATGCTAAATCTGACTCGATCATCGTTTCCGGTTGGGTGACAAAAGTGGATCTGACCGCTGGTACGTTTGCCATCCGAAACGGGAAAAAGGCTGTGAATTTGACGATCGATCCAACTCGAACCGATATCCAGGTGGATGGGAGCGTTCCTCAGAACTCGCTTCGTTTTGTGCATGTTGGCGCAGCCGCACGGGCAAAGCTTTCCATCTCCGGAGACCATCTCATGGTCAAGTCCGTTAAATTTACTCACCGGCCAGCCACCGCACGACCAGCCCGCCCTGGGTTTGTCTTTTCTCCCTATTCGCAGACGCTCTTTAGCATCGCGAGATGTGCGCACGGGGACATGCTAGTGGATCCCGGAGGAAAGATTTTTCTCGTCCCCTGATCCTGATCCATGCGCGAAGTTCGCTTGTGAGGACGACGAATCCGAAATACTCAGGACTGCGGGTCGAACCCAAAGACGCGTAGTTCTTGTTGGCAGCGGCAGGCCTTGGCGATGCGCGCGGCCCACGTGACGGCCTGGTCGCGTGAGGGCAGCTCGAGCACAGTAAAGCCGCCATTGAGCGGAGGTGCCGATGGGTAGCCGCCCTCGGCCACCGCGCCGTCGGCCGAGACGAGCACTGTTGGCACGGTTTCGTCGATGCCGCCGGCAAAGACGTAAACGCCTGCAGCCTTCGCTTCCTCGATAACGGCGCCCGCGTCACGTGCCACCGTCTCCAATTCACCATCGGGCACGACCATTGCCGCGCTGGGAAAAGAAATCAGGTATTTGGCCATGTTGCTCTCACTTGGGATTTGATGTTGGGATCTAGATTGCCGGCGCATGGGCGTCAAGCTCCAGGCAGCGGCCAAAGAGGGAAACTTTAACTGCGGAGGAGGCAGTCTGCGTAGCTCCGATTTGCAATCGGAGTCTCGTCGATTTCAAATAGACGCTACCGCAGGGTCTCCGTCGAACAGATTCCGGGCCAAAGGGCAATCACACTTTCATTTCACTCGCTTGTAGATGATGGGCTTAAGCAACGTGTATGATTGTGTTTCGCCAATCTGCTGTCCCCCCACCCTGCCAACGCTCGACTGTGTGCCGTAGGAGACAAATTCGTCGCCGCTGACCTTGATGGTATAGGTATCGATCAGCTCGCCGGTTGGTGATGTTGTCGGAACGATCGTAGTCAACTGATTGCCTTCGACTCGCCACGTTCCGGTCGAGCCGTATTTGCCAGCGGCGATCGTGAAGGTGTGGTCGGGGCGAAATGTCGCCTCTACGGTTGTGTCCGGCAGCTTCCATGTGCCGATGATCCTTTCGTCGATCGGGCGCGTGCAGGCGGCGAGCAAGCCGAGCGTCGCGAGAAGCGACGCAAGCAGTGGTCGCGAAGTCATGATCTAACGAGGCGGAACAGACTGCCAAGCCGTGACGTAGACAATAGCCCGAAACTCACACTTCCGTGGGAGATTCTAATGTGTGAATGATCGCCCCGCGCATTTCTGTCCGTTCGAGGTGAGCGAGGCCCTCGGTGAGACGGATCTTCGTGTCCGAAACAAGGTAATCGTTTTCATCTCCGCGAGCGATGCAATATCATGCCGCGATCTGATAACGGGGACTGTGCTGGCCTTCGAGGCCAGGGTTAGCGGCCGGACTCTTTTCACCGGAGAAGCGGGCGCGGGGCATGAGCGCTGGTTTAGATTGCCGGCGCGCGGGCGTCAAGCCATTCGGAGCGGGCCGGGCGGAAAGCCTCCGCCGATCCCGCATTGCCTTTCTGCACATGCGGACGGGGCTTTCGGGGTCATATTCAACCGCGCAGATGCGTAGCTCCGATTTGCAATCGGAGCCTCGTCGATTTCAAATCGACGCTACGTCTGTTTCATTCGCTCAATTGCTGGAGGGCACCGCTTTGTCGGTGACGCGGGGGTGGACAGGGCGACAACGGTGTTTCCGTGGTTAAAACGCCGTCGTGCTGATTTCCGCTTGCCGGGCCGGCGCGAATCTGGCAAAAAGCCGCCGTGATTCCCCATATTCCGGACCGAACCTTCGGAGGCCTCCGGATACTCGTTAGGCCCGTGCAGCGCATTTCTCTTTTCGCCGCGTTGTTTCTTGTGATTAGCACACCATTGCTTCTCGGTCGGACTGAGATCGTGATTCACCGCGCGGACATTACAGCAGTCGAAGTGAGCGGGGCGTCAGTCGCAGTATCAGTATTCCGGCCGAGCGGCGTGGACGGTCCAGACGCCTGGCGGGATCTCTCTGTCCGGTTTGCCTTCACGGTGGCGGCCGCGAAGGACACCTACGTTTTGAGTGCCGTCAGCAAAGACGAAGTCTTTACGATCACGCTCAGGTTTCCCGATTCCGCATCAGCCGCGCAGTTTGCGACCTCGCTTTTGAGATGACTTCCACGCTTTGATATTCTCGCGCTGCTCCTCGCGGCTGTGCCATCTATCTCACGGCCTACCGGCCCGCGGTATTGATTCGCATGGCCCCATGCTCACCCTTCGGGCTAAGGTCCGTGTCGCACCGTTTCCCGCGGACTCCATTCTCCTCCGCCGTTGCTGGTCTTGTTCTCGTTAGACCTGGATACTGTGGACTGGTTCGATGTATGCCCATGCTGCGGTGAGCGGGTCAAACGCACCCAATCGGCCGGGAGATTCACCTGCCCCGAATGCAACTGCGAGTTTCGGCACAACCGCCGGAGATGGTTTATCGGGGTTCCGCTCGCACTCGCGGTCTTCGCGCTTATTTCTCTCGCCCTCACTTTCTCGAGGGGTGCTCTTCCAGCAGGTCTCATCCTGCTCGCGCCGCTGGCTGCAGGCGTGATAATGTATGCTTTCCCCTATTATGTGGTTGTCTCCAGGACGGACAAGAAAGCGATGATTCCAAAGCATGATCGCGACGATCTGGAAGAGATCGGCTACTACTCGCCTGCCGACGCAGTCAAGCTCTTCGAGGCCTTCCAAGCGGCCGGCATCGATTTTGCCGCAGGCGTGGCTGACGCGACGGGCGCGATCAGCCCTGTTCTCTCATTCCTCGGCGGGACTTTTGGTCGAGCGGTGCAGGTGTTGATTAGCATCGACCCGGCCCGCCGAGAAGATGTGGATCGCATTCATAAAGACCTTTTTGGCGATTGTCTTCCGAACTACGACTCGTCCTTTTTCAAAGAGCAGCAATACTTCGATCCGGATGAGCAGCCTTCCAAGGAAGACGCCTAACTGTGCGACCATGAACGACTCGATCACACTATCAGCACGGATTGACTTCTGGACGCATTATCGAGCCACTCGCGCAGGGTTTGCTCGCACGTGGACCAACTATCTCGGCTGGGTATTTTTAGTCGGCATGCCAGCGCTGCTGGTGGCGGTCATCATACTTTTATGGCATGAGGACATTAGCGCGCCTGGACGTTTCGGCGTGCCAGTTTGGATTCTTCCGATCGTCGGACTCCTCCTTATGGCGGTGTTCATACCCCTGGCGCACATGCTGAACACTTTCAGTTACCGCAGGCGGAACCGGTCGGTCGGTGGCGTCCAGACGTACGTCCTCACGCCGGAAGAGTATTCACAGAGCGGCAGCGTGTTTGACGTCAAATTAAAGTGGGAGGCCTTCATCAAGGCGCGCGAGACGCCTCGCTTTTTCCTGCTTTACGTCGCACCTCACTGGGCACACTTTATCCCGAAATCAGCTGTCAGGTCTTCAGCTGAAATGTCGTCGATACGCTCGCTGATTCGGCAAACCCTGGGTGCGAACGCTCATGTGTATCCCGAGGCCTAACGACTCCCCGCAGCTGACGGCGAGCCGTTGTCCTATCCAGTGTTCAAATGACTAGTGGCCTCCAATCCGCTGCCAGGTCCGGTTTGATTTGCTCGCGCTGCTCCCGCACCCTTCGGGCTTCCAGTCTATCTCAAGACTTGGCAGTCCGTTCCGTCTCGTTAGGTTGATGCAATGACTGTGACGCTCCGCGATGTGACCCAGGAAGATTTGCCGATCTTTTTTGAGCATCAGATGGATGCCGAGGCGACGCGGATGGCGGCGTTCCCCAGCCGCGAGCGCGAGGCTTTTATGGCGCACTGGGCCAGGATCATGAAGAACGAGACCGGACTTCTGAACACGATCCTGGCGGACGACACCGTGGCCGGCAACATCGTCTATTGGGAAGCGGAGGGGGAGCCGAACATCGGCTACTGGCTCGGCCAGTCGCATTGGGGCAAGGGAATTGCCAGTGCGGCCCTGGCTCAGTTCCTGCCGAAGATCGAGGCGCGGCCGGTTTACGCGCATGTGGCAAAGCACAATGTCGCTTCGATACGTGTCTTACAAAAATGCGGATTCCAACTTGCCCGAGAGGAAGTGTGCGAGGGCGATGAGGTCGAAGAACTGGTGATGGAGCTGCGCTGAAATGGTCTGGCGCTGATCCCTGGTGAAGGCCTTGCAAAGAAAACGATAGGAGAAAGCAATGATACGAATTGTTTTAGGCGTTCTCGCCGGTTTTTTTGCCTGGGCGATAGCGTGGTTCGGTGGCGAGAAGATTCTTTCGGCCATTTGGCCGGAGGGGTTCGGCGCTCAGCAACGCGCGTTTGAAGCGGCCATTACCGATGGCGGTCAGTTCACCGCGGCGACGACGCTTCTTCTCACGCATATCGTCCTCGGCTCAATCGTCTCGGTGCTGGCCGGATTTCTGGCGGCGCTGAGTCGCCGGTGAAAACAAACGCGCGCCGCTCATCCTCGGCTTTCTGCTGGTGGCCTTTGGCTTACTAAAGGCTGTTATGTCCTGGCCGTATGTTCCCATTTGGTATCACGTGATTTTTACGGCGCTGCTCCTGCCACTGACGATCGTGGGCGGGAGACTGCGAACCGTCCTCCGCAATGGGGAATAGGATGTTCGCGATCAAGGCGGAGGTGAGCGATGCCGGGGTGAAGACGTTCGCGTTCCCGGCGCAGAAGACGATGTACGGCGGCAAGCTGATCGCCAAGGGCGACGAGATTTTCGTCTTCGCGAGCGAGAACGAAGGTGGGCCGGGTCTTATCGCGTCCGGTGTGGTGACGTCGGCGGAGGCGGTCGCGCGGAAACCCGGGGTCGCGCGGCAGACGCCGCGGGTGAGTATCGCGGTCCGGCGCACCGCGCGGACGAAGCGGCGCCTGGGACGGAGTGAGCTGCGGCCATTTTCCAGACTGGAAGGACGGACGACCGGAGACGGAACTGAACTTCAAGTTCTATCGCCAGGCGACGAACAAGATCGTCGGGATCTCGGAGGAAACGGCGGCGTTTCTGCGCGGGTTTTTTTGACCCGCCGTCCTATTGGGCGCGTTGGGGGCTGTGTGCGGAAACCAAACGCGAGCGATTCAAGGTTCGTAGCGTCGCGGGAGCGGCCCAGGATGGGACGGGCCAGTGCTCACCGGCGCAACAGAGCCGGGACCGACCAGGCCCCGCCGGGAGGCGTCGGTGGTGTTTTGGTGCGCGCAGCTGCCCAGGAGAAGTCCAGCGGCAATTACCGCGCAGAGAAAGAAGACTGTTTTCATGGTCGTGTTCCTTTTTGCGGCAGCGGCCAACATGCCGTCCTGCCTGTTATTTCTTTACCCGGGACGTCACCGGAAAGCAACCATAAACAGTTGAAGGCAAGCGCTCTAGCCGCAGGACGAGACTCGAAGGCCAGGCGGCGGTGCCGTGAAGGAATGAGCATGGTTACCAAGACGATGCCGATCTATCCGCTGAGACAGCGGATCGCCACGAGTTCGGCCCTTACTCGTTAGGTGATCTCGGTCGCGGCCCAGAACTTCCGGAAGGCGCTGGGCCAGCTCCGGTCTTCCACGCTGCGGCGGGCGGCGGCGCTCATCTCTTTGCGGAGCGGCTCGTCCTCGACCAGGCGGCGGATGGCGGCGGTGAAGTCGGCGACGTCGAGGGCTTTGGTGATGAGGCCGTTCACGCCGTCGGTGACCAACTCGCGCGGGCCGCCGACATCGGAGACGATGACGGGTAACCCGGCGGCCTGGGCTTCGATGATGACGTTGCCAAAGGTGTCGGTGGTGCTGGGGAAGACGAAGATATCGGAGGAGGCGTAGGCCTTGGCCAGCTCGGTGCCGCTAAGATAGCCGGTGTAGCAGGCTTCGGGCATGAGTTTGGCGAGCGCGGCGGAGTAAGGCCCGTGGCCGACGATGGATAGCTGCACCGGGACTTTCTCGGCGCGGAGTTTGTGGAAGGACTGGACGAGGATGTCGAGGTCTTTCTCCTTCGAGACGCGCCCAACGAATATAAGACGGACGCCGGCGCCGTTGCTGCCGAATTGTTTCCAGAAATCGGGCTCGCTCCGGCCCGGGGTGAAGAGCTGGGTGTCGAGTCCGCGCGGGAGGATCTTGAGCTTGGCGGGGTCGATCCCGCGGTCGATCCAGCTTTGGCGGTATTGCTCGGAGTTGACGAAGATGGTGTCGAGCTGGCCGTAGAACCAGTGCATGAATTTCCAGGCCAGGCTCTCGAGGAAGCTATCCTCGGTGAGGATGCGGATGTATTGCGGGAAATCGGTGTGGTAGATGCCGCTGGTCTCGAGGTTGAGCATCTTGCCCGCGAGGAGCGCGGTGAGACCGATCGGGCCGGGGGTGCTGATGATGATCTCGGAAAAGTTCTCGCGCTGGATGTAATCGAGCATCTGGAGGATGGGCGGGAAGCTGAGCTTCTGTAACTCGTACTCGGGCAGCTCGAACTCGCCGATGGGCTTGAAGTTCTTGATCGGGAGGCCATCGATGGTGAGTTCGCCGCGCGAGGTGATGACGACGAGGTCCATCCCGGCGTCGCGGGCTTCGGCGGCCATCTTGCGGATGGTGGTGGAGACGCCGTTGACGTCCTCGAGGGTGTCGGTGAACCAGGCGCGCTTGTTATTCTGCAAGACGGGCGGGATGGCGCCGGTGAAGTCGCGGCAAATCTCGCGCAGCCAGCGGCGCGACGGCGCCTGGCTGTGGAAGGCGTAGATGTAAGGCGCGAGGACGACGAGGATGGGCGCGATGCTGGAGAGGGCCTGGATGCTCTCGATCATGTTCCCGGCGCGGATTTGCTGGACGAATTTCTCGAAGAAGCGAAAGGCGAGCTGTTCGCAGGCGGCGTTGGCCATGAGGAAGGTGCGGCGCTCGGGCTCGGTCACGTCGGCGATCTCGCGGGCCATCTGTGCTTTCACTTCCGGTTTCGAGAAGTAACCGGAGAGCTCGCGCCAGAGGGAGATATTGGCCGGCTTCGCGAGATCGAAGATTTTCCCGGAGAGGACGCCCTGGGTGATGAAGCCGGCTTTTTCCTTGAGCGTGAACTCGGTCGGGTCGCGCCCTTCCATGAAGCGGGAGAACATTTTTTCCACCAGGCCGGCGCTGGGGCCGAGCTTCGCGGTGAAGCGGTCCTGGATGAAACTGGCGAGGGTGTTGTAAAAGCCGTGCGAGAGGGCGAGCGGGGTGCCGCCTTCGCCGTGCGCGGTGCAGTTGCCGGCGCGGAGGTGGTCGAGAAACTCCGCCGGGCGTCTTTGCGGCGGGCGTTTCCGTGAAGACGGAGCCGACGAAGATCCCGCCGTGGTCGTCGGAGCCGCCGACGAGGACTTTTTTCCACGGCTCCGGGTGGGTGGGCGCGAGGTTGTGGCGATTGAGCGAACTCCTCCACTTTTGCCGGCGTGAGCTGCCCGAGGATGTGCCGGGTGAGCTCGCTCAGGAGCGCGTCGCGGAGTCCGTTGATGCCCTCGAAGTGGCGGAAAAGGAGGATGAGCCGCTCGAGATGAGAGGTCGTGAGCTTGCCGTTGATGCTGTAAAGCGGGTGCGCGACGGCGTGGGCGATCGACTCCTTTTGCAGGAAGGCTTGGAGGTCGAAAATGTTCTCACGCAGCCGGACGATCTCGCCGTGCTGGACCTCGTCCAAGCCCCAGGCGAGCAGATTTATTTTGCATGGGTCCTGCGGGAAATAAGTCGTAATCTGCTCACTGATAAATGTATCGGCATGCGAGGCAATCGCGAGACAACCCTCGATGGAGTCGTGGTCGGTGATGGTGACGAAGTCCATCCCGCAGCCCTCGATGGTGTCGTGGTCGGTGATGGTGACGAAGTCCATCCCGGCTTCCTTGGCGCGGACGTAAAGATCGAGCGGATCGGTGTAGCTATCGGGGAAATCGAACCGGCGAAAGATCCAATCCTCGGATCGATCGCTGAATTTCGAGTGCAGATGAAGGTCGCAGCGGGTCATGTCGATCCCCGCCGGTTCGGTGGCGAGCCAATCGCGGTAAGTCATCGGCTGGCGAGACGCTCAGGGCATCGTCGATCAGGGCGGTGATTTGTTCCCAAATGGCGGGATGATCGAGATCGGGCGGATGAATTCCGAGGCGGAGGAGCGGGTTGTTCGCGAGCCGCCGGAAGAGCGAGCGATTCCAAGCCAGGCTCATGGTTCGGCGCCAGCCGCTGCGCACACTGTAAACGAGCGATTGCGAGGCGATGATGCGATCGTGGGCAAAGTCCTTCACCGTGCGGAGCGTGGTGGTGTAGCTCATGCCGGCATCGATCGCGGCGCGCTCCGCTTCGGCTCCGAGCAGCCAGGCCGGGGCGATAAATCCGTGCGGATGAAATCCATGGGTCTCGAAATCCTGGCGCGCCTCGTTGATCAAGCGCAGCGCCTCGTCATACCCGAGATCGTAGAACTCGCCTTCATCCGCCGTATAAATGCGGGTGACGAATCTGGCCCGCGCATCTTCGTTCGCCCGCCGGGCGCGCTGGTGGAAGAAGCCGTGGATCACGATCTCGTGTCCCCTCGCCTGCAATTCCTGCAACCAGGCGCGGAAATCGGGATCGGCCAGCGAGCGACCCTCGTGATGATAATCGGGCACGACGAGGAAGCGAGCATGACCTCGACCCGATGCCGCGCGAGGTGCGCGAGGATGCGCTCGGTTTTCTCGCGGGTGGAGGGCGCGACATCATGAATGGAAACAACCAGCGCGCGTTGCACGCCGCTAGCCTCGCTGTCAGCGCAAAGCGGACAAGCTCAAACTGCCGGGCCTACATCCGGCAGATCAGATCGAACTCCGTCTTGCCCAGCGGCTGGACGGAGAGGCGCGAATTCTGCAGGAGCGCGATCTCGCTGCAATTTCGGCTCCGCTTTGATCTGCTCGAGCGTGACGGGCATTTCGCAGCACTTTGACCGGCTTGAGTTCGACCGCGCTCCAGTCCCCCTCCTCCGCCGTCGGATCAGGAAAAGCTTCGCCCGTCACCTTGGCGACGCCGACGACCGCCTTCTCGCTCACGCTGTGATAGAACAGGACGGCATCGCCTTTGCGCATCGCCCGGAGATTGTTGCGCGCCTGGAAATTTCGCACGCCGGTCCATTTCGTTAGGCCATCGCGGACGAAGTCGTTCCACGAGTAGGCCTCCGGTTCCTGTTTTACGAGCCAGTGCTGTTTCATGTCCTGGATAACATAGAGGCGACGGGTTAAAAAGTTGCGATATCTTTTGCCGATGACTTTGCGCCCTGGTCTCGCCTCGCTCGTGCTTGCGATTTTTCTGCCGGTATTTGCCCGCGCGGCCGACTATCCCGCGCCTAACGAGAGCGATTTTGTCATGCGCGATTTCAAGTTCACTTCCGGTGAGACGATGCCGGAGCTGCGCCTCCATTACCGGACACTGGGCAAGCCGGTCAAAGATGCGAAAGGCGTGACGCAGAATGCGATTCTCATTATGCACGGCACGACCGGGAGCGGCGCGCAATTCATCCGGCCCGAGTTTGCCGGCGAACTTTTCGGCCCGGGCCAGCCACTCGATGCGGCGAAGTTTTTCATCGTCTTGCCGGACGACATCGGCCACGGAAAATCGAGCAAACCGAGCGATGGGATGCACGCGAAATTCCCGCGCTACGGCTACCGCGACATGGTCGAGGCCGAATATCGACTGCTGACCGACGGGCTCGGCGTGAATCACGCGCGGCTCGTCATGGGCACATCGATGGGCGGGATGCACACCTGGCTCTGGGGCGAAATTCACCCCGAGTTCATGGATGCGCTCATGCCGCTGGCGAGTTTGCCGACGCAGATTTCCGGGCGTAATCGCGCCTGGCGCCGGATCATCATCGACGCGATCCGGAATGATCCGGCGTGGGAGGGCGGCGATTACCAGACCCAGCCGCCGAGTCTGCGGACCGCGGCCGAGATGCTCTGGCTCATGAGCAGCAACCCGATCCTGCGGCAAAAAGAAGCGCCCAGCCTAACGAAAACCGATGAGGCGCTGGATAAGTTTGTGCAGGACTACTTCAAAACCGGCGACGCCAACGACGTCCTCTACGCGGTCGAAGCCTCGCACGATTACGATCCGGGCCCGGCCCTGGAGAAGATCCGGGTTCCGCTGGTGGCGATTAATTTCGCCGACGACCTGATCAACCCGCCCGAGCTCGGCATCCTCGAGCGCGAGATCAAACGCGTGCCGCAAGGGCGCGCGATCACGATTCCACAAAGCGAGAAAACTCGCGGCCACGGCAGCCACACCCTCGCCGTCTTGTGGAAAGATCAGCTGGTCGAGTTGCTGAAGCGTTCTTCGCACTAGGACCCAGCGGCGCGGCATTCTTCCGCGGGGATTTCGCCCCGCGCGAGATGATTCGACAAGCGCCCTCTTCTGCTTCAAAATCGACCGCATGCCGCGCCTGCCATTCATCACTTTCGAGGGCTCCGAGGGCTGCGGGAAATCGACCCAGGTCAGCCTGCTCGCTTCGTCGCCTGACCGATGCCAACGTCCCGCTCCTCGTCACCCGCGAGCCGGGCGGGACCGCGATCGGCGAAAAGATTCGGCATCTTCTCCAATTCGCCCCCGAGAGCGTGGCGATGACGCCGGAAACCGAGCTCCTCCTGTTCGAAGCGAGCCGCAGCCAGCTCGTTAGGGAAGTGATCCAGCCCGCGCTCGACCGCGGGACGGTCGTGATTTCCGATCGCTTCGCCGATTCCACCACCGTTTACCAGGGCGTGGCGCGGCGGCTCGACCAGGAGATGGTCGGCCACCTCAACACTTTCGCGGTCGGCAAATGCTGGCCCGATCTCACCTTCCTCCTCGACATCGACGTCGAGACCGCGCGCGCCCGCATGATGCGTCGTGTCCGCCCCGCCGCCGGGATCGACCGGATGGAACAGGAGCCGCTCAAGTTTTACGAAGCGGTCTGCCTCGCCTACCGCGAGCTGGCGGCGCGCGAGCCGTATCGCATCCGCGTGATCGACGCCACGCAATCGGTCGCGGAGATAGAAAAAGAAATCTGGGAGATCATCTCGACGCGCTTCGGCCATCTCGCGCGATTGATTCCCGCGCGACGCCGCTCCGGGCATTCCTGACACCGTGGCTTTCACCCCGCAGGTCGCGCTCGAATATCTCGCGAACGCTCAAAAACGCAGTCGCCTCGCCCACGCTTACCTGATCACGGGCGCGCCTGGGAGCGGCAAACGCGCGCTCGCAGCGGAGCTCGCCCATCGGGTGAACGGCGCACCGGCCGATGAGATTTTCGGAGGCAGCGCGCCGGACGTGCATCTGGCCAGTCCGGAATCAAAATCGCGCCGGATCGTGATCGAACAGATCCGCAGCCTGGAGCACGCGCTCCAGATGCGGGCGAGCGACGGCCGGCGCAAGGTCGCGGTCGTTTCCGAGGCCGACCGGATGATGACGCAGGCGGCCAACGCTTTCCTAAAAACGCTCGAGGAACCGCCTAACAATTCGCTCCTGATTCTCCTGAGCTCGATTCCGGAAGTGCTGCCGGAGACGATCCTCTCGCGCTGCATTGAGATTCCCCTCGCCTCTGCCGCCGACATCGCGCTCTCGAGCGAACAGGAGGCCCTGATCGAGTTGCTCAACCGCCTAACGAGTGGCTCGACCGGCAGCGTGCATGAGGCGTATCATGCTCGCGCAGGGCGTGCATGGCCTGCTCGGGCAGATGCGCCAGGCGATCCAGGACGAAACGGCCGCCGCCCTGAAGCGCGAAGAAACGCACTACAAAAACACCACCGACGGCGGGGCCTGGCTGGACACGCGCGAAGACCATTACAAGGCCCTGACGGAAAGCCGCTATCTGCAACAGCGCGCGCAGTTGATCGAGACGCTCTTCCTCTGGTGGGGCGATATCCTCCGGGCCAGCGCCGGCGTCCCCGCGCGGGAATTGCCTGACGCCGCCGCCAGCACGGAAGCAATCGCCGCCCGCCTAACGACTCCGGAAATCCTGCGCCGCATCCGGCGTTTGGAGGAGTTGCGCGATCACCTCAGCCGCAACATCCAGGAAGCGCTCGCGCTGGAAGTGGCGTTCCTGAATATTTTTCGCTTCTAAAACCTTCGACGCTTATCGCGCCGGCCCTTTGCGCCCGTGGTGCTCTTTGTGCGAGGCCGTCTCCTTCCGCGGCCGGAAATTCAACATCAGCGGCAGCCCGGGGAACGGTTCCGCTTCGCGGATCTGCGCCTCGAGATAGCGCGCGTAGGTGTCGACCAGCAGCTTTGGATCGTTCACAAAAAGGACAAACTCGGGCGTGGGCAGCGGGCGGTTTTCTCCGCGCGTTTGCGTGGCGTAAAACAATTTCATCCGCTTGTTCGCCGACATCGGCGGCGGGCTGACGATAAACGCTTCGCGCATCAAGCGGTTGAGCACGCCGGTGCTGAGACGCGCCTGCGCTCGCGCGCCGGATCTTGCGAATGGCGCTGAAAAGCCGATCGACGTTTTCGCCGGTGAGCGCGGAGGCGACGAGGATGGGCGCGTAGGGCAGGAAGAAGAGACGATCGCGCGTTTCCTCGATCAACTTCGCGAGCGTGTCCTTCGCCCCGCGCTCCGGTTTCATGAGGTCCCATTTGTTGACCAGGATGAGGGACGGCTTCTGCGATTTCAGCATCAGGGCCGCGATCTTTTTGTCCTGCAAAGTGACCCCGCAGGTGGCGTCGACCACCAGCACGCAAAGATCGGCGCGCCGGATGGTGCGTTCGGAGCGCATCACACTGAAGACCTCGACCGAGCTGGAGTGCTTGCCGCGCGGGCGAATGCCGGCCGTGTCGATGAGCAGGAAATCATCCTTGCCATGCCGGTAGGCGATATCGACCGCGTCGCGCGTCGTGCCCGGGATGTTGCTCACGATCGTGCGCCGATCGCTCAGGATGGCATTGACGAGCGAGGACTTGCCGACATTCGGGCGCCCGATAATGGCGAGAGAAAGTGGCGCGGCCGCGGCCGGTTCGTCACTGCTTTCCGCCGCAGGCAGGCGCTTTTCGATGGTCTCGACTAACGAACCAATCCCGAGCCCGTGGGCCGCGCTGATCGAGAGCAGGTCGGGAAAACCGAGCCGCTGGAATTCCACATCGAGGTTCTCGTGCTTGGGGTGATCGATCTTGTTCACCGCGAGAATGACCGGGCGCTTCGACCGCCGCAAAAGCTGCGCCAGTTCCTGATCGACCGGGGTGAGGCCCTGCTGGGCATCGACCACGAACACAATCACGTCGGCCTCGCGCATGGCCGCATCCGCTGCGCCGCGCACCTCCTGCAGGAGCTCCGTCTCGCCTTTGCCGCCGATGCCGCCGGTATCCCAAACCAGAAACTCGCCGCGTTTGCTCGGGGCCGAAATCCGGTCGCGTGTGATCCCGGGTTGATCGTGAACGATGGCGATGTCGCGCCCGACGAGGCGATTGAAGAGAGCGGACTTACCGACGTTAGGCCGGCCGACGATCGCGACCTGGCGGATGATTTGTGTTTTCATTGCCTAACGATTCCGTTGCCCGCCGTCAGCGTTGGCGTGTCCCTGCGCTCCGAGCTGACGAAAGCCATCCATGACGTAGATGATGCCGGAGACAAAGGTGAAAAATCCCGCCGCCGCCACGACGTAGATGAGCGGGATGAACATGAACTGCAACATGACCCAGGCGATCGCCGCCATCTGCAGGAAGGTCGCGACTTTGCCGGTCCAGGCCGGGCGCACGGTCACTTTTCCATTCAAGAGATGGAGGATCGCGCTCCCGATGAGAATGACCGCATCCCGGCTGATCACCAGGACCGGGAACCAGGTGGGAAATTGTCCGTACTGCGGATCGATGTCGCTCCAATTGCTGATGCTGAGGGTGATGATCGCGCTCAGGAGCAGACCCTTGTCCGCGATCGGGTCGAGAATGACGCCGAGAGCGCTTTTTTGGTTGTAACGCCGCGCGATATAGCCGTCGAGTCCGTCGCTCGCGGCCGCGACGAGGAAGATGACGATCGCGGCAAAACGCTGCCATTCGAGCGGTTCGCCGCGCTTCACGCTCGCTCCATAATAGAGCGCCATCAGGACGAACCCAGGGATCATCAGGATGCGGACGAGGGTGATCTTGTTAGCCGTAGTCATGGCGGGACCTGAATATGCGCGCTGCCCGGTAAAAACAAAACGCGCGCGCCCGGACTGCCTGGTCGCAGTTCAGGGCGCGCGCGGCAGTGTTTGCCTAACGCCTAACGGCTAGGTCTCGAGCGCGATCGGCGCCGCGACTTCCTCCGGCGGGTGCATTCCCGTGTGTTTCCCTTCGGCAAATTCCTCGATCATCTTCTGATTGAAGGCCGGGATGTCGTCCGGATTGCGGCTCGAGACGAGACCGTTGTCGACCACGACTTCTTCGTCGACCCAATTGGCGCCGGCGTTCTTCATGTCGACCTGGAGCGCGGGCCACGAGGTCATGGTGCGACCGCGGACGAGGTCGGCGTTGATCAACACCTGCGGTCCGTGACAAATGACGGCGACTGGTTTGCCGGCTTCGAAGAAGCCGCGCACGAATGCGATCGCGCTCTCTTCCTGCCGCATGGCGTCGGGATTCATCAGGCCGCCGGGGATGAGAAGCGCGTCGAAATCGTCGGCACGCGCTTCGCCGAGGGTGAGATCGACGTCGAACTTGTCGCCTTTCTCGTCGTGATTCACACCCTGGATTTTGCCCGACTTGATCGAGACGATTTTGGTCTCGGCGCCCGCCTCATTCAAAGCTTCGCGCGGCTTGGTCATCTCGACCTGTTCAAAGCCATCGGTCACCAGGATCGCCACTTTTTTTCCACTTAATTTTTCCGCCATAAATATTCCTCAGTTGAATCTTTCTGAACCAGATGGGGAAATCCCATCACCTCTAGTTCGCCCGCAAGAGGGCTGACGGATGCAGGATTCGGAGAACGGCAGTTCCGGCTTACGCGTTCGCGGCCGCGAACGCGCGGGCCACGGCTCGCAGGGCGAACGCGAATTCCTTTTCATAGGTTAATGAAAGCGCCAGTTCGCGACCGCGGCGCGCGATCTCCTCGGCGGCCCGCGGATGTTGACGATAATGGCTCACGATCTCGACCAGATCGCCCAGATCGGACCGGACCGGCACAAAGTTCACCCCGGGAAGCAGCTGGTCGTAATACCATTGCACGCACCTATCGGGTGACTGGACTTTCAGCACCAGCCCGCCGGAGAGAAGTTTCAGGAACAACCCGGCGTAGGAGGAGGCATGCCCATCGATGTCGATGTGGAAGCAATAATTGCTCAGCTCTTTCCATGGCACTTTCGGCTTGAGCAGCCGCCTGTCGCGCAGCTCGTCGGCGTCCGCCTCGGAGATGTGGAAGAGCTCAACCAGGCCAATGTCGCCCCACTCCTCGCCCATCTCCTGCGCCAGGAGGCAGAGGCGGGCGCGCGGCATTTCCAGGATGGGATGATTTTTTTGGCCGACCGAGCTTCCGCGCCAGAAAGACGCGGGGCGATCGCTCTTCCCACGCCGGTTGATGACTGGCAAAATATCGCCGGGCCTCGCGGTATCCGTGCGATTGGAGGAATGCAAAATCGGGCAGCAGAATATGCCCGGGAGCGTTTCCGCAAAAACCCAGACCGGGCTCGGCCGCGAGGTCGTTGAAACTGATCATGGTCGAGCCGTCTCGGTCGGCCTCCCGTGCCGCGGCGAGGAAAAGATCGAAGAGCGAGAGCCAGCGTTCCACCACCACCTCGAGCAATTGCCCGGGTTGGAAGGCGGGAAAAGTGAAATGAGAACCGCGCTGCGGCGAGAGCGACCAGGCGCAACTCATCGGGTGCGGTACCAGAGCCGGATCAAAAGCTACCTTCACGCGGATCTCCGCAGGAAGCACTGCAGCGAGCGCGCGCTCGATCGCGGGCCCATCCTGCGCGCAAAAATACTCGCACAAAGATCGTCGAAAGGCGGGGGCGAGAAGCGGGTTGGTCTTTGGCGACGCTGGGCGCCGTAACCCTCGAAGCAGTCGGGTCAGCACAGTCCCAAGTGATGCCTCCTCTCTCATCATTAGGCAATCATCGATCACCGTTATGAGGCGTCGGATAATTCCCATGCGGCCCCGAACTTTTACGATAGAGTGGCCCCGCGCCGCCGATGTGGCGAAATGGCAGACGCAACGGACTTAAAATCCGTTGGGCTTAACGGCCCGTGCCGGTTCGAGTCCGGCCATCGGTAGGCGCGTTTTCATTCGAGTGGGTTAACGGATGACAAACTTTTACCTTCTCCCTCCCGGGCGGCTATCTACCCTGCGCTGAGCTACCCCGCAGGACCGATCCATCATCCGAAATGCGCAGCCGAATCTCAGGCCTCCGTTACACCGCGTTTTCGTTGGCGGTTTTTACCTGCCTGGCGAGCGAGGCGCGGGCTCAGAACACAAATGTCCACACCTCGTGGCTCTGGCATTTGCACCAGCCGATCTATTGGCCGGATAAACGTGCCGCGAACGATCACTACGAAAACGCCTGGGACACGATCCAGGCACAGAACGGCGGCCGGCCCGAGCCGACGGAGGCGCTGACGCCGATTTTCTCGCTCGCCGATCGCGTGAACGCCTACCAGGCGCAGCCGCGCAACACGCTGAGCGCGATCGGAAATTTCACCAACTCCGGCGCACAGGTGAACATGTCGGGCGCGCTGATGGAGAACGTGCAAAGCCTGGGCGCGGCCGGGCAGTTTGGTTATTCCAGCACCTGGTATCAATCGAATGCGCAGGCCCGGACATGGACGACGACCGGCGGCAAGCCGCGAATGGACCTGGTCAATTTCACTTATCACCATTCCATGGCGCCGCTCCTGAGCGACGCGACGTTGCTGATGGAATTGCAGATCCATAAACGCCAGATGGAAATTTTCTGGGGCACGAACCCGGCGGTGTCGCGCGGATATTTCCCGACGGAGAACTGCTTTTCCGTACGGATGATCCCGATCCTGAAACAACTCGGGATGAGCTGGGCGGTGGTGGCGAATAATCATCTCGCGCGGAGCTGCCCGGACATGCCACTCGCGCTCGGCTCAGGCGGCGAACAATGCGACATTCCGAACAAGGCCGACCAGCTCAACCCGGCGCAGGGCGCGGGGAATTATCAACGCCTAACGATCGACCGCGGCTGCGCGCCGTCGGCGGCGATGCCTTTCAGTTTCCAGGTGCACACCGCGCGTCATGTCGACCCCGCAACCGGAACGGCCTCGACCATCACCATCGTGCCGGCAGAACAGGCGATGGGCTGGAAGGATAGTTACAGCGGATGGGACACCGGATTGATCGGTCCGATCGGGGCGAGAAATAATCCAAGCAAGCCGGCGTTCGTGCTCCTCGCGCATGACGGCGACAATGCCTGGAGCGGCGGTTTTTCCTATTACAACGAGTGGGTCCCGCAATTTACTTCGTCCGTGAGCGGCCGCGGCTACGAACCGACCACGGTGGAGCAGTTTCTGCTCGATTGGCCGGCCGACCCTAACGACATCGTGCACGTTGAAGACGGCGGCTGGGTTTACGCCGACAGCGATTTCGGTTCGCCGAGTTTCATTAACTGGAACTGGCCGCCCAGTTACACGGCCAATGGCAAGAATGTGGTCGATCCCAGTGTCGGAACCACGACCAAAGGCGATTATTGGCGGGCGACGATCGCGACCGAAAACCGGGTCCGCACCGCGCAGCAGATTACCGGCCTCACCCCGCGCACGGATCAGGTGCGCGATCCCGGAAGTTATTCGACCACGCCGAACACGGTGGAACTTGCCTGGCATTATTACCTCGGCGGATTGGATAGCGGATTTTTGTATTACGGCGTAGCCGACCAGATTAAGCGCGCCGGTGTGGCTCAAACAAACGTCGAGCGTCAGATCGACAGCACGGTAAATAACAACCTTTCCCAGGACACGACGTCGCCGACAGTTTTCCTGCCGCAGCGTCATCCCTGGAATCCGGGCGGCGCAAAATTACGGCGTCCAATACAGCTATGTCGCGACGACACCGGCGAACACGGATTTCTGGATCTGGACTTATGCCTACGACGCGTCTGGACTCGGAAGCGTGACGCTGAAGTATCGCTCGAATGGAAACGGCGGAGTGCCAAATCGAGATGAGTTCAAAACCTACGCGGGCGGTCCAAACACCGCGGCGTGGCAGGCTGTCACCATGACCAAGCGCGTCGTGCCGAGTCTCCTTGTTCCCGCGCCGCAGTATTCCGCTGATTATTACTACAGCAAGATCACGGGTCTGAGTGATTCCTATGTGGATTACTACGTCACCGCGACAGACACGCGTGGCAACGTCTTCAATTCACAAATTCAACATGTCTATGTCGCCCCGGGGCCGGGCGGCACGCCGACGCCGACGCCCACACCCACACCGACTCCGAGCGCGACACCTACGCCAACGCCGACTCCTCCTCCCGGACCCACTCCGATTCCTTTCCTTCTCGACGGGCAGGCCGACGCGGCCGGTTACCTCGAAAACAGTGCCGGAATGACGATTTACGCCGCGGTGCGCGGCAGCATTCTTTATCTCGCGACCTGGTCGCCGGGAAACAGCGGCGGGCCTAACGACCATTTCATCTTCGTGACCGATCAACTGCTCGCCTCGGCGCTCACGCCTGCGCCCTGGGCGAAAGCGGGAATGATCGCCACCGCCGCGACCAAGCCTTTCATCGGCAGCGAAAGCCTGAGCAGTTTTTGCGGTTGGTTCAACGCGCCGACCTCGTCGCCCGTGGTGAAGTCAGCGACCGGCAGCGGCCAGCTGGAAGGGACCATCGACCTGGCGGCGGCCTTCGGTGCAGTGCCGCCAACCGTCTATGTCGCCGCCGTGGCCTACGCCACAGCTGACGGCGGCGTGCTCGCCGCGCAGGGCCCGCTCGGTAACGGCAATGGCAATATTGAACCGGAGGAATTCATGGCGCTCTCGATTGCCGCGCTGAAAGACGAAAACGCCGATGGTCTTTACGACCGGCTCGATCCTGCACTTGGCTTCGGCATCACTCAACTCGCGCGCGCCAACGGCGTGACGACGATCACCTGGACGACAGTGCCCGGGAAAACCTATCAACTCGAGAGCTGCGATGCGCTTGGCGGAACCTGGCTCCCACTCAACGCGCCGCTCAACGCCGGCACTGGTCAGCTCACCCTCTCGACGACGGACACGACTGGCCTAACGAGCCGTTTCTACCGTGTTCGTTTGGCAAACTAGCCGCTGCCGCATTCGAGTGCGATCCTCTCCGCGATGACCCTGGCGGAACGAATGCAACGGCTTGGAGTCCGGGAAGCGGACCTGAAGGAAAGTTTCGCGCGTTCCTCGGGGCCGGGCGGGCAGCACGTGAACAAGGTCTCGACGGCGGTCACGCTCCGGCATTCACCCAGCGGCCTGAGTGTGACGGTGCAGGACTCGCGTTCGCAGGCGCGCAATCGCCAACTTGCCCTGGAGCGCCTGCTCGACTCGCTCGAGCGGCGCAAAGAAGAAGCGAAACAGAAACGGCGCGCCGCGGCGGCAGAAGAGCGCCGGCGCAATTCCCCTCGCCCGCCGCGTTTGAAACGAAAAATCCTGGAGGGCAAACGGCAGCGCTCGGCCCTAAAGAAACTGCGCGCTAAACCAGTCGATTAAGTCGTTCGTCCATCTTGATGCAAACCAAAGTTCGAATCGGCGTAATCGGAGCCGGTTGGCCGGGGCAACAGCACGCGCGTGCAATCATGGCCTCGCCCGACGCAGTCCTGCAGGCGCTGGCCGAGCCTAACGACGAGCGGGCGGCGGAATTCCGCGCCACCTATGCGCCGGAAACGATCTATTCCGATTACGCCGACTTGTTAGGCGAGCCGGAGGTCGATGCGGTCGTGATCTGTCTGCCGAATCATCTTCATTTCCCCGCCACCCTGGCCGCGCTCCGAGCCGGAAAACATGTCCTCTGCGAGAAACCGCCGACGATGAACGGCGCCGAGATGCGCGTCCTGCAGGAGGAAGCGCAGCAGCATGGGCTCGTCTATTTCTTCAGCCGGCAGTTTCGCTTCACGCCCTGCGATGCGGATGGCGCGCGATCTCATTTCCCGGCAGGAGCTGGGGAAAATATATTTCGCGGAAGCGGTCTGGGTGCGTTCGCGCGGCATCCCGTTAGGCATCGGCGCCTGGTTTACGGACAAGCAACGCTCCGGCGGCGGGACGCTGATCGACATCGGGATTCATGCGCTCGACTCCGCCTGGTATCTGATGGGAACGCCGCGTCCGGTCTCGGTCACGGCCTCGGTTTTTCAAAACTTCAAGCACCTGGTTGCAGCCCCGGTCTTCGATGTCGAGGATTCGGCTTTCGCTTTCATTCGCTTCGAAAACGACGCGGTCGTGCAATTGAAGACCTGCTGGGCGGGCAACCTGACGGATGAGATTCCGCAAGGCGACGTCTTCGGCCGCGAGCTCAACAACTGCACCGTCTATGGAGACAAAGCCACCGTCCGGCTGAAACCACTCACGCTTTTCCAAGATGTGGATGGCAAGCTGGTCGACAAGTTGCTGAAGCCGCAGGACAACGCCGACTCTTTCGAATTGCAGATGCAGAATTTTGTCGACGCCATCCGGGGCGTGGCCGCACCGATCAACACCGCGCAACAGGCGGTTTACCTGATGGAAATGCTGGACGCGATCTACCTCTCGAGCGAGAGCCGGCGCGAGGTGCCGATCGCCCAGGTTTGAAATAAATCACTCCCCAAACCCATCCGCAGCCGAGGTTTGCCTCGAATCGGGTTTGTTAGCAATCAAACACACTTATGAAAAAACTTATCTTGTTAGTCCCGGTCATTGCGGTCTGCGCCCTGTCCTCCTGCACCACCGTGGTGAAGGAACCAGCCACCGCTACCACCACCACGCACACTGAAACTGCGGTGGAACGCACGCCCACCAGCACGAGCACAACGGTGACTCGTCAGAGCGCAGGCGGCTACTAGTCCGAGGCAAATAGCTTAGGAAAAAGGGAAACGCGAAAGCGTTTCCCTTTTTTTGTCGTGCGACCGGGACGCTCCGCGGACGATACGCCCGCCGCTAGGCACATTCCGTCGCTTCCTCGACTTCGGCGTCTTCCGTTTCCTGACTAACGACCGGCGCGATCGCCTGCAATTTCTCCGCTCCGCGCAGATCCATGAGTTTCACGCCCATCGTATTGCGGCCGACCGCGCGGATCTCCGAGATGCGCGTCCGCACCATCTGCCCCTTGGTCGTGATGAGCATGAGCTCGTCTTTCTCCGTGACGGTGAGGGCGCCGACGACGCGGCCGGTCTTGTCGCCGGTCTTCATCGTGATGATGCCTTTGCCGCCGCGCTTTTGGGTGCGGTAATTGTCGAAAGCGGTGCGTTTGCCGACGCCGTTCTCGCCGGCGACGAGCAGCATCGCGTCGTTATTCACGAGCGCGATCGCGACAATGTAGTCGCCCTTGGTCGGCCGAATGCCCCAGACGCCGACCGTGTTGCGGCCCTGGTCGCGCAACTGCTCTTCATGGAAGCGCAGGCTCATGCCTTCGGAGGTGATGAGCACGATTTCGTTGTCGCCATTGGTCAGGACGGCATCGATCAGGCAATCGTCGTCCTCGATGTTGATCGCGATGATTCCGCCTTTGCGGACGTTGCTGTAATCGGAAAGGTTCGACTTCTTCACGATGCCGGTGCGGGTCGCGAAAACGATGTGGAGATTTTCATCCCACGTTTCGTCGACCAGGTTCGGCGCGGTGCCGCTGCTCTTCGATTGAATGCGAATGGTAGCGGCGATCTTTTCGCCCGAGCGCAGCTCGAGCAGGTTCGCGATCGAGCGGCCTTTGGAGGCACGGCCCATTTCGGGAATCTCGTAAACCTTTTCCACATAACAGCGGCCTGAGGTGGTGAAGAACATCAGGTAATCGTGCGTCGTGGCGGTAAAAAGATTCTCGATGAAATCGCCTTCGTCTTCCTGGGTCGCGCCTTCGCGCGTGGTCATGCCGATGACGCCCTTGCCGCCGCGGCGTTGCGCGCGGAAGGCGCTGACCGCGGTGCGCTTGATGAAGCCGTTATGCGTGATGCTGATGATGGTGCCTTCGTTGGCGATGAGATCTTCCATGTTGATCTCGCCTTCGTCGGGCACGAGCTGGGTCAGGCGCGGGCCGGCGTGCTTCTGCCGGATCTCGCGCAGCTCTTCCTTGATGATCTCGAAGACGCGAATCTCCTTCGCCAGGATGTCGCGCAGGTCCTTGATCGTCTCGATCAGCTCCTTGTATTCGTTGATGACCTTCTCGCGCTCGAGACCGGTCAACTGGTAGAGGCGCAGTTCGAGAATCTGGTTGGCCTGGTGTTCGCTGAAGGCGTAGCGGCCATCCGTTAGGCGGGCTTCGTTGCGAATCAAAAGGCCGAGCTGTTCGACCTGCTTCCGGGTGAATTCAAAGGCGAGCAATTTGACCCGCGCTTCATCGCGATTCGCCGAACCGCGGATGATGCGGATGAATTCATCCATGTTCGCGAGGGCGATGAGGTAACCCTCCAGCGTCTCGGCGCGCTCTTCGGCTTTGCGCAGCTCGTAGCGGGTCCGGCGCAGGACGACTTCGCGGCGATGATCGATGAAGGCCTGGTTCGCTTCCTTGAGCGAGAGCAGCTTCGGTCTGCCGTGATCGATCGCCAGCATGTTGACCGCGAAGGACGATTCCAGCGCGGTGTGCTTGTAGAGATTGTTGATCACGACCTTCGGGAGGGCGTCGCGTTTCAGCTCGATGACGACTCGCGTGTTCTCGTCCGACTCGTCGCGGATGGCGGTGATATCGGTCAGCACTTTGTCGTTCACGAGTCCCGCGATTCGCTCCACGAGAGTGGCGCGGTTCACGTTGTAGGGAATTTCCGTGATCACGATTTGCTCGCGGTTGCCCTTGAGCTCCTCGACGCCGGCCTTGCCGCGCACCTTCATGCTGCCGCGGCCGGTCTCGATGTATTGCTTCACGCCTGCGACTCCGCAGATCGCGCAACCGGTCGGGAAATCGGGGCCCTTCACGTACTTCATCAGGCCCTCGGACGTGATGTCGGGATCGTCGATCTGCGCGCAGATGCCGTCGATGACTTCGCCCAGGTTGTGCGGCGGCATGTTCGTCGCCATGCCGACGGCGATGCCGGTGCCGCCATTGACGAGCATGTTCGGGAAGGCGGCCGGGAAGACGGTTGGTTCCGTCAGGCGCTCGTCATAGTTCGGGACAAAGTCGACCGTGTCCTTGTCCATGTCGGTCATGAGCGCGGCGCCGAGATGCGTCATGCGCGCCTCGGTGTATCGCATGGCCGCCGGCGGATCGCCTTCGACCGAACCGAAGTTGCCCTGGCCTTCGACCAGGGTCTCGCGCATCGCCCACGACTGGGCCATGTGGACGAGGGTCGGATAAATCACGGCCTCGCCGTGCGGGTGATAGTTACCGCTCGTGTCACCGCAAATTTTCGCGCACTTGTAGGGCTTGCGGCCGGGATAGAGCGAGAGCTGCTGCATCGCGTAAAGAATGCGGCGCTGCGAAGGCTTTAATCCGTCGCGCGCATCGGGCAGCGCGCGCGAGATGATGACCGACATCGAGTAATCGAGGAACGACCTCGAGACCTCTTCGGCGACATTGATGGGTTCTACTTTTTCGTTGGCGTTATACACGATGGAAATGACTAATGACTAATTTCAAATGACGAAGGAATGACTAATGGCTCGGCGGGGGCTGTCATTTGCTTCGATAGATTCTTGCAGAAGATGAGGTGTAACTCGCGGGCTTCGCGCCAGAGCGCTCGGGCCGTGGGTTTGGTGTCGGGAATGGCTCGGACGATCATTCGGAGGAAATGTTTGGTTTCCCGCGCTTCTTTTCGGCAGTTGCCAATGCGGAGGAAAAATTCTTTGCGCGAGACGGCGTTATCGGCTTCGCAATAATTAGCGCCAATGCTCGTGCCGCAGCCGACGAGCTGATCGATCAGACGGTTCGTGACCGGCCCCTGAGGGATGCGCCTGGGCGAAATCGATCACGGCCTCCCCAAACCGAGCGGTCCGCTCCTCAAGATCATAAGTGGAAGGCGCAGGGAATCCGACTCTTCTCGAACAACCCCGACGTCGCCTTCCCAGAACGCAATCTCGCGAGCATCCCATTCTTCATTCGCGTCATTAGGAATTCCTTCGTCATTGGTCATTCAGAAATTCGTAATTCTCCTCACACATCCAGGTTGCGAACATTGAGGGCGTTGTCCTCAATGTATTGGCGGCGCGGCTCGACGACGTCGCCCATCAGTTTGGAAAACATCTGGTCGGCTTCGACCGCGTTGTCATCGTTCAGGTCGACCTTCAAGAGCTTGCGCCGCTCCGGGTCCATCGTGGTGCTGAAGAGTTCTTTCGCGTTCATTTCACCGAGGCCTTTGAAGCGCTTGATCTGCACTCCGCGCCGTCCGATTTCCATGATCTTCTCCAGGATCTCGGGGATCGAGAACAGCGGATGGGCCGTCGCCTTCTCACCGTCGCCCTCGATCAGTTCGAAGATCGGCTTATCGGCCGCGGCGTAGTGATCGACCTTCAAACCTTTGCGTCCGAGCTCGCCGATCAGCTTTTGAATACTGGCCGCTTCGTGCAGCTCGATGAGCTTGCCGCGACGCCGGTTGCCGTTGGTTTTCGCCGCCGGCGCATTCGTTAGGGGAAGGAGTTCCTGGCCGACTTCCACGTCGAAGAGACTGAGGTCGAGATTGGCCTCGTGGAATTGCCGGACCGAACGCTCGTCGTGGAAATAATGAACCGACTCCTCGTTGCCGTCGCGCATCTTGACGAGGTAGATCGGCAGCTTGTCCGTTTTCGCATCGCGATGACCGAGGAAATCCTCGAAATCGCCACCGTGCCGCCGGACCGACTCGCTCAGCTTGGCCAGTCGCTCCAGTTGTTCGAGCATGTCCTTGAGCTGCGCCGTGGTCAGTTCCTTATTGTCGGCCAAATTCTTCAGGCGAACGTCCTCCGCGCCTAACGAAATCAAAATCCGGTTCAACTGCACGTCGTCGTCGACGTACTCCTCGCGTTTCTTGCGCTTGATCTGGTAGAGCGGCGGCTGCGCGATGTAGATCTTGCCGGCGCGCACCAGCTCGGTCATCTGCCGGTAGAAGAAGGTCAGGAGCAGAACGCGAATGTGCGAGCCGTCCACGTCGGCGTCGGTCATGATGATGATCCGGCCGTAACGCAGCTTGGTGATGTCGAAAGTCCCCTCTTCTTTGGTGGTCGCTTCTTCCTTCGGCTTGCCAATGCCGGTCCCGATGGCGGTGATCATGGCTTGGATTTCGGTGTTCTTAAGCGCCTGGTCGAGACGCGCTTTCTCGACGTTGATCAGTTTGCCGCGGATCGGCAGGATGGCCTGGTAACGCCGGTCGCGGCCCTGCTTGGCGGAGCCACCGGCCGAGTCGCCCTCGACGATGTAGAGCTCGGTTAATTCCGGATCGCGCTCGGAACAATCGGCCAGTTTCCCCGGCAGACCGCCGCCGGTCAGCGCGCCTTTGCGGATCGTCTCGCGCGCTTTGCGGGCCGCTTCGCGCGCACGGGCTGCGGTCAGAACTTTGTCGAAAATCTTCTTCGCCACCGGCGGGTTGGAATCGAAGAATGTCATCAACCCGTCGTAAACGACTGAGTTCACGACGCCGTCGATCTCGGTGTTAACCAGCTTCACCTTGGTCTGCGATTCGAAGCGCGGGTTCGGCAGTTTGATGCTGAGCACGCAGACGAGGCCTTCGCGCACGTCGTCGCCGGAGATTGCCGGATCCTTCTCTTTCACCAGGCTGTTGGCTTTGGCGTACTGGTTGACTGCTTTCGTTAGGGCAGTGCGGAATCCGGTCAGGTGGGTGCCGCCATCCGGATTCGGAATCGAGTTGGCGAAAGGCAAAATCTGGTCGGTGTAGCTGTCGTTGTACTGGAGCACGACATCGACGAAGACCTCATCGCGCTGGCGCGAAATCACCACCGGCTTGGGATGAATCACGGTCTTGTTTTCACCCAGCTGCTTCACGAATTCCTCGATCCCGTGCTTGTAGAAAAATGTCTCTTTCCTGATCGGCTCGGTCCGCTCGTCCTGGAGGTTGATTTCGAGACCGGGGTTGAGGAACGCCAGTTCACGCAGACGGCTGGCGAGACGCTCAAACTTGAACTCGGTCGTGATCGTGAAAATCGTCGGGTCGGGCAGGAACGTGATCAGCGTGCCGGTCGTTTTCTTGCTCTTGAGCTCGCCGATGACGCTCAGCTTTTCCGTCGTCTTCCCGCGCTCGAAAGCCATGTGGTAAACCTTCGCGTCGCGCGAGACCTCCACCTTGAACCAATCGGAAAGCGCGTTGACGCACTTCGCGCCGACGCCGTGCAGACCGCCGGAATACTTGTAGGCGCCCTGTCCGAACTTGCCGCCCGCGTGCAGATTCGTCAGCACCAGCTCGACGGCCGGCATCTTGAATTTCGGATGCATGTCGACCGGAATGCCGCGGCCGTTGTCGCGAATCGAGACCGAGCCGTCGACATGGACCGAGACGTCGATCTTGGAGCAGTAGCCGGCGAGATGTTCGTCAATCGAGTTGTCGAGCACCTCGAAGACGCAATGGTGCAACCCGCGTTCGTCCGGGTCGCCGATATACATGCCCGGGACGTTTCCGGACCGCCTCCAGACCCTCGAGTTTGTCGATCTGGGCGGCGTCGTATTTTTGAGTTTCGGCGATGCCGGCGGGGCGCTCGGCTGGTGAACTGAAAACTTCGGTTTCTTCGTTGGTTTGGAGCATAGAAACGCGGGTCGCCCGCGAGGCGGGAAACATAGGCGAAAAAGGGCTCCGGACAACTAATTATCTGGGGTAATCCCGGCCCATTCAAACCCCATATCTTGCGGCCGCGAACCATCTCCTACCCACAATATTGTGGTCCGCGGTGAAAACTGTCGAACGGGTCGGAAAGATCTGCCAAAACCCGGAGCGGGATCAAAGGGAAAGGAGTCCAGAATCGCATGAGCGCGGCTGTTTTTGGCCTCGGCTTATGCCGCCTTTTTTCCCGCATTTCGTCGTCCCCGTGGCGTGCAATACCGGGCTCGTTAGGCGCGACCATGCCCACCCAGGGGCCAATTTTTTCAAAACTTTTTTCGCGCACTGGCCACGAGCTGGCATGGAGGCTGCTTTTTCTTAGACTCGTTAGTGCGACGCGTCTGAAGCGTCAGACAAATTTGCGGTTGTTCTGGGGGGAACAGGCCCGCGTCATCTTGGGGGTGGCGCGGGCCAACTTCTTTTTCGGCTGAATCATTCACCGCAGAGGACGCCGAGAGCGCAGAAGAAAGGCCGGAACAGGGCGGCTAAAAACTCCCCTGTTCTTCTCTGCGTCCTCTGCGCTCTCTGCGGTTAATTTCCTTCCCGCATCAGCACCGGCGACGCCGGGAGCTTATCGAGGACGATATCGCCCGCCCCGTCGTAGCGCCCGAAGGCGAGCACGCCGGTCGGGCATTGCTGAACGCAGGCGGAACAACGGACACATTCCGGGTCTTCCATCGGCAGCCCTTTGTTGGCGAAGTTCATGACGTCGATCCCCTGGTGGCAGACCGAGGTGCAGACGTTGCAAGAGATGCATTTGTGTTTGTCGGGGAAAATCCGGTAGCGCGAAAATCGCGTGTAGATGTGCATGAGCGCCGCGAGCGGACAGGCGAAACGGCACCAGACTCGCCCGCTGAACCAGAAGTAGAGCCCCACGCCAAGAATGCCGGCCATGAAGATATCGACGCTCCAGCCATAGCTGAGGAACGGGATCCCTTCGAAAAGCTTGTGGTAGAAATGCGTCGCCCACGATTGCTCGCCCAGCGCCCAGCCGGCGATGCGCAACGCCAGGATGACGAAGCGAAAAGAGAAGCGCTCCCTGCCCGACCATGTTGAGCCGGTTCCAGAACGGGCCGTGCGGCATCTTGTTGCGATAGGAATCGCCCATCGTCTCGGCCAGCGCGCCGCAGGAGCAGATCCAGCCGCAGTAGGCGCCTTTGCCCCAGCGAAAGATGATGAGCGGGATGATGACGAAGGTTTGGACAAAACTGATCCCGAGCCAGAGCCACATCGGGTGCTCGGTGAAAACGTTGTAGACGTTGAGCGGGAAGGCGAGGATCAGCCCGTAGGCCCGCCAGTAGGCGCGCTCGTGGCCTAACGACCCGTCGTAGCTTTCAAATAACTGGTCCGCCAGCCAGCGCATGGGACGGCCCGGGCTCGAAGAAACCGTTGTGCCCCATCCAGGGCAGGATGATTTCCGGCAGGATGAAAAGCGGAATCCACTGCGAGCAGATGAGCACGATCGTCTGCCATTTCACATAAGGTGTGCGGCGGCGCCGGATGCGCTTGATCCCGAACACCAGCACGCAGGTGCAATAGGCGAGCGTGTAATAAAACGACGGATTCCCGAACCCGCGCTTGATCGTGTAGAGCAGGTTGGTCTCGCGGCTCGACCATTCCGCGATCTTGCCGCCGGCGGCGTCGATCGCTTTCGGCACGTTGTAGGGAAACGCCTGCGCCTGGCTGGCCCAGCGCTGGACCGGAAACTCCTGCGGGTGATTGCTCTTCCAGTGATAAAGCACGACGCAGAAAAGCAGGAATGCGATGCAGCTGATCCAGGTGATCGGCCGCCAATCGCCGCTCACATGCAGCCCGCTGCGCCGGAAAAAATCGAGCGGCGCCTCCCGGCCGATCATGGAGAAGACGTTGTCGTTAGGCAAAACCACTTCCGTGCCGTCTTCTTTTTTCAGCGTCACTTTGTCCGGCTCGATTCGGGTCACGGTCGTCGCCATCGCCATCGTGACCGAACCCGGCGGCGCGTTTTTCATCATCTCGCTCGTGAAAGCAGTCGTGACCCGCTCCGAGCTCGGCCGTTCCACCTGCACGTCCGCTTTCGGATCGTGCTCGAGCATTCTGAGCTTCTCGACATTCTCCGGCTTGGGCCGCGCGAACTCCGGTTTGCGATAGCTGACCGTGACCCGCGCCCCGGAACCGGCCAGCGCGATGGCCGATTCCAGCGCGCTATCGCCGCCGCCGACCACGAGCACATCCTTGCCGCTGAAATCCTTCGGGTCGTAAAGCCGGTTAAAGACCTTGTCGAGATCTTCGCCGGGGCATCCGAGCTTGCGATGATTCCCGCTTCGTCCGATCGCCACGATCACGCGGCGCGCGCGCGTCTTCGTCTTTTCCTTGTCGCCATGATGGAGAACGATCTCGCTTCGCCGCTCGCCTCGAGCCGCTCGATCCGCGCCTCGGTAAATTCGATCCCGGCCGCCTTGCGCTGCGCTTCCATTTCCTCCAGCAGCGGCTCCTTCACCTTCTCGGTAAATTGAAGCCCGCCCTCGAGTTTCAAGATCGGTCGGGTAGGTGTAGATCGGTTTCGCCTTGGGGAAATTGACCACGGTCGAAAACGGCTGCGTCGCCTCGAAGATTTTGAAATTCAGCCCCGCTTTCTTCGCTTCGATCGCGGCCGAGACCCCCGACACCCCGCCCCCCGACGATGGCAAGGTCGAGCGCCGTCCATCCTTCGCGAAAGTCTGGTTCCGCCAAAATCGCCCGCACCGCTTCCGCCCCGGTCTTGGAAGAAAACTTGAGCAGCGGAATGCCGGTGAGATCGCCCACGATCCGCACCCCGGGGATATTGGTCACGCCGAGCTCACCCGATTCCGGCAATTTCTCCACCACCCCAGCCGGCCAGCAAGTGTGCAGCCAATGCGTGTAACGTTTGATCGGGTTAGACATACGACGCTCCAACTGGCGCAGTTTTACTGAGAAGAGAGCGCGCGGGAAGTGCATTTATTCCCGCCCTCGCAGCGCGTGGAATCTTACTTTCCGCTGGCAGCGGCAACCAGCCCGCGGCCGATAGGCGAATTCGTGGTCGTGAGCGACAAACAAATAGAGCGCCGTCTCCCGATCGGAGCCGAGGTGGTCATTCCGGGACGCACACACTTCCGGGTCTGGGCGCCGAAAGCGCGCAAGGTCGAGGTCGTGCTCGAAGCCAGCGGCGAACCAGAGGCCGAGCGGAGTTTCCAAGCGCTCGAGCCGGAAGAGGGCGGCTATTTTTCCGGAACCGCCGAGGTGGGCGCGGGAGCGCTTTATCGTTTTCGCCTCGATCAGAGCGAGCATTTTCATCCTGATCCTGCGTCGCGTTATCAACCCGGCGGCCCGCATCGTTCCTCCTGCGTGGTGGATTGCCGCGACTTCCAATGGACCGATCAGAAATGGAAGGGCGCGAAGCTGAAAGGCCAGGTGCTCTACGAAATGCACGTCGGCACTTTCACGGCGGAGGGAACCTGGGCGGCCGCGGCGAAGCAGTTGCCGGAGCTGGCCAGGATCGGGATCAGCGCGATCGAGATGATGCCGATCGCGGATTTCCCGGGCGAGTTCGGCTGGGGCTACGATGGGGTCGATTTCTTCGCTCCCTGCCGCCTCTACGGCCGGCCGGATGATCTGCGGGCCTTCATCAATACCGCCCACTCGTTAGGCATCGCGGTCATTCTCGATGTCGTTTACAACCATCTTGGACCGGAAGGAAATTACCTCGGCGTTTTCTCCGACGACTACACGACTGACCGCTACAAAACCGATTGGGGCGCGGCCCTGAACTTCGACGGCCCAAACTCCGGGCCGGTGCGCGAGTTTTTCATCAGCAACGCGCGCTACTGGATCGAGGAATTCCATTTCGACGGCTTCCGTTTCGACGCCACCCAGAGCATTTTTGATGAATCCGAGGAACACATTCTCGCCGGCATCGCGCGGGAAGCGCGGGCCGCGGCGGGCAAGCGCGCGGTTTTTTTCGTGGCCGAAAACGAGCCGCAGGAGACGAGGCTGGTCCGGCCGCCTAACGAAGGCGGCTTTGGGCTGGACGGTCTTTGGAACGACGATTTCCACCACAGCGCGATCGTCGCCCTGACCGGCCGCCACCCGGCCTACTACACCGATTACCGGGGCACACCGCAGGAGTTCATCTCCGCGGTCAAGCACGGCTATCTTTACCAGGGGCAGCGCTACTCGCTGGCAGAAACAACGCCGCGGCACCTCCACCCGCGGCCTCAGCCCGGAAGCGTTTGTCGGCTTCATCGAAAACCACGACCAGGTCGCCAACTCCGGGACGGGCGAGCGCGTCCGCCTAACGACTTCGCCCGGCCGCCATCGCGCGCTCCTCGCGCTCCTCCTTCTCGCGCCTTGGACGCCGATGCTTTTCCAGGGCCAGGAATTCGGCGCGACCACACCGTTCCTCTACTTCGCCGACATGGAGGGAGATTTGCGCGAGCAGGTTCGGATGGGCCGGCTCAAGTTCCTGAAACAATTCCCGGAACTGGCGGCGCCAAAAATGCAGGCCCGAATCGCGGACCCCGGCGACCCGGACACCTTCAAACGGAGCAAACTCAATTTCGCGGAACGCGCCCGCCACCCGGAGATCGGCGCCCTGATCCGCGACCTCATCCGGCTGCGGCGGAAAGATGTGAATTTCTCGTGCTCAGGAGCGCGGGAACGTTGACGGCGCGGTTCTCGGAACGCACTCTTTCGTCTTGCGCTATTTCCATTCGTCGGGCGACGACCGCCTTCTCTTGATCAATCTCGGGCAGGCTCAAACCCTGGAAGTGGTTCCCGAACCGCTCCTCGCTCCGCCCGCGCCCGGGCGCTGGAAGACGCTCTGGTCGAGCGAGGCGCCCGAGTATGGCGGCCCCGGCGCGGTCCCTGCGGAAACGAGAAACGGCTGGACGCTCCCGGCGGAATCTGCTTTGGTCGTGCGGCCCGTGCGGAACGCCTGATCCTCCCCATGAATCTCGACCTCCTTCGCGAAATGCCTGCGCCACGCGTCATGCCGTGGGCTTCCAGAGCAACCGGCGCACGAAACCCTGCTCACCCGGGAATGGCTCGTGACCAATGGCCTCGGTGGTTTTGCTTCCGGGACCATCTCCGGCGCGATCACCCGCCGTTACCACGGGCTGCTCGTGGCGGCGCTCGCGGCGCCTCTTTGGCCGCACCGTCATGTGGAGCCATCTCTCCGAAGTTCTCCGCTTCGGCCCGGACGACATCGTCTCGTTAGGCGCGGAAGAGCGCGCGGGCGGCCAGCTCGATCTGCACGGAGCCGATTACTTCAAGGAATTTCGGCTCGAGCAGGGCCTGCCCGTCTGGCTCTACGAAGTGCGCGGCCTGACGATCGAGAAACGGATCATGATGCCGCACCGGCAAAACACCGTCCTCGTCAGTTATCGGATGAGCGGTGCGGGGAAACGCCCGCGCCTGGAATTGCGGCCGGCCTTCAATTTCCGGCATTACGAAGATCGGGTCGACCGCCTGCCGGCTGAGCTCTACGAGATTCGAGCGAAGGAGAGCGGCTACGAATTCGCCGATGCGCATCAAAAATTCCCGCCGCTCCGCCTTCGGCTGGCTGATTGCCAGTGTGATTTCGTCGTCGAGCCGCGCAAGATTCACGAGATCGTTTACCGGACGGAACTCGACCGGGGCTACGATTACGAAGGCGAACTCTGGAGCCCGGGAGTGTTTCGCGTCGACCTCGAGAACAACGCCACCGCCACGCTTCGTCGGTTCGACCGAAGAGTGGAACATCCTCGATGTCCTGAACCCGGAGGAGGCGCAGAAAGCGGAACGCACCCGGCGCGAACGTCTGCTCGAACTGGGACACGTCTCTGCGACCGATGGTGTCGCTGCCGAACTGATCCTGGCGGCCGACCAGTTTGTCATCACCCCGGCCGGCCGCGCGGAAGAAGCAGCGCGGGCGCACGCCGCGGGCGACGAAGTGCGCACCGTCATCGCGGGCTATCACTGGTTTACCGACTGGGGCCGCGACACCATGATCAGCCTGGAAGGCCTAACGATCACGACCGGCCGCACGCTCGAGGCCGGCTACATCCTGCGCACTTTCGCCCACTACGTCCGCGACGGCCTCATCCCCAACATGTTTCCCGACGGTGAAAACGCCGGTCTCTATCACACGGCCGACGCGACCCTCTGGTTTTTCCACGCGCTCGGCCGCTACCTCGAGGCAACGAACGATCGCACCACCCTCGAGGCCCTGCTCCCGACGTTAGGCGAGATCATCGATCGCCACCTGGCCGGGACGGATTTCAACATCCACGTCGATCCCGAGGACGGCCTCCTCTGCCAGGGCAAGGAAGGTTATCAACTCACCTGGATGGACGCGAAGATGGGCGACTGGGTCGTGACCCCGCGCCGCGGCAAGGCGGTCGAGATCAACGCGCTCTGGTACAACGCCCTCCAGCTCTTCGCCGGCTGGCTGCGAACGAGTGGCAAGAAGGAAGCGGCCGCTCGTTATGCCGAGCACGCACAGCGCGCGCAACAATCCTTCAACGATCGCTTTTGGTATGCCAAGGGCGGTTATCTTTACGACGTCATCGACGGCCCGGACGGCGCGCCCGACGATTCCATTCGGCCGAACCAGATCTTCGCGATTTCGCTCGAGCATCCGGTGCTGGAGCGAAAGCGCTGGGAATCAGTCCTCGCCGTGGTGGAAAGAGATCTTCTCACGCCGGTCGGGTTGCGCTCCCTTTCACCTGCCAATACCGAATACAAGAAAAACTATCACGGCGATCTCAAGACCCGCGATGCCGCCTATCACCAGGGCACGGTCTGGGCCTGGTTGATTGGTCCGTTCATCGACGCCTGGCTGAAACTTCACCCTAACGAACTGGAGAAAGCCCGCGCTTTCCTGAGCGCCTTCCCCGAGCACCTCGATGAATCCGGGCTCGGGACGATCAGCGAAGTGTTCGATGCCGAAGCGCCGCACGTCCCGCGCGGCTGCGTCGCGCAGGCCTGGAGCGTGGCGGAAGTTTTGCGCTGTTGGGTGAAAACCGAACGCCCGGCCTCGAACTGATCCCCTCCCCGGCTCCAGCGGCCCCGGCCACTTGCACCCACACTTCCTGCGGGCTGCGAATCAAGGGAGATGGCCGAGTCCACCGAAGAACTTGCCCAGCATCGCGACGTGCGCGAGGCGCTCGATCAGACGACCGGGCGCAAAACCCGCGCGCCGGAGAAGAGCGACCAGTTTTGGTTCGTTACCCATCTGCTTCTCCTCGCTGGCTGCGCCGCTCTTTACTACCTCGTCGGTTCCAAGTTCATCCCGCTCAACAACGACCAGGTCGACCTGGCGCGCCGGCTCCTGCGCGGCGCGGGGATTGTTATCGTCCTGCTCGCGATCTCGGGCGCGATCTCCCTCTACAGCATCGCCCGCGTCTCCGATCCTTCGACCCGATTCACCCTCAAGCGGATCAAACGGCTGATCGTGTTTATCCTCGTCGTGCTCGTCGTGGTCTCGGTCATTTTCGTGAACTGGTACACCGCCCTCATCTCGGTCGGTGTCGTCTCGGTCATCGTCGGGCTTTCCGTGCAAACGCCGATGACCAGTTTCATCGGCTGGATTTACATCCTCGTTAGGCGGCCTTACCGGGTGGGCGACCGGATCAAGATCGACGACGCGACCGGCGACGTGATCGATGTCGGCTACATCGACACCACCCTCTGGGAATTTGGCGGGCAGTACATCTCCGGCGATCACCCGAGCGGCCGGATCATCAAGTTCCCCAACTCGAAGGTGCTCGACTCGATCGTCTACAATTATTCCTGGCCGCTTTTCCCCTACATCTGGAACGAGATCAAATTCAACGTCGGCTACGAGAGCGATCTCGAGTTCATCGCCCAGACCATGCAGCGGATCGTGGAGGAAGAACTCGGCCAGGCCATGCTCGAGCGGATCGGGCAATACCGCGATTTGCTCGCCCGCACGCCGGTGAACGAACTCGAAGTGCGCGAACATCCGCGCGTTCTCTTCCGGGTGAGCGAAAATACCTGGCTGGAAGCGATCGTCCGCTACCTGGTGGCCCCGCGCGAGGCCGGCTCGGTCAAAACGCGCCTGATCAAGAAACTCCTCCCGGCCCTCAACGCCGCGCCCGACAAAGTGCTCTTCCCGAAGGGACCAAATCGTTAGGCGCAGAGGTCGCCAGCGGCACCGTCCGGTTGACTTGCCCCCACCCTACGATAGCCTTTCGCAGGATGATAAACGTCACCGACAGCGCCGTGAACCACCTCCGTTCGCTTCTGGCCGAGCAGCCCGACCCGGCCGGCAAGGGCCTCCGCGTCCAGGTGGCAAAAGGCGGTTGCTCCGGCCTGCAATACGAGATGTCGCTCGATCGGCGCCACGAGGGCGACGCGGTCGTGGAACGCGATGAAATGCAATTTCTGATCGATCCTGAAAGCGCCGATTTCCTGCGCGACGCCACCCTCGATTTCGAGGATGGGCTGACCGGCTCCGGTTTTCGCATCGTCAATCCCAACGCCGCCCGGACCTGCGGCTGCGGCACTTCCTTCGAACCGGTCCGCCCGGCCTAACGAGTCGCTTTCGCGGACGACGAGCGCCGTCCCTGGCATGGAACCGGACCTTTTTCGATTTGACGATCATCGCGGGTTCGAGCGCAAGCGGACCAATTTTTTCGCGTGGACAGTCGCGATCATTGTTCTCGCCGGCGTCGCGATGGCGGCCTGGCTCGGCAGCTTTTACGTCATCGGCCAGCCGGAACGGCCGGAGAGTTATCGCCTCCTGCAAAAGCTCAACAAGATCGAGGCCCCGAAACGATTTGCCCTGACCGCGGCGCCGTCCGGCGAGTTCCTTAATCCCAAGAAACTTTACCAGCGTTATCAAGCCATGGGCCCGGCCGAGCTGGCCCGCAAAGACGCCGAGCTGACCCGGAATTTCATCCGCAACTTCGAGCAGGTGCACGGCCTCGTGACCTACGTCGTCGGGCGTTTCAACATCCTGGGCGCGCGCGAGCTCACGCCGAACGACGTTTTCACCTCCGGCGCCGTCGCCCTCGCCCGCGCCGTCGATCAGCCCGAACTGCTGATGGAACACGTCTTCACCACGGCGAACGAACACGACGCAAAACTTCTCCAGGAGCGCCTCGTGATGGGGATGGATGTGAACCTCGAGCGCAGCCACGATCTCTCGGCCGTCATTCACGCCGAACGGCTGCCCGATGGCCGCATCCAGATCACGGTCGTGCCCCTGCTCTACGGGAGTTACGCGGTCACGCGCGGCACCGGCACCTTCAGTCTCGAGCCGCCGGTGGAGCTCAATCTCGCGGCGGGCTGGCCGATTTTTAAATCCGACAATCGGAGGACGGTGGAGAACCGTTACGATAGTTATCGCTCGCGGCTCGCTCCCGCCAGCAGTGCTTTGCCGATCGTCGGCCTTCCCCCGACCAAGACGGCTCCGCCGCCGGAAGATGCACTCGTTAGGGTAGAGCCGGCCGTGCCGATGGACGACGAACCGAGCGCAATCCCGACCCGCCCGGGCCGCAAAACCACCGAGCCAAAGACAGGCGAGAGGGTCGCGGTCGCTCGTGCCGCCGCCACGCCGCTCAAGGCGCCGCGGGCGCAACCGGTCACCGCCTCCGATCTTCAGCCTAACGACTCCCCGGCTGTGGCGATCGCGGCCGCTTCGCCCGAGCCATCGGTTATGCGCGCCCTACCCGTGACGGCCGCCTCACCTGCGGTCGCCCTTACCTCGACCACGGGCGCGACCTGGAAAACCTTCCCTCCCGGCACCGCGCCAGTCGGCCGGACGCTCGATACCACGGGCCTGCGCGAGGTTGCGAGCAATGGCCTGCGTGGTGAGCGCGTTTATCTCAAAGGGCAGTTCGTGGTCAACTTCGCCGACGCCAATCGCGCGGTCCTCCGTCCGACCAGCGGCCAGTCGGGCGGCCTCGCGCGCAACCTCCGCGTCATCGTCGATTACCCGGCTGGTGCACCGCTGCCCGAGCCCGGTTCCACCCTCGATCGCGACGACGCGCGACCCTACGAAATCACGGAAGTCCGTCGCCAATCCGACGGCCAGCTCAACGTCTTCGTCCGGGAAATCATCAAACAATAATCCGGCCCTGCGCGACTCGCGTCCGACTGGGTTCCGGTGGAATGAAGGGAGTCGACCGGCCTACGGCAGGTTGTAAACCTCAACGAGCCCGACTCCGGTGCTGTCGTCCTTGCCGCGCACGATCGCGGTATAGCTGCCCGGTGGAAGCATCTTGAAGAGCGCTGCCTCCAGATCGTCGCCCGGCGGAATGGTCGTCGCCTCGATCTCCGCCTCCTGGCTGCTCCCATCGGCGCGCAGTTTCCAATTGTCGTTGGAATCAATCAGCGTGCCGCTGCCATCGCGCAGTTCCAGCGTGGGATCGCTTAATGCGCCTGCAACCGGTAGCGACGGCCCGAGCGCGCGCACGAGCACGCTGGCTTCCCGCGCCCCGCTTCCGCCGCCCACGATAAAGCCGCCGATGAGGACGTCATCATTCGTCTGGACGAAACCGCGGGTCGAGATGTTCGCCGCCGTGGTATCAGACGACGGTGGATTCAACTGGTAGACTTCCGTCAGGCCCGTCCCGGTCGCTCCATCTTGACCGCGCAGGATCACCGTGTAGGCGCCCGGTTCCAGCACCTGCCAAAGGGCCGACTCCGCGTCGTTGGTCGGCGCCAGGCCGGCGTCTAACACCTTTTGCTCTTCCGGATCGTCCGCCCAATTATCGTTCATGGCGAGAATCGCACCCGACACGTCGTGCAACTCGATCATCGGATCGCTTAATCCTCCAGGAAGGCCAAGCGAAGGTCCGATCCCGCGCAGGACAACGGTCGCCGGCTGCTCGCCGGTAATGATGAAGCCGCTGATCAGGACGTTGTCGCCCGTCTGGACATCGAGCCGGGTGGAGATGTTGAGCAAGGCGGGAGGCGGACCGAGGTAGAGTTCGGCGCTGGCGATGGAGACGGCGTTGCCGAGGGAACCGCCCGCGAAAAGCACCTCGCCGTCGGGAAGAAGAGTAGCGCTGGGGATTTGCCGCGCTGTTTCCATCGTGCCGGCGGTGCTCCAGGTTTCGCTGACTGGGTCGTAGAGTTCGGCGCTGGCTAGATTCCCGCTCTGGTTGTAACCAGCGGCGACGAGCACTCCGCCGTTCGGCAACAAGGTTGCGGTCGAACCCAACCGGGCCGTCGTGAGGCTACCCGTCGCCGTCCAAGCGCCGGTCGCCGGATCGTAAAGCTCCGCCGCGTCCAGGAACTCGGCGTTATAGCCTGCGACGACCAACACCTGGCCGTTAGGCAGGAGCGTCGCCGTATGTCCAGCCCGTGCGACGGTCATATCCCCCGTCGGCGTCCAGACGCCGGTCGCAGCATCATAGATCTCAGCCGTCGCGAAAACATGGACGTCGGCAAAGCCATCGTTCTGACCGCCCGCAACCAAGACCCTGCCATCAGGCAGAAGAGCCGCGGTGTGGCGCTCGCGAGGATCGGCGAGACGGCCGGTCTCAGTCCAGGTCCCGGTGGCCGGGTCATAAACTTCGGCGGTATCCTGCGCGAATGGATTGTAGCCCAGATAATGGAACCATCCCGCCGCCACCAACACCCGCCCATCGTTGAGCAAGGTGGCAGTGTGCTTGTCGCGCGCGTGGATCAGCTCGCCCGTTGCGGTGAACTCGTTCGTCGCGGGATCGAAAAGGTAGGCCTGCGGAACGGAGACAAAGCCGTAAGCTCCTCCCGCCACCAGCACTTTCCCATCCTTCAAGAGAGTGGCGGTGTGGTAAGAGGGCGGGGCCGGGATGCCCTCGATCGTTGTCCAAGTCCCGGCGGCCGGATCGTAAAGCTCCGCGGTCGTGACCATGGGCGCGACGCCAAGTCCTCCGACGACGAGCACACGCCCATCCGGCAGGAGGGTAGCGGTGTGTCCCTCTCGTGCTTCTGCCATGCTGCCAGTGACCACAAAACCGGTGGAATCATCAGCTTTGCAGGGCGCGCAGAGAATCAACGCTGCAAGGAAAGAATAGCCTAACGATCTAAGTCCGGCCAAGGGGGCGTGCGTGTTCATGTCGCTGGATATACGCCTCCGCCTGCCTCAGCGCAAAATCACGACGCCGTCGCGGATTTCGGCCGTGCTGACGTTATACGGCGCGGCTCCTTCCAGCGCGTAGCCCATGATCGATTTGCCGCCGACGCTCATGGTAAGAATGCCGGAGGGAACCGGGAATCCGTTTGCCTGGATCTTCGAGACCTGCAGCCCGGTGATCGGAGTCGGCCCGTCCGTCGTGATGGTGAAGCTGCCGTTCAAGTAACCTTTCGGGAAGCCCGGCACTTTCTCGGAAGCGATACTCATCTGCACGGTGGCGGTGTTTCCGCTGACCGAGACGTAGGCGTGGCCGCGCGACTTCGGGTTGGCCGAGATCAAGCCGTTGATCTCGGACCCGGACAAGGTGAGCTGCCGCCCCTCGGGCGTGGGCGCAGGCGGTTCCGGCGTCGCCTCGGCGGTGGCGTCGGGCGCAGCAGTCGCAGTCGGGCGTGTAGGAGGGCGTGGGCGGCGTCGACTCGAATTGGTCGACCCGCTGCTGGACCTCGGCGAGCTGGGCCGGCGGAAGTTCCTCGATCGGGAGCTTGGTCGGCTTCGATCCGCCGGAGAAGAGAAGATAGCTGCCGAGCCCGATCACGAGCACGGTCAGGATGGCAAAAGCGACGAGAAAGAGGCAGCCTTTGCCCGCGCAACCGCCGCCGCTTTTTTTCGGCGGGGGCGCTTCGAGCCAGGTTGGATTGGTGGAATCGGTCGGCATTGATCAGGTCGTTAGGCTATTCTGGGCCGCGATCAGTTTCTCGTAAAGCGTCTGCAATCCCTCGGAGAGCAGCCGGGTCGGGCCCAGCACCGGCATGAAATTCGTATCGCCCGTCCAACGCGGCACGATATGCAGATGGAGGTGATCCGCCACCCCGGCGCCCGCTGCCGTCCCGAGATTGAGGCCGAGATTGAACCCCTGCGCTTTCATCGTCGCGCGCAAGAGGACCTGGGCGTGCACCGCCACGGCCCAGAGCTCGAGGATCTCGTTTTCGCCTAACGACGCCAGGTCCGCCGTCTTCCGGTAGGGCACGACCATGAGATGCCCGACCGCGTAGGGGTAACGGTTCATCATCAGGAAAACATTCTTCCGCCGGGTGATGACGAGATGGGCCGCGTCGTCGCTCGCCTGGGCGGCTTCGGCGAGGAAATTGGGATTGCGATTTTCGAGCTCGAAGTACTCGACCCGCCAGGGGCACCAGAGGGCTTCGATCTCAGCTTTGGGAAACTCCATCGGCTCGTTAGGCAAAAACGTCTGGGGGAGCGTATCGGCTGCGGCCGCGATGTCGAGGGCGGGTTTCGCCCATCCAATCCTAATCAACTGCATCTTGCTCCTGCTCCTGGCGGCGCGGAAATTCGACGGCAAGATTAGGAGCAGGAGAAAGATTTACGGAGCGCGGACGAAGAGCGAATAGCGCGGCAGATCCTGCGCTTTCTCCGAGACGAGATGCAGCTTCGCTCCCGGGAGCAGGTCGAGCCAGGCGCGCGCCGGATGGTTCCGCACCACCAGGGCGTCGAGCTGGCCGGCTTTCCACTGCGCGACGGCGTCGTTAGGCGAGAGGAAATGGTCGCGGCGCAGGTAAAGCAGCATCCCCTCCTCCCGCCCGCCGACCACGGCGTAACGCCATTTCTGAGCGGCGGCCTCCGCCCGCACCTGGCGCGAAAATTTCACCAGCGCGTCGCTCTTCTCGTGCATCGCCGAACCGATCTTCCAAGCCGCGTAGCCGCCGGTGAAAACGACCGCAAAAAGGAGCGAGGCGCCCAGCCATGGCCGGACCTTGGATCGCCAGCGTTCGTTCTCGAAGGCGCGCGCGACCTGCGCGCCTAACAAAAGACAGAGCGGCGGCAGGATCGGGAAAATCCGGTCGACCCGTTTCGACGGGATGATCGACATCAGGAGCAGCCCACCCACCGCCCAGCAGACCAGCCAGACCGTGTCCGGCTTCATCTGGAGCGAGAGACGTTCCCGGCGGCGCCAGAAGAAAATCGTTAGGCCAACGAGGAGCACGCTCCAGGGCGCGAACTTGTGCAGCAGATGCGGGAAATAAAAATAGATCGGCTGCGGCTTGTGGATCGTCTCGGTAAAGCGCCCGGCAAATTCCCGGATCACCACGCTCTCGTAAAAGCCTTCTTGCCTAACGATTCCGCCGGCCGCCCAGGCGAGAAAAATCGCCAGCGACAAAATCCAGGGCCACCAGCCGCTCCAACCGCTCGGCGCGTCATTTTTCCGGTGCAGAAATTGATAAACGATCAGCCCCGGCAGGATGAAGGCGTAGATGATCGGCCCCTTGATCAACATCGCGCAGGTCAGCAGGACAAACGCGGTCACCCGGTCGCGTCTGCTCCACGGTTCCGCCAGGCGGATTTTTCGCCAGATCTGCGCCCCGATCAGAAAAGTCACGAGCGCCAGCGGCATATCCGTCCGCACCAGGGTCGCGAGGCGCGGCGAGAGCAGATTCAGGCCGATCGCGCTGAACGCGATCAAGCCGCCGACAACGCCATACGCCGCCGTCGCTTCCGTCGCGATCAACCAAAGGAGCGCGAGCGCGGCCGCGAGCGACGGGATCCGCCAGGCGCCCTCCCACCAGCGGGTCACTTGGAAAAGTCCGGCCGAGATCCAGCCGACGAGCGGCGGCTTCGTCGCCACGCTCTCGTTAGGCGTGTGCTGGTAGAGCCAGTGCCCCTGCCCCACCATCTCAAACGAGGTGTAGGCCTGCTTCGCCTGGTCGTAGTTATCCAGCGTCCAGGGGAGATTCGTGATCGCGAAGTAGCCGACGATGAGACACAAGCACCGCCCATTTCGTCCCCGGCCGCTCGAGCCAATGACCGGTCACGCTCACTCTTCCCGCCAAAGAACGGCGCGGACCGGCGCGCCATCGCCACCGATGATTTTTAGTGGCAACGCGGCCAGCGAATAAACGCCCGCCTCCACCGCGCTCAGGTCGAGCCCCTCGACGATCGCGATGTCGGCCGCGGCCAGCGCGTGATGATTTCGCAGGTCCTTGGAATCGATCGCATCAACCGACGGCAGATCGAGCCCGAGCAACTTCACTCCCCGGCTCTGCATCCATTCCGCCACCCCGCGGGCCAGGACCGGGATCGCTTCCGGGAACTTCGTCGAATCCGGCCACGCCCCGGTCTTGATCAGCAAGCGCGGCGCGGCCGCGCCCGACTCCAGGTCCGCGATCGTGATTTCGCCTAACGATTCCGCAAACTTCGCGCTCAGGTCCACCACCGCCGCCTTCCCCACATAGCGTTCCGGCGCGAAACGGTCGATCGTTAGGCCATCGTCCTCGAAATGAAAAAAAGCGTCGGCGTGCGTCCCGGAATGCACGCTCGTCGTGACCCGCCCGAGATTGACCGAGGACCCTTCCGCGAGCCGCCCGACCAGGCGATAATCAAAACTCACGTCGCCCGGCCAGGGCGCGAGGTCGGCTTTGAGCGAGCGCGTGATATCGAGGAACTTCATCTGCGGGGAGATTGGACGGGGGAAGTCGACAAGGCAAACACAGTCGCGGGCTTTGCAACCGGCTGAACATCCGTCATGCTTCGCTTCGTGAGCGAACACGAAAATCCCTGGGTCGACATCGCGCCCGGCATCAAGCGGCGCACGATCGCGACCGGCGCCTCGATGTATCAGATGCGGGCCGAATTGGCGGCGGGCAGCGTGCTGCCCGAGCACATGCACCCGCAGGAACAGATCGCGCACGTCATCAAGGGCCGGATGAAAATGATCGTGGCCGGCGTGCCGCACGATCTGGCCGCGGGCGACGCCATCTATCTTGGCAGTAACGTGCCGCACGGCGTCGAGACGATTGAGGACACGACCGTCATCGACACCTTTAGTCCGCCGCGCGAGGACTATCTCGCGCTCGACGAAAAGGCGCGCGCCGCCGGCTGAATGAAAATCATCTCCGGCGGACAAACGGGAGTCGACCGCGCCGCGCTCGATGCCGCGCTGTCGTTAGGCGTGGACTGCGGCGGCTGGTGCCCGGCGGGTCGGATCGATGAAAACGGCGTCATCCCCGCGCACTATCCGCTGGAGGAATTGCCCGAGGGCGGCTACCTCGAACGCACCGCGCGCAATGTCGCCGAAGCGGATGGCACGCTCATTTTCTATTCCGGCTCGCTCCAGGGCGGGACGAAAGCGACCGCTGATTTTTGCTCCGCCCAGCGGAAACCATCACTGCTCATCGATGCGAGCGAGATTGACCTGGAGAGAGCTGTCGCCCTGATCGGCGAGTTCGTTAGGTCGCACCAAATCAAAGTGCTCAATGTCGCCGGCCCGCGGGCCAGCCAATGGCCGCAGGGTTACGACTTCGTCTTCCAGAGCGCTGGAGAAATATTTTCCGGCCGCGGCCCCGAAGCTCTCGTTTGTCGTCCCTGCGCATAACGAAGAGTTCGAGCTGCCCGCCTCCCTGGGCGCGTTGCGCGTCGCCGCCGATTCCTCGAAGCAAACTTATGAGCTGATTGTGGTCGACGACGCCTCGACCGATGCGACTGCGGAAATCGCCCGGCAATTTGGCGCCCGTGTCGTGACCATCAATCGCCGGCAAATCGCCGCCGCCCGCAACGCCGGAGCCCGCGTCGCGCGGGGCGAGATTCTTTTCTTCGTCGATGCCGATACCCGGATCGCGCCCGATCATGTCATCCTCGGCCTGCGCGCGATCGCGGAAGGATGCTCGGGAGGCAGCGCGCGCGTTCTGCCCGACCGTGAGATGCCCTTTTGGGCGAATGTTTTTCTCCACACTTTCTCCGCCGTCTATTTCACCCTCGGGCTCGGCGCGGGCGCGTTCATTTTTGCGCGGCGCGATCTTTCGAGGCGGCCGGCGGTTTCGATGAACAATATTTCGCCGGCGAAGAAGTCTACCTCAGCCTCGCCCTGCGAAAGCTCGGCCGCTTCAAGATCCTGCGCGAACCAATCGTGAGTTCGGCCCGCAAGATCCGGATGCACTCGCCGCGTCACGTCCTCACCCAGACATTCCTCCTTCTCCTCAACGGCAAGCGCTCCCTCCGCACCCGGGACCGGCTCGCCCTTTGGTACGACGGCAAACGCGAGCGCCCGGCGACCTGAGAAATTTCGCGGTTGAGCCCGCGGGCGCGGGAGCGGAAGATGAATTCTGCCTATGGAAACCAAAGTCCAATCCGCCATCGACCTAACGAACTGGATCGAGGAACACAAAGACAAGTTCAAGCCGCCGGTCAGCAACCAATACCTCTACGACGGGCGCGATTTTTTCGTCATCGTGATGCCAGAGCTTGATAATTTCGTCGTCACCGTCAGGAGGCAAAGAGCTGGCCGTTGGGTGAAAAATCGACCCCGTTTACCGCCGCAGTATGGTGCCCAAACGTCTTCAGCAACTTGCCATCGCCGACCTGCCATTGCCGCGGATGACCATCGAACGAGCCGCTGGCCAGCGTCTGGCCGTCTGGAGAAAAGGCGATGGTCTCGACCGATGACACATCCGACGAAGTTATCGTCCGAACCAAAGTTCCACTTCCGACGTCCCAAAGCTTAACCGTGTTCCCAGGCGCCGGACGCGACCAGATCGCCCGCTCGTGAAAAAGAAACCGAGGCCACCAGCGAGGTGTGACCGGTCAGCGTCTTCAGCAGGACGCCATCCGCGACGCGCCACAGCCGCACCGTATTGTCCCACGCGCCGGAGGCGAGCGTCTGGCCGTCGGTCTAAAACGCGACCGCGTCGACAAAGAAGGTGTGACCGGTCAGGGTGCGCAGTAGCACCCCGCTTCAACTGCCAGAGTTTGATCGTCTTATCGCTGCTCGAGGCGATCGTCAGGCCATCCGGTGCAAAAGCGAGGTCGAAGACCGAGCCGCTGTGGCCGGTTAACGTTTTCAATTTCACCCCATCGGCAATGCGCCAGATGACGACGTCGCTCTCCACCCCGGCGGCAGCGCGCGCGTCCTGCCCGACCGTGAGATGCCCTTTTGGGCGAATGTTTTTCTCCACACTTTCTCCGCCGTCTATTTTACCCTCGGGCTCGGAGCGGGTGCGTTCATTTTCGCGCGGCGCGACCTGTTCGAGGCCGCCGGCGGTTTCGATGAACAATATTTTGCCGGCGAAGAAGTCTACCTCAGCCTCGCCCTGCGAAAGCTCGGCCGCTTCAAGATCCTGCGCGAACCAATCGTGAGTTCGGCCCGCAAGATTCGGATGCACTCGCCGCGTCACGTCGTCACCCAGACGATTCCTGCTTCTCCTCAACGGCAAGCGCTCCCTCCGCACCCGGGACCGGCTCGCCCTTTGGTACGACGGCAAGCGCGAGCGCCCGGCGACCTGAGAAATTTCGCGGTTGAGCCCGCGGGCGCGGGAGCGGAAGATGAATTCTGCCTATGGAAACCAAAGTCCAATCCGCCATCGACCTAACGAACTGGATCGAGGAACACAAAGACAAGTTCAAGCCGCCGGTCAGCAACCAGTACCTCTACGACGGGCGCGATTTTTTCGTCATGGTGATCAAGGGCCCGAATGCGCGGAACGATTTTCACCTCGTCGATTCGGAGGAATATTTTTACCAGCTCAAAGGCGAGATCAAGATTCGCATCCGCGAGGGCGACCAGATCGTCGATCACCTCGTGCGCGAGGGCGAGACTTTCTTCATCCCGCCTAACGTTCCCCATGCGCCGGTCCGTCCGCCGGACACGATCGGCGTCGTGGTCGAGCGCCGCCGCCCGGCCGGCGAGCACGAGCACGTCATTTTCTACTGCGAGAACTGCGGGGCGGTGGTCGAGGACATCGATTTCGACTGCGGCGACATCGTGCAGCATTTCAGCCAGGCGATGCTCGACTTCTGGAACGACGACGCGCGCCGCACCTGCCAGAAATGCGGCACCAAGGTGCCCAAGCCGGAACCGGTTAAACCGTTCTAGCCGTCGCGACTAGACGGGAGCGAACGCTCCTGCCGGGGTCAGCGCCCCCGGCTACAAACTGCCGCGCAGGCGACGACGGCTTTGACGTTGCCCCTGGTTTCTTCGATCTCGGCCACGAGCCGCGAGCCGACCACGGCGGCGTCGGCATAACGACAGACGCGTTTCGCCTGTGCCCCGGTGGTGATTCCGAATCCAACCGCGACCGGGAGATCGCTCACCGCGCGAATTCGCCTGACGAGGTCTTCTGATTCATCGGTCAGCTCGCGCGCCGTGCCGGTAACGCCGGTGCGAGCCACCGCATAAATGAAACCGCTCGCCAGTTTCACGATTTGCCGCAGGCGAGGGTCGGTCGTGGTCGGCGTGACCAGAAAAATGAGATCGATTTTCCGGCGGCGGAGTTGCGCCTGCAATGGGGCGGCTGCTTCGGCGGGCAGGTCGACCACGAGCACACCAGCCACTCCTCGCTCCGCGGCGCTGCGGGCGAAGCGCTCGAGCCCGAGTTGCAGAATCGGGTTGTAGTAGCTGAAGAGAACGACGGGAGCGAGCTCGTTAGGCTGAAACCGCTCCAGCAAGGAAAGGATTTTCGCGAGCGACGCGCCCTTCTCCAGCGCCCGCTGCGCCGCGCGCTGGATGACCGGTCCATCGGCGGTCGGATCGCTGAACGGGACTCCCACTTCGATCGCGACTGGTTTCAAGTTTACTCAGCGCCGGCAGAAGCTTTGCGGTCGTCTCCAAGTCTGGATCGCCAGCTACCAGGAATGGAATGAATCCTGCGCGCTTCGCCTCGCGGGCCGCGCGAAAACTTTCCTGCAACCGGCTCATGAGCGCTTCCGTCCCCGCGGCTTGGTGACGAGCGGTTGCACGCTGGCCAGGTCCTTGTCGCCGCGGCCGGAGAGATTGACGACGATGGTTTTGCTCGCGGGCAATTTGCGGGCGAGCCGCACGGCGTAAGCGACGGCGTGCGACGATTCGAGCGCGGGAATGATGCCCTTCGAGTTTCGCGAGCAGCTCGAAACCCTTGAGCGCTTCCGCGTCGTCGACCGAGACGTATTCCACCCGTTTGCTGTCGCGCAGAAAAGCGTGCTCCGGCCCGATCGCCGGATAATCGAGTCCGGCCGAAATGGAATGCGTGTTGGAAATCTGTCCCGCGGCGTCCTGCAAAACGTAGCTCAGCGTTCCATGCAACACGCCCGGTTTCCCGCCCCCACCCGGCAGAAAACGCGCGGCATGTCTGCCTAACGACTTCCCCTCGCCTCCCGCTTCCACGCCGACGAGGCGCACTTTTGCGTCGCCGAGAAACGGATGAAACATCCCGATCGCGTTCGAGCCGCCGCCGATGCAGGCGACCAGCACATCGGGCAATTTTTTCTCGCGCGCGCGAAATTGCCGGCGCGTTTCTTCCCCGAGCACTTTCTGAAATTCGCGCACCATGAGCGGATACGGATGCGGGCCGAGCGCGCTCCCGAGCAGGTAATAAGTGTCGCGCGCGTTCGCCACCCAATCGCGCAGCGCTTCGTTGATCGCGTCCTTCAGCGTGCGCGAGCCGCTCTCCACCACGCGCACTTCCGCGCCGAGAAGGCGCATCCGCAGAACGTTAGGCTCCTGCCGGCGCACGTCCTCCGCGCCCATGTAGACGACGCAATCGAGCCCGAGCAGCGCGCAAACCGTCGCGGTCGCGACCCCATGCTGGCCCGCGCCGGTCTCGGCGATGATGCGCTGTTTGCCCATCCGCGCCGCGAGCAGTCCCTGCCCGAGCGCGTTGTTGATCTTGTGCGCGCCGGTGTGGAGCAAATCTTCGCGCTTCAGAAAAATTCGGGCGCCGCCCGCGTGCTCAGTCAGGCGTTGGGCGAAGCCTAACGGCGTCGGCCGGCCGGAATAATCGCGATGCAGTTCCGCCAGTCGCCGCTGGAAAGCGCGATCGCGCATCGCGGCGCGGTAGGCGGCGGTCAATTCCTCCAGCGGCGCGATCAACGTTTCGGCCACGAAGCGGCCGCCGAATTCGCCCCAGAATCCCTGTTCGTTAGGCTCGGATCGCAGTTTCTTCATGATTAAGTTCTTCCACCGCCTGAATGAAGGCGCGCACTTTGGTTTCGTCTTTCTGTCCGGGTGCAGATCTCGACGCCGCTGCAAACATCCACCGCGAAAGGACGCACCACGCGGATCGCCTCCGCCACGTTGGCGCTCGTTAGGCCACCGGCCAGGATGAGCCGATCCACTTGCGGCCGCAGCTCTGCCGCGATCGACCAGGGAAGGTCTCACCGGTTCCGCCGGGAGCTTGCGCGCTCCAGGTATCGAGCAGAATATCGCCGCTCGAAAAGCGTACGGAAACATCCGCAGGGCTTGATCACGGCGGCGCTTCCAGACGCGCAAGCGCCTTGATCCCAGACGGCAAGTGGTCGCAACGTCCATCCCGCCGGGTCACCGCCCCCGGCTACGTATGTCCGGCGTCTCGTTCCCGTGCAATTGCACCGCGTCGAGCGCGAGGTCGGTCGCGATCGTCCGCACGAAATCAGGCTCCTGATCGACGAAAACGCCGACGAACTTCACCTGCGGAAATCGCTCCCGCACGACCCTGATGATTTCAGCGCCTGTTTCCGGAGTGATACAGCGCAAGCTGCGCGGGGAAAAATTCAACCCGAGCATGTCGGCCCCGGCCGCGGCGCAGGCCAGCGCATCGGCCGTGCTGGTGATGCCGCAGATTTTGACCGCGACCTTGTTTCCGAACTCAAGCATGACGCAGGGATTCGAGCAGCGCGACGGGATCGGCCGCGCGCATGAGTGATTCACCGATGAGGAAACCGCGGTAACCGCACTCTTGGAGCCGCACGATGTCGGCGCGGGAAGAAATGCCGCTCTCGCTGACCAGCGTTGCGCCGGGTGGAGCGAGCGCAGCCAACTCGACCGAGGTCTCGAGCGAAGTGGCGAAGGTGCGCAGATTGCGATTGTTCACGCCGATGAGGGTCGCTCCACATTGAATCGCGCGCTCCATTTCCGCCGCGTCGTGCACCTCGACCAGCGCGTCGAGCCCGAGCTCTTCTTCAGCGAGGGCGCGAAAACGGGAAAGCTCCTCGTCGCTCAGCGCCGCCACGATGAGCAGGATCGCGTCCGCGCCCGCCGCCGCCGCTTCGACGATCTGGATTTCGTCGACGATGAAATCCTTCCGCAAAATGGGCAGCCGCGTCGTGGCGCGCGCGGCCTTGAGATCGTCGAGCGATCCTTTGAAAAACTCCGGCTCGGTCAGGACCGAGATCGCCGCCGCACCGCCGGCCTCGTAGAGCGCGATCATTTGCCCGGGATCGGCGTCGCCCCGAATCTCGCCTAACGAGGGCGAGGCTCGCTTGAACTCGGCGATAATCGCGACGCCATCTCGCTCACGCAGCGCTTTGCGAAAACGGCGGCCCGGATTCCGGCTTGTGCAGCTCCGGCATCCTGCGCCCGGAGGAAGCGATCTGCGCGCGCCGAGCGGCGACAATTTTATCGAGAAAATTAGCCTCCATGGCTCAGCTGCGCGCAGAGCGCCTCCAATTTCCCGAGAGCCGCGCCGGAGCGGATACTTTCGCGGGCGCGATCGGTGGCGGCTTTGAGGTCGCTTTCCAGACCGCCGACGAAAATTGCCGCCGCGGCATTGGCGCAGATCAAATGGCGCGCGGTCTCGACGCGTTGACCGGTTTCGTTTTGCAAAACGGACCGAATCAATTGCGCGTTGCTGCGGGCATTGCCGCCGCGGAGTTGCTCGAGACCCGCGCAGGTTTCGAGGCCGAAATCCGAGGGCTCAAGGGTGAAGATCCGAACACTTCCATCGCGCGCTTCGGCGACGGTGGTGCGGTCCGCTGATCGTCACTTCATCGAGTCCATCGCTGCCGTGCACGACCCAGGCGTGCCCGGTGCCGAGCGCGAGCAGCGTGTGCGCGAGCGGCTCGAGCAGCGTCTCGTGCCAGACCCCGATGATCTGGCGCGGCGCGCCTGCCGGATTCGTTAGGGGGCCGAGCAGGTTGAAGGTCGTGTGCACGCCGAGCTGGCGGCGGATGTTGGCCACGCGCGCGGTCGCCTGGTGATAAAGCGGCGCGTAGAGAAAACAGATCCCGAGTTCATTGAGCGATCGTTCCGAGACGGCGGCTTCGACCTGCACGTTCACGCCCAGCTCGCTCAGGACGTCGGCGCTTCCCGAGAGACTGGTCGCGGCGCGGCTGCCATGTTTCGCCACCGGCAAACCGGCGCCGGCACAGACGAAGGCGGCGGCGGTCGAGACGTTGAAAGTCTTGGCGTAGCTGGAGCCAGTGCCGGCGGTATCGATGAAGCACTCGTGCCGGCATTTGATCCGCAAGGCGCGATCGCGCATCGCCTGCGCCATCCCGGTGAGTTCCTCCACCGTTTCGCCCTTCACCGCGAGCGCGACCAGGGCCGCGCCGATCTGCGCGTCGGTCGCGCGCTCGTCCATCGCCGCGCCGAAAAGCAGGGCGGCGTCTTCCCGGGAAAGATCCTGCCCGCGCATGAGCCTAACGAGCAGAGCCCGGACCGGCGATTCCGTGCCCGCCTCGTCGCGCCGGGCGGGCGTCGGAAGCAGCCAGGCCGGGCGGCGGCGAGTCAGGTCGGCGGGAGAGATGCGCGATTCCATCAGGTGACCAAAGCGCGGGTGGTTTCGAACTCCTCGTACGAACGCGTGCTCGCGATCTCTTTCAAGATCTGGAGCGCTTCCCAGAGTTCCGTAAAAGTGTTGTAGAGCGGCGAAGGCGCGAAGCGAATGACGTCCGGTTTCCGAAAATCTGGCACCACGCCGCGCGCCCGCAACGCCATCGAGATCGGCTGCGCGTCGGGATGTTGGAGCGAGATGTGGCCGCCGCGGCGCGCGGCTTCGCGCGGCGTGCCGACACGAAACCCGAGCCCGGCCAGCTCCGCATCCGCGGTGCGAATGATGAAGTCAGTCATGGCGATCGATTTTTCGCGGATGCGATCGATCCCCGCTTCCTCGACCGATTGCAACGCGCCGTCGATCGGCGCCATGCTCAGGACCGCGGGCGTGCCGATCTGCAGCGCCGAGGCGCCCATCCCGGGAAAGAATTCGTCCGACATCTCGAACATGCTCTCCTTGTGCACGCTCCACCATCCCGCGAGTCCGGCGTCGACGACACCAGTTTCGTTGAAATGGCGGCGATTTAAGTAAAGCCCCGCAACCGAGCCCGGGCCGGCGTTGAGCCATTTGTAATGCCCCCAGCCGGCGAAATCCGCGCCCCATTCGTCGAGCGCGTGCGGCAGGATGCCGACCGAGTGCGAGAGATCGAGGCCGATGATGACGTCGTTCTCGCGCGCGGCGCGGCAGATTCTTTCCAGGTCGAGCAGCTGCCCGGTGGTGTAAACGACGGAAGGAAACAGCGCCATCTGCAGCTCGGGATTTTTCAGCGCTTCGACAATCCTGTCCTCGTCGAGGAAACGCGAATCCCCCGCCGGCACGATCACGATGTGCTCGTCCGGATCGAGTCCGCGGAGCCGGAGATGACTGCGCAAGGCATAACGATCGGTCGGAAAACTGTGGGCATCGATCAGCACCTTGGTGCGATGTAGCGGCGCCCGTGTCGGGCGCTCGGGGGTTGATTCCGCGGCGAGATCGCCCCCCGCGGCCGACACGGCCGCCTCTACACCGGAAGGCCGGTAAAGCGTGGCCAGGAGCTGGTGCAGATTGATCGTCATGGAGTTGGCGATCGCGACTTCGTCGCCGGCGGCGCCGATCAGTTTGGCGACACGTTCGGCGAGCGCTTCGGCCATGGTGAACCAGGGCGAATCGCCATCGAGCCAGCCGGCGATACCGCCGGTCTTCCATTGCTCGAGGACGCTGAGCAGGGTGCGCTCGGCATCACGCGAAAGGAGGCCGAGCGAGTTGCCATCGAGGTAAATCCGTCCCTCGGGAGAATAAAAACGGTCCCGAAATTGGCCTAACGAGTCGAACTCGTCCAACTCCTGGGCAAGGGCAAATGAAGGTAAAGAATGCATTTTGAATGATGAAAAAAATTGAGTGTGGCGCCGGGATGAAGTGAGCCGCGCATCCACGATGCGCGCGAAGATGCCTTGGGTGTTCCGTTGCCGTCCGGCGGACGGATGCGTCACCGCGTCGTTCTTAGCGACGCCAATAACCGCGCCAGGACCACGCCGCAGCCGAAAGCACCAGAAGAGGCGCGAGCTGGTTTGAGAAAGTGCGGTCCATGGCGAGCAATCTGCAACGTGGAAAAAGAAATGTCCACTTTTTGAATCGGCCCCGCCCTGAAGGAGTTTGTGGCGCGTTTTTGGGAAGGCCGCTAAATAGAAACGCGGACCTGAAATGAAGATCGACCTCCACACCCACATCCTGCCGCGCGAGTGGCCCAACCTCGACGCCAAGTACGGCTACAGCGGTTTCGTTAGGCTGGAGCATCATCGCCCCTGCTGCGCGCGGATGATGATCGGCGAACGCTTCTTTCGCGAGATTGGCGACAACGTCTGGGACCCGGCCCGCCGGATCGAGGAATGCGATCGCACCGGCGTCACGATGCAGGTGCTCTCGACCGTGCCGGTGATGTTCAGCTATTGGGCGAAACCGGCCGACGGTCTCGATCTCTTGCCGCCATTTAAACGATCACCTGGCCGAAGTCGTTAGGGAGCATCCGGCGCGTTTCGCCGGGCTGGGCACGATCCCGTTGCAGGCTCCTGAGCTCGCGGCGCGCGAGTTGGTCCGTTGCGTGCGCGAGCTTGGCTTGCGCGGCGTCCAGATCGGCACGCACGTCGACGCGAACGAATTCTGCGACCAAAAGAATTGCCGCAATCTCGACGACCGCTCGCTCGACGCGGTCTGGAGCGCGGCGGAGGAAACCGGCGCCGCGATCTTCGTTCATCCCTGGGACATGGTGGGCAAAAACCGGATGCCGAAATACTGGCTGCCGTGGCTGGTCGGGATGCCGGCGGAAACTTCGCTCGCGATTTGCTCGATGATTTTCGGCGGCGTCTTCGAGCGTTTTCCGAAATTGCGCGTCGCCTTTCGCTCACGGCGGCGGCGCATTTCCCGATCACGATCGGGCGGATCGAGCATGGCTTTAACGTCCGGCCCGACCTGGTCGCGATCGAGAATAAGATCAACCCACGCCATTACCTCGCCCGGGTCGACGAACGCGGCGATCGCAAATCCCGGCGCGCTTCTATGTCGACTCGTTAGTCCACGATCCCGACGCGCTCGCGCCTGCTTCTGCAAGCTTTTCGGGACGCAGCGGATCGCGCTCGGCTCCGATTATCCCTTCCCGTTAGGCGAGGCGCACCCGGGCGAGTTGATCGAGTCGATGGCCGATTTTTCAGAGGAAGATAAAGCGCGACTCCTGAGCGGCAGCGCGCGCGAGTTTCTCGGGCTCGCCTAACCCACTCTTCGAGCATTCGCGCGAGCTTTGTCTCGGCCCGCATAGCTCTGCGGGAGGCAAACGACGACCGAGTTCTCAAGCCAATGTCCAAGGTTTAGACACCACTCCGCTCCGCCTCCCCCGCTCCGCTCCGAATCTTGGCGAAACAGCCCTTCCTTTTTGCTTGCGTAACGACGATACGACTATTTATCCTGCGCCCTCATTCACATTGCCCATGAACACCAACGCCCTTCAATCCACCGTACGTTTTACACCAGTTCTCTTTTGCCTCGTCAGCATCTCTCGTGGCCGGATTCTTGAAACCGATGACGGCGAGTGGTGCGCCCGTTACGATTGCGATTAGGGCCACCATTACACAGGTGGACGATTTCAATCACATCTTAAATGACTCCATTGCCGTTGGCGACACGATTTATGGCTCTTACACCTACGATTCGCTTGCGGTGGACTCCAATCCCCTCCCACAGGTGGGCGACTATTATTACACGACTGCACCCAATGGAGTAAGACTGACTGTAAACGGCCTCAGTTTCAGAACCGATCCATCGAATGTAGCTTTCCTGCTGGAGCTCGTAAATGATTACCAAAGCAGAGATAACTATGTGTGGCACAGTTACAACAACCTCTTTGATATTTCGGCCACTGGTAACTTTGTGAGTAATCACCTTGATTTCCAGCTCGATGATCCTACCCAGACCGCAATTTCGTCTCCTGCGCTTCCAAAGAATCCGCCGAGATTGTCTGATTGGATACAGGATGTGGGCCTCAACATCGCAAGCTTCGGGGACAATGGCTCTTTCTTTATTCGAGCGACCGTGACGTCTGCGGTGAGGAAAAGACGCTAGCTGCGGACATCAAGCGAGCGGGTCAGTCTGGCCTGCGCCGATCGAATTTCTCGGGCCCGGCCTAACCAACCTGCTCGAGGAGACGTGCCAGGTGATGTTGCTCAGGACCGACCTCGGCCAGGTGCAAGGCGCGCCGGAAACTTGCCGCGGCCGCCTCGTGCTGGCCGAGCTGTTGTTGCAGTTCGCCGACGACGGCATGGAAAAGATGATGCGACTCGATGAGTTCGCGCCGCGGCATTTCGTCGATCGCGTCGAGTCCGGCTTGCGCTCCGTGGACATGCGCGACGGCGACGGCGCGGTTAAGCGCGATGATCGGCGATGGATTACGCCGGTGAAGTTGATCGTAATGGCGCAGGATTCTTTTCCAATCGGTCGAGGCCGCATCAGCCGCCAGGCAGTGGCAAGCCGCGATGCCGGCCTGCAGATGGTAGTCGCTGATCGTCTCGCCCTCAGCGGCAGCGGCGAGATGCATGAGGCCCTCGTTGATGAACGACTGATTCCATTTCGAACGATCCTGATCGTCGAGCCGCAGCAGATTCCCCTGCTCGCTTAACCGGGTCGGGAAGCGGGCGCTACTCAGCAACATGAGCGCGAGCAAGGCGTGGCTGCGCGGCGTGTTGCCGGCGGGATGACGAATAAGGAGCGAGGCGAGCCGGATCGCTTCGCGGGACAGATCCTCGCGCAAGAGCGAATCGCCGGCCGAAGCCTTGTAGCCTTCGTTAAACAAAAGATAGAGCGCGGCGAGGACGCCATCGAGCCGCGGCGCGAGGTCTTCGCCATCGGGAATTTCAAAACCGATGCCTGCCTCCTGGATCCGCTGCCTTGTGCGCGTGAGCTGCTTTTCGATCGCGGCTTCGCTGCTCAGAAAAGCGGCCGCGATCTCGGTGATGCTGAACCCGCAGAGGACCTTGAGCGCGAGCACGACCTGAGCGTCGGTCGCGATCGCCGGGTGACAGCAGACGAACATGAGCCGGAGCGCGTCGTCGCGGATTTCGTATTCGCTGGTTTTCCCGAGGGTCGAATCGGCCAGCGTCTGGTCGAGGTGCGCGATGATGGCGGGCTCTTTCGTGGTCGACATCCGCTGATGCCGGAGCGCGTCTTTCGCGAGATTCATCGCCACGCGCATGATCCAGGCCGAGGGATTTTCCGGGAGGCCGCCCATCGACCAGTTGCGCAGCGCGCGCAGCATCGCCTCCTGCGCCACGTCCTCGGCCAGCGCAAGATTGTGCACGCCGAGCAACCGGATCAGCGCGCCGTGCAGACGGCCGGTCTCGTGGCGGAAAAAATTTTCCACCAACTGCGCGGCGGGCGCGGAGATCGGCGGAGATGGGTCGGCACTTTCGTCCATCGCCGGAGCTGTCGAGGCGAGTGACACCGGAACCTATTCCACGAAAGCCACCTCGTGGTGCTCCGCTTTGACCCCGAGATGGCAATGCTCGGCCAGGCGGCGCACTTCGATCACGAGACCGTGAGCGAGGCCGGGATGCTTTTGCGCGATCGCGGTCGCTTCCTCGAGGTCGCGCACATTGAGCATGACGTAGCCGCCGACCGCTTCCTTCGCTTCGGCGAAAGGACCGTCGACGACGCGTTCGCCGCGCGGGCCAGAGACGATGCGGGTCTCGAGTTCGAGCGGGGTGCCGTCGATCGCCTTGCCGCCGTCGGACAGTTCATCATACCAGGCGTTCCAGCGGGTCACGAGCCGCTGCCGCTCTTCGGCGGAGAGATGGGCGTAGTTTTCCGGGCCGGAATTCCGAAAGAACAGGATGTAGGGAGTCGCGTTGGTTTCCATAGTTGTGTTGATCAGGTTAGGTAGTGAATGCTCTTCATTCTCTCGACGAGTCAACCCTGCCCGAGCGGACAGTCTTCAGAAAAAAAATCACCGACGAGTGTCCGATGCGCGGCGGGTCGTTCGTGGACATGATGAAGAAACACGAGATTTAATCCAGGACAACCCACGAGTCTTTCAACCATGACAACACCCAACACACACACCATCCAACTTCATCGCGTGCTCCGTGCACCGGCCGAAAGAATCTATCGCGCGTTCCTTGATGCCGACGCCAACGCGAAGTGGCTGCCGCCAAACGGATTCACCTGCAAGGTCCACCACATGGACGCCAAAGTCGGCGGCAGCTTCAGGATGTCATTCACGAACTTCACCACCGGCCAGAGCCACACCTTTGGCGGCGAGTATCAGGAATTAGTGCCGCATGAGCGCATTCGCTACACCGACAAATTTGACGATCCCAATTTGCCCGGCGAGATCCAGGTGACGGTCACCTTGAGCGAGGTCTCGTGCGGAACTGAAATCAATATCACGCAGGCAGGGGTGCCCGGCGCCATTCCGCGCGAGGCTTGTTACCTTGGCTGGCAGGAATCGCTCATCCTCCTGGGAAAACTGGTCGAGGCGGAAATCCCCGAGTAGGTCACATTTGGAATTGATCGCGATCGCACCCTCAAGATAGAAAACGGCATGAGCGCAATACGACTTTTGGTTGGCACTCGCAAAGGAGCTTTCGTCCTAACTTCGGACGGCAAGCGCAAGAATTGGAAAGTGAGCGGGCCGCACTTTGCCGGGTGGGAAATTTATCACCTCAAGGGATCGCCGGTGAATCCCAACCGCATCTACGCCTCGCAAACCAGCGGCTGGTTTGGGCAACAGGTGCAACGCTCGGAAGACGGCGGCGAGACCTGGGAACCGGTCGGGAAAGACTTCGTCTATGAAGGCACACCCGGGACTCATCAATGGTATGACGGCACGCAACATCCGTGGGAGTTCAAGCGCGTCTGGCATTTCGAGCCCTCGCTGACCGAGGCCGAGACCGTTTACGCCGGCGCGGAAGACGCCGCGCTTTTCCGCAGCACCGACGGAGGAACAAGCTGGCAGGAACTTCCGGGATTGCGCGAGGCCAAAGGAAAACTCTGGCAGCCGGGCGCGGGCGGAATGTGTCTGCACACCATCCTGCTCGATCCGACAAATCCCGATCGCATCTTCGTCGCGATCTCGGCCGCGGGCGCGTTCCGGAGCGATGACGCAGGGAAGAGCTGGAGCCCGATTAACAAAGGACTGAAATCCCAATACGAACTGCCTGATCCAGACGCTGACGTCGGACATTGCGTGCATCGAATCGCGATGCACTCCTCGCGTCCCGGCGTGCTCTTCATGCAAAAACATTGGGACGTGATGCGGAGCGACAATGCCGGCGATCTGTGGAGCGAAGTGAGCGGCAACCTGCCCTCCGATTTCGGCTTCCCGATCGATGTCCACGCGCATGAACCGGAAACGATCTACGTCGTCCCGATCAAGAGCGACTCCGAGCATTTCCCGCCCGATGGGAAGTTGCGCGTTTATCGCAGCCGGACCGGCGGCAACGAGTGGGAAGCCCTAACGAAAGGCCTGCCGCAAAGCGATTGCTACGTCAACGTCCTGCGCGACGCGATGGCGGTCGATTCGCTCGATCAGTGCGGCATCTATTTTGGCACCACCGGCGGCCAGGTCTATGCCTCGGCCGACGCCGGCGACACTTGGAACGCCGTGGTGCGCGATCTGCCCGCGGTTTGTTCGGTGGAAGTCCAGACTTTGCCATGATCCGGGTCGTGCTCCCGGTTCACTTGCGCACGCTGGCGCGGGTCGAGGACGAGGTGCGGTTGGAGGTTGCGCCGCCGATCACTCAACGCCGCATTCTCGACGCGCTCGAAGCCGCCTATCCGGTCCTGCGCGGGACGGTGCGCGATCAAGCCACGCAAAAGCGACGTCCACTCGTTAGGTTCTTTTGTTGCGGGGAAGATTTCTCGCACGAGGCGCCCGACGCGCCCCTGCCCGACGCGATCGCCAAAGGCACCGAGCCGTTCTTCATCATCGGCGCGATGGCCGGCGGCTGAGCTGATCTGTCATCCCGAGCCGGCGGAGCGCGGCGAGGGACCTCTCGAATGCAATATACGTTCGCGTCAGTGCAGGACGCGCCTATTGCAACTGCGAGGTCCCTCTCCGTCCTGCGGCGGATCGGGATGACAACTTTAGGCGGGCGGGTCTAGGCTAACTCAGGCTTCGCAGATATTCGCGGTCCCAGGCGGCGGGAATGCTTTCGCGCGGCGAGTAAGGGCCCGGCTGATAAGCGCGCGACGCGATCCCTTGCTGGCTCAGCTCACAGACGTGCCAGTCCTGCTTGTTCGTCATGTCCCAGAACTCGATCGCATCCTCCGGGTTGTAGCCGGGATCGGCGATCCCGGCCGCCTCCGGGTGGAAGAACCAGTCGCACTGCACCAGCGTCCGCTCCGGCGATTGCGGCCAGAGTTGGTGCACCATGACGTAGTCCGGGTGCATGCTCAGCAGCATGTTGGGAAAAATGGAGTAGTAGAACACGCGGCTGTGATCTTCCGCTTTGATGTCGCCCACCGCCCGCGCGCAGGCCTCCCCGCTCATCGTCAGGCTCTTCCCTTCTTTGATCGACATGAACCCTCCGAGAAACGGTCCTTCCGTGAGATCGTTCTCCGCCGAATCGGAAGGCGAAATCTTCGAGAGCAACGGGTGCACACCCGGGCAGTGATAACACTCCGAGTAGTTCTCAAAGATCAGCTTCCAATTGGCGTGCACGTCATACTCGATCCTGCGCGCGGAACGCAGCTGCGGCAGATTCCAGTGCGCAAATTTCCCCAGCAAGGGCGAAAAGACCTTCTCCAGCGGCGGGGCAAGGTCACTCAGACTAACGAATATGAAACCTTCCCAGAGCTCCAGCCTCACCGCGTGCAGCGAATAGTCAGCCTTCTCGAAGTCCGGAGCTTCCTCCATGTGCGGCGCGCCGATCAACCGGCCATCGAGTGCATACGTCCAGGCGTGGTAAGGGCATTGCATCGCCGCCGCATGCCCGCTCGCCGCCTCGCACAGACGCGTCCCGCGATGCCGGCAGACATTGTAGAAAGCATGCACCGCATCCCTTTGATCGCGCACCACGACGAGGCTTTCGCCCGCCACCTCCTGCACGAAATAGTCCCCTGCCCTCGCCAGCTGGCTCAGGTGCCCAAGGCAGACCCATTGCCGGGCAAAGATCTTCGCCCGTTCCTCGGCGAAAACCTCCGGCGAAACAAAGTAACGCTGGGGCAAAGTCCGCGCGCCCGCCGTGAACGTCTCTACGGTCTTACGAAAGGCGGTCGATTGCGCCGGGGACATGCAGAGTGTTACTGCAAGACCGCCTGGTGAAATCCATTCCAATCGTCCAGATTGTTCAGATTGACCGCGTCTTTCGGCGCCGAGGCGTCGTCCGACAGGCCGCAGCAGCCGAGAATTTCCTTCCGCGTGTCATCGTCGTGATTGTAACCACGCACCGCCGCGTTGTGCTTCTCGATCGCCTCCTTGTTGAGTGACTTGGCATTCTCTTTCACCCAGGCCTCGAACTGCGTGTAGGTCGGCTTTTCGTTCTTGATGTAACTCTGCACCGCTGCCTCATCGAGGCCGAGCGCGGCGCAGGTCATCGCGTCATATCCGCGGCCCATCCCGGGATAGCCGGCGGCCAATTTACCCTGCGACTCGAGGGAGACCTTCTGCCAGAGACGCGGGAGATGAAGGACGCCGAGTGGGCCGGCCGTGCCGGAGCTGATCGTTGGAACATAAGTTGCGCTCATAATAATATCCTTTCGCTGTGGTTGTGCTCTGCCCAGCGCGGGAACATCGCCGGGCGCGAGCGAATTCGAGGTTAGCCTACGGAGGCAACGCCTGCGGGACAACAAAAATCCTTGAACGCACTCCCCCGGTCCTTAGCGTGAGTCAGGGCCAAATCGGCCACAGGAAAATGCAGGAAATCGACCAAAACTTTGCCGAAGACGACCTCACCTCAATCGAAGATGAGAACTTCGATCAGGTTTATTCCGCCCGGATCAGAAAGCTCTCCTCCCTTCAGTGGACCCCGGTGCGGATCGCGGCCGCGGCCGCGCAGCTTCTCGTCACCGCACCGCGCACCCGCGTCCTCGATATCGGCTGCGGGCCGGGCAAGTTCTGTCTCGTTGCCGCGGCCGCCCTGGGCGACGCCCACTTTACTGGCGTGGAGCAACGCGCCGACCTCGCGGCCGCCGCGTGCGAGGCCGTGATCGCCCTTCAACTGCCTAACGTCGACATTGTCCACGGCAACATCATCGACATCTCCTTCGCCGAGTATGACGCCTTCTATCTCTTCAATCCTTTTGACGAAAACATGTTTCGCGGCCATCGCATCGACTCCGCTGTCCCGCTCTCTGCGGAGTTATTCGAGAGATACATCCGCCACGTCTCCGCCCAGCTCGGGGCCCGTCCCCTGGGCACTCGTGTTGTCACTTACTCGGGTTACGCGGATGAAATTCCAGCCTGCTACGACTGCGAAACCGCGCTCTTCCACAACGAGCTCAAGTTATGGATCAAACAGCGCGATTACGACCCCGTGCTCGATGGACTGGCGCTGGGCGCCTCGCGCAGTTATCGCGGCGGCGCCGGCTGGGTTCCACCCCGCCGGAGCGCTTGAGGAGCGGCCAAATGGAGCAGTGTGTCGCTGATACCGGAAAGCGATTCACAAAAGTATTGCGACCCGCACCGGCCCCCAATTACCTTGCCCCATGCTTAACGTCAGAGATTACGGTGCGACGGCGAACGACGGCTCGGACGACACGGCGGCGATTAATAAGGCGCTTGCGGCGGGAAGAAGTATCTACTTCCCACCCGGTCGATACCACTACACGGGAAAAATGACTCTCCCGGCGAGGAAAGCCTTTCGCATTTATGGCGACGGACCTGGCGTCTCCAGCATTCTTTTCACCGGTCCGGACGCAGGAATTTATGCGCCGGATATCAACGATAATACCCTGAACATAGATGGACTCACGATCCAGGCCTCTACCGCCAATGCCGGCACAGCCATCTCGGCGACGTTTAACCGCGGTGATTTCGCCAAGATTCGCACCGCCACCATCCAAAACGTCGAAATTCGCGGCAGCAACCGAACCGGCAACTCCGGAGGATACTGGACGAATGGGATCCAACTCTACAAGGCGCCCAACTCAGTCATCGACAAGGTGGTAATCGAAGGCAATGTCGACATTACTGAGACCGGGATTCAATGGAGCTCGCCGGACGCCACAGCCACGACCGGCATTTTTCTCACCAGCACAGAGATAAAGTTCTGTAAGTCTGCGGTAGTGACCTCGGGATGGGTGGAAGGTTTCTACATGTCGGGCTTTGAAGTTGTCCTTTGTGGGAGCGCGGGGCATGCCGCTCTCGATCTGCAATCCTCGCGAGCAGCCTCCCCCAGCCCGGCCTTCACCTTGATCAATGGTCACCTCGATTTTTTTGCAGACGGAGTAAGGATGGCAAATCTCAGTGCGGTGAAGGTCTGTCAGGTGGATTTCCAACATACCAGCCCTCTGGCCCTTGACGGCACTCACCTGTTGCTGACGAATTGTATCGCGGCCATCATCGCCGATTGCACGTTCACGAGCCAAACAAACAAAATTAACAACGAAAACGGTGTCTTCCTCATCGCTACCCAACAGGCGCGCGTGGCGGGGAATATCTTTCGGAACTTATATCCTCTGCAAACGGGAAGTCCCATCGTGGCGTATAACGACAGCAAGACTGTTCGTGTGTCGGAGAATATTTTTAAGACCTGCCGTAATACCTTCGATAACTATATTGGGAACGAGGGCTACTACGATGGCGATAATGTTTCCGTTCCCTGATCAAAGCCGTTCTAAGAGTTACGGCATCGGCTGGAAGTTTGCTCCTTTGCACTTCGGGCAAGGTGGAGCGACGTGGGCCGGCATCGGACGGGTGAAATGTTTCAGGTGCCCGCAGCCGGTGCAACGCCAGCGCAAATAGCGGGCTTCCTCGCGCGGTCGCAGCCTGGCGATGATGCCACCGAGACGGTCGTGCAACTGCTCGAGCGCTTCGCGGATGGGCCGGAGCGTTTCCTCTTCCTCGGGCATAGGGCGTGCGCTAGCGGGCGCGACCACGCGGACGGAGAAGAGCGGCGCGGCGCGAGGCTTTGACGTGGAACGGGAGTTGGAGTTGCTCGTGCCGCGCGCGGCTCCGGGAAAACAACGCAAACAAGTGCCGAAGATATCGCATATGTTCAGTTGAACACTCCCCCTCCATTTTGCAAGCAAGATTGCTGAAAGTATACAATCGGCTTCCTCCGACCTACGCTCTGCGACGTGAAGGCCGCCATTTACCGCGAGTTCCAAGGGCCCATTTCGGTCGAAATGCTCGAGGATCCCGCGCCCGCGGTGGACGGGGTGGTCGTGGCGGTGAAGGCGAACGGTGTGTGCCGAAGCGATTGGCACGGATGGATGGGGCACGATAGCGACATCGCGTTGCCGCATGTGCCTGGTCACGAACTTTCGGGGGTCATCGCCGCCGTCGGCTCGGGCGTGCGCAAGTGGCAGGTGGGTGATCGCGTGACGTCACCGTTCGTTTGCGGCTGCGGCACGTGTCCCCAGTGTGTCTCGGGAAACTCACAGGTCTGTTCGAGACAGGAGCAGCCCGGGTTTACGCATTGGGGTTCGTTTGCGGAATTCGTCGCGCTTCGTTACGCCGATACCAATCTGGTCGCGTTGCCTGACGCCCTCGACTTTACCACGGCAGCGGCGCTGGGCTGTCGGTTTGCAACGGCCTATCGCGCGGTCATCGCGCAGGCCCGCGTGGTCGAAGGCGAATGGCTCGCCGTCCACGGTTGCGGCGGGGTTGGTCTATCGGCAATCATGATCGCCGCCGCGCACGGGGTGCAAGTGCTGGCGCTCGATATCGATGACGAGAAACTGGCCTTCGCCCGCTCGATCGGCGCGGTGGCCACGCTGCGCGCGGATCGTGTCGAGGATATGGCCGGCGCGGTCGCTGACCTAACGAACGGCGGCGCGCACGCTTCGATCGACGCGGTGGGGGGCGCCCGCCAGATGCGAGCATCGATTGACAGTCTGCGGCCCCTGGGTCGCCACGTGCAGGTAGGCTTGCTGGTGGGCAATGAGAGCGAACCGGCGGTGCCGATGGGCCGCGTCGTCCGGCATGAAATCGAAATCCGCGGGAGTCACGGTCTGGCAGCGCACGTTTATCCCGTGATGCTCGATGAGATTGCGAGCGGCTTGCTGAACCCGGCAAAGCTGATCGGGCGCGGCGTCGGTCTGGAGGAAGCGGTGGACCTGCTCGTCAGTGAGGAGGCGTTTGCCAGTCCTGGCGTGACTGTGATCGATCACTTCTGAGGAAGAAGCGGTCGGCGAGCGTTGGCCGCGGGCATGCTGCTGGTTACTGAAGCTTGCCGTTTTCTTCTTAAGCTGGTCTGCTTGCGGGCGATGACGGACAAGGAATCTGCGAAATTATCATGATCGATTCACACGGCGACACCAGTTTCACGGGCTCAGTGCCGAAGCTTTACGAGCGCTATCTCGTGCCGCTCATTTTCCAACCCTACGTGGCGGATCTGGTTGGTCGGTTGCCTGGTGGCGCGCTCTCCCGCGTGCTCGAGATCGCCGCAGGAACGGGAGTGGCGACGAGAGAACTGGCGCGCACCCTGCCGGAGAACGTCGAGATCGTGGCGACGGACCTGAACGAAGCGATGCTCGAGCATGCCGAGGAACTTGGGACCGCGCGCCCAGTGGAATGGCGGCAGGCCGATGCCGCGGCGCTCCCTTTCCCTGACGGATCGTTCGATGCGGTGGTCTGCCAGTTTGGGGTGATGTTTTTCCCGGACAAGGCGAAGGCCTTTGCCGAAGCGCGGCGGGTCCTGCGGCCGGGCGGAATATTTCTTTTCAACACCTGGGATCGGATCGAGGAGAACGAATTTGTCGATACGGTGACCAAATCATTGGAGTCGCTCTTTCCCGATGATCCGCCGCGATTCCATGCGCGGGTCCCACATGGCTACTCCGATCGCGCAACGATCGAGCGCGATGTAATGGCGGGCGGGTTCGGCACGCCGGAGATCACGACCGTGGCGAAAGAAAGCCGAGGCCGCTCCGCGCGCGAAGTGGGAATCGCTTATTGCCAGGGCACGCCGTTGCGGACTGAGATCGAGGAACGCGATGCGACGCTCCTCGGCGACGCCACCGTGGTCGCGGTCAAGGCGCTGACCGAGCGCTTCGGAAAAGACAAGCCGATCGGGAAAATCCAGGCGCATGTGGTGAAGGCGACGAAGTGAATCGGCGCGAACGAGCGTGCTATCTCCTGGCAGGCGGCAGCTTTTTTCTTTTCTTTTGGCTTCTTGCTCCGGCCCTTGTCTTCGCTCAGGCGGAACCGGCCGACGTGACCTACGATCGCAAAATGCACGAGAGAGCGATGGCGGAACTGAAGGCGGCCGCGAACGAAACGGAGCGCTTCTATGCTTTGAACGATGCCGCCAAAACAAGCCTCACTCAGGGACACGATGCGGACGCAAAGTCATTCGCGGAAGAGCTGGAGAAGCTCACTCCCAAATACAAGGGCGACTGGAACTACGGCAACGCTATCCAGGATTACAACCTGGTCCTGGGACGACTCGCTTTAAAGACGGGCGACGTGGAAACAGCGAAAAAGCGTCTCCTGGCCGCGGGACGTTCGCCAGGCAGTCCGCAGATGGACACCTTCGGTCCCAACATGTCACTCGCGCACGACCTCTTGGCCAAGGGGGAGAAAGAAGTCGTTCTCGCGTATTTCGATCTCTGCCAGAAGTTCTGGAAAATGGAAGATGGCAAGCTGGCGCAGTGGCGAAAAGATATCGCCGCTAACCAAGCGCCTGATTTTGGAGCGAACCTTATTTACTGATCGTGGAAGCAGAAAGGAAACTTATGAACCGAGTCACTGGAATCGGCGGGATTTTCATCAAGGCGAAGGATGCGGATGCTTTGCGGGAATGGTACCGGAAACACCTTGGGCTGGATATCCAGGACTGGGGCGGCATGAGTTTCCAGTGGCACACGCCGGAGCGCCCTAACGAGAATGGAGCGACGGTCTGGAGCGTGTTTGAAGAGACGTCGGATTATTTCGACCCGAGCACGGCGCGTTTCATGGTGAATTACCGGGTGGACGACCTGGCGGCGGTGCTTGAAGCCTTGCGCGCGGAAGGCTGCGCGGTGGATGAGAAGTCGGAGGAATCGGAATTTGGAAAGTTTGGCTGGGTCATGGATTGCGAAGGGAACCGGGTGGAATTGTGGGAGCCGCCGGCGGGGCCCTGTCCTTCGTAGAGGGGTCCGGCGGACAGAAACCGCCGCCTAGCGGTTGCCCGAGGCGGCGGCTGACTCATGGCCTAACGAATGTAAGTCCAGCGGCGGGGGTCACCCCCCGGCGGCCAACATGGCCGCCGCTACATTACCAGATTTTGGCGCGGTCCTTGGCGGGCCGAACCATCGGGCTGCCATCCGGCAGGTCGAAGGCTTTCTGGAATTCCGGCATGTTGCTGACGGGACCGATGGTGCGGAAGCTGCCCGGGGAATGGGGATCGGTATTGAGCCGCAACGTGGTCTCCTGATCGCGCATGTTGGCGCGCCAAATCTGCGCCCAGGCGAGGAAGAAACGCTGGTCGGGCGTGTAGCCGTCGATCTTCTTCTCCGCATCTTCCGGATGCCTGGCCTGCGCTTTCTTGAAGGCGGCATAGGCGATCTTGAGTCCGCCGATGTCGGCGATATTTTCGCCCTGGGTGAGCTCGCCGTTGATGTGCTGCCCGGGCAGCGCCTCGTAGGCGGCGTATTGGGCAATGATCGCCTTGGCCCGTTCGTTGTAGGCCTTGGCCGAGGCTGGCGTCCACCAATCGCGCAGGTTGCCGGTGGCGTCGTACTGCCGGCCCTGGTCGTCGAAACCGTGGGTCATCTCGTGGCCGATGACGGCGCCGATGCCACCGTAGTTGACCGCGTCGTCCGCGTTGGCGTTAAAGAAGGGCGGCTGGAGAATGCCGGCGGGAAAAACGATCTCGTTCAGGTTCGGGTGATAGTAGGCGTTCACCGTCGGCGGGCTTAACTCCCATTCGCTCCGGTCGACCGGTTTGCCGATCTTCTTCATCTGGCGCGCGACTTCAAATCTATCGCTGCGCAGAACATTAAAGATATAAGGCCCGCGATCGATCTTGAGCGTGGAGTAATCGCGCCAGCTATCCGGGTAACCGATCTTGACCGCAAAGGCCGCGAGTTTCTTGAGCGCTTCCTGCTTCGTTGGCTCATCCATCCAATCGTTCGTCTTGATGCTGTCGGCGAGCGCTTCCTTGAGATTATTGACCATCTCGAGCGCGCGCTGCTTGGCTTCGGGCGGGAAATTGTCGGCGACGTAAAGTTTGCCGAGGGCTTCTCCGATCTCGTTGTCGATGACCGAGACGACGCGCTTCCATCGCGGCTTGAGCTTTTCCGTCCCGCTCAAGGTCTTGCCAAAGAAAGCGAAGTTTTCGTCGACGAAATCCTGGCCCAGGGCGGGCGCGGTGCTGTGGATGAGATGCCAGCGAAGATAAGTCTTCCAATCATCGATGGAGACATTCTTGACGACGTCATTCGCGGCCTTGAAGAAGTCGGGCTGGCCGACGTTGATCGCGCCCGGAGCGGGCAAGCCGACGACCTGCAAATAGTCATTCCACTTGAAGTCGGGCATGAGCTTTTGCAGTTCTGCCACCGACATCTTGTTGTAGTTCTTCTGCGGGTCGCGCAGCTCGACGCGGGTGCGGGCGGGTTTGGCCAGCGAGGTCTCGATCTCCATCACCGTTTTGGCATGGGCGGCCGCGGCTTCGGGCGTATCGCCGAGGAGAGAAAACATCTTCGTCACATGGGCGACGTATTGTTCGCGCAGCTTCTTCGAAGCTTCGTCGTCCTTGGTGTAGTAATCGCGGTCGGGTAATCCGAGGCCACCTTGAAAAGCCTGGGCGATGACCATCGTGCTCTCCTTGTCATCCTGGCCGGAGGTGAAACCAAAAAGACCGCTCAGCCCGAGGCTATGGAAATGACCGATTTCCGCGCTGAGCGAGGCGAGATCGGTGATGGAGGCGATCTGTTTCAGCTCCGCCTTCAAGGGCAGAATGCGCGCAGAGTTAATCTGCTCCTCGTTCATGCCGCTGGCGTAGAAGTCGCCCACCATTTGCATTTCGGCGGTGGCAGATTTTTTCGCGTCCGGCTGGCCGGGATTATCGGCGGTGGCCTTGGCGGCCTTTTCCGCGATCTCGTGCAGCTTGTCGTTATTCTTCTCGATCAGCTCGTTGAAGCTGCCCCAGCGCGAATACTCCGGCGGGATCGGATTGTTCTTAAGCCAATTGCCGTTGGCGAATTTGTAGAAATCGTCCTGCGGCTTGACCGAGGTATCGATGTTTTTCGGATCGATCGGCGGCGGATTTTTCACGAGCGCGGTCGCGCCCGGCACCACCGCCTCAGAAGTCGGCGTCGGAGCAATCGGTGGCGGGCTTGACTTGACGGGGGCGGCCGGGGACGGACCCGGCTCGGATTGAGCGTGCAAAGAAGCAACGCAGAGCAGGCTGAGCGTGGAGCAAAGGACGGTCTTGATCATAAGGATAAGCTTTCTGCAATAGGCGACGCGCCCCGCGCTGGCAAATCAGCGGGAGATCGCGCCCGGAGTGGATTCCGGGGCGAAGAGCCTTAAGTGAGACGCGCAAACCGCCTCGGGCGTTCACATTTCGCGCCTCGTGGAGGGACGGGCGCCGTGCCGTCCGTTACTCTTGAGGGAGATGCACCGCACGCTACAGGGGGACAAGAATCACGGACGACACCCGCCTGTGCGAGGCGCTCACTGCGGAACGCCGGTGTGACGCTCCCGACGACGACCGTCAACAGTTTGCAGGCGGACGCGCGCGCGGCATCTTCGAGGCGCAATGCCGGCCATCCATCCAAAGACCCGACAAAAGGATGAGGCGATCGACTGCGGCGCCTAGCCGAGGTGAAACGCGTCTACGCCGACCTGGCGACGCGGCCGGTGGAGCGGCAATGCATTCGCCGGACGGAGTGCTGCCAATTCAAGCTCACCGGGCTCACTCCTTACCTAACGAAAGGCGAAGCGATGCTGGCGGCGCGGGCCTGGCGGGCGAGCGGGCGGACCAAACTCCCCTCACCCGCGGACGGCGCCTGCCCCATGCTCGAGGCGCAATCGGGCCGTTGCCTGATCTACGCCGACCGGCCGTTTGGTTGCCGCACCCATTTCTGCACGGCAGCGGGCGGACCGCTGGCGCGGCGCGAGGTGCTCGATTTAATTCGACGATTGGAAACAGTCGACGCCCAGCTCGGCGGAGACGGCCCGCACAGGTTGCCGGGCGCGGTGGCGGCGGCGTTGCAGGAAATCGCCTGACGTTAGGCGGCCTTTTTCGCGGTCGCTTTTGTCTTCTTACCGGTCCGCTTCTTTTTCCCGCTGCCTTCAGCCTTGGCCAGGCTTTGCTGGAGGATGGAGACGAGGTCGATGACCTTGGACGATTCCTTCTTCGGCTTCGGTTTTTCTTCGATCTCTTCGCCGCCGGATTCGACTTTCTCTTCGATCACTTCCATGAGCGCGTCGCGGTAGTCGTCTTTGTATTTCTTCGGGTCCCACTCCGAGCTCATGCTCTCGACCAGCGCCTTCGCCATATCCATCTCGCGCTTCCCGGGCTCGGAGGATTTCTTCGGCACGTTCAATTTCTCGCCATCGGCCAGTTCCTCGGCGAAGTGCATCAGCTCGAGGACGAGGGCGTGCTTGTGCGGTTTCACCCCGGCGAGGTATTGGCGCGTCTTGATGATGACTTTCGCGATCCCGACCTTGCCCGTTTTCTCCAGGGTCTCGCGAAGGAGAACGTAGGCTTTGTCGCCGCCCTTCTGCGGTTCGAGGTAATACGGTTTGTAGAAATACATCGGGTCGATGTCTTCCATGTCGACGAAATCCTGGATGTCGACCGTCTGCGTCGCCTCGAGATCGACCCGCTGAAAATCTTTTTCGTTCAGGACGACGAACTTGCCTTTCTCGTACTCGAAGCCTTTCACGATCTTCTCCCACGGCACTTCCTTGCCGTCCTTTTCCGCGACCCGCTTGTAGTTGACCGGGCTCAGGTCGCCCTCGCGCAGGAGGCGAAACTTGAGATCCTCCCGCCGCGTCGCCGGGTAAAGGGCGATGGGAATGTTGACCAGGCCGAAGCTGATACTGCCTTTCCAGATGGCGCGCATGACAAAATGCATTCGCGCCGCGCAAGCAATTTGCGCGTTTCCGTCCCACCAGCGTGCGCCGCTACTTATCGTTAGGCCAGGAAACTTTTCGCCGGTTTCGTTCTTGTCTTCTGGAAACTAATTTGTCTACGATGGGTAAAATTTTGGGGCACCTCTGCACGCCGCCTCGCACTCAACGAACGAAAGGATGACCATGACACGCATCTTCTTCTCACTCCTCCTGGGACTTTTTTGCCTCGGCATTTCTCCGGCCGAGGCGGCCGCGATCTACGAGCCGTACACTGTGACCACGTTCGCCGGTTGGAACGATGTCCGTTCCCGCGATGCGGCCGGGAAAGAGGCCCGTTTTTTCCAGCCCCACGGAGTGATCGCCGATAGCGCCGGTAATTTCTTCGTCGCCGATTCCGGCAATTCCACGATTCGAAAAGTCACACCCGACGGCATGGTGACCACCTTTGCCGGCCTCGCTGGGGTATCGGGAAGTGACGACGGAACGGGCAGCGAGGCGCGCTTCAATTATCCGGCCGATATCGCGATCGACGATCAGGGAAATCTTTATGTCGTGGATCTGAAGGACCATACCGTGCGCAAGATTACGCCGGAGGCGGTCGTGACGACGCTCGCTGGCGTGCCGAAAATGGCGGGATTCCGGGATGGAGCGGGGGACCAGGCACTTTTCAACAAACCGCGCGGGGTGGCGGCGGATCATGCGGGGAACGTCTTTATCGGCGACGGGCTAAACCGCCGGATCCGCAAGATCACTCCCGATGGCGTGGTGTCTACCTTCGCCGGTTCGGGCGTGGCTGGGCATAAGGATGGGACCGGGACAGAGGCAACCTTCGGGGCGGTCGCAGGAATGGGGATCGACCTGAGCGAGAACCTTTATGTTTGCGATGACGACAATTCGATTCGCAAAATCACACCTGCTGCGGCCGTCACCCACTACGCGAACCTCGGTTTCATCGGCGTCGAGGGTGCGGATGTGGTCATCGCGCCCGATGGGGTGGGCTATGTGGCAAATTCTGCTCTTATCTACTCTTCCGTCATCCAGATTCCCGCAGGAGGAGGTCCCAACGAAAATCTCGCCGGTGGCACCTCATCTGGAAGTGAGGATGGAGCTGGCGAGGAGGCGATGTTTAGGTTTCCGCAAGGCATCACGGTCAATCCGAGCGGGGATATCTATATTGTCGATGGCGAAGACGGTGGAATCACGCCCGCCAACAACAACCTCCGAAAGATCACACCAGCGGGAGTCGTGACCACTTTCGCCGGATTAGCCCCGGAGGGAAGCGATGACGCGGTCGGGAATCAGGCCCAGTTCTATCATCCGCGCGGTGTCGCCGTCGATCACGCGAAAGGCATCCTCTACGCGGCGGACGCGTCAAATAATACCATTCGCCGAATCCGCCCGAGCGGGCTCGTTCGCACCATCGCGGGCCTGCCTCGGATCGCGGGCGATATGGATGGCAGGAGAGGCGAAGCGCGGTTCGATTTTCCCGGTATCATGACGGTGGATGGCCAGGGCAACGTCCTGGTCTGCGACGTGTTGAATGACCTCGTGCGCAAGGTCACGCCGGATGGCGTCGTGACGACGCTTGTGGAACACATCTCCTGCGGTGGTTTGGCGGTCGATTCCACCGGCACGGTCTGGATCGCAAACTTCGGCGGGCAAACGATCGACTTCATCGACCCCTCCGGCCAGTTGACTGTCTTCGCGGGGAGAACGGGCCAAACCGGCAGAGACGACGGCGTCGGGAGCGAAGCGCGATTCAATTTCCCCTCGGGCATCGCCTTCGACAGCGCCGGCAATCTTTTCGTCGCGGACACGGGCAACGGTTCCATCCGCAAAATGACTCCCGAGGCGGTGGTGACAACGTTTGCGGGCGGGAGCACACGAAGCGGCAACGACGACGGTATCGGAATAGCGGCAACCTTCGGATCCCCAAAGGGTCTCGCGATTGACGCCATGGACAACATTTACATCACCGACACGCGCAATCACACGGTGCGCAAAATCACACCCGCGGCCAGCACCACCACGCTGGCGGGTAAATTGGAAACCCCCGGCTATGTGGACGGCCCGGGAGTCGATGCGCGATTTGATCTCCCCTGGGACATTGCGGTCAACCGCAACGGCAGGGTCTACGTCGCCGACAACTACAACGACAATATTCGCCGCCTCTCGGCCGATGATTGACCTGACTTGATCCACCCAAGCAGCGCAGCATCGGGGCCTAGGCCGCGGCGTTGAGCTGCTCGACCCCGATCCCGCGGAGCTGGAAAAGCCGGACGAGCGTTTCTTCGATGAGATTGTTCGGGCAAGAGGCACCGGCGGTGATCCCGACGACGACCGGCCCTTCCGGCAACCAGTTGTGCGCCACCACTTCCTGCCGCTCGTGCAGGTTGTAGTGTTGGATTTCCTTGTCGGAGATGAGGCGGCTGGCGTTGAGGACGAAATAGGTCGGCAATTTTTCTTCGCCCATCTCCGCGAGGTGCGAGGTGTTGGAGCTGTTGTAGCCGCCGACGACGAGGAGCAGATCCATCTTCACGTTGAGCAGTTCGCGGAGCGCGTCCTGCCGCTCCTGGGTCGCGCCGCAGATGGTGTCGAAGAAACGGAAGTTTTTCGTCGCCATCTCAGCGCCGTCGCGGTCGGCGATCGCCTTTTGGATGCGGCGCTGCACTTCCTCCGTCTCGCCGCGGAGCATGGTCGTTTGATTGGCCACGCCGATCGTTTGCAAATGGATGTCGGGATCGAACCCGGCCGAGTAGGCGCCGCGGAATTTGTCGAGGAAAGCCTGCTTATCGCCGCCGTTGCGGATGTAATCGCAAACGTAATCGGTGTCGGCCAGCGTCAGGACGACGAGGTAATGCCCTTTCCCGTCGCCGAGCGCGCGCGAGCTGGTCGCCTTGGTTTCTTCGTGCTCGGCCTTGCCGTGGATGATCGAGGTGGCCGATTCGCTGGCGTATTTGCGGACCCGTTTCCAGACGCTCATGACGTCGCCGCAGGTGGTGTCGACGATCTGGCAGCCGCGATCCTTGATCTGCTGCAGAATGGCCAGCTCGGTCCCGAAGGCCGGCAGGATGACGACGTCGTCGGGCTGCAACTCGGAGATGTCGGCCTGCTTGTTCGCGCCGGTCAGGTTCTTGATGCCTAACGACGAGATCTGTTCGTTGACCTCGGGGTTGTGAATGATCTCGCCGACGATGAAAAGGCGGCGATCCTTGAAGACCTTGCGCGCGGCGTAGGCGAGATCGATCGCGCGCTCGACGCCGTAGCAAAAGCCGAACTGTTTCGCCAGCCGCACGGTCAGGTCGCCGATCGAGACGATGCCGCCGGTCCGGCGGACCTTGTCGACGATATCGCTGCGGTAATGCGACTCGACCTGTTCCTGGACGGCCGTCATCACCTCGGGGGTGCGGAGGTTGACTTTGTTGCGCGCGGTCGTGCCGCTGGAAATAAGGTTCGCGCTCATGGAGCTCGTAAACTATGCGGTCGCTGGGCACCTTTTTCCAGTGCGCAGCGACCGATCAGACAAATTAACGGGCTCTTTTCGCAGAGCGAGCGCGGTTAGCCGTCGGTCAGGAGCGGCCCGTCCGGGTCTTTGAACCAGGAGGCCTTCATCATTTCGGAGCGCGGCGGATCGGGATCGCGGCTCTGGTCGAGCTTCATGACCTGCCGGCCATACTTGGCGTCTTCGGGCTGGGTGTCGGCAATGTTGACCGGCGTCCCGACCTTCACGAGGGCGAAGAGCCGGGCGGCGGCCTCGCGATGCAGGCGGATGCAACCATGGGTGTGCGGAGTCGGGATGGACGAAGCCTTCGTGGAAACCGTAAGCGGGCTTGAATTCGCACCAGTAAGCCATCGGATAACCGGCATCCGGCTGGCTGACCCGGCGCTTGTTCTTGATCTTGTTCGTGATCCGGAAATTGCCCTTCGGGGTGGTCGTGCCCGGTTTGCCGACGTTGCCCTGCACGGCCATGAGGAGGCGGTCGCCTTCCATCACGTAGACATTCTGGGTCGCGAGCGAAAGATCGACCCGGACCTTGTCGGGGTCGTGCGGTTTGAGCGCGGTGACGTGATATTTTCGCGTGGTCGGCTGCATCGTGGTGCAGCTCGTCAGCAATACGGATTTTTAGGCTCGGCGCTTAGCCGTCGTTCAGGAGCGGCCCGTCCGGGTCTTTGAACCAGGAGGCCTTCATCATTTCCGAGCGCGGCGGATCGGGATCGCGGCTCTGGTCGAGCTTCATGACCTGCCGGCTGTACTTGACATCTTCGGGCTGGGTGTCGGCAATGTTAACCGGCGTTCCCACCTTCACGAGGGCGAAGAGCCGGGCGGCGGCCTCGCGATGCAGGCGGATGCAACCGTGCGTGCGCGGCGTCGGGTGAACGAAGCCCTCGTGGAAACCATAAGCGGGCTTGAATTCACACCAGTAAGCCATCGGGTAACCGGCATCCGGCTGGCTGATCCGGCGCTTGTTCTTGATCTTGTTCGTGATCCGGAATTTGCCCTTCGGGGTGGTCGCGCCCGGTTTGCCGACAGTGCCCTGCACGGCCATGAGGAGACGGTCGCCTTCCATCACGTAGACATTCTGGGTCGCGAGCGAAAGATCGACCCGCACCTTGTCGGGGTCCTTCGGTTTGAGGGCGGTGACGTGATATTTTTGCGTGGTCGGCTGCATCGTGGTGCAGCTCGTCAGCAGAACGGCCCCGGCCAGCGGCGCGAGGAGAAGGAGGCGAATTGAAAGGCGCATAAGTTTCCAACTGGAGAGCTTAGGACGGCGGGTTTGTCAACCGCTTCGACCACTCGTTAGGCGGCGGGCGCGGTCTTCAGCGGAGCGTCTCGGTCCCCTCCGCGCTCTCCGGTTTCTTGAACGAAGCCGCCTCTCGCCCGAGCTCGAGTTTTTGGTCGAGACGCGGAATCCTGTGCGCGTAAAACGGGTAGGGCCGGTCCGCCCCGCTCGGCCGGAAGCGCCAGTACTTGTACATCCAGAGCCAGGGCGAAGGATTTCGCCTAACGACCGGCTCAAATTGATCCCAGCAGAGCTGCGCAATCTCCTGTTCGGTCGCTCCGGGCGGAATTTCGAGCTTGGGATGAAACACCACCCGGCAACGTCCGCCCGGAAGCGGTTCCTGGTGCACCGGCACGATCGGCAGACCGGTGCGGAGATGGAGCCAGGCGTGCGCGTAGGTGACCGACATTTTCATTCCGAGAACGTCGATCGGCACCGAGGGCTGGCGCGGATGCACCGTGAGATCGACCAGGATCGCCGCCGTCCCGCCGCGCCGGAGATTCTTGTAAAGTTTCACGATCGCGCCTTCGCGGGAGACAAAGCGGTGGCCGGATTGTTCGCGCAGCCGCTGGAAGATCGGATCGAGCTTCGGGTTCTTGAATTCCTGCGAAACGATGGTGGCAACAAGCCCGGCGTAACCGGCAGCGAGGCTGAACCATTCGAAGTTGCCGTAGTGACAAGCGGCGATGATGCAGGGCCCGGTCGGTCCGACCGTGCGGCAGAATTCATCCCAGCCTTTGAATTCGATCAGCTTGCGATAGTTCTCTTTCGTGATCCGCGGATTCCAAAACAGATCGATCATCGTGCCGGTAAATTGCTGGTAGGATTCGCGGGTGATGCGGGCCCGATCTTCCGGCGTAAAACGATCGCCAAAAACCGCTTCCAGGTTGCTCAAGGCAACGCGCCGTCCCGGGAAATCGAGATGCGCCGCGACCGCGCCGGCAAAGCGCCCGAACTGCACCGCCATCGGCCGGGGCAGGCGCGGAATGAGCGCGGCGAGCAGGCTCACGCCCATCCATTCGAGCTGGTGGCGGAGCGATTTCCAGAATCTCATGAGGCTGTAATCGTTAGGGCAAAGGGGCGGGAGGTCATTTCAAAAGCGGTCGGTTGGCGGTTTCGTTGACTTGCAGGCGTTTAATTTTACCTTGGCGCAGGCCGCCGCCGTCGCGTCTCGAATCATCGTGAAATACGTCCTTTTTGTCTGCACCGGCAACATCTGTCGCAGCCCCATGGCGCTGGGACTGTTCCGCCGTCTCGTCGGCAATCGCAAGGATATCGAAGCCGATGCCGCCGGGGTGCACGCGGTCCGCGGGCAACCGCCGAGCGTGCACGCGATTGACGTCTGCCGGCACCGCGGGGTCGACATCTCGTCGCTCCGGAGCCAGCCGCTCACCGCCACCCTGGTCGATCGCGCGACGCACATTTTCGCCATGACCGGCTCGCACCTGGAGACGATCCATTTCCTCTTCCCCCAGAGCACGGAGAAGACTTTTTTGCTGCGGGAATTTGAAGAGCCGGGCGCGACGCTCTGGCGTGATCTGCCCGACCCGATCGGGATGGGCCGCAACGTTTACGAAGAGTGCGCCGAAAGCATCGAAAAGGCGTTGCCGAGCGTGCTGGCCTTTGTTGAAGAAACCGAATTGGCGGTCCAGCGCTACGCCGGCGCCAGTGCCGCCCCACGATCCACCATGGAAAATATGCCTCATCATCTCGAATCCCAGGCCGGCGATCGGCCCCAGCAAAATTCGTTAGGCGGCCCGCTCCGCAAAGTCGATCCGGAAATCGCCGAGGCCGTGGCCGAAGAGGAACGCCGGCAGCGCGAGAACATCGAACTCATCGCCTCGGAGAACTTCACCAGCCGCGCGGTGATGGAAGCGCAGGGCTCCTGCCTAACGAACAAGTACGCCGAAGGCTACCCGGGGAAACGTTGGTACGGCGGTTGTGAAAATGTCGACGTGGTCGAGCAACTCGCGATCGATCGCGCGCTCAAACTTTTTGGCAGCGAGCACGTCAACGTGCAGCCGCACAGCGGCGCCCAGGCCAACATGGCGGTTTACTTTTCCGTCCTCAAACCGGGCGATCGCATCCTGACCATGAACCTCGCCCACGGCGGGCATCTCACCCACGGGCATCCGGCGAATTTCTCCGGCAAACTCTACGAAGTCTCGCAATACGGCGTGAGCGAACAAACCGAGCAGATCGATTACGACGCGCTCGCGAAGCAGGCCGAGGAAGTGCGCCCGGCCATGATCACGGCAGGCGCTTCGGCTTATCCGCGGTTCCTCGATTTCCCGCGGCTCCGGCAGATCGCCGACTCGGTCGGCGCGATTCTTTTCATCGACATGGCGCACATCGCGGGGCTGGTCGCGGGCGGCGAACACCCGAGCCCGGTGCCGCACGCGCAATTTGTCACCACCACGACGCACAAAAGCCTGCGCGGACCGCGCGGCGGGATCGTGCTTTGCAAAGAAGAATTTGCGAAAGCGATCGACTCGTCCGTTTTCCCGGGCGTGCAGGGCGGACCGCTCATGCACGTGATCGCGGCCAAGGCGGTTTGTTTCCACGAAGCGCTCCAGCCGGGCTTCCGCGAGTATCAGCACCAGGTGGTCTTGAATGCGAAAGCGCTCGCGGCCGGCGTGGCGAAGCATGGTTTCCGCATCGTTTCCGGCGGGACCGATAATCATCTCATGCTGGTCGATCTGCGGCCGAAAGAGATCAACGGCAAAGACGCGCAAAACGTCCTCGATCGGGCCGGGATCACGGTGAACAAGAATGCGATTCCGTTCGATACCTACCCGATCTTCAAGCCGGGCGGGATTCGGTTAGGCACGCCCGCGGTCACGACGCGCGGGATGAAAGAAGAGGACATGCTCGAGATTGCCGATCTCCTCGCCGAAGCGCTCATCGGCCGCGAAGACGAACACGTCATCGCCAAGGTGCGCCAACAGGTGCAGCAGTTGACGAGAAAGTTTCCGCTCCCGGGCTGAGCCGCGACGAGACCTCCTCTTCTTGTCATCCCGAGTCGGCGAAGCGCGACGAGGGACCTCGCAGTTGCAATCCTCGCATCCTTGTAGCCTGCAAGCGCAAGTTGCAGTTGCGAGGTCCCTCGCCGTCTGCGCGGGCTCGGGATGACAAAGTTGGGGTTACAAATCGAAATCCGCCCAGACCGCGGCGTGGTCGCTCGCGCAATTGCTGTCGCCGGTGACGGTGCTGAGCGGCGGATATTTTTCGCGCGTCTTCTTCGCGCTCGCCCAAATCCCCCGCCGCTCGATTCCCACCTCCCGCAAACGCGGCCAGAGCGCTTCCGAGACGAGCAGGTAATCGATCTGGTCGTTTTTGCTCGGGATCGCGTCGTCGCGATGCGTCCAGCGGTCGGCGTCGTTAGGCAATTTCTCGAAGGTGTTGCGCAGCCCCTCCCGTTGCAGGAGCGGGAGGAGCGAATCGGAATTCGGCAGCTCGTTAAAATCGCCCGCCACGATGACCCACTGCTTTTTCAAATCGAACCGGCGCAGAATCGCCGCGACCGTTTCCGCCTGCTGTTTTCGTTTTCTGTCGTTTGAGGCCTTGCTCCCGTAGCCGCGGCTCTTGAAATGATTGACCAACACCCAAAGATGGCGCGTCCCGGGAATATCGATCTCGAACTCCGCGCAATCGCGACTAAAAACCGGCCACTTCGTCACCGGATCGAGATCGTCGGTGTGGCTGCGCATGTCGGTCACCGGCCTCCGGCAGAGCAGCCCGACATCGATTCCGCGTTCGTCGTTTCCGTCGATCAGGAGGGCATGCGGATAGGGCGCTTCTTTTAAAATCGTGTCGTTGAAACGACGCAAAACCGGCCGGCTTTCCACCTCGACCAGGCAGAGCACATCGGCTTTCACCTCGTTGATAATCCGCCCGGTGTTTTCGATCGCCGGCCCCTGGATCAGGTCGCGCCGCCATTCGATCGAGCCGATCCAATCCTCCCGCCCCTCGGCCACGATCTTGCCGTTGGAGTAAAGCCGCCGGCGCGTTTCCTGGAGGAAAAACGGACCGCCCGTCCCGGTCGCCTTGTGCTTTCGCGAAGAATCTCGAGCATGCGCGCCTTGTCCGCCTCGGTGTAAACGTCGTGCGCGATCAGGCGCTGCAATTCCGCGACCGCGGCGAGAACGACACTCGTCTGGTCGGGATCGTCGCCGTTCATCGCGTGCACGCGACTGAAGAGGTTCTCCACGTTGTAAGTGGCCACCCGCATGGCGGCCTTTTTATCAGTCGGGGGCGCGCTCGACAATCAAAGATTTGGCCACATTTTTCGTTACGTTTCGCGCGGCGATCTGCCAAGTTGTCGGACCCTTTCAAGACATGAGCGAAAAACAGCAACCCAATCCCCTGCGCGAAGGGCTCTCGAACCGGGCCGTGCCGCAGCCCTGCGCGGTCGTGATCTTCGGCGCCACCGGCGACCTGACCCATCGCAAACTCGTTCCCGCGCTTTACAACATCGCCGCCGATGGCGAACTCCCGCCGGCGGTCGCGGTCATCGGTTTCGCGCGCCGCCCGAAGACGGATGACGAATTCCGAAAGGAAATGGAGGAAGCGACGCGCAAACATTCCCGGCAAACGGTGCGCGACGAAATCTGGGACGGCTTCGCGAAGTCGCTCTTTTATCACCAGAGCGAGTTTGGCGATGAGGCCGGCTACAAGAAGCTGGCGGAACGGCTCGAAAAACTGGACGAAGAAAGCGGGACGCGCGGCAACCGGCTTTTCTATTTCGCGGCCTCGCCCGATCAGTTTGAAACGATCATCGAGAACCTGCAGAAAGCCGGCTTAAACAAAGCGCCTAACGGCGGCTGGGCGCGAGTCATTCTCGAGAAACCGTTCGGGACGGATCTGAAATCGGCGCGGCACCTCAACCGCGTCGTGCAGCGTTCCTTCTCCGAAGATCAGACTTACCGGATCGATCATTTCCTCGGGAAAGAAACGGCGCAGAATATTTTGGTCCTGCGTTTCGCGAACGCGATCTTCGAGCCGCTCTGGAACGCGCGCTACATCGACCACGTCCAGATCACGGCCGCGGAAACGTTAGGCGTGGAAAACCGGGCCGGTTATTACGAAGGCGCGGGCGCCTTGCGCGACATGGTGCAGAATCATTTGCTCCAGCTTCTCTGCCTCGTCGGGATGGAGCCGCCGACCGACCTCGGGGCGGACAGCATTCGCGATGAAAAGGTCAAAGTGGTGCGCTCGCTCCAACGTTACAAAGCGGAGGAAGTCGGCGCGCAAGTTGTGCGCGGCCAGTACGGCGCGGGCGCGATCGCGGGCGAATCCGTCGCGGCTTATCGCGAAGAGAAAGGGGTCGATCCGAAATCGCACACCGAGACTTTTGTCGCGCTCCGGTTGCGGGTGGATAACTGGCGCTGGGCCGATGTGCCGATTTATGTCCGGGTCGGAAAACGGCTGCCGAAATCGGGCACGGAAATTTCCGTCCACTTCAAGAAAGCGCCGCAGGTTTTGTTCAATCGCGAATCGCAAGCGATCGACCAGAACGTGCTCGTGATTCGGATTCAGCCCGACGAAGGCATCTCGCTTCGGATGCAGGCGAAAGTTCCAGGCACGAGTTTCCGGATCGAATCGGTGAAGATGGATTTCCATTACGGAACCTCCTTTGGCAAAGCGAGCCCTGAGGCTTACGAACGGCTCCTGCTCGACGCCATGGCGGGCGACGCCACGCTCTTTGCCCGGCGCGATGAAGTGGAACAAGCGTGGGCGTTCATCGATACAATTCATGAAGCCTGGGCCGAGAAAGAAGGCGCGCCGAAGTTGTGCAGCTATCCCGCCGGCTCGTGGGGACCGGAGGAAGCGGATGAGCTAATGGCGAAGGACGGACGCGCTTGGAGGAGGTTATGAGGGGAGAAGAAAACGTCCAACGCTCAACGTCCAACGTCCAACGTCTCAATTCAGAGATTCGTAACGAGAACAGGTTTTCGCTTCGGATCTCTTCCATTGAAGCGTTGGGCGTTGGACGTTGGACGTTGGACGTTTTCCCCCGCCCCACCGAGTGATCGCCATGCCCGCCGCCACCGAATCCTTCTCTGCCGGCCTCCCCGTCGAGGTCGGCCAGATCCATCGCGAGCTGAAAAAACTCTGGGACGCCGCCGACGGCGTCATGACCCGCGCCTCGCTCATCAATCTCGCGGTTTACAGCGAGGCGCCGGACTCGTTAGGCAAAAACACCGCCATCGTCGCCCGCCTGACCGAGGAACACGCCTGCCGCGCGATCGTGATCGCGGCTGACCCGAACGCGCCGGAGAGCCGGGTCGAGGCCTGGATCAGCGCGCACTGCCACGTCAGCCGAGCCGGGAGCAAGCAGATCTGCTCGGAGCAGCTCTCGTTTTCGCTCCATGGAAAGCAATGCGGCTTCCTGCCCAACATCGTCTTCGCCCAGCTCGATTCCGATCTGCCGCTTTACCTTTGGTGGCAGGAGGAATTCCGCGCCCCGCTCGATCCGCAACTCTGGGCCTGGGTCGACCGCGTGATCTACGACAGCCAAAGCTGGCGGAATTTCGAGGAGCAAATGCAATTGGTCGAAGCCGCCCAACATGAGGCGCGACATCGCATCGTCCTCTGCGATCTCAACTGGGAACGCCTCGTCCACCTCCGCCTCGCTCTCGCGCAATTTTTCGATCACCCCGCGACGCATCATCATCTCGATGAAATCAAGTCGCTCGAGATCGTGCATGCGCCGGGATTCCGCTCGACCGCTCTCCTTCTCGTCGGCTGGCTCGCCGGACAGTTGCAATGGGAACAAAGTCGCGGGAAAACGAAAACGTTAGGCTTCACGAAAGAGACGGAAGCCGGCCAGCGAAAGATCAACGTCGCGCTGCAGGAAAAAAAGGGCGAACCGATCAGCGCTTGCCAGCTCACGACCGATTCGGCCGAGTTTCGCATCGAGCACCGCGAAGGCGCGGATCTGCTCGACGTTTTTTTCGGCCGGACCACAGGCCGAAAGATGCGGCAAAGGCTGCCGGCGGGGAAAAACGACATCGTTGCATTGGTCCAGGAAGAATTGATGCGGGGCGGCCCGCACCGCGTCCGCTCGACTGCGCTCCTTCTCGTCGGCTGGCTCGCCGGGCAGTTGCAGTGGGAACAAAGTCGCGGAAAAACGAACTCGTTAGGCTTCACGAAAGAGAGGAAGCCGGCCAGCGAAAGATCAACGTCGCGCTGCAGGAAAAAAAGGGCGAACCGATCAGCGCTTGCCAGCTCACGACCGACTCGGCCGAGTTTCGCATCGAGCACCGCGAAGGCGCGGATCTGCTCGACGTTTTTTTTGGCCGGACGAAAGGCCGAAAGATGCGGCAGAGGCTGCCGGCGCAAAAAAACGACATCGTCGAACTGGTCCAGGAAGAACTGATGCGCGGCGGTCCGCATCGCGTTTACCTGCGCGCGGTCGAAAAGGTGCGCGACCTGTTGTAAATCCGACCGCGGTGCGCGCGAATCACTTCGCCTCGTTCAGCGACCAATCGTAATCCTGGTAGGTGATCTTGGTGTCGTTAGGCAAAGGCGGCTTGCGGCGCTTGTTGATGAATTGGCCGACCGGGCCGCCGACCGGCTGTGAAGTCCTCCTTGTACCAGTTGAAAATCGTGGAGATGGCGGCGGTCTTTTTACCCGCGTTGTAGTCGACGCCCCTGGGCGAATTGACGAAGCCGACCGACAGTTTTTCGAGTTGGGCGTCGAGTTTCTCGGCCCGGAACGGCTCCGGAGCAGCGGCGGGCAACTGCGGCTGGCGCAATTGAGCGCGAAATGGATCCGCGGCTCGCCGAACTTCGGCCGGATGATGTCTTTCTCGAGGCGATTGAAGCTCATCTCTTCGCCCGCGACTTTGATTCGTTTGCCCGGAAAAAAAGTGAAGAGCAAATCCTTCACGCTCTTGGTCGGATATTTTCCGAGCGCTTCATGCAGGATCCAGGCGTTGTAGGCGTTGATGTAAAAGGCGAGCTGCTCCTTTTTGTTCAGCCCGGAAATTTTTTCCTGCGCGATCCCGTCGACCACTTGCTGGATGGCTTGCATGTCGGCGGAGTTATTCTTCCAGGCCGCATACTTGACCCCGCTGCTGGTGACGTATTTCCCGAGCAGGCCGTTGTAGGTCTGCACCCATTTCGGAGAATGCTCCGCGCGTGCGAACGGAGGCGGATGCAAACAGGAGTGCGAAAAAACCAAGTCGACGAAGAACGAGTGGTGATTTCATGGCCGGATTTTGAACCTCGGCGGCCACCAGAGCAAGACGGGAATAGCAAGGTCTACCCCGCGCCAAACTCCTTGAAAGAGAAGCACGCAACGCCGCGCCGCTCCTTTCAATCGCGAAGAGCTCGGACGGCGCGCTCCCGGCCGGCCGCGCCGGCTGAAATGGCAAAGGACGAGTCGCGGAGGAAGCGCTCCATCGCATCGGCCAAGGCCACAGGCTGATGCTCGGGCACGAGCAGGCCGGTCACGTTCTCCTGCACCATCTCCGGCACACCGGCGACGGCGGTCGAAACCACCGGCAGTCCCGCGGCCATCGCCTCCATCACGACTGTCGGCAGGTTGTCCATTCCGCCGCCCGTTTCGGCGACGCAGGGCAGGACGAAGAGCGCGCTTCGCGCAAGGCGCGCGATCACTTCGGCCTGCGGCAGCGGTCCGCTCAAAGAGACTGAACTCGTTAGGCCGGCGGCGGCGATCTGTTCGCGGAGCGCAGGCTCGAGCGGACCTTCGCCGATGATTTCACACCGAAATGCGAGGCCGCGCTCGTGCAAGAGCACGCAAGCCGCGATCAAATCCTGGAAGCCTTTCTTCTCGATCAAGCGGCCGATGGAAATGATCCCCGGCGGCGTCGCGGTAAAATCCGCGCGCTGGAATCGTTCCAGCTCGATCCCGTTGTAGACCCGTTGCACTTTGGCGGCGGCGTCCGGGTATTTCTCCTGCAAGAAGCGCACACCAAAATCGCTCACCGTCACGACAGCGCGGGCGGCGCCGATCAGTTTACCTAACGAAATCTCAAAGGGCTTGGGCGCGAAGATGTCATTGGCGTGTCCGGTAAAACTGAACCCGATACCGAAGAAACGCTCGATCCAGAAAGCCGTCCGGGCCGCCAGCCCGCCGAAATGGGCATGGACATGCCGCACCCCGAGCGCCTGCAGACGCGGCCCGAGCCAGGCGGCCTGATAGAGGCGAAGAAAATCGGTTTTCCGGCCCCAGGCCGCAATCTCCCGCGCCGCGACTTCGGGCAGCTTCCCTTTTCGCGCCGCCCGGTCCACTTCCCGGACGAGGTCATCGTCGCCCGGGAGGTATTCCACTTGATCAGCGATCGAGGCCTCCCAATCCTGCGCTGGTTCATCGACTGGACGCCGGACGGAAAAGATCGCCGGGGCCACGCCTTGGCGGCGCAGCTCCCTGATCTCGCGATAGCAAAAAGTCTGCGTGAACGAGGGAAAGCGCTCGAAAAGATAGGCCAGCCCGCGCATGGCAAAGGATTAGCGGCGAATCGGGGGGTTGGAAAGTGCTCTCCCGGGTAAAAAACCCCGCAATGCCCCCTCCTCCCGCACGACTCTTGCTACTTCACAAGAATGGTCCAACGCGACTTCTTTGCCTTTTGCAAGTCACTCCGGCTTGTCGAATTGAAGGCAATTGGCACCCTTTCGACCGTTAAACACTTCGGCGAAAACGAGGTCGTTTACTCCACCGAAGACCCGGGCAACGAGCTCTTTATCGTCACCCGCGGCGCAGTCGAATTGTTCCCGCAAAACGCCCGGCCCGGGACTCCGACGACGGTCCTTTCCCGGGGCGATATCTTTGGCGAGACCGGCCCGCTGATGGAGCACGCCCGCGATCATTCCGCCCGGGCCTGCGCGGCCTTGAGCGTGCAATGTTTTCGCCGGAGCGATTTCCCGGAGATTCTCCAGCGGGTGCCCTCGTTCTTTCTCTTTCTCGCCGAGAAACTGGCCTGCCGCCTCTTTCAGGCACGCGAGCTGACCCAATCGCCGACCAACAACTCCCTCGAGCTCACCGGCAGCCTGGCCAACTTCGATATCGTGACCATCTACCAGACGATCATCCAATCGATGCAGACCGGTCTGCTGACGATCGCGGACGAAGAGGGCGAAACCATTTCGACATTCTATTTCCAGAAAGGCACGCCGCGCTGGGGGCGTTTCCAGCACCTGAGCGGCGAGGAAGCGTTCTGGCAGCTTTTCCTGCACGAACACCGAACCGGTTCCTTCTCGTTCTCCAACGAAACGCAGGTCCGGGCCGACTGGGGCGAAAACAGCGCCCTCACCGGCCAGGGCGACGAGATCCTGATCAACGCCATCCGGATGCGCGATCATTTCGATCACCTGCGCAAGCGGATCAAGGACCGCTCGCAGCGCCTGAAACGGCAGAAGTTGAACCTCGAATGGGAGAACCCCGATCTGCAAGATCTGCGCGCCACCGCGGAAGAAATCTGGCAGCTCGCCTACAACCATGAGCTCTCGCTCGCGGAGTTGCATGGCCGGAGCGCTTTTTGTGATCTGAAAATCTATCGCGTGGTCGACGAGATGCTCCGGACCGGACTTTTTGCCCTCCAAGCCGAGACCGATCAATTGGAACTGGCGGAGAATCGATGAAACAACTTTACCGAAACATCGCCTGCCTCGTGGCCGCGGCGACGCTCCTTTCTGGCTGTTCCATGCTGACCGCGCAAGGTCGGCAGGAACGCGCCTACTCGCGCTACGTTCACAAAATGAGCGCAGGGCGGGCCAAGCAACAGAAGCGTTTCTTCTCGAAACAAAAAAGCACCATGCCGGTCACACAACCGACCGACCCGGTCATAACGAGCGAAGCTTCGGGGCCGGAATCGTTCAGCGACGATAGCGGATCGTTTGCCGACAGCGGGCAATAGCTGCCTAACGAGCAGTTAGGGGCGCTCGACCGCGACCGGCTTTCCGTCCTGGTCGATCGCGACGTAGGTAAAAACGGCCCGGGTCACGAGGAGCTGCTCGGTTCGCATGTAACGCTGGACCCAGACTTCGACCGGGATTTTCATCGAGGTGCGACCGATCGATTCCACCCGGGCGTAGCAGGCGACCGTGTCCCCCACCCTGACCGGCTGGAGAAACGCCATCCCGTCGAGAGCCGCGGTCACGACGCGAGTCTTGGCGGTTTTCGAGGCGAGAATCCCGCTCCCGAGATCCATCTGCGACATGAGCCAGCCGCCGAAAATGTCGCCATTGGGATTGGTGTCCTTCGGCATCGCGACGGTGCGCGTGACCAGTTCGCCGCTCGGTTGCTTCGGAGTTTCAGATGCGTCCATGGCGCGAGGCTAGCATTTCTGTAGACGTTTCGCTCTGCGAAACGCGGATGTGCGGGTGGCAATCAGATCGATTTCTGCGGGCGAAGTTTTCCTCCGCGTTTCGCAGAGCGAAACGTCTACAGGATGAGCATGCAATCGCCGTAGCTGTAAAAGCGGTAACGCTCCCGCACCGCCTCGGCATACGCGCGCAGGATAAATTCGCGGCCGGCAAAGGCCGCCACCAGCATGAGCAAAGTCGAGCGCGGGAGATGGAAATTGGTCAGTAACCGATCGACCGCGCGAAATTGGTAAGGCGGATAAATGAAAATATCGGTCGCGCCTTCCTGCGCGACCAGGCGGTCTTCTTGCCTAACGGCCGCCTCAAGCACGCGCACCGAAGTGGTGCCAATCGCGAGAATCTTTTCCGCCGCATTGATCGCCTGCGCCGCTTCCTCCGAGATCGTGAAGCGCTCCGCGTGCATCCGGTGCTCGGTGATGACTTCACTTTGAACCGGGCGAAACGTGCCCGTCCCGACGTGCAGCGTGACAAAGGTATGCCGTAACTGCGCCAGGATCTCCGGCGTGAAATGCAGGCCCGCGGTCGGCGCCGCGACCGCCCCGGGCTGCTGCGCGAAAACGGTCTGGTAACGGGTCGTGTCGTCGGCATCCGCGGCCCGCTCCAGATACGGCGGCAGCGGCATGCGCCCGCCGCGATAGGGATCGATCTCCCGTTCCAGCCTAACGACTCGCTCGCCTTCGCTCTCGATTTCCTCCACCGTCAGTTCGACCCCGTCGAGCCGCGTCTTCGCGCCGATCCGCATTTTCCGTCCCGGCTTGACCAGGCATCGCCAGCGCTGCGGCGCGACCTGTTCCAGGAAAAGAAATTCAATTGCGCCGTCATCGGAGAAGCGGCGCGCGGGCCGGACCTCGGTGTTGTTCAGCACCACCAGGTCGTCTGGCCTAACGAACTGCGGCAGTTCGACAAACTGCCGGTGCGCGATTGTTTGCGCGGCCCGATCGAGCACCAGCATGCGCGCATCCTCGCGCCGCGGCAGCGGACGGACCGCGATCAGCTCGGGCGGGAGCTGGTAATCGTAATCGCTTAAACGGGTGCTCATCGGGATGCGGCAGGCCACGAGGTTAAAGGAATTGCTGTCGCGCGCAAAACCGGCAAACTGGTCGCCGGCATGAGTGAGTTCACGGAAGCATTGGAGACCGCGCTCGGCGCGCTCGAAAGCATCCGGCGCACGAGCGATCGTCCCCCGCGCGCGAGCCGGGCGGCGCTGGCCCGCCTGCGCCAGGCGCGGCCTGCGCCTAACGAATCTTCCGACGCCGACAAGGTCACGCGCCTCAGCCAGATGGAAGCGCGCGTGGCGGTGTGCGTGCAATGCCCGCATCTCGCCGCCTCACGCACCCAGACGGTTTTCGGGGTCGGCAATCCGGAGGCCGAGCTAATGTTCATCGGCGAAGCGCCGGGGGCGGATGAAGACCGGGAGGGCGAGCCTTTCGTCGGCCGGGCCGGACAATTGCTGACCAAGATTATCGCCGCGATGGGATTCAGCCGCGACGATGTTTACATCGCGAATGTTTTGAAATGCCGGCCGAATATGCCGGCCGGTGAGCCCGGTAATCGCAAGCCGACTCCGGAAGAAATGGCGACCTGCCTCCCCTATTTGACCGAGCAGATCGAAATTATCGCGCCCGAAGGTGCTGGTCGCGCTCGGGGCCACTGCGGTCGAAGGCCTGCTCCAGATTCGCGAGCCGATGGGCAAATTGCGCGGGCGCTGGCATTCCTACCGGGAGACGCCGCTCATGATCACGTTTCATCCCTCGTATCTGCTCCGGAACCAGAACAACACCGAGAAGCGCAAGGTCTGGGAAGACATGCTGCTGGTGTTGGAGAAAATGGAACGGCCGGTCAGCGAAAAGCAGCGAAATTTCTTTCGTTAGGCGGCTTCCCGCTCCGCCCCCCACTGCTTGTCATCCTGAGCGAAGCGAAGGACCTCACAGGCGTCGAGCGGCTTTCGCCCGGGCCAGAGCCGCTCGAGCAAGCTAAATCGTTAGGCAGCGAGAACACTTTCCGGCCAACTGGGAGGTCCTTCGCCGTCTGCGCGGCTCAGGATGACAAGCGGTTTTGAGCGCGATCCGAAAGCGCCCCTTGTCACCTAACGATCCACAAATTGCACGGGATCACGTCCGTCACCCAGGAGATCCGGCTCGAGAGCTTTGGCTTCGCTTCCGACTTTGACTCGAGCGGAACGACGAGGAGGTCGGCTTCGACCGCCTGGACGAAATTCGAGGCCGCAAAACCGGTGTTGCCGCGAATGCAGCGCGCCTCGATCGGGACGGCGGTATTGCCCGCCGCGAGGATGAATTCCTGGAGCGCGATCTCTTCTTCCTCCAAGGTGCGGGCGACCGTTTTCCCGCCTTTGCTCCGGCGCGCGGCCCGCGCCTTGTCGAAGCTGGTGTAGTTGCGGATGACGTATAGCCGTTCGCAATTCTCCTTCTCCGCCAGACGCAGGGTGCGACGAAAGGCGCCCTGAGCGTGTTCGGAATATTCCGCCATGAAAACGATGTGACGGAGCGGCTTCGGCTCCAGCTCCGGATGCGTGAACAGCATCACCGAACAGGTCGACTCGCGGACAAGGCGCTGGGCGACGCCGCTCAGGAACTGGCGCAAAATCGGTTTTTTTTCCAAGGCGCCGGCGACCAAAAGGTCGACCGACAATTTCCGCGCGGCAGCCAGGATGCTGCTTCCCGGGTCGCCTTCTTCATAATGGACGACGGAATCGCGCGGCAGATTCAGCTGGGTGATGGCCTCGGCAAACTTGCTCTCCGTGGTCGCGTCGTGCTTCCCGACGTAAATCATGCACAAGCGCGCGCCAAAGCGTTCGCGGACGCGATTCGCTTCCGCCAGCACCTGGTGGAACCGCGGGGAAAATCCCGCGGCCACCGCGATTGATTGGTAGGGGGTTTCGTTCATTTGATTGCCGCTACTCTCCAACGTCGCGCGCCGGAGGCAACCGGCACGCACGTATGCCGCGTTGAATTTCGCGGTTCCTCTGCGAATTTCCGCCCCATGCGACGTGCGATCTATCCGGGCAGCTTCGACCCCGTCACCAATGGTCACCTCGATGTGATCGAGCGGGCGCGGAAACTCTTCGACGAAGTGGTGGTGGCAATTGCGCATAACGACCAAAAACAACCGCTCTTCACCCTCGAGGAACGCCTCGATTTCCTTCGCCAGACGACCGGAGCGCTCGATCGAGTGACTGTTCTGCCGCTCGACGGTTTGCTGGTGGAATTCGCCCTCGAGCAAAACGCTCACGCCGTCGTGCGCGGGCTGCGCGCGGTCTCGGATTTCGAGTTCGAATTCCAAATGGCGCTGATGAATCGCAAACTGGAAGCGACCGTAGAAACGATCTTCCTGATGCCGAAAGAAGAGTACACCTACCTCAGCTCGCGCATCGTGAAGGAAATCGCGCGCCTCGGGGGCGACGTCGGGAGCTTTGTCCCGGCTTGCGTGGTGGCGGGGTTTGCGAGGAAGTTGAAGCCGAAGGGCGAAAGACCAGGCCAGTGAAAATTCATTTACGCCAAATCCCGGACGACGGGATGCACCTCGAAGGCGAGGAAGATTGCCCGTTGCCGCAGCTCGATCCGGCGGAGGCGCGTTGCGCGGGACCGCTGCGCTACGACCTCGAGGTGGGAATTTCCGAGGGCGCACTTTGGGCAAACGGTTCCCTCGCCCAGCCGGTTGAGCTCCACTGCGTGCGCTGTCTGGAGGCGTTCCCGTTTGAGATCAAGGTCCCGGAGTTTGCCCTCCACACCGAGTTGGGCGGGCCCGAGGCGATCGACCTGACGCCATTCATGCGCGAGGACGTCCTGCTGAATTTGCCGCCCTACCCGCATTGCGATCGGGAAGGCGGCCGGGTTTGTCCGGTGCCGGAAGTGTTGAAGAAACCGGATGATCCCGGCGTGCTCGAAGTGCCGCCACCGGATTGGAGCGCGCTGGACAAGCTCGATCTGTAAACTCGCCACACGTTCCGGTTGTTTTTTCCAAAATCCCTGCTTTCCTAGACCGCTCGTATGGGAGTCCCAAAACGCAAAGTTTCAAAAATGCGCCTGCGCACGCGCAAGGCATCGCATCGCTGGCGGGCGCCGCAGCTCAACAAATGCACGCAATGCGGCAGCACCGTTGCCTCTCATACCGCCTGCGCTTCCTGCGGCTACTACAAGGGTCGACAGGTCTTGACCGTCGACGCCGGTTAATCCCCGCTCTTCGCGGCCCTGACGGCCGCTCCCACATTCCGATTTTTGGTTTTGCATTCGCGCGCTGAAAACCGCAGATTGACCGCTCAATGAAAATCGCTCTGGACGCGATGGGCGGCGATTTCGGGCCACCAAATCTCGTGGGCGGCGCGGTCCTCGCCCTGCGTGAGTATCCCCAGATCGACAAGCTTTTCCTCGTCGGCGACACGCCCCAGATCGAGACCGAGCTGAAGAAGCACAAGTGCAACGATGGCCGGATCGAGATCGTCCACTCCACCCAGGTCGTCGAGATGAGCGACGGCGCGGTCCAGTCCGTGCGCCGGAAAAAAGATTCGTCCGTCAGTCGCGCGGTCGATCTTGTGAAATCAGGCGATGCGGCTGCCATCGTCAGCGCGGGTCACACCGGCGCCGCCGTGGCCGCGACCACGATCAAGCTCCGCACTCTCCCGGGAATCGATCGCCCCGGGATTGCCGCCATCATTCCTTCCGAGACGAACATTTTTGTCCTGATCGACGCCGGCGCGAACAGCGACGCGCGGCCCGAGCATCTCCTCCAATACGGCATCATGGGCTCGGTCTATTCGCGCCATGTTCTCGGCTACAAGAATCCCTCGATCGGCCTGATGTCGATCGGCGGCGAAGACGTCAAGGGCACCGACCTGACGAAGGAAGTCTTCAAAATGTTGAAGCGCAGTCAGCTCAACTTCCGCGGCAACGTCGAGGGCCACGATCTCTTTGCCCACCCGGTCGAAGTGGTGGTCTGCGACGGCTTCGTCGGCAACGTCATTCTCAAAACCTGCGAATCGGTCGGGGACGCCATCTTTAAATGGCTCAAGCACGAGCTGACGAAAAACAAATTGCGGATGGCGGGGGCCTTTCTCGCGCAGGAAGCCTTCAAGGCGATCAAGAAAAGAGTGAACTACGAAGAATACGGCGGCTCGCCGCTCCTCGGCGTAAACGGCATATGCATCATCGCGCACGGCGCCAGCACCCCGCTCGCGATCAAGAATGCCCTGCGCGTCGCGGCCGAGTCGATTGAACACGAGGTCAATCCACATATCATCGAGGAAGTCAGTCGCTACAATGAAACGCACGCCCCGCTCGAGCCCGCGGTCAGGTAAACCACAACGCACTGTTTCAATCGTCGGCACCGGCAGCTACGTGCCGGAACGTCGCCTCACCAACGCCGATCTCTCGAAGATCGTCGCGACGGACGACGAGTGGATCACCACTCGCACCGGGATCAAGGAACGCCGCGTCGCCGCCGACGATGAATACACCAGCGACATGGGCGCGAAGGCCGCCCTCGCCGCGATGGAACAGGCGGGCATCAAGGGCGAAGAGATCGATCTCATCCTGGTCGCGACCGCCACGCCCGACATGGTTTTCCCGGCGACCGCCTGCTTCATTCAAACCAAGATCGGCGCCCATAAAGCGGCCTGCCTCGATATCTCGGCGGCCTGCGCCGGATTTCTTTTCGCGGTCGAGATCGGGCAGCAATTCATCACCTCCCACACCTACGACACCGTCCTCGTGATCGGCGCGGAAAAGCTCACCACCATCACCGATTGGACCGAGCGCAACACCTGTGTCCTCTTCGGCGACGGCGCCGGCGCGGCCATTCTCCGCCACCGCGATAACGGCAGTCACGGCCTCATCAGCACCCACATCGCAAGCGACGGGAGGTTCGCCGATATCCTCTGGATGCCCGGCGGCGGATGCCGTCATCCGATCACGAAGGAAAACGCCGACGATCATCTCCAGACGATCAAAATGTCGGGCAAGGAAGTCTACAAGCAGGCCGTGACCGCGATGGTCGACGCCGCCAAAAAAGCGCTCGAAAAAGCCGGCCTAACGATCGACGACATCGCCTGCGTCATTCCGCACCAGGCCAACGTCCGGATCATCGAAGCGATCGCCGACCGCCTGAAAATCCCGGTCGAAAAAGTGTTCGTGAACCTCGATCGCTACGGCAACACCTCCGCGGCCGCGGTCGCGATCGCGCTCGACGAAGCGAATCGGAGCGGCCGGATCAAGGCGGGCGATTACGTCCTCATGATCGTCTTCGGCGGCGGTCTGACCTGGGCCGGTTCGGTCTTGGAGTGGTAAGAACGCAAAACGGGCGGCGGAAGCTAGCTCTTACCTTCTTCGGGCCGGAAGCAAAAAAGTTCTGGCCAGACGCGGGCTTTTTTGCCAAGAGAGAATCTTTCCATTCTCTTATGAAAAAGTTTCCCCGGTTCGCTCTCCTTTGCCTGCTCAGCGTCGGCCTTTTTTCGCAGCCAAATTTGCGCGCGCAGAGCGTGCTCGTTCCGGTCACGACGACCCGGGGGATGGTGTTCGACTATTCCGGACAATACCTTTACCTCGCCACCACCACTGGTTTGGTCAATCCCTACAACCTCTCGACCGGCATCATCGAAACGCCCTTCAACCTGGGCGGTTCGCTGAATGGGATCGATATTGCCCGCGACAACTCGTTTCTGCTCATTGCGCAGGGCACCGCCGGCATCTCACAGGGGACGTTTTACAAACTTCGATTGAGCAACGGCGCGGTGACCAATATTAATTATACCCGGGCCTTCGGCGAAACCGGAGCTTGGGATGTGGCGATCGGTTCGAACGGGCTCGCCCTGGTCACGACCCAATTCGGTGGCTCTGGCTGGACGCCTTTGAGGCAGATCGACCTAACCACAAATGCCATCAGCACTCGGAGTGACGCACCCGGGTCGGGGCCGAGCGGCACGGTGCGACAGAATACCCAGATCCACCACGGTGCGGACGGGACGCGTCTTTATTTCCTCGAATCGAATATCTCCAGCGGACCGATTTTCACCTACAGCGCCACTTCAAATACTTTTGGACCGTCCGCACTGACTAATCTGGCTAACGACATCGCCAGCGCGGCGGTAAATCGCAACGGTTCGCTTCTCGGCACGCGGTTCTACAACCAACCCGCCTCTTTGGACACCGCGCCGAATTTCGGTTTTGTCCACAGCTTTACCGGGCTCGACAGCGGCGTGGCGTTCGATGGGGTGAGAGATCTTTTCTACGGCGTGAACAGCGTCACCGACCAGATCGTTGCCTTTAACACCAACACTTTTGTTGAAAAATTCCGGCTCAGCATCGGCGAAGACGTCTCCGCCTCGTCGAGCATCTTCGGGCCGGGCACTCTCATCGCCAGTCCGGATGGCCGCCGCCTCGCCCTCCGCACGAACTCGGGCGTGCGAGTGTTCACCATACCCACTCTGGTCAAAGTAGTCTCGCGCAAGACGCACCTGTCGGCTGGCATTTTCGACCTGAATCTGCCCCTGAGCGGCGCACCTGCGATTGAAGATCGGAGCGGCGGTGGCAATGGCGATCACAAGCTGGTTTTCACTTTCATTGACCCTTTGGTCAGTGTCGGAAACGTGGCGATCACCGGTTGCGCACAGGTCGTGCAAGGCGCCATCGGCACGGACCCGAGCCAATACGTGGTCGACCTGACCAACGTGTGCAACGCGCAGTCCATCAGTGTCACGTTGCTGAACGTGGTTACTTCCATGGGCGCGGTCGGAGACTTCTCCGCCAGCATGGGCGTCCTCGTCGGCGACACCAACGGCGACGGCTCTGTTAATTCCGCCGACATCAGCCAGACCAAATCGCAGTCCGGCATTCCGGTCAGCACGTCTAATTTCCGCATGGATCTGAATGTCGATGCCACGATTAACAGCGCCGACATTTCGCTGGTCAAGAGCGCCTCAGGCACAAGTGTACCGCCTCCTTCCGGCCGAAATTAAAACCGCGGTCAGGCACCGTTAACGGCAGGGCGACAGCCTTGCGGCGTGGACCTCGAATGCTGCGTCTGTCGGAAATAATTCAACTGATCGGATGAGAAAATTCGAGGAGCAGCTTTAGTCTGCCTATGCTCATCGAAACCCACGCTCACCTCGATTACCCGGATTTTGCACCCGATTTCGATGACGTGCTGGCGCGCGCCACCGAGGCGGGCGTCACCCGGATCATCACCATCGGCACCTCCGTCGCCAGCAGCCGGCGCGCAGTCGAGCTGGCAGAAAAATATCCAAACGTCTATGCGGTGATCGGCGTTCATCCCAATGCCGCGGAAGAGGTGGACGACGACGTCATCACGCCGCTGCGCGAACTGGCGAAGAGCCCGCGGGTCGCGGCGATTGGCGAGACCGGGCTCGATTATCACTACCTGCCGAGCGTGGCCCTCGCGAAGGAGCGCAAGACGCAGGTGATTTCCAACGCGCTCCAGGCGGAGACGGATGACCAGATCGAGAGCGGCATTCACGATGGCGCGCTCAAGAGCAAACAGGCCAGCCTCTTTCAGCAGCAACTCGATCTCGCGGTGGAACTGAAATTAAACGTCGTGATTCACCAGCGCGACGCTTGGGACGACACGCTTGAGATCCTGCGCGAATACGGCCGGCAGGTGAGCGGCGTTTTTCATTGTTTCGGCGGGACGAAAGAACAGGCCCAGGACGTGATCGCGATGGGACATCTGGTTTCGTTCACCGGCATCGTCACCTTCAAAAACGGCGTCGCGGTGCGCGACGTCGCCGCGTCGTTAGGTTTAGGCGAGTTCATGGTCGAGACCGATTGCCCTTATCTCGCGCCAGAACCGTTTCGCGGAAAACGCTGTGAACCGGCGCACACCCGCCTCGTCGCAGACAGCATCGCAGCCGCGCGCGGGATCAGCGTCGAAGAGCTGGCCGGCGCGACGACCAAAACCGCCGAAGAATTTTTCCGCCTGAACGCATGAGCACCCGATTGCGTTTCCTTCTTCGCTTTCTCGGAGCCGTCGCGCTCGTTTCGTTAGGCACGTCCTGCGCCACGGTGGACCGGCGACATAAGGTCATCATCAGCGTTCCCGAGCAACGCATGGCGCTGCTCAGGGATGGCGCCCCGCTTGCCACCTATCCGGTCTCGACCTCGAAGTTCGGGCTCGGCGACCTGCCAAACACGAGCTGGACGCCGCTCGGCCGGCTCGAGATCGCGAAGAAAATCGGCGCTGGCGCACCCAGCGGCGAGGCTTTCAAGGATCGGCGACCGACGGGAGAGATCGTTCCACCGGATGCGCCTGGCCGCGACATCATCGTCTCTCGCATCCTCTGGTTACGCGGTGCCGAGCCGCAAAATTCCCGCGCCTATTCCCGCTACATCTACATTCATGGAACGCCGGAAGAGCGAAACATCGGCCTGCCGGTGAGCTACGGCTGCGTGCGGATGCGGTCGCGCGATGTGATCGAGCTCTTCGACATCGTGGGCCAGGGCGCGGAGGTCCAAATCGCGAACCAGCCCCTCGCCTCGCTTGTCCCGGGTCTGACTCCGGTGACGGACCGGTTCGTCTCGACGCACAATTTTGCCCCGACGCAGATTCGTTAGGGCCTAACGCCTAACGTTTCGTCAGGGCAGCTGCCCAAGGTGCTTCTGCACTGTCGGCTTGGCCAGCAATTCCATGTCGGCATCGACCATGATCTCGACCAGTTCGCGGAACCGCACTTTCGGTTCCCAGTCGAGCAGCTTTTTCGCTTTCGCCGGGTTGCCGATGAGGAGTTCGACCTCGGCCGGGCGCTCGTAGCGCGGGTCGTGCTTGACGTATTCCTTCCAGTCGAGATCGACGCGGCCAAACGCGATGTCGAGAAATTCCCGGATGGTGTGCGTCTCGTTCGTGGCGAGGACGAAATCGTCGCCCTCATCATGCTGCAGGATGCGCCACATGCCCTCGACGTATTCCGGGGCGTAGCCCCAGTCGCGTTTGGCGTCGAGGTTGCCGAGGAAAAGTTCCTTCTGCAGGCCGTGCTTTATGGCCGCCACCGCGCGGGTGATTTTGCGCGTGACGAACGTCTCGCCCCGACGCGGACTCTCGTGGTTGAAGAGGATGCCGTTGCTCGCGCAAAGGCCGTAACTTTCGCGGTAGTTCACCGTCGCCCAATAGGCGAAAACCTTCGCCACGCCGTAGGGACTGCGCGGCCAGAACGGCGTCGTCTCGATCTGCGGCACCTCCTGCACTTTGCCGAACATCTCGCTGCTCGACGCCTGGTAAAAACGTGAGCGGATTCCGGTTTCGCGAATCGCTTCCAAAATGCGGATCGTGCCGAGGCCGGTGACGTCGGAGGTGTACTCCGGGATGTCGAAGCTGACCCGCACATGGCTCTGCGCCGCGAGGTGGTAAATTTCGTCCGGCTTCAGCTCGTAGATCAATTTCACCAGGTTGACCGAGTCGCTCAGGTCGCCGTAGTGCAGAAACATCCGCACGCCGTTGATGTGCGGATCGGCGTAAAGATGATCGATCCGCGCGGTGTTGAAGGTGCTGGCGCGCCGAATGATGCCGTGAACTTCGTAGCCTTTTTCGAGCAGCAGGTCCGCCAGGTAGCTGCCGTCCTGTCCGGTGATGCCGGTGATCAATGCTTTCTTCATGCGCGCCTCGCTCTAGAGCAAACCTCGTGCTCCGGCAAACATTTTAGCCGGTCCGCGGCGGCTGTGCTCGCGAGCACGGCCCGTTGCGCCGCGATCAGGTCGGCGATTCCTTTTCTGCCTAACGACAACATTTCGAGCAGCTCCTCATGCGAAAAAGTCGCCTCCTCACCCGCGCCCTGCACTTCGACCAGGGCGCCGTCTTCGGTTGCGACAAGGTTGAGGTCCACCGTCACTGCCTTGTCTTCCTCGTAGTTCAAATCGAGCAGCGGCACTCCTTCGATCACGCCCACGCTGACCGCGGCCGACGAGCTTCTTGATCGGCAACTCGGCGATCTTCTTTTCTTCCACCAAGCGCCGGCAGGCGACCGAAACCGCCAGGCTCGCCCCTGTGATCGCCGCCGTGCGGGTCCCGCCGTCGGCTTGCAGCACGTCGCAATCGACCCAGATCGTGCGCGGCCCCAGCTTTTCCAGATCGACCACCGCGCGCATCGAGCGGCCGATCAGGCGTTGAATTTCGCTGCTTCGCCCGTCGAGCCGGCCCTTCGCGATGTCGCGCGGTTTCCGGGTCAGGGTGGAATACGGAAGCATGGAATACTCCGCCGTCAGCCAGCCCCCGCTGACCTTCTGATCCTTCATCCAGCGCGGGACCGACTCCTCGATCATGACCCCGCAAAGGACGCGGGTGTTTCCGAATGAAACCAGGACCGAGCCGCTGGCATGAGGGCGCGATTCCGAGTTCGAAATTCAGTGGCCGCAATTCATCGGGCGCGGCGGTTCGTCCAAGCGATTCATTCCGCCCAAACTAGATGAAGTCGCCTCCGGCGCTATGGTTAAAACGATCGCCCAAGGCGCTGCGGCTCAAAGTGCCCTCATTGACCTAAGGAGGGCGCTTCCGGCAGGTCCGGAGATTCAAAATCGCAAATTTTCCAAAAAAAGTTGCGGTTCGCGAGTTGACGAGCCGCGGGAGTGGGATATTTTCGCCATCCCGCATGACGCGGGGCTTCACCAGTCGAGAGACCGACGAAGCTTGGTTCTCGCAAATTTTGGGACTGCAAATTGAACTCAATTTTGTCCCGGCATGATGATCGGAAACGAAAATTATCGTCGGCGCCGGAGTTGAGTTTTTTGTCGCCCGGAAGTTGCGCAGAACCGCTGGTTCTTTGAAATCTACATACAGGGTAGTAAATACAACTTTTTAGAGCTGAGTCTGAATCTTAATGAAGCTCTGGTCTTCGGATCGGAGCGGAGAGTTTCAGTTATCAAAGATCTCTGGTCCCGCGAGGGATCGGAACAGATTGATCAAGCTACAAAGAGCACATAATGGATGCCTTGGTGCCAATAGGCGATGAAGGACGTGGCTAACTGCGATAAGCCTCGGAGAGCGGTAAACACGCTTTGACCCGGGGATTTCCGAATGGGATAACCTGATCGAATTAATATTTGATCGAGTTCCTGTGAATACATAGCAGGAACATCGCGATACCCGGTGAAGTGAAACATCTCAGTAACCGGAGGAAAAGAAAGCGAAAGCGATTCCGTAAGTAGTGGCGAGCGAAAGCGGAAGAGACCAAACCACCAGCTTGCTGGTGGGGTTGTAGGAGCCCGATGTGGTAGTGCAACGATTAGATGAAGCGAATGGAAAATCGCTCCAAAGAGGGTGACAGGCCCGTAATCGAAAATCCGCGCACGCCTAGGGATTTCCTGAGTAATACGATGCACGTGAAACTTCGTATGAATCCACGCCGACCACGGCGTAAGTCTAAATACTAATTGGCGACCGATAGTGAACAAGTACCGCGAGGGAAAGGTGAAAAGAACCGCTGTGAGCGGAGTGAAATAGTACCTGAAATTATGTGCTTACAAGGTGTCAAAGCCGGAGCAATCCGGTGATGGCGTGCCTTTTGCTTAATGAGTCTGCGAGTTAGTGTCAGTGGCGAGCCTAAGGCGTTCTGCGCCGGAGGCGAAGCGAAAGCGAGTCCGAAATGGGCGACCATAGTCGCTGGCACTAGACCCGAAGCCGAGGTGATCTACCCATGAGCAGGTTGAAGGTTGCTTAACCGCAACTGAAGGACCGAACCCGTGAAGGTTGAAAACTTCTGGGATGACTTGTGGGTAGGAGCGAAAGACTAATCAAACCCGGTGATAGCTGGTTCTCCCCGAAATAGCTTGAGGGCTAGCCTCGTGTGCTGACCTGCGGAGGTAGAGCACTGGATGAACTAGAGCCCATACCAGGGTATCGAATTCAATCAAACTCCGAATGCCGCAGGGTGTAACACGGGAGTCAGTGCGTGAGGGATAAGCTTCACGCGCGAGAGGCAAACATGCCAGACCAGCAGCTAAGGTGCCCAAATACCGTTCAGTGGAAAGGATGTGAGGTTGCTTAGACAGTGAGGATGTTGGCTTAGAGGCAGCCATCATTTAAACAGTGCGTAATAGCTGACTCATCGAGCGATCTCGCGCCGATAATGATTGGCGATAAGCGGTATACCGAAGCTCTGGAAGACGGTTGGTTTCGACCATGCCGGATTGGTAGGGGAGCGTTCTAGCGACATTGAAGCAGGAGCGGAAGCAACTGTGGAGTTTCTAGAAGTGAGAATGCAGACATGAGTAGCGACAAGACAGGTTAGATTCCTGTCCGCCGTAAACCCAAGGTTTCCTGGGGAAGGTTCGTCCTCCCAGGGTTAGTCGGGACCTAAGCTGAGGCCGAAGGGCGTAAGCGATGGACAGCAGGTTCAATATTCCTGCACCGACTGTGGTTAAGTTGAATTGTACGCATGAATAGAGACAGTCCGTCGATTGAAAGTGACGGTCCCGCAAGGGGACGCTGAGGCCTCTGGCCAAGGTGGATCTGTTGACGTTTGTGCCAAGAAAAGCAGTTCAATGTTCCCACGGTTGCCCGTACCGTAATCCGACACAGGTGGGTGGGTAGAGTATACCCAGGCGCGTGAGTGAAACCTCGTTAAGGAACTCGGCAATCTAGCCCCGTAACTTCGGAAGAAGGGGTGCCTCCAGCAATGGAGGTCGCAGTGAAATGGGTCAACCGACTGTTTAACAAAAACACAGCACTCTGCCAAGTCGTTAAGACGACGTATAGGGTGTGACACGTGACCAATGCGGAAAGATTACGGTAAGTGGTTAGTCGCAAGACGAAGCTACGAGCCCAAGTCCCCGTGAATGTCGGCCGTAACTATAACGGTCCTAAGGTAGCGAAATTCCTTGTCGGGTAAGTTCCGACCTGCACGAATCGTGTAACGAGTTGACCGCTGTCTCAACGAGGAGCTCAGCGAAGTTGTAGTGGCGGTGAAGATGCCGCCTACCCGCAGTAGGACGGAAAGACCCTATGCACCTTTACTACACGCTGTTACTGTTGTTTCGATTTTGATGCTTAGCGTAAGTGGAAGACTTTGATGGAGCCCTTTCGGGGGTTCCTGAGTCGCCAATGAAACACCACCCTTCGGGATTGGAACAACTAACCTCTTGCCATTATCTGGCAGAGGGACACTGGCAGCCGGCTAGTTTTACTGGGGCGGTATCCTCCCAAAGAGTAACGGAGGAGTACGAAGGTTGGCTCAACCTGGTTGGCAATCAGGTGACGAGTATATGGATATAAGCCAGCTTAACTGTGAGACACACACGTCGAGCAGGTACGAAAGTAGGTCCAAGTGATCCGGTGGTTGAATGTGGAATTGCCATCGCTCAACGGACAAAAGGTACGCTAGGGATAACAGGCTGATCCTGCCCAAGAGCTCATATCGACGGCAGGGTTTGGCACCTCGATGTCGGCTCATCACATCCTGGGGCTGGAGAAGGTCCCAAGGGTCCGGCTGTTCGCCGGTTAAAGTGGTACGCGAGCTGGGTTCAGAACGTCGCGAGACAGTTCGGTCCTTATCCACTGTGGGCGCAGGAGAATTGAGGGGTTCAGACTTTAGTACCGAGAGGACCGAGTCTGACGAACCGCTGGTGTTCCGGTTGTTCTGTCAAGAGCAGTGCCGGGTAGCTATGTTCGGAAAGGATAAGCGCTGAAAGCATCTAAGCGCCAAGCCTATCCCAAGATGAGTTCTCCCTGAAGAGTCGTGGTAGACCACCACGTTGATAGGTCACTGGTGTAAGTGCAGTAATGTATTCAGCTAAGTGATACTAATAACTCGTTCGGCTTGGTCATTTACTTTTCAATTAACCCGTCGCGTCGGCTTTAAACCTGACGCGGCGGCAAATTGAGGGGAATGACAAATTAACAAAACGAAGCCTAGACTGTTGGAAATAACTTCCTGTATGTAGATTTCAGAGAATCGGTGTTCTTTGAGGTAAAAATTAGTGTAGCGACGAAATGTCGTCGCCAGAGATCTGGTTCGGTATAACCGGGGCAGTTTTCTGGTGATCATAGCGCAGTGGCCCCACCCGTTCCCATTCCGAACACGGAAGTGAAACGCTGCAGCCCCGATGGTAGTGCTTCTATAGGTTGTGCGAGAGTAGGACGTTGCCAGAACTTACGCCCGGCATCTTGGAAACAAGGTGCCGGGCTTTTTCTTTCCCCGGATCGATTCCGCGCTCGCATTTCCTGCCGTCCGATCTAATCCTTTTCACCGATGGCTCACGCTCTTACCCCGATGATGCAGCAGTACCAGCGGCTCCGCGCCAGCGTGCCGGCTGATACCCTGCTGCTCTTCCGGCTGGGCGACTTCTACGAGCTCTTCTTTGAAGACGCCAAGGTCGCCTCCGGGCTGCTTAACCTGGCCCTGACCAAGCGGAACGAGGTCCCGATGTGCGGCATGCCATATCATGCCGCGCCGGGTTACATCGCCAAGCTCATCACCGCCGGCCGGCGGGTTGCGATCTGCGATCAAACGAGCGAACCGCAGCAAGGGAAGATCGTCACCCGCGACATCACGCAGATCATCAGCGCCGGAACGGTCAGCGATCTGGATCTGCTGGAATCGAAACGCGCGAATTATCTTGGAGCCGTCTATTCAGAAGACGGCATCTACGGCTTTGCCTACGCCGATCTCAGCACGGGTGAATTTCGGCTTATGCAACTTCCTGATCACCGCGGCCTGCTTGATGCGATCGCCCGGGTATCCCCCGCCGAGCTTCTCATCAGCGATCGTCAGGGCGAGCAGTTTGGCCAGTTCGAGCGCGCCCTGCCCTACGATCACTACGCCTTCCTGCCGGAGAACGCTCGCTTTACCCTGTGCGAGCATTTCAAAGTGAAGTCGCTCGACGGCTTCGGCTGTTCCAACCTGCCCCAGGCGATCGCCGCCGCCGGAAGCATTGTTCATTATCTAAAACATCAGCTGCGCCGGAAAATCGATCACCTGGCCTCGCTGCGTTGTGATGCCCCCGCCGATCACGTCCTGCTCGACGCGGCCACGCAGGCGAATCTCGAGCTCGTCAGTTCCCGCGGGGCACGCGACACCAGCCTGCTCGCGGCCCTGGATCGCACCGTGACCCCGATGGGTGGCCGGAGACTGCGCAGTTGGATCCTGCAGCCGATCCGCGATCTCGGCGAACTCACCTGTCGGCAACAGTTCATTGCCGATCTCCTGCAGGAACCCGACCTCCTGGCTTCGCTCCGCGAGTCTCTCAAGGCAATTCGCGACCTGGAGCGGGCTTCCGGTCGACTCAGCCAAGCCTCCGGCAATGCCCGCGATCTGGTCGCGTTGAAGGTCTCGCTCGAGCAGATCCCGGAGCTGAAACGAGAGCTGCAGAAATTCCTCGATCGCCTCGCCTTTGGAGCAAATCGCCCGGCGGAGTCCAGCGATCACGAGTTCCTCGCGGACCGTTTGCAGAAGCAACTGCACGAGATGCCGGCCCTCGCGAAAAAGCTTAGCGAGGCGTTGCTCGATGATCCTCCCCTCGCCCTCAAGGAAGGCGGCATTTTTCGCGACGGCTTCAACCCGCAACTCGACGAACTGCGCCAAGGTTCGCGCACCGGCAAAAGTTGGATCACCGAGTTCCAGGAGCGGGAGATCGCGAGCACCGGGATCAAATCGCTCAAGGTGCGCTTCAATTCCGTCTTCGGTTATTTCATCGAGATCACGAAATCGAATCTCGCCAGTGTCCCGCCTCACTACACCCGCAAACAAACCACCGTCGGCGGCGAGCGTTTCATCACGCCCGAGCTGAAGGAGATGGAAGCGAAGGTCCTCGGCGCCGACGAGCGCGCGCGACATTTGGAATATCAGCTTTTCCAGACCCTGCGCGACGAGACGTTAGGCGAACTGGCGCCCATCCAGCAGACCGCCGGCGCGCTTGCTACCCTCGACGTCGTCTGCGCGCTGGCCGAGACCGCGCGGCTCTTCCATTACTGCCGGCCCGAGCTCGACACCTCGTTGCGCCTCTGCCTGAAAGACGCTCGCCACCCGGTGCTCGATCAAAACCTGGCCGAAGAAAAGTTCGTGCCTAACGACACCGATCTCGACGGAGAAAAACTTCGCCTCGCCATCATCACCGGACCAAACATGGCCGGCAAATCGACCTACATCCGGCAGGTGGCGTTGATCGTTCTGATGGCGCAGATCGGCAGCTTCGTCCCCGCGGCCAGGGCCGAGATCGGGCTGGTCGACCGCATCTTCACCCGCGTCGGCGCGAACGACGACCTCTCACGCGGCCAGTCCACCTTCATGGTGGAAATGAACGAAACGGCCAACATCGTCAACAACGCGACCGAGCGCAGCCTTATCATTCTCGACGAAATCGGCCGCGGCACCTCCACCTTCGACGGCCTCTCGATCGCCTGGAGCGTAGCCGAGTTTCTGCACGACAAAATCAAGGCGCGCACCCTTTTCGCCACGCATTATCACGAGCTCACCAAGCTGGCCGAGGAGCGGAGCGGAGTCTGCAACTTCAACGTCGCGGTCCGCGAATGGAACGAGCAGATTATTTTCCTGCGCAAAATCGTCCCCGGCGGGGCCGACAAAAGCTACGGAATCCAAGTGGCCCGGCTGGCCGGGTTGCCTCAGGAAATCTTGAATCGCGCCAAGGATATCTTGTCCCATTTGGAAAAGCCCAACGGCGCCACCGAGACACGCGAGACGCCGCGGAAGAAGCGAACCCGCAAGCCCCAGACCCGCACGGAAAAGCCACAGTTGGACTTGCTCTAGGCCGGAAGACGGCCCCCGAGACATTTTTTTCCCTGACGACCATCCCTTGGGCCTATAATAACTGACGATTCAATCATGGCGGTAAAGAACGAGAAGGATCTGAGCGACCAGCAACGCGGCTACTGGCTAAAAGCGGTGGCCGCGATTGAGCTCCGTAACTTTGGTTACGCGATCGATCTTCTGCAGAATCTGCTCAAGCAGGAACCGGAGTTTCTCACCGGCCGCCAGATGTTGCGCCGCGCGGAAGTGACCCGGGCGAAGACGGAAAAAAAAGGCTTTTTCAACATCTCGACGGCGCCGCTTGCCGTGATGAAGGCGCAGCGCGAGTTGAAAAAGGATCCCACCAAGACCATCGAGCTGGTCGAAAAGGTCCTGGAGATGGGGCCCTATAATCTCCAGGCCAATATGCTCCTGAAAGACGCAGCCGTGGCGGCGAATTTCCCGGAGATCGCCCTCTTCGCGATGGAGACGCTGCTCGAAAACGATCCGCGCGATCTCAAGGTTTTGCACGAGCTCGGACGCCTCTATCAGCGCTACGACCAAAGCGACAAGGCCGTGGAGATCTACAATCGCATCACTGAAATCAACCCGGTCGATCTCGAAGCCTCCAAGCTCGGAAAGGACGCCGCCGCCCACGCCTCGATGAAACAGGGCGGCTGGAACGAAGCCGAGAGTTATCGCGACCTGATCAAGGACAAGGAAGTCGCCGTCTCGCTCGAGCAGCAAAGCCGCATCCAGTTGACCGGCGAATCGCTCGAGCAACAGATCAACGAGACCTACGCGCGGCACGAAGCGGAACCGCAAAATGTCGACCTGGCGAAACGGCTCGGCGTCCTGCACGACCAGAAAGAGGATCTCGATGGCGCGATCGCCTGGTATCAATATGCGGTTGACCTCACCGATCGAAGCGATCCGGGGTTGGTCCGGAAAGTGACCGACCTGAAAATGAAAAAGCTCGAACGGCAGATCCGCGAGGACGAGCAATACCTCGCCGAACACGGGAGCGGCGCGGAGCATTTCGCCGAGAAAACGACCGAGCTCGAGACCGCCAAACGCCAGCGGGCCGAGATCCTGATCGAAGACGCGCGCAAGCGGCTCGATCGCAACCCGACCGATCTGCAATTGCGCTATGAGCTGGGCGAACATCTGACCAACGCCGGCCAATACCGCGATGCCCTGCCCGAACTGCAACGCGCGCGCCAGAATCCAAACGCGCGGCTCAAGGCGATGAACTTGCTTGGCCGCTGTTATCGCGAGCTCGGCATGCTCGATCTCGCGGTCAAGCAGCTCGACGACGCGGCGCGCGAAATGACGGTGATGGACGTGGTGAAAAAGGAAATCGTCTACAACCTGGGACTGGTTTACGAGCAGATGGGCGAGACGGACAAATACATCCACGCGATGAAGCAAATCTACGAAGCCGACTACGGGTATCGCGACGTCGCCGCCCGGGTCGAAAGCTCGTATAGCAAGTCCGCCGAAGCCTAGCCGGAATCATCATAACCTGTTGGTTAAGCAGGCATTTCCCTCCCCTTTCGCTGGCGGAGTCCGGGTTCACAATCTCATTCGCAAAGAGCCGTCTTCACGTCCAAGACTCGCCTGCCTGACGATAGGTAGATGCCGGCATGGCCGGCAAACAAAACAACCAAACTCAGAACATCTATTATGAAAAAATATCTCTCATTCACATTCATCGCCGCGATCGCGGCCGCCGGTCTCTGCCTTACGGCCAACGTCAAGGCCGCGGAAGAAAAGGAAGCTACGGCGGGAACAGAGTCGAAGCTCAGCATGGGCGACAAGAAGTTCCTGAAGAAGGCCTATAAGGGCGGAATGGCCGAAGTTGAAAGCGCGAAGATGGCCAAGGAAAAAGCCAAGAACGACGCGACCAAGGAAATCGCCGACCGCATGATCACCGATCACGGCAAAGCGAACGACAAGCTGATGGAAATGGCCAAGGAAGAAAACCTCGACCTTTCCAAAGTCGAAGCCAAACCGGCCAAAATGACTGCCAGTGACAACTTCGATAAAGAATACCTGACGATGCTGAAGAAGGATCACGAGAAGGACATCGCGCTCTTCGAGAAGGAAGCGAACGACACCGGCTCGAAGGAAGACTCCGACGTGAAGAAGTTCGCCAAGGACACGCTCCCGACCCTGAAAGAGCATCTCCAGATGGTCGAAGACGCTCTCGGCAAGCTGAAGTAACGCACGCCATCAAATCTCGAAAAGCGGCGTCTCCGTGGGAGGCGCCGCATTTTTTTGTCTCCGCGTGGCCGGCTGCGGACGATTCTCAGGCGGGTCGTCTGCTCTAGCTTCCCGCCCCGTCCCCCGCCCCATGCTCCTCTTTCGTTAGGCCATGAAGTTTTTTAAATCGATCATCCAGAAGTTTGCCGGCAAGCCGGTCGATTGGGACGAACTCGAAGAGATGCTCATCCGGAGCGATCTCGGCGTTCCGATGAGCCTGCGCATCGTCGAGGCCCTGCAAGAGCGCGCCCTCACGCAGACGCATCACCGCGCAGGATGTGGCGGAAGTCGCGCGCGAAGAAATCCTGCGCGTCCTGCCGATCCAGCCGGCGCCCGATCCGTCCCCTCCCCGCGAAACCGAAAGCGATCCTTATCGTCGGGGTCAACGGGACCGGCAAGACGACCTCGACGGCCAAGCTCGCGCACTATTTTCAGCGCAACCGCCACACCGTCCTGCTCGCGGCCGCCGACACTTTTCGCGCGGCGGCGATCGAGCAGCTCGCGGTCTGGGCCGAGCGCTTGAAAGTCGAGATGATCAAGGGCCAATACAACGCCGACCCCGCGGCGCTCTGCTACGAAGCCTACCAATCCGCCGACCGTCGCGACATTGAGTTCCTCATTTGCGACACGGCGGGCCGCCTCCACACCAAGAGCAACCTCATGGCCGAGCTGGAGAAAATTAAACGCTCGCTCGCGAAACATGATCCGGATGCGCCGCACGAGCGATTGCTCGTGGTCGACGCCACCACCGGCAGCAACGCGCTCGCCCAGGCGCGAGAATTTCACGCCGCGGTCGATCTCACCGGTCTCATCGTGACCAAGCTCGACGGCAGCGGCAAAGGCGGCGTCGTGATCGCGATCCAGCACGAGCTCGGAATCCCCACCCGCTTCGTCGGCACCGGCGAAAAGCTGGAGGACCTCGCGCCTTTCGACAGCCGCGCCTTCATCGAGCAGATGCTCTGATCGGGATTTCCGGCGATAAACACCCGAGCAAAGGATGGCAAAGCGCCTTCCCCTGCTCCAGAATAGCGGCGGATGCTTCGGTTCATCGCCATTCGCCTTGCCCAGGCAATTCCGGTTCTTTTTGTCGTCGCGACCCTGACCTTCTTCATGCTCAAGCTCGCCCCCGGCGGGCCGTTTTCCGCGGAGAAGAGCACGACGCCGGAAATCCAGAAGCAACTCGAAGCGCACTACGGGCTGAACAAGCCGCTCTTCATCCAATACCTGACCTATCTTGGCACTGTCGTTAGGGGCGATCTCGGTCCCTCGTTTAAATATCCCAACCGCACCGTCAACGAACTGATCGGCCAGGCTTTCCCGGTCTCGGCCGAGCTTGGTTTCTGGTCGCTCCTCGTCGCCCTTTCGTTAGGGCTTTCGACCGGGATCGTGGCTTCACTTCGACCCAACACCCTCACCGATTACATCCCGAGCGGGCTCGCCATGGTCGGGATCTGTCTTCCGATCTTCGTTCTTGGGCCGCTCCTCGTTCTCGTCTTTGCCCTGAAACTCGAGTGGGTGCGCGTTTCCGGCTGGGACGACTGGATCGATCGCATTTTACCGGCGCTGACGTTAGGCGGCTTCTACGCCGCCTACATTGCCCGCCTCACCCGCGGCGGAATGCTCGAGGTTCTCTCGCAGGATTTCATTCGCACCGCCCGCGCCAAGGGCGCCTCGCCCGCGCGCGTCATCCTCAGGCACTCGCTCCGCGGCGGTCTCATTCCGGTCGTCAGTTATCTCGGGCCGACCGTCGCCGGGCTTTTGACCGGCTCGTTCGTGGTCGAAACGATTTTTCAAATCCCCGGTCTCGGCCGCTACTTTGTCACCGCCGCTTTCAATCGCGACTACACCATGGTCGTCGGCACGGTTCTCTTTTATGCCGGCTTCATTATCATTTTTAATCTCCTGGTCGATCTCGTCCTCGTGCGGATGAATCCGAAGCTGCGTTTCGAATGAACCCGCCTAACGACGCCGAAAGCCGCCAGAGCTCGCTCTGGCGCGACGCCTGGCACCGCCTGGCGAAGAACCATCTCGCGGTCGTCGGCGCGATCATCCTCGTGCTCTTGACCGTCGCCTCGGTCGTCGGCCCTTCGCTTCTCGGGCAATCCTACTTCGCGCAGGATTTGCAACTCGGCGCCACCTCGCCCAGCGCGCAGCATTGGCTCGGGACCGACACCCTGGGGCGCGATCTCTTCGCCCGCCTCCTCTACGGCGGCCGCATCTCGCTCGCGGTCGGGCTTTGCGCGACAGCTGTTGCCCTAACGATCGGCGTTCTTTACGGGACCGTCTCCGGGTTTCTCGGGGGCAAGGTCGATGCCGTCATGATGCGGATCGTCGACGTCATCTTCGCGCTGCCTTTCACGGTTTTTGTCATTCTCCTGATGGTGCTTTTCGGCCGCCGCTTTGTCCTGCTCTTCGCCGCCATCGGCGCGGTGCAATGGCTGACCATGGCGCGCATCGTCCGAGGGCAGGTCCTTTCCCTGCGCCGGATGGAGTTCATCGAGGCGGCGGAAGCGCTTGGGCTTTCCAAGGCGCGGATCATTTTTCGCCACATGATTCCCAACGCGCTCGGCCCGATCATCGTCTACGCCACGCTCACCGTTCCGAGCGTGATGCTGCTCGAGGCGTTCCTCAGTTTCCTCGGGCTCGGGGTGCAGCCGCCGATGAGTTCGTGGGGCGTCCTGATCAAGGAAGGAGCCGAGACGATGGAGGAATTTCCCTGGCTTTTGATTTATCCCGGGCTGGCCCTCGCTCTCACCCTCTTCTCGCTCAATTTCCTCGGCGACGGTTTGCGCGACGCGCTCGACCCGCAGGCGGCCAAGGACTGATGAATTTGCCTAACGAAATCCTGAGGGTCGAAAATCTGCGCACTTATTTTCACACCCGCGCCGGGATCGTGCGCGCGGTCGACGGCGTGTCGTTCTCCATCGGCAAGGGCGAGACGTTAGGCATTGTGGGCGAGTCGGGTTCGGGGAAATCCGTCGCCTGTTATTCGCTCCTCCGGCTTATTCCCCAGCCGCCCGGCCGGATCGAAAGCGGCGAAGCGCGTTTCGGCGACGGCGATCTTCTTCATTGCCGCGAAGAGGAACTGCGCGCCATCCGCGGGAACCGGATCTCGATGATTTTCCAGGACCCGATGTCTTCGCTCAATCCCTATCTCCGCATCGGCGACCAGGTGATCGAGCCGCTCCTGATTCACCAGCGGGCTTCGCCTAACGACGCCTTTGATCTCGGGGTCGCCGCCCTGCAGGAAGTCGGCATCCAGGATGCGGCCAAGCGGATGCGCTCCTTTCCGCATGAATTTTCGGGCGGGATGCGGCAGCGGGTCATGATCGCGATGGCGCTGATCACCAAACCGGAACTGCTCCTGGCCGACGAACCGACGACCGCGCTCGACGTGACGGTGCAGGCGCAGATCCTGGAGTTGATCCGGCGGCTGCAAAAGGAGCGCGGCACTGCGGTTATTTTCGTGACCCACGATATCGGAGTGGTCTCCGGATTCTGCGACCGCGTGCTGGTGATGTATGCCGGGCGAGTGCTGGAAAGCGGCCCGACTGCGCGAACTCTTTTACCAGCCGAAGCATCCCTACAACCAGGCGCTGCAGCGCTCGATTCCCGCCTTGCACGAGCGAGGCGAGGAACTGCACACCATCCCCGGCGCGCCGCCGGACGTGAGCCAGCCCATTCGCGGCTGCCCTTTCGCGCCGCGCTGCGAGTTTGCGGAGGAGAAATGCGTCACTTCGGAGATCGCCCTAAAAGAAGTCACCCCCGGACACGCCACCGCCTGCCTGCGCGTGCAACTGGGCGAAATCGACCTCGCGCCCGCCGCCGTTGCCGGGGAATAAAAGGCGCCGTAAATTCTCCCACTTCCGATGAACGAAACACCTGACTCCCTTTATCGGCAGACCATGAGCAATGGCAGTCGCCGCTCCGCCCTCTTAACCGGAGGCGCGATCCTGGCGCTGATCGCCGCGACTTCGCTTTTCATCGGCCACGCGGGCCAGAAAAATGAGGGCGCGACCTCGACTCCTTCCACCACGGCTAGCGCCAGCAACACTCCTCAAACCACTACCGACACCAAAACCATGTCCGACACCGAACTGCAGAAAAAACTGACGCCCCTGCAATATCATGTGACCCGCGAGAACGGCACCGAGCCGCCGTTTCGCAATCAGTATTGGGACAACCACCAGGCCGGCATCTACGTCGATGTGATCAGCGGCGAAGCGCTCTTTTCCTCGACGGATAAATTTGAGAGCGGCACGGGCTGGCCCAGCTTCACCAAACCGATCGAAAAATCGAACATCGTGGAAAAAACCGATCGCACCCTCTTCATGGAGCGCACCGAAGTCCGTTCCAAGAACGGCGACGCGCACCTCGGCCATCTCTTCGACGACGGCCCGGCGCCGACCGGGTTGCGCTATTGCATGAACTCGGCGGCCCTTCGCTTCATCCCCGTGGAGAAATTGCAGGAAGAGGGCTACGGCCAGTATCTCGATCTCTTCAAAGAGAAAAAATAGGCTGGCGGGCGAAGCCGTCTCGGATTGTCTTGGCACAGGATGCCTTCGCCATTTTTAGAGGTCTGTGATCTCAAGACGCATTTCCCGGTCGAGGAAAATGTCCTCTTCCGGCGGCAAGTCGGGACGGTCAAGGCGGTCGACGGCGTCAGCTTCACCCTCGCGCAGGGTGAATCGTTAGGCCTGGTCGGGGAATCGGGCTGCGGCAAGTCCACCCTCGGCCGGACGATTCTCCAGCTCATCCCGGCCACCTCCGGGAGCGTCGTTCTGGAAGGGCGCAACCTGAACCAGCTGCACGGCCGCGAACTGCGCCGGGCGCGCCGGGATTTCCAAATGGTCTTCCAGGATCCCTACGCCTCGCTCAATCCGCGCATGACGGTCTTCGACGCTCTGGCCGAGGCGCTGCGCAGTCACCGCAAGATCGCGCGCGCGGAATTGCGGCCGCGCGTGCTCGAACTCATGCGCACGGTCGGTCTCCTGCCCGGCGCGTTGAACAAATATCCGCACGAATTTTCCGGCGGACAGCGCCAGCGAATCGCGATCGCGCGCGCGCTCGCGGTCGAGCCGAAGTTGATCATTGCCGATGAGCCGGTCTCGGCGCTCGACGTCTCGATCCAGGCACAAATCATCAATCTGCTCGCGCAGATCCGGCGGGAGATGAACCTGACTTTGATCTTCATTTCGCACGATCTTTCGGTCGTTAGGCACATCGCCGACCGGATCGCGGTGATGTATCTGGGGAAAATCGTCGAGCTCGGGCCGCCGGAAGAAGTTCTGGAGCAACCGCAGCATCCCTACACCCGGGCGCTCCTGAGTGCGGTGCCAATCCCCGATCCGGCGCGCGAGCGCCAGCGCCGGCGCATCGTTCTTTCAGGCGATCCGCCTTCACCGATGAATCCGCCGGCCGGCTGCTCTTTCCATCCGCGATGTCCCTATTGCATCGAGGCCTGCAAGGTGGCGATGCCGCCGCTGGTCGAGTGGCAGCCCGGGCATGCCGCGGCCTGCATTCGCGTGCCGGAACTTCTTGCGGGAACGGCGACGGCCGCAGAACCAGCAAGGCCGAAAGCCTGACCGCGATTCCAGACCTTACAATTTCGTCAAACAGGAGATTTTTGGCGTAAATGGCATAACAATAATTAGTGACCGTCGATAGCGTGGGTGGTAATTTCCGCGCCAAGCTAAAACGTTTTAGCGCTGATTCGTTCGATTACCATGAAATCAAAGCCAAAGTCACTTATCCATGCGCGCTACCTTGTCCTATGCGGGGTTGGCGTGTTTACAGTTAGCTCAGCCTTTGCGCTGAATGATAACCGTCTTCAAGTCACTCCCTCTTATCATAACGACGTCTCTCGTCCTCTCCGCGAGTTAGCCGCGGAAGACCGGCCGGATCGTCATCAGGAGCGCGAGGCGGCGGAGAATCCGAAGATTCCTAACTCTCACGTCGATAGTCCGGACCAGGTGGTCGACAAGGGTTCGCTCCTGCGCTTTCTCGCGCCGAACATACCCACGCCCATCCTGAACTTCGACGGCATCCCCTTCCCGGGCGTCGGCTGCAGCTGCGCCCCGCCCGATACGAACGGCGCGGTCGGTAAGACTCAGTATGTGCAGATGGTGAATGAAGGTTACCAGGTCTTTGATAAAGCGACCGGCGCTTCAATTCTCGGACCGAATAGCATCTCGTCACTCTGGAGCGGCTTTGGTGGCGCCTGCCAGACCGGCGGTGCCGGTGATCCGGTGGTTCTTTATGATCAACTGGCGGACCGCTGGGTCATTACTCAGTTCGCCTCGCCGACCAGTACCCATCACCGATGAATGTGTGGCGGTTTCGACGACGGGCGATGCGACCGGTAGTTATTATCGCTATGGGTTTCACCTCGGCTCAAACTTCTACGACTACCCGCACCTTTCGATCTGGCCGGATGGGTACTACATGAGCATGAACGTGTTTAACGCCGCCGGCACCGCCTATCTCGGGCCGCAACCGTTCGCGTTCGATCGCGCAGCCATGCTGACCGGCGCCCCGGCCAGTTTCGTCAGCCCGGTCGGTCCGTTGGGCGGCTCCGTTCCGCCCTTTCTGCCTGCCGACCTCGATGGCTTCACGTTGCCGCCCGCAGGCGCGCCGAACACGTTCGTCGGATTTCCCAGTAGTAATAAATACACGGTCTATCATTTCCATGCGGATTTTGCGGTGCCGTCTAACTCTACCTTCACGACCTTCGCCACTCCGACGGCCGCCGGCTTTACCTCTCTCTGCCCCACGACGCGCGCCTGCGTCCCGGAGTTAGGCACCACTTCGCCGAACTATCTCGACGGCATCGGCGACCGGCTCATGTTTCGCCTGGCTTACCGGAATTTTGGCGATCACGAAGCGTTGGTCGGCAATTACACCGTGAAATCGAATAACGTGGCCGGGATTCGCTGGTTCGAATTGCGCGGAGTTACCGCCGGGCCGGTAACCGTCTTCCAGGAGAGCACTTACCAGCCCGACACCACCTGGCGCTGGATGGGTAGTGCGGCGATGGATGGCCAGGGGAACCTTGCGATCGGTTTTAGCGCCTCGAGTTCGTCGATCAATCCGCAGATTCGTTATGCGGGCCGGCTCGCGAGTGATCCGATCAACACCCTCGCGCAAGGTGAGGCTCATCTCTTTGACGGCACCGGCAGCCAGACTGGTACGGGTAACCGTTGGGGCGACTACAGTGCACTCACGGTCGACCCAGTGGATGACACCACCTTCTGGTTCACGAGCGAATATTACTCCAGCACGACAACGTTTAACTGGCGCACGCGCATCGGGAGCTTCAAGGTCGCGACGGGAACTCCAACTCCCACACCGACTCCGACCCCAACGCCAACGGCCACTCCCACACCGACCCCCGCTCCTGACTATTCGCTCTCGATTAGTCCTGCGTCAGTCACCGTACCTCGCACCGGCGGCTCGGCTGTTTACACGGTTACGGTCAATCCGACGAACGGGTTTAACTCACCGGTCACCTTCTCGGTCAGCGGACTTCCTTCAGGCACAACCGGAAGCTTCAGCCCGAATCCAACCACGACCTCGACGACTCTTACCCTGAACGTTGCGTCGTCGACGCGGAAGGGCACTTACGTCTTCACCGTGACGGGAGTAGGCGGCTCTCCGGCCATCACCCGGACAAAGACCGCGACCCTCATTAAGTCCAAGTAGCAGATCCGGGAGAGCGGCCAGGAAAGGCCAGCGCCAAATTCAAGCGGCGTGTTCGCAGTCGGTCAGGCTGCGAGCACGCCGTTTTGGTTTGTTGAAAATCAGAAGCGAATCGCGTCTTGCGCGTTGCTGCGCTTAGATCCGCGCTGTCCGGGCCGAGCTGCGCACGGTCAGGCCACTTTTGGCCAGTCCGGTGCGCAAGATCAGCGGATTCGGGCGGACGCTGGATCCCGAGCCGAGCGCCTTGAGCGTGTCCCAGATCTTGATCCCCATCAAAGACAAGGCCACGAAAGGCAGGGCCGCGACCCAGAAAATGGCTGCGCCCACCAATAGGGCGGGTTCGAGCAGGGCCGTCTTCAGCTCACTGAGGCCGAAGGATTGAGTGGTGAGAGCGGAATCTGAATAGGTCGTGATCATGGCGGTGGTCGTGGTTCAGTTTATCTACGCCCCCTATAATGAGCAGATCGCATGCCCGGATGGTCTGGGAAATCGCTCCGTGACGACGCAGCCGACCCGCCCCCGGCTTTCCCCTTTCCATTCCCCTCCTTCCACGCCACCTTTCGGCATGCGAAAGACCGCGTTGCTGGGCTTTTTCAGCGGGGTCGTGCTGGGCTGCCTGTTTGGTGCCGTCATGGGGGTCGGCCCCGGGGGAAGTGAACGCCCCCAGCAGGAAATGCTGAGCGTGAACGCGAACACGGGCAAGCCGCAGCTGCACATCAAGGGCAAACCCGAGATCAAATAACCCGCTGACAGCAGGTCTGCGGGGACGGGTAGACCGGTTCTACGGAACCAGGACGATCTTCCCAAACGCGCCCGGCTCGAGCACCGCCCGGTGCGCCTGGGGCGCCTCCGCCAGCGGCAATTCTTGTCCGACCACCGGACGCAGCGTCCCGTCTTCCAGCCCGGCGACAAGCGCCGCATGCAGGCTCGCCATGTCCTCCGGCGGTGTGTTCGGCAAGACCATTCCGCGTATATCGGCGTCGCGCGCCATGGTCTCGCGGGCATCGATCTCCACCCGGCCGCGGTTGCCGATCACCACGACGCGACCCCGCGGCGCGAGAATCGTCAGGTCATTCCCCAGGTTCACATTCGCGAGCATCTCCAGGATCACGTCAATCCCGCGGCCACCAGTCGCCTCCTTGATCCGCGCCAGATAATCGGTCGCGTGATGATCGAACACTTCCTCCGCCCCCTGTTCCCGCACCATCTCGCGTCCGCGCTCCGTGCCGGCGGTTCCGAAGACCCGCATTTTGTAGGCGAGCGCGAGCTGCACCGCCGCGGTGCCGACTCCTCCGCTGGCGCCATGGACCAGCACGGTTTCGCCAGGCTGAGCGCCTCCCCGTTGGAGCAGCCCGCGGTAAGCCGTGGCGTAAGGCGTGCCCATCGCCGCCCCCTGCGCGAAGGAAGCTTTTTCCGGCAGGCGCTGCACCTGGGCGACGCTGGAGAGACAATATTCGGCGTAAGTGCCGCTGCTCGACCCCGCGAGATAAACCCGATCGCCCGCGCGAAATTCCTGCACTCCCTCGCCCACCTTCTCGACCACGCCAGCGCCGTCATTGCCTGGGGTGAAAGGCAACGCCGGTTTCCGCGCGTAAGTGCCGGCGCGGATATAGGTCTCGACCGGATTCACTCCCACCGCATGCACTCTCACAAGCACTTGGCCCGGCCCCGGTTCCAACATCGGCACCTCGACCAGTTTCATCACCTCGGGTTCCCCAAATTCTTCGACACGGATCGCTTTCATTGCGGGCCACCTTAGCGCTCGGTCTTCTACTTTCTACCTTCTACTTTTTCCTTTATCGTTTCCCATGCTTATCGGCGTCGGCGGATTCGGGAACGACATCACCGTCAACGTGATCGCCTCGATCATCGCCTCGGCCATTTTCTTCGCGGTGGGATTTCTCTGGGGCAAATACAAGGAGCGGCAGCGCTTTGGGAAAAAGCTGGAGGATTACGACTTCTATCCCTACACCATCAACCGCGACAATTTCCCCGAGTTCAGCCTTAATAATTTCCGGCTCGGGATGCATTATTTCCTGCGCAACTTCGATCCGATGGCGGCGCGGCAGCTCATCTTCATCGGCGAACAAAACAACGTCCGCACCCAGCTCGAGCCGGCGGAGCAGAAAGTTTACGCCCGCCTCTTATGCCCGCTACGACGGCAAGAAAATCGCTGACGACACCCGCGAATACCTGGAGAATTTCACCCGCATCGTCCATCTCCATCGGCAAATCGTTTCCGAATATCGGGATCGAGATTCTCCTCCACGATCTTTCCAATCCGTCGCGCTCACTCGTTGCGCTGGAGAACAACGTGACCGGCCGTCACCTCCACGACGGCACGACCAACCTCGTCATCGACCTGAAGAAACGGCAGCTCTCGCACGAGGAGAAATTGAACTACGAGCTCAACCTCGGGTCGCGGAAGTTCAAGTGCACCACCATCTCCATCATTCGTCCGGAGTACGGCGTGGTCGGGGCGGTTTGCGTTAACGTCGACGCCAATTATTTGACCGAGGAGGTGATGGGTTCGGCCGAAAAAGTCGTCGCCTTTTTCCAGAGCTTCTGTCGCACCGAAATGCAGCTCGACGAAAACATTCTCAGTCGAGACGAATATGCCAAGGCGCTCAAAGGGAAGCGGCATTTCAAGGACGCCCGCTTCGAATAGGCGCTGTAATCTTCCGCGCCATTACCGCTAAAGGCTGGGGCAGCCTCGAATTATGATGAAATGCTGCGCTCATCCACGCTCCAACCCCGCTTCTCGCCAGCCTTATGAGCAGCCGGCTTATTTTCGATTTGGTCAACGTCGCCGGACTCGCCTGCTGGCCGATTTGCTTCTGGTGGATGCATCGCATTTCTGCCCGGCAGGACGCCGTCCTCACCCAACTGCGTGACCAAACCCACCGCATCGAACGCGTCTCCGAGGAGGAACACAAGATCCTCACCCAACTGCGCCCGAGCGTGGAAAAAATCGAGCGCGAACTCGACGAAGTCTCCGAAAAGGTCGTCTGACGCGGGCCCGATTTCGGGCGACGGCTGCGACATTCTGTTTTCGTTTCGCGGCTTTCAGCCTAGAACTTTCGGCAATGTCTCCGTCTGAGCTTCGCCGATTGCGCGCCCTGAAGACCCCCGCCGGCATTCAGCGTTTCCTGGATGACATCCCGTACCATCTCGCGCCCACCGCATGGTCGCCGCGGGTCGTCCTGCGGGAGCGCACCGCTCATTGTCTGGAAGGCGCCACCTTCGCCGCCGCGGCGCTCCGCGCGCTGGGCTTCCCGCCTTTGCTGCTCGACCTGGAAGCGGACAACGACACCGACCACGTCATCGCTGTCTTTAAAGTGCAGGGCCATTGGGGCGCGATCGCCAAGTCCAACTTCACCGGCTGCAGGTACCGCGAGCCGGTTTACCGCACTCTGCGCGAGCTGGCCCTGAGTTATTTTCACATTTACTTCAATCTGCGCGGCGAACGCACTTTGCGGCGCTATTCCCGGCCGGTAAATCTCACCCAGTTCGACGACTATGAATGGATGACCTCTGATGAGGACGTCTGGGTCGTGCCGAACCACCTTTGCGACATTCCGCACACGCCGCTGCTCACCCCGGCCCAGATAAAAAGCCTGACTCGCGTCGATCGTCGGACCATCCAGGGAGAAATCACCGGCCACTCCCGGGATCACTCCAAGCCGGCCCCGCGCATCTTTCGCCCCGACTAGCCCTTTCTCTCGTTTACCCCGACGATTTCCAGGTCGCCTTCCCGCGCTTTCCGTAGCACCAGAGTCTTCAGCACTTTGCCGGAGGAATGTTTCGAACCATTGCGCAGTTCGTAGCGCAACGGAAACGTCACGCGGAACCCCCCGTCGGTCTGAGACTGCACCTCCACTTCGCCAGCCAGCCAAAACCGGCGTTGCGGCCACTTCCGGTCGTAACGCAGCAAGTCGGCGCGAATTTTCTGCCGGCTCATGTTGGCTTCGCCGAAGTAATTCACCCGGTCGGCGAAGAATTCCAGCTCCGCACCGATCTGCGGATCCAGCCCCGCCAGGACAAAAGCGCCGACATAATCGCGCAGCCGCTCTCGGCCATACATGCCGCCACTTTCCGCGGGCGCAGGCGGCGGCGACGCTGGTTCTCTCGTCTTCGTGCGAGCCCCGACTTCCGTCACCTTCGCTTTCGGCGGAGGCGAAGATTGCGCCGCGGCCTTCGGCGGAGCGATCTCGCCCGCATTCAGCTTCTTGAGGAACTGCATGTCGCCGTTCCGCAGCCGCCGCCAGGTGCCGGATTCCGGCCGAGGACTCGGTTGTTGCCGTCGTCGAAGCCGCCACCCCAAGCGCCTGGGCGGTGGCCGCATCGACTCGGCCCGAAATCGAAAGCCCCCGACGAATTTGAAAACGGGTCACGGCCGCAGCGGTTTCGCTGTCGTAAACACCGGTCGTATTTCCGAAATAGAAACCGCCCTCTTTCAGTTTGGTTTGCACGGCTTTCACACTCTCGTCCGCGCGAACGGAGACAAGGCAAAGACTCGTCGCGAGCAGAAATAACAACAACTTCTTCATCACCAAGAAATCGGATGTGGCATGCGAATCAGACCCTTGTCGCAACAAGATCGCGCCTCCCGTACAGAAAAACGCCCCGCACCAAGCGGTACGGGGCGTTCACTTAGTTTCTTAAAGAGTTAGGACCGAACCGTTTCCTCTTTCGGGGTCGACGACATGGAGGAAGTCGTGATGTCTTCCGCGTTTGCGTCCTCGAAGACTTTTCTTCGCCGCATCTTCCTGCTCGTCGTTGTGCGCGTGCACCGCGATCAGGTAATTACCGGTCCGGAGTTTCTCCTCGTACCGCTTCGCCTCGATCTCCGGAATGCCGAGACCGATAAGGCCGCCAACGACGCCGCCAGCCGTGCCGCCGATGGCCGCACCGCTGAGCGCCGCCATGATCGGACCCGCCGCGATGAAGGGGCCCACGCCCGGAATCGCCAGCGCGCCGATGCCTGCGAGCAGACCGAGAACGCCCCCGGTCACTCCGCCGGCCGTAGCACCGGTCGTTGCGCCCTCGGGCGCCTTGGTGGCCTTCACATGACCGATGTCATGCTTGCCTTCAGTGTCGGGCAGGAGGATGGAGATCTCGTTGTTTGGGAAACCGGCAGTTTGCAGGCGTTCCACGATTTGTTCAGCCTGTGAATGACTTTTCGCGATACAGAATACTTGATTTTTAGACATAATGTTTGGGTGTTTTTCTATTAGTTGGGTTGAGTTACTTCGTTGCTTCCACTTCGATCTGATTCTCGATCTTGGCGTGACCGCCGACCGACTTCGCATGTTTCTCAATGGCAGCCTTTTCCGCGGCCGTCTTAACCGGACCGCGCAGGGTGACGACACCGTCGGCGAAGATGATTTTCACATTCTTGGCCGCCATGCTGAGGGAATCGTCTTTCATGACCGCGCGGCGGATCTCGGCCGTCAGGTCGGTATCCGCAGAGCTATTCGATTGATCGAAAGGAGTTTTCGTTTCACCGGAACGATCGCGTTCGTTTCGCCCGGAGTTATTCGCCGCAGGGGTGCTGTTGTCTTCCGCAAAAACGGAAAACGTCAGGCTGGCGAGACAGAGTAAGGATAGGGTTGTTCTTTTCATATTTGGGTTGTTGTCGCCCAGGTGGCGGCACTGGAGATACGGGATCGCTCGCCCCGATGGTCCCATTTTTTGAAAAGTATTTTTCGGATAAGTCGCGCGGCTCTTGCCTAACGAACTGGGCAGGGTTGGACCGGAAATTCGAAGGTTACTCGCTAACTCCCTCGACCTCCGACACTTCCTTACTCGTTAGGCGAAAACTCATCGCGCCGATGAAGCCGTCGACCTGCCCGCCGTTGCGCGCGCCGACGATGGTGGCGGTCACCGCTGGATGATGCAGCGTCCAGGCGATCGCGACTTCGCCCGGGGCGCGGCCGTGTCGCGCTCCGACCGCGCGCAACCGCTCCACCAGCTCCAGGTTGGCGCTCAGCCGCGGTTCCTTGAACCGGTCGTCCTTTCGTCTCCAGTCGTTCTCGGGCAGCGCAGCGAGACGGTCGCGTGTCATCGTGCCCGTCAACATCCCCGAGCCCATCGGCGAGTAGGCAATCGTTCCTACCCCATGCTCCTGGCACCAGGGCAGTTGCGAAGTTTGGACTTGCGGTCGCATAAGTGAGTAATGCGGCTGCAGCGAAGTGATGGGCGCGATCGAGTGCAGCTTTTCCATTTCCTCCACGCTCGCATTTGAGACGCCGATCCAGCGCACTTTGCCCTCCGCTTGCAACGCCACCATTGTCTCCCAGCCTTCCATCGTTTCGGCCAGGTCATCCGCCGTCCAGTGGATTTGATACAGGTCGATCACGTCGGTTTTGAGCCGGCGCAGGCTGGCTTCGCACTCACGCCTGACGGATTCCGCCCGCAGCGAGTAGCCGACCTTCTCCTGTTCATCCCAAACCATCCCGCACTTCGTGAAAACATGAGGCCGCGCGCCTTGCCACTCGCTCAGCGCGCGCGCCACCACTTCTTCGGAATGCCCGAGCCCGTAGATGGGAGCGGTGTCGATCCAGTTGATCCCAAGTTCCAGCGCGCGATGAATCGCCGCGATCGAATCCCCGTCGCGCTGCTCGCCCCAGCCAAATTGCCAGTCGCCACCGCCGATCGCCCAGGCGCCGAGACCGATCGGAGTGAGATCGAGATCCGAGTTTCCGAGAAGTTTTTTGGTCATGCCAAACCCATCATAGCGCACCGTTTGCCTGCTTCCTGCAACGCCCTTTATTCTCGCTGAAAAACTTCGGTGACCTGCGCCATGACCACGCCAAACTTCCGGATCGTGGAGTGATTGAGCAGCGTGCGACCGTCCGGTTGCAAATACATCCACTGGGTCATCTGCACCCGCGAAAGGACGTTTCCCGGGACCAGCTCGAGCGTAAAACTCCAGTGGAAGACATTGCCGCGAGCCTCACCCCGCGCCGTCCCCACCATGTCGTTAGCGGTGGCGGCGAAATGACTCGCGTCGAGCTTGCGGATACGCCACGAGCGATGCTGCTTTTTTTCGCCAATCTGGAGCTCCTGCTCGAGCAGTAACGCTTCGTCGATCCGGCGGCCCACCGTTTGCGTCGTTACCCGCTCTTTTGGTGCACCGGTGCGATTCTCCAGCACGCCGGAGGAACTCGTCCGCCCCGTGAAATACTGCGTCGGATCGAGCAGCGGACGACCGCTCTCGAAATCCGCGACCTTCATTCCGGCGCAGCCAGTGCAGAGAAGAACCGTGCTCAAATACAAAAGACGAAACGAAGGCATGCAGATGATTCGCACGCCGGTTGCATCAGGCGCGCCGGAGAAGCGCGATAAGAATGGCTTGCGTTTGCCGCGGAGCCGCTACTTTTTGCACGCACACAACCTCAACAGGAGCAATCACTATGGGCATCATGAGTTTCATCCGCGGACAGTTGATCGAGATCATCGAATGGACCGACGACTCGCGCGACACCATCTCTTTTCGATTTGAAGACAACGACGCCGAGATCAAGCGCGGGGCGCAGTTGATCGTGCGCGAATCGCAGATCGCGCAGTTCGTTTACCTGGGCGAATTCGGCGACACTTTCGGGCCGGGCAAGCACAGCCTAACGACCGACAACATTCCCATCCTGACCACGCTCAAATCGTGGAAGTACGGCTTCGAGTCGCCTTTCAAGGCGGATGTTTATTTTGTCACCACCCGCCTCTTCACCGGCAACAAATGGGGCACCTCGAACCCGATCATGATGCGCGACCAGGATTTCGGGATCGTCAGGGTGCGGGCTTTTGGGACCTATGATTTCCGGGTGAGTGATCCGAAGCTCATGCTCAAGGAAGTCGCGGGCAGCGATCGCAATTTCCGGCTCGACGAATTCACCGAGACGATGCGGTCGCGCATCGTCAGCATCTTCAGCGACGCGCTCGCGAGCGCAAAGATTCCGGTGCTCGATGTCGCCACCCGTTACCAGGAAGTGGGCGAAGCGCTGCTCCCGCTCATTAATCCAATCATCAGCGCGAAGTACGGCATCGAGCTGGCCAGTTTCATCCTCGAGAACGTCTCCGTCCCGGCGGAAGTCGAGCAGGCGATCGACAAACGCTCGAGCATGGCCGCGGTCGGGAACCTGAACGATTACGTGAAATTCCAGATGGCCCAGGGAATGGAAAAAGGCGGCAGCGCCGGCGGCGTCGCGACCGAGATGGCGGTCGGCCTCGCGATGGCGCAGCAGATCATGCAACAGCAAAACACCATGCAATCGACGGCGCCATCCGGCAGCCCGGCGACCCCCGGCGCCGCGGCTCCGGTGGGGTCGGCTCTACCCGAACTTCTTTCGCCGGCCCAGGCCGCCGAGGCGTTGGGCGTGAGCGAAGCCGACATCATGCAGAGTCTCGAGGGCGGCGATCTCAAAGGGAAAAAGATCGGCTCGAGTTATCGGATCACGCGCGCGGCCCTGAACGAATTCCTGCAAAGTTAAGCGATGGCGGACGTCATCGCCCGGCAGCGTTTTGAATGTCCATCGTGCGGCGGCGCGGCGGAATGGTCGCCCGCGAAGCAGGCGCTCGTCTGTCCATTCTGCGGGGCTGTTTCACCGATGCAGCCCGGGACGGCCGCGATCGGCGCGGTCCAGGAACACGATCTCGCGACTGCGCTCAAGGCTATCCCGGAAAGTGATCGCGGCTGGCAGACCGCGACCCGCTCCGTCAAATGCCAGAGTTGCCAGGCGATCTCGGTTTTCAAACCGGAACGGGTCGCGCAGACCTGTGATTTCTGCGGTTCGCCCGCGCTTGTCCCTTACGACGAAATCAAGGCGCCGATCCGGCCGGAAAGCGTGCTCCCGTTCAAAATCGACCAGGGCCAGGTGCGCGACAAAGTCCACGCCTGGTATCGCAGCCGCTGGTTCGCGCCTAACCGATTTAAGACCCGCGCCTTTACCGACACCATCCACGGACTCTATCTCCCCTACTGGACTTTCGACGCGCAGGTCGCCGCCACCTGGACCGCCGACGCCGGTTACTATTACTACACGACCGAGACTTATCGCGACTCGAAGGGCAACACCCAGACGCGCCAGGTCCAACACGTCCGCTGGGAACCGGCCAGCGGCGCGCTCGAGCATTTCTTCGATGACGAACTCGTGCCCGCTTCGCGCGGCGTGCCGGCGAATTTATTGCGCGGAATCGAACCCTTTCCGACCAGGGAACTCGCGCCCTACGACGCCGGCTATGTCTCCGGCTGGGTCGTCGAGCAATACCAGATCGACCTCGTCGCGGCCGCGCAGAACTCGCGTGAGATCATGGATGCGAAACTGCGCCGGCTCTGCGCCGAGCAAATCCCGGGCGATACCCATCGCAATCTTCAAGTCGACGCCGACTACAGCGGGCAGACCTTCAAGCACATCCTCCTCCCGGTCTGGCTCTTGAATTATCAATATAGCGGCACGACCTACCGCATCGTCGCCAACGGCTTCACCGGCGCGCTCGCCGGAAAATATCCGAAGAGCTGGATCAAGATCGCCTTCCTCGTCATCGTCCTGCTCCTCATCGGGCTGATCATTTTCTATTTCGCCGAAGGCTAGAGCAATTTCAGTTTCCCGTAGCCGCTTTTAGCGCCGGAGGCGTGTAAGATATTGAGCCCCGGGCTTCAGCGCCGGAGGCGGCTTAGATATTAGCCCCGGGCTTCAGCCCGGGGTTTTGCGTCCCAAAAACAGCTGAGCCCCGGAGGGGCGGCAGGATCCTTGGATAACGCAATTTCTGTCGCCCCGGCCGGGGCTACTCTCTCCAAAAACCACTGACCCCGGGCTGACGCCCGGGGCTAATTTCTTTTACGCCTCCGGCGTTCTCAACGGCGACGGGATTTTTAGGATGCGCTAATCGGCGCGGCGCTCCTTCGCGACGTCCCATTCCTGCAGCTTGCCGTCGCGGAGATCGAGCGCCACGAGGTGCTCGCTCCAACCGGTCACGCCCTTTTCCGTTTCCTGCACGATGCCGTAGAGCAGAAGGTGCCCCGGCATTTGATAGCGATTGCGCAGATCGTGAAAGGGCAGCGTCGCCGTCCACTGCTTCTGCAGTTTGTCGTCCAGCCGGGTGAACGCCAGCCGCCCCTGCTCGTCCAGCCTCGTCCGATGCACCACCACGAATCCCGCCGGATCCTCCAGGCGAAGCGCCTGCCGTGTGCCCGGCTGGATGAGCAGCCCCGCTTCCAGATACTCGGGCGCACCGGGCACGCGTGTCACATCAAAGAGCCGGTCGTGCGTGCCTTCGCTAAACTCCCTGGTCTTGCCGATGCGCGCCGTCCAGAAAGTGCGGCGGGCTCTCGAGCCTTCGTCGTGGACGACGTCCGGCTTGGCCAGGTGATCGCCAAACTCATCCTTGCCCGCGTCGGTCGCTTCCTTCTCCGAGTAAAACCCGAGCCAGTTCCCATCCCGCATCATCTGCCGGACGAGAAAATCTTTCGTGTGATAACCGCCGTTCCAGCGGGTCGCCATGAATTCGACGTGCCGGAAATAATCGTCGTTAGGCGGAGTGTAGGGCTCGGCCTTGAACTCGGAGCCCTTAATCCGGAAGCGCCGCGCATCCGCCGCCGTGATGACGAGCCCGCCATCGTAAGCATAGAAATCCAGGTTGCTTGGAATCAGGTCGCGCAGCTCCGGATTCTTCTGCTCGAGCGTGCCACGCGTCGCCAGCGTGCTCCCATCCTTGCTCGAAACCGCGACCGGCTGGTCGTTCAGGAAGAGCCACACCACCTCGCCTTCCTGCCCGAGGATTCGCGCCTGCGCGGTATGACCGCCGGCGTCATTTTTCACCGTCAGGAGACGTTTTTTCCAAAGCCGATCGGTCGTCGCGGGGTCATGCGCCTGGAGATCGAAGTGGAAATAAATTTCGGTCACCCATTTGCCGATCATGCGATTGCCACCGCCGAGGTAACGCATGCGTTGCTCCTCCTGTTTGAGCATCAGCCAAAAACTTGCTGCGCCGGACTGCTGCTGGACGAAGGCGGGCGGACCTTCCCTTTCCACCGGCCGGAAAGTGCTGCGACTGCAAGCACAGGAAAGGCTAACAAGCGCCAGCGCGCCCGCCGTCCGGAGAAATGATCGCAGTTGATTCATGTCGATTTTTTTCCTTTCACGTGAAGGCACCGTCGAAAGCGAGCCTCCGATCCTAAAGCGGGTTGAGCGGAGTCTTTTCGCCCAACGATTTTTTGTCGAACGAATTTTTGCTGGAGCGTTGCTCCGCCGCCGAGATACAACTCAACAAAACGTTGACAGGCAATCGCTTGAGTGATGACCTGCTCCTTCAAGCCGGGTGATTTTTACACCCGGCAACAAACCAACATCGAACCTCTAATCCGACGACCAACCACGCTATGAAACAGATCAAATTACTGGCGCTTGTCGCCACCGCCGCGCTGGCGGTGACCGCTTGCGACCACAAGACCGCAGAATCAATCGAACAAAAAACCGAAGAGGCCAAGCAGACCATGGAAGCGAAGGCCGACGAAGCCAAAGCTGCCGCCGAGAAGAAAATCGATGAAGCGAAAGAGGCGGCCAAGGAAGCCGCCCCCGCCGCGGCCGCCGCCGTCGACAAGATGGCCGAGCAGGCCAAGGACGCGACCATGAATGCCGCCGACGCGACCAAAGATGCCGCCGAAAAAGCGGTCGACAAGGTCCAGGATGCGGCGAGCAACGCGATGGATTCCGCCAAGGAAGCGATGTCGCCGGCCGCCTCCCCGGCCGAGTCGCCAAACCCGTAGCGCGACGGTAGTCCTGAAAAAAATCCAGCCCCGGCTTCGCAAGAGGCCGGGGCTTTTTTTACAACCTCCGCGCTCTAATTTCCGTCGATCTCCGCTGCCCAAACCGTCCCGGTATACTTCCCGAGCCGATACTTCACCCGCGTCCGTTCGCCTTCCTTCAACTTCTCAAACTGCGTCGATTACGTAGCCTCACCGATCCCCGGCTCATCAATCGAAATACCTCCCTTCGCAGTGTCAGGAAAGAAAGTCGGTTCCACGCTATAGTTCCTCCAGCAAAGTGCCGACGGTGCGGCGGTCGCGCACCGGTTCGAGCTGACTAACGAAGGCGCGGAAGCGGGCCGAGAATAGCTGGCTCCGAACCTCCCAATAGCGCGCGATCCCGGGCGCGGCGATGTAATGCCGCAGCAACTCCTGCCAGCCGTGCCAGAGTTGCTCGTCCATCAAGCCGTTGACGTGATGAAAATGAATCGTCTCGAGCGCCTTGAGGAATTGATGGGCCGCGTGGAAGAAACGAGCCTGGTCTTCCCGCGACAGGGTTTGAATGTCTTCCAGGCCCGTCCCCCAGATGCGCGACATCTCCGCGTTCTCCATAAAGGTTTTGGTCACCTCGCGGACGGCTGAAGCGGCCGCGTCCTGGGCGGCTACTTTCGCGACGCGGGTGCTGCGGTGCACTTCCTTGGCGAGGTAGAGCACCGACAAGACGACGGCGATGGAACTGACAAACTGCGAAATCGCATTGATCGCATCCCAATTCATTTTCTCGATTCCGGTTGATGAATTCAAGCGACCAGCGGAGTCACTCCCCAGCCGGCCGCTTTGCCATCGAGCTTAAGCTTCCCGACATGGATATCGATCCTAATCTTATCGGGTTACCCGCTGGGCTCCCAGCCGCAGAGGCGGCCGCACAGTTTCATGCCCCGCAAAAAAACTCCAAAGTCCAGGTCTACAACGGGGATGTGGCCAGTCTGAGTTACAACTATGTCGGCATGTCCGTCGACAAGGATGGAGGAACGGAACCCAACCGCGCAAAATCCACGCGCGTCTATGTGTAAAAAGGCGACAAATGGATGTTGGCTCATGCCAACTTCGCGGCCGATCCGCTCGCAAAATAAGAGCAAAACTTAAGAAAGGGCCGCCGGGGCGCGTTGCGCTTTGGCGGCCCTTATCTTGTACGGTTCCCGTCACGCCCCCGAGACAACGTCGAACAAAGCGTTGACCTCCGATCGCTTCAGTGACGAAACTTCTCCTTCCCGCCGGTGAAAACCGCAACTCACTCAAACAAGAAGAGGCCCTTCTCGAACGAATAAATGGAAACACCGCTGACGCCTCTCGAATTTGCCCGGCGCGCGCGCAAACTGTATCCGGATCGCATCGCCGTGGTCGAGGGAGAGTCGCGCTGGACCTACGAAGAGTTTCTCGGGCGTTGCGATCGTTGGTCGGGGGTGTTGCAAGAGCTCGGGATCGGCGCGGGCGATCGGGTGGCTTATCTCTCGTCCAATACCCATGCCCAGCTCGAGTCCTTTTATGCCGTGCCGCAAATCGGCGCCGTCCTTGTGCCCCTGAACTATCGCCTGACGGCGGACGACTTCGTTTACCTTCTCAATCACAGCGGCGCGCGGATGGTGTGTGCGGAGCGCGATTATCTCGAAGCGATCGATGGCATTCGCTCCCGTCTACCCAAAGTCGAGCACTTCGTCGCCCTAACGGGTAAAGGTACCGGCTGGATCGACTACGAGGCCTCGTTGAAGGCGAGCGCGTCTCCGTTTGTCCGCCCGGATATTCGCGAGACCGATCTGCTCACGATCAACTACACCAGCGGCACGACCTCGCGGCCGAAGGGCGTCATGATCACCCACCGCAACGCCTGGATGAATTCCATCGGCACGCTTGTTCATCAGCCCATGACTTGCGCCGATCGCTATCTCTGGACGCTGCCGATGTTTCACGCCAACGGCTGGACCTTTGTCTGGACGGTCACGGCCGCGGGTGCAACGCACATCTGCCTGCGCAAAGTCGAGCCGCGCGCCGTCTTCGAATTGATGGCGCAGGAACACATCACCATGCTGTGCGCGGCGCCGACGGTTTTGATTTCACTCGCGAACGCGCCGCAGGATCTCCGCCGCCTCGCGCCGCAGGGCATTCGCGTCCTGACCGCCGGCGCGCCGCCCGCCGCCTCCACCATTCAGCGCCTCGAAGAAGAGTTGGGTTGGACGATTACGCACGTTTACGGACTGACGGAAACGACTCCGTTCATCACCGTCTGCGAACCGCGACCGGAGCACGCGTCGCTCTCGGCCGGCGCGCGCGCCGCGATCAAAGCGCGGCAAGGCGTCGAGCTGATCACCTCGGGCGAGTTGCGCGTCGTCGATGAGAACGATGAGGAAGTGCCGCGCGATGGGGTAACCCAGGGCGAGATCGTGGCCCGCGGCAATGTCATCATGAGCGGCTACTACAACGATCCGGAAGCGACCGCGCAGGCGTTGCGCGATGGTTGGTTTCACACCGGCGACGCCGCCGTCGTGCACCCGGATGGCTATGTCGAAATCCGCGATCGCCTGAAAGACGTCATTATCAGCGGCGGCGAAAACATCTCCTCCGTCGAAGTCGAAAGCGTCCTCCTGCGCCATCCCGCGGTGCACGAAGTCGCGATCGTGGGCTTGGCGCACGAACGCTGGGGCGAAGCGCCGCACGCGTTTGTCGTGCTCAAGCCAGGCGCGCAGGCAGACGAGAGCGAGCTGCGTGAATTTGCCCGCGCAAACCTGGCGCATTTCAAAGCACCGCACCGCGTGACCTTCCTCCACGAACTCCCAAAGACCGCCACCGGCAAAATCCAAAAGTACGTCCTGCGCGCTCGTCGAAGCGCAATCGCTCCGCAGTAGCCCGTGGAGGGCGCGCTGAATTGCACTTGCCGCGCCGTCGCGCGCGCGGGCATGCTTCCCGCATGCCGCGCTGTCCCTGGGCTACGGTCGAACCGGCCGTCACTTATCACGATGAGGAATGGGGTGTGCCGGTGCACGACGACCGGGTGCTCTTCGAGTTCCTCATTCTCGAGGGCGCGCAGGCGGGATTGAGCTGGATTACGATTCTGAAGAAGCGGGGAAATTATCGAAAGGCGCTCGATGGCTTCCGTGCGGAGAAGATTGCGCGCTACGGTCCGCGCGAAGTGGAGCGATTGTTAGGCAACGCCGGCATTGTGCGCAACCGGCTCAAGATCGCCGCCACCATCCAGAACGCGAAAGCCCTGCTCGCGCTGCAAAAAGAAACGACGTTCGATGATTACCTTTGGAGTTTCGTCGGCGGGAAACCGAAACAAAATCGCTGGCGAAACATCGCGCAGGTGCCGGCGCGGACCGCGGAATCCGACGCGATGAGCCGCGATCTGTTAGGCCGCGGCTTCAAGTTCGTCGGCTCGACCATCTGCTATGCCTTGATGCAGGCGACCGGGATGGTGAACGACCATCTCGTCAGTTGTCCCCGCCACGCGGAGCTGCGGCGCGACTAAACCCCCCTCGCCTCTCGTTCCGGCTTGCCCCACACCCGGGGAGCGTCGACTCTCCCGGCGCATGAACAAAACCGAGACAGCCGTTGTTTATTCTTCCGCTGACGATAGCGCGACCGCGGGGCGTGAGCTGGGAGAGCAAATCCAAAAGAATCTTTCCTCCGCTCCCGATGCGCTGATTCTCTTTGTCTCGCCCAAATATGATGGGCCGGAGCTCGTTAGGGCGGTGAAAGCTTCCTGTTCGCCCAAGCTCATCGTCGGCTGTTCTTCGGCCGGTGAATTCACCAGCGAAACACGGGGCGAAGGCAAGGTCTGCGCCGTCGCGCTTTCCTCCTCGCAGCTCGTTTTTAACGCGGGCATGGGACGCGGGATCAACGAGAATCGGACTGGGGTCGCAGAAGCGATGGCCAGCAAATTTCGCTGCGGTGAAACCGGCGCCCAGGAATACTGCGCCGCCCTCATCCTGACTGACGCGCTTGATTGTTAAGCAACGCCGGCATTGTGCGCAACCGGCTCAAGATCGCCGCCACCATCCAGAACGCGAAAGCCCTGCTCGCGCTGCAAAAAGAAACGACTTTCGATGCTTACCTTTGGAGCTTCGTCGGCGGGAAACCGAAACAGAATCGTTGGCGCAGCATGGCGCAGGTGCCCGCGCGGACCGCGGAGTCCGACGCGATGAGCCGCGATTTGTTAGGCCGCGGCTTCAAGTTCGTCGGCTCGACCATTTGCTACGCCTTGATGCAGGCGACCGGGATGGTGAACGACCATCTCGTGAGTTGTCCCCGCCACGCGGAGCTGCGGCGCGATTAAACCCCCCTCGCCTCTCGTTCCGGCTTGCCCCACACCCGGGGAGCGTCGACTCTCCCGGCGCATGAACAAAACCGAGACAGCCGTTGTTTATTCTTCCGTTGACGATAGCGCGACCGCGGGGCGTGAGCTGGGAGAGCAAATCCAAAAGAATCTTTCCTCCGCTCCCGATGCGCTGATTCTCTTTGTCTCGCCGAAATATGATGGGCCGGAGCTCGTTAGGGCGGTGAAAGCTTCCTGTTCGCCCAAGCTCATCGTCGGCTGTTCTTCGGCCGGTGAATTCACCAGCGAAACGCGGGGCGAAGGCAAGGTCTGCGCCGTCGCGCTCTCCTCCTCGCAGCTCGTTTTTAACGCGGGCATGGGACGCGGGATCAACGAGAATCGGACCGGGGTCGCGGAAGCGATGGCCAGCAAATTTCGCTGCGGTGAAACCGGCGCCCAGGAATACTGCGCCGCCCTCATCCTGACTGACGCGCTTGCGGGACACGCCGACGAGCTGATCGAGGAACTCACCCGGATCACGGGCGGCAATCATCAGTTCTTCGGCGGCGGCGCCGGAGACGATGCGAATTTCAAGCGCACGCAGGTCTTCTGCGACGAAGAGTTTGCAACCGATGCAGCTGTTGCGCTCGAGATCATTTCCACGAAACCAATTGGTGTCGGTGTGCGCCACGGCTGGTCGCCGGCCACGCCGCCGATGCGGGTCACGGAATCGAAAGGCGCTGTGCTCGTGAGCCTGAACGCCACTCCGATCGTCGAAATCTTCGAAGAACATGCGCGGAAGACGGAACAGAAGTTTGATCGCCAGGATCCGTTGCCGTTTTTCCTGCACAACATCATCGGGATCGATACCGGGAGCGGCTACAAGCTACGCGTCCCCTTGGCCGTGAACGAAGACGGCTCGGTGCTTTGTGCCGCGGAGATTCCGTCGGGGACCGCGGTCTGCCTCATGACGACGGACTCCGCCGCGGCGCGCGATGCCGCGGCCAATGCGACCCGCGCGGCGATCGAACAACTGCACGGGCACAAGCCGCAGGTGGCTCTCTTTTTCGACTGCGTCGCGACCCGCCTCCGGATGGGACGAGAATTTGGGATGGAACTCGACGCGCTGAAGGATGTGCTCGGGCCGACGCAATTCGCCGGCTGCAATACTTATGGGCAGGTCGCCCGCACCGAAGGCCAGTTCAACGGCTTCCATAACTGCACCGCCGTGGTGTGCGTCCTGCCTGCCTGATTTGCCTAACGATTCCTACACCGGCCTCCTCGCGCTCGTCGCCGGCCTGACGCCGCCGGCGACGCGGACCGTCGTCGCGCGCCAACTCGCGGCCCGCGCCGGCGCGGAAGATCTCCTCATTTTCATCTGCGACCGCGAACTCGATGTGCTCCTCCCGGGGCCGGGATTCCAGCAGACGCTCCCGCATGGGAAAGAGTGGCAGGAATTTCTGCACGCGGTGAAAGGCGAACCTTTCCGGCGCGCCGAGCTCTCTTTCCCTAACGACACAACGCGCGTCTCCGCCGTCGGGCTGATGGCGGAGGATGGCTCGATGCTGGTGTTGTTAGGCGGCGAAGTGGACCAGAAAGTGGCGCGCGACATCGGCACTCTGCTGCCCCTGATCGCCTCGGCTTTTCATGGCGAACGCACCGCCAGCTACTCCGAGGCGCAGGCCGCGGTCGCGAAACAGGCGGCGAGCGAAGCGCGCCTTCTCGCCGCTTCGCTCGACAAAACGCGTGGCGAACTGCGGCGCAGTCTCGTCGAAGCGCAACGCGCAAACGCGGCCAAGGATCGTTTCCTCGCCGTGCTTAGCCACGAGCTGCGCACGCCGTTGAATCCCGTCCTGATGGCGGCCAGCGCGATGGAGACCGACCCGAACCTCCCGCCGGAAATCCGGGCCGACATTTCCATGATTCGCCGCAACGTGGAGCTGGAAGCGAAATTGATCGACGACCTGCTCGACCTGACCCGGATCGCGAACGGGAAGGTGCAGCTGCAACGCAAGACCATCGACGCCCACGAGCTTCTCGAGGAAGCCGTCGCGGTCGTGCGGGCCGATCCTTCCGCGCCGCAGCCGCCGATTCAACTCGAGCTCAAGGCCACGCGGCGATACATCGATGGCGACCCGGCGCGCATTCAGCAGATTTTTTGGAACCTGATTCGCAACGCGGTGAAGTTCACGCCGCCGAGCGGGAAGATCACGATTTCCACGACGAACGATCCCGCCGATCATCTGCGCGTCGAGGTGAAGGACACCGGCGTCGGCATTGTGGCGGAAGCGCTTCCGAAAATCTTCAACGCCTTCGAGCAGGCAGGCGAGGAATTCAATCACACCTTCGGCGGGCTCGGACTGGGGCTCGCCATTTCCAACGCCCTCGCCGAGATGCACGGCGGCAGGCTCCGCGCGGAAAGCGAAGGCCGCGGCAAGGGCGCGCGTTTTAGTTTCGAGATCCCGTGCGCGGAAGCCGATGTTGCCGCGCGTCAACCTTCCGCCTATCAACCGGTCGAGGGCGACCGGCGGCGCATCCTGCTGGTGGAAGATCATCCCACGACCGCCACCTTGATGGCGCGTCTCCTCCGCAAGCGCGGACACGAAGTGAAAGTCGCGCACAACAAGGCGGACGCGATTCTCGCCGGGCAGGCCGCCCCTTTTGACATCCTGATTAGCGATCTCGGTCTCCCGGATGGCACCGGCTACGAGGTGATGGAAGCACTCCGCAGCGGGACGCCGATCGTCGGAGTGGCCCTGAGCGGTTACGGAATGGAATCCGATGTCGCGCAAAGTGGCGCCGCGGGATTCCAGTATCACCTCACGAAACCGGTCGACGCGCAGAAGCTCTACCAGACGATCGAAAAAATTCCCGCAGCCTGACTCGCGCCCGCCAAAAGGGTAAGGTGTGCGCTTGCCGACGACTTCCGAAAATCATTACGCAGTTCTGGGGTTGGATCGCGATTGCAGCGCGTTGCAAATCCGCGACGCCTATCGCCTGCTCGCGAAGCGTCATCATCCGGACCTGAACGCAAACTCAGAGGAAGCGCGGTTGCGGACCGAGGCGTTAAACGCCGCCTACGAAATCCTGCGCGATCCGGCGCGGCGACGCGCATACGATCGCGCGCTCGACCAGGCCAGCCAGGCCGCCGCGCCGGGACGGGGCGCGAAAATTGAGCAAAACATCACCCAGGAAGTGCGGCTGCGAATCGACGATTTCCTCCGCGGGACCTCGATCGACGTGCAAGTGAACGATCCGGCGAATCCTGACGGGCCGGAAAAGTATCGGGTGGAAATTCCCGCCATGACGGCACCGGGCGCGCGACTGCGAGTGCCGCGGCGCGGTGCGCGGGGATTCGTTCAGCTCCGGCTAAAAGCTTTGCCCGGGTTTCGCTTCAAGGTTCGCGGCTCGGACCTGCGGACCGATCTCCGGATCAGCGCCCAGCGCGCCGAGCAGGGCGGCCCGGAAATGATCGAGCGACCGACCGGCGGAATGATTCGCCTCACGATTCCGAAACGGGTCAAGCGTGGCGAAGTCGTCCGCGTCTCCGGCGAAGGCATGCCGAAACCGCGCGGCGGTCGCGGCGACCTGCTCGTTAGGATCGCTTACCGGCCGGAAGTTCGAGTCTCGCGCGCGCGTTAGGGAGCTCGGTTTCAGTTTTCCGGAAGCCAGACCGGCGCGGCAAAAAAGAGTCTTGACCCTGGCGCAACTTTTCCAAAAGATGGGCCGCGAAAGGCTTCCCCAATGATCAAGCGAGTCAGCCGCGCTTCGGCGCCATTGCAATGGCTAGCGGTCGCCACGAGCTGCGGCCTTTTTGCCTTCTCATCTCCGCCTGCAGATCGGGGTCCCATCACTTTCCAGGCAAACTCCGCTCTTCCTGAAAGCGCCGGCGCATTGGTCGGTCATTGGCGGAAAACGACCATCGTCTTTGAAAGTCCGCGCGATGAACATTTGGTTCTGCACGCAAACGGCCAGGCGGAAAATTGGGTCGTGACCGCCTCCGGCCGGAGCGAGCCGAAGACCGGCAGCTGGAGGGTGGAGGGAAAAACGATCAAGCTGGACCTCGGGGAAGATGATCGCGCCACCCTCCTCTTCACTCTTCACGAGGGACAACTGGTGCTTCCCAATGTCCCGGGCCGCCGGCAATTCTGGGATAAGGTCAAATAGCGCGGCCCATTCAGGATGTAGCGACCAAAGTTGTGCCCACGAGCACGAGGGCGGCACCGATCAAAAGTTTCGCGGGGTTCACGTCCCTCCATTCCAGGAAAACAACGAACCCGATCAGGACCGTGATCAACGTGTTCGTGTTGTAGATCGGGACCAGTTTGGAAATGGGCATCCCATATTTCGCGATCGCGACCGCCACCAAGCCTGCGCCCAGCGCCCAGCTCACCCCCACGAGCGAAGAGAAAGCGACCGAACGAAGGGAGAAGGTTTGTCCGGCAAGATCAGGAACAAAAACAACCCGCCAGACCTGTCCCAAGCCCTGAGCACAATAGGAATAGTCCCGTGCCGATGCCGGCCTGGGTGGCCGACTTGACGAAGGCGCCGGAAAGCCCAAAGAAGACCGCCGCCAACACTCCGCCAAGCAGGATCCCAACCGTCTGTGTGCTCATGGATTCTCCACCATGGCGTCCGCCTTACGCGCGTGTCGAGCCATTCCAGTTTCCGACCTGATCTCGTCCGGATAACCTACCGAACGGATGTCCGCGTCTCGCGCGCTCGTTAGGCGCAAGGCTCAGAGCGTGACCACGATCTTGCCGATCTGCTGGTTGCTCTCGAGATAGCGATGCGCTTCGACGATCGAGTCGAGGCCGGAAAACGTCTTCGCGATGACCGGCTTCAATTTCCCGGACGCGAGCCCATCGATGATGAACTGCTTCGCTTTTTCCAGCCGCCTGGGATTGCCCGTGATCTCGAAGAGCAAATAGCCGCGCACCGTGAGCGATTTGCCGAGCACCTCCATCAAGGGCAACGGCGTCGGCTCGGTGCTGAGCGCGCCGTATTGGAAGATGATGCCGTGCTCTTTGCTCGCGGCCGCCAGCTTGGCCAGGGTGGGTCCGGCCACCGGATCGAAGACCAGGCGCGCGCCTTTTTTGCGGGTGAGTTTCATCACTTCCGCGACGAGATCCTGCTCTTCGGTGGCGATGACGTGCGCCGCGCCGGCGTCGAGCAACGCCTGGCGTTTCTCGCTCGTGCGGGTGAGCGCGATCGGTTTCGCGCCGATTAAATTGGTGATCTGAATCGCGGCCAGACCCACGCTGCTCGAAGCAGCCGGGATCAAAACGGTGTCACGTTTCTTTAACTTGCCGAGGTCGACCAGCGCGCCGTAGGCGGTGGCATATTGCATCCAGATCGCGGCGGCTTCTTCCCAAGAAAGCGAAGCCGGATGTTTCGCGACCGCGCTCGCCGGGGCCAGCGCCACTTCGCCGTAAACACCGTAGTCGTTCATCATAAAACCCGGGATCGTGCTGACCGCGTCTCCGACTTCGAAGCCTTCCACACCTTCTCCGATCGCCTCGACGGTGCCGGCCGCTTCGTAACCTAACCGGGCAGGAAACTTCGGTTCCTCGAGGTACTGCCCCGAGCGAAACATCGATTCGGCGCGGTTTAATCCCAGCGCCTTGACCGCGATCCGCACCTCGCCCTTTTTCGGCGCCGGCACTTCCACTTCTTCGATCTTTAAAACTTCCGGCCCGCCGGTTTCATGAAAACGAACTATCCGCGCCATTGTTAGGCTCCTTTCTTGAGTGAGGCCATGTCGATGACGAAGCGATACTTCACATCGCTCTTCAGCATGCGCTCGTAGGCCTCGTTGATCTGGTCCATCTCGATCATTTCCACATCGGAAACGATGTGCTTCTCCGCGCAGTAATCGAGCATCTCCTGCGTTTCTTCGATCCCGCCGATCAAGGAGCCGGCGATGCTCCGGCGCTTCAACACGATCTGGGCGGTGGCGAAGTCATGCGTGATCGGTTCGATCGCGCCCACGATCACCATCGTCGCGTCACGCTTGAGCAGGGCGACATAGGGATTGAGATCGTGATCGACCGGGATCGTGTTCATGAGCAGGTCGAAAGAGTTCGCCGCTTTTTCCATCGCGGTCGCGTCCTTCGAGATGAGCACGGTGTCCGCTCCGAGCCGGCGCGCGTCTTCTTCTTTGCCCACCGAGGTGGTGATGACGGTGACCTTCGCGCCCATCGCATGCGCAAACTTCACTCCCATGTGCCCGAGACCGCCGAGGCCGATGATGCCGACATTCATGCCCGGGCCCGCGTTCCAATGGCGCAGGGGCGAATAAAGCGTGATCCCGGCACAGAGCAGCGGCGCAGTCGCTTTCAGGTCGAGCTTGTCCGAGACGTGGAGGACGAAATTTTCCGTGACCACGATCGAGTCCGAGTAGCCGCCGTAGGTGATCGCTCCGTCTTCTTCCTTGCTGTTGTAGGTCAGGGTTAATCCCTTCTCGCAATACTGTTCGAGCCCGTCGGCGCAGCTGGCGCAATCCTGGCAGGAGTCGACCATGCAGCCGACGGCGGCGAGATCGCCTTCCTTGAAATTGGTCACGTTTTCGCCCACCGCGGTGACGCGGCCGACGATCTCGTGCCCGGGCACGATCGGGTAGATGGTATTGCCCCATTCATTGCGCGCCATGTGCAGGTCGGAGTGACAAACTCCGGTGTAGAGAATATCGATTCGGACGTCACTCGGACGCAGCGCGCGACGCTCGAAAGTGAAGGGCGCGAGCGGGGTGGTCGCGCTCTTGGCGGCGTAACCGGAGGCTTTGCGTGCTTGCGTGAGATTTGATTCCGTCGTCGAGGTGTCTGTGTTCGTTGCCATAATTGTAATCTAGACCAGATCCCTCCATTCGTCTGAGGTTCGTGAACGGATGCTCAAGTCTGCCCGGGGCCAGAAATGAAAAAATCGGCGCGAGGAATTTCTCCCTCGCGCCGAAACAATTTTTCCGTTGGCTCGCGCTTACTTCTTCGCGTTCCGCGGATCGTCCGACGGATTGACGTAGATGATTTCAAACGGCCCCTCGCCGTGCACCTGGATGACGGTCTCTTCCGTGAACCAGGCGAAGTGCTGCATCTTCGCCGGCAGGGAAACGAAACCGCCCTGCGCCAGAGCCTCGCCTGCGCTCTCGTCGAACTTGGCGCCCATCCCAATGTGGGCGCTGCCAGTTATGACGGTGACGAGCTCCGCGGTCGGGTGGGTGTGCGGCATGATCTTGTAACCCGCCGGCACCTTTAAGCGCACCGTGAAAACTCCCTTTTCCCCGGGATTGCCATCGAGCACGGCGAGTTGCGCACCGGCCGCAGAATCCGGGCGGCGGCGCGCCCCATTCGATCTTGGCCGGGTCATAAACTTTGTGGCCTCCGGCTGACGCCTCCTTATCGGGTGCCCCGATGACCGCCGACGCGATCGCAACGGCAACGACGACTAACAAACTATATTTGAGTGGTTTCATGGAATGTCCTTTCGATGTTGGTGTGGGTTTCCCGGTGTTGCTCCTTCGTGGAACGCGCCGCAGGCGTCCGGACTCTGGGTAACAATCCCGAGCCTCGATCAACTTATCAATCTCCGCCCACAGACGTTAGGCGGCGCGGCGGGCCCAGCGCAGCTTGGCCGAGGTCGAGCGCGGGTTCGCGTTTCGTTCCGCGGGACTGGGGCGAATGACTTCGCGCGCGATCTCGGAATAGAATTCCACTCCCGCGGCGAACGACTTTTTTACCCGCCGATCTTCGCCGGAATGAAAAGTGATAATGGCGACGCGGCCGCCCGGGTTCAGACACAGCGGGAGCTGGCGCAGGAAAGTCTCGAGGGCCGAGAACTCTTCGTTGACCGCGATGCGCAAGGCCTGGAAGACACGCCGGACTGAGACTTCCGTCTCCTCGTTAGGCAAACGCGGCAGCGCGGTGCGGATGGCGGAAGCGAGCGCGAGCGTGCCCGGGAAAACTCTGCCCGCGAGCGCGGCGGCGAGGAGTTCGGCGCGCGGCTCGTCGGCATTTTCCTGGAAGAGGCGGGCCAGTTTCGCCGGCTCGATCTTTTGCAGGAGCGCGGTCGCCGATTGTCCGCGCGCCGGATTCATGCGCATGTCGAGCGGGCCGTCCTGCTTCATCGAAAACCCGCGAGCCGGGTCGTCGATCTGCATGGAAGAGACACCGAGATCGGCCAGGATGAGATCGGCGCCGGTAAGATCCGCTTTCGCGAGCGCCTGGGGCAGGCCGGCGAAATTGCTCCGCCAGGCGGTGAACTGTTCCGGGCCGAAGCCTAACGAGCGCAGGCGCTCCTCGGTGCGCGGCAGCTCGATCGGATCGGCATCGAGCCCGAGCAAATGGCCGCCCGGTTGGAGGCGGGCGAGAATTTCCTGCGCGTGCCCACCATAGCCGAGCGTGCAATCGACCGCGATCTCGCCCGCCTGCGGCGCGAGTGCTTCCAGCACTTCCGCGACCATGATCGGGCGATGGCTGCCGGCCGGCGTCTTGCCCGAGGCGATCACTTTCGCGACCGTCTCAGCGTAACGCGCCGGATCGTGCTCCTTGTATTTCTCCTCGAAACGTCGCGGATTTTTTCCCCGGTAACGCGGACGACGCGGCGGTCGGGCCGGGGTCGAGGCGTCATCGCTCATCGAGCTATCTCGCACGTGCGACGCCTCGCGGCCAAGAAATGATCACTCGGACTCGATGCCGCCTATTTCACTACCACCGCTTTGGTGGCCCTGCCCGCCGAAGCTGCTTCGGACCGTGATATTGACGGGGTTCACGCTCCAGCTAAACTGGCCGCTATTTTACCGCTCGCGCCTATCGCGAGAAATGAGTTCGAGCATGTCATCGTCCCCACTGCCGGTCCGCGCCCTCGGACTGCTCGTGACGTTGGCCGTCGCGCGACTCGTCCTGCATTGCGCGACCAACTGGCAGTACGGATTCCATCGCGACGAGCTCGGCTTGCTCGATGACGCGCGTTATCTCGACTGGGGTTATGTTTCGTATCCGCCGTTTACGCCTTTCATCGCGCGGCTCGCGCTGATCCTGTTTGGCCCTTCGCTCGTCGGGGTGCGCTTCTTTGCCGCGCTCGCGCAAAGCATCGCGATGGTTTTCACCGGCCTGATGGCGCGCGAGTTGGGCGGGCGAAAATGGGCCCAGGTCATCGCGGCCCTGGCCGCGGCGGTTTCGCCGATGTCGGTCTGCATGGGAACGATGCTGCAATACATCGCGCTCGATTATCTCTGGTGGGTGCTGGCGGCCTATGGCGTGATCCGGCTCCTGCGCACGGAAAATCCGCGCTGGTGGCTGCTCATCGGCGCAGTCCTCGGCCTCGGGATGATGACGAAATACACCATGATCTTTTTCATTGCGGGCATCGTCGCCGGTGTGGTGTTGACGCCGGCGCGGCGCTATTTGAAAAGTCCGTGGCTTTGGGCGGGCGCGGCGCTCTCAGTCGCGATCTTCCTGCCCAATCTCATTTGGCAGATGCGGCACGATTTCATCTCGCTCGCTTTCCTCAATCACATCCACGCGCGCGACGTCGAGATCGGGCGCACCGGCGGTTTTTTTGTGCAGCAGCTTTTTGTCAGCGCGAATCTTTTTACCCTCCCGCTCTGGGTCGCGGGGTTGTCCTTTTATTTCATCGCGCCGAGTGGGCGGCGCTTTCGCGCGCTGGGCTGGATGTTTCTCGTCCCGCTCGTTCTGTTTTTCGTCGCGAAAGGGCGCTTCTATTACATGACGCCCGCTTACCCGATGCTCTTCGCCGCGGGCGCGATGGTGTGGGAGCAATGGCTCGCGCGGCGAGGGAGAACAGGCGCGCGCTTTGGTCGCGGCGCCACCTGGGGGGCGCTTGGCGCCGGCGCCGCTTTCAGCGCGATCACCATGATGCCGCTCGCGCCGATCAATTCCGCGGGCTGGCGCCTAACGAGCAAGATTCACGATAATTTCAGCGAGCAAATCGGCTGGCCGGAGCTGGCCGCGACCGTTGCCGGCATTTACCAGCGGCTGCCCGAAACTGATAAAGCGAAGACCGCGATTCTGGCCGGCAATTACGGCGAAGCCGGCGGAATCAATCTCTACGGCCGCGCCCACGGATTGCCGGAGGTGATTTCCGGGACCAACAGCTATTGGTGGCGCGGTTACGGCCCAGAGCCGCCCGAGGTCGTGATTCTGGTCGGCTTTTCGCGCGCCTCGGCCGAGCGCTTCGCCGATCAAGTTGAGCTGGCGGGACAGATCACGAACCCTTACGGCGTGCTGAACGAGGAGACGAGGGATCATCCCGAAATTTTCGTCTGCCGCGGCTTCAAAAAATCCTGGCCGGAATTTTGGAAGGGTTTTCAGCGCTTCGGCTGACAAAAAATAATGCGGCCGCGCCAGAAGATGGGAATTTGATCGGTGGCGGCAAATTAGCTGCCGCTCGCCTAACGACTATGCTGATCAAGATTGGATTCGATATTGAGTTTGAGCTGCGCGGGCCCACCCCGATGGTCCTGATGCTTTTCGTGCATCCCTCGCGCCAGGACGATCTCCGCCAACCGGAAGAGCTCCAGGTCGAACCGGAGGTGCCGGTTTCCTATTACACCGATCTCTTCGGCAACCGCTGCGCGCGTCTCCTCGCCCCCGCCGGCAACATTCGCCTCGCGCTCGAGACCGTGATCGAAGACGACGGAGAACCCGACCCGCAATCGCCGGATGCCGTCCAGCACAACATCGAGAACCTGCCGGACGAGACACTCGTCTTCCTCATGCCGAGCCGGTACTGCGAAGTGGACAAGCTTTCCGACATCGCCTGGAAACTCTTCGGGCAGACCGCGCCGGGCTGGCCGCGGGTGCAGGCCATCTGCACCTGGGTCCACAACCATATCAACTTCGACTACCAGAAGGCCAATCCCTCGAAATCCGCCTTTGATGTTTACAACGAGAAGGAGGGCGTCTGCCGCGATTTCAGCCATCTCGCGCTCACTTTCTGCCGCTGCATGAACATCCCGGCGCGCTATGTCACCGGCTACATGGGAGACATCGGCGTGCCGGTCGTCCTGCCGATGGATTTCAGCGGCTGGTTCGAGGTTTACCTGGGCGATCGCTGGCACACCTTTGATGCCCGCCACAACATCCCGCGCATCGGCCGCATCGTCATGGCCGTCGGGCGCGACGCGGCGGATGTCGCCCTCACGACCAACTTCGGCAGCGCGACGCTGAAGAAGTTTTTCATCATCAGCGACGAAATAGGCGCGACCGCATAATGGAGAGCTGTCGTTAGGCGGAATTATCCTTGAAAGCTGATGCGATTGCTTGACTTCGCGCTTGCCTGCCGGCGCCGGCTGCGGTCGCTCTGGCCCGGACGGCGGACGCCGAAGGAGCTCGAGCAGTGGCGTATCATTGCCAAAAAAGTGCGATGGTTCGCGGCCTACCGATATATCCGGGGCAACGGGATCGAAATCGGAGCCTTAAATCTCCCTTTGCCCATCTATCACGGAGCCAGAGTTCGATATGTGGACCGGCTCCCAACCGACAAATTGCGTTTGGCCTGTCCGGAATTTGCTGACCAAACGCTGGTTGAAGTCCAACACGTCGACGATGGGGAAAAGCTCGGCGGACTGGCGGACGAGAGCTGCGACTTCGTCATTGCCAATCACATGCTTGAACACACTCGGAATCCGATCGGGACGATCGAAAACATGTTTCGCGTCCTGCGGCCGAATGGAATTCTTTACCTCGCGCTGCCGGACAAACGTTTCACTTTCGATGCCGGGCGCGCGGTCACTTCATACGAGCATCTCAAGCGTGACTATTTCGAATCGCCCGAATGGTCGGACGCGGAACATTATCTGGATTGGATGCAACACGTCGGAGAAGTCCGCGATGAAGCGGAGGCCGCGCGAGGCGCCCGCGACCTTCTCGCCGGTCAGGCGAACATTCATTTCCATGTCTGGACGCAGCGCGATTTCATCGAATTTGTCCTCAATTTGCGGCGCGACTTTCATCTCCCGATCGAGATCGAGGCGATGATCAAGAATTCGCAGGAATTAGTCGTCGTCTTGCGCAAGGCAGACCTCGGCTAGACGGAAAGGGGCGCGGGCGATTGGAGGCGCGCTGCCGCGCCTCACTGCCGGCTCAGGCGGCGGAAAAGCCAGGCGCCGATGACGATGAAAAGGACGTTGGGAAACCAGACCAGCAACTCGGGATGAATCTTGGCGTTGGCCCGCATCGTGTCGGCGATGATGATGAAGAGAAAATAGAAGATCGCCACGACCAGCCCGGTCGCGAAGCCGACCGAAGTCTCGCGCCGGTGAGTAGTGATGCCTAACGGCACCCCGATGAGCGCAAACGCGATGCAGGAGAACGGAAACGAGAAGCGCTTGTTGATCTCCGTCTTGGTCGCGCTCTGATCGCGCTGCGCGCCGGATTTGAGCTGCTCCATGAGTTGCGAGAGAGATAGCGCGGAACGGCTCGGGCGCTTTTTTTCCCGATCGTAAAGTTCCTCCAGGCTGATCGGGAGCGTCCCCTCCGCCAGGCTGATCCCGTCCTTGATTTTGCGCAGGTCGTAGGGATCCTTGGCGTCGCGTTCCTGGTAGCGCGCGTCGTAGAGATGAAGGAGGAGCCGCTTATTCGGCAAATCCGTTTCCAGCATCCCGGACCGGGCGTGCGTCACGCGGACGGCGAGATCATGCTCGTCCATCTGGAAAACGAGGATGTTCTCCAGCTTGTTGCCCTCTTTCTTGCCGACGTAAATCTTCCGGCCGGGGAATTGATCGATCACCTGGTCGCCGCCGAAAAGCGCGATCGGGTTCTGGGTTGCGAGATCGAAGATGCTGCTCCGCAATTTTTCCTGGGCCGCGGGCGCGACACTGACGTTAAGCCAGAGACAGAGGGCGGTGCTGACGACGGCGATAACGGCGAGCGGCAGGCAGATGCGCGTCACGCTCACGCCGTTGGAGCGGAGGGCGATGAGTTCGTTATCCGCCGAGAGCCGGCCGAAGACGAGGAGGATGGCGGTAAGCAGGCCCCACGGAATGGTGAAGATGAGCGAAAACGGCAGGACGTAGGCGATGAAAGTGAGGAGGAACTCGATCGGCACATCGTGATTCACGAGGAGCGGGAGGAGCTTGCGGAAGATGTTGCCGACCACCAGGACAAGGCTCAAGACCGCGATCGCGAACAGCACGTTCACGATCAGCTCACGGCCGATGAAGCGATCGATTAATTTCATATTGGCAGGCAGGCCTTCATTGCTTCGACTCCCACCGCTTGTCCAGTCTCGTATTCCATCTTCAGCGGCAGAGCGGCCGACCGAGCGGCCTCCACTGGAAACGACGACTTTGGGCTTCTACTTTTTCTTCCCCACCGTGGGGACGACGCCAGCGGGAAATGAGGGCGAACGGATCCAGGTCTTATCGCCGTTAGGCCGGGAATGCGGGATGGCCTAGCGAGCAATTCCGCGGTGGACGCTGCGAGAGCCGTGCGCAGGGCCGAAAAATCAGACCGGGCGCCCCGACGAAGTCGGAACACCCGGTCCTTTTGTTCCCCCCAGAACAGCGTTTGTCTAACATCGCCGGCGCGGCAGAATCAAGGAGAATCTTACGGGTCGAATTTGTAATTCAGTTGTCATTTTTCCGTTCGCACGAGGCTCGTGATCAGGCGTGCCCCGGGGAGTCGGCCCGATTTCCAGACGCCAGGCGTACTCCGGCAAAGATGCAAACAGCCTTTGGTTAACGCTTTGTTACCAAAACCATCGACAAAAGTATTGACCAAAACCACTGAACTTCTGTAGACCCGTCGCCATCCTCAGCGATAACTATGATTAACAATAATAGTCAGGCCAACTCCACCGAAACTCTTTCCACACCGCCACGGGCCGATAAAGGCCCCAGCCGGCGCAAATTTCTCAGCCAGGTCACCGCTGCTCTCGCCACGGGCGCGGTCCTCGGCAAAATCCCGCAAGCCGCCGCCCAGGCCGCGAACGGCAATGGCCTGGACGCACCCGCGGCCACGACCGATGCCCGCCTGCGACAGGCCTACTCCATCCGCGTCGCGGCCGCGCGCAAGGAGGCGCAAATTCCCGTTCCGCCGCACACGACGAACGGCGATGAGGAGCTTTATCCCGACAAGTCCGGCACCTACACCAAGGGCATCCTCCAGGACGGCATCGGCCTCGTGAATCTGACGGCCTTCAAGTCTTTCCGGAAAGCCATTAACAGCGGGAAATTTGAGGACTTCGAAAACGTCATTACCGGCGGTCCGCGGACGATGAACGGCCCGCTCGGCGGCCGGGCCTTTGCCCTGGAAGGCAGCGACGGTGTCCAGCTTGGCAACGCTCCTTCCCCGGCCAATCAAATCAACCAGGTCGTCGTCCCGCCGGCGCCGGCTGTCGCGGGTGAAGAATACGGCGCGGAGCTGATCGAACTCTACTGGGCCTCGCTCCTGCGCGACGTCGCTTTCACCGACTATTCGTCGAACCAGACGGCTGCCGATGCCGCCTTGGAGTTGACCAATCTGCCGGCTTACACCGGGCCGCGGGATAGTCTCGGGCGAGTCACGCCGGATCTTCTCTTTCGCGGGAGTTATCCCGGCGACACGGCCGGGCCGTATCTTTCGCAGTTCTATCTCCAGCCCACCTACATGGGGGTGCAGCCGATGTCACAGCAGCTCGTGACTTTCGCGCCGGGGACTGATTTCATGACGGACGCGACGACTTTCCAGCAGGTGCAGAATGGGATCGATACCGGTGCGCCGCTCCAGTTCGACCCGCAGCCGCGCTATCTCCACGACGGCCGCGGTATGTGCTCGTTCACGCACGTCGACGTGCTCTTTCAATCCTTCTTCACTGCTTACCTCGTCCTCGGCAGCATGGGCGCGCCGGCCAACCCGGGCAACCCCTACGCTCATGCCACCAAGCAGAACGGCTTCGGCACCTTTGGTGGTCCGGACTTCGCGGCCACGATCGCAACCGCCGCCCGCCATGCCCTTAACAGTGTCTGGTATCAAAAATGGTGGATTCACCTCCGGCATCGTCCTGAATCCGGCGGCGCGATTGTGCGCCAGATCCTGACCGGCGCCGGCAACACGCTCGACGCGCGCGTGAACGACAACGTCCTCAACTCGCAGGCCGTGCAGCGCAGCTTCAATAAATACGGCGACTATTTCCTCGCCCAGTCGTTTCCCGAGGGCTCGCCCACCCATCCGGCCTATCCCACCGGCCACGGCGCGGTCGCGGGCGCCTGTATCACCGTGCTGAAGTTTTTCTTCGACGGAAATTTTGTCGTCCCGAATCCGGTCATCTCGACTCCGGATGGACTCAATCTCGTCCCCTACGCCGGCGGCGACGCGGGCCAGCTCACCGTGACGGGCGAGCTGAACAAGTTGGCGAACAACGTCTCCTTCGGCCACGGCATCATCGCCGGGATTCATTGGCGGAGCGACACGACTTCCTCCGTCCAACTGGGAGAGGCCGTCGCCATCAGCATGCTGCAGGATCGGGCCGCGACTTATCCGGAGAAATTCACGATCAACCTGACCAAGATCGACGGCTCGATCGCGACCATCTCCAATCAGTAACAGGGCCAGCGGGCCGCGGCCCTCGCATTTTGCTTCCGGCGCAAGCTTGCTAACTTGATCGCCGCATGCCGGAAGCAACTTACGATGTCGCCATTATCGGGGGTGGACCCGCGGGCAGCACCGCGGCCACGCTCCTCGCCCGGGCCGGCCGGCGGGTGATCGTTTGCGAGCGGGAGAAATTCCCGCGCTTCCATATCGGCGAATCGCTCTTGCCGATCAGCATGAAGACCTTCACCCGGCTCGGCGTGCACGAGAAATTTGAGCGGGCCGGTTTCATCCGGAAATACGGCGGCGAAATGGCCGGCGCCTGTTCCGAGGAGGGAGTGAAGTTTTATTTCAAGGACGGCTACCGCTCCCAGACGGAAACTTCCTACCAGGTCCCGCGCGCGGAATTCGACAAGATCCTGCTCGACCATGCGGCCGAGAACGGCGCCGAAGTGCGCGAGCAGACTCCGGTGAAAAAAGTCGAGTTCTTCGACGATCGCGTGGAGCTGCAACTCGCGACGGAAAAGATCAGCGCGCGCTACGTGATCGACGCCAGCGGGCGCCATTCGGTCCTCGGGAATCATTTCAAACTGAAGGAGACCTATCCGCACCTGCAAAAGATCTCGCTCTTCGCCCACTACGAAGGCGTCGAAGCGGACGAAGGCCGCGACGGCACCCTCACCCGCCAACTGCGCGCGACCGATCGCTGGTTCTGGTATGTCCCGTTGCCTAACGACCGGGCCAGCCTCGGCGTCGTCCTCGATACCGCGCTCTACAAGCAGAGCAAAAAATCGCCCGAAGAATTCCTCGAGGAAGCGCTCGCCGAGCAGCCATTTCTCGCCCGGCGCATGACCCACGCCCGCCGCGTCACCCAGGTTTACGCGAGCGCCGATTTTTCCTATCGCCAGACCCGCCTCACCGGCGAGCGCTGGATGCTCGCGGGCGACGCCGCCGGGTTCATCGACCCGGTTTTCAGCAGCGGCGTCTTTCTCGCTCTTCTCGCCGGCGAACAAGCGGCCGACATCCTCGACGTCGTGCTCGATCATCCGCGCAAGGCGCCACGACTCTTCGCCCGCTACGAACGCCTTCTTCGGCGCGCGATGAAGGGCTACCTGCGTTTCGTCGAGGCCTGGTATTCGAAGGAATTCATCGAGGTCTTCCTTTATCCGCAGGACGTCCTCCAGATTCCGCCCGCGGTGAATGCCGTCCTCGGCGGCAACATCAGCGGCAGTTTCGCCATTCGCTGGCGGATGTCGGCCTTCTATTTCATCGTTTGGCTGCAACGCTACCTGCCGCTCTGTCCGCGCCGCACTCTGGTGGCGCCGAAAGCGGCGCCGCAACCCGCCCTCCGTTCCGCCGCCTAACGAACATGCATCGCTTTCTTCTTACCCTCGCGACCGCCTCCTTTCTCCTCTGCCTGACGAGCTGCCAGACGCTGCGCCATCAGTTCGCCTCGCCCGAGCCCGACTGGCAATCGAAAATCGGCCAACTCCAGTACCACGGGCCAAAAACCTCGCTCATCGGCGACGTCCTGGTCCGGTATTCCACGCAGGGCGATTTCGAGCTGACCTTCAGCAAAGGTCCCGGGGTGGTTCTGCTCACCGTCCGCCAGGACGAAAACTTTGTCCGGGTCAGCGGTCCCCTCGCCCGCGGCTCCTGGTCGGGCCCGCCTAACGAAGCGCCCGCGCGCCTCCGCGGCTGGGTTTCGCTTCGCCAATTGCTTCTCCAGAGCAAAGACCAACCGCTCATCCGCCAGACCCTCGGCTCCGACCGCTTCACCTTCGCTTTTTAACCGTCGCGGTCGCTGATGTCGTACTCGAAGTTCATTGCCCGTCTCGTCACGCAGCACCGCGCCCTCGTCTGGCTCGCGGTCGTGCTCGTCGCGGGGCTCAGCATTTTCGTCCTCGTCACCCGCCTCACCCTCGACACCGAGGTGCTCAACCTCCTCCCGGCGAAATTTGAATCGGTCCAGGGCCTGAAGGTTTACAACAACGATTTCGCCCAGACCCGCGAGCTCACTTTCGCGCTCTCCTGCCAGCCTAACGACGTCGATAAACTGGAGGAATTCGCTCCCGTCTTCGCGCAGCGCCTGCGCGAGCAGCCCTGGAGCACGCGCGTCCTCGCCGGTTCGCCGATGGAGTCGCCGGAAGCAATCACGGATCTCCAGGGCCTCGCCGTCCCGCTCCTGCTCAATCTCGAGCCGCAGGCCTTCGCCGACACCGTGGCCATTCTGCAACCGGATAAACTCCAGGCGCGCCTCGCTCGTCTCCATCATGAAATCGAAGCCGGTTCGCCGCGGCCGGAGTTTGAGCTCCAGCTCGATCCGTTAGGCGTGGTCGCGCCGGCGCTGAAACCATTCTCCGGCAATGCCGCCCTCGAGCAGGATCAGCCGCTCACTTCGCCCGATCGCACCATGCGCATTTTTCTCGTGGTCACGAACCAGCCGACGATCAGCGCCTTCGATAGCCAGGCTCTGATGGAGAAAGTGAACGCCTTCCGCGCCAGCGCGCACCAGGGCTGGGAAGGCGCCGGGCCGCTCGAGGTGCTCGTCACGGGACGCTCCGCCTACGTCGCGGAGATTTCTCTCAGCATGCGGCACGACATTATCGTCACCCTGTTCGGCTCGATCTTTCTTGTCGGCGGCGTCTTCTACGTCGGGTTTCGCCGCTGGCTTCCGCTCATCGGAATGGGCTTTTCGCTGCTCCTCTGCTGCCTCGTCGCGCTCGCCGCCGGGCTCCTCATTTTCCACGAGCTCAACATGGTCACGATCGGGATGTGCGCGATTCTGATCGGGCTCGGGGTCGATTTCGCGATCCTCATTTTCGGCCGTTACCAGCAGGCGCGAAACGAAGGCGCCGAGCACGCTCCCGCGATCGAGGCCGCGGTCGCGAAACTGGGCCTGGCCATTTTCTTCGGCGCGCTCACGACCGCGGTCGGTTTCATGGCTCTTCTCCTCGCCAACTCCGGCGGTTTCACCCAGCTCGGGGTCCTGATCGCGATCGGCATTCTCGTGGCCGCGTTTTTCATGACGAGCGTTTTCTTTTTGTTCACCCGCGAACATTCCAGCCCGCCGAAGAGCGACTGGATTCTCGCACTCGTTAGGATTTACGTCCGCCGCACCCTGCGCACGCCCGGGCTCATCCTTTGGATCGCGCTCCCGATTCTCCTCATTCTTTTCGCCCTCGCGCTCCTCCCGCAACTGCCGCTCATCTTCGACGCCAGCACCCGCTCGATGGAACCGAAATCGAGCGCGGCCGGCTACGCCCTCGCCCAGATCATGGGGAAAATGCCGACCCGCTGGGAACCGGTCCTGGCCGTGGTTCGTGCGCCTAACGAGGAGCAGCTGCACGACAATTGGCAAAAGATCGAGGCCCGCTGGCGCTCGCTCGAGAAGACCGGCGCGATCAAGGGTTTCTCCACGCCCGCCGCGCTCGCTCTCTCCCCGCGCCTGATCGAGGAGAATCGGCAGCGCCTCTCCGCGATCGATTTCGCGGCCGCCCGAAGCGCGCTCGAGGAAGCGATCACGCGCGAAGGTTTCAGCCGCGAGAGTTTCGCGCCGGGATTCAAGCTGCTCGATGAACTCGAAGCCGTCTCCCGCGGCACGAAGGCGATCCCCGATTGGCGCAAGTCGCTGCCGCCTACCTCGAGCTGGTGGTTCCTGGTCGAGCGCTACTTCGCGGCCGACCCGCTTCTCACGGTCGGCTTCGTGACCACGAATAAACCGGTCGAAACTTCCGACCAAAAGGACATGCTGATGCGCGAATTGCCCGTGGCCGGCGTGCCGATGACGCTTTCCGGCTGGAGCTTTACCCTGACCGACCTCATCCCGTGGTCGCATCGCCAATTGATCCTGATCAGCACCCTGATGGCGTTCTTCGACGCCTTTTTCCTCGCCGTGCTTTATCGCGATTGGCGCCTCTGGCTGATCCAGCTCGCCACTCTCGCCCTCGCCATCGGCGGCATGATCGCGACCATGAAGCTCGCTCACATCCCGCTCAATCTGCTCAACGTCCTCGCCTTCCGTCTCGTCCTCGCGATCGGGGTCGACTACGGCATTTACGTCCTGCTCGTCTGGCAACGCGCGCGCGAAGATCGAGCACGACGTGGCCGGCGTCCTTAAGCCGGTCCTGCTCGCCGGCCTGACCGCGATTGCCGGATTCGGTTCGTTAGGCCTGGCCAATAATCCGACCCTGAGCGGGCTCGGCGTCGCCTGCGCGATCGGTTTGGCCTGGAGCCTGTTTGCCACCATCTTTTTCACCCTGCCCGCGGCAGCCCTCGCAGAACCGATGTCTATTGAGGCACGCAAACTTCTGGCCGGCACATGATTTCCAAATTCTTACTCCTCGCCTCCTGCATCCTGATCGCCTTCACCACCGTCCAGGCCGAGCCGCTCGCGCCCGCCGACGTCAAAGGCCTGCTCGAACGCATCCGCGCCAAACGCGCCGGCGCGCCCCAGGTGCAGGCCGATTTCCAGGAGGAGAAAATCGTTCGCCTGATGAACAAACCGATCATCAGCGCGGGCAAAGTCTGGTTTCAAAAACCCGATAAATTCCGCCGCGAAGTGCAGGGCACCTCGCCCAGCATCACGGTCAGCGACGGCAAGCAGCTCTGGATTTACTATCCAAAATTCAAGTCGGCCGAGCACTACTCGTTAGGCAAACATTCCCCGCTCGATGCCGGCATCGCCGCCCTCACCGCCGCGCTCAATCTCGAGAACGTCGAGAACAGCTATCACATCACCGCGAGCAAGGAGGCGGCCGGTTACGAGCTCCGGCTCGCCCCGCGCAATCCGTCGCTCAAGCGGCTGCTCACAGACCTTTAATATCCAGATGAACGCCGACCTCCAGGTGGAGCGGACCGAGATGGTGCAGCCAAACGGCGATCATATCGTGACGAAATATTCCAACGAATCGCGCGCTCCGATCGAGTCTTCCAACTTTGAATTTACGCCGCCGGCCGGGACGGACGTGACCACGCCGCTCGGTCGTTAGGCGAGCACGGCCTTCGCCGGCCCAAAGCCATGGCGACAGATCCACATCCTGACATTTCGATCGTCATCCCGGTCGCCAACGAGGCGGCCGCGCTCCCCGAATGTCTCCGGCGCATCGAGCGTGAGGAAAGCGAAATCCTCGTCGTGGATGGAGAAAGCGAAGACGAAACCCGGAATATCGCCGAGGCCGCGCATTGCCGGGTCATCTCCGCACCGGAGCGCCATCGCGCGCGGCAGATGAATCGCGGCGCGGCGCAGGCCGGCGGACGGATTTTGCTTTTTCTCCATGCCGACACCTGGCTCCCGGCCGGGGCGCTCGACCGGGTTCGTTGGGCCATCGACGAACGCGGCGCCGTGGGCGGAGGCTTCGCCCGCCGTTACCGCTCGCCTTCGCCCATTCTCGCGCTCACTTCCCGCCTGGCCGGTCTGCGCAACCGGCTCTTCGGCTGGCATCTCGGCGACCAGGCGCTTTTCGTTAGGCGCGATGTCTTCGAACGGCTGGGCGGCTTTCGCGATATCCCGATCTTCGAGGACCTCGATTTCTCGCGCCGGTTGTGGACCCTTGGCAAGACAACCACCCTCACCCCGCCGGTTTTATCTTCCGCCAGACGTTTCGCGGTCAAAGGCCCGCTCCGCACCACTTGGGATGACTTGCTTTTGACCCGGAAATATTTGTTGGGCGCGGACCCGAATGATCTTTGCCAAGCGCCTCCGGATCGCCTAAAAACTCTGCAAGCCTATGAACGCCTATCTTGATTGCCTCGACGAACAAATCGCCGCCCGTCATCTTCTGACGCATCCCTTCTATCTCGCCTGGACGCGCGGTGAACTGAGCCGGGAAACGCTGGCGGATTACGCCGGACAGTATTACCAGCATGTCGCCGCCTTCCCGACCTATCTCTCCGCGGTGCACGCGCGTTGCGAAGACCAGTCCACCCGCCGCCAGATCCTGGCCAACCTGATCGACGAAGAAGCGGGCGAACCGAATCACCCGCAGCTCTGGAAAAATTTCGCCGCCGCGCTGGGCGTTTCGCCTAACGACCTCGATGCGACCAAGCCCTGGCCGGAAACCGCGGAACTGATCGCGACCTTCCGCGAAGTCTGCCGCGAAGGCGACATCGCCGAGGGCCTGGCCGCGCTCTACGCCTACGAAAGCCAGATCCCGGCCGTTTCGGAATCGAAAATCGACGGACTGGTGAAGCACTACCAATTCAACGACCCGGAAAGCTACCGCTACTTCACCGTCCACATCGAAGCCGACCGCGAACACGCTGCCGCTGAGCGTGCGCTGCTGGAAACCCATCTGCACCCGGGAAATTCCGTCGCCGTGACCGAAGCCGCCGACCGGATTCTGGCCGCGCTTTGGGAACTGCTCTCCGGCGTCTGCCGCCGCCACGCCATCGCTTG
>CAVUGD010000039.1:0-69881 GCA_963740715.1 uncultured Verrucomicrobiae bacterium | reverse complement strand
TTGCATCTGGGCTTGTCTTCGGGGGCGGGTGTGATAAAAAGGGGTCGGTTATGTTTCTCGGTTTCCCCAAGTGGTTCCGGATGGCTCCTTCATCAAGGCGGAGGTCTCGCCTAACGGGACTGGGACTGGCGGTGCTGGTCGCAATCTCGTGCCTGGCGATGGAAGTGCACGGGGCCGTTCCACCTGTCACTCCTCCAGTTACCTCGTTCACGACGCGGTTTGGACATTACCTCGCGGACCCGGTGCGGCCGCGGATGTACGCGCTCGATTATGAATCGGGGCTGCACGTGATTAACACCGATACGTTGACGGTGGAAAAGACGATCACGGTCGGCCGCGTGCCAAAGGGCTTATCGATGTCGCCCGATGGCACGACGCTCTACGTGGTGAGCACGGATAGCCTGGAGATCTCGGTAATCGACTTGGAGACGCTCGAGCGGGTGCGCACGATGGCCTTGGTCCACACGCCGAGCGATATCGAGGCGGGATTGAATGGCCGGCTTTACATCGCGAATCCCAGTGGCGAATTGCTGCAGGTGAATGCCGAAACGGGGGAGGTGGAGGCATCTCTCTTTGGGGCGGGTACCTCTCCGGAGCTGGAGATCAGCCCGGATCGCAAAACTCTCTACTCGGGGCAGACCGGGCAGAGCGGCCGGGTGGCGAGTTTCGATGTCTCGGGCGCGAGCGTTTCACACCTGCTTACGTTGATCGACTTCTCCTCTTACGATGGCTACGGGTTTGCCCTGAGTCACGATGGCGAACTGCTCGCCTACTCACATCCCCTGGCTTCGCCGGACTATACTTATGGCACGGGTGTCCTACTCGCGGCGGCGGACCTGAGCCTGGTGAGCCAGCTGCCGGGCGTGGGAGACACGCAGGAACCGTCCCAGATTATATTTAGCCTGGACGACTCCGTCCTTTTCCAGGGACACTCGAGTAACGGAGGATGGGCAATCGGTGCGCATCTACAGCCGGGCGCGGCTGAGCTTGCTGCATTTCATCCAGGTGAATAACGGCATTTCGTCCTACATTACGCCGCTGGCGCTGGATCGCACCGGGCGCTACTTATTTGTCACCGAGGTTCGCAGCCAAGTCTACGATGTCTCACCGCAACTGGCGCCGGGGCCGTTGCTCCTGGGAGTGCGGGGAAGTGAGTTTGCTTACCAGATCGGGACGACCTTCGATGCGACAAGTTATAGCTCGACGGGTCTGCCGCCGGGTCTCTCGGTCAGTGAGACAGGGCTTATCTCGGGCACGCCGGAGGCAAGCGGGGAATTCACCGCCTCGGTCACCGGAACGCGCGGGACGGCGCAGGCTTCGCAGACTTACAGTTTCGCGATCGATGGTAACCGATTGAAGAATATCTCGACCCGGGCCTACAACGGGGTCGACGAACTAACGATGATCGGCGGGTTTATCATCCAGGGTTCAGTGCCGAAGACGGTGGTAGTGCGGGTGTTGGGGCCGAGTCTGGCGGCTTATGGTTTGAGTCCGATTGCGAAGGATCCGGCTTTTCGGCTGAACGGCCCCGATGGTTACCAGGTGAACTATAACAATGACTGGGGCTTCGCCAGCGATGAGACTTACGCCGCGCTGGTGGCGACTGGCCTGGCGCCGACGGACCCGCTGGAATCGGCGATCATCATGAGTCTGGACCCAGGAGCTTATACCGCGGTGCTGGAACCGGGTGGCGGCGGGCTAAACACGAATTACAACGGCTATGCGCTGATCGAGGTCTACGATGTGGACCCCAATACGCTCTCGAAGCTGGCCAACATCTCGACGCGCTCCTATACGAACCCCGCCTACCCGGAGATCGCCGGGGTCATCGCGACCGGCCCGGGTAACGATAACGTTCTGATTCGGGCGCTCGGGCCTTCCCTCTCGGGGAGTGGGCTGAGCAACCCGATCGATGATCCGATGGTCGAACTGCGCGACGCTAACGGCGCGCTCATCGCGAGTAACAATAACTGGAAAGATACCCAGGAGGCGGAGATCGGAGCTACGGGTCTCGCGCCCGGGAAGGATCTGGAGGCGGCGATCTTGATCCCGCTCCCGGCCGGTCCCTACACCGCGGTGCTGCGGAATACGCACACGGCTTTCGGGGTGTGCCTGGTCGAGATCTATCACCTGCCGTAGGGGCGGTCCCTACACCGCGGTGCTGCGGAATACGCACAAGGCTTTCAGAGTGTACCTACTCCAGATCTATCACCTGCCGTAGGGGCGGTGGTGGGGAAAGTCAGAAGTCAGAAGGATGAATGGAGCGACTGGGGTGAGCGACATGGACGGTACAGCCGCGAGGGTAGCGGTGAGCGAACGGGATGGGAGCGAATCAAGGAAGAAGTGGAAGCCGAGCGTCGCGGTTAATCGCGGATGCCGCGCTTGAGTTCCCAGACGCGGACCGCGGCCAGGATCAAACTCCGTGTGCGCGTGAGGCGGGCTTCGCGGCGGGGGAGTATCTCGGAGGTTTCTTCCACTCTGCCGGCAGTGGCGGCGGAGAGGGGCGTGTCGGAAGTTGTTCGCCTTCGCCAGCGGGACCCTCCTTCGCGTTGCTACGGCGCGGCGTGCGGAGCGATGCGTTCCCTTTCGCCAGGCGTTTCGGTGTGAACTGCGAAGAGGACGATGAGGGAGTGAGGCGGCGCGCGTCGATCACGCGGCGCCGATTCCGCCGTAGAAATTAGTTTCCGCCGTGCCGGCTGGCACCGGCCCGGTGTTCATCTCGTGCCGGGTGGCGGCGTTCAGCCAAGGACGCAAATACATGCTTCGAGGTATACAAGAGTCTCTCTGAGATCTTTCTGACCGGAGGATTACAACTTTTCGCGGCCGGCACGGCCAGGTAGGAAGAATGGCGGATCTGGACTGGTATTTGACCTATTCTTTCTTCCGCTGTGAAAAGGAATTGAGCGGGCCTACGGGCTGCTCTTTGGCGGGGGTGATGATTTACCAGATCGTTTATACGAGCACGGCGACGCAGGATTTTTGGCCGGAGGATTTGTTTAACCTGGTGGAGACGGCCCGGCGCAAGAATGCCCAGCGCTCTGTCACGGGGATGCTGCTGTTTCATGAAGGGCAATTCCTGCAATTGCTCGAGGGGCCGGAACGGGAGACCAAGAGTGTGCTGGAACTCGTAAAACGCGATCCGCGTCATAAGGACGTGACCGTGCTCCTCTCGGAGCCGGCGGCGGCGCGGCAATTCCCCGATTGGACGATGGGCTTCGAACGCCTGGACGAAGCGTGGAGCCTGCCCCGGGCGTGGTCGACGATTCTCGAGGACGGCGCGAGCTTTGCCGCGCTGCGCGGGGAGCCCTCGGCCGCGAGGGAACTGCTCCTCAGTTTCCGGCATGCGGAAAGAGGGGGAGTGTGATCCGCCTCCGCCAAGGCTACCCTCCTTCGCGTTGCCACGGCGCGGCGTGCGGCGCGACAGGCGAGTGAAAAAGCTGAGGCGCTGACTCTCGCGCGCGGCGATAGGACCGGCCGGCTCATCACAGCCGTTGTTAGGGCATGAAAAAGAGGAAGTCGCCGAAGTCACCCTGGTATGTGCGGCACTCGTTGAGCATGGTCGCCGCCATCCTCCTGCTGCTCTGGTTCGCCGGCTACGAGTGGCTCGATCCCGAGTCGCATCTCGCCGCTTTTTGCGGGAACGCGATTGCGGATTGGAGCGGGTCGCTGGTCATCATTCTCGGGACAAAGTTTTTCTATGAAATCGGGTCGGCGGAAAGCCGCCCGGTGCGCCGTCGCAGCTCGAACAAGACCTGGGAGTTTCTGCGCGAACATTCGCTCCTCATTTTCATCGGCGTGACGGGAATCGGCTGGGGCTTGCTCTTCTGGCGGATGAACCCGGAGAGTAAATGGGGCCAGGTGGCCGGCAATCTTGTCTCGGAATGGGGCCAGATGGCCGGCCTGGTCTTTCTGACCAAGCGGCTGGTGGAGGTAGGGTCGAAGACGTAGGGAGGAAAGTAGAAAGTAGAAAGGCTAAAGTAGAAAGACGGGGAGCTGATGTCGTGCGGATTTACATTGCTAGCCCGACTTCTCGTCCGCGATGCCGGGCGGCGCGACGCGGAGCGCGATCTTCAGGCGCAAGGCGGCGTGGAGAGGTCGTTGAAAGCGGACGGGGACATCGGAAGCGAACGTCGAACGTCCAGTGAACGTCCAACTTTGAAATGGGGAAGAAGTGGAAAAAGCTGACTCCGGCAAACCACGGGCGCGGTTTCTTGTTTATTCGTTAAACCGCGACTCTTGCCTGGGAAAGAAGTCGCCGCGGGGCGCTTCACTGGGTCTTAGTAAATCTTTTTTCGCGATAACAGATTTTATGTCTTGACGTCTCCCGCGTGAATGATCAGAACCGCACGGCCACTGGCCAACTTCTGCAATCGACATCCGTAATATTGAATCAGGTCGGGGGCGCATCGTGCGATGCCGTTTCCCCCATTTTCAAGCGGCCGTAGACGACAGAGCTAACTCGGAATCCGCTTATGAAAACGAAAATCAATCACCCAACCTCCCAAAACATCACGCCCGGAATCGCAACGCGACGCCGCGCGACTTCATCCCTTAAAAAAGTTTTTCTTCTCCTTGGCGGGCTCACCCTGCTGGCATCGGCGAGCCTTGCGCAGAATTTCGATGTATCCGGTGCGAAGGGCGCAAATGGCTCCAACAAAACGCGATCAATCAATGCGCCCGCCATGGTTCCGGCGGTGGATACGGTGGACAATGAGACTCTAAAAGCCAAAGAGGCTGCGGTGGCGCAAGCGCAAAGAGATTCCGCAGCGGCGGATCGACAAGCTGCATTGCAACCCAGCAGCGAGGGGGCAATCCAGTTCGAGGGCCCATCGCGAGTTCCGCGGTTGCCAAACGTCACCTGCGGCGCCGGCAACGTGAGGGTGGAAGCGACCAATAGCGGCAACGATGCCGATTACGCTACCCTTGCAGCGGCCTTTACCGCGATCAACGCAGGCACGCACACCGGCACTGTTAATATTGGCGTTTGTGGCAATACGACCGAGCCGGTAGGCGGGGCGACTTTGACCGGCGCGGGGGGTTACACTTCGATTATCATCATGCCGACGGGTGCGAGGACAGTCTCCGCCGCGGTTACTGCTGGCAGCCCATTGATTGGTCTGGCGGGTGCGATCAACGTGACGATTGACGGTTTGAATGGGGGCGGCAACTCGCTGACGCTTTCCAACACGACCGTTTCATCTACGGCCAGCACGAGCACCGTCCGCTTCCTCAACGGCGCCTCGAACAACACGATCACGAACTGCTCGATCCTGGGTTCGTCCACTTCAAGCGCAACCACGGCCGGCGGCAATGTCCTGTTCAGCACCAGCACGGTAGCCGGGGGCAACAGTAACAACACCGTTTCGAATAACGCCATTGGGCCAGCCGGCGCCAACCTGCCGTCCAAGGGAGTCGCGTTGATTGGATCTACGGCTCCGAATGCCAACACGGGCAACGTCATTAACAACAACAACATCTTCGATTGTTTCATCGCGTCGGCAACGAATGCCGGCATCAGTGTTTCCAGTGGCAACACTACGGTCACCATTTCCAACAACCGGATCTTCCAGACCGCGGCGCGGGCGTTTACTACCACGACCTTGCGCTATAACGGCATTCTCGCGAATCCGGGCTCCGCCGGCTCCGCGACCATCACCGGAAACATCATCGGGTTCGGCGCGGCTAATGGCACAGGAACAACCACGATCAGTGGCCTGGCGAACACGATCAACGGTATCCAAGCTGCGAGCGCCAGCACGACAGTTGCGACCAGCATTCAAGGAAACGTCATTTCCGGCTTTGCCCAGACCACCAGCACCGGGACCACCGGCAGCGGCAGCGCCTTCGTCGGTATCTCTGTCGGCACTACGGCCGGTTTGTTCAACATCGGCGGCACCACGGGCAACACGATTGGCAGCCTCGACGGTTCTTCAGGGATCGTGGTCAACGATACTACGACGACAGCGAACAGCTGGGGTTTTGCCGGTATTTTCGATAACAGCTTCCAGAACCTCGACGTCATCAGCAACAACAACATCGGCACAATCACAATCAACAACGGTGGCACTGGAACCGGTGCTGGTTTCCGGGGAATCCGCAATGCCCAGACCGCGGGCGTAAACACGACGATTAACAATAACACGATCGGCGGCACGGCGGCCGGTTCGATCACCGATAACGTCGTTGGCACTTACAACATCTACGGAATTGATAACTCCAGCGCCAATCTCACCTGCACCGGCAACCTCATCCGCAATATTAGCGGCAACGCGCAGTCGGCCGGGTTCATCAGCATCAGCGGAATTATCATCACCACCGCTCCAACGGGCGTAAGCACCATTTCGCAAAACGTCATTCATTCGCTGAGCGATAACGCCGGGACTGTCAATGGTGCCATCTACGCGCTCTACGGCAATCTCCCGGCCACGGCCAACGTGGTGGAGCGGAACTTCGTCCATTCGCTCTCGATCAGTGGGACCAATTTAACCTCTCAGCTGGCCGGTATTATTGCGGTCGCGGGCAACGGCACTTACAAAAACAACATGATCCGGCTGGGAATCGATGCCAGCGGAAGCTCGATCGCAGACGGGCTTACCATGTATGGGATGTTTGAGATCGCGGGGACCAATAACGCGTACTATAACAGTGTTTACGTGGGCGGCGGCGGCAACGCTTCTACGAGTAACACCTTCGCGTTCGTCAGCAACGTGACCACTAACACTCGCAACTATATCGATAACATCTTTTGGAATGCGCGCAGCAACCCTGGCGCGGGTAAGAATTACGCGATTGCCGTAGGCGGAACGACGCCGAACCCAGCGGGGCTTACTTCCAACTACAATGATCTGTATGCTACCGGGACAAACGGCTTTGTCGGACTGTTTAATGCCGTTGATCAAACCACGCTGGCCAATTGGCAGACAGCGACCGGACAGGATGCAAACAGTAAATCCGTAGACCCGCTGTTTGCTAATCCGACCGGAAACGCGGCCACGGTCGATCTGCACCTCATGGCAGGCAGCCCGATGATCGCCATGGCTACGCCGATTGCTGGCATCACCAACGATTTTGATAACAATACGCGCAACCCGTGCACGCCTGACATCGGCGCGGATGAGTTCGACCCCCTACGGCGGACCTGCTGTTACCACCGTCACGATCACAAAGACGGCCGATTCTAACCAGGTCGTGTATGGCAACCAGGTTGGCTTTGTTGTGAAGCTCACTAACACGACGGCCAATACCGCTTTCGGACTCTCGGTGACCGACAATTTGCCCGCCGCACCCGGAGTTAACTGGACGATCGATGCCGGCGCGACCGATGCCGGCTGGTCCGTGGTTGGCGCTCCGCCGACCCAGAGCTTGCAATACAGCCCGAACAGCTTGGCCGGGAGCACCATGACCCAGGCTCACGTCGTTAGTGCGACCACTGACGCTACGTGCGGCTCAATGCTGAACAATACCGCTTCGTTTAGCATCACCAATGGTTGCACGAGTAGCGGCATGGCCTCGGCCTCCATCAGCGTCATCGGAGGCGGTGGGCTCACCACGCTCTTAAGCCAGAACTTCGAGAGTGGCTTCGGTTCATGGACGACGACCAACGCCACGACCGGAGGGACAAATCCTGCGGCTGTTGCCTGGACCATTGCGACTAATCCGTATTCACCAGGCGGCAGTAGCACTGAGACGCTCAACAGCAACTCCGGCACCAGCTTCGCCATCTCCGATTCGGATCTGGGAGGCAGTGGAACAGTCGGTGACACCACCTTGATCTCTCCGTCCTTCAACACGGTCGGCTACACGAGTCTGACCCTGACCTTTAGGCATTACCTGAGATGGCTCTCCAGCACTTCCCTGGTGGAAGTGTCCACCGACGGAGGCGGGATTTGGGCCACGGCGCAAAGCTATGGAGCGACCCAGGGTGCGGCGGCTGCCTTCGCCACCGCCACGATCAATCTGAATGCCTACGTCGGCAACGCAGATGTCAGAGTCCGCTTCCACTACAAGTCGGGTTGGGATTGGTATTGGGCGATTGACGACATTGTCATTAGCGGCAACGCACCAGTCCAACCCTGCCCTACTCCTACGCCTACCCCTACGCCTACGCCTACGCCCGACGCCCACGCCCACGCCTACGCCTACGCCTACGCCTACGCCTACGCCTCCGGCATTGGTTTCGGCAGTGTCGCGACTGACGCATGGCGGGGCTGGCGATTTCGATGTGCCCCTGCCGGCGAGCAGCCCCGCTGCAGTGGAAGATCGCTCCTCGAGCACCTATAACATTGTTCTTACCTTTGACGTCCCGGTCACTTCGGGCACGGCGATGGTAACGGCGGGCACCGGGACAGCGGGTGCGCCGACCTTTAGTGGCAACGACATGATGGTGCCGCTGACCGGTGTGGCTAATGCGCAAACGCTGACCTTGGAGGTGGATAATGTGAACGGACAGTTGGCCTCGGCCAGCGTCAGCATCGGGTTCCTGATCGGGGATACGACCGGAGAAGGCTCGGTCAACTCGGCCGACATCGGCCAGACCAAGTCGCAATCGGGTAGTCCTGTGAGCGGATCCAATTACCGCCAGGACGTGACGGTGGATGGCAACATCAACAGCGCCGATATCGGCCTGGTGAAGTCGAAATCCGGCACCGCACTGCCCTAACGATCGGTCGATTCGAGAAAGAGAGAGAGATCTGGCATGAAACTGGCATTAGTGCCGGGCATGCCGATCTCTTCTCTCGATTCTTCGGGTCCTGCTCTGTTTCTTCAAATCGGCGGGGTGGCTCTCGCCGGGGCGACGGTGGGTTTCGTGCTCGCGCTGGTGGATCGCTGGTCGGTAAAGAGGGCGGAGCGGGCAGAGGATGAAATGCGCCACGGGCGGCAGCGCCGGCGGAGTTCGCGACGTCAGGCTCGGGATTGGGCTGGGGCGAAAGAGCTGAAAGCTGAGCGCGGATAAGCGCTTGGCACGGAAGTCGCAGCAGGGAGCGGCGGGATGATGAACGCGGCTCTTGTTCCTTTGGTCCATGCGCTCTTTGCGCAGGTGGTGCCCTTTCTTGCCCTGGCGGGAGCGGTGGGCTTGTTCCTGGGCTGGCTATTGCGCTGGTTTGATGCCGGTTCGCCGCGCGCGAGCCTGTCGTTTCGGACCCTGCGCCGGCGGCCGGCGTCTGCGATCTCGGCAAGAAAGCGTTACCCCGATAGCGTTCCGGATTGCCCGATGTGCAATGTGCCGATGGTGAAGCGGGTCGCCCGCTACGGTGCGCGCGCCAGGACGCAATTTTGGGGCTGCTCCAATTTTCCCATGTGCCGGTGCACGAAACGATCGCGTTCGCGATCGGGTTAATGGTTATTGGTTATTGGTTGCTGAAAGAGGACGCGCGTCGAAGGCGCCTGCCTTTCCCATTAACAAACAACGGATAACAAATCACCGTAACCGGCCGCCGGTTACTTATTGATGTCTTGTTTGGCGTTGAGTTTGTCGAGCATGCCTTTGAGGGCTTCTTTCTGGGCGCCATCGGGAGTGACGGCGATGCCTTGCTTGAGGTCTTCGGCCGCGCCGGGGTAATCGCCGGCGTGGGATTTGATCCGGGCCCGGGCCATGTGGCCGAAGAGGTCGTTAGGGCTTTGTTCGGCGACGGTCTTGAACATCTCCATCGCCTCCGTGTCGCGTTTCTGGCTCTGGAGGCCGCGGGCGTAGGTGTAGAGCTGGACGGGCTTCGCGAGTTCCAGGGCGTGTTGCCAGGTGGTCTTGGCTTCCTCGGTTTTACCCATGGCTTTGAGGACGTCGGCCTTGGTCGCGACGTTTTCGAAACGTTCCTCGGACTGAATGGAGAGGTCGGCCCACTTGAGCGCTTCGGGGAGGGCGATCTTTTTCTCGAGGCAATATTGGGCGGCTTCGTTGGTCGGCCCCCAGAAGTATTGCTGGAAGCCGCGCATCTTGCGCCGGATGTAGGGCAGGACGGTGTCCTTGTCGTTGACTGTGATCTTGAAGGGCACAGCGAGCTTTTCCCAACGCATGGTGATGGTGGCGCTGTCCGACTTGAGGTCTTCGAAGGAAAATTGGAGCGCTTCCTGCATCTCGGCCGGGTGTGGTTTGACGGTGACGCGGAGTGCGTCCTCGCCCTGGTCGTAGGTGTAACTGCCCCAGGAGTCGGCGGCCTTGGAAAAGATGATCGTCCAGGCGTCCGCGGTGGGGATCATGTGCAGGCCGTAGGTTCCCCTGGGCAGCGGTTTGCCTTCGACGGAGACGGGGTCGGTGACTTCGAGGGTGGTATTAAAGTTCGCGCCGGCGCGCCAGACTTTGTCGTAGGGAACGAGAGCGCCCCAGACTTTGCGTCCGTCGACGAGCGGGCGGTGGTAGCGAAGGATGATGTCGGTGACACCGAGGCGTTGCTGAACCATGGCGGACTGGCTGCGGTCGGGCAGGCCGAGCTCGGTTTGGGCGCGCACATTCAGAGCGGTGAGGATGAGGGCGAGCGAAACGGCGAGGCGAGCAGCGGTTGGGTGCATGGTGACGAGAGTAGAAGGTAGAAGGGAGAAAGGTGGAAGGACAAAAAGCGGTCAAATACGGACCTGACGGGAAGTAAGAAGGAAGAAGGATGAATTAAGAAATGGGAGGAAGGCCCGGAAACAGAAAAAGCCGCCAAGTCTGTGACCTGGCGGCTTTTCGTTTGTGAAGTTGGTTTGGTTTAGTTCAGGCCGAGCGAATTCAGCGTGGGCTGGTCGATCGCGGCGGTGGTGTAAAGACCGTGTTCGGACTGGTAGCCGGTGAGGGCTTCGCGGGTTAAAGGGCCGAGAAGGCCGTCGACTTCACCCCGGTAATAGCCCTGGGCCTGAAGCACGGCCTGGACGTTGGCGATCACTCGATCGAGACGCTCGGCGCTGCTGCCGGCGTAGATCGGTCCGTCATAGACGTAGTATTGTGCGGTCGGCTGATAGCCCCAGGCCGGATACCAATAACCGTTGTTGAAGTAGTAATAGCCACCGCCGATGAGCTCGATGCGGTTGTAATGTGAGTGGTAGTAGTTCCGATCGTGCCGCGCCGGACGGTAGGAACGGAAGACGCTGTAGTTCTCACCCTGCCAGCTCTGGCTGCCTTCGATGGTGCGGCTCTGGCTGAAGGAAACGGCCGGGATCTGCTGCGGCTTGGCTTGTGCCGTGAAGTTAGCGTGCTGGGTCTTGATCTTCTTTACCGCCTGAGGTTCGAGCGTCTTGGTCTTGGTCTTCACTTTGCCGGTGGCCGCGGTGGCCTCAGTGGTCTGCCCGGCAGTGGTGGTGGCTTCGGTTTGTGCCTGGCCGCGTTTTGCGGCGCGTTTTTCAGCGCGAGTTTGGGCCTTGGTGGCGGCCGGGTCGGTCGCGGTGGCGGTATCGGTGGCAGTCTCGCTCGCCGTCGCAGTCTCAGAGGTCTTGGCCGCGTTGCGGGCTTTCCGGCCCTGGCGCTTCTCTGCCTTTACCTCGGTGGCGGTGTCGCCTTCTGCCGCGGAAGTCTCGGTCTGCATCCGCGCCCGGGCTTTGCCCTTGGCTTTGGCGGGGGCGGTTTCTGTGGCATTGGGCGCTTCATTGGCGCGAGCATTCTGGCGCTCGGCGCGACGTTCCTGGGCTTTCATTCCACGCTGCGGTTTGTCGCCCCGGCGTTCCGCCTGGGCTGCGCCGGGCGCCTGCGCGTCAGCGCCGGCGTTGGCTTTTTCGCGCTGCTGCTGGCGCTGCTTTTTTTTGCCCGGCGTCGCCTGCGCGTCCTCTTCCTGGGCCATGGCGCCGACGGCCAGCGCCAGCGAACAGCTGATAATTACGGTGATAAACTTTTTCATAGTACTCTTTGGTCGGTTTTGGTTTGGTTTCATTCAGATTAACTGACGATCGCCGAGTAATGACTCGTTCCAGACAGTGACAGTCCCTAACGATTCGCAGGAGTGACGGCCGGTGGTTCCCCCCGGGGTGAAATGAAGGTTAGAAGGATGAAGGGAAGGAAGAAGTATTTTACGCTTCGCCAAGGCTAGAGCGTGAAAGGCGCGGGACCAGGCTAGTGGCCCTGGGTGGTGGCGCGGCCGGTAAGGCTCGCGACCATGGCGAGGAGTTCCGCGACTTCGACGGGCTTGCTGATGTGCATCTGAAAACCAGCGAGGACGGCGCGCATGCGATCCTCCGCCCGCGCGTAGGCGGTGAGTGCGATCGCCGGGACTCTGCCGCCGTCGTTAGGGCCTAACGTTCGGACGCGCCGGATGAGACTGTAACCGTCTTCGCCCGGCATGCCGATGTCGCTGATGAGGATGTCGGGTTTTTCTACGCGCAGAAGGTCGAGCGCTTCCGCGGCCGAACTGGCCGGGCGGACTTCCGCGCCGGCGATGCCGAGGCAGTGGGCGACAACTCCGCGGGCGTCGGCTTCGTCGTCGACGACGAGAACTTTTATCCCGCGAAGATCGAGGGAGGCGACCGCCGCGAAGGGCAGGGGATCGTGGCCGCGCGGATGGCGGCGGATGGGTTCGCCGATGGAAGCGGGCTGGACAGCGCCGACGGGCAGGGAAACGGTAAAGGTGGCGCCGGTCCCGGATCCGGCGCTGCGCACGTGGACGTTGCCGCCGTGGAGTTCGACGAGTTGCTTGACGATGGCGAGGCCAAGGCCAAGGCCGCCGTGGGCTCGCGTGGGGGAGGGATCGGCCTGGCGGAAGCGATCGAAAACGTGCGGGATGAATTCCGGGGCAATCCCTTCGCCGGTATCGATGACGCGCACTTCGAGATGGGAGTTTACCCTTTCCAGAAGGACCTGCACGCGTCCGCCTTTGGGGGTGAATTTCACCGCATTGCTGAGCAGATTCCAAAAGACCTGCTGGAGCCGGCTCGGGTCGCCCCGGACGGGCTGGGCGAGGGGATCGACGATGCTTTGGAGCCGGACACTCTTGGCGTCGGCCGCTGGGCGGACGGTTTCGATCGCGGCCTCGACGACGGCGGCGAGATTGATGCTCTGGACATCGAGCCGCACTTTGCCCGACATGATGCGGTTCATATCGAGCAGGTCGTCGATGATGCGGGCCTGGGCGCGCGCGTTGCGTTCGATGACCTGGAGCCCTTCGCGATAGTCGTCCGGCGTGGCCTCGAGGCTTAGAATATTGGCCCAGCCGAGAATGGCGTTAAGCGGGGTGCGCAACTCGTGACTGAGGGTGGCGAGGAATTCGTCCTTCATGAGGCTGGCCCGCTCGGCTTCGGAACGGGCGGTGCGTTCGCTCGCGAGCAGTTGTTCGCGCTCTGCCTCGGCACGTTTGCGGGCGCTGATGTCGCGGCCTGTGCCCGCCACGTTCACGACTTCGCCGGCGGGCCCTAAGACAGGCGCGAGGACGTACTCGAAGTAGCCGGAAATGCCGCTCGGACTGGTGTAGCCGACTTCGCCGGAAATGGACTTGCCGGTTTGATAGACGGTGTCGATGCCGCGGCGGAGCTGCTGCTCGATCTGCGGATCGTAATTGAGCTCGGACATCGACTTGTGAAAGGCCTGCTCCGCTGTGACTCCCCAGAGATCGAGCAGGACTTGATTGGCAAAAGTGAAGCGATGTTCGGCGTCGAAGGTAAAGACGTAATCCGGGATGGAGGCCAAGAGGATGGCGAAGGTTCGGGCCTGTTGCTCGAGCGATTCCTCGGCCAGCTTGCGATCGGTGACATCGATACCGTGGGTAAAAATGCCGTCGACCGCGCCGGTGGCGTCGCGGGTCGGCATGTAGGCGAGATCGACCACGCATTTTTCCATCGGCTCGCCGGGCTGTTTCTGGAGGAGGACGGGCATTTCCTTTCCCTCGAAAGGCTCGCCGGTGCGGAAGACGCGATCGAGGATTTCGAAGTAACCCTGGCCTTGTACTTCCGGGAAGGCTGCGCGGACGGTTTTCCCGAGAACATCCCGATGGCCGCTGAGTTCCTTGTAACGGTCGTTGGCAAATTCGAAGACATGCTCCGGTCCATGAGTGATGGCCAGGAACGAGGGAGAACGCCGGAAGACCTCCGCCAGCCGGGCGCGTTCAGATTCGAGCGCGGCCTCTGCTTTCGCCCGCGCCTCGGCCAGCTCCTGCTCCGCCGCGCGCTGCGCGGTGACGTCCTCAATCGTGGCCATAAGCCCGGCGGGGGCGCCGTCGGCATGGCGCAAGAGCGAGACATTGATGCGGGCCCAGACCTCGGCGCCATCCGGCCGCAGGTAGCGCTTGAAGAAAATGCCGCTGCCGCGACTTCCTTCGACCACCTTCTGGACGATATCGAGATTAGTCCGCTGGTCATCGGGATGCGTCATGTGGTCCGTCGTGCGATCGACGATCTCTGCCGCCGGGCGGCCCACGATGCGGCAAAAGGCTTCGTTGGCGCGCAAGATCGTGCCTTGCAGGTCGGTGATCGCCATACCGGTGACCGATTGATTGAAGGCCACCCGAAACCGCTCCTCACTCACCTTGAGATTATCCTCCAGCGTGCTGCGTGAAGTGGACGTGGTGCCTTGCACGTTGGCTTTGTCGGATGTCATGCGGCCGTCTGCCGGGCTCAGCGACGTGCGGATCTCGGCTAATGATTATCGAGTGTGGGGAGGAAAGGGGCTGTATCGCCAGGAAGTCGCCGGGCGACCTCGTGACAGCGGAGAGCCGACACCCGAGAGCGATGCCTTCCCCGATGCTACAGCATGAGTCGACTCCGGACCGGCGATTAAGCCGACTTACCCGGGCGAAAATTTGGGCGGTTCGCTCGCGGTCCGATGGCGGGCTTTCGTGGCGAGCCAGCCTTTGCTCCCTTACGCGCGACAGGTGTTGACCTCGACCGCTGCCACCTCACGCCGGTGACGAGCATTTCGAGCGAGCCGCCCAGCTCCACCGCCATCTTCGCGGCCGACTTTGCGTCGATTTGCTCGCAACCCATCTCGCCGAAAAGGAAATAGCGAGCGGCCATGTCGTGCGCCGGGAGAATTCGGCCGGCTTTGTTCATCTGTTTCCAATTGCGGCTAAAATCGTCGCCCCCCGGTCCGGGATTCGTGCCAACCATCAGAGCCGCGCCATGCCGGATGGAGAAATACTTCACCGGCGGCACCCGGTACGCGAGTCGATTGGCTGGTTTCGGCGGTGGCATGGCAACAATACTCTTCTCTCCTTAATCGATGGCGGAAGCGTTGCTGGATTGGGAAACCGGTGAGTCGATTGCGGAATGTTTGATTGGTCTTCCACGCGCAGCAGCGTACTCTGCCGCCATGTTTCGCTGGATCTTTCGCCTCGTTGTTATTTCGCTCGCAGGCAAGGTCCTGAAGCGTTTCATGAATTCGGATTCTTCTTCGCAGACGCGAAACCGGCGCCGCTGATCCGGTGATGTCTGCGGCCTTTGTATATCCACTTAGTGCAGCCTTAACGCCCCTTATCTGCCCTCCCTGGCAGCCGCGGTGTCTCACCGGTCGCGACGATCCTTCGCTGCAGTTGTTCTCAGGCGGAACCTTACTCGCTGCGAATGACGATTGGCCGACGAACGCTAACGCGGCGAAGATCACATCCAGCCTGCTCGCCCCGACGGACTCAATGGAATCGGCTCTTCTCCTGTCGGCTCGAGCCGGGCGCCTACACGACAGTGTTATCCAATGGAGACGCGACTGCGAGCGCGCTCGTGGAAGTCTATGAAATGGGCTTTGAGTAGCTCCTAGTCAGACGATCAGCTTTGCTTTGACAGGCTGGCTAACTTGAAGCGGAGCAAATAGGAAACCCGAAAGAGCCAGCGCGACATTTCGTTCACCGCCTGGTACGGATAGGTCGTAAGGCAGCGGCGGGTGCGGGAGAGCCTTGGCCAGATGCCGGGCTGGACCTGGGAGTCGAAGTCATTCTCAGTCTGGGAGACAGGGAAGGGGAGAATGTAGCCAGCGCGCAGACCCCAGAACCATTCGCGGTCGATCGCGTGGTCATAAGGCAGGCGCATCGGGAGAAGCCGGGCTAGGAGTGTTTCGGCGGCACGCCGATCGATGAGATAGGCGCCCGCGCCCTTGAGGCGGCCCATGTTCACACAGACTGAGTAATCGCCATGCAGCCGCGCAATCCTGAGGGGATGTCCCGGTACCTCAGCCCGCTCAGGCGAAGGATATTCCACCAGGGCGCATAACGCAGGGCGGCCTCGAGCACGACGTCAAAATCCGGTCGCAGGACGATGTCGTCTTCTCCGATAACGGCATGGCTGTCGCCGGTGGCGAGAAAGGTCTCGAGGGCCTTGAGATGACTTAGATAGCAGGCCAGCTCGCAGCGATTGGGCGTGCGACCGTGGAAAAGACGATAGAGACCCTCGGAGTAATCCCGGTGTGGAAAGGTCAGGTCCTTGATATTGATCGCGGACACGCGCTGGAGGCGAATCTGACTCTGAGCGAAGGATTTTTCGATGAAGGCCCAGCGGTCGGTGGCGGCGTCGAGGTTGATGACAAAAGCTTGCATGGAAGGCCGCACGCGCGGGCCCGGGCGTTAAACACCAATAGCCAAAAACTGGGAAGCGAAAAGGGAGGCCTTGCTTTGAGCCGAAGGCGGGAGCCGTCGTCGCTCAGAAGCTAGCTGTATTCATCGGAGCCCAGAACCCAGATGAAAGACTGGATGTCGATTTGGTCGCGCGGTGCAAGGTCGGCGAGGTCTTTCTTCAGGAGGCGTCCGAATTCCAGGAGACTGCCATAGGTGGCCCAGTTTGGTTTCGACTCGTAGGCGAAATCGAAACCGTAAGCCTCGGCGGCGCGCCGGGTGACCATCGGCTTGAGAAAAAGATGAGTGCGCGGTTGGGCGATGAAGCCAAAGACGGTGACGAGCGGCCAGGTGAGCACGCGTGTCTGCCGGCGCGGAAGTCGCGAGATGGCGTCGGTCCACGCGCCGAAACGATCGGCCGAGCCGCCTTCTTCGCCGTGAAGCCAATCGTAAAGTGCGGTGGCAAAGAGCCGTGCGCCCGCTGTGGACTTTATTGCGTCGCGCAAAGCCATTTTCTCGAAGGAGAAGAGAAGGTTGGTCGAGGATTCGATTCGCACAGCCTGGGCAGCGATCGCGGCATGTTCACCCGCATCGAGAAGTTGGCGGAATCTCTCGCGATGGAGTTCGACTTTCCATTTCTGGTGAGCCTCCCATTTGTACTCACGTTCCCATCCTAAGTATTTCTCCCCGTGGAATCCTTTGCGAAAATGGCGGAGGAATTTGCGCCGACAGCGTTCTGCGGAAGTAGTAGCCACCCCCTCTCTACGGATGAGAGAGGACGATCGAGCGTTGAAAAATCGGCGGCAGAGGCGCTCGTGCGATTCTTTAGGCAAACTGCACCGGCTGAATCCAAGCCGAACCCGTTAAACCGGTGTATGCTGCGGCATGTCTGATCCACGAAACGTCGCCCACGACAAGAAAGTAAAGCAGGAAAAGGAAAACGAGCCGGCTGCCCCCGCGAAGAAAGCCGCACCTGACGACAAGGAGACCGCGGCCCCTGCCGCGCCGTCCGAGGGCGCAGTGGCGGAGCACGAGAAATCGGTCGCCGTGCTCTCCAAGCTGAAAGAAATGGAGTTCCATTCCCGGGCCAATATCGAGACCCTGGCCGAGCTCTGCCCTGACGATTGAAGACGAACTCAAGCAGAAGGAGTTTGCCGATCCGGTCGGCGGGCTTTACTCGGCGCAGGACCAGTTTCAGACCAAAATTACCGCCCTGATCCAGGACTACGAGGCTTTCGTCGAAAAGTCGAAGCCAGCCTAACGAATCGGGGAGCCGGCTGGCGCCGGCAACGGCAGCCGCCTTCCAATCATCATTATGAGCCTTGATTTTGCAGAGCTCGATTTCCGCGAGACCACGCTGGGAGAGCTGAGTCTGCGCCGGCGGCGCATCTTGTCGTTAGGCGGGATGGAGGTTTTCGAGGTCAAGCTGGGGGACGCGTTTCTCATGTCGAGCCTCTTCCATGAAGTGGAAGTGGCGCTCGCTCATCTCGGGCTCTCGGACCTGGGCGGCGACGAATGGGATGTCGTCGTCGGGGGACTCGGGCTCGGATACACCGCGGTCGCGGCCCTGGAACATCGCGAGGTGGCGTCCCTTCTCGTGGCCGATGCGCTCGCGCCGGTCATCGAGTGGCACGAAAAAGGACTCGTGCCGCTGGGGCCAACGTTGACCGGCGATCCGCGTTGCCGCCTGGTGCAGGCCGACTTTTTTGCCTGCGCGCGCTCAACCGATGGATTCGATCCCGCGCAGCCGGGCCGGAAATTCCACGCGGTCCTGCTCGATATCGATCATTCGCCGCGGCACTTGCTGCACCCGAGCAACGCTGCGTTTTACGAACCGGAAGGTTTGCGCGCGCTGGCCGCGCATCTCCACCCCGGCGGAGTCTTCGCGCTTTGGTCGGATGGCATGCCGGAGGACGAGTTTCTCGACGCGCTCGGGGCCGTTTTTGAGACCAGCCGCGCCCACATCGTCAGCTTCGAAAATCCGCTCCTCGAAGGAATGTCGGAGAGCACGGTCTACGTCGCGACCAAGGCCGGTTAGGCTTTGCCGCCGAAGGTGACGTAATCGTCGAGGTCGAGCAGGTCGAACCAGGTCTTCACGTCCTCGCGGTCCTTGTTGAATTCGCCGAGGCGCTTGGCGAAAAACTCCATCGTCTCGACATCGCTGTCCGGGCCGCGCTCATTGAAGTAGGCGCTCCACTGCTGAATTTCCCACGGGGCGCGTTTGTTAGGCGCGTTCTCCTCGATCCACTTCAACATCTCGCCGTCGCTCCTGCCGGTCGCGAGTTCGGCCTTGAGCGCCTCGGCCGTGATCCCGGTGAAGCGGAACCAATGATAATCGGCCGGGTTGTTGTATTTGAATTCACCCGCCGTCCCGGCCAGTTCGGCCCGGCCTTTATCGAGAATGCGCGGCAGGACGACGTAGCCGCCGAGACGGACGCGCGGACTGCGCGGTGGACGCTGGGTGAGATCGGGCGCGTGACTCAAATTTTCTTTCATCCCTGAAGCTAGCAGCGCCGGGTCTTTCGCCAATCCCGCGCGGACTCGCTCCTGCATGAATTTCGCTCGTCAATCGCGCCTCTCTTTACGTAAGAGTGTGGGCATGAAAAAGATGCTGCTCTCTTTCCTCACGATCCTCGCTTTCGCCGCGCCCGGCGCCTTCGCCCAAAGCAAGATAGCCCTTCAGCCTAACGACACCTTGCAATCGGTCCTGGCCCAGCAGGTCGGCAAGGCGGTCGAGTTGCGGATGAAATCCGGCGAAAAAATGGGCGGCAGACTGGAGAAGGTGACTGATAAACTGGTCCATCTCTCGCAACTGACCGACGCCGACTTTTACGATGCGGCGGTCGAGATTGAGAGCATCGCCGCAGTCGTGGTGCGGGTGCGTTCGAACTAAGTGGCGGCCGCAGTTTAGCGGGCCGGTTTCGCCTTTGCCCGCAGGAGGAGGTTAACGACGGCGTTCGTCCCTTTTTCCAGAATCATGCCCCACGCGCAGAGCACCGTTAGCGTCGCCACGGTGATGAGGAGAAACATCCAGATCGGTTGCTCGCGGATGCGCAGGCCTAACCAAATGACGTATGGGTGGTGAATCAGATAAACGCCGTAGGAAAACGCTCCGACGAGCCCGAGCACTTTGGCGGGTGAGGGGAAGCGCGCGATGATGCCGGCGAGCCCGACGAGGACGAGGAAACAACAGCCGCCGGTCGCGAAGTCGACGAAGATGTAGGGCGCGAGGCCGTGATAAAGCTGGAGCGCAGCCGGATAAAGGACGACGCCGGCCAGCAATCCCATTCCGCCGAGAAGAAAACGTTCCGTGCGCGCGGGGGCCCGGCTGTTCCACATGCCGAGGGCCATTCCGAGAGCGAATTCCGGGAGCCGGCAAAGCGCGAAACCACCCTGCACCCACATGCCATTTTGCGGATAGGCGACCAGCATCAGGTAACGCACGAAAAAACCGAGAGCACATGCGCCTAACAAGAAGCTCCAGGGCCCAAATTTGCGCGCCGCCCGGAAGAGAAGCGGAAAAATCAGGTAAAACTGAATCAGCATCCCGAAGTACCACCAGGCGGCGTTCAGGTAATAAAAATTGCTCTCGATATTGATGAAGCGCAGCCCGAGCAAGCTGAGCAAAAAGCGGCCATCAATTTTCTCGAAACGTGCGGTGAACGGTGAAACCAGATACACCAAGTGGGCGACCCAGTACATCGGGTAGAGCCGGATGAAGCGCGCCCAGTACCATTCGCCCCAGGCGATCGGCGCTTTGTCTTCGCGGCGCGCGGTCGATTGCATGAGCGCCCACCCGCTCAGGATGATGAAGACGCCGACGGCGTGAAAGCCGAGCCCGGAAAGTTCGATCCAGGCGAGCCCAAGGAAAGTCGTTAGGCCGGCGGCGACACTGGTCCAATCCGGCGGCGGGAGCGCGCCGTGCTCGAAGTAGGTCCGGAAAAAATGAAAGTAAACGACGATGAGAATGGCCAGGCCTTTTGCCACATCGAGCCAGAGGAGCCGTTTCACGCTGGTGGGGTTAACAGTGCGGACGGGAATTAGAAAGGCCCAATTTTGCGCCTAACGAAATCAGGCGGAAGCGCGCTTCTCCCAGACGACGAGGGCGATCCCGCCCAGGACCGCGCCGGAGGCGAGAATAAAACGCAGGCTGAGCGGTTCGCCGAGGAGCAGAATGCCGCCGCTCGCGGCCAACACCGGCACGCTGAGCTGGACCGTGGCGGCGCTGGCGGCCTTCAAGCCTTTGAGCGCGGTGTACCAGATGACATAGCCCGCGCCGGAAGCGAGCGCGCCAGAGATCACGGCGTAACCGGCGCCCGCGCGATCGAGTCGCGCCCACGGGAAGAGGATGGCGCTGAGAAGGAGCGCGAAAGGGACCGCCCGCAGGAAGTTGCCGGCCGTGGCGCTGGCCGGATGGCTCGCGCCTTTGCCGCGAAGAGAATAGATCCCCCAGGCGACGCCCGCGCCGAGCATGAGGCTCGAGCCGCCTAACGGCGGCGCCGAAAGCCCCGGGAAGACGAGCCAGACCAAACCGCCGAGCGCGAAGGCGAGCCCGACGAGTTGCCGCGCGTGCAAGTTCTCTCCCCGGCGCAAACCCCAAAGAATCATTGTCGCCTGGACCGCGCCGAAAAGGAGGAGCGCGCCTGTTCCGGCGGAGAGGGTGCGATAGGCAAACGAAAACGCCGCCGCGTAGGCGAAAAGCGCGAGCGCGGAAGGCCAGTTCCCGGCTTTCGTCCACGGCGCGCGACGCAGTTGCATGATGAGCCACAACGCGACCGCGCCGGAAAGGATGCGGATGAAGGTGAAACTCGCGGCGTCGATTGTCGTCTGTTTCAAGGCGGCGCGGCAGAGAAGCGAATTGCCGGCGAAGGCGACCATGGCCAGGAGCGTGAGGAGAAAAAGCCGCGTTGGTTTCATGCGCCGGGGCCTTCCAAGCGCCCGTTGCCGGGAGATTGATCGCCGCCCGCCGCCATTCAAGCGCGATCTTGCGTGGGAAGTCGAGCCGGTCGGGGCAGGCTTCATGCTATGTCGGATGCCCTTAGCGTTTCACTTTGCCGATCTCATGAATGTTCTCGTAGCCGATGATGACGGCGTTACCCGTCTTTTGCTTGCGACTGCCCTGCGCAAGCTGGGGCACGAGGTGAAGGAAGTGGCGAACGGCCGGGAAGCGCTCGCCAGTTGGCGGCAGCATCGCCAGTCGTTGATTCTTTCGGATTGGATGATGCCGGACCTCAACGGCCTCGAGCTTTGCCGGGCCGTCCGCGCCGATACCGCGGCAGATTTTACCTACATCATTCTCCTCACCGCGCGGGCGGGGAAAGAAAATTACCTCGAGGGAATGGAGGCCGGGGCGGATGACTTCGTCGCCAAACCGCTCGAAAACGCGCGCCTCGTCACGCGCGTGCGAGTCGCCGAGCGCATTCTGGGTTTGCATGAAAATCTGCGGACCGCGAACAGCGACCTGGAACGGCGCGTGGCCGAGCGCACCGCGGAAATGGAGAGCGCGCTGGCCGTGAAAAGCGAATTTCTCTCCCGCGCCAGCCACGAGTTGCGCACCCCGATGAATCACGTCCTCGGCTTCGCGCAGCTTTTGGAATTGGGCAAATTGACGGCCGACCAGGCCGAAAGCGTCCGGCACATTCTGACCAGTGGTCGCCATCTGCTCACCTTGATCGATCACATTCTGGAGGTCTCGAAATCGTCCTCGGACGACCTCGGATTCCTCGCTACCAGCGCCACTGCGCAACGCCCTGCCGCGAGGCCGCGCCCCATTTGTTCCGTTCGATGAAAAAGCGTATCCCCGCGCTCGTCTCGCTCGGTTTCGGTTTGCTCCTCGTCTTCGGGGTCGCGACCAGCGTCTTCCTCTTGCTCGAGCTTTTCGCGGCGGTGAAAGGAGCGAAAGCGATCGACGTGGCGGGACTCAATCTGCGGGCTTCGGTTCGTTCCCTGCGCGCGAGCTACCTCGAGATTGGGCAGGAAGTGAGCACCGCAGTGCTCGAAGCAACCGCGGCTTCGCCCGAGCGCAACCAGAGAAAACTCGAAGTCGAAGCGAGCGCGGACAAACTTTTGCGGCAAGTGATCGCGGCGACCCGGAGCGAGGCGTTGCGCCGGACCCTGCTCGCTCTGCAAACCCAGGATGAGAACCAGACCGATCCGATCGAAAACGAGATTTTGCGGATCGCGCCGCTGGATCCCGCGGCCGCGCGCCAGCTTTACCTGACACGCTATCTCCCGGCGCAGACCGAAAACATGCGTCTGGTCGATAACGCGCTCACCCTCGCCGTCGCGGAAGTTTCCGGTATCCGCGCCCGGTCGGAAGCGCAGGCGTCGCGCGCTGAGTTATTGTCCTGGCTCGCGATTGGTTTCTTCTTTGTCTTTGGTCTCGTGACGGCTGCGTTTCTCACCCGCGCGGTGGCGAAATTGGTGCGGGCGGAGGACGATGGCGCCCGGCTCAACCGCGAAATGATGGATCAATCGCGCGCTTCGGAGTTGCGTTTCCGCTCCGTCACCCAGTCGGTCGGCGACGCCATCATTTCCTCGAACAGCGCGGGCGAAATTATTTTTTGGAATAGCGGGGCAGAGAAAATCTTCGGGCATCGCTCCGACGAAGTCCTCGGCCAGCAGCTCGCCCTCATCATGCCGGAACGGTTCCGCGAAATGCACCGGCGCGGGATGGAGCGTTTCCAGGCCGGCGGCGAAGCGCGCGTCATCGGCAAGACGGTCGAACTGGTCGGCCTGGCCAGGGACGGTCGCGAATTCCCGGTCGATCTCACCTTGTCCACTTGGAAAACGGACGAGGGCGCTTTCTTTACCGGCATCATCCGCGACATCACGGAACGCAAACAGGCGGCCGAAGCGTTGCGCAAGGAACAGGAATTTCTCGCGGCGCTTTTCGAGAATGTGGCCGATGGGATTGTCTCCTGCGACGCCAACGGCATACTCACGCTTTTCAATCGCGCGACCCGCGAATTCCACGGCTTGCCCGCGGAAGCGATCGCGGCCGAGGAATGGGCGGAGCATTTCGATCTCTACCTGCCCGACGGCAAAACGCGGATGAAGAAGGAACAGATTCCTCTCTTCCGGGCCTTGCAGGAAGAGTCGGTCCGCGATGTCGAGATGGTGATCGCGCCGAAGAACGGAACGGCGCGCCGCGTGCTCGCGAGCGGCCAGGCCTTTTATAACGACGATCGAGTCAAGATCGGCGCGGTCGTGGCGCTGCACGACATCACCAACCGCCGACGCGACGAGGAAAAACTGCTCGCGAGCGAGAACCGGTTGCGCGCGCTCTGCGATATCATTTCCAAAACCGAGCTGAGTTTTGCCGAGAAGATGAAGGAGCTGTTGCAAAACGGCTGTCATCAGTTCGGCGATGGAAAACGGAATCTTCGCCCGTGTCGTCGGCGATCGCTACGAAGTGTTGCACACCTCTTCCGAGACGGGCGCCGCGCTCACCAACCTCGTCTGCGCGCTCGAGGATACGATCTGCCGCGAAGTCCTGCTCCGGCACGAGCCGATCGCGTTCGAGCACGCCGCCGCGTCTCCCGAGTGGTCTCGCCATCCCGGTTATCTCAAGCACAAATGCGAAGCCTATATCGGCTCGCCGCTGCAGGTGGCAGGCGAGGATTTCGGGGCTCTTTGTTTTATCAGCTCGCAGCCCCGCGCGGAAAAATTCACTTCGGCCGATATCGAATTCCTCCGCCTCATGGTGCAGTGGATCAGCGGCGAAGTGGAACGGCAGCAGACCGAAGCCGCCCTGAGCGAGAGCAAACATTTCGCCGAAAGCATCGCGCAGAATTCCACCAGCCTGATTTACGTGCACGATCTCGAGACGAACCGGAACGTTTACTCGAACCGCGACCTCTCGGATTTCATCGGTTACTCGGCCGCGCAGATTCTCGAGTTTGGAGAAAATATTCTTCCGGCCATCATGCACCCGGAGGACCTGCCGCGGATCCGTGAACAGCACGCCGCGATCGCTGATTTGCCTAACGATCAGGTGGTCGATTTGGAATACCGAATCAAACACGCGGACGGCGACTGGCGCTGGGTCTGGGCGCGCGAGACGGTCTTCAATCGCCGGCCTGACGGATCGGTCCGGCAGATCATGGGCACGGCCCAGGACGTGACCGAGCGGCGCCGGATCGCGCAGGAACTAAAAGAAGCAAAAGTCGCGGCCACCCTGCGCGAGAGCGCGGAACGTTATGCGTTTCTCGCCGACACCATGCCGCAGATCGTCTGGACTTCGAAGCCGGACGGCAATCTCGATTACTACAACCAGGCCTGGTTCGATTACACCGGTCTCACTCTCGAGGAGACGAAGGACTGGGGTTGGGGGCCGGTCCTGCATCCGGACGATCTGCAGAGTTGCATCAAGCGCTGGACCCATTCCTTCACGACCGGCGAAAATTACGAAATCGAATACCGCTTCAAGCGCGCTTCCGACGGCGCCTATCGCTGGCATCTCGGGCGTGCCTTGCCGATGCGCAACGAGCAGGGCGAGATCGTGCAATGGGTCGGGACTTGCACCGACATTGATGATCAAAAGAAGTTGCGCGGCCGCCTCGAGGAACTGGTCGCGGAACGCACCGCCGAATTGGGCTCGACCCAGGAACTTCTGCGCCAGGTCCTCGATGCCGCCACCGGCGTCTCCATTATCGCGACCGATCCGGCCGGCCTGATCACGGTCTTCAATTCCGGCGCCGAACGAATGCTGCAATACCGCGCGGCGGAAATGGTCGGCAAGCAATCGCCCGCCATCATTCATCGCGAAAGCGAAGTGCGGCAGCGCGGCGAGGAATTGACGCGCGAATTCGGACGCCCCATTCAGGGCTTCGATGTCTTTGTCGAATACGCGCGGCAGGGCCGGCGCGAGACGCGCGAATGGACTTATCTGCGCAAGGATGGACGCGCCCTGACCGTCGCACTCGATGTCACCGCCACGCGCGACGCCGCCGGGCAGATCAACGGTTTCCTCGGCGTCGCCATTGATATTTCGGAACGGAAAGAAGCCGAGGCCGCCCTCGTCCAGGCCAAGAACGGCGCGGAAGCGGCCAATCGCGCGAAGAGCGAGTTCCTCGCCAACATGAGCCACGAGATTCGCACCCCGATGAACGGCATCCTCGGCATGACCGAGCTCGTCCTCGATACCGAACTCATCGCGCGAGCAGCGCGAGTATCTCGAGATGGCGAAGTCCTCGGCCAACTCGCTGCTCGGCTTGATCAACGACATTCTCGACTTCTCGAAGATCGAAGCCGGCAAACTCGAGCTCGAGGCGATCGACTTCAGCCTGCGCGATTGCATCGGCGGCATGCTCAAGCCGCTCGGTCTGCGCGCCGATCAAAAAGGGCTCGAGCTCGTCGCCGATATTGCGGCCGATGTGCCCGATCACTCTGGTCGGCGATCCGATGCGGCTGCGCCAGATCCTGATCAATCTCGTCGACAACGCGATCAAGTTCACCGAGCAGCGGCGAGGTCGTCGTTGCGGGTCGTCGGTCGAGCCGCGACCGGCGAGGACGCAGTCATGCTGCACTTCGCCGTGACCGATACCGGCATCGGCATTGCCGCCGGAAAAACAGAGCGCGATCTTCGAGGCCTTCACGCAGGCCGACGGCTCGACCACGCGCAACTACGGCGGCACCGGTCTCGGGCTTTCCATCGCGTCGCAGCTTGATCGCAGAAAATGGGCGGGCAACATCTGGCTCGAAAGCAAACTCGGCTCGCGGCACGACTTTTCATTTCACTACCCGGCTGCCCGTCTGCGCCACGGCCCGCCCGGCGAAAGACGCAGCACCCGCAGCGATCTCGAAGGATTGCGCGTCCTCGTGGTCGACGATAACGCGATCAATCGCCGCATCCTCCAGCGAGATGCTGCTCAACTGGCGCATGCGCCCGACGGTGGTCGAATCGGCCGCCCGCGCGCTCGAGGAAATGTCCCGGGCGACGCGAGGCCGGCAGGCGGATTACCAGCTCATCCTCCTCGATGCGATGATGCCGGGAATGGACGGCTTCACCCTCGCGGCAAAAATTCAGGCCCAGCCCTCAGCTTGCCGGTGCCACCGTGATGATGCTTTCCTCGGCCACGCCGGGCGGGGCGGCCGAGCGTTGTGCTCGAGCTCGGGATCACCAGCTTCTCTCACCAAACCGGTCACGCCAATCCGATTTGCTCGACGCCATCACTCGTCGCGCTCGATTTCCGGCACTGCGAGAGCCGATCGCGTGAACGAAACAGCCGTCACCGGATCGCGCCTCCAAACTCCGGCGCTGCGCATTTTGGTGGCGGAGGACAACCTGATCAACCGCGCTCTCGCCACCGGCATCCTGGAAAAACTCGGCCACACTTTGGTCGCACGCGGGCAATGGATTGGAAGTCCTGCGCGCCCTCGACGCAACGCGACCTTCGACCTCATCTTCATGGACGTGCAGATGCCGGAGATGGACGGCTTCGAAGCCACCCGCCGGATCCGCGCGGCCGAAGCCGGCACCAGCCGCCGCACTCCCATCATTGCCATGACCGCGCACGCCATGGCGGGTGATCGCGAGCGCTGCCTGGCCGTGGGGATGGACGATTATATCGCGAAACCGATTCGGAAAGCGGACCTGGTCGCGGTTTTGGAAAATGGCCTGTTCCCCACGCCTAACGAGCAGGCGAGCGGGCTCCCGGCCGAGACCTCCTACACGAGGAATCAGATGCTCGAGCAATGCGACGGCGACCGGCAGTTGATGAAAACCTTGATCGCGCTCTTTGCCGAGAACACGCCTGAAATTCTGGCCACGATGTGTGCCGCCATCGCGCAAGGCAACGCCCCGGCGCTGGCCGAAAGCGCGCATAAATTATTGAGCTCGACCGGCGCGGTCGGCGCGCAGCGCGCCCTCACGCTGGCGCGGCAACTCGAAGAACAGGGAGGGAGCGGACAACTGGCGGCCGCGTCGGAGAAATTCGCCGCGCTCGAGGAAGAGATCGGGAAAACCTGCGCCGCGCTCGCCGGCTTCACCGGCGAAACTGTAGCCGGGGGCGATGACCCCAGCCCCCGTGCGTGATCCGCTTTAAAGTCGCTCGATTTTGTAGCCGCGCTTTTCCAGGAGCGCGACCACCCCGTGCGGACCGATGAAATGTCCCGCACCGGCCACGATCGCGGTCGGCTTGCCGGTTTTCATTTCCGCCTCGATCCGCCCCACCCAGCGAAGATTGCGCCGGTCGAGCAGCTTCTGCGCAAAACCCGGATTGGCCCGCCGCAGGCGTGAGTTAGATGCGGCCAACGCCGCCGCGTCTCCTCTTTTCCAGGCGTCGCGCGTTTCCTCCACCAGAGCGCCGACCGCCTTCCCGCGAATGAGGGTGTAGAGCAAAAAGTTTTCGCCGTCGCGTTCCAGCATCTCCCGCCAAAAAGCGACGTGCTCGTCGGTCGTCTCGAGGCCGGCCACTTCTTTGCCCGCGCGCCGCGCCTGCGCGCTGAGGGAGGAATCCATGCTGCGCGGATTGTCGGCCCCGATCGGTCCTTCCTCCGCCAGAAGATTGAGCGCGATGGCCCACGGCCGGAAACGCCGCATCTGCTCGAAGCTCATCCGCGATCGCCAAGCGTTCTTTTTTAACAGGGCGAGTGTGGCCGGGCGAACTTCGCTCTCGATCGTCTGGCCGGCGGGATATTTCGCGGCCTCGCGAAACTTTCGGATGAGAAGTGGGCGCTGCCGGGGATCGTGTTCGAAAACCAGGCGTTGCGATTTCGTTAGGGCAGTGCGGTAGGCCTGCGGCAGAGGGTCGTCGCGCAGCGCCACGCTGTGCATCGACCCGACGAGATAGAACGGCACCGGGAGATTGGTCACGCGCCAGACGAATTGTTTCCCCACCGACGGCGACGGCAACGGCGGCGGAGTGGCGCAGGAGGTCAAGGCCGCCAGGAGAAGGACTCGCGCCGCCCGGCCGATCGGTCCAGTCGCGTTCCGGGCCATGGTTTATCGGTCGGCTGCGGGCGGTCGGGTGTCAACGATCGCCGAGGACCCGTTAGGCGAGTCCGCCGCCGGCGGGAACTTTCCTCCGGTCGTCCGCTGCCTAGAATGTCGGCATGAGCTCAGCCGAATCCCTCACCGTGCCTCCATCCTCGCCACCGCCGCCGGACGATCACTGGAAGTTTCTCCGCGACGTTCTCGTCTTTGAACTCAAGATGTTGCTCGATAACGTGCGCGATTTCGCGCTCATGCCGGTCTCGCTCGTCGCCGCCCTTATCGACGTGCTTTTCAAAGGCGAACGCCAGGGCTCGCTCTTCTACCAGGTGCTGCGCTGGGGCGCGCACAGCGAGGAAGTGATCGACGTATACAGCGCGCTTCGGCCGCACGAGCGACCGGTGGTGAACCCGAACTACACGATCGACGCCGTCATCTCGCGGCTCGAAAAAGTAGTCGTTAGGGAATGCGAAAAAGGTGGAACGGCCTCCAGCATCAAGACGGCGATGGATCGCGCGATCAACCAGATCCAGATCGAGACGAGCGGGCCCCGGGATCGGGCGAAGGACGCGGTCGCGCGGGCGGCCGAGAAATTTCGGAGCGGGCTCAACACCACGCCCAAAGACGAGCGGGAGAAGCCCGATGGTCCTCATGGGCCTGGCTGAGTGAGCGTCAGCTTCCGGAGCGGCTCGCGACATGCGAACGCTTCCGCCCCCGAAGGCGGGAGCGTGATTCTTTTATCTGCTTTTAGTTGAAAATCGTGAAACTCGTTGAACCGTTGCCCCGGCCAAAATGGATGAATCAAATTTCCCTCAACCCGGACTTTGAAATCAGCCGGCGCCAATTTGCTTTCTCTCCCCGGGACCATCCTGGCCTGGGCCGGCTTTTATCTCGTTAGGCTCGGCGAACGCATCCTGCCGCGCGCGTTCTTTTCGCTCCTGCTCTGGCCCGCTCTTTTCGTTTTTGCTCTCTTCGATTTCGAGCAAGCGCGCAAAGTGAAGGCGGCCTGGCATCGCTTTCCAGGATGGTGGCGCCCCAGCCGCACCTCCTATTTTCTGCAGCAGACGATCGGGATGACTCATGCGCGCCTGGTTTACATGTGGCCCGACCGGTTACCGGAAGCGCACTGGCAAACTCGCGTCCAATTGCGCGGCGATGGCGACCTGGCCGCACTGCGCGCGTCGGAACGGCCGCTCGTCTTCGTCACTCTGCATTTTGGACCGTTCGAGGTGTTGCCCTACTGGCTGCGCGCCGGTGGCCTGCCCGTGACCACGCTGGTCGGCCGGCCGGCCCCGCGGCAACGGCTCAAGTCGCGGCAATACTCCTTAAGCGCGCCGGCCGACGTCGCGGTGGTGATCCCGGTGACGGACCAGGCCCGCTTGCGGCGCACGATGGAGTGCGCACGCCATTTGCTTGTCTACATGGACGTGAACCGCGGCAAACAAATTTTAGTTCCATTTGAGGACCATTTCCTGCGCCTGGCCTCGGGCGCGATCCGTCTCGCCATGATGCGCGACGCCCTCCTTGTTCCGTGCCTGATTGCCGCGACTCATCCGTGGCGTTACACGATCTATTTCCAATCTCCGCTGACTTGTCCGGACCCCTCCGCTGACAGCGGCGAGGTGGCGAGGATTGCCGCCTGTTTGCGCGACCAATTTTTACCCGTCCTCGCCCGATATCCCACGCAATGCAGTCCGCGCCTGCTCTCCAGCATCCTCCCGCGCGAAGAGCGGCTGGCCTAGGGCCACCGAGCGATGCAAGAGAACTTCAGTCCTCCTGAGAGCACGGTTGTGGTCACCGGGCTCGGAGCATTTACCGCGGCCGGGCCGGGGATTGCGCCGCTCTGGAGCAACGTCTGCCGTGGGGTCTCACCGGCGCAGCATTTCCAGCCTAACGAGAAGAAGACTGGCTACGTGGTTTGCCGCGCTCCCGATCCGGAAAACGCCGGGCCGGAATTGAGCCGCGTGCGGCACATGGATCGCTCGGTTCAGTTTGCGGCCGCGGCCGCCGGCGAGGCCTGGCGCGATGCCGGCCTGCAATCGGCTGAGATCCCGGAAGGGCGTTCGGCCATTTTCGCCGGGACCTCGCGCGGACCGCTGGGAACGATTCTCGAAGCACAGGCGCATCTCGAGGAGGGCCACCAAATCCGGCCGAGCGTGGCCACCAACAGCACCATCACCTGCCTGAGCGGGGTTCTCTCCAACATCTTCGCCATCGATGGAACGGCGCTCACCGTCTCGGCCGCCTGCGCCTCGGGCGCGGCCGCGATTGCCCTCGCCGCGCAGCAGATCCGCAGCGGCGCGGCCGACATTGTCCTGACCGGCGGGGCGGAAGCGCCACTTCATGAAATCGTTCTCGCCCAGTTGCAGAGTGCTGGTGTCCTCGGGTCGAATCCCGAACCGGCTCTCGCCTGCCGCCCTTTCGATTCCAGCCGGAACGGGACCGTCCTCGGAGAAGGCGCCGCCTTTCTTGTCCTGGAGTCGTTAGGCTCGGCCCGCCGCCGCGGGGCCCGCATCTACGGGCAACTCGCCGGCTGGGCGTTGAACTCCGAGCCGGCGCAGCGGACCGGCATCAGCGATCATTGCGACGGCTTGCAGCGCACGATGCGCGGGGCTGTCGGCATGGCCGGAATAGATTTTGAGGAACTCGATTATATCAACGCCCACGGGACCGGCACGCCGTTGAACGATCGGGCCGAATCGCAGGCCATCGCCCGTTGCAATGCCGGTGCGCGGCACGTTCGCACCTCCTCCACCAAGGCGGTCGTCGGGCATTGCATGGGCGCCGGGTCCGCCATCGAAGCGGTCATCAGTGTCCTGGCTTTGGAACATCAGATCGTGCCTCCAAGCGCGAACTGCTTCGAACAGGCGGACGATTGCCCGATCGATCTCGTCCTCGGTGCGGCCCTGTCCTGTCCGGTCCGCTCGGTCCTGACGAATTCGCTCGGCTTTTGGGGCAATCACGCCTCGCTCGTTTTCGGACGGCAGACTTCTCGCTAGGCGAACCGCCTCCGTTTCTTCCCCGACGCGCGCACGCGCGCGAAGCGGCCCATCGTCGACTAAGGCAGCAGCTCGACCGGGTCGCCCCGGCGCACGGTTCCTTCGACCAGGACGACGGCATAAACCCCGGCACGTCCCTCGTGCTTTTGCGCGACGGTCTTGAGGATGGCGGGCGCTTTCTCGCCGGTCTCGGGATCGAGAGTGATGATCATGCAGCGCGAATCGCGGTCCACGATGGCGAGCGTCGCCTTCGGGCCGATGCGCAGGGAACGCCCGACCAGGCGATCTTCCGCGAAGCCTTCGCCGCTCGTGAGGTCGAGATAGAAGTTGGCGCGGAAGCGCCGCTTGTCGACCGCGCTGCCGGTCTCGTCGGCCAATTGTTTGATCGAGGCCAGGGCGATGAGCGAGACCGGGCGGGCATCCGTCAGGGCGCGATCCGAGCGGAGGAGGGTGAGCTGAGGTGGGGCGTCGATCCCGTCGCACAACATTGCCAGCAGGGCGGGATCGTCGATTGCGAGGGTCCGGCCATCGGGCGTTTCGACGGCGAGATCCAGCTCGGTCCGATCGGCATAAACCGGAGTCGCGCCGAGTTTCTCCGCGTCCGTCAAATTGGGCGGTGCGGCGGCTTTGTCCGGTTCGCGAAAGCGTGGCCGAAAAGTGAGCATGCGGCGCTGCTCGCGGGCGGTGAGATAGGGGAGTCCTTTCCGGCTCGTCCCGCTATGGAAAGCGCAGATCCGGTCGCCGTAGACGCCGGCAAACCCGGCGAAAACTTCCGGCAGTTCCTCGCCCCGCATGCTTTTCACCGGATAACGCCAGACGCTTTCGACCTTTCCGATAATGCTCATGGTTCGAGCTGAGTTATCGGCCGCTTCCGAAGCGGATGCAAAGCCGCGAAAAACCGGACTGCTTTCTGAGCCGGTGTCGAGGTTCCGGGATCGCTGCCTGCCTTGCGCGCAGTGGGCGGAGCCTTAAGGCTCGATCATGCTGTTGCGGATGGCGTAGCGGACCAAATCGGCAACCGAACGCAGACCGAGTTTGCGCAGGAGCGATGCGCGATGCGTCTCGACGGTGCGGACGCTGATCTTGAGCGCGGCGGCGATCTCTTTGTTGGAGCCGCCTTCGGCCAGTTGGCGCGCGACTTCGTGCTCGCGCGGAGTCAGGCTGGAAACCCGGTGGCTGGCCTGGCCCGCTATTTACTTCGCCGAAACGGGCAAAGAGAACGTCGGCCACCTCCGGGGTGAAGTATGGTTTGCGCTGTCCGGCAGAGCGCACGGCGACGACCAACTCCTGGGTCGGATCGGATTTGCGAATGTAACTCTTGGCTCCCGCGGCGAAGATATCGACGAATCATCCGCTCGGAAGAAGAGGCGGTAAAGATGACGATCTCCGTGGTGGAGGAGGCGCGCCGAAGCTGGCGCACAGATTCGAGTGGATTCAGCTCCGGCATGGAGAGATCGAGCACGACGACATCGGGATGTTGCTCGCGGGTGATTCGATCGCGGCCTGTGCGCTGGCCGCGGTGGCGCAAATTTCCCAGCCGGGTTCGCGGGCGAGCAGGGCGCGCACGCCTTCGCGCACGACTTCGTGGTCATCGGCGATGAGAATGCGCAATTTCATTCGGCGAGGTCGGCGGGCAGGACTCGTTCGAGAGTCGTGAGCAGGGTTTGCCGGGTGAAAGGCTTGGGGAGGCAGGCCTCGACGCCGAGCGTGCGCACCGCCTCGCTCGTGCAATCCTCATCGTGTCCGGTGGCGAGGATGATTCTGATCGTGGGGCGCATTTGGCGCAGGGTTCGCACAAGAGTGAGCCCGTCCATTCCCGGCATGGAAATGTCGGTGATGACGGCGGCGATCTCCTCGGAGTGGCGGGCAAAGAGGGAAGCCCCCTCGGTCCCGCTGGCCGCGACCAGGGTGGAATAACCCTGCCTAACGAGGATAGCCCGGGTGACACTGCGGACACCGGGGTCGTCCTCGACCACGAGGATGGTGCAGCCGCGATCGCGCAGGAAAGGCCGGGGCTCGGGCCTGGCCTCGCTGGCGCTGGCGGTGGGCAGGAAAACCTTGAAGCTGGTGAAGCCGGGCTCGCTGTAGACGTTCACGAAACCGCCGTAACCGCGCACGATCCCGGCGATGGTGGAGAGGCCGAGGCCGGTCCCGACGCCGATCTCTTTCGTCGTGAAAAAGGGATCGAAAATCTTATCGAACAGATCGCGCGAGATGCCGATGCCGGTGTCGGTGACTTGCAGGATGACGTGCGGGCCGGTGCTGGCCTGCGGGATCGAATCGGCGTAGCTCTGGTCGACGTCGAAGTTATCCAGCGCGAGGGTGAGCACCCCGCCCTCGGGCATGGCGTCGCGGGCGTTGACCGCGAGGTTGAGCAGAATCTGGTGCAACTGCGCGGGGTCGGCTTCGAGCGTGCGGACCGCTTCGTGGTAGCGGGTGCGGACGGTGATCGATTTCGGGAAGGTGTTCTCGGCAATGCGCGCGATCTCCTGCAAAAGATAAATCGGCTGGAGCAGAATGCGGCTGCCATCCGCGCCGCGGGCAAAGGTGAGCACTTGTTTGACGATGCTGGCGCCGCGCTCGGCGCTCGACTGCACGATATCGAGGAATTTTTCCCGTTCGGCCTGGTCGATTTCCCCACGGAGAAGAGGCGCCACCATCAGGATGGGGACGAGAATGTTGTTCAGGTCGTGGGCGACGCCGCTGGCGAGGGTGCCGATGCTTTCGAGGCGCTGGGAGCGTTGCAGTTTGCCCTCCAGTTTCTGGCGCTCGGTGATGTCGGTACTGACGACGAGGACCGATTTGGGCTGGCCTTGGTCGTCACGGACCATCGTCCAGCGGCTATCGACGGTGATGGTGGCGCCATCCTTGCGGATCTGGCGCAAATGGCCGGTCCAGTGGCCGGTTTCCAAGAGGGTGCGTTTCGCCGCCAGGAATTCGCTTGTCTCGGCAAAGGCAAAATCGAGCACGCTGCGTCCCATGACCTCGGCGGCGGTCCAGCCGTAGATTCGCTCGGCGCCGCAGTTCCAGAACCGGACGTGATTGTCCAAATCGCGGACGACGATCGCGTCGCGACTGAGATCGAGCAGATCGGCCTGCTCCTGGAGGTGTTGCTGGGCCAGCTTCGCTTCGGTCACATCCTGGGCCGCGCCGTGGATGCGGAGGATCTGTCCGTTCTCATCTTTCTCCACGGCGGCGTGGAGTTGCACGATGCGTTCGTCGCCGCCCGGGCGGATGATGCGGTAGGATCGATCGTGCGGTACGCCGGTGGCGAGGATGCTGGTGCGCTCGGCGAGGTAGCTCTCCCGGTCGTCGGGATGCAGAATCTTGAGCATGGAGTCGAGACTCGGTGGATTTTCCGCGGCGGGCAGACCGAAGAGGCGGTAAAGCTCGTCGGACCAGAAACGCTGGCCGGTGCGCAGGTCGAGGCTCCAACTGCCGAGACGGGCGACGCGTTGGGCCTGGGTGAGCTCGTTCTTGATCCGGAGTTCGTCGTCGAGGTCGGTGCAGGTGCCAAACCAGCGGACGATCTCACCCGCTTCATCATGCGCGGGCTGGGCGCGGGCGAGGTACCAGCGATAATTTTCGTCCAGGCCGCGCATCCGCAGGTGCGCTTCGTAGGGTTTACCAGTGCGGATGGCCGCGCCCCAAACGCTCATGGTGTCGGCCAGGTCCTGGGGATGAATCATGGCCTTCCACGCCTTGGAGGCGACCGACCCAGCCGGCAAACCGGAATAGTTGGCGACGCGCTGGTTCACGTAATCGATCGTGCCGTCGGGGCGGGCGGCCCAGACCATTTGCGGCATGGCGTTGGCCAGCTCGCGGAAGAGGACTTCGCTCCGGCGCAGGGCCGTTTCCGCTTCCTTGGCTTTGGTGATGTCGACCATGATCCCGCGCAGCCCAACGATCTCCTCGCCTTCCGTGACAAGGGAAACGATGTCGCGAAACCAAATGGCGTGACCGTCGGCCGCCACCATCCGGTATTCCAGGTCGTGCGGTTCGCCGCGGCGAGTCGCGTCGAGGCAGGCCCGGACGGTGTGGGCGCGGTCCTCGGGATGGATGGTGTCTTTCCAGAAATCCTGTCCGAACCAGCGCTCAACTGGGTAACCCAGAATCGATTCCGCCTGCTTGCTGACAAAAGTAAACTGGAGCGTCGCGGCGTCCGCTGCCCAGACGATGCCCGCGACGGAATTGATGAGATCGGCCAGTTTGTCGTCGCTCCCGGCCGTCCGCGCGCGTTTCAGGATCGAGGGTCTTGTTCCCCGGCGGCGGGATTTCCGTTCGATGATCCAGTCGAGCGATTCCTTGCGCCCGCGGAGCGCGACGAGATCGCGCGGGTTCAGTTGTTGAAGCGTGAGCCGGAGATCCTCGGCGCCGGAGTGTTTGCTGAAGAAACCGTGCGCGCCGAGTTCGAAACAGCGTTCGCGGACGGCGTCGTCGTCCTCCGCGGAGAAGACAATGACGACCGGATCCGGGCTGCTCGCCTGCAACGCCTTCAGGACGCTGAAGCTGTCGCCGCCCGGCATCCGCAGATCGAGGAGAACAAGATCGGGCCGATGCGCGCGGATGGCGGTGAGGGTCTGTCCCACATCGAGGGTCTGATCGATCTGGCCGATATTTGGCATGCTCGAGAGCACGTCGAGCAGGGAGGCCTGCAACGGAATGGAGTCTTCGGCGATCAGCATTCGCCACGGGGGAGATTTCTTCACCCCGCAAAGTCCGGTCGCGCCAGGAGTTTGGCTAGGTTCAGCGATGCTGAACGCGCTGTAGGATGAGTCCTACAATCAACCTACGGCGAGCTACTCAATGAGGCCTTCGCGCATCGCATACTGCACCAGCTCGCTATTGGTGCGCACGTTGAGTTTCTGCAAGACGCGCGCCCGGTAGGTGCTGATGGTTTTGATGCTGAGAGAGAGCTCGGCTCCGATCTCCTTGATCGCCTGGCCGCGGGCGAGCATGCGGAGAATCTGAAATTCGCGATCGGAAAGGAGTTCGTGCCCCGGCCTGGTGGTATCCGCGGAGAGGAAACCGGCCAGCTTTTCCGCCAGGGAATCGCTGACATAACGGCCGCCCTCCAGCACCCGGCGCACGGCCCGGAGCAATTCGTCGGCGAGACTGTCTTTGGTGATGTAACCGGCCGCGCCGTTTTTAAACACTCGCATCGCGAATTGATCTTCCGCATGCATGCTCTGCACCAGCACCGGAGTCTTCGGCTGGGCGGCGCGGAGATCCTGCAGGACATCGAGGCCGCTCCGGCCCGGCATCGTGATGTCGAGAATAACGAGGTCCCAGGGCTGCCGCCAGCTTTGCTCCAGGGTCTCCTGCGCGGTGGCGGCTTCGCCGAAAATGGCATCCGGAAATTCCTCTGCCAGCATCTCGCGCAAACCGCGGCGCACGACCGCGTGGTCGTCGGCCAGGAGAAATTTGATTGGTTTTTTTGCCCGGGGGGAAGAGGTCATTCCGTTCCTTTCCCGAGTGGAGAAAAAGGGCCGGCCGCCGGAGCCCGGAACGTGACGGTGGTGCCGGCGCCGGGCTCGCTCACAATCGTTAGGCTCCCGCCCGCGGAGACCGCCCGCTCGCGCATCCCCACGATCCCGAGACGTTCCGCATCGTCGCCCGAGTCGGGCGCGAAACCGCGCCCGTCGTCGCGCACCTCAAGCGTGATTTCCCCATCATTTTCGCCTAGCTGCACCCACACTGCACTGGCCCTGGCATGACGCCGCACGTTGGTCAAAATCTCCTGGAAGACCCGGAAGATGGCGGTGGCGGTCTCGTCCGCGACCGCGACTCCGCGCGGCCGCACGACGTGACATGGCACAGCCGACTGGGTTTGAAATTCCCGGGCCTGCCATTCGATCGCGGTCGCGAGACCGAGTTGATCGAGCACGCTGGGGCGAAGCTCGAGACAGATCTTGCGCACGCTTTCCATCATGGAATCCACCATCTCGAGCGCGCGGCCGGCTCGAGCCCGGAAGGGGTCGGCCAATTCCGTATCGGTCATTTTGGCGAAACCGCGGTCGAGGGTCGACATGTCGATTTTCAGGCCGGTCAGGCTGGCCCCGAGCTCGTCATGCAGTTCGCGGGCGATGCGGGTGGCCTCGGTTTCGCGCACCGTGCGCAGGCGGGCCGCGAGTGAACGCAATTCTCGCCGCGAACGCGTCAGGTTTCGCTCCATCTGCTTGCGGGTGGTGATGTCCATCATCGCGCCGATCATCCGGACGGCCTGGCCATTTTCATCGCGAATCACATAACCGCGATCGAAGATTTCCGCATAGGTTTTGTCGCGCCTGCGGAAACGATATTCATCCACCCAGGAGACCGACTCGCCGTTGATCACCTCGTAGATTCCCTCTTTGACTCGTCCCACGTCGTCGGGATGGAGATAATCGGTCCACGAATCGGAGGTCACCCCAGTCTCGGCCCGCGGATGGCCAAACAAGGTGCGGTAGTTTTCGTTCCACCAGATGGTGTCTTTCACCAGGTCCCAATCCCAGATGACGTCGTGGGTGGCCTGCCCGGCAAATTGAAAGCGCTCATTGGCCTGGCGGAGCGATTCTTCGGCCCGCTTGCGCTCCGAGATATCGGCGAAGATCGCGATCACGCCGGTGATGCTATCATCCTCGCCAAACTGCGGCGCGGTCCAAAGCGAGAGGTCGACCAGCGAACCGTCCTTGTGCTGGCGGCAGACTTCCTTCCCGGCGATGGTTTCTCCCGCAAACCCGCTCGCCAGGTGTTCTTCGAACTCCTGCTCTTTACCGGCCTGGATGGTGGGGAGGATCCGGCCGAGCAGCTCGGTTGCCTTCCAGCCGAAGATCTGCTCCGCCCCGGGACTCCAGCCTTGCACGACCCGTTGGGCGTCGATCACCGCGATCCCGAGCGGGGCCGCCCGGACGAGCGAATCAAGATGGGCGTTGGTCGCCCGCAGCGCGCTCTCGGTTCGCTTGCGCACGATCGCAATCTCCGCCAGGTGAGTCGCCAGGTCGACCCGGCGCACTTCGTCCTCCTGCGGAGTGCCGCGCCGGTTGGAGAAAATGGCGAAGGTGCCGAGCAATTCGCCACCCTCGCGCAGGATCGGGGTGGACCAACAGGCCCGGAACCCGTGTTGCAAGGCGAGCGGAGCGTACTCGCGACAGAGCGGATCGTTGGCGATGTCCGCCACCACCACGCGCGCTTTGCGGAAGGCCGCCATGCCGCAGGAACCGGTCGCCGGTCCGATCGCCGCGCCGTCGATCGCTTCGGTGAAAGTCGCGGGCAAGCTAGGCGCGGCGCCGTGGCGGAGATGGACGCCATCCTCGTCCACGAGCAGGATGGAACAGGCGACTCCGAGCGACTGCGTCTCCACATTGCGCGCGATCGTTTCCAGGATCCCGGTCAGCGGGGTGCCGGTCGCGATCAACTCCAGGACCGCTCTTTCGCCGGCCACGAGTTCTTCCGCGACCTTGATCTTGGTGATGTTCAGGTGGGAGACGACGGCGCCGCCGGCCCCGGGTTGCAGCGGCGAGACATCCATCAGGAACCAACGCTTCTCGCTCGGAGAATCGCAGGGATACTCCAGCCGGAATTGGTCGGTTTTCCCATCGAGGACGCTCTGGATTCCCTGCAGGGCCGCGCGCGCGTAGTCGTCTTTCCGCTCCGCGGCGTCGCGGCAGACGGCGAGGTAATTTGCGCCGACGCCCATCGACCTCGTGGCGTTGTCGCCATTCTCGGCGGCGAATCGGCTCCAGGCGGCGTTAATCGAGGTGATCGTTCCCTCACCGTCGAGGACCGCGATGTGCGAGGTGAGGGAGGAAAGGACGGCGCGCAGGGTCGATTCACTCTCGCGGAGGGCGGTTTCGGCGCGGTTTCGCTCGGTCACATCGACGCACAGGCCCACCCATTCGCGCACTCTTCCCTCCTGCGCGATGGGCAGTCCGCGGGTGATAAATTCCCGCCACTCGCCGTTGGCGCAGCGAATGCGATGCTCGGCATGGTAGGGCTGCTGCTCGCGGGTCGAGTGTTCCCAGCGTTCCGCGACCTGGGCGCGATCGTCGGGATGAATCGCCTTCAGCCAGCCGAAGCCGCGCATTTCCGAAAAAGTCTGTCCGGTCATGGCGCGCCAGCTTTCCAAGTCTTCGACGATCTCGCCGGCGGCGTTGGTGCTCCAAACCACGTCGGTCGTGGCCGCGACTAACGAACGGTAGCGCTCCTCGCTTTCGCGGAGTTTTTTTTCCGTCCGCTCGTGCTCCGCGATCTCGAGACGGAGCAAACTTTCGATGTCGGATTCAGGAGGAGAAGACATGGTCGATAAAGGCCAAGGACCAGCGGCAAAGGCCCGCCGGATGAAAACTCTTCGAACCTTACCGGGAAATCGGAGCGGGTGAAAGTACGTAATTTTCCTAGGAATTGGATCGAAACAGCTCAGCGCGGATTCGCCAGCTTCTCGATTACGGGCTGAAGTCCGCGCACCACCCGGGTCATCGCATCGTACTCCAGCTTGTCGGGCGTATCGCTTGCGGCGTGGTAGTGCGGATAACGGAACGGCGCGGTGTCGGTCACCATGATGCCGGGATAGCCGTGCTCCCAAAAGGACCATTGATCCGACCAGCCGACTCCAGGAATGGCGGCCGGCAAGGCTCCGCCCTGGGAGGGGATTTGGGCGTGCTGGCGAAATGTTCCCAGAGCATCACGCAGCAGTGCGCGCGAAGCGATGTTTCCGACAAAGGCAATGAAGTCGCCGGTGCGCGGATAAAGGAAATCGAGACCCGGCGCGGGATAAGATTGGGAGCCGTTCTCGTTCGAGTAATAGCCGATGGTTTCCAGACTGATCATTGCCTTGATTGGGTCGTTTCGTTCCCGACACCGAGCGGCGTAGATGAAGCTGCCCATCTGCGACGTTTGGAAATATTGCGGCTCTTCGTTCACGAACGCGACGAAGCGGAGGGTGCGTGCGTTCTGCGAGCCGGCAAATTGCCGGGCAAGCACCAGCAGCGCGGCCACGCCGCTGGCATTGTCGTTCGATCCCGGTGATCCAAAGACGGAGTCGTAGTGCGCACCGATGAGCACAATCTCCGGCGATCGGCCGGGTAATTCCGCAACCAGGTTATGACAGGTTTTGCCCTGCACCTCGTAGGTGTCGCGTCGCACTTTCCAGCCGGCTTCGCTCAACTCGCCCTCGATGTATTGCGATGCCGCCAGGAGCTGCGGATAACGAGCCAGATTCCGTTCGCCGATTTCGCCACCCAGCTTCTGCACATGGGCGACTAATTCAGCGCGCAGGATTTTCTCTTCCGCGGAAAGCGGCGCGGGCGAACCGCGGAAACTCTTTCCCGGCATCCGAATCATCAACAGCCATCCTATCACGCCGAGCAGGGCGAGACCGAGGCAGAGTAGACCAAACGCAACGAATATTCCGGAGCGAATGCGAGCGGGCATTCTCCCGGGTTAGCGTTTGCGGCGAGAAACCGCAATCGCCGAATCCAACCCGAACGGCCGCGACGGGAAAAGCTCCCGCCGCGGCCGCATGAATTAGGGTTGGACGTCGTAGACTTCGATCAGGCCGACCCCGGTCGTGCCCGATTGGCCGGCGACGACCGCGGTGTAAGGACCCGGCGGCAGCATCAGCGACGATGGCGGATTCCGCAGCAGCGGTCGGCGCGATGCTCAAGGTCTGGAGTTCCAGAGCCTGGCCGGCGTCATCCTGCCAGTTGTCGTTGAATCCGACGCTCAAGCCGTTGCCGTCGAATAACTCGAGGGTTGGGTTGGAGAGAGGATCCGCGATTCCGGCATCGCCCAGGGAAGGCCCGATCGCCCGCACCACCACCCTGGCCGGTTGCATGTTCGTTCCTCCGAGGATGAAGCCGCCGATCATGACATTCTCTTGCGTCAGAACGGAGCCGCGGGTGCTGAGATTTGCGAGCCGGGAACCGAGCGGCGCATTCAGGTCATAAATCTCGAGCAGACCGACCCCGGTCTTGCCGCCCTTCCCGCTCACGATCGCGGTGTAGGCCGCCGGGCTGAGGGTGGCGATGATGGCGGGCTCGCGATTGTCGTTTGGCTGGAACATGGTCGCCGCGATGTCGGATTCCTGCAGATCTCTCCAGTCATCATTGAAAGCGATCTGACCTCCCGTGCCGAAGAGTTGCAGGGTGGGGTCGTCGATCACGTCGGTCAGGCCGGAGTCGACGAGGGATGGGCCCACGCCGCGGATGATGATCTTCTTGGGCACGTCGCCCGTGATAATGAAGCCACCGATCACGACGCCATCTCCGCCTTCGACCCGCACGCGAGTCGAGATATTAACCGGCTGGGAAGTCGGCGTTCCACTCGGGCTGGGCGACGGGCTCGGGCTCGCGCTCGGGCTTGGACTCGGCGAAGCGCTCGGCGACGGGCTTGGCGAAGCACTCGGGCTCGGCGAAGCACTGGGCGATGGGCTCGGCGAAGCGCTGGGCGATGGGCTCGGTGAAGCGCTGGGCGATGGTTTCGGCGAAGGGCTTGGGCTGGCGGATGGGCTCGGACTCGGGCTTGGCGACGGACTGGAATCGTCCATCGGAGCATTTTGCTGCGCCACGCTGACTGGAGCAGCCACACCAATGAGAATCATGAGAGTCGCTCCCAAGATCACGAAAGTAGTCGTGCGAAGACGGGAGGGAAGGTCGCGTGACCAATGCGGAAGGCGGGTCGGGATGCGGTCGCGGTTGTGTGTCAGTTTCATAAGTTTCTCCAAGTTTGAGTTGTGGTGCTGTTCATCACCTACCTCCGGCCGACGCAGATTCGCGAACGCTGAAAGATTACACGGTTGTAACTTTTGACCGGCGAGCGCGAGAGCTCCCCGGGGAAAAGGCCGGGTTGCCGGCGGGAAAGAGACCGCCCGCTTTAGAACGTCTCGGCGGTAATTCGAGCGACTTCCGCGATCGCGCTCAGCAATTCCTGCCGTGGAGCGGTCGAACCGACTGTGTAGACGGCGAGGAGGATCGGAGGTTTTCCCGGCGGGCGCAGAATGGCGACATCGTTCGTCGCGCCGTTGCTGCCGCGCCCGGTTTTGTCTCCGACTTTCCAATCGTTAGGCACCCCGGCCCGGATCGTTTCTCCGCCGGTGGTGTTGGCGACGAGCCACTCTTCGAGCAGGTGGCGGGACGATTTTGAGAGCGCGTCACCCACCAGCAGGGAGCGCAGGTTCGCCGCCATCGCTCCGGGCGTGGTGGTATCTCTTTCGTCGCCGGGCAGGGCGCTGTTCAGGTCCGGCTCGATGCGATCCAGCCGGGTTTTCTCGTCGCCAAGCGAGCGCGCATAACGAGTAAATCCTTCCGGGCCTCCGATCGTTTGCAGGAGGAGGTTGCCGGCGGTGTTGTCGCTGAGTTCGATGGCGGCCGCGCAGAGAGCGTCGAGCGGCATTCCGCCTTCCGCGACATGCTTCTTCGTGATGGGCGCATACTCCAGCAGATCGGCCTCGGTATATGGAACGACGCGGCTGAGCTGTTCCTTTTTCTCATCCACTCGATGAAGAACGGCGGCCGCGGCCAGAAACTTGAAGGTGCTGCACATCGGAAAGCGCTCGCTCGCGCGGTGCTCGATCCGGCGGCCGCTGCCCGTATCCAACGCCGCCACCCCGAGCCGCCCGCCGAGGCGCGTTTCGATCGCTTTGATTCTCTGCTCAGCCGTGGCCGAATCCGTCGCTGGCTTCTCTGCGGCGCCCGCCTGGAGGACCGCGGAAAAGGCCACACCGCAAAGCAATCGCGCAATCGAACGTGCAAACATCGACCAACTTTCAGGCCGGAAGGAAATCCGGCAAGCCGACAAACATTTCCTCTTCCGCTACTTCCTCGGTCGTTTGCAGCGGCGCGAAACGCTCGGCCCGAAAACCGCGCTCGATGCCGTGGGCATTGAGCGGACCCGAAATCTCGCAGAGATAAACCGCGATCTCGCCTTCGTCGCCCGTCAGCCCGACCCCGGGAACGATGTCACGAATCGTGTAGGTGGACCCTTCCTTCGGGAGTTCGTGGTAGAGCTGCTCGATCCCGAGCGGAAAGTGGCCGTCCACACATACGACTTTTTGATTCGGCAGAAACATCAGCCGCTATTTTATCACAGGTCGCTTCGCTCAACCACCCTTCGGCGGATTCGCGGGATTCCGATTCGGATACGGCGGGATCGGCGGCAGGTCGTAGCTCTTGGTCTTCATCTCGTTTTGGATTTCGAGAATGCCACGATCGAGTTGCTGGTCTTCGCCCTTGAATTCTTTTGCCGGATCGTTGTCGACCACGATGTCCGGATCGACGCCGTAACCTTCGACCACCCAGTTTTTGCCTTCCTTGTCGTAGGGCGCGAACTCCGGCCGGAAAAGCTGCCCGCCATCGAGCAGGGGGAGGGGATTCCGAATTCCGACCACTCCGCCCCAGGTGCGTTTGCCGATGAGTTTGCCCAGCCCCATCGCCTTGAAACGATAAGGGAAAATGTCGCCGTCCGAAGCGGAGAACTCATTGATGAGGGTGACCATCGGCCCGAGGAAGGTCTGTGGCGGGTTGGTTTGCGGGACGCCGTTGCGTGACATCTCGACCATGACCAGGGCGCGCCGCAGCCGCTCGATCACGAGCGGCGAAACAAAGCCGCCGCCGTTCCCGCGCACGTCGACGATGAGACCCTTCTTGCGAATCTGCGGGAAGTAACGCTTGGTGAATTCGTTCAGGCCCGGCTGGCCCATGTCGGGGATGTGAATATAGCCGACTTGCCCGCCGGTTTTCTGGTTCACGTAGTCGGTATTCCGCTGCACCCAGTCGAGGTAATAGAGCGGTGACTCATCCGCCGTCGGCACCACCGTGATATCGCGCGCGCCGCTCTCGCTTGGAGTGGAGTTCACCCGCAGGATGACCTGCTTGTCGGCCGTGCCGATGAGGGCGTCGTAAATGTTCGCGAGGGATGAGACCGGCGTGCCGTTCACCGCCAGGATGTAATCGCCGGCCTTGAGATTGAGCCCGATCGCGGTCAGGGGCGAACGGTTCTCCTTATCCCAATTCTCGCCCGGCAGGATTTTGTCGATCCGGTAGGCCTTGCTCGCGGGATCGCGGGAAAGTTGCGCGCCTAACAAACCCAGCTTGATCCGCGGTGTCTCGGGACGTTCCCCGCCGGCGACGTAGGCGTGGCCGTTGTTCAATTCGCCGATCAACTCGCCCACGATGTAAGTGAGATCGTTGCGATGGTTCACGAAAGGAAGCAGCGCCGCATACTTGTCCCGCATCGCTTTCCAATCCACGCCATTCATGTTCGGCGCGTAGAAGAAGTCGCGCATCTGCCGCCAGGATTCGAAATAGATCTGTTTCCATTCCGCGCGGCGATCGGCCATCACGTCGAGGCCTTTCAATTCCAGCTTGTGATCCTTCGTCTCGAGCTTGTCCTTGGGCAGGTCGATGATCGAATATTCCTTGTCGATCTTCACCAGCATCTTCTTGCCGTCGAAGCTGATTTGGTAGGCGGTGACGTCGCCCAGCACGGTCTCCTTGCGATCTTCCAGGCTGTAGGAACAAAGATGCCACTTTTCCTCGCCTGGGCCGGCTTCTTCGTCCTCGCCGGTATTATCGCCGATTGTCCGGCGGAGATAAAAGACGCGGTCGTCCACCAGGCGGAGATTCGAGTAATTTCCTGGCACCACATCGAGGCCCACGATCCGATTCTGAATCCCGTCGGTATCGACTTTGACCGTGACGGGCTTCTTCGCTTTCTCGTCTTTTTTGTCCTCCTTCTTGTCGCCGTCGCCCTTGTCCTTGTCTTTCTTCTCCGCTTTCCCGACCTCGTCACTGCGCGGACCGAGGGGCGATTCCGTGTCCTTCGAGAGCGTGATCAAATAGACCCGCTGCATGTCGACATAGACATTTTGAAACTCCTGCTCGCCGAAAGTCGGCTTGAAGTCTCGCGCGGAAGTAAGCATGAGATATTTACCGTCGTCGCTGAAGGAGACGCGTCCCGCGCCATACCATTCGTCGGTCACCGGCACGGTCTGCTTGCCCGCGACGGAGTAGAGATAAACCCGCGAGCTGATCGTTTAGCTCCGGTTGACCCCAGGCAATCCACTGGCTGTCGGGCGACCAGTCGTAGGACTCGATTTCGCCGACTTGATCCTGCGCCACCTCGGTGATCGCCTTGCTCGCGACATCCACGTAGCGCAGACGCTGGAGCCGATCGCTCCAGAGCAGCTTCTTGCTGTCAGGTGACCACGCCGGAAAGTAGTAATAGGTATCGGAGGCTTTGGTCAGCTGCTGCGGCTGTCCCTTGCCATCCTGGGAGCGGACATAAAGTTCATTCTCGCCCGACTCATCGGAGTTATAGGCAATCCATTTCCCGTCCGGCGACCAGCTGGCGTCGCGCTCGTGCGCGGTGGAAGTTTTCGTCAGCGCCCGCGCGGTGCCATCCTTCATCGGCACCGAGAAAAGGTCGCCCCGCGCCACCACGATCGCGCGCTGGCCATCGGGCGCGAGATTGACCGACTCCACCTGCTTCGAAGCATCGACAAACGCGGACCGGCCGGAGGCGAAGTCTTCCTTGATGTTGATCGGAACCGGCGCGGCCTGCCCGCTCGCCAGGTCGTAACGCCAGATGTAACCGGCCTGTTCAAAGACGATCGCGTCCTTGCCGATGGAGGGAAACTTGATGTCGAAATCCTTGAAGGTGGTGAGCTGTTTCGTCTCCTTGCTCGTCAGGTCGGTGGAAAACAAATTCATCCGGCCGTCGCGGTCGGAGATGAAATAGATGCGGTTATCCGGCCCCCACATCGGGCAGATGTCCTGCCCGGGATTGTTCGTTAGGTTCTCGGTCGTCTGGGTTTTGAAATCGTAAATCCAGACGTCGTCGGCCATGCCGCCGCGATAATGTTTCCAGGTGCGGAATTCGCGAAAGACCCGGTTGAAAGCCATCTTCGAATCATCCGGCGCGAAGGAGACGAACCCGCCGCGCGGCACGGGCAATTGCTTCGGCAGCTCGGCATTCAGCCCGACCGTTTCGAGATCGCCGATGAAGGAATTGAACGAAGTCCGGCGGGAACGGAAAACGACCACCGGCTCGGTGTTTTTCCAGGTCATGACGAGATTGTTCGGTCCCATCCGGTCGGAGATGTCGTCCCGTCCGAGGGTCGCGGTGGTCGTTAGGCGCTTCGGCTCGCCGCCCTCGCCGGGCATGACGTAGACCTCGGTGTTGCCGTCGTATTGCGAGGTGAAAGCGAGTTGTTTCCCATCCGGGGAAAAATGCGGGAAGGAGCTGTAGCCCGGCCCGCTCGTTAGGCGACGGGCCGTGCCGCCGTTCTTGGCTACGGTGTAAAGGGACCCGCTGTAAGTGAAGACAATCTGGTCGCCGTTCGTCGTCGGAAAGCGGAGCAAGCGGGTCGTGTTCGGGAGATTTTGCGCGGAGAGAAAGCCGCTCGGAAGCAGGATCGCCGCGAGGAAAAAGAGTGAGCTGAAAAATCGAGAATGAATACGCATGGAGATGAGGATGAATGAGTTGGCAAACTGGGCTCTGACGAAATCGGGCGCAACCGTGATTTTGTTCCGAATCACATGCTCAAGGTTGGCGCGGAGGCGGAGTGGAAGATTGCAGGGTGAAATCGCCCTTCCTTTTTCCAGGCGCAATCGACCAGCCGGGTTTCAGTTCCAGGGTCCAGCCTTCGCCCTCGACTGCCGGCGGGGTCAGGTTCTTCGGCTGCGAGAGCGTGATCTGCGAAAAATCGGCGCTCAGGAGAGCGCCACCGCTCGACACCGTCAGGATGCCCCATTCATCCACGATCCGGATATTGGGATAGACCGTGCCTAACGAATCCATCGGCACGAGATTGCCGGGATCGAACTGCATGCTCATCTGGCGGAGCGGGATTTTCAGAACGGCGCCATCGACCAGCCTCGCCCGATAGTCGGCCGCGAGAGTGCGCCGCTTTTTCTCCCGCTCGTCTTCCTGCGCGCGCCAAGTCTCGTGCTGCCATATTTGCCCGCCCGCTCCTCGGCCGCGCTCCGAATATTCTCCGGAAGTTTGATCTTGGAGAGGCGGAGAAGCGTCGCCGCCAGATCCGTTTTGGGATCGAGATGCTCACGCCACGGCGCCCCGGTGGCATCGAGCAAAAGTCCGTATGCCGGGCCGCTCGCGTAGGCGAAGGAGCGAACGAATGTTTCCTTCTTCGGCGCATCGCTCAGCTCGCGCTCGATCACAAACTTCGCCGGGTCGGGCGCGCCGGAGAGTTTCACCCCGGTGTATTCCGCGAGGCCTTCGTGCATTTCCATCGCGTTTTCTTCCGCGGCGGCTCCGGGGAAAATGGCGCGCCGCCGCTCGCGGAAGAGCGCGGCGTCGGTAATCGCTTCCGTCCGTTTCGAACCCTCCTCGGCCAGCGCCACCGCCAGCGCCCGCCATTCCAATTGCAGCCAGTAACGGCCGTCGCGGGTATCGAGATGATTGTTCGTCGCCGCCGAACTGGGCAGCCCGAGCTCGTCCTGCCAGCGGTGCCATAAGCTCGTGCATCATGAGAACGGCGCGGACCTCGCGATCTTCCGGCAGCGGCAGCAGGATCATCGACCACCGGCCGCCGGCCCAGTCGAGCGCGGTGTTGGCCAGATTTACATCCCGGGGAATCTCGCCGCGCAAGACCTGACCGACCCGCGCGAGGCGTCCCTGGGTGTCCGGCTGGTTGGCGTAGGCGATGCGCGTTTCCGGATCGACCAGGAGGAGCCCGCCGCCTAACGACACGCCCCAGAGTTTCCCGCCGTCCGCGCGGACGATGGCATCCACCTCCTGAAAATACTGCAACGCCTCGCGCGCCGTGATCGGTTTCGCCTCGGCCGTCGGGCCGGAAAGAGCGCAAAGCAGGAGGCCGGTCCGACAAAGGACGCGAAAAAGTTTGGTCATGACGTTCTTTAGCAAGACGCCGCCGAGCGGAGATTTTGTCTGCGGCGGCGCGAGAATCATTCCACTTGTCACGCTGACGTTACGTTGACAACAAAATTGCCGGATGATAATTTCGCGCCAATTCGTGCGGGGAGGATTTGTTAGGCCGCGCGAAGGAACCTCTGCAAACGCCACTTGAAACCCAGGTTCTAGTCCTTAACCGCCTCTGGCAGGCGGTTAATGTCTGCTCGGCGCGTCGTGCCTTTACCCTCCTTTACCAGGGGCACGCCCAGGTCGTCTCGGCCGATCAGCAGAATAATTTCGCGACCCACGATTTCGCCAGCTGGCGCGATTTTTCCGTCAGCGCGCCGGAAGCCGAGCATGAAATGGTCACGACCATTTCCTGGAAGATCCGGGTCCCGCGCGTCATCGTCCTCCTTCTTTTCGATCGTCTGCCGAAAAAGGAAGTGAAGTTCACCCGGCACAACGTCTTCGAGCGCGACGGCAATACCTGTCAGTACTGCGGGAAGATTTTCGAACGCCAGGAACTGAACCTGGATCACGTTCTGCCGCGCGACAAAGGCGGCCTAACGACCTGGGAAAACGTCGTCTGCTCCTGCATCCCCTGCAATACGCGCAAGGGCAACCGGCTCCCGCACCAGGTGCACATGGCGCTCATTCGCAAGCCGAAGCGGCCGAAGTGGCGGCCGTTTGTCCACGTCACGTTCAACAGCCAGCAGCACGAAAGCTGGCGGCACTTCGTCGATCTCGCCTACTGGAACGTCGAGCTGAGCGATTAGCGTTGGTCCGCGGGTGCCGGTCGATCTCTCGGCGCAGAGCGCTCCCAAGTTTGTCATCCCGAGCCCGCGCAGACGGCGAGGGACCTCTCAACTGCAATCCACGCTTTCTCGTGACCAGTTGACGTCTATTGCAACTGCGAGGTCCTTCGCCGCGCTGCGCCGGGCTCAGGATGACAAGAGAGAGAGCCCGTTCCGCGCCTAACGACCGAGCGCGTTCAGGATCGGCTGCGGATAAACGCCGAGGACAAAAATTCCCGCGATCAGAGCGTCATCGTTAAGCGTGACAGCGGGCTGACCGTGATCGGCGCGGCGTCAGGCGCCGGCTCGAGCCAGTACATCGCGCGCACCACTTTCAGGTAGTAATAAAACCCGCAGCCGACCGTGATCACGCCGATCGCGACGAGCAGCATCTGATGTTGCCGGATGGCCGCGTCGAAGATGAAAAATTTCCCGAGGAACCCGGCGGTGAACGGCACTCCGGCGAGCGAGATCATGCCGATCAACATCGCAAAGGCGAGAAACGGCGAGCGTTTCGCCAGGCCGGCGTAAGCATCGATTTGGTCGCCGTCCGTGTTCCCGACCACGATCAGGACCGCAAAACAGAGCAGCGTCATGAGCAGGTAGCCGACGAGGTAATAAGCGACCGCCGCTCCGGAAAACGTGACGACGCCGATGAGCAGATAGCCAGCGTGCGCGATGCTCGAGTAAGCGAGCAGGCGTTTCAGGTTCGACTGCGGGAGCGCGGCAAAATTTCCGTAGATCAAAGTGAGAGCGGCCACCACGACCAGGAGCCGACCGATCTGCGGCAACATCGAGAAAGGCGCGAGGACACGCAGCAGAACGACAAAGCCCAACGCCTTCGAGCCGACCGAAAGAAAAGCCGTCACCGGCGTCGGCGCGCCTTGGTACACATCCGGCACCCAGATCTGAAAAGGCACCGCGGCGATCTTGAAACCGAGCGCGACGAGCACGAGCGAGATGCCGAAAAGCAGGGGGATGGTATCGATTTCCTGCCGGGCCAGCACCTCGCCGATGCGCGCCAGGTTGGTCTCGCCGGTCACGCCGAAAATCCAGGTGATCCCGTAAACCAGAAAGCCGGTCGAGAGCGCGCTCAGGATGAGATATTTCACGCCGGCTTCGAGCGTCGCGGGATTGCGCCGGGTAAAACTCACGAGGACGTAAAACGACATCGTGACCAGTTCGAGCGAGACGAAAATCATCACGAAATCGACCGCCGACGCCATCCACATCAGCCCGGCGCAGGTGAAAATCGGGAGGGTGAAAAATTCTCCCAACCCGGCGTGCGGATTCGCGCCCGGCACGCCCATGCGGATGGCCGGCGCATAATCGATCGCCATCACGAGAACGAGAATGGTGGTGACGAGCGCGAAGCGTTTAAAGAAAATGGCGAGCGGATCGGCCGTGTAGAAACTCCAAAAACCGGTCGAAGCCGCGGCCGGCGCCGGGGCGAGGAAGAAACTCGCGACGAGCACGACGACGAGCCCGCCAATGGCCGCATACGCGACGCCGCGGCGATCGGTTTTGCCGGCAAACGATTCCACCAGGAGAAGGAGCAATCCCCAGACGAGCACGGCGATTTCAAGAGCGGGCGCGGGTATCATCGGTTGGCGGCGACAGGCGCGGAAAAGGTCGGCCGGAGGAGCCGGAGGAAGGTGTTTGGGAAAAAGCCGACGATCATGGTCGCGGCGATCAGGAGCACGATCGGCAACCGGAGGGTGCGCGCGAGATCCGGGCAGGCGCTCAAGCGTTCGTTAGGCGCGCCCATGAAGATCGCCCGGTAGGCGCGCAGCATGTAGACCGCCGAGATCACCACGCCCCAGAGCGCGAGCACGGTGGCGACCTGGAAAAGATGAAAGCCCTGCCAGTCCGCGCCGACCCGGAAGGCGCCGAAGAAGACCATCACTTCCGCCGCGAAATTGGCGAAACCCGGGAGCCCGATCGAAGCGAAGGCCGCGACTCCGAAAGCGAATCCGGCAAACGGCATCATCTTGCCCGAGACCGCCGAGATCGGCTGAAAACGAGCGTTCCGGTGCGGCGCCGAATTTCTCCCGCCAGCGCAAAGAGCAGCGCGATGGAAATGCCGTGGGCAAACATGAGCACGGCCGCGCCATTAAGGCCGATCACATTCGCGCTCGCGATCCCGAGAAAGATGTAGCCCATGTGCATCACGCTCGAGTAGCCGAGCATCCAATCGAGCCGCTTCTGCGCGATCGTGACGAGGCCGATGTAGATGATGTTGCCTAACAACAGCACGATGAGCAGCGTCCGCCAGTGTTGCGCGCCTTCCGGAACGAGCGGCAGGGCGACGCGGAGCAGTCCGTAGAGCCCGAATTTTTTCAACACCCCGGCGTGCAACATCGCGGCCGGCGCGGGCGCGGAGGCATACGCTTCCGGCGCCCAGGTGTGAAATGGGAAGAGCGAAATCAGCACGCCGAAGCCGATGAGGAGAAGGAAGAAAATCTGGTTCTGCGCGCGGGGCAGAATGCCGCCGTTCGCCGCCACCGCCTGCAGAGCGCGCAAGTCGAAGCTGCGCAGTTCAGCCGGCACGCTGCGGTAGAGCAGGATCAAACCGAGGAGCAAAACGAAACTGCCGAGCCCGAGATAAATCGTGATTTTCCAGGCCGCGGCCGAGCGGTTGCCCGAACCCCAAATGCCGATGAGCAGGAAAGTCGGGATCAGCGCCAGCTCGTGGAAGGCGTAGAAGAAAAACAAATCGAGCGAAGCGAAGGCGCCGATCGCACCGCCCGCGATGAAGAGCAGGCAGGCATAAAAGAGCCGCTCCGATTTCTCCACCGGCGGCGTGAACCAGACCGCGCAGAGGAGGACGAGCGCGGCCAGGAAAAGCATGATCAGGCTGAGCCCGTCCGCGCCTAACAAGAACTGAAGCCGCCACGTTTCGCTGATCGGAAACGAACTGACCATCTGGAAGCCGCCCCGCGCCGGCTCGTAGAGAAAAAATGCGACCAGGCTGGCCACGAGGGTGGCACCGGAGCCGAGCAAAGCGGTCAGGCGCGCCGGGGCGCCGACCAGGATGAGAAGCGCCGTGAGCAGAGGCGCGATGACGATGAAGAGCAGCATCAGTGGAAAACCGTGAAGTAAATGAGACCGATGATGCCGAGACCGAAGATAAAGCCGTAGGCCTGCAGGTTGCCGACCTGGAGAAGCCGGAGCAGAAATCCGCTGCCCCAGGTGCCGCCGCTCAACCCGCGGACGATCGCACCGTCGAGGACCCAGCGATCGACGAACGCGGAAACGGAGGCAAGCACACCCTGGGTCGCCTTGATCAATCCGGTGTAAAATTCATCGATGTAAAAGCGGTTCCGGAACAACTCGATGTCGATCGGTTCACTCGACCGGTTGCGATAAAGCAGCGCCGCGCTGATCACGCCGACGAGCAGGCAGGCAAAGGCAATCGCCGGGACGACGAGGAGATGTTCCTTCTCGTGAGGCAAAGCGAGGAAGCGGGTCGCGAAAAATCCGAAGCCGCCGAGCGCCGCCGGGATGGCGAGGATGATCAGCGGGATGGTCATCACCGCCGGGGACTCGCTCCCGTGGGCCGCGGATTCGCTCCGGGGCGATCCGAAAAACGCCACCACCACGAGGCGGGTCATGTAGAAGGCGGTGAGCAGCGCGGTGAAGGCGGCGAAGGCGAAAATCGGCAGGCTGCGTTCGTAGGCGAGCGCGAGGATCGCGTCCTTGCTGAAGAATCCGCTGAAACCCGGGAAGCCGATGAGCGCGAGCGTGCCGACAGCGAAAGTGAGGAACGTGATCGGCAGCCGTTTGGCCAGGCCGCCCATCCGCCAGATGTCCTGCTCGTGATGCAGCATGTAAATGATGGAACCGGAGCCGAGGAAAAGAAGCGCCTTGAAAGCCGCGTGGGTGAAAAGGTGGAACATCGCCGCCTGTCCCGAAGCGAGCCCGACCGCCATCACCATGTAGCCGAGTTGCGAGAGAGTGGAGTAGGCGAGGATGCGCTTGATGTCGTTCTGCTGCGTCGCCATGAGGGCCGCGAGCACCGCGGTGATGGTCCCGATCCAGGCGATGACGTGCAGCGCGCCTAACGACGCGTCGATCAGGAACCCGACCCGGACGAGCATGTAAACGCCCGCCGCCACCATCGTCGCGGCATGGATGAGCGCGGAGACCGGGGTCGGACCTTCCATCGCATCCGGCAACCAGACGTGGAGCGGGAATTGCGCCGATTTTCCGACCGCGCCGCAAAAGACGAAGAGCGCAGCGGCCGTGAGAAAGGCCGGATGCCCGGTGAACTTCGACATTCCCGCGGCGATGTCGCTGAAGACGAGCGAACCGGTCGCGGCCCAGACCATGAGGATGCCGAGCATGAAACCGAAGTCGCCGAGCCGATTGGTGATGAACGCTTTCTTGGCCGCTTCCGCCGCGCTCGGCCGTTCGAACCAGTGGCCGATGAGCAAATAGGAGCTGACCCCGACCAGCTCCCAGAAGATGAACATCATCACGAAATTGTTCGCGAGCACGATCCCGAGCATCGAGAACATGAAGAGCGAGAGCCCGGCGAAGTAGCGCGACTTGCCCTCATCCTGGCCCATGTAGCCTAACGAGTAGATGTGGATGAGCGCGCCGACGCCCGTGACCATGAAGAGCATCGAGCGGCTGAGCGGATCGAGGGTCAGCCCGAGCGGAATGGAGAAGGTTGGTCCGAGATTAATCCAGGAGAGAGAAGGCGCGCCGGAGGTTTGCTGGAAGAAGATGATGGCCGCGCAGACAAAACTGCCGAGCACCGCCCCGACCGAAATGAAGGCGCTCAGCGTCCGCAGCGGTCGCGTCGCGCTCATGATGACGAACGCGGAAACCAGCGGCAGAAGAAGTGCGATCCAGGGCAGGAGTCGAAGTCATGCAGCGACTCCTTGCTCGGGTCATCGCACGCATCCGGCGAAGCGCGGAGACGGAGTCCCAAATGCAAGTTGCGGACTTCTCTTGGACAAAGGGAGCACGGATTGTAAAAGGGAAGTCCTCCCGTCCTCCGGCGAGACTCCGGATGACCAGTCATGCGAGGGCGCATCAGCGCTAGGTTCCGAAATTTCACTCGTGCGGCATCAAAACTTCAGGCTGTTGATGTCCTCGACGTGCGTCGTGCGCCGGGCGCGGTAGAGCGCGACGATGATCGCGAGGCCGACCGCGACCTCGGCCGCGGCCACGGTGATGATGAAGAAAACGAAGACCTGCCCGTGATAATTCGGCAGGCCGGCCGCGTCGACCCGGAAGCGGGAGAAGGCGACGAGCGAAAGATTGGCCGCGTTCAGCATCAGCTCGAGCGACATGAAAATGATGATGATGTTGCGGCGCAGAAGCACGCCGGCAAAGCCGAGGGTGAAGAGCAACCCGCTAACGAAAAGATAATGGCCGAGCGTCACCATCTTCAGCGCAGCTCCCGTTTGCTCAGCACGATCACCCCGATGGTCGCGACCAGGATGAGCACGCCGATGATTTGGAACGGCAGGTTATAATTCCCGAAGAGAAGCAGGCCGACGCTATGCACGTCGTCGTGGGGAGTCGCCGGCAGCGCCGGGAAGGGCAGCTTGGCCTGCCGCAGGTGTCCGATGACGAGATAGAGCTGGCCGAAAAAGATGACCGCCACCGCCACCCCGCCGGCGAAGGCGACGAAGTTGGTTTTGCGCCGCTCTTCCGCGCGCAGATCGAGCAGCATGATGATGAAAAGGAAGAGCACCATGACCGCGCCGGCGTAGACCAGCACCTGGATGATCCCGATGAAAAACGCGTCGAGCGACATGAAGAGCGCCGCCAGGCCGAGAAAGGAAACGACCAGGCTGAGCGCGCTCGCCACCGGGTTGCGATTGATGATGACCGCGGCGCCGAAGACGAGCATGAGGGCGGAAGCGGTCCAGAAAAAGAAGGGAGACATAATCGTTAGGCGCGCTCCGCCAATTGTCATCCTGAGCCGCGCAGACGGCGAAGGACCTCCCAAGCCAGCGCGGACGTCGGCATTGCTGTCGAACACCGCACGTTGCTTGTGAGGTCCCTCTCCGCGCTTCGCCGGATCGGGATGACAAACGGTTATTTCTTCTCGTTCCATTTCAAAACCAAACCGTGCATGACGCCGCCGATCTCGATCAGCTTCTCTTTGTTGTGCACCATCTCCGCGCGGGTGTAGCCGGTGATGGCGTAATCTTTGCGCAGGAAAATCGCCTGTTCCGGGCAGACCTCTTCACACATCCCGCAGTAAATGCAGCGGATCATGTCGATGTCGAATTCCTCGGGATATTTCTCGACCTTGGCGAAGCGGTCGCCTAACGGAATCTCGCCCGGCACGATCTTGATCGCGCGCGGCGGGCAGATGAATTCGCAAAGCTGGCAGGCGACGCAGCGGACGCGATCCTTCTCGTCTTTCACCAGCGCCGGGGCGCCCCGGTAATGATCGGGCATCTGGCTGTCCCATTTCTCTTCCGGGTATTGCATCGTCACCTTCGTCCGGCCGAGGAGCATGTTCTTGAGATGGCGAAAGGTGATCGCCATGCCGCCGATGATCGAAGGCAGGTAGACCTTCTCGGACCAGGTCAGCTTTGGGCGTTTGACGACGACGGCCATATCAGTGCGGCAGGTAAGCGATGATGATCGCGGCGATGAAAATATTGACCAACGCGATCTCGAAAAAGAAGACCCAGCCGAGTCGCATCAGCTGATCGTAACGAAAACGCGGCAGGGTCCAGCGCACCCAGATGAAAACGAGCAGCAGGACCGAAACTTTGCCGAAGAAGGCGAAGATATTGAAGAGCCCGCCGAGCGACGCCGCGCCAGCCGCCTAACGAGCCGTCGATCAGCAGCCAGTGAAAGCCGTGGGCATGATCCCACCACGGCAGCGGCAGATGCCAGCCACCAAGGAAGAGAGTCACGATGATGGCCGAGCCGGTGATCATGGCGGCGTATTCGCCGAGGAAAAAGAGGGCGAATTTCATCGAGCCGTATTCGGTGTGATAACCGCCGACCAGCTCGGTTTCGGCTTCGGGCAGATCGAAGGGGAGGCGATTGGTTTCCGCGAAGATCGCGATCGTGAAAACGACAAAAGAGATGAACATCGGGATGGCGAGGAGCCATTTCCAGCCGTCGGTCCAATGCCCGATGAAGGGCGCGATCATCCAGCCGTTCTCGATCTGGTACTGCACGATGCTGGTCAGGCGGAGCTGGCCGACGAGGAGAAAAATCGGGATGACGGCCAGGCCTAACGACAGCTCGTAGGAGATCATTTGCGAGGTCGCACGAACCCCGCCGAGGAACGGGTATTTCGAGTTCGAAGACCAGCCGGCGATGACGATGCCGTAAACGCCTAACGACGCGATGGCGAAGACATAAAGGACGCCGACGTTGATGTCCGCGATCACCATCGGCACGCCGAAGAGGGTGCTGCCGAAGGGCACGACCGCGATGGTCATGATCGCGGGCACCATCGCGAGGCAGGGCGCGAGCCAGTAGTAAAACTTGTTCACGTGCGCCGGGGTGAAATCCTCTTTCAGGATGAATTTCATCGCGTCCGCGATCGGCTGGAAAAGCCCGGCGGGCCCGACCCGGTTCGGCCCCAGGCGATCCTGGATGAGGGCGCTGACGCGGCGTTCCGCGTAAACGGTGTAGGAGACCATCGGGAGGATGACCAGGAAAACGATCCCGAGGATCTTGAGCAGCGAAGTGAGAAGGAGGAACGCCGTTGGGTTCATGCGCGTGGCTATTGCGGATGCTTCTCCCGTTCGCGTTCGCGCACTTTTTCTTCAGAGGGTTCGCCCGGCGGATTGGGCGATCGGTCTGTCTCCATCACCTGCACGCCGAGATCGCTGATGCGGCTCAAGGTCTGACCCGCGAGTTGCGGGACGGATTCGCTCATTTGCCGGAAGATGTCCTCGATCGTGTAGATGCCATTGCCGCCATCCAGCGCCTGGATGAGGTCGCGCAAAATTTCCCAGTCATCGCGCGCCTGGCCCGGGCCGCGGACCGCGCGATTGAGGCGTTGCAGGCGGCCCTTGCCGTTGATCATCGAGCCGCGTTTCTCGGCGAAGCCGAACGACGGCAGGACCGCACTGGCGAAGCCGGTGGCCTCGTTCGAGAGGATGTCCATCACGACGTAGACCGGGAGACGCTGCAGAAAATCGGTCGTGATCCCGCAACGCACCGGATTTTCGCCTAACGAAACGAGGGCCTTGATCTGGCCGGACCAGACGGCTTCCTTGATCTGGTTTAATGCGTTACCGGATGGGGAAGCGACGCCGAGGAGGCGGGCGCCGTTGGTGTTGGGATTGCGATCTTCGCTTAACAAAATGTCGTCGCCGGGGCCGGTCCGCGGGACGATGTCGATCAACGTTGTGCCCAACAATTTCGCGAGACGCTTTGCGAGCCAGAGCTCTTCGTTTGTCATCCGGCCGGAAGCGAGGACGGCGGTCTGCCAGCCGATGTAGGGTCTCAACTGCGCCGCGACGCTCTCGATCGCGTGCTTCCAGGTCGCGGGCTGAAGCTTGTTATCCTCGCGCACGAGCGGCTCGAGGAGACGGCGTTCGCTCTGCAGGTAATCGAAATTGAGCCGCCCGTAGTCGCACATCCAGCAGGAATTGACGGCGTCGTTCTCGCGCGGTGTCTGGCGATGGATGACGTCTTCGCGGGTGCCGATGAGGGTGTTGCAACCAGTCGCGCAGCTCGTGCAGAAGCTCTTTGTTTCCTTCAGGAACCAGACCCGCATCTTGAAGCGGAAATCGGCCGAAGTGAGCGCGCCGACCGGGCAGATGTCGACCGTGTTGAGCGAGTAATTATTCTCCAGCCGCTTGCCGGGATGCGCGGTGAGGACGGTGTGGCTGCCGCGATCGATGAAGCCGAGGACGTCGTCCTTCGCGATCTCCTTCGAGAAGCGGATGCAGCGCGAGCAAAGGATGCAGCGCTCGTCGTCGAGCGTGACGCGCGGGCCGAGCTCGACGTTTTTCGGTTTCTTCACTTTGTTCTCGAGGAAGCGCGAATCCTGGCGCCCGTACTCGACGCTAAATTCCTGAAGGCGGCATTCGCCGGCCTGGTCGCAGATCGGGCAATCGAGCGGGTGATTGATGAGGAGAAATTCCATCACGCCGCGGCGGCATTCCTCGACCAGCGGTGAATTTGTGCGCACGCCGAGCCCTTCCGAGACATCGCTCGCGCAACAGATTTGCGGACGCGGCATCCAGTTGATCTCGGGTTTGCCATCGTCGTCGAGGACCGGCTTGCGGTCGGGGCCCATTTTCGGCATGCCCATTTCGATCAGGCACATCCGGCAGTTGCCGGGCGAGGAAAGCTTCTTGTGATAGCAATAACGCGGCACGTAGCTGCCGGCCTGCTCGCAGGCTTCGATCAGGCGGGTGCCTTTCGGAAACTGATGCCAGGCGCCGTTGACCTGGACGTTGACCATCTGCGGAGCTGCAGTTGTGGCGGAATCGGGCATGGATGAATCAGGAAAGCAGGAAAGCAGGAAAAAATCTTATAGGACGAAATCGCCGTCTGATAGTCGAGGAGGCTTTTTCGCGGCAGAACACGCTTAACCGTTAGGCCGGGATGGTTGCGCAAAATTGAGGAGCGAGCGCCGTCCTAGCAATCCGAGTGGCTTTCAGATAACTCCGTCCAATCGCGAAATGGATGTCTTCAAGGGCGCGAATGGCTTTGAGCTCGAACGACTATCCGATATCCTCGACGACGAAGTCAGCGAATCGGTGCTCGGCTCGATCTGATGGTCCTTCGTAGAAAAGCGCTATCGCGTTTCTGGCGGACGAAGGAGATCGCCGCTCAACGCGAACTCAACGGCCAAAGCTTCTTCGTAAATCGACTCCAAGAATCCGGGACCCAAATCACGGTGCACGGCAATTGCGGCACCAATGATCCGTTGCGTGATGCCGCGGCTTCGCAAGTCTTTTCCTGCTTTCCTGCTTTCCTGATTCATACAGTTCCGGCAGCGCCGGCTTTTTCCCAGCCCGGGTCGTGGGCGAGGGGAACGGTTGGGATTTTGGTTTCGCTGATCAATTCATCCGGCGTGTATTCCGGCGGCAAGGGCGGCGGGACCGGCTTTTGCGCGCGGTCGGCGAATTCGTTAGGGAATTTTTCCAGGAAACTTTGCGTCGGCCAGGCGCAGGCTTCGCCAAAGGCGCAGATGGTGCGGCCGGCGATGTTGTCGGCCACGTTCTTGAGGGTGGCCGGATCCTGCGTGACGCCGCCACCTTCCAGCATGCGCTGGGTGATTTTCTTCATCCAGAGCGAGCCTTCGCGGCAGGGGGTGCACTGGCCGCAGCTCTCGTGCGCGTAAAATTCGTTGATGTTGTTCAGCGTCCAGACCATGTCGCGCGAATCATCCAGCACGATGACGCCGCCGGAGCCGGCCATCGATCCGGCCGCGGCCAGGGAATCGAAATCCATCGGGATTTCGTCGAGGGAAACTTCGCGGTCCTTGAGTTTGAAGGTGTCGCCCGCGCGCAGAACCTTGGCCGAACTGCCGCCGGGAATGACGGCTTTGATTTTGCGGCCGGGCTTCGGTCCGCCGGCCATTTCGTTGATCACCTGGCCCATCGTGAGGGCGCCGACTTCGATCTCAAAATATCCCGGCCTAACGACGTCGCCGCTGACGCAGACGATGCGCGTCCCGGTGTTGTTAGGCCGGCCGATCCGGGCGTATTCCGCGCCGCCCATCGCGATGATGTGCTTCACGTGGCAGAGGGTCTCGACGTTGTTCACGATCGTCGGGCACATGTAGAGCCCGAGGACGGCGGGAAAATAAGGCGGCTTGATCCGCGGGTAGGCGCGCTTGCCTTCGAGCGATTCGATCAGGCCGGTTTCTTCGCCGCAAATGTAGGCGCCGGCGCCGCGGTGGATGTAAATCTCGACGTCGAAGCCGAGACCGAGCGCGTTTTTGCCAAGGAAATTGTGCGCGCGCGCTTCTTCGATCGCGTGTTCGAGAATTTTGGCGCCTTCGGGAAATTCACCGCGGATATAGATGTAGGCGGTGTGAACATTGAGCGCGAAACAGCTAATCAGCATCCCCTCGATCAGTTGATGCGGATCCTGGTGGATAATGTAGCGATCCTTGAAGGTGCCGGGCTCGGATTCGTCCGCGTTGCAGATGAGGTAGACGGGCTTTTGCTCGTCCGGCTTGATGAAGCTCCACTTCACGCCGCAAGGGAAACCGGCGCCGCCGCGACCGCGCAGTCCCGAGGTCTTCACCTCGTTGACGATCTCGGTGCGGCTCATCTTCACCGCCGCCTTCAGATCTTCGTAACCGCCGTTCTTTAGATAACAGTCGATGTCGGTCGTGTAGCCCTCCCTTCCGATATTTTTGAAAATGAGGCGGTGTTCGAGTGGATGGGGCGGGAGCGAGTGAATTGATGAATTGTCATCCCGATCCGCCGCAGGACGGAGAGGGACCTCGCGAGCAACGTCCGGGGTGGCTTGCGAGGTCCCTCGCTCCGCTCGGGATGACAAGCTTTCGGGAATGACGCGCTTTGCGAGGAGGTCGCGCTACTGATCGAATCGAACAGCGTCGGCGCAAGTTCCGGCGCGACATTTTCGTGCAGTGCGTCGTCCACCATGCAGACCGGCGCGGTCCCGCAACTCGCGAGGCATTCCACAAACTCGATGCTGTATTCGCCATCGGGACTGACCGAAACCGGGTTGTGCATCCCGACACCCTGATGATGGCGATCGATTTTCGTTAGGCTAGCCAGGTTTTCCATCAGGGGATAAGCACCGGCCATGGCGCAACTGAGGGTGCGACAAACCCGGATGTGTTTCCGCCCTGCAGGCGCCTGACGGAACATCGGGTAGAACGTAACCAGTTCGAGAATGTTGATCGGCTCGAGTCCGAGCTTGGCCGCGACCCAGGTGATCCCCTCGTCGCTGATGAAACCGAAATGCTCCTGCCAAAGATGGAGGAGCGGAAGCGAGGCGCTCCGTTTCTGCTCAGCCGGGTAGTGGCTGATTGCTTTCTCCATCTCGCGTTCCAGTTCGGCCGGAACGCTGGTCGTCATCGTCGCCTCCACAGATGACGCTTAGTCGTGAAGGTTGCTCTCTTTCGAGGAGACCTTGTCGTTGAAGAAGACGATCGTGACCGACTCGCCACTCTGCTGGTAAATGTAAGTCACTTTCTTCGTGACCAGGAGGTTGGTGCTATCGACAGAAGTGGGAGGCCCGAGAATGGACTCGACCTGTTTGCGGCTCATCCCCTCGGAAACCAGGTCCACGTTCGCTCTCGTTAGGCGTTCCCCGCGACAGCCGGTGAAGACGAGGACGGCCGCCAGCAGCAGGCTGAGCCAGCGCCATGATTTCGCATGCATCTTCTTCTCCATGAAATCGCGGCTCGCTTAGGGCTCGCGTCCCAGGTTGGTGTCCTTGCTGTCCACTTCGTCATTCTTGAAAGTGATCATGGCGAACTTCGCTCCGTCTTCGTAGCGGAAGGTCGTCTTCTTGAAAATCACCAAGTCCTTCGTCTCCGCGCTGGTCGGGGAGCCGAGGATGGTTTCGACCTGCGACTTCGACATCCCGAGCGTGACCTGATCGTAGTTCGCGCTGGTCAACTTCGAGCCGGAAAGCGCGTCCCGGTTGCACGCCCCTAACGACAGGAGCGCGAGCGCGGCGAAGAGGAATCCGAGGAGGCGGGTTTTGTTTTTCATAAAGCTTTTCATCTGTCGCATTCTCCCATGACGAAGTCCAGACTACCGAGGATGGCGACGACGTCGCTCATCATGCTGCCGGGCAGGAGCTCAGGCAAGATGCTCAGGTTCACAAATGAAGGCGCGCGGATCTTCAGCCGGTGCGGCACCCCGCCGCCCTTGCTGTTGATGTAAAAGCCGAGTTCGCCCTTCGGATTTTCGGCCGCGAAATAGACTTCGCCCGGAGGCGCGTCGAGGCCTTCGGTCACGACGATGAAGTGATGAATCAGCTCCTCCATTTTCGTCATCACGCGGGCCTTGGGCGGAAGCATGTTTTTCCAATCGACCACATTGATCGGGCCGGACGGAAGCTTTTCGATCACCTGCCGGAGGATGCGCACGCTTTGGCGCATTTCCTCGATCCGCACGAGGTAACGATCGTAGCAATCGCCCGCGCTCCCGACCGCGACTTCGAAATCATATTTCTCGTAATCGAGATAAGGGTGCGCGCGCCGCAGGTCGTGCTCCACTCCACTGCCGCGAAGATTCGGGCCGGAAATAGCGTAGGCGATGGCGCGATCTTTCGTGATCACGCCGACATCGCGGGTGCGATCGACAAAGATGCGATTGCGGGTGAGGAGAGCATCGATTTCGTCGAGCTGAGGGATGAAGCCGTCGAGAAATGTCTCGAGCTGCGGGATGAACGTCTCCGGCAAATCGCGAATCTGCCCGCCGACCCGGGTGTAGGAGGTGGTGAAGCGCGCGCCGGTCAGGAGCTCAAACAGATTATAGAGCTTCTCGCGCTCGGTGAAGGTGTAGAGAAAAACCGTCATCGCCCCGAGATCGAGCGCCATCGCGCCCAAGCCTAACAAATGGGCGGAGATGCGCGCCGTTTCACAGCAGATGACCCGGATCGCTTTCCCGCGCGGCGGAAGCTCCCAGCCCATCAGCTTCTCGACCGCGAGCGCGTAAGCGACGTTGTTCGCGAGCGGGCGCGAGATAATCGAGCCGGTCCGTGTAGGGGACGAACTGGTTGTATTGCATGTTCTCCGCGATCTTTTCGTCACCGCGGTGGAGGTAGCCGACATCGGGGGTCGCCTTCGTCACCAGTTCGCCGTCGAGTTCCAGGACGAGCCGCAGCACGCCGTGAGTTGCGGGATGGGACGGCCCCATGTTGAGGACCATCTTTTCACCGAAATCATCGCCGCCAGCCGCGGCAGCATCGGCCTGCATGCTGCGGGCGAGGGGATCGGGCGTTTCGATTTCGCGGACGGTGTTAGGCATGAGCGGAGGTTAATGCTCGCAACGGCGCCTCATCGCGCAAGTGGGAAAGTCGGAGATCTCTCACAATGTCTCCGATCTTTGCGGCGCCGGTCCCTCTGCACTGATTCGAGATTGAATCTGACGCAACGTCGCGCATGATCGAGGGCAGGATGAGAAAAATCGCACTTCTTTTCGCCGGGCAAGGCGCGCAGACCGTCGGGATGGGCCAGGATCTGGCGAAGGAATTCACCGAGGCGGCCGATTTGTTTCAGCGCGCGGACGAAGTCCTCGGCCGCAAGTTGAGCGAGATCGCGTGGAACGGTCCGATCGAGGAATTAACCCGAACTTCGAACTGCCAGCCGGCGCTCTACGTTCATGGCCTCGCCTGTCTCAGCGTGCTGCGTGAGATCGCGGGGGAGTTGCCGATCACGGCGGCGGCCGGGTTGTCGTTGGGCGAATGGACCGCGCACGCCGCGGCCGGCACGTTCTCGTTTGAAGAGGGACTCCGCCTGGTCGAGCAGCGCGGGAGTTTCATGGAAGCGGCCTGCGAAGCGACTTCCGGGGCCATGGCGGCGATGATCGGCGGCGACGAAGCCGCCGTCCGCGGGCTTGCGGCGGCGGCTGATGTCGATGTCGCGAACCTTAACTCGCCGGGGCAAATCGTGATCTCGGGAGAGCGGGAAAAAGTCGAAACCGCGGTGGGTTTGGCGAAGGAACATGGCATCCGTCGGGCGACCCTCCTTAATGTCGCAGGCGCCTATCATTCCCGTTTAATGGAGAGCGCTTACATCAAAGTGGGCGAATCACTTAAGGAGGTAGTTTTGCAAAAACCGTCTTTTCCAGTGATCTGCAATGTGAACGGCAAGCAGGTCGAGTCAGCCGACGAAATCCGCCACACCTTGCAAGCGCAGGTAACCGGCACGGTCCGCTGGACCGACTGCATGGAACGGATGCTGGAAATGGGTTGCGATCTGTTTCTCGAGCTCGGTCCCGGCGGCGTCCTGGCCGGCCTGCTCCAGCGCACGCGCAAAGGAACCGAAATCATCAGTGTCACCGACGTCGCGTCCCTCCAAAGTTGCGTGGAAAAACTGCGCGAACTGGATTTTTGCAAGCAGGTTTAAATGACCGGATCATGTTCCGGACAAAGGCCGTCGCGACTTGCACTAACGATTACTTCTGGTAAGACCGGGATTCCCAAAATGAACTTGCCGCCTCTGACTTCGCGTTCCCGCGTGATGCTTTTCGCCCCGCATCCGGATGACGAATCTCTCGCCACCGGCGTGTTCCTGCAGCGTGCCAGCGCGGCGGGCGCGGCGGTGCGGGTCGTCTATGCGACGGATGGCGAACGCAATTGCTGGCCGCAACGCCTCCTCGAAGGCAAGGTGCGGATTCGCGAAAATGACCGCCTGCGCTGGGGGATGCGGCGGCAAATGGAGGCGCTGGCAGCCTTGGAGACTCTCGGTGTGAAAGCGGAAAACGTGGATTTTCTTTCACTGCCCGATCAGGGCGTGACCGACCTGTTGCTCGCGGGCTGTGGCGAAACAATGCGGCGCCTGGCAGATGTCATCCGCTCGTGGGAACCGACGCATTTAATCATGCCCTCGGCGGCCGACACCCATCCCGATCACAGCGGGCTGGCGGTTCTCCTTGGGGTCGCGATCGATGATTACCTGCCGCCGCAGCACGGGATGACCCAGCTCCATTATCTGGTGCACGGCGCGAGCGCATCCTTTGCCCGCGAGGCGCACGAACTTTGCAGTAGCCCGTTGGAAAGAAAGCTGAAGCAGCGCGCCATCGTCTGTCATGTGACCCAAGTGGCGCTTTCCCGCCGTCGTTTCCTCGCTTACGCGAAACGCCCCGAGCGCTTCGTCATCGGCGATCGCAAGACCATCCGCGCCTGCGATGGGCCGATCCATTCCTTCCTCCGCGACCGCGGCGAACTCCGCCTGCATGTCGCCTTCACTCTCAAACCGCTCCGCGCGGAAGGCGCTTCGCTTTACCTCCTCGGCCACGACGCGAACGGCGATCTGCGCCGCCTCCGCACCACCCTCCCGGGCCGCAGTACCAAGATCGACCTGATCGATTGCGCGACAGGAGAGATTGCCTGCGTCGGCCGCTACCAGGGCGACGCCTTTAGCGCCGAGATTTTTCTGCCACTGATCGGTTTCGCCGCCAGCCGCGCGGTTTTTGTGAAACTCGACCGGCGCGTCTGGTTCTTCGATGAGGCCGGCTGGATCGAAATTGCCTCGCCCTTCCCGCAAGCCGCGACCGTCCGCCCGGCCAGCGCCTCACCGCGCGCGCTGGCGGCTGCCTAACGACATTTTCCCATGAGCATCGCCCAACAAATCGATTCCGACCTGAAAGACGCGATGCGCGCCAAAGACACCGTCAAACTAGGCGTGCTGCGGATGCTGAAATCGGCGATCAAGTACGCCGCGATCGAAAAGTCGGGCGCGGAAGGCGAACTGGACGAGGCCGAAGCGACCGCGGTCATTCGCAAACAGGTCAAGCAACGCCAGGACTCGATTGAAAGCTTTGAGAAAGGCGGCCGGGCCGAGCTGGCGGAGAAAGAAAAAAGCGAGCTCGCGATCCTGAACAGCTATCTCCCGGCGGCGATGAGCGCGGACGATATCGCCGCGGCTCGTTCGGGAAGCGATCGCGGAAGTCGGCGCCACCTCGCGCGCGCAGATGGGCGCGGTCATGAAAGTGCTCGGTTCCAAAGTCGCCGGGCGCGCCGACGGCAAAACGCTCAGCCAGGAAGTGCAGCGGCAGTTGGGATGAGCAAAACGTCCAACGTCCAACGTCGAACATCCAACGTCGAACGTAGAGGCGGTTGCGAAAGGCTCTTCTCTGATTTGGACGTTGGATGTTCAACGTTGGACGTTCGACGTTTCTCGCTTCGTCTGTCCGGGCGTTTCTCATGTTGACCGCGGTCATCGTCGCCGGCGGGAGCAGCCAGCGCATGGGGTTTGATAAACTCCTCGCGCCTCTGAACGGCAGGCCGGTCGTGGCGCACTCGATCGCGGCCTTTGAGCGAACCGAGTCCGTCACCGACATCGTGCTCGTCGGGCGCGCGGAGCGGCTTTCCGACTACGAAAAGATGGTCGCAAGCGAGGGTTTCAAAAAAGTTTTGGCCGTTATCCCCGGTGGCGTCCGAAGGCAGGATTCGGTTCGCCGTGGTTTGGCGCAGCTGAAAAGCGCGGCGGAATTTGTCGCGGTTCACGACGCGGCGCGTCCACTCGTTAGTCCGGAGTTGATCGAGCAGATTTTCCAACTCGCGCGCATCCATGGCGGGGCCGCGAGCGCGGCGCCAGTGATCGACACCTTGAAACGCGTCGATCGCGATCGCTTTGTCACGGGTGGAGTCGAGCGCGCCGATCTCTTTGCCGTGCAGACGCCGCAGATTTTCCGGCGCGACCTCTTGGAAAAGGCTTATCGGGCCGTTTTCGAAGCCGGGATCGAGATAACGGACGAGATTTCCGCGGTCGAGCAGGTCGAGGGGAAAGTTGCCCTCTTGCCTAACGAGTCCCCGAACTTCAAGATCACCTACCCGGCCGATCTAGCCCTCGCGGAATACCTCCTGGGCAGGATCATTTGAGGTTATTGAGGGCATCGTTAGGTCGTTCGCCAAAGCAGGCCGCAACGCAATTGCGCTCGACATGTCTTCGCTCCCCTGCTCTTTTCAGCCCCCTAACGAATCAGCATATGAAACAACATCACCTTTGTCTCGGACTCTCGAAACGGCGATATCGCCTCGCTCAGATCGGGTCCGCTCTGGGATTCTTCGTGCTGACCTCAGGCGCGCTCGCGCAGACCACGCTGCAGTTTCTGCCCAAGGTCGATTACCAACTCTCGGAAGCAGAACCACGCGACATCACCGTGGGGGATTTCAACAATGACGGTCGACTCGACTTGGTCGTGGCCAATAGCGCCAACGGCACGGACGCCGTGGGATCCGTTGATCTGCTCCTGGGCAACGGCCAGGGCGGGTATAACGACCAGCGTACAGTTCAAGTCGGGCCCAAGGCGTGGGCCGTCTGTTCGGGCGATTTCAATGGCGACGGCAAACTCGACCTCGCCATCGCGGAAGGCGGGCAGACCGCGCCGCTGACCAAGGTTTACCTTGGGACCGGCACCGGCAGTTTCACCCTCGCCGCTTCCCTCACCGGCGGGAGCTTTCCGATCGCGGTGGCGACGGGCGATTTCAACGCCGACGGCAAACTCGATCTCGCCGTCGCCTTCAACGTCTCCGGTGGAATCCTCGTCTACACGGGAAACGGCGCCGGTGGGTTTAGCGCGGGTGTCGCCGTGCCGAACAGCTTTACAAATGGAACCGACCTGGCCGCGGCCGACATCAATGGCGACGGTCGTCCCGATCTGATTGAATCGACCTATGGCGGCGTCACCATTTTTGTCGCGAACGGCGCGGGCGGCTTCACTTATAATGGGATTGTCGGGTCGCCAAATTTGGTCGAATCGGTAGTCGTCGGCGACGTCAACGGCGACAGCGTTCCCGACCTTGCCACGGCCGAGATCTACACCGGCATGACCACCATTTATCTGAATAATGGCGCCGGCACCTTTACTCAATCTCACCGCGTCTACACTGGCGGATTCGTGCTCGGAGTGGCGATGGCTGATTTCAACAGGGACGGACTGGCCGACGTCGTGTCCTCCAATCAGGATCAAAACACCGTCTCGATTCTGCTCAATCTTGGCAACGGCACCTTCGCTCCGAAACAGGACTTCAGCACCGGCCTGCAACCTTCTGCGGTGGCGGCGGGCGACTGGAATGGCGATGGGTATCCCGATATCGCGGCTCCCTTCCGCAATCTGGGCGATGCCGCTTCTGTCTCGGTCTTGCTCCAGTTACCGTCCAATGCCGACACCGTCCCGCCCTCCGCCCCGACCGGACTTCGCAGCACCACGATCACGCGGGACTCTGCCAGCCTGGCTTGGAACGCATCAACCGATAATGTGGGCGTCGTTGGCTACAAGCTCTACGAATTTAGCCGGAGGCAATGGGTTCTGCGGGTGGACGGAATCACCGGATTGGCTGTGACCGTCAGCGGCCTCAAAGCAAACTCCACTCACCAATATGCCGTCGCGGCCTATGACGCCGCCGGCAACGTCTCTGCGTTCAGCGCATCGCTTAAGATACGGACGCTGCGGTAGCCCTCGGTCGCTTATCTTTGCGTGCCTCCAGTTGCCGGCGGAATGCGCGCGCAGTAGTTAATCTGCTCGGCATGAGCGTGCACGTTTACGGAATCAATCATCTCGCGATCGAGGTCGACGATGTGGCCAAGGCGGTCGCGTTTTACGAGGACGTATTCCAGCTCGAGAAGATGGACGAAGGCGAAGGCGATGCCTTTTTCAAGATCGGCGAGCATCAGTTCCTTGCCATTTTCAAAGTCGATAAACTGCAGCCGGACCGGGCGAAACATTTCGGCCTGATGGTGCGCGACGAAGCACAGATCAAAGAAGTGCGCGAGAAACTGACGAAGAAATACGGGCTGAAATTGATCGAGGGTTTTCGCTGTGATTTCCACGACCCGTTTGGCAACCGCATCCAGGTCGTGGACCTGCACGACGAGTCGTTAGTCTGGCTTCTGCCCTACCGCGAAGTCCAGAAGGCCGGGATCGCGTTTCGCACGCCGGAGTAATCACGGATCATCATTCATGCGCGCCGGGCGATAAACGGCGGCGCGGATAGGGTCTAGCAGTCCGAAGGGATATTCCGGCAGGAGAATGATGGCCGCGTCGTATGGCAGATCGTAAATGTAGGAGTCGAGCGTGCCCGCGGGGAGTTCCGCACTCTCGGCGAAGCGTTGGCTGACCGCGTGGTGCCGGAGAAGGGAATAGGGGCCTAGCTGATCGATCACTTCTTGGACGGTGGTTTGGTGAGTGATGAATCGGAACTCGTCGGGAAGTTGCCCGACCGGGATATCCCGCGCTTGATACGCCTTCCGCACTAATTGCTCCTCGTTCATCTGCCGGTTGAACACTTTGATGGAGGCATAAACAAAGGTGGATCCCAAAAACAGGAGCCAAAACGCGGTCGTCCAGCGAGAACTGACCGGCATTTTCATCGGGGCGTAAGAAGGACGGCCCCGGATCGCCCGCCAATCGCGCACTTTGTCATCGACCAAATGGACCTCAAATCCCATGTAGCCTTCTTCCTCGTTGGAGAGCAATTGGACGGAGGGAAAGTAACGGAAAGAATACGCGTTTCTTTGTTCCCGGTTTTCCGTCGCGGGTTGGCCAAACTCGGCAATCAATTCCTGTTCTGTCATCCCGGGATGGAGACGCGTTTTCAGTTCGGCCTCCGCCGGGAAGGCAGCTGCAAGCTGGGCGAGAGTCACCAGAAAGAAGAAGCAACCGATGAGCAGAATCTTCACGGGCTTAAGATTTAGAGAAAGGTTCATGTGGATGAAAGGCTCAAAACCCCAGGTATGTCGCGGCCAAGGAGCCCCATTGGCTCGCTTTGTTCAGGTCAAGTGCGACCGGACGAGTGGGAGGAGCATCTTCACGTCGGTTGGTTTAAACAGCCGGCTCTTCTCCCGTTTCGCCGGCGGGGGTAGTTCGCGCACCCGAAGCAGCTCGCCGTTTTTCCAAACCCAGGCTTCGGGATTGTAGGGGCCGACTTTTCGCGGGTCGCTCCAGGTGTGGATGGAAACAAGGCGATCGGAGATCGCGGCCGCGATGTGCATCGGGCCGCTGTCGACGCTGACCGTGAAACGCGCCCGGCGAATGAGCCAGATGAGTTGCAGGATGGTGGTGTGATTGAGCAGGTTGACGCAATTATCCGGCACCGGAAGATCGCGCTTGGTCCGGCCGACGATGACCACCCGCCGCGGGGCGAGGGCGTGGCAAAATTCTTCCACCGCCAGGTCGCTGAGCGATTTTTTCCGGCCCCGGGCGAAGGGATGGAAAAGGACGAACGGCTCGTCTTCGTCAAAACGCTCCACCCGGTCGCCGGTGGG
>CAVUGD010000038.1:0-98067 GCA_963740715.1 uncultured Verrucomicrobiae bacterium | reverse complement strand
GGCGACATGGATTGTGGACGAGCCGTAGACCGACGCGCGCGCCGGACGACTGATGCCCAGAAGGCTTGTGCCTGGGCGTTGCCGGCATTGCCTTGACTCGCCAGGAGCCGCCATCGATCGCGAAAAGCTCGCATGCCGCTCTTCGACCGATGCCGATGCGCCGGTGGCTGGGCATGACATCGAACTCGGCCATCTCGAACTCTGGAGCGACGCCGACTTCGCGAACAAGCGCGAAGCCAACGATCTCGCTCCCAGCGAAGATGACGTATGGAAAGCGCTCCGGCTCTTGCCAGTAGAGCGGCAAGTACGGATAGGCCGCTTGGACACCGAGCTCGTCTAGGTCGCTGACAGTAGCCCGCAAATGAGGCCTTCCTGCTCAGGCGTTGCCAGGGCGACAGTATCGGCAGACATGAAGGGTCGGTAATCTTGCCTAACGAGTTTTCGCGCCGGTACTGCAGCGATGGCAGAAAAATCTGGCAAGCCGCTTGTCCCCGGGGCTGCCGCCCGTCCTGCCACGGCGCATGCCGCAGAGCCCGACTGAACGATGGCGCCGCGCAAGGCTAAAGGGTTATTATTGAAATGCAAAATCGCGCCAGGCTAGTGGGTCAGCTCCAGGTGCAACTTGGGAACTATTTAGCGGACGAGAACAAGGCGAGCGGCAGCGAGTCTTAAACCGAGTGGCGAAGGTTCTATCCGGCCGTTACGGCGCTTGTTCGTGTGGAACAGGCGCGACCGGAATGTTAAGACTTGTATCTGCGACCTCCTCTGCGAAAAACGTCGTTTCTCAAGAAGGAATCCGGCGGACATTGGCTGACGATAAGCGTGATCCCGTATCTGGTAGATTGCTGAGAGGATGTCGGCGCGTGAATCTCCGCCGAATCAGGCCATAGAGATGCTTAAGCTGCGCCCACGCGACACATAGGCCTATAGGTAACCAAGAGCAACGAAACTCTGGGCTGCTCCCGCATGCCATGGCGGTTCGGCGACCATGACGCGAGGAACTTGGCCTAAAGCGAGTGATCCGCCTGCGAGGCTTCGGCCGCGGACCTGATGCCTGCCGAATCCGCTCACCAACCGCCCAAAGCGAATGTTCAAAGGTGTGCAACTTCGCCAAGCCAGGGCGTTCCCAAGTGCAACTTGGGAACGAGGGAGTCGGGAGACCACTTACCGTCTTCGCCCGTGGCCGGCGGCGGCGCCTTTTTTGGCTTGGCGATGGCGTCATCGATCATGCGGTCCAGAGTGATCTTGTCGGGATGGGTGGCGATCGCGCTCTCGACGATGTGCAACGCCTCGGCCCGGTAGGCCACCTTGTTCCTGGTCGCATGGCGCAGGTTCTCGGCGGCGATGTTTAGCTCCTTCCATGGGTCGGCCCCGGTCTTCGCCCGCCGGAGCGCGTCGATCGCGTCGATCATCCGATGCGCACCAGCATAGGCGACTCCGGCGAAGAGGGTGCAGGCGACGATCAGGCTGACAAAATGCGACGCGGTTTTTTTCATCGGACTTGTCTAGCGATCTTGTGAAGGCTTTGTAAAGGGATTCCGCTGAGACACTCTGATTCGCGCATTTCCCATGCGCTCACCCTTCGGGCTTCGTCTATGGCGCTCTGCCCCTACAGGCGCCATTCAGTTTTCAGCTTTTAGTGATTTCGCCATCGCCTGCTCGACGATGAGCGCGGCCAGCTCCTGGGTGGCGTCGTCGAGGGCGGCGTTGGCCGCTTTCAGGCGCGGGGTTTCGTGGGTCGCGATGCGCTTCGCGGACTGCGCTCGTTAGGGCGGTGATCTGTTCTTTTTGCTCCGGCGGGCAGGCGGTCGCCGGCGAGGGCAAAGGCTTTTTCGACCGCGGCCAGCATTTCTTCGGATTTGAGGCGGGTCTCGGTCCAGACGCGCTCGCTCATGTCTTCGAAGGCGTGCTCGAGGGAGTCGGCGAGCATGGCTTCGACGGCTTCGTCGGAGACGTCGACTGCGCTGGTGAGGGCGACGATTTTTTCGATCCCGGTTTTGGTGTCGCGGGCCAGGACCTGGAGGATGCCGTCGGCGTCGATCTCGAATTGCACGCCGACCCGGGCGACGCCCTTGGGCGCGGGCGGGAATTCGAGTTCGAATTCGCCCAGGGCCCAGTTGTCGGCCGCCATCTCGCGCTCGCCTTGCAGGACTTTGATTTTCATCGCGCGCTGCTGGTTGACCGCGGTGGTGAACATCTCCCCGGCCTTGACCGGGATGGTGGAGTTGCGCGGGATGATGACGTTCATGAGGCCGCCGAAGGTCTCGATGCCTAACGACAAGGGGGTGACGTCGAGCAGGACGACGTCGCGGACCGCGCCGGAAAGGATGCCGGCCTGGATGGTGGCGCCGAGCGCGATGGCTTCGTCGGGGTTTTGCGAGGTGTTCGGTTCGCGGCCGAAAAGGTCGGCGACGAATTGCCGAACGAGCGGCATGCGGGTCATGCCGCCGACGAGGATGATTTCGTCGAGGTCGGTGGCGGCGAGTTTGGAATCGGTCAGGGCGCGCAGGCAATGGGCGCGGGTGCGCTGGATGATTGGGCGCGCGATTTTCTCCAGCGTCTCGCGGCTCAGCTCGTAGGTGTGATTTTCGCCGGCCACGAAGGGTGCGTCGATCTTCACGTTCGTCTCGGTGGAGAGGCGGTGCTTGGCTTCGATCACCAGCTCGCGCTTCTGCCAATTCGCAATCGGCAATTCGCAATCCGCAATGAGCGCGTCGTCGACGTCGTCGCCGCCGAGGTGGGTGTTGCCGCTGGTCGCGAGGACCTGGAAGACGCCGTTATCCAGCTCCAGGATGGAGATGTCGAAGGTGCCGCCGCCGAGATCGTAAACGGCGATTTTCGATTTCTCGCCGAGCTTATCGAGCCCGTAGGCGAGCGCGGCCGCGGTCGGCTCGTTGATGATGCGCTCGACGGTGAACCCGGCGGCTTCGCCGGCGGCTTTGGTGGCGTTGCGCTGGGCGTCGTTGAAATAGGCGGGGACGGTGATGACCGCGCGCGAGACCGGACGCTCGAGCGCGGCTTCGGCGTCGCGCTTCAATTTCCCGAGGACGAGCGCGGAGATTTCTTCGGGCGCGTACTCCCGCTCGCGGACGCGAATCCGCAGCGGCCGGCCTTTTTCCCTAACGATCTCGTAATCGGCCGGCAATTCCTCCGCCGCTACATCGTCGCCGCGCAGACCGATCAGGCGTTTGGCGGAGTAGACGGTCGTGGCTCGGGGCGACGGCGCGCATGCGGCTCGCGGCCGCGCCGACGAGCGGCTCGCCCGTTTCGGGAAAATGCACGACCGACGGCGTGAGCCGCGCCCCGTTGGCGTCGGCGAGGAGGATGGGGAAACCCGCTTCCATCACGCCGATGAGCGAGTTGGTGGTACCGAGGTCGATGCCGACGATCATCTGAAAGTAGAAGGTAGAAAGTAGAAAGTAGAAAGAGGGAATCTGGAAACCAGGAAGCCAGGATGGGGGCGAGGGAATGCTGGAGGGCATCGCTTTGTCGATGCCGGGGGTGAATACGGCGACAAGGGGAAAGAGACGCTCTCCCCCGCGGAAGCGACCCGCCGCGGCGGGCAGGCTATGCGCTTCCCTCCAATATTGGAAGAGCCTCTAAGGGCCGCTCTACCGGCGCCGGCTCAGACTTTCTTCACCAGCGCGAGGATGATGAAGATGACCGCGATCACGACCAGGACGTGAATGAACGCGCCCAAAACATGGAAGCCGATCCAGCCAATCAACCAGAGCACGAGAAGTATGACCGCAATTGTCCAGAGCATGTAATCGTATCGCCGTTCGCAACTCCTTCGGTTGTGCGCAGATCGGCCTCTTTCGGCAATCTCTGCCGATTCCCGTTGGAAAACCGGAGATTTCGGCAAACGTATCGCTGTTTTGAAACTCCCGTTCAGTCTTTTCCTCGCGCTGCGTTATCTGAAACCGAAGCGCACTTTTGTTTCCATCATCACGCTCGTCTCTGTCTTCGGGGTGACGCTGGGCGTGATGGTGCTCATCCTCGTCATCGCGGTCATGACCGGGTTCGATCGCGAGCTGCGGCAGAAGGTGATCGATTTTGACGCGCACATCCTGGTCACGACCGACAGCGTGATGAACAATTGGCGCGATCGGACGGTGCAGATCCGCAACACGCCGAAGGTGGTCGCGACCGCGCCCTACATCCAGGGGCCGGTGATCGTGGAATTCCAGGGCCGGCGGCTCGCGCCGATGATCCGCGGGATCGATCCGGTGGAGGAGGAGAAGGTCATTCCGCTGCGGAAATTCATCAAGCTGGGCAAGCTCGATCTCGATGGCGACAAGACGGCGGTCGGGGTGGAGCTGGCGCAAAAGCTCGGGCTCACGGTGGGCGACAAGCTGACGGTGTATTCGCCGGGCAACCTCGGGGAGATTCTCGACAAGCTGAAAGAGCTCGATCAAAAGCAGGGCGAGGAAAAACAGAAGGCGGTCGACGATTTGCGCGAAGTGGTGCTGCCGAAAGAACTGACCGTGACCGGCATTTTCGAGACCGGCCAGTATCTGCATGACTCGGAGTTTTTGCTCGTGCCGATCTTCGTCGGCCAGGAACTCTACGGGCTGGGCGATGCGCTCCACGGCATCACGGTGAAGACGTCGAATCCCGATAATGCCTTCGAGGTAAAACAGGCGATCGAGAAATTCCTCCAGCCGCCTGAGTACGCCCAGACGTGGATCGAGATGAACAAGCAATATTTCGACGCGGTCAGCCTGGAGCGGACGGTGATGGCGTTCCTGCTTTTCTTTATCGTGATCGTGGCGGCGTTCGGGATCATGAACACGCTCATCACTGTGACGGTGCAGAAACGGCGCGAGATCGGAATCATGAAAGCGGTCGGGGCGAGCATCGGGCAAATCATGGGGGTGTTTCTTTTCCAGGGGATCGTGGTCGGGATTTTCGGCACGCTCAGCGGGCTCGGCATGGGCATGCTGCTGATTCGATTCCGGAATGAATTCAGCCGCTGGCTCGCCGGGACTCTGCACATCGAGATCTTTCCGCGCTCGGTTTATCAATTCTCGGAGATCCCGGCCGAGGTGATTCCGAGCGACGTGGTGAAAATCTGCATCGCGGCCTTCATCATATGCTCGTTAGCCGCGCTCATTCCGGCTTATTTCGCGGCCCGGGTTGATCCGGTAAAGGCTCTCCGTTACGAATAGTCGCGATGGCGAAAACCCGGTTGCTCTTCCTGCTTGTCGTTAGTTTCGGGCTCGTCTGCGCCGCCCGCGCGGCCGAATGGAGGACGTTCAAGGATTGCCGATATTTGCCTAACGCCTCTAACGACGGGGATAGCTTCCACGTCCGGGCGGGCGGGAAGGAATACATCTTCCGCCTCTATTTCGTCGATACCCCGGAGACCGATACCAGCATTGCCGGCCGCGTCGCGGAGCAGGCGAAATATTTCCACGCCACCACCGCCGAGACTCTGCTCATCGGCCACGAAGCCGACCGCTTCACCCGGCAAAAGCTTTCCCATCCCTTCACCGTCCGCACCTGCCTGCAGGATGCGCGCGGACGCAGTCAGCTGCCGCGCTATTTCGCCTTTGTCCAGGCGAACGGCGCCGACCTGGGCGAGTCGTTAGTCGCGAATGGCCTCGCTCGTGTCTACGGCGCCGCCTCCGATCCGCCCGAGATGGACAAGGCCGAGATCGAATGGGGCAAGCTGCAGGAGTTTGAGCGCAAGGCGAAGCAGCAATCAGTCGGCGGCTGGGGCGTCGGCAGCGGCCGGCTCAACATCCGCGCCCGCGAACAGCCCGGCTCGAGCAACGACTCGTTCGAGAGCTTTTTCCATCCGAAAAGCGCGGTGGCGAAGGCCGCTGCCGGAGACCCCGGCGTTAAACTCGACGTCAATACCGCGAGCATGGAAGCGCTCCAGAACATTCCGGGCGTGGGGAACGTCCTGGCCCGAAGACTGATTGCCGGCCGCCCCTACAAAAGCGCGGACGACCTCCGCCACGTCAAAGGCATTGGAGCGAAGACCTATGAAAAGCTGCGGCCTTATTTCGAGTGAGTTCCATGCCTAACGAAACCAGCCAGTCCGAATTCGGCAAGATCACGCTTCTCCTCGTGAAGGATGCGCGCCATGCTTTTCAAAGCCAGGATGTCGATCGCGAGCCAGTGGGAAGCTTTGAACTTCACGGCCGCGCCCGAATTTCGCGCGCGCGGTCGAGCAATACGAAAACTTCCTCACCCTCCTCCGCCACAAGGATCGCGGATTCGCCTTCCTTCCGCCGATGGACGGCGTGGGCATGGATTCCATCTACGTGCGCGACGCCGCCGTCGTTTGCGACCGCGGGGTCATCCTCTGCCGGATGGGCAAGGCGCTGCGCTCCGGCGAGCCCGCCGCGCAGACAGCCGCCTTCCGCGGGCTTGGCCTAACGATTCTCGGCACGATCCAGCCGCCCGGGAAACTGGAAGGCGGCGACGTCGCCTGGCTCGACGAACGCACCCTCGCCGTCGGCCACGGCTATCGGACTAACGACTCTGGGATTGCGCAACTGCGCGAGTTCCTTGGCGACAGCATCGACGAACTCATCACGGTTCCCCTGCCCCATTGGCGCGGCCCGAACGACGTTTTTCATCTCATGTCCATGATCAGCCCGGTCGATCGCGACCTGGCCGTCGTCTATTCGCCGCTCATGCCCGTGCCCTTCCGCGAGCTGTTGCTCGAGCGCGGTTTCACCCTCGTCGAAGTTCCCGACAAAGAATTCGAAAGCATGGGAGCAAACGTCCTGGCGCTCGGGCCGCGCCGCTGCCTCATGGTCGCGGGCAACCCTGTCACTCGCGCCCGGCTCGAAGCCGCCGGCGCCGAAGTGCTCGAGTACGAAGGAAGCGAGATCAGTCTCAAGGGCGGCGGCGGCCCGACCTGTCTCACCCGGCCAATACGGCGTAAAGGTTGACCGCTCCCCCCCTGAAGGTGGAGGGCACCGCTTTGTCGGTGCCGCGGGGGTGGACGAAGCGGCAACGGAAAGAGACGCGCCATCCCGCGGAAGCGACGAAGCGCTTCCCTCCAAGGCGAACTGAACGAGTTACGTCGATGACTCTGGAGGCCACCGCTTTGTCGGTTCCCGGGAAACGGCCTTTATTTCCTTGAACCCTCGAGTTCTCCCACCTACCACTGACTCTAACTGATCTTATGCGCACTCTTCTTCGCCTTTGCAAAACAGCGATCGCGGTCTCGCTGGTCGTCGGCGGAATGACTCTCTGCCTTGCCCAGTCCCAGTCCGGAGGACTGGCGGCGGCGCTCGGAAGCGCGGAGACGCAACGAGCAATGGCGGAGGCCAAACAGATCGCGATTGCCTGCAAGCTCTATGCGAGTGATCACGAAGGTCGTTACCCGGCCAGGCTGGAGGAACTCGTCCCGGAGTATCTGCCCGATAAGAAATTGATCGGCGGCTATGACTGCCTCGGTGGCACCGATACCGAAGAGCCAAATACGGTTTTATTGCGGAGCCGGTCCCTGACCAAGGAGGGGCGCAGGATTGTGGTCCACTCCGACGCTTCGGTGCATCTGGTAGCGCCGTGATGACCTCACCGCCTGCCGGGCGGACGGACGAGGCGATGAGGCGAATCGCTCAGCGCTGTATCTTCTGGGTGGCGGTGATTGGCACGGCGCCAGTCGTGCTGGTGGCGCTCGTTAGTCTGGGGGTCGAGGTCTATTCCATCGCGGTGATGCCGGTCTCGCTCTCATTCCGGTTTTTTGCGCAGGGCGGCAGCACGGATCTTCTCCGCCTGCCCTCCGCCGGCGTGTCGGTCGCTCTGCTCGTGGCAATCGGCGCTTTGCTCTGGGCGCTTCGCCGGGCGTGCTTCGGGCGCGGGACGGATTAAAGGCGTTGCTCTCGGCCACGCCTCCCGTTCACTGCGGTCGCACCTGGATCGAGGTGCGACCGCAGTAACGTGATGGTTTGGTTAGGGAGTCGGAGCCGGGCTCATATCGCGGACGGCGTCGGCGCTGTTTTCGAGCGCGTCGGCTTTCTGCTCCGAGGCGTCGCGGGTAGCGTCGGCCTTGTTCTCGAGGGCGGCGTTGGTCGAGTGGTCGTTCGACATCGACTTCTTCTCCTCGATCGCATCGGCCTTCTTTTCGCCACCGTCGCGGACGGCGTCGGCTTGGTTTTCCATGCTATCGGCTTTCTTTTCCACGGCGTCCTCGCGCGCGTTTTCCTGTTTGGAATCGCATGCGCTCAAGGCCAGTGCGAAGGCCGCGGCGACGGCGCCCAGGGTGATTTGTTTGATGGAGCTGGATATCTTTTTCATTGCCCTTAGATCGGGCGCGGAGGGTCTCGCGGACGTTTCGGGTGTCATCCAAAGTGCGGTTGGCGCGCTATTTGTGCTGTCTCGCCAAAGCTTGATGGAAGCCGGGCCGCATTAGTTAGGCAGCGGATAGCACTGCGCGCACGGATCGGAATATGGAACCGACGTCCGGAGAGGACACGAATCTTAAGTATCACGTGGGTGTTCTCCCGAAAGAGGACCTGCCCTGTGTGCGCAAAGTCCCAACAGGTTGTAGCTAGGTAAGGGACCTGCTGGCCGGCGAGGATGACGCCGGTCCAGCAGACTACGCGACGGCTTGCGGACGGGTTGTCCGACTTTAAAAAAACAAACTCACGATGCCCGCGAGGATGAGGAGGACAATCAGCGCGAGACCGAGCAGGCTCGCGGAGACGATCGCGTCCTGTCGCCGGGCACGCCGTTGCGCCTCGGCATAGGGGATGTTGGTAAAGCTGACCATGGTGTAGAGCGGGAGGTAGAGGCCGGGAAGCAATCCCTCGAGGGTGTGGTCGAGTTTCTTCTTCGCGCGAAAGGCGCGGGACGCGGTCTTGTCGCGCATCTCGATGAAGTTGTGCACCGCGAGGTCTGCCAGGGCGTCGGCGTTTTCTTTGCGCCGCTGAAAATATTCTTCGAAAGCGCGCTTTCGGTCGTTAGGGAACTCGGCCAGGCACTCGTCGAAGACCACGCAATCTTCAAAGGCGGCGTTCATTCCCTGTCCGTAAAATGGGACGACGGCATGGGCCGCGTCGCCGACGAGCGCGACCTTGTCCTGGTAATGCCAAGGGGCGCAACGAATCGTGACCAGCGAACCGGTGGGATTTTCCTCGGTAAATCCTCCAGGAGCGCGGGCATGAGCGGGACGGCGTCGGGGAATTCCTCGTCGAAGAAGCGGCGCACATCCTCGTCGCTATTGGTGGTGGCGAAGCTGCGCGGGCCGTCGAATTCCCAGAACAAAGTGCAGGTGAACGAGCCGTCGGGGTTGGGCAGCGCGATCATCATGAAACTTTTGCGCGGCCAGATGTGAAGGGCGTTTTTTTCCATCCGCCATGAGCCATCCGAGCCGGGCGGAATCGTGAGCTCCTTGTAACCGTGGGCGAGATAGCTCTGGCTGTACTCGAACCGATTCATGCGCTGCATCGCGCCGCGCACGGCGGAGAAAGCGCCATCGACGCCGATGATGGCTTCGGCATGGGCGGCGATCGTCTCGTTCGTTTCCGTATTCAGCAACTGGGCGGCGGGCGCGTCGAGGTCGACGTCGAGGCAGCGGTGGTTGAATTTCACCTGCACGTTCTCATAGCGCTGGGCCGCCTCGATCACGACGGTGTTGAGCGCGCCGCGGCCGATCGAGTTGATATGCTTGGACGGGTCGCGGTCGTAGGGAGAAAAATGCAGCTCGCCGGTCCGGTCGTGGATCATGCGCCCGCGCATCGGGATGGCGTGCTGGAGCACTTCGTCGGCGATGCCGAGCTGTTGCAGGGCGTGAATGCCGCGGGTGGAAAGGGCGAGGTTGATGGAGCGACCGCCGACGGTGTTCCCGGCGCGCGGGTCGGGCCGGCGTTCGAAGAGATCGATCTCGTGGCCGCGCCGCCCGAGATAGCCGGCGAGCAGGCCGCCGGCGAGGCCGCTGCCGATAAGGGCGAATTTGGATCCCATGCGCGCTCTACCGTGGCTGTTTCCCGAACTTTGCCAAGTCCGGAGGAACGGGCCCGCGCGATCTTTCCTTGGCAAACCATGAGATTGGCACCATCGCTGCTGAGTGATGGAGGCAGCGCCATGAAACCGGACCCGGATCCAGAACAAGAAAAAGGGAACACCTTTGAGCTGAAGGCCATTCTCGTGGTGGATGACGACCAGCAGCTGGCCTCCGCCCTGCAATGGATCCTGGCCGACGCCAACTTCCTGGTCGATGTCGCCTTTGACGGCGAGGAGGCGATCCTGAAGGTGAAAGCGCACGAATACGACGCGGTCATCTGCGATTTGAAGATGCCGAAGCTGCGCGGAGACGAATTTTATCTCAAGGCGCGGGGCCTGCGCCCGGAACTTTCGGATCGTTTCATCTTCATCACCGGCTACGCCACCGACCCGGTCCTGCGCTCATTCCTGGTGGAAAACGAAGTGAAGTTTTTGGTCAAGCCGTTCCCGATCAAGGGCCTCATCGCCTGCGTGGACGAGATGTCGCGCTAACGCGCCTTCGGCGCGAACTCAGGGCAGTCTGCGCAAGACGAGCTCTTCCGGCACCGAGATGATAAGCGAAGTGACGGCGCCCTTTTCGTCCTTCACAAACCGAAAGGTGCGATCAGAGCCGTCTTCGAAAAATGCGCTCTCCGATTCCGGAGTCATGATCATTTTCTCGCCGAGCCAGGTGGCCTCGAGGTGATCATTGACCGCCTTGATACTGACGGAGAAGCGATCCTCGAGCCGGTAATCACCGGCGTAAGAACCCAAGATCGCGGGATCGATTTTCTTCGCCGTGTGGACCGGCGGCGCGACCGCGGGCACGTAGGATCCAGCGACGCGCTGCGCGATGTAGCGGGCGGAAGCTGCGAGGCGGTTGCAGAAAACAACCACGGTGAGGTGATCGTCGGGATAACGCGCGATGTAGGCAGCAAACCCCTGCCAGACGCCACCGTGCTCCAGCACACGATGCCCGGATGGCGTTTTATGAATGCCCCACCCAAAGCCGTAGGGCGCGGTGCTGCCGTCCTTGAGCTTTACCGGCGTCCACATTTCCTCGTAGCTGGCGGACTGAGCAGCTTTTCGTTATCCAATCCCTCCGCCCATTTCGCCATGTCGTCGGCATTGAGGTAAAGGCAGCCGTCGGCGGTGGTGTTCACGCTTGGCGAGACCCAATCCTGGTTCTTCAGTGCCCCCTCCTTCAGCCGGTAACCAGCCGCGCGATGTGGAACAATATCCGACTCGCTGATAATCCGCGCGCTCTTCATCCCGAGCGGTGCGAAGACGCGGCGCTGCAGGAAATCGCCATAGAATTCGCCGCTCACCTTGTGGATGAGAATGCCTAACGAGACATAGCCAAGGTTGCTGTAGGACCACTTTTCTCCGGGCGCGGACGCGAGCGGCTGCGCCTTTATCATCTTCAGAAAGTCATCCTCGGTGTAGTCGGCCTTCATCGAGAAATCTTCCGGGTAATCCCCCAGCCCGGACGTGTGCGTGAGCAAGTGGCGCACGGTGATGCCCGACCAAGTGGCGGGCACGTCGAGATACTTCGCGACCGGATCCGCGAGCGCGATTTTCCCATCCTCCACCAGCAGCATGACCGCCATGGCGGTGAATTGTTTCCCCATCGAGCCGGACTGGAAAATGGTCTGGGGCGTCACGCGCACCTCGTGCTCGAGATTGGCCAGGCCGTAACCCTGGCAAAGCGCGAGATTGCCCTCGTGGCGAACCATGATCGCGCAGCCTGGGATCTGTTTTTTCTTGAGGTAACCGTCGAGGAAATCACGGGGATCGTCTCCGGCAGTGACGATCGGCGCGAGGGCGAAAAAGTTTGCGAGGAGGAATGAGGTCGCGAGTCGATTTTCGCTGGGAAACGCTCATGCGGGGTCAATGATGCTCGGCGAGGATTTTGGCGAACCGCCAGACTTCGTCAAACATATTGTAGAGCGGAGTCGGCGCGACTCGGATGACATTGGGCTCGCGGAAATCTGTTTTCACCCCCGCGGCTTCGAGTTTCTTGAAGAGCTCCTTCGGATGTTCGTGCACGAGAATCGAAAGCTGTGCGCCGTGCTCGTTAGGCGCGGATGGAGTGATGACGGTGCAGAGCTGCGACGGCGCGCGCTCGAGCAGGAACTGAAGATAGCCGGTCAGCCGGAGCGATTTCGCGCGGAGCGCCTCCATCCCGCCAGCTTCGTCGAAGATCGCAAACGAAGTGCGGAGCGGCGCCATCGCCAGGATAGGAGGATTGCTCAGCTGCCAGGAGTCGGCCGAGAGCACCGGCACGAAATCGGGCTCAAGCTGCATGCGGAAACGCGTCGCCGGATCGTTCCCCCACCAACCGGCGAGGCGCGGGAGGTCGGGATTAGTCGCGTGGCGCTCGTGCACGAAGGCACCCGCAACCGCGCCGGGTCCGGAGTTGAGATATTTGTAGGAACACCAGACCGCGAAATCGACCTTCCAATCGTGCAGGCGGAGCGGGACGTTGCCGGCGGCGTGCGCGAGATCGATCCCGACCATGCAGCCGCGCTGTTGCGCCGCGGCCGTGATTTTTGCGATGTCGAAGAGCTGGCCGGTGAAAAAATTCACCCCGGCGAAGAGAACGAGCGCGATCTCGTCGCCGTGCTTCTCGATCAACGCCTCGATGTCTTCCTGTCGCAGCGCCTGCTCCCCTTCCCTCGGCTTCGCCAAAAGAAGCGAGTCGCTTAGGGTCGAACCCGTGATGCGCGATCTGCGACTTGATCGCGTAGGTATCGGAAGGAAATGCGGGATCCTCCATCAGGATTTTGCGGCGCGATTTCGTCGGGCGGTAAAAGCTCGCCATCAGCAGGTGCAGGTTCACCGTCAGGCTGTTCATGCACACGACCTCGTTAGGCTGCGCGCCCACCAGCCGCGCCGCCGGTTCGCGCAGGGTCTCGTGGTAGGGATACCACGGCGTGGCGGCGTCGAAATGTCCGTCCACTCCGAGCCGCGCCCAGTCGTCCAATTCCTGATTCACGATCTGCCGCGTTGCCTTCGGCATCAGGCCTAACGAGTTGCCGACAAAATAAATCAGCGGCCTGCCGTCGGCGCCGAGCGGGATGTGGAAGCGATCGCGAAAGTCGCGGAGCGGGTCTTCCCGATCCTGTTGCAGGGCAAATTCCTGGTCGGCGGAAAATTTCTCGGAAGTCATAGTTTTTTCGGCGGCGGCTGCATGAATTCGATCGTGGTGCCGTCGGGGTCGCGCACATAAACGACGCGCCTGCCGGCGTTAGGCCCAACCGTCAGGGTCTGCGGCTTGCCCGCAGCTCTGCCAACCGGAGCTGGCGATGGCGCTGAGCACTGCATCCAGATCATCGACCACGAACGCGATGTGGACCGAGCCGACATCGCAGGGCCGCGGACGAAGATGCTGTCGATCTGCCGGCGCGAGATACTCGAGCAGCTCGATCTTGTGTCCGTGGCCTTTCAGGACGGCGATGGAAATTTCCGCCCCGGGAACGCCCGTGATCTCGCTCGCCAGTTCGCCGGTCTGATGCGGCCGGTGCGAAACCTCGAAACCGAGCACATCGCACCAGAAGGCGAGCGAATGCTCGAGGTTTCTCACCGTGATGCCGGTGTGATCGGCGGCGATAATTTGGAAGGGCTGGGTGCTCACGTCGTTAGGATGCTTGCCCGCCGCCATCTCGCAAATAGCACTGTCATCCTGATCCCGCAGTCGCGGGAGAAGGATCTCTGACTATTTCGGATTTACCCACACGCGACTGCCCACAGAAAGAAGGGTCAGAGGTTCTTCGCTCCGCTCAGAATGACAGAAGGGATGATGGTTGGCGGATCTGCTCGCTTCGTGCGGGAATTTTGAGTGTGATTTTTCCGGCGTGTCCGCGAATCACCTTCACAACAGCAGCTCAGACTGCCCGACACGATGCACGCCATTGCCAACACCATGACCGCCATTGCCGATAAGGAAATGTTCACCAGCCTTCTCGAGCAACATGCCGGAATCATCCGCAAGGTCGCGTTCGGTTACACGAACACGTTCGCCGATCGCGAGGATCTGACCCAGGAGATCACGCTCCAACTCTGGCGCGCCTTTCCCCGCTACTCGCCCGACCGCCCCTTCTCGACCTGGATGTATCGCATCGCGCTCAACGTCGCGATCACGTTTTTGCGCCGTCATACCCATCCCGTTAGGCAAACCGTGCCGCTCGAGGAGCACGAATTCACGGATGAAAACGCCGCGCCGGGCGAGAACGACGAGCGCATCCCGATCCTGCGCCAGGTCATCGCCGGACTCGCGCCGCTCGATCGCGGTCTCATGCTCCTTTACCTCGACGATCATTCTTACCGAGAGATCGCATCGATTCTCGGCCTCACCGAAACCAACGTCGCGACCAAACTCAACCGCCTGAAACAGCGCGTCCGCGAAGAAATGCTCAAACTCAACCGCACCGAATCATGACCTACTCCGAACTCGACGACCTCAAATCCACCTGGCAAACGCTCAACCGCAATCTCGAGCGGCAACACGCCCTCGCCTTGCACGCGTTCCGGGAGAAAAAGCTCAGCCGTTTCCGATCGGGTTTTCGTCCTCTCGTGGCCGGGCAGATCATCCAGATCATCTGCGGCGCACTTCTCGCCCTCGTGGGCGGAAGTTTCTGGACCGGTCACCTCGGCGTCGCGCACCTGATGATCTACGGAATCTCCGTTCACCTCTATGGAATCATGCTGATCATGTTCGCCGCGCGCGACCTCTACCTGATCAAGCAATTCGATTACGCCGCACCGGTCCTCGTCCTGCAAAAACAGATCGCCGCCCTGCGCGAATGGCATGTCCGCGCCGGGTTATGGTTCGGCGTCACCGGCTCCTTCATCTGGATTCCGGTCATTCTCATGATCTTTCACGGATTGGGCGCGGATGTCTGGCAGCGGAACCCGGCGGTGGTTGGCTGGTTCTTCGCCAGTGCACTGGTTAGCCTTGGCATCATCTATGGGATGGTCGCGTTCTCGCGCCGGCCCGGCCGGGAAAAGTTCGCCCGGAGTCTCGAAGACAGCTCAGCCGGGCGGAGCGTGAAACGAGCCGAGTCGCTGCTCGAAGAGATCGAGCGCTTCGAGCAGGAATAGAAGGCGCTAGTCGAGCGTCGCGATCACCTTCAGTTCGATCGCAATCGGGGTCGGCAACGCGCCCACTTCCACCGTCGTCCGCGTCGGATTCGGTTTCCCCGGCCCGGCGAAGTATTCCGGATAAATGCGATTAAAGATCGCGAAGTCCTTCTTCATGTTGGTTAAGAACACGGTCACATCGACGATGTCGCCCCATTTTGCGCCCGCATCTTCGAGCACCAATCGCACGTTCTCAAAAACGGCGTGGCACTGCTTTTCGATGTCGTAACTGACGATGTTGCGCTCGGAATCGAGCGTCACGCCGGGGATTTCCTTGCTCCCCTTCACCCGCGGGCCGATGCCGGAAAGGAAAAGCAGATTGCCCACTCGCCTGGCGTGCGGGAAGGCGCCTACCGGTTCGGCCGCGCGCTGGCTTTCGAAGGATTCACTCATGATTGTTCTCCGCAGATTTCGCAGATTTTCGCAGATGGGAAAAGCGTAATGGGCGCCACCAAATCTGCGTAAATCTGCGAAATCTGCGGATCATTTCAGTCCCTTGCTCATCGCGCGATGCAGACATTCTTCGGCTCGGTGAAAAAGCGGAGCGCTTCTTCGCCGCCTTCCCGGCCGACGCCGCTTTGTTTCATTCCGCCAAACGGCACCCGCAGGTCGCGCACCAGCCAGCAATTTACCCAGACGGTGCCGGTGTGGATTTGTTCCGCGACGCGATGAGCGCGGCTCAGGTTTTGCGTCCAGACGCTGGAAGCGAGGCCGTATTCGGTGTCGTTGGCGTAGCCGATCACTTCCTCTTCCTGGTCGAAAGGGGTGATCGTGACGACCGGGCCGAAGATTTCTTCGCGGTTCACCCGGCACCCGACCGGCAATCCGGTGATGATGGTCGGCGGAAAGAAGTAACCGCCCTCGCAGCGATCGTTAGGCGCGGTCGGCGCCGCGCCTCCGAGGGCGATCTCGCCGCCTTCTTCTTTCGCGAGGTCGACGTAGAACTTCACTTTATCGAGTTGCGTCTGCGAAACGATCGCGCCCTGCTCGGTCTTCTCGTCGAGCGGATCGCCCTGCTTCAACTGCGACACCTTCTCGGTGAAGCGCCGGACGAATTCGTCGTAAGCCGGCCGCTCGACAAAAACACGCGAACCACACAGGCAAACCTGCCCTTGGTTTGCAAACGACGAACGCACGCTGCCGGCGATGGCTGCGTCGAGATCGGCGTCGGCGAAGATGATGTTTGGATTTTTGCCGCCGAGCTCGAGCGAGATTTTCTTGAAGAGCGGCGCGCCCGCCTCCGCCACTTTGCGTCCGGTCACGGTGCCGCCGGTGAAAGAGATGGTGCCAATTTTCGGATGCGCCGTGATGGCGGAGCCGACGTTCGGTCCGGTGCCCTGCACGATGTTGAGGACGCCGTTAGGCAAACCGGCTTCGCGACAAACTTCGCCGAGCAAAGACGCTGTCATCGGCGTCAGTTCGCTCGGTTTCGCCACCGCCGTGTTCCCGACCGCGATGGCGGGCGCGATTTTCCAGCTCAATAAATAGAGCGGCAAATTCCAGGGCGAGATCAGGCCGACCACTCCGCGCGGCTGGCGCAAGGTGTAGTTGAAAGCGACGCCGTCCATGACGTGCGCCTCGTTCTCGGTGTGCAGAATCGCGGTGGCGAAAAAGCGAAAATTGCTCGAGGCCCGCGGAATATCGAGGCTGCGCGCGAGCGCGAGCGGCTTGCCGGTGTCGACCGATTCGGCGCGGGCGAATTTCTCCAGATCGCGATCGATCAGCTCCGCGATGCGGAGAAGAATGCGCGAACGTTCCGCGGCCGAAGTCCGCGACCAGGCGGGAAACGCGCGCTCCGCCGCAGCCACCGCCGCCTCCACATCCCGGCTGTCGCTGTCCGCGACTAACGAATACGGTTTCCCCGTCGCCGGTTCGATGTTGTCGAGATATTTACCGCCGATCGGCGCGACGAACTGGCCGTCGATGAAGTTCTGAATCCGGGCGAGCTCGGTCATGGCGCGCGCTTACAATAACTGGCGCAAAAGGCGCAGCCAGTTCCCGCGTAAAATTTTCTCGATCTGCTCATCGCTGAAGCCGCGCTCGATCAGTTTGCGCGTCAGGTTGCGGGCGTGGCTGTGGTTTCCGAGATCGGGCAGGAAGTTTGGCGTGGTAAGTTTTGCCTGCAGCGCCTCGCGCTCGGCCTCCGGCATCTGGCGCCAGAGAAATTCGCAAAAATCGAACCCGATCCCGACCCCGTCGATCCCGATCAGGCTCGCGACGTGCTCGATGTGATCGACGTAGCGGTCGAGCGTCGCCTCTTCCTTCTTCGGACTAACGAGAATGGCGTTGATCCCGATGACCCCGCCGCGCGCGCCGATCATCCTGATCTGTTCGTCGCTGATGTTGCGCTCCATGTCGTAGTAACGGCGGGCGTTGCTGTGCGACACGATCAGCGGCCGGGTCGTCAGGGCGCAGATCTCGTCGAAGCCGGCCGGGATTGATGTGCGCGAGATCGATCATGATTCCGAGCCGCTCGCATTCCTGCACCAGCTCGCGACCGAAGCTCGTTAGGCCGGTGGCGGGCGAGCCGCTGGCCGCGAAAATTCCGCCGGAAGCGGCGGCATTCGGGCGGGCGTGGGTGAGCGAGATCGAGCGCAGCCCGAGCTCGTGAAAAATGTGCAGGAGATGAAGATCGTCACCCAGCGGTTCGGCACCTTCCATCGTGAGGAGAAGCGCGATGCGCTCTTCGCGTTGCGCCTGCTCGATTTCCGCAAAGGTCCGGCACAGCACCAGCCGCGGATTAAGTTCCACTTCGGCCTTGAGCAGCGCGACCTGATCGAGCGCGACGCGCAGCGCCTGCTCGCCGAGATATTCGTCCTCGACGTAAAGGGCGACCCCGAGCAAGCCCATGTCGCCCGCCTCAAACTCCGGCAGGAAATCAGACGCAACGACATTCCTGCGCGGTCGACTGAGAAAAAGACTGAGCGGCAAATCGAAGTGCAGATCGACCAACCGCCCGGCGTGGAGACGAGAAACTCTGTTTTCCATTATGAGGAAACTGCAGGCGTGACGGCCTCGAGAATGGCGCCGGCCGCGGCCTCGTTCGCGCCGCCTTGGCCGAGTTTGGCGATCACCTTGTCGAAATCAGCGATCATTTGTTTGCGCCGGTCGCGATCGTCGAGCAGGCGCAGCATCTCGGCGGCGATCGCGGACGGTTGCGCGTTGCCCTGAATGAATTCCGGAACAATTTCGCGCTCTGCCAAAACGTTAGGCATGCCGAGGTGTTTTACTCTGATCAACATTCGCCCGGCGAGATATGTCATCGCTGCCACCTTGTAGACGAGGACGAAGGGCAGCCGGAAAAACGCCGCCTCCAGTGTCGCCGTGCCGGAGGCGACCACTCCGACCGTGCTCCGTTGCATCGTTTTTGCGGCCTGACCGACCACGATCTCGACTTGACCTAACGAACCAAGCACCGGCTCCAGCTCGCTCCGGATCGCGCTCGCGAGCGCTTCGGAAGCGGCGGCAATTTCGAAATGCAATTCCGGCCGCTGCACGTGCAGCTCGCGCATGACCTCGATCAGGATCGGCAGGAGCTTGCGCACTTCGCGTGTCCGGCTCCCGGGGAAAAGTCCGACGAGGTGTGGCGCGCGCAGGTCGTTGATCCGTTTCGCCTCCAGGTTTTCGATCATCGGATGCCCGACGAAAATCGTGCGCAACCCGGACTTCTCGTAGAGCTCGGCCTCGAAAGGAAAAATGCAGAGCATAAGGTCGAGCCACTTCGCCATTTTCGGAATGCGACCCCGGTTCCAGGCCCAGACCTGCGGGCTGATGTAATAAATGATTTTACCGCCAAACGATTTCTCCCGGAGCACGCGGGCCAGGCGCAGGTTGAATCCGGGATAATCGATCAGCACCACGGCGTCGGGGTGAGTGGCCGCGATCTCGTTCAGCGTCTTGCGAAATTCTTCCCGGAAATAGCCGTAGTGCTTGATCACTTCCCAGAGACCGACCACGGCCGCTTCCTCGCTCCAGTCGATGAAGCGCTCGCCCCCGAAACGTTTCATCTGCGGACCGCCCCGGCCTAACAAACGTATCTCCGGTTCCCGCAGGCGGAGAGATTCCATCAGGGCGGCGCCGTGATTATCGCCGCTCGCTTCGCCGGCCACGAGGTAAATGCTCAGCGATCGATCCATCGGGAGGTCATTGGGCAGCCTGGATGCGTTTCGTAATGTCGACCGCGAGTTCCAGCGCCGCGGTCGCTTCGAAGCCGGAAACTTTCGGCTGCAGCCCGGTCTTGGCGCATTCGATAAAGGCGAGGATTTGGCGCTTGAGCGGCTCTTCCTTTTCGATCTCGACTTCGGCGCGCTCGATCCCGCCGCCGGCCTTGCGATAAATTTCGCCGGTCTGGTTTTGATAATCGAGCGAGAGATAAGCGTCCTCCTGAAAGACGCGAATCTTGCGCATCCGCTCCGGGCTGATCCGGCTGGAGGTGATGTTGGCGACACAGCCGTTTTCGAAACGGATGCGCGCGTTGGCGATGTCTTCCCGTCGGCTCAAAACCGGGACGCCAACCGCGTCGACCGTCTGCACCGGCGACCTAACGAGATGCAAAATGATTTCCAGATCGTGGATCATGAGATCGAGCACGACCCCGATGTCGGTGCTGCGATTTGGGAAAGGCGAAAGCCGATGCGCCTCAATGAAACGCGGATGAGTGAGGCGCGCTTCGAGTGCGCTCAAGACCGGGTTGAAGCGCTCGACGTGGCCGACCTGCAAAACGAGCTTTCTCTCGACCGCGAGTTCGGAGAGTTGGCTCGCCTCCGCGGTGTCTTCCGCGATCGGTTTCTCGATCAGGAGATGTTTTCCCTTTTCCAAGAGCGGCTTGGCGATCGCGAAATGCGAATTGGTCGGCGTCGCGACCGAGGCCGCGTCGATCAGGTCGGCAAACTCTTCCAGCGAACTGGTCGCGCGGACGTTGTACAGCTGCGCGATCTGGGCGGCGTTTTCCGGGCTCGTGTCGTAGATGGCAGTGAACTCAGCCGTCCCGGTCTCGGCATAAAGTCGCGCGTGATTTTTCCCGATGTGCCCGACCCCAACGACCCCGACGCGAAGTTTGCTCATGAGCGCAGGCGATTAGAATATGCGGTGAACATGCGAGATGCTGCCAAGTGAACCGCACCGATGAAACAAACGCAAACTGATTGGGAGGACGCCTACCGGCGCCGCGAAACGCCCTGGGAAAAAGGCGTGCCGCATCCCGGGCTGGTCGATTTCCTGGCGGAGCACGGGCCGCTCAAGGGCGAAATCTTTGTCCCGGGCTGCGGCTCGGGACACGACGTGCGGGCACTGAGCGCGCCGGAAAACCATCCGCTCGGGGTGGATCTCGCGCCCTTCGCCATTACCAAAGCAAAATCGCGGCCGGCGATCGCGAACGAAGAATATCTGCTCGCGGATCTATTCGACCTGCCGGCGAAGTTCGATGGCCATTTCGATTGGGTTTTCGAACATACCTGTTTCTGCGCGATCGATCCCGGCCTGCGAAAGGATTACGTCGCGACGATCGTTAGGCTGCTCAAGCCCGGCGGCAGGTTGCTCGCGATCTTTTTCCTCAATCCCGATCACGAGGAGGACGGCCCGCCCTACCGGGTCAGCACCGCGGAGCTGGAAGAATTTTTCGGGAAGTGGTTCTCGGTCGAAAAGGAGTGGGTGCCGGAGCGGACGCATCCCGGCCGGGAAAAACGCGAGCTGATGCGCGTCCTGCTCCGGCGGTAGCGGAGGGCGTGCGCTTCCTCTTCCTTGTCATCCTGAGCGCAGCGAAGGATCTCCGACTATTTCCGTCTCCCCGGCGTGTCATGCCCAGAAAACAGTCAGAGATCCTTCGCTCTGCTCAGGATGACAAGAAATCAGGATGCGCCCGCTGACATTTTCGCCGGCATTTGCCTTCCCGCCGCTCGATGGTTCTCCGCAACCACCTAGCCGGCTTGCCCTTGGAACCATTGATAGGTTTGTTCGATCCCCTCGCGGAGCGCGATCTTCGGTTCCCAGCCTAACGAGTTAATTTTTGAAATGTCGAGCAGTTTGCGCGGAGTGCCGTCGGGCTTGCTCGCGTCCCAGGTCAGCTCGCCCTCGAACCCGACCACGTCGCAGATCAACTCTGCCAGTTCACGGATCGTAAGGTCGGTGCCGGTGCCGATATTGACGATCTCGGGGCTGTCGTAGTTCTGGAGCAGAAAAAGACAGGCCGCAGCCAGATCATCGACGTGGAGAAACTCGCGCAACGGTTTCCCCGAGCCCCAGACGACGAGCTCGCGCGCGCCGCTTGTTTTCGCTTCGTGCGCCTTGCGCAGGAGTGCGGCGAGGACGTGCGAGGTCTCGAGATCGAAGTTGTCGTTCGGGCCGTAAAGATTGGTCGGCATGCCGGAAATAAAATTGTCCCCGTACTCGCGGGCATAGGCCTGGCAGAGTTTGATCCCGGCAATCTTGGCGATGGCGTAAGCCTCGTTCGTCGGCTCGAGCGGCCCGCCTAACAATGCGCTCTCCGGGATCGGCTGCGGCGCGAGCTTCGGATAAATGCAGGAGCTGCCGAGAAAGAGGAGCTTGCGCGCGCCGTTTTCGTGCGCGGCGCGGATGAGGTTGTTTTGGATCTGGAGGTTATCGAGCAGGAACTCGACCGGGCGATCGTTGTTCGCCTTGATCCCGCCCACCTTGGCCGCGGCCACTACCACGATGGCCGGTTTTTCCCGGGCAAAAAACTCGGCGACCGCGGCGACCGTTCGTGAGGTCGAGTTCGGCGCGGGAGCGGGTCAGCAGGCGGCCAAAGCCCTCCGCCTCCAGACGGCGCAGGATGGCGCTGCCGACGAGTCCGCGGTGGCCGGCAATAAAGATCGAGTCGTCCTTTTCCATCAATTTCCCGCCAGCATCCGTTTAGCGTTTCCTTTTTCAAGCGGTTAGGCAATGCTCCCGCCGTGGCCAGAAAAGACGCGCGACTCCAGGTTCAGAAAACGTACAAGCTTTTTATCGGCGGAAAATTCGTCCGGAGCGAGAGCGGCCGGGTCGAGCCGGCGGCGAGCGGCGGGCAGGTCCTCGCGAATTATGCGCGCGCTTCGCGAAAGGATTTTCGCGACGCGGTCGGCGCGGCGCGCAAGGCGCAGGCGGGCTGGTCGAAAACCAGCGCCTACCTGCGCGGACAAATTCTCTACCGCGCGGCCGAGATGCTGGAGATGCGACGGCCGGAACTGGAAGCGGAACTGACCCGCTCCGCCGGGAAGAAAAACGGCAAGGCGACGGAAGAAGCCAGCCTAACGATCGAGCGCCTGGTGCACTACGCGGGCTGGACGGACAAGTTCAGCCAGATTTTCAGCGCGGTGAACCCGGTCGCGAGTTCGCATTTCAACTTCACCATGCCGGAACCGACCGGGGTGGTGGTGGTGGTTTGCCCTAACGATCCCCCGCTGCTCGCGCTCGTCTCGCTGGTCGTGCCGGTGATCTTGAGCGGGAACACCGCCGTCGTCCTGACTTCCGCTACGCAGCCTCTGCCGGCGCTGACGTTCTCGGAGATCATCGCGACGAGCGATTTGCCGGGCGGCGTGATCAATCTGCTCTCCGGCAATCCGGCCGAACTCGCCTCGCACATCGCCAGTCACATGGACGTAAACGCGATCGTGGACGCGTCGGGCGACGCGAAAGTGGCGGCGGCCCTGCAACAAGGCGGCGGGCACAACGTAAAACGCTACGTCGAGCGTTCTCTCGCTCCGGCCGACTGGCGCGGCGAGGCGGCGGAGAATCCGTATTGGATTCTCGACACCGTCGAAATGAAGACGGCCTGGCACCCGATCGGACTTTGAAGAAAAGGATGAAGTAAGAAGGCAGAAGGAAGAAATGCCTGCCGCCGAAACTTCTTCCTTCTTCCTTCATCCTTCTGACTTTTCTTCGTGCGCTCGCTCGTTCTGGTTCTCGACAGTGTGGGCGTCGGTCACGCTCCGGACGCCGCGAAGTACGGAGACGCTGGCGCGGATACGCTAGGACACATTCTCGAGCAAACCCCGGATCTGGATTTGCCGAATCTCGATTCTCTCGGGCTCTCGCGCGTCCTTGGTAAGGGACGGCGCGGCGCAGGCGAGTTTTGGGCGGATGCGGGAACGTTCCGCCGGGAAGGACACGACGACCGGACATTGGGAAATTGCCGGCGTCGTGCTGGAGGAGCCGTTCGCGACCTTCGAGCGTTTTCCCGATGAACTCGTTAGGGAAATCGAGCGCGACGCCGGTGTTTCGTTCATTGGCAATTACGCGCGCAGCGGCACGGAGATTCTCAACGAACTCGGGGAAGAACATCTCCGCACTGGAAAGCCGATTCTCTACACTTCGGCCGACTCCGTCCTGCAGATCGCGGCCCATGAAAACGTCGTGCCGGTGGAACGGCTCTATGAGATCTGCCAAGTGCGCGCGAGCTGTCGCGGATCGTTATCGAATCGGCCGCGTGATTGCGCGGCCGTTCCTTGGTGAACCGGGAAATTTTCGCCGGACGTCGAACCGGCACGATTTTTCGCTGCGTCCCCCGCGCACGGTGCTGGACGCGTTAGGCGAGCACGGCGTCGCGGTGATCGGGGTCGGTAAAATCAGCGACATCTTTGCCGGGCGCGGCGTCGCGGAATCTCATCCGACGACTTCAAATCACGATGGGATGTGCCGGATCGACGAGCTTTGGCAGAAGCAAAGCAGCGGCCTGATTTTCGCTAACCTGGTCGACTTTGACATGCTCTTTGGGCATCGCCGCGACGTCGCCGGCTACGCCAACGCTCTGCGTGAATTCGACGACTGGCTCGGAAGCTTTTCTCACGCGAATCCTGCCTAACGACCTCGTGATTATCACCGCCGACCACGGCAACGATCCGACTTTCCGGGGGACCGACCATACCCGCGAAGAAGTCCCGCTTCTTGTTCTGCACGAGGCGAGCAAACGGCGACCTTGGCATTCGCGACAGCTTCGCCGATGTGGCGGCAACTTTGGCGGAGTATTTTGGGTTGCCCGAGCGATGGCCGGTCGGGCGTTCCTTTCTTCCGAGCTTGCGAGGTCCTTCGCTTCGCTCAGGATGACAAGCCAGACCATGCACATCCCGACCCTGATCGAACGCAAGCGGAACGGCGAAGAACTCGCGCCTAACGAGATCGCGGCGCTGATCGACGGTTTCACCCGGGGCGAGGTTCCGGATTACCAGATGAGCGCTTTCGCGATGGCGGTTTTCTTTCGCGGGATGACACCGACCGAAACCGGAGAGCTCACCTCCGCGATGATGAAGAGCGGCCGCGTTCTCGAATACCCGAAAAATTCGCCGCCGAAGGTGGACAAGCATTCCACCGGCGGCATCGGCGACAAAGTCTCGCTCGTCCTCGCGCCCCTTCTGGCCTGCGACGAAGTCTGGGTGCCGATGATCTCCGGCCGTGGGCTCGGCATCACCGGCGGAACGCTCGACAAACTCGAGAGCATTCCGGGTTTCAACGTCAATCTCGACGAGACGCGCGCACTCCGGCAGTTGGAAAAAATCGGCGTTTTCATGATCGGCCAAACGGCCGACATCTGCCCGGCGGACAAAAAACTTTACGCGCTCCGCGATGTCACCGGCACGGTGCCATCGCAGCCCTTGATCGTGGCCAGCATCATGAGCAAGAAGCTCGCGGAAAATCTCGATCGTCTCGTGCTCGACGTGAAGTTTGGCAGCGGCGCGTTCATGAAAACGCGCGCCGAAGCGGAGCAACTCGCAGCCGCGATGACGCTCGTTGGCGAACAGATGGGCGTGGAAATTTCTCATCTCCTGAGCGCGATGGATGCGCCGTTAGGCCGGACGGTTGGAAACGCGCTGGAAGTGGCCGAAGCGGTCGAAACGCTCCAGGGCCGCGGGCCGCGCGATTTGGTGGAATTGACGCTCGACCTCGGAGCCAAAGTCGCGACCGCGCCCCGCGCACAACTGGCCCGCTGGCTCGAGGACGGCACCGCCTGGCGGAAATTCGTCGCCTTGGTGGAAGCACAGAATGGAGATGCGGGTGCGCTGGAAAAAATCGCCGCCATCCACGCCGCGCCAATCATTCAGCCCCTGCCCGCGCCGCGGAGCGGAATGATCGCGCGGATGGACGCGGAGGCGATTGGCCGCGCCGCACTTTTCCTCGGGCGCCGGTCGCGCGCGGGCCGCGGACGCGATCGATTTCGCGGTCGGCTGTTCTCAGATCAAGCAACCCGGGGAGCGGGTCGAGAAAGAGGAGCCCTTGCTGATGGTCCACGCGCGCACTGAAGCGGGTCTTGCTTCTGCCCTGCCGTTGCTGGCGACAGGCGGTGAACGTGGAAGGCTAGATATCTCAGTCGGTGACTGACGGTTAGCCAAATTTTGTCTTGCCTTTTCGAGCCCCAGTTGTGGCAGTCTCGCGCCATGAACCGGCCATCTTCGGGCCGAGGGCCCGCAGCCGAAACCACGGGCCGCAAACTGCGGGCCGTTTGCGCGGCTACGCCGTGCCGTCAGGTCCGCGACCCGATCGCAAGGCGACCAAATTCCGGTGCCGCAATTGCGGTCAAAAGACCTGGGTCGACGCGGCGCTGGCGCGCGAAGCGATCACCTGCCCGACCTGCAGGCAGCAAGTGCGCGCTCCGCAACCGGGCCGTCTCTGGCTGGAAGTCTGCGGCGGGGTCATTCTCTTCCTCTCCGGCTTTGCGATCGGCCATGCGCCACTCGGAAATCGCGCTCTCCCTTTGGGCGCGCCGGCGCCGATTATTCAGGAAGATGGAAAGAAGGGCCCGGTGACAAAAGAAGCGGCGCTGAAACCGCGTTGGTTTGCCGCGCAGTCGGATAGCGATTGACCGCGGGGCACATGGTGGCCGACAGCCGGCCAATACGGCCGCTCTAAGGGCCACGCGCGAATTAGTTTAGCTGGGAGGGCCAGCATTCCAGGGCAGAGGGGAAGAGGGGGAAATGCCGTACGAGACCGAATTGACCGATGACTACATGGGAGTGGTGCATCGCGGCAGCGGGACGGTGACTGGCGAGGAAATTTTGCGCGGCAGCCTGGCCTTGTCACAACTCGTCCAGAACACGGAGAATTTTCACTACGAGTTTGTCGACCTCTCCGAAGCGACCGGGATTCAGGTCACGGAGCACCATCTCCAGCAGATCGCCACGCTCGATCGGATGACGGCTTTTTTTCGGCCGCACGCAGTCGTGGTCGTGGCCGCGCCCGATGAACGTCTCTTTGCGGTCGCCAAGCGTTGGGAGAGCCTGGTGCAGAATCTCGGTTGGAACACGCATGTGTCGCGCTCGCGCTCGGAAGCGAAGCGCTGGCTGGAGGAAAATTTCGATCCGCACGTGGTCGACGTCACCGTGCACGTCCCGCACTTTTAAGCCGGCCCCGCCGTTGCCCAGAAGTCGAGGATTTCGTTGACAGGATCGGCGCCTCCTGTTGCATAGCGACGCTGCGCAGCGCAGCTCAAAAACGACGACTCATGGCTTATCTCAACGAAAATTATCTCAAGCTCCAGGCGGGTTATCTTTTCCCCGAGATCGGACGACGGATCAAAGAATTTTGCGCCGCAAACCCGGAAGCGGGCGAGCGCCTGATTCGGTGCGGAATTGGCGACGTGACCGAGCCGCTTCCGCCCGCGGTCGTGACGGCGATGAAGGCGGCGGTGGACGAACTTTCCGTCCGCGAAACCTTTCGCGGCTATCCGCCCGATCAGGGCTATGAATTTCTCCGGAGCAAGATCGCGCAGATCGATTACTGCGACCGCGGGATCGAGATCGCGGAAGACGAGATCTTCGTTTCTGACGGCTCGAAGAGCGATTGCGGCTTCATTCTCGACGTCCTCGGCGACCAGAACAAAATCGCGATCACGAATCCGGTCTATCCCGTTTACGTCGACACCAACGTGATGGCGGGACACACCGGCGCGGCGGACGAAACCGGACGCTTCGAAGGGATCATCTACCTGCCCTGCCGCGCGGAAAATGATTTCGTAGCCGAGCCGCCTAACGAGAAGGCCGACATCGTTTACCTTTGTTTTCCGAACAATCCGACCGGCGCGGTGGCGACCCGGGCGCAGCTCGAGAAGTGGGTCGCCTACGCGCAGGAGCACAAGGCGATCCTGCTCTACGATGCGGCCTACGAGGGTTACATCAGCGACCCGGAAATTCCGCGCTCGATCTTCGAGATCCCGGGCGCACTGGAACGCGCGGTGGAATTTCGCAGCTTTTCCAAGACGGGCGGATTCACCGGGGTGCGCTGCGGGTTTACCGTGATGTCGAAACGCCTCCTGGCCTCGACCCGCGACGGCCGCGAGCTGCCCCTGCACAAACTCTGGCACCGGCGCTGGAGCACGAAGGCGAACGGCGTCAGCTATCCGGTTCAGCGGGGCGCGGAAGCCCTTTACAGTCCAGAAGGCCGCGCCCAGGTGCGCGAGCTGGTCGATCACTACATGGGGAACGCCCGCATCCTGAGCGAGGCGGCGACCCGCGCCGGGCTCCGGGTTTACGGCGGGAAAAACGCGCCCTACATCTGGGTCGGGACGCCGGCCGGCCTAACGAGCTGGCAGATGTTTGACCGGATGCTGGAGGATTTGAATGTCGTCATTACACCGGGCAGCGGTTTTGGCTCGGAGGGCGAAGGCTATTTCCGCATCTCGGCTTTTAACAGCCGCGCGAACGCCGAAGAGGTCGCCCGGCGAATGGAAGCGGCGAAATTCTCGTAATCCTGCTCCTGTTCTTATTCCTGCTCCTGCTCCTTTCGTCTGCTCTCCATCCCAAAAGAATGCTGTCATTCTGAGCGGAGCGAAGAATCTCTGACCATTTCTGCGCGGGCGACGCTCCAGGAGAGGAGAAACAGTCAGTGATCCTTCGCTCCGCTCAGGATGACAGATTAAGAGCAAGAGCAGGAGCAGGAGGCGGCCGAGGGTGGCGACTATGCCTTGCACAAGAGCGGAGCGGCCTTCAACTTATCGGCTTGGAAAAAAAAGGAGCGCAAAAGTTTTCCGAGAGCCTGCCGCAGCTCTACCGGTTTTGCCTGCTCATGACCGGTGACCCGGCCAAGGCGCTCGATGCTTTCCAAAACACGGTGCGCGAGGCAGCCCTGCTCGCCTCCCGCGGCCAGTTACCGCCCGACCGCCTCTGGTCTTTCCACGAAGCGCGGCACCAGTGTCTCAACCTCGCCAAGGACGACGTGCAACCGGAGAGCACGACCATGCCGGAGGAGCCGATCTCGTCCGACGCCGCGGCGCGCGTGGCCCAACTCGAGCCCGAGCAACTGGCGGCCTGGATCTCGGCCGCGCCGGAACCGCAACGCAGTGCGCTCGCCTTCTTTTACCTGAACGAGTTCTCGCATCGGGAAATGCAGAATTTGCTTGATGTGAAAATGCAGGAGCTGGCGAGCCTCATTTCCCATGGCCGCTCGCAGTTCCAGGCCTGGCTCAATAACGTGACGGAGGCCCCGTGAAACGCTGGCTTTCGCGCCGCAAACGCGCCTTGATCGAAGTCGCGCCGATCAGCGACGCGCCGCCGAGCAACCGCGCGATGCGTTCCGCGCTGGAAAGCGCGCGCACCATTCCCGAAGCCGCGGCCAGTCTCACCGCGCAACAGCAATTTGACCAGGCGCTGGCCAGCCTTGTCGGGCGCATCCAGATCCCGCAGGCGGCCGCGGAGTGGTTCGTTAACGCCAACCTCATTCGGGGTGAGAAACGGAGTTGGATCAAGACGGCCCGCCATCCCGCGATCCTGGCGACGGCGCTGGCCGTGCTGGTGATGACGGGGATTGGGATTTTCTTTTTCGTCGAGCGGCTGCACGAATTTCCCGGGTCGGAAACAGCCAAACGGCTGCTCGTGTTCGCGAGTGCCGCCCGGCGCTATCAATTCGAACCGCTTAACACCGATGCGATCAATCTGGGCGATTACTTTTTCATGAAATCGCAGCTCGAGCATTACGACGTCCCGATGCAGTTCGCCGATTTCCGCGCCCGCGGCGCACGAGTTTTTGACGATGAGGACGGTCACCGCGTCGCGCAGATCGTGCTGGCGGAAAAAGCGGTGCAGTTCTTTCTCTACCCGGCCGACAAGACGGCGAACCGTTCCACGCCGAAGCCGGGAGCCCGGCCGGAATGGGGATATGTGGAAGTGGACCACTGGGCCGCGGCGGTCCTGGAACGCGATGGCGTCTGTTTCATGATCGCGATGCACGGGACCGAGGAAGAGCTGCGCACCTATCTCGGCGATCGCATGCGGTAGGGGCGATCTCAGCCCGTGTGCATCCGTTGACAGAATCGGCGCGCCATTCAACTATAGCCACTCGCGCCGCCAGGGTAGCTCAGTGGTAGAGCAGCCCCGAAAGCTTTCGGGGTTGGTCGCTTCCTGCAGAATTGCGGCGCGGTTATTTCGAATTTACACGCCAGGGTAGCTCAGTGGTAGAGCAGGGGACTCATAAGCCCTTGGTCGGGAGTTCAACTCTCCCCTCTGGCACTCCCCCACCCTGACTCCAATTCCGGCAACCACTGCGCGGCCAGCCATTTGACAATGAATGAACGTTCATTCATTGTGCCGCTTTCCATGGCCATTAAACGCAACGAACCCGTGCTCGATCGCCGCGAACAGATCCTGGAAGCCGCCATGATTTGCTTCGCCAAGCGCGGCTTTCATCAGACCTGCATGCATGACATCAGCGCCGAAGCTGGCATCAGCGTCGGCCTGATCTATCGCTACTTTAAGAGCAAAGAGGAGGTCATCGCCGCCCTCGCCACGGAACATAAGAAACATATCGCCGAATTGCTCGAACGGGCCGAACAAGCCCCGACCCTGCTCGAGGCGATGGAGATCCTTTTTACCTCTCATTGCGAGGTTCAGTCGCCGCAGATCATTTCCGCGTTTGTGGTCGACCTCTTTGCCGAAGCGAGCCGCAACGCGCGCGTCGCGAAAATCGTGCGGAGCGTGATTAAGACCAAGGCCGACGGCGTGGCCGACCTGATCGCGCGCTCGCCCGAAGGTCGCAAGCTCGCGCCGTGGCTCGATGCCCATCAAATCGCCGAGATGATTTTTGCCGTCAACGACGGCACGATGATGCGGAGCGTTTTTCGTGCGTCAGGTGCGTCCGTTGCGCGCCAGCGCGAACGTCAACTAAATGTCGCCCGGACTCTCTGGCGCTTACTTTTCACTCGGACTTCCCATGCAAACGGCCATAACTAAATCACCCACTCGCCAAAACGTCGGATCGTCTTCCAGTTCGTCCGCACCGCCGAAAAAGCGCAAGTCGAAGGGCGCGATCTTTCTCGTCATTCTCGGCTTGGTCGTCGTCTTCGCCCTCATCTTCGGAACCAAGGCGCTCCAGATCGTGGCCATGATTTCCGCCGGCAAAGCGATGGTCGAACCGCCCACCGCCGTGACGAGCGCGAAAGTGCAAAAGGCCGCCTGGGCGCCGAGCCTGACCGCGGTCGGCTCGATCACGCCGGTGCAGGGAGCCACGATCAGCGCGGAGCTCCCGGGCATGGTGGCGGAGATCGGATTCGAGTCCGGCCGTCCGGTGAAAAAAGGCGATCTGCTCGTGAAACTGGATGCCTCTGCCGAGCAGGCGCAGTTGCGTTCCGCGCAGGCCGATTTTGAATTGGCGACGGCGGAGTTTGAGCGGGCGCGTGACCTTTCGAAACGCAACGTGATCTCGAAGGCGGAGTTCGACGCCGCTTCCTCGAAGCATGCGCAGGCCAGGGCGGCGGTGGAGAACATGCAGTCGGTCATCGACAAAAAAGAGATCCGCGCGCCTTTCGACGGCATCGCGGGCATTCGCGAGGTCAATCCCGGGCAAATGGTGCCCGCCGGACAAAAACTCGTGACGCTCCAGGCGCTGGACAAAGTCTTTGTCGACTTCTCGCTCCCGCAGCAGGACCTCGGAAAAGTGAAAGTGGGTCTGCCGGTGAAGATGACGACCGATGCGATCGAGGGCCGCGAATTCACCGGCACCCTGAGCGCGATTAACTCCGCGATCGATCCGGCCACGCGCGCCGTTTCGCTTCAGGCCACGATCGACAACGCCGACCACGCTTTGCGCGCGGGAATGTTCGCCCGGGTCGAAGTGGTGCTGCCCGAGACCAAGCCGACACTCTTCATTCCCACCACCGCCGTCGCCTACGCGCCCTACGGCAATTCCGTTTACGTGATCGAGTCGAAGAAGGATGAGAAGACGGGCAAGACCGGGCTCGCGACGCGGCAACAGTTTGTCCGCACCGGCGAGACGCGGGGCGATTTCGTGGCCGTGACCGAAGGCTTGAAAGAGGGCCAGGAGATCGTCAGCACCGGAGTATTCAAGATGCGCAACGGCATGCACGTGGCGGTCGACAACAAGCTTGCCCCGAAAGGACAGCTCAACCCAACCCCGCCCAATACTTGATCAAATCCGAAATCCGAATGTCGAAATTCGAAACAATCTCAGAATTCGAAAGCACGAATGACCGAAACGGGATGACCGCAAATCCGTTTCGAACCTTCGCGCATTTGGACCTTCGTGCTTGTTTCGGATTTCGATCCGCCTCAGGCGGATCGCATTTCTAGCTTTAAACGATGAAATCGTTTACCGATCTCTTCATCCGCCGACCGGTGCTCGCGCTGGTCGTTAGTCTGGTCATCGTCATTGCCGGCGTGCAGGCGCTCTCTTCGCTCAATGTGCGGCAATACCCGCGGAGCGATATCGCCTCGGTCACCGTCACCACGGCCTACGTCGGCGCGAGCGCGGAACTGGTCCGCGGCTTTATCACTACCCCGCTCGAGCGCGCGATCGCGGCCGCGGACGGGATCGATTATCTGCAATCCTCCAGCGCGCAGGGAGTCTCGACCATCACCGCGCGGCTGCGGCTGAATTACGATTCGAATAAGGCGCTCTCCGAGATCAGCTCCAAGGTCGACCAGGTGCGGAACGATCTCCCGCCCGAGGCCGAAGTGCCGATCATCAACATCGAGTCGGCCGACTCCCAGTTTGCCTCCGCTTATCTCAGTTTCACCTCCGATATCCTGGAGGCGAACGAGATCACCGATTACCTCAACCGCATCGTCCAGCCGCGCCTGACCGCGATCGAGGGCGTGCAGCGCGCCGAGATTCTCGGGGGCCGCACTTTCGCCATGCGCATCTGGCTCAAGCCCGACCGCATGGCCGCGCTCAACGTCAGCCCCGCGCAGGTGCGCAAGGCGCTGGCGAATAACAATTACCTCGCCGCGCTCGGCCGGACCAAGGGCGCTTTTGTCCAGGTCGATCTGACCGCCAACACCGACCTGCACACGGTGGATGATTTCAAGAAACTGGTCGTGCGCGAGGAGAACGGCACGCTCGTTAGGATGAGCGACATCGCCGATGTCGTGCTCGGAGCCGAGGATTATAATTCAGAAGTTCGCTTCTCCGGGCAGCGCGCGGTCTTCATGGGCGTCTTCGTTTTGCCAAATGCCAACTCGATCGACGTCATCAAACGGGTCCGGACCGAGATGGAGTCGATCACGAAGGATCTGCCCACCGGGATGACGGGCCGCATCGCTTACGACGGCACCGATTACATCAACACCGCGATCAAGGACGTCTACAAAACGCTTTCCGAGACCCTCCTCATCGTCTGCGTCGTCATTTTCCTTTTCCTCGGTTCCTGGCGTTCCACCATCATTCCGATCGTCGCCATTCCCATCTCGCTCATCGGCGCCGTCTTTCTCATGCAGGTTTTTGGCTTCTCCATCAATCTGCTCACCCTCCTCGCGGTCGTTCTCTCGGTCGGTCTGGTGGTCGATGACGCCATCGTGGTGGTGGAAAATGTCGAGCGCCATTTGCGCGATGGATTGACGCCGTTGAACGCCGCTCTCCTCGGCGCGCGCGAACTGATCGGGCCCATTGTCGCGATGACGATTACCCTCGCCGCGGTTTACATTCCGGTCGGCATCCAGGGCGGCCTAACGGGAACGCTCTTCCGGGAATTTGCCTTCACCCTCGCCGGCGCGGTCGCCATCTCCGGCGTGGTCGCGCTTACTCTTTCGCCGGTCATGACCGCCACCTTCCTCCGTGCCGGCGACGCCGAGCGCGGTTTTTCCGCCAAGGTCAATCACCTCTTCGATCGTGTGCGCGATTGGTATGGCCGCCGGCTCGACGCCACCCTCCAGATGCGGCCCGCGGTTTACACCGCCTGGATCGGCCTAACGATCATCGCCGCGATCATGTTTTTCCTCCTCCCGAGCTTTGCCTCGAAGGAACTGGCGCCGACCGAGGACCAGGGCGTCATCTTCGGCATCGTCAATGCCCCGGCGAATTCCACGATCGAGCAGACGGCCTCCTTTGCCGATGCGGCGGGCAGGGTCTTCATGAGCTTCCCGCAAACGGACTTCACTTTTCAGATCACTTTCCCGAGCAATGGCTTCGGCGGCATGGTCCTGAAACCGTGGGACCAGCGCAAGGAAACCGCCTTTGAGCTCCTGCCGCAGGTGCAGGCGAAACTAGGCACCGTGCCCGGGATCGAGATGTTTCCCGTCATGCCCCCTGCCCTGCCCGGCGGCGGCCAGTTCCCGGTCGAAATTGTCCTGCTCTCGACCGAAGAACCGGAGCGGATGGTCGAGTTCGCGAAACAACTTCAGGCCAAGGCGATGGAGAGCGGCACCTTCTTTTTCCCGCCGATCATCGATACCAAGATCGATCAGCCGCAGGCGGAGCTGATCATCGATCACGACAAAGTCGGCACGCTCGGGTTGAATTTGCAGGAAGTCGGCGCCGATATCTCGGCCATGCTCGGCGGCAATTTCGTCAATCGCTTCAACATCTCCGGCCGCAGCTACAAGGTGATCCCGCAGGTCCAGCGGATCGATCGTTTGAACCCGGACCAGCTCAAAGACATCTACGTCACCGGCCCGGACGACAAACTCATCCCGCTCAGCACCGTCGCCACGATCAAGGAAAAGACCGTGCCGCGAACCCTGAACCGGTTTAAGCAGCTCAACGCCGTCACCATCAGCGGGGTCTCGGGCCGGCCGCTCGATCAGGCGCTCAAGCTCCTCGAGACCGAGGCCGCCAAGATTTTGCCCGCCGGTTACTCGATCGATTACACCGGCGAATCGCGCCAGCTCCGGGTCGAGGGCGACAAATTTCTCCCTGCTTTCGGCCTCGCCGTCATCCTGATTTTCCTCGTCCTCGCGGCGCAATTTAATAGCTTCCGCGACCCACTCATCATCCTCCTCGGCTCCGTTCCGCTCGCACTTTTCGGCGCGATGATTTTCATGTTCCTCAAGCTCCCGAACCCGAACATGGCGTTTTTCACCAACGCCTTTACGACCTCTTTTAACATTTATTCGCAGGTCGGGCTCGTCACCCTCGTCGGGTTGATCGCGAAAAATGCCATCCTCATCGTCGAGTTCGCAAACAAGCTGCAGGAAGAGGGCCGGAACAAAGTCGAGGCGGTTTCCCAGGCCGCCCGCATCCGGTTGCGCCCGGTCCTCATGACCACGATCGCGACCGTCGCCGGTCACATGCCGCTCGTTTTCGTCACCGGTGCCGGGGCGAAGGCGCGAAATTCGATCGGTCTCGTGCTCGTCGGCGGGATGACCATCGGCACGCTCTTTACGCTCTTCATTGTGCCGTCGCTCTATGTCCTGATCGCGCGCACGCACAACGAAAAGCGCGGCAAAGGAACCGACCGCGAAGTCGACCGGGAGAGTCCGCCCGAGCGCGCCCTGATCCCGGACTACGCCGACGTCTGAAATCGGGCAATCCTTTCCCTTGACCTCTCCCGACGAATCATTCATACAAGAAGCAGCCTAACTATCTATGATTTCCACACTCCTCGGTTCGCGGTTTGGCCGTCGCCTGGCCCAGACGGGGCTGACTCTCACCCTCGGAATCGGACTCACGAGCGCGCTTTGGGTTGTCACGCTGCCGGTTGCCACTGCCAAGCTCATGTCGCCGTCTGAAATGATTGAGGCGGGTTTGCCTCCCGGTGTCATGGTCAACACTGCCGGGAAACCGCAGTTCCTCACCGCGGTTTGTGCGGCGGTGAAAAGCAATCGCGACGCAGCCGCCAGGATCACGAAAGCGGCCGTCACCGCGCATCATGAATACGCCGGCGATATCGTGGCGACAGCGGTTCGTTGCGCCAGTGGCGAAAAGATGGATTGCGATGTGACCGGGGCGATCGTGGCCGCCGCGATTGTGGCCTGGCCGCAGGCCGCCGCGGTGATCGATGACGCCGCGCTCGCGACCGCGCCCGATTGTGCAGACTCCGTCCAGACGCGGACCGAGAACACCCGCAACGACGGCAAAGAAATGTTGGACGGTAAAGAAATGCTGGATGGCAAAGAAGCCCTTCCGCCCGAAGAAGGCCCGGGCTTCGGCGCTCCAGGGACGCCGCCGTTTCTTGGTGGTGGAGGCAGCGGTTTCAACCCAGGAGATGATATCGTGCTCATCTGCGACAATGGGCGCCCGCGCCAGATCGTGGGAGGCGGGCCAGGGTCCGTGGCTAATCATTCCCGCAACAATGACGGGCAGCGCCGGATCCTGGGAAGCAACGTCGAGAGGTTCCTGGCTAACCATCCCGGCGCCTACATCGGCATCTGCGAAGTGACTCCCTCGACTTCTCGTTAGGCCGGGCGCTTCGCCGATTTATTCCGCCCCTTTGGCGGCGATCTGACTGCAGCCACGGAGATCCAGTTTGCCGGTCGCCAGGACCGGGATCTGTTCCACTCGCAGGATTATTTTTGGAATCCAGAGATTCGGCACCCCGGCCTCGTGCAATTGCGCGCGCAGGTGGGCCTGATCGATCTCGATCGTGCTCAGGAGAACGAGCGCTTCCCCCTTCTGGGCGTCGACGACCGAGGTCACGGCGAGCGTGCGCTCGCCTTCATTCCCGAGCTCGAGCGCGAGGAGAATTTTTTGTTCGACCGTTTCGTGCGGCACCATCTCGCCGCCGATTTTGGAAAAGCGCGAGAGCCGGCCCTCGATGAAAAGAAACCCATCCTCGTCGAAGCGCCCGAGGTCCCCGGTCTTCAGCCAGCCGTCCTGCAACACCTCGGCGGTCCGCGCCGGATCGTGCAGGTAACCTTCGAAAATATTCGGGCCGCGCAGCCAGAGCATGCCGGTTTCGTGCAGCGAAAGCTTTTCTCCCGATTCGGGATCGCGGATTTCGGCCGCAATTCCCGGCGCCATTTTTCCGACCGAGCCGGGGCGCTGCGACGGCTGCACGGTCTCGCCGGGAACCTTCGGTTCCGGCTCGGGCAGATTCACGCTCACCACCGGCGAAGTCTCGGTCAGGCCATAGCCTTCGAAGACCGGCTTGCCGAAACGCTCCGCGAAAGCGTCGGCCAGGCTGCGCGGCAGTTTCTCCGCGCCCGTGATCGTTAGGCGCACGCTCGCCAGCTGCGGCCGCTCCGCTTTGCGCAGGTAGCCGCGGAGAAAAGTCGGCGCCGCGAGCACGATCGTGACGCGATGGCGTTCGATCAGCTCGGCGCATTTCGCGGTCTCGAGCGGATTCGGGTAGGTGATGATTCTCACCCCTTCGATGAGCGGAAACCAGAGTGTGACCGTGCAGCCGAAGCTGTGGAAAAACGGCAGCGAAGCGAGGATCAGGTCTTCCCGCGTCGCGTCGAGCATGACGCGAAACTGCGAAACATTCCCGATCAGGTTGCGATGACTCAAGACGACGCCTTTCGGATCGCCCGAGCTGCCGCTGGTGAAAAGAAGCACGGCCTCGGCGTGGTCCCCTTCCCGCGGAATCTGGAGCAGCCGCGCGAGCCAGGCGCCCGGCAGAATGATCGCCGCCATCCACCAGAGAAAAATTTTCGCCTTCAAACCAGGCAGCAACTCGTCCAGTTGCACCACATGTTCCGGCCACGGGAAATCCGTTAGGCGCTTGACGAAGGCATTGGCCGAGATCGCCACCGTCAAGCCCGCGATCTCCTGCGCCCGCTCGAGGGCGGATCGCCCGCTGGTGAAATTCAGCCCGACCGGCACCTTGCCCGCGAGGATAACTGCGAGGTTGGCCACGACGCCGCCTTTGCTCGCGGGGAGCACGATCCCGATTCGTTGATCCGGAAAATTCTTCCGCAGATGTCGGCTGAGCGCGGCCGCCGCCCCGAGCAATTTCCCGCGGCTGAGTTCGCTCTGATCCATCCCATCGATCACCGCGGTCCGGAAAGGATGGCGCGCCAGGCCACGGACCGCCGCCTGCCCGAGATGCCCGCGCAAACCAGGGCGGCGGCTGTAACAACTCTCGCCCAGCCTGAGCAGTTCCTCCCGCACCGTCGCGATATCGGCCTCGTTAGGCGAAAGTGGCTGGCCAAACTCGACCGTCGCCGGATAGGGAAAGTGCTGCGGCCATTTCGTGAAAAAACGCTGGCCCTGGTAGGAAAAAATCGAGCCCCAGAGTTGATCGAGCCAGACCGGCACGACCGGACCCTCCGCCTGACGCGCGATCACTTCGTAGCCGCGGCGCAGGCGCAGGAGAGTGCCGGAACGGGAAAGTTGTCCCTCGGGAAAAAGACAAACGATCTCGCCTTCGCGGATCTTTTCCGCCGCCAGCCGCATCGCGTCTTTCGCCCGGCGCGCGGTGATCGGAATGCAGCCGACCGCCTGCAGCACCGGATGGAGAAAACGGTTTTCGTAATATTCCTGGTCGATGATGAAGCGAATCGGCCGCGGACAGGCGACGAGAAGAATGAGCGCGTCGACGAAGGTGATGTGGTTAGGCAAAAGCAGGAATCCGCCCTTCGGCAGGCGTTCCAGCCCGATCGGCGTGACGCGATAAATCAGCCGCATGAGTGGCATTCCAAAGAAACGCAGGACGCGCTCGGCGGCAGAAATTGTCGGCATCGTTTTATGATTTACAATCTGCGGGACGCCTACTGCAATCGGCAATTCGATGACCATTCGATCCCACTTCAAGCCCGGCGCGCTGACCGCCCTCGCTCTGCTCCTCGGAATTAACCTCTTTAATTACATCGATCGCTACGTCCTGGCGGCGGTCGAGCCGGAAATTCGCGCGGCTTTTTTCCGGCCGGACGACCCGAACGCGATGGCGGTCAGCGGATTGTTAGGCACGGCGTTTTTCGTCACCTACATGCTTTCCGCGCCCGCTCTCGGCTGGCTTTCCGATCGCTTTTCGCGCTGGGTCATCGTCGGGATCGCGGTCATTCTCTGGAGCCTGGCCAGCGGCGGTTCGGGCCTGGCCGCGACTTTCGGCATTCTTCTCTTCACCCGCGTCCTCGTTGGGATCGGTGAAGGCGGTTACGGTCCGGCCGCGCCGACCATTCTGGCCGATCTCTTTCCGCTCGCGGTCCGCGGTCGTGTGCTCTCGGTCTTCTTCGCCGCCATCCCGGTGGGCGGCGCGCTCGGATATGTTCTCGGCGGGTTGATCAACGCGCATCTCGGGTGGCGCTGGGCTTTTTATCTCGTGACCCCGCCCGGCTTGCTCCTCGGTCTGCTCTGCTTCACGCAGCGCGACCCGCGTGGCCGCGGCCTGGACCGGAAAGCACAGGCCCGCCCGAAGTGGGACGATTATCTCGCGCTCTTCCGCACTCGCTCTTACGTGATCAACTGCTTTGCCCAAACGGCGATGACGTTTGCCATCGGCGGGCTGGCGTTCTGGATCTCGGCTTACCTGCGCTATCGCGGGCTGCCGCCATCGTCGACCGCGATCTTCGGGCTGATCACTGCGGTTGGCGGTTTACTCTCCACTCTCGTCGGCGGGATCGTCGCCGACTGGCTGCGGCCGCGCCATCCCGGCTCGTATTTTTCCGTTTCCGGAGTCGGGATGCTGATCGCCGCGCCCTTGTTTGTCGGCATGCTGTTCACCCCTTTCCCGGCGGCCTGGGGTTTTCTCTTCGGGGCAATCTTCTTCGCTTTCCTCAATACCGGCCCGTCAAACACCGCGCTCGCCAACGTCACTCCGCCGGCCGTGCGCGCGACGGCTTTTGCTCTCAACATCCTCGTTATCCACGCGCTCGGTGACGCGCTCGCGTTTCCAGCGATCGGCTACATCTCCGGCCACACGAACATGAACGTCGGCTTCTTTCTCATCGCCGGGGTGATGTTTTTATCCGGGGTGATTTGGCTCTTCGGAATGAAATCGCTCGGCGCCGATACGGCGCGGGTTGAGAACGCCAGCGTGTCGACGGCTACCTGAGGAGATTGCCTCAGCGTGGCGATGGACTCGGCGCAACCGTGTTCGTGGTCCGGGGGTATTGAGTCGCCGAAGGCGAAGCAGTCGGTGAAGGTGCGACCGTGTTAGTCGTTTGCGGCTGCGTGCCGGCGGGCGAGGCGCTCGGCAACGGCGTGACCGTGCTGGTCGGTTGCGGCGTTTCCTGGAGCGGCGTGACCGTCGCGGTCGGTCGCGGGCCAGCCGGAATGGTCGGGGTCGGAATCGGCGTCGCCGTTTCGTCTGGCAATTGCGCCAAGGCGCCGTGGGCGAAGGCAAGGGCGGAAGTCAGGGACAAAAGCTGGATAAATCGTTTCACCACAACTGCATCGGGAACGACGCCACCGGCGGATGTAGACGCTTCGCTCTGCGAAGCGCGGCCCCGAGCGCCGCCGGGTCTGCGGTGCAATGGAATCTGATCCCGCGCTTCGCAGAGCGAAGCGTCTACAGCGCGGTTCCTCGCCGGCGGAGGTGGACGTCATTTGATTCCGCCAGGAAAAGGGCCAGGGCGGCTTCGTTAGGCTTGCCGATGCGGTGGAGAAGCACGCTCATCATCTGCCAGCTCTCGGCCCGATAAGGCGCCGCCGCCAGGCTCCCCTTTAATTCCGTAATCGCGCGCTCAGGATAATTGAGATCGGCCAGCGCCTTGATGTAGCGCTTTTCGATCATCCAGTTAGCCGGGCCAAGCCGCGTCGCCAGCCGCAGGCGCATGAGATTGACCTTGCCGCTCTCTCGATTTTCGAGCACGGCGAGGCTCTCTTCGGCCCGCGCCCGAACTTCTGGTGGTTCCTTGACCCTCAGCAGGATCACGCGGGCGGCGGGGAAATTGCCCTCTTTGATCGTCACCGCCGCCAGATTGAGCAAGGCGAGCGGATTCGCTGGATCCCTGGCCAGGGCATGCTCGAGCGCCTGCCGCGCGGCAACGAGATTGCCTTCGGATAATTCCAGGCCGCCGAGGTTGATCCACATCCGGGCGGAGTCGCCGCCGTCCCTGATCGTGCGCGTAAGGAAAGTGCGCTGATCTTTCCAATCGAAAGTGCGCAGAAAAGTCCGGACCGGCAGGAAAAGCAGCCAGGTCGTTAGGCAGACGACGGTCGCGCGGGAACGCAGATTCTTTTCCGTCAACCAACCTGAGGCGGCCAGGGCGGCAGCCGCGCCGAGGAAAAGAAAAGCGCTCGGCAGGTAGATCCAATGCTCGGCCACGCTGGCGTTGAGCGTGATCAATCCGCTGATCGGCAGGTAACAGACGACTGCGAGCAGAAGCGGAAGAAAGATCTCGGGGCGCCGCCGGGCGCGCCAGAGAAGAAAAACCGCGGCGGCCACGATCATCAGGCCGAGGAGAGTTTGCAGTTCGCGCCAGGAAGCGGCGGCCATGCTTGCGGGGTTGTAACCGCTGGGACGAGTTTCCACGTCCCGCTCCATGTGCAGGCGTCCGGGAAAAATGAGCAGCCCGGCGTATTCGGCGATCGCGCGGCTCGCGACGATTGGCCTAACGAGCGCGGGCGCGGGCGGCGCCACGGGGGCGGGCAGATGTTCCGCCGGCAGGCGCAAACTGAGGTAGGCGCAAAGCACGCCCGCGAGCAAACCGATCGTGCCTAACAATGCCCGGCGCGGACGTTGCGCGAGCGCAAGGATCAGCCAGACGAGGAGAAAGATGAGCCCCATCTCCTTGCTCAGGGCGCTGGCGAGAAAAGAAACCCCGGCGCCGATTCCAAAACCCCAGCGGCCGTTGCCCTCCGCCCGCAGCATGCGCAAGCCAAGGAAAAGCCCCAGGAAACCAAACGCCGCCGCCAGCGGATCGGCCCGGCCGGAGACATAAACCACCGCCGCGCTTTGCACCGGATGAAGAGCCCAGACGAGCGCCGCGCCAAACGCGACCCAGCTCCGGCGCCGCGTTTCCATCTGGTAGCGCGCCAGAAATTCCTCCGCAAAAAAGAAGAGCGCGACCGCCGCCGCGGCGTGCCAGAGCAGGCTGACGAGGTGATAGCCCATCGGCGAAATGAAGAAGGCCGCGTAATCGAGCGTGTAGCTGAGCCGTTGCAGCGGCCGATAGAAATCGGAAGCGGCCGCGTCCGTGAAAAGGAAATGAGTGAAGCCCTGGCCGATCAACTGCCAGCTTCGAATGAGCGGGTCGCGCAGGATGAGCGCGTGATCGTCCCAGACAAAATCGTTCCACAAAGCCGGCGCATACGCGCCGAGCGCGCAGAGGACGAGGAGGAGCGCCGCGATTTTCTTCTTCATTTCGAATTCAACTGGACAGATCGCGTCGCCTGCACGTCTAAGTTTTGAAATGCGCTTCTTTCGCCTCTTTCTCGTGCCCGCGTTGCTCTTCCTGCCCAGCAGTGCGCGTGCCGCCGGGGTGCCGGAAGATTGCCGTCAGCTCATCGTCGCCGTCGCGCCCGATTGGAACTCGATGCGCGGCGAATTGCAACGCTTCGAGCGCGCCGGCTCCGGGCCCTGGCAACCTGTTGGCCAGCCGGTCCCGGTTCTTTTCGGAAAGAACGGGCTCGCCTGGGGCCGCGGCCTCGTCGGCCAGAACGAAAACGGGCTGCGCAAAAAGGAGCGGGACGGTCGGGCGCCGGCGGGAATTTTCCGCATCGGCAAAATCTACACTTACGACCCGGCGTTGCCGGCCGGGGCGAAGTTCCCTTTCCACCAGGTGACCAAAGCCGACGCCTGGATCGACGATCCCACCCGCCCCGATTACAACCAGCACGTCACGATCGACGATCCGAATAATCCGCCGCCCTGGTTTGCGAAAGAGAAGATGCGGCATAACGACTTTGCCTACCGCTGGCTGGTCGAGATCCGGCACAATTCCGACCCGCCTCAGCCTAACGAGGGGAGCGCGATCTTCTTTCATATCCGCCGCGGCGAAGCGCGTCCCAGCGCCGGTTGCACGACGATGGCGGAGAGCGCGCTGGTGGAATTAATCAGGTGGCTGCGCGACGACGCGCATCCCTCTTATGTCCTGCTCCCGCGCGCGCTCTACGCGGAGAAAAGTGCCAGCTGGAACCTGCCGCCGCGCTGCCGTCGCGCGCGGCGCGTTGAAAAATTTGAAAATTCGTGCGGCCTGCATTTGCATAAGCGAAAAGTTGACCTTACGCTCCACTCGTTAGGCCAAAACAATTCTTATTATGAGGAAACGATCCAATCCCGACTCCGAACAAAACATCAAGCGCATCGACACCAAGCCGCGCGCCAAGAAACAGACGCATGGTTTCCAGGTCCATTTCGTGCGCGGCTCCTCGACTGGCACGCGGATGTTCAGCGACGCGGTTTATGGCGGCAAAGAGCAGGCCCGCAAAGCCGCGCGCAAATATCGCCGCGACGTGATGGGCGATCTTCCGCCCCGGACGACCCTCGCCACCGCCAGCAAGAGCAAGGCGCCCGCGAAAAAAACTGCCGCCAAGAAAAGCTCGAAGCCGGCCGCGAAAAAGAAACGTTAGGCGAGACTCGCCTCGTTAGGCGGATTGTTCCTTGGAACAGTAAACCCGCCAGCATTCCAGGAAACCGGGTGCGAAATCGCCCGGTCTTTCCTGAATCCATTGCGCGATCACTTCCGGCGCAAAAAACTGCACCGCGTCAATCTCCGAGCGGGCTGGCGTAAACGGTCCGGCGTGCTCACCGCGGTAGAGCCAGATGAATTCCTGGCCGGTCTCTTCGGAAGCGGGCAACTGCCCGATCCGCGTCAGGCTTGTCGTCACCCCCAGTTCCTCGCGCAGCTCACGCACGGCGGTGTCGTCGTACTCCTCGCCCGCGCTGACATGACCTGCCGCGCTCGAATCCCAGACGTTCGGATGTCGATCTTTCCAGCGCGAACGCTTCTGTAAAAGCAGCTCCCCGGCGGGATTGAAAAGAAAGAGGTGCACCGCCCGGTGGCGCAAGTTATTCCCATGCACTTCACGACGTGGCGCGGCCCCCGTCACGCGGTCATTTTCGTCCACCACCGCGAACTCCTCGGAAAGATCGGTCCCCGCGCTGCGCGACGCCGGCGGCTGCACAAAATTCGCCAGCCCGATCCATTGCGCGAGCGACAGTTCCTCCGCCCGCGCGGTCACGGCGGCGCCGATTTCCTGCGCGGCGCGCGGCCAGTCGGCGACCTGCTCCTTGAGCAATTTTCCGAGCTGTTTTCGTCGCTGCGAAAAACCGCGGCGGACGAGCGAAAAAAATGTTTCCCGGTCGTGATCGGGCAACTCGTTAGGCGCACGCGGCGTCAGCCGCACGAAAGCGGAATCGACATCAGGTTGCGGCAAAAAAACACTCGCCGGAACCGTCCGCAAATATTCGACGCGGCATTGTAGCTGCACGACAAGAGTAAGAATTCCATAATCCTTGGAACGAGGCGCAGCCGACAGACGGGCTGCAACTTCCCGCTGTAACATGAACACTGCCAGTGTAATAGGACTCGGCTGTTCGAGATATCGCAGAAGAAGTTGGGTCGAAACGTAATAGGGCAAGTTGCCTAACAACTTGACCGGTCCATTCGGAAAAAGCCGTCGCACTTCGAACTCAAGGGCGTCGCCGTGGACGATTTCGAAACGGCGATCGGCGAAGCGTGTCCGCAAAAAATCCGCGAGCCGGCCGTCTTTTTCGATCGCCAATACTTTTGCGCCGGTAGCGAGTGCAGGTTCGGTCAGTGCACCTAATCCGGGCCCGATTTCCAGAACGAAATCCGAAGCGGAAATTCCAGCCTCCTGCACCACCCAGCGGGCCAGGTTTTGATCGTGTAAAAAATTTTGACCGAGAGTCTTAACCGGCACCACGCGGATCTCGCGCAGAGTATTTCCAATCTCCGAGAGCTTCATCGCGTGTAAAGAAAACGACTCGGTTTATTACCTAAGGCAAAAAAGCTGTTCACAGAATTGTGTGAACAATATGCGCCGAAAGCGCGGATTTATTCACAAGTTATTCGTGGCCTCTTTGCGCGCTCTCGCCGCTTGTAGAAGCCTCCCTCTGGGAGGTGCGGCGTGCGGGTGCAGCGATAAATCTGCGAGATCCGGCAACTGCGCTTCGCAGAGCGAAGCGTCTACACGGCGTGGATTCGCTCGCCACGCATCTCCACGCACTTCGCAAAGCGCGCTTCTGCACCCGCTCGCGCAATGTTCTAGGTCTCTTACCCGGAAGCTCGACTCGTTTCTTCTTGTTTTGCACGAAAGCGCGCCGCGCGTCGCGCAGCGTCGCCCCCTCGATGAAGTAAACCGTGGCCGCGCGGCCGATCGCGAAAGTTCCCGCGCCCGCCACCATGCCGCAGACCACATTCCCCCACCCTGGGAAAAATTTCAGCGCCGCCCGGGTGCCTTCCCGCAGCACCATCCCGAGACCGACATTCGCCCCGAGCGCGCCGATAAACTCGGTCGCCGCCCGCATGCTTCGTTCGCGCCCGCTGATGTACATGATGCCCGAGACCATGACCAGTTGCAGCGTGGTCAGGATCGGGAGATCGGCCAGCGGAATGGGCTGAGCGCCGACCGCGGTGCAGATCGCGCTGGTGGATTTGACGAGCATCTCGGCGATCTGGGCCTGCGCTTCGCGGTCGCCGCCGATCCGCACCATCTCGACCCGCGCCTCGTTAGGCAATTCGCTCGCGAGGGTGGCGAGGAGCGATTTGCCGAGCGTATACACTCCCAGCAGGCTGGCCCGAATCGCGGGCGCGTCCGGCGCCTGGGCGAGCGGAAAGGCCGATTCCGCCGCGTTGCTGCGCAGCTCGATCAATTTCGCACCCGCGACGGAGCCGCTGTTCCAGTTGAGTAATTGTTCGAGGCGCTCCGTCTCGCGGCGGGTCGCGACTTTCGCGTCGTGTTCGGCCGGGAGGAAAAAGAAGAGATCCGCCGGCTGCTGCTGCAATTCTTCCCGGACCAGGGCGAGGGCCGCTTCATCCGCGCCGCGCGCGTCGAGCAGTTGAATCGAGCCGTGCTGGCCGAGCGAAATCTTTTGCCAGCGATAGAGGCCGGTCAGCGTTTCGCGGGCGGGCGTTTCCTGCGCGCCCTCGGCAAAAATCTTGGCGCAGAACTCGAGCAGCGGCATCGGATGCGAACCGGTCAGGACAAAACGCGGCGGGCGTTGCTGGAGAAAAAGCTCCTTCAGCGGCGTGAGCTCGTTCAGGACCGGGTTGCGAATCGAATCCGGGAGCTTGCCGAGGAAGCCTTCGAGGCGTTCGACGATATGGAGCAGGACAGTGTTGTTCATCGAGTCGGGGCAACATGAATCGAAGAGGAAGATTTGCGAATCTCCCAGAAATCGTGCTCGTGCTCCTGCTCGTAATCGTCATCGGAACAGATCGAGCACGAGCACGACTTACGAGCAGCGGTCGAGGCGTTTGGTTGGAAACGGGTGCCACTTCGTGGTAGTGAACCCGGCCCGGGCACTCCCAACCTAACGAATTATGTTTTCACAACTCGGCGATAAACTGCAGGACATCTTCAAGGATCTCCGCGGTCACGGCTCGATCACGGAGGTCAACGTCACCGACGCGATGCGCCAGGTGCGTCTCGCGCTGCTCGAGGCCGACGTCGATTACCAGGTCGCGAAAAAGTTTGTCGCCCAAGTGAAAGACAAGGCGCTGGGCGAAGAAGTCCTGCGCAGCGTCACCCCCGGCCAGCAGGTGGTGAAAATTTTCCACGACGAGCTGACCGCGCTCCTCGGCGGCGACGCCAGCCCGCTCAATCTCGACAAGCCCGCGCGCATCCTCATGGTCGGCCTGAACGGCGCCGGCAAAACCACCTCCTCCGCCAAGCTCGCCGCCTACCTGAAAAAACAGGGACGCACCCCGCTGCTCATCGCCTGCGATTTGCATCGGCCGGCCGCGATCGAGCAGCTCGCGACTCTCGGCAAACAGGTCGGCGTCCCGGTCTTCTCTCCCTCGCCTAACGAGAAGGACGTGAAACGCGCGGCCGCCGCCAGCCTCGAGTGGGCCGCGGAACAAACCGGCAACGTGCAGATTTTCGACACCGCCGGTCGCCAGGAGATCGACGCCGTCCTGATCGAGGAAATCAAGCAGCTGAAGGAATTCCTCAAGCCGCAGGAAGTCCTGCTCGTGGCCGATGCCGCGACCGGACAGCAGGCGGTCAGCGTCGCGACGCATTTCCACGAAGCGCTCGGCATCACCGGCATCGTCCTGACGAAACTCGACGGCGACGCGCGCGGCGGCGCGGCCCTCTCGATGCGCGAAGTGACGCAGCGCCCGATCAAGTTTGCCGGTGTCGGCGAAAAGCTCGATCAATTCGAGCCGTTCGTGCCCGACCGCCTCGCGGGGCGGATCCTCGGGATGGGCGACATCGTCGGCCTGGTCGAGAAAGCGGCCGAGGCGATCGACGAGGAAGAAGCCATGCGGATGGAGAAAAAACTCCGCACCGCCTCCTTCGATTTCAACGATTTCCTCGCCCAGTTCAAAATGATGCGGAAACTCGGCCCGCTCGAGAACATCCTCGGGATGCTGCCCGGCATGGGCAACATCAAGGACATGAACATCGACGAGAAGCAGATCAAGCGGACCGAAGCGATCGTCCTCTCCATGACCGACGAAGAGCGCAAGCGCCCCGACATTCTAAACGCCCGCCGCCGCCAGCGGATCGCCGCCGGCAGCGGCAGCACCGTCACCCAGGTGAACGATCTGCTTCAGCGCTTCAACCAGATGCGCAAGATGATGAAGAACGCGGGCAAGATGAAGCGGATGATGTCGCAGATGTCGCGAATGAAGAGCTGACTTGCGATTTCCCCGAATTGGGCGATTCGTTCCCTCCCCCGCAGACCGCAAAACTCAACACCTCACCCTTTTAGCATGGCCGTTTCAATCAGATTACGCAGAGAAGGCGCGAAAAATCGCCCCTATTACAAAGTCGTCGTGGCCGATAAACGCAGCCCGCGTGACGGCAAATTCATCGAGATCATCGGGACCTACGATCCGAAGGTGAAGGGTGACAACACCACCTTGAAAGTGGACCGGGTCGAGCATTGGATCGCTCGCGGCGCACAGCCGTCGGACACCGTTCGCAGCATCCTGAAGAAGACCAAAGCGCGCGCAGCCGCAGCGCCCGCCGAGCCCGCCCCGGCCGAAGCCGCCGCGGAATAATTTGTAGCCCGCCTATGGCGGGTGACCCCGGCCTCTTTTCGCAGCGGAGCGCAAGCTCACCGGGGTCAGCGCCCCGGCAACAACTGCAGCGATCCCGGTTCCAGTTGGACAACGCGCGGCCCCGTCGCTACACTCCGCCGCGTGAGACAATTCCTCGAGTTTATCATTCGGCAGCTCGTCGAATTTCCCGATGAAGTGATGATCTCGGAAGTCGCAAACGGCCGCATGACCGTCTTCCGCTTGCAGATGCGGCAGACCGATGTCGGCCGCATCATCGGCCGCAACGGGCAAACGATCCGCGCGATTCGCGCCTTGCTCTCGAGCGCCGCCGCGCGTCACGGGGACAAGGCGACGCTCGATATCATCGAGTAGTTTAATCGCTGCGACGCTTTCTCCCGCGCCTCCCAGAGGGAGGCGTCTACAAACGCTTCGCTCTGCGAAGCGCGGGCACAGGCGTCGCGACAGTTCTACTTGTAAATCTCGACGCTCACCTTGCCGTCGGGGCCGACCTGGCCGCGATACATTCCCGAGGTATTGAACGGCATCGCGAAATTCCCGTCCTTGTCGAGCGCGATGAGACCACCGGTGCCGCCGAGTTTCTTCGCGTTTTCGAGCGCGGTTTCGGCGGCTTCCTTCACCGGCATCCCTTTGTAGTTCATCAAATCCGAGACGGTATGCGCGACCGCGGCCCGGATGAAATACTCGCCGTCGCCCGTGCACGAGACCGCGCACGTCTCGTTATTCGCGTACGTCCCGGCGCCGATGATCGGCGCGTCGCCGACCCGGCCAAATTGTTTGTTCGTCATCCCGCCGGTGGAAGTGCCGGCCGCGAGATTACCCGCCTTGTCGCGCGCCACCGCGCCGACCGTGCCGTGGCGATCCTTGTCGCTCATCGGAGCGGGCGTGGCTTTCACCTTCTGCAACGCCTGCCAGCGTTCCTCGGTGTAGAAATATTTCTGGTCGACCAGCTCGACCCCCATCTTCTGTCGCAAACGCCTCCGCCCCCTCCCCCGTGAGCATCACGTGCTTTGATTTTTCCATCACCATCCGCGCCAGGCTGATCGGATTGCGAATGTGCTTCACCCCCGCGACCGCGCCGGCCGCGAGCGTCTTGCCGTCCATGATCGAGGAGTCGAGCTCGTTCGTGCCTTCATGAGTAAAGACCGCGCCTTTGCCCGCGTTAAACATCGGGTTGTCCTCCAGCACATGGATCGCCGCCTCGATCGCATCGAGACTCGTGCCCCCGCGCTCGAGCACCGCGTAGCCGGCCTTGAGCGACTCCTCGAGCCCGGCGCGATACGCCTTCTCTTTTTCCGGCGTCATCGTGCTGCGCTCGATCGTGCCGGCGCCGCCATGGATCACCATGCCGTATTTCATCGGTTCGTCTTTCGTTTGAGCTGTGGTGGAACCGGCCAGCAGCAGACTGCCGAGCAGGGTAATGAGATGGAATCGGAGCATAATTTGAATTCGCGCGTGGATCCGGAGAGTCCGCCCACCTCGGTTCGGAAAACTTGCCGCTCATCTGAAGTTAGGCAACTTCACCTCGCAATGGCCGCGCACCCTTCGCCGACACCGGGCCCCGCCGAGACGCTGGTCAACGCGCCCGCTGAACTCGTCGCCGGCGTCGGCGAGAAGAGCCGCTCCGTGCTCCAGGAAATCGGGAGCATGTTCTGGTTCATCATCAATACCGTTACGGAGACGACCGATCGCATCCGGCACGGGCGCGTCCCGTTCAGGGCCGCTGCGTTCTTCCGCTACACCGAGCGCGCCGGCGTCGGCTCCATCCCGCTCGTCGCGATGGTCTCGTTTTTTCTCGGGCTCACCATGGCGCTCCTTACCGGCTACCAGTTGGAACGCTTCGGCACCGAGCGTCTCGTCCCGGGCCTGGTCGCGATCGCTTTCACCCGCGAGCTCGGCCCGCTCCTCACCGGCATCATGCTCGCCGCGCGCATCGGCGCTTCCTACACCGCCGAGCTCGGCACGATGCAGGTCTCGGAGGAAGTCGAGGCGATCGAAGCGATGGGCATCGGCCCGCTCCGGTTCCTGGTCGCGCCGCGGATGCTCGCGCTCTTCGCCCTCATGCCCTGCCTCAGCGTCATCTCGAGCATGGCGGCGATCTTCGCCAGCGCCCTCATCTCGCGCGCCTATTTCAATATCGCCTTCGTCTATTTCCAGGACCTCGTCCTGCATAGCCTGCTCATTCGCGACATCGTCACCGGCATTTTGAAAAGCTTCATGTTTGGCCTGCTCATCGGCGCCATCGCCTGCTACCGCGGGCTCACCGTGAAAGGCGGCGCGGCCGGCGTCGGCACCGCCACCACCTCGAGCGTCGTCACCGCGATCACGGTCGTGATCGGTTTCGATACGCTCTTTAACATCGTCTACATCGTTTTCTTTCCGTGAGCGAAGCGCCCAATCATGTCGTCGAGCTGCGCGATGTGGCGCTCGAGTTTCCCGGGAAAAAAGTCCTCTCCGGAGTCTCGCTCAAGGTCGACCCGCTCGACCGGCTCGTCATCATGGGCCAGAGCGGGAGCGGCAAAAGCACCATCCTGCGCCTCATCCTCGGCATCCTCCAGCCGACCGCGGGCGAGATCTTCTTCAAGCAATTTGAGATCTCGCGCCTGAAACGCCGCAAGCTCCAGCAGGTCCGCACCCACATCGGCATGGTCTACCAGTATTCCGCCCTCCTCAGCTCGCGCAACGTGCGCGACAACGTCGCCCTCGCGCTCGAGGAACTCACCCGCAAGACCACCGCCGAGATCGACCGGATCGTCGACGAAAAACTCGAGCTCGTCGGCATGATCGAGTCGAAAAACCAGATGCCCTCCGAGCTCAGCGGCGGCATGCGCAAACGCGTCAGCCTCGCCCGCGCCCTCGTCATGGACCCCGAGCTCATCCTGTTCGACGAACCCTCCGCCGGGCTCGACCCGGTCATCAGCTCGGTCATCGACGAATTAATCATCAGCCTCACCGAGAGCGCGCAGGTCACCTCGATTATCGTCACTCATGAAATGGACAGCGCCTTTCGCATCGGCACGCGAATGGCTATGCTCTATCAGGGTGAAGTCATCGCCGACGCCTCTCCTGAGGAACTCAAGCAATCGGACCACCCGGTCGTGCAGCAATTCCTGAGCGGCAGCACCGAAGGTCCCATCCTGGAAGGAAGCAAAGATGCAGTTGCGACGAAATGAGATCATGACCGGCCTGCTCGTCCTGGGCACGGTCGCGGTCCTCACCGTTATCCTCATCATCCTCGGCGCGCCGGGCCTGTTCCGCCCGCTCGTCACCTACAAGATTTATTTCGATAACGCCGCCGGGATTAAGCTCGGCGCGCCCGTCCTGCTCGCCGGGCGCAAAGTCGGCCAGGTCAAAACCCTCAACTCCCCCGTCTCGCGCGACGAAGCCGCCCGCGCCCTCGAGGCGGCGGGCAATCTCGGCACCGTCACCGGCCCGGAAGGCAGCGGCCCGAAAGCGCTCCCGCGCTTCGAAGTGCGGATCGACGTCGAAGTCGATCGCACCTCCGTCGTTTACAAGAACACCAACGTCCGCCTCATGACCCTGGGCTTGCTCGGCGAAACCGCGATCGACTTTTCCGGCGGCAACGACCGCTCCGGCCGGGCCGAGTCCGGGCAGGTCTTTGCCGGGAACCGGGTGCCCGATTTCGGCGAAGCGATCTCGAGACTTCTCGGCCTGGTCGGCCCCGTCGCGACCGAGGCCACCGCCACCTTCAAGACCTTGCAGGCCACCGCGGCCAACCTGAACAAGATCACCGACGAGAACGCTCCCCTCACCCTCGCCCTGGGAAATTTCAAAATCTTCACCGAGCACCTGAACGAGATCACCGCGCCCGACAGCAACCTCTCCAAATCGCTCGCCCACATCGAAGACCTGAGCAATCAGCTGACGAAGAACGACAACATCACCGTCACCCTGGCGAATTTCCGGGACAGCTCCGAGAAACTGAAGAACGCGCTCGACAGCCTCAGCCCCGACCTGGAGGCGACCGTGAGCAACACCAAAGACTTCACCGCGACCCTGCGCAGTCAGCCCTGGCGTTTGATCTGGCCGAGCACGAAAAAATACCCCGAAGGAGAAGGGACCCCGATCCCGGTGCGCAAAGCGACGCGAGTGAAGCCGCGGAGCGGCGGTCGTTAGGCTGGAGGGCACCGCTTTGTCGGTGCCGCGGGAGTAAACCTCGCGGGAGATCGAGTCGACGCGCCATCCCGAGGAAGCGACAAAGCGCTTCCCTCCAGCATCCCGAACCTTCCGTAGTCTTCAGTCAATGTCGCGGCTTGCCAGTCCGTTTCGCTCTCGTTAGACAGTGGGCGTGCCCTCCAATAGCCGAGCCCGGAAGATCGCGGCGGTCGTGACCGCTCTCTGCGCCGTCCTCTTGTTCTTTAGGTGGTTTGGTGGCGCTCCGTTTGGGTTGCTCCGTCGTACAGGCGGCCAGGAGTTGCTGCAGATCTTCATCGCCCTGGCGGTGACCGCTTTTTTGGCGGCGTTGTGTCACTTCTGGATTCGCAATTGGCTTCTCGCCTCCATCACGTGCGTCATCGTTCTCGATAGCGTCGTCACGCTTCTGACGCTGCTCGGCGATGAGCCGCGCAGTCCGTTTTTCCTCATCGGTTTGTTCACCATCACGCTCTTTGGATTCGCGGTCGCATCCGTCGTCGGCGCGATCTTTCTTTTCTTCAGGCGGCATCCGGGTTCCAAAAGAGTCAGTCTTCCGTAACATGCCGGTTACTCCTTTCCATTTCGGACCCGGCGCCGCCATCAAGGCCGCGATCCCAAAGCACTTTAGTTTTACGGTCTTTTGCTTTGCCCAGGTCGCGACTGATTGCGAGACGGCCTACTACATGGTGCAGGGGCTTTATCCCTGGCATCGCTTCTGCCACACCTATCTCGGTGCCACCCTGGTCGGGCTCTTCAGTCTCGTGGTCGGGCGTCCGATCTGTCAGCTTCTGTTGCGCAGGTGGGAGGCGTGGCCGGAGGCTCCGTTTCGCCGGTATTTTGCGCCAACAGGGAGCGTGATCCCGTTCCGGAGCGCGGCGGTTGGCGCTTTTGTTGGCACCTATAGTCACGTCTTTCTCGACAGCATCATGCACATCGATAGCCGGCCGTTCATGCCGTTGAGCGCGGCGAATCCGTTTTACGGCAGTGTCGGCTTGTTTTCACTTCACGCTTTTTGCCTCATTCTCGGCTTGTTCGGAGCGCTCTATTTCGCACTTACCCAACGAAGAGCCTGACCCTGCCAGTTTTCGACAGTCTGTTCCGTTGATGAGTTCGCGCACTCGCCTACCCTCCGGGCTGGCGTCTACTTCACGGCTTGCCAGTCCGTTCCGTTGTCGGTAGAACTGGCGCCCAGCCATTATGAACGAAATCAACCCGGAAACTCCCACCAGCCCACCGGCACCGATCAGCCGTCACGGATGTCTCACGGCGTATCTGATTTTCATTATCATCGTCAACTCCGCTCTGGCTCTCACCTACCTGCTCGGCTCCAGCTATATCCAAGGCCAGGGCGCCAAGATGCCCGCTTGGGCCTTTTGGGCGCTGGCGCTGTGCGGAGTGATCAACGTCGTTGCGGCAGTGGCGCTGCTGCAATGGAAGCGCTGGGGCTTTTGGGCTTTCGTGGCCTCGGCGCTGGCCAGCGTGGCCATTAATCTCTCGATCGGGCTAGGCTTGGCGGGGCTTTTCGGATCGCTCTTTGGCATCCTCGTCCTCTTCGGAGTGCTCCAGATCGGACAGGAGCGGAAAGCCTGGCCGCGCCTGCAATGACTTCGGCGAATCGGTGTTCTCCTAATATGGATATGAAACTGGCTCAGTGAGCGAGTGACACGTCGTCACCTCCGCGGACTGTGCCGTGCTGTTTCCTATGAACTATGCCGATTTCACTGAGTTACTTGCGGACCTCGATTCGCCCATCGTGCTCCTGGAAGGCACGCGAGATCTTCCGATCAGACCAGGCGCCCCGTCTGACGGCACTGGCGGCGCATCTCGCTCACACTTTTCCGCACGCTCGCTTCCGCACCGGCAACGCCAAAGGCTCGGACGCGGCGTTTGCGGCCGGTGTGGTGAGTGTCGATGCCACCCGGTTGGAATTTGTCCTGCCCTACGCCACGCACCGCAGCCGGGAGCGACCGGCGGAGTCGCCCGCGCTGGCGATCGACGACATTTCTTCGACCCGGGTGCAGGAGGTGGTGGAGGCCACGCTTTCCGCTTCGCCACAGTACGAGCGCGTGGCGGTCAACTACCGCCGGCGCAAAACGCATCCGCGCCAGCGAGCCACGGCGCAGTTGATTCTCCGCGATACGCTCAAAGTCACAGGCACCGACGACATGCCGCCTCCGATCGCCGGCATCTTTTACGTCAACGCCGCCGATCCCGACCGCGGCGGGACTGGTCACACGATGCGGGTCTGTCGCGCCCGCGGAGTGCCGGTGATCGATCAATTTACCTGGCTCGAGTGGTCGCTCTGAATGGCTCCTTCGTCCGTGGAACCACAACTGATCAGAGCAGAGGAAGCCGCCCGGCAGAGCGAGCAGCGTTACCGCGAGCTGCTCGCCTCGGTGACTGACTACATCTACAGCGTGCACCTCGATAATGGGGTGGTCGTCGGCACGTCGCACGGGCCGGGCTGCCTGGCGGTGACCGGTTACCAGCCGGACGAATATGCGCGCGACCCCGATCTCTGGCATCGCATGGTCCACCCGGACGACACGGCCGCGGTGGTGGCGAATGCGGCCGAGATGACGCTGGGCAAGGTGCCGCCGCGGATCGAGCACCGGATTTTTCATCGCGACGGCTCGATCCGCTGGGTGCGGAACCAGCGTGTCCCGCGTTATAACGCCGGGGGCGAATTGGCGGGCTACGACGGATTAGTGGCCGACATCACGCCGCGCAAAGAGGCGGAAGAACAGCTCACCCAGGCCAACGCGCGGTTGCGCGAAGTGCTGGCCAGCCTGACGAAGTCGCACGCGGATTTACAGGCGACGCAGCTGCAACTGATCGAGGCGGAAAAGATGCAGACCGTGGGCCAGATCGCGGCCGGGGTGGCGCACGAGGTGAAGAATCCCCTCGCCGTCCTCCAGATGGGGCTCGGGTTTGTCACCCGGCTGCCGTGGTCGAACGATCCGCCGATCCTCGCCGTGCTCAAGGAAATGGGCGAAGCGATCGAGCGCGCGGATGCGGTCGTGGGCGATCTGCTCGAGTTTGCCAAGCCTAACGAGCTGAAGTTGCGCCCGACCGAGATCGAGCCGCTCATCCGGCAGGCTTTGCGTTTCGTGCGGCACGAGATCAGCGCGGCCAAGGTGACGGCGACGACTGATTTCGCCGGCCAGTTGCCGACCTGCGCGCTCGATCGCGACAAGATGAAGCAGGCGCTGGTGAATCTTTTCACCAATGCCTGCCACGCCATGCCGGGCGGCGGGCGGCTGCTGGTCTCGACTCGCGCCTGGCGGGTGAACGAAGCGGACGCGGTGGCGCCTTTCAAATCCGGCGACCTCGTCGTGGTGGTGGATATCGCCGATGGCGGCACCGGCATTCCGAAAGAGAAGCTCTCGAAGATTTTCGATCCTTATTTCACGACCAAGCCGCCCGGCAAAGGAACCGGCCTCGGCTTGACGGTGACAAAAACGATCATCGACTTGCACGGCGGACGAATCAATGTGAGCAACCGCAGCGAAGGGGGCGTGGTCGTCACGCTCGCGCTGCCGAGCCAGAGCGAACATGAAAAATCGTAAAGCAAAAATCCTGATGGTGGATGACGAGGAAGGTTTCACCCGGCTCTCCCGGATGACCCTGACCGACTACGACATCCGGGAGGTCAACGACTCCGCGCTTGCCCTGGAGACGGCGCGGGAGTTCCGGCCCGATCTCATCCTGCTCGACGTCATGATGCCCGGCCTCGACGGCGGCGACATCGCGGCGCAGATCCGGGCGGACGAGAAATTGAAGAAGGTGCCGATCGTGTTCCTGACCGCGATGGTGACGCGGACGGAAACGGCGGCGCGCCCGGACTTTGGCGGCTTCCCCTTCATCGCCAAGCCGGTCACCCCGGAGCGCCTGGCCGAGAACATCGAGAAACACCTCGTTCGCTAGAAAAAAGGACGCTAAAGGCCAAAGCGAGAGGGATTTCTCTGGCCAAGAGGAGCCGGACTTCGATATGCTCGACAACCCATGAGCGAGCGTATTCCTCTCCGTTCCGACCGCGTTTTGCGGGTCGTGACCAACCCTCCCGCGCGACGCCAGAAAGGACATTTCGGTCGTTCGTTAGGGGTAGCTGCCGTCCTGCTCGTGCTCGCGATTGTCTGCGTCGCCTGGGCGACCGCGCGTGAGACCACGCATGGGCACGGCGAGCGCAAGGAACGCTCGACCGGCCGCAATTTCGCCGCGCAAACCGATGTGCAATCGCAGCCGCGCGCGTCCAAGGCCGCGACAGGCTGGGATTCGGAACGCGTCTGGAGCGGGCAGGACGACTGGGAGCCCTTCGTGGCCGCGGATCGCACTTCCAATTTTGTCTACCAGATGACGACGCGCTTTAGCGCGCGGCTCTCGGGAATTTTCATCCGGCGCTCGGCGGACGGCGGCCAAACCTGGGACGCGGACCAACTCGTTAGGCGGGTGCAGGTCTGGCAGGCCGATCCGCAGGTGCAGGTGGATGCCAACGGCACGGTCTTCGCGGTCTGGCTGAACGGACCGAACTGGAAGAGCTCGCTGATCAAGTCGTACGATCACGGGGCGACCTGGACGGAACCGGTCGTGATCGCGCCCGCGCTGGAATGGACCGATCATCCGTGGCTGGTCGGTTTCGCCCGATGGGCAGGACGTCTATGTCGGGCTGAACATGGACGACAGCTATCTCGTTTCGTCGCACGACGGCGGCCAGACCTTCGGCACGCCGATCAAGACGAACCGGCCGACTGCGGGCCATTGGTGGGACGCGAACGGCGCGGCGATCGCGCCGGATGGGAGCGTCTATTTCCTGGTGATCAATTTCTACCTCAATTATCGCGGCCCGGCCGAGATCACGGTCGTTAGTTCGCACGACAAGGGCGCCAGCTGGCAAACGACGCTGGTCGACACTTCGGCGCCGCCGCCGGGATGTTCGGGAACGCCGGGATGCGGCTACGGATTTTTCTCATCGACCGGGGGCCTGGCAATCGACCAGGCCGGAAACATCATGGTCACGTATCACGCGGGCGAGGTGGAGAAACAGCCGCAGCCGATGTGGATCACGACCTCGAACGACGGCATCAACTGGACCCCACGGGTGCAGGTTTCCCAGCCTAACGAGGGAAACACGAACGGATTTCCGGCCATCGCCGCGGGACCGGCGGCGGGAGACTTCCGCGTCGTCTGGCAAGGCAGCACAGATGGGAACAAGCGCGCCTGGAATACCTTCTATCGCCGGACGACCGACGGCGGGACAACCTGGGGCGAAATTGTGCGGTTATCGGATCGCGCGGACGGCGCTCCCTACAAGAGCGCCGCAGGTTACGCCTTTCCGTATGGCGATTATCTCGGCCTCTCGGTCGATGGCGCGGGAATGAATCACGTGATCTGGGGCGAAGGCGCAAGCTACAACGGCCCCGGCGGCGTTTGGTACACGCGCGGGTTCTGATTCCGCTCCGCAGTTGTCATCCCGAGCCGCCGCAGGACGGAGAGGGACCTCGCAACTGCAATCCAGGTTTTCTCCTCACTCGCGAACCCTCTATTGCAACTGAGAGGTCCCTCCCCGCGCTGCGCCGGGTCGGGATGACAAGTGAGGAAAGGGGCGACCGGTTACGCCCCGCAAAGCGTCACTGGCCAGCGGTGGAAAATTCTGTTAGGTAGCGGGCCATGCCTTCCGCCGCCGAGTTCCAACACACTCTCGCCAAGGCCGCTTCGCTCAGCGGCACGTCCCTTCACACCGGCGCCAAGGTCTCGCTCAAGATCCAGCCCGCGCCGGCCAATTCCGGGATCAAGTTCAAGCGCAAAGACCTGGCCGATGAGCCAACGATCGACGCCACGATCGCGAATGTAAAAACGGTCGAGCGCGCGACCACGATCGGCGAAGGCTCGATGCGCGTGCACACGGTCGAGCACGTCCTCGCCGCGCTCACCGCCCTCGGGGTCGACAACGCCGTGATCGAGATGGACGCGAACGAGCCGCCGATCGGCGACGGCAGCGGCCTGATGTATGTCGAGGCGATCCACAAGGCCGGCGTCGTCCAGCAGGAAGCGCCGCGGCTTTTCTTTCATGTGCGGGAACCGATCTCGATCGAGACGAAGAACGGCTCGCTCCTGATCCTGCTGCCGGACGATGAGTTTCGCATCTCCTGCACCCAGGCGGGACCGGAAGGGCGCTTCACCCAATTCATGTCGACCGCGATCACGCCGGCGATTTTCGAGCGCGAAATCGCGCCCGCCCGGACCTTTGTTTACTACGAAGACGTCCAGGCGTTGATGGAGAAAAACCTGATCAAGGGCGGGAGCCTGGAAAACGCCATCGTCGTTAGGGGCGAATCGGTCCTGAGCAAGGAGCCGCTCCGTTTCCCGGACGAATTCGTCCGGCACAAGATCCTCGACATCATCGGCGACCTCGCGCTCGTCGGGCGCCCGATCCGCGGGCATGTCGTGGCGGTGCGGCCCGGTCATGGCGCCAATACCGATCTCGCGCGGGCGGTGGCGAAGGCGCTGGCGGCGACGGAGGCGATGTTGCCCAAGCGCAACTTCCCGGCCGGCGAAGGCGGGCTCGATATCAACGCGGTGATGCAGATTTTGCCGCATCGTTATCCGTTCCTGATGGTCGACCGGATTGTTTCCTTCGAGGGCGAAACCAAATGTCTCGGGATCAAATCGGTCACGATCAACGAGCCGTATTTCCAGGGGCATTTCCCCGGGCACCCGGTGATGCCGGGCGTGCTCCAGGTCGAGGCGATGGCGCAGGTGGCGAGCGTGCTCATGATGCGAATCAGCAAAAGCGCGAGCCGGGTCGGCTATTTCATGAGCGCGGACGGAGTGAAATTTCGCAAGCCGGTTTTCCCGGGCGACACGCTCTTCATTCACGCCGAGCTGACGAAATCGCGCGGCAACAAGCTGGCCAAGGCGATGTGCCATTGCATGGTGAACGATGCCGTTGTCTCGGAAGGCGAGCTGATGTTCACCTTCCTCGATAAATGAGCGCGGCGACGGTCCACCCGACCGCGATCGTCGACCCTGCGGCCGAACTCGGCGCGGGCACGGTCGTCGGGCCCTACTGCATCGTGGCGGCGGGAGTGTCGTTAGGCGAGAATTGCTGGCTGCAACATCACGTGACGCTGGAAGGGCCGCTCGCGGCCGGACGCGGGAACAAGTTTTACGCCTATTGCTCGATCGGTCAGCAGACGCAGGACCTGAAATACAAGGGCGAGCCGACCTATCTCGAGATCGGCGACGAGAATGTTTTCCGCGAGTTCGTCACGATCAATCGCAGCACGGCCGAGACCGGGAAAACGCGGGTCGGGAGCGGCGGAAATTTTCTCGCCTACTCGCACATCGGGCACGATTGCATCGTCGGGGACGCGGTCATTTTCTCAAATAACGGCACGCTCGCCGGGCACGTCCAGGTGGGCGATCACGCGGTCATCGGCGGGCTCACCGCGGTCCATCAATTTTGCCGGATCGGCCGTTTCGCCATCACCGGTGGCTGCTCCAAGATTGTGCAGGACGTTCCGCCTTTCATGATCGCCGACGGCAACCCGGCCGAGGTCCGCGGGATCAATCAGGTCGGCCTGGAACGGGCCGGTTATGCGCCGGAAAAGATCAAGCCGATCAAGGAAGCGTTCCGGATTATTTACCGCGGGAAAATGAACACCGGGCAGGCCGTCGAAGCGCTGCGCGAGAAGCTGGGCGAGAGCGAGGAAGTGCAGTCGATCGTGCGCTTCATCCTCGAAAGCGAGCGCGGAATTATTCGTTAGGCCGCGAGGAGCGGGGTGTCGCCGGGCGTGAGGACGCCGTTGAACTTCGGATAAAGAAATTTCGCGACCGGGGCGTTGCTCTTCGTCAGCGCGATGGCGCGGGCGAGCCCGGCTTCGCGCAACTGGCGGAGCGCTTCCCCGAGCAAAGCCGTGCCGAAACCGCGGTTGCGGTATTCCATCAGCACACAGGGCCCGGGCGAGAGATGATTTTCACTCGCGGGATCGGGAATCAAAACCGCGGCGCCGATCATGCGCAAGCCGTGACGCAAGGCCAGTCCGAGGCCGTGTCTTTCCGGGTCGAGCGCGGGTTGCAGCCAGTCCTCCAGCATTCCATCGAGGTCGGTCATGGCGGCGCTCCAGGAGGTGTCGTGCGCGAAGGAACGGCGGATGACAAGGCGCAGTTCCTTCTCGTCGGCGAGAGTGATCGGGGTGAAGGAATAATGCGGCGGAAGCGCCGCGCCCAGCATCGGAAGCGAGTTCAAATCCCAACTAAAACGGACCCATTGAACGAACTTCATGTGAGCGTTCGAAAATTATCATGCGGCAGTGCGAGGCCGCAACTGACGTTTCAAAAAATCGCGCCTGGCGACGAAAAAAAGATGAAAAAACTCTTGCGCGGAGCTTTTTGCCGCTCCGATTTTTTCAGCTCGCCTGGACGACGCGCAAGGCTTCCTGGAAAGGCAGGTAGAGCTCGTGATGCTGGGCCACTCCGCGCCGCAGCACGGGCCGGAAGTTGGCGATGTCGGCGATATTGAGAATCTGATCGACGCTCTGGACGAAGGCGCTCATGGCGTCGTTCGTCGGGCTGCGGTGAGTGAGAAGGACGAGGAAATGTTCGCGCCGGAGAGCGCTGGAGCGCAGAACCATTTCCTTGAGGATCGGGTTCTCGCCCACGCTCGCGCCTTTAAAATTCTCGTAAATGATGACGACGTTATAGCTGTAGGTGGACAGCTTGAGCATGATGTCTTCCTCGAAAAGCCCGAGGTGCACCTTGTAACCGAGATCGACCAATTGCGGCACGATCAGTTTCTGGTAGCTCGGGTGATCGATGCAGACGAGAGCGGTCTTGTCGCCGAGATCGAAGAAATTGCTGTCGTGCTCGATGTTCATCTTTCTTGCCTAACGAAAAGCATTGATGGGCCGATCGAGGCGGAGGCCGGCCTCGAGCTGGTTTTCGATCCCGCGGGTTTTTTGAATGAGGTCGATCCCGCGCGTGACGCGGCCTTTTTTGGAGGAGAACAAACGGGCGGTTTCTTCCGTGATCACGCCGTCCTCGTAAGCCTTGAGGATCGACTGGTCGAAGGTAATCCAGCCGAAGGGCGCGCTCGCCTCGGTGATTTCATAGAAGCTGCGGTTGTCGCCTTCGCCGAGCGCGATCGTCTCGCGGGTGCGCAGGTTGTGGCCCATGACTTCCATCAAGAGATGGCGCCCGCCGCTGATCTTGGGCGCGAGGCGCTGGCTGACGATATAGCGCAGACTGTCGGCCAGGCGGATGCGCAGTTGCTGTTCTTCGCCTAACGAAAAGAGACCGAGGATACGGTTGATCGACTGGCCGGCGTCGACCGTGTGCAGGGTGCTGAGGACGAGGTGGCCCGTTTCCGCGGCCATGAGCGCGATTTCGACCGTCGCCCGGTCGCGCATTTCGCCGACGAGGATGACCTTGGGCGCCTGGCGGAGCGCGGCGCGCAAGCCGTTGGGATAATTATCGAAGTCGTGCCCGAGCTCGCGCTGGCTGAAAGTGGCGCACCCGGGAGGATGAACGAACTCGATCGGATCCTCGAGGGTGATGACGTGGACCGATTGCCGGCGCGTTCACCTCGTTCAAGATCGCGGCCAGGGTGGTGGTCTTGCCGCTGCCGGTGGCGCCGGTGACGAGAACGAGGCCGGTTTTTTCCTTCGCTATTTCCTCAAAGATGGAAGGCAACTCCAGCATCTGGAGCGACGGAATTTCCGCCTGCAGCTTCCGCATGACGACGGCGAAATTGCCCTGTTGTCGAAAAATATTGACCCGGAAGCGCGCTTCGTCGGAAAGCGAGTAGCTGCAATCGCAGGAGCCGGCGCGGAGATATTCGCGCATCAAGCGGCGATCGCCGCGCATGAGGGTGAGCGCGATCTGTTCGGTCTGGTAGGGCGTGAGGGACTCGATCGGAGGATCGACGTAGACCGGCTTGAGCTCGCCGAAATCCTCCACCTGGAGCGGATGGCCGACGGAAAAGTTGAGGTCCGAGATGCCGTTGTACGTCTTCAGCATCGCGGAGAGGATCCGGTCGAGATCTGGCGTTCTCATGCGGCGAGTTTCCTACTCTTCGAAGTCGTCGGCTGGCGGAGTCTTGAGGAAGGGACGGAATTTCTTTTTGTCGATCGCCTTGTCGTAAGCTTCCTCGGGCGAAATGCGCATTTGCCGCAAGTGTTCCATGATCGCGTCGTCGAGCGGCTGGTTGCCTTTCTTTTTGCCGACCTGGATCATGCCCGGGATCTGGTGGGTCTTGGCTTCGCGGACGAGGTTCGCGATCGCCATGTCGACGACCAGAATCTCGAGCGCGGCGACCCGGCCTGGTTTGTCGATGCGCTTGAAGAGGTTTTGCGCGACCACGCCCTTGAGCGATTCGGCGAGAGTGGCGCGAATCTGGTTTTGCTGGTCGGTCGGGAAAACGTCGATCACGCGATCGACCGCCTTGGCCGCGCTGGAAGTGTGGAGCGTTCCGAAAACAAGGTGACCGGTCGCGGCCGCGGTCAGCGCCAGCTCGATGGTCTCGAGGTCGCGCATTTCGCCGACGAGCAGGATATCGGGATCTTCGCGGAGCGCGCCGCGCAAGGCGGAGGCGAAAGAGCGGGTGTGCACGCCGACCTCGCGATGTTGCACGAGGCAGTTTTGGCTGCGGTGCACAAACTCAATCGGATCCTCCACCGTGATGATGTGGTCGTGCCGCTGCAGATTCGCGTAATCCATCATCGCCGCGAGCGTGGTCGACTTGCCGGAACCGGTCGGGCCGGTGACGAGGACGAGGCCTTTCTTGAGGAGCGGGAATTTCTTCAAAACCGGCGGCAGATTCAGGTCGTCTACGGTCAGGATCTTGGACGGGATCAACCGGAAGACGGCGGAGATGCCGGATTTTTGCTGGAAGAAATTGGCGCGATAACGAGCTACGCCCGGGACTTCGTAGCCGAAGTCGACATCGTTGGTTTCCTCGAAAACTTTGATCTTAGCCTCAGGCGCGATCTCGTAGACCATCGACTTGAGGTCGTCATTCTGGAGCGCCGGATAATCGACCCGGACGAGTTCGCCGTTGATGCGGAGCATCGGCGGATTGTTGGTCGCGAGGTGGAGGTCCGAGGCTTTCTCCTCGGACATGAGTTTAAAGAATGCGTCAATGCGGGCCATGGATCGTTCTCCTGAGCAAAGCTAAATTGATGCCAGCGGCAGGGAATTTAGAGGCATCATTCGATCGCGCGGTTCGTTAGGGCTCGAGGATGGAGCGGAGCTGCTCGACCAGCTTCTCGTGCGTGTAAGGCTTGGGGATGAAACCGCAGAGGCCCCGGGCGAGCATTTTGCCGATCGTCGCCTGTTCTCCGAAGCCACTGCTGAGGACGACCCGGACGTCCGGATTGATCGCCTTTAGTTCATCGAAGACGGCGTCGCCATCCATGATCGGGAGAAAGTAATCGAGCAGAACGAGATCGATTTTCGCTCCGAACTGGCGGTAAATCTGGAGCGCTTCCAGCCCGTCCTTGGCCGTGATGATGCGGTAATCCTCGAAGTCGAGGATCTCTCCCGTGACTTCCAGGAGTTGCTCGTCGTCATCGACCAGGAGGATCAGCTCACGCGAACCCTGGGGATTGAGAATGACGCAATCCGACAGGCTGTCTTCGGCAATCGCCACTTCACCGACGGGCATTTTGGTGGTGACCGTTGCGACCGGCGCCGTGGACGCGGCTGCCATGGTCGCTCTCGGCTCATCGACCCAGAGGCCGCCCCCGACGCCGGCCAGGATCCGGGTGGTGAGGCGATCAAAGATCGCCTGCGAAGAACGCGAAGCCCGCGCCAGTTGGTCGCCGAGCGATTCGAGGAATTCCGTCTCGGTTTTGCGCAGGCGCGCCTGCTCCGCCTGTCGCGCGGTTTGCTGCAGGAGCTGGTTCAGTTCGGTCGCGTTCGCGGCCAGCCATTTCAAATCTTCGTGATCGAGCATCAGGTTGTCAGGTTCGGTTTCCGTCGTTCGAGCAGGCCCACCAGACTGAGCCGAAAAGGCCGCAAAAAATGATGATAAATGAGCTAATCGAGAGCATGCTGAACGAGACCCGATGTGCACTTTTCATGCCCAAGGCGGCATCCGTTTTCCAATGAAACTTTCTTCTGTCCAAGGCGCGACCCGAACCGAACGGAATTAAGCGTTTGCCCTCGACCTTCAAGATCAGCTTCTACGCCGGGGCGCTCCTGGCCGCGATCGTCGGGCTTTGGCTGGCGCAGCTCTGGCAGGCCGAGAAACAGGTGCGGCTCCATACGCGAGCATTTCCTCGAGCAGATCGCGGAGCGGGATTGGTCGGGAGCGGGCGATTTTCTGGCCGCGGATTATCACGACGACTGGGGCCATGACCGGAAGGAAATCCTCAATCGCCTTCGTCTCGTCCTGCGCTTCTTCCGTTCCCTAACGATCGATCCGGCCAACCCGCAGGTGAGCGCGAACGCGCCTTCGGGTTGGTGGAGCGCCAAGGTGCAGATCGCGGGGAGCGGCTCGGAATTCGCGCCCGAAATCGTCGAGCGGGTGAACAGCCTGACCGAGCCGTTTGTGCTCCACTGGCGCCGCGAAAGCTGGCGCCCGTGGGATTGGAAACTCGTCCGGGTGAGCAATCCAGGGCTGGAGATCTCCAACCCCGGTTTTTAGGCGGCGCTTACTTCCCGAGCGCCTGGCGCAATTCGGTCTTGGCCGCTTCGACGTCGTTGGCGCCGTGATGGCAGAGCACAATCCCGCGCAGTTTTTCCCCCTGGAAATAACGCAGGGCGAACCGGCCCTTGGCGTAGGAACCGGTCATATCCGACCCGCATCGCCGGGACGTTGAAGTCGCCCACGAAATCGAACTTCAAATCGAACATCTCGGTCCAGAAATGAGGAATCTGTTCGTAACGCTGGCGCTTTTTGCCGGTGATATTGGCGCCCACGATCAGACCTTGCTCGCGCGCGTTTTCCCAATGCGTCTGGCGCCGCATTCCGCCCATCAGCCGGTCGGGATAAAAAGCGAGGTCGCCGACCGCGTAGATCCCCTTCTCTTCCGTCTCGAGATAATCGGTCACCGGCGAACCGTGCGGACCGGAGAGCGGGGTATTGCGCACGATCTCGAGGTTTGGCTCCGAGCCGCAGCAAACGACCGCGACCCCTGCCGCGACCCGCTCGCCGCTCTTGGTTTGGATATTGCGCAGGACAGTTTTGCCTTCGAAGCCGTTCAGGCTCGAACCCATGAGCAGGGTCACGCCGTGTTTGCCAAATTGCTCCGTCACCCAGGTCGCGGTCTCCGGGTCGAGGTAGCGATTGAGGAGCGCGGCATGGCGATGCATGATCGCGACTTTTAGTTTGCTCTGGCGCAGACTGGCCGCCACTTCGCAGGCCAGGAGCCCGCCCCCGACCACGACGATCATCTTTTCCGAGAGCGACATCTCGCGCAGGGCGAGCGCGTCCCGGGTCGTGCGCAGATAAATGACGTTTCCCGAGGCCGATGCCCGCGACCTGCGGGCGGACCGGTCGGCTGCCCATGGCGAGACACGCTTTTTTGAATTCGATCGTCTCTCCGTTCCCGAGCACGGCGAGGCGGCGATCGATATTGAATTGCGTCACCACCGTGCCGAGGCGGGTCTCGATCTTGTGCGACTGGTACCAGCGCTCGTCGACATGGGGCAGCTTCTTCAAATTCGCCGTCTTATCGCGCAGGAATTGCTTGGACAACATCCAGCGCTGATAGGGAAGAAACGTCTCACCACTGACCAACGTGACGCTTCCCTTTTTGTCGTACTTGCGAATGCCTTCGCAGACACTCGCACCGCCAATGCCGCCGCCGATAATCAAATAGTCACGTTGAATCATTTAGGAAAAGTGGACGATAGAGAATGGAACAAGGGGATGGCGAGGGAAATCTTCCTTCTTCTTTAAAGGACGGCCCGGCAGATAATAACCGAAGCCACGACTCCCGCAAAGTCCGCCACCAGACCCGCCGGGATGGCATGCCGGGTTTGCTTGATTCCAACCGAGCCGAAATAGACCGCCGCGACGTAGAAGGTCGTCTCGGTGCTGCCGTAGATCGTGGCGGCCATCAGGCTGACGATATTCTCCGGCCCGAGCCGCTGCACGACATCGGTGAAGAGCGCCAACGTCGCGCCCCCGCTGAGGGGACGCATGAGGGCGATCGGGAGCAGATCGGTCGGGAAATTGAGCGGGGTGAGGATGGGGGCAAGCGCCCGCGCCAGGAGGTCGATCCCGCCCGCGCCCTTAAACATGTTGATCGCGACCAGCATGGTGACGAGGAAAGGAATGATCTTGAGGATGACGCCGAAGCCTTCTTTCGCCCCCTCGACAAACTCGTCGTAAACCTTCAGCCCGCAGAGCGCGCCGTAGAGGATAAAGAAGGAAAGCAGCATCGGGATGGCGAGCAGGGAAAGCGCGCTCACGCTGCGCACGAAGTAGCTCGGCGCCAGCGCGTCCTGAGCGAGCGGCAAGCCGAGCGCCTCGGGGAAAACCTGCCTAACGAAAAGCCCGAGAAAGAAAAGCGCGAGGAGGAGAAGAATTCCCTTCCCCCAGAGCGGCACCGTCGGGGCCTTGTAGCCGGGGGCGTCGACCCCGGCTGTCTCATCGGCGGGCGAAACTTCCTGCAAATCTTTCACCCGGCCGGGGTCAGCGCCCCCGGCTACAGGAGTCGCGCGAACGCGAAACCACGGCACTTTCTCGAGCAGCTTGACCATCGTGATCGCGACGGTCGCGGCGCACAAAGTCGCCAGCAGCGAAGTGCCGACAATGCGGGTCGGATTGGTCGAACCGGCCGCGACCAGGATGGCGATCGCGGTCGTGGGAATGAGCTGGACCGAGCTGGTATTGACCGCGAGGAAGGTGCACATCGCGTTGGTCGCGGTACCGGGATGCGGGTTGAGCCTTTCCAGGTCGCGCATGGCGCGCAACCCGAGCGGAGTGGCGGCGTTGCCGAGGCCGAGCATGTTGGCCGCCATGTTCATGAGCATCGAGCCCATCGCCGGATGATCGCCCGGCACGCCGGGAAAAAGCCGGCTCATCACCGGCCGCAACAGCAGGGCCAGCTTCTGCACGAGGCCGGCTCGTTCCGCCAGGCGCATGACTCCGAGCCAGAGGGCCATGATCCCGATTAAGCCGAGCGCGATCGTGACCGCGGTCTTCGCCCCGTCGAAAGCGCCCTCGGTCACTTCCTTGAGATGACCGTTCCAGCCTCCGATCGTGACCGCGAGCAGGACCAGGGCGAGCCAGATGTAGTTCAGCACGCCTGTTCTCTAGCAGCGGTCACCGGTCGCGGAAAAGCGATTTGTGTCGCGCGCGACGGAACGAACCGGCGAATCAGCCGGCCTTCGTTAGGCAAGAACGCACTCTTCCCGGGCCGGGACGGTCTGTTCCATCAGCCGGTAGAATTGCGTGACGTCGATCGGTTTCGTGAGGTAATCGCGCGCCCCGGCGTCGAGCAGTCGTTTCAACTGCCCCGGCGTGGCGTCCGCGCTCAGGACGACGGTCGGGATGTGCCGCGTCGCTATGTCCGCCTGCAAAGCCTGCAGGACCTCCGCGCCCGGGATATCCGGCAGGTGCAGATCGAGCAGGATCAAGTCCGGCGCGTGCTGCCGCGCCAGTTCGAGCCCGATCCGGCCCTGCATCGTGGTCAGGAGCCGAATCCCGTCGTCTTCCTGCAGGAGTTTTTCGATGAGGGTGAAATTGGAAGCGTTGTCTTCAATGTAGAGAACCGTGCGGCGCCTGGTCGTTCTTCGGGCGCGCGACGGTTTTTGTCGGCGTCGCCAGAGCCGCGAGCGGCGATTCCGTCTGGCGCAGCTCGACCCAAAACGTGCTCCCCTCACCCAGGATGCTTTCAAGGCCGATCTCCCCGTGCATTGCCTGCACCAGCCGCCGCGAAAGCGCCAGGCCGAGGCCCGTTCCCTCGACTCCGGAGCTGCTCCGCCCCGAGCCGATCGAACGGCGTAAAAACGCGGCACAACATCTCGGGCGCAATCCCGACTCCGGTATCGTGGATCGCGAGGCGCACCATGCCGCCGCCCGCCTTGCCCTTGATCAGGACCGAACCACCCGCCGGGGTGTATTTCACGGCGTTGGTCAAGAAGATTGATAAAGACCTGCTGCAGGCGCTGCCGATCGGCCAGGACGAAATAATCGATTTCCTCCGCCTTCGGCGCGAAGAGATCAACGGAGCGCTCCACCGCCAGCGGTTGGATCAACTCGAGCGCTTCCTGCAGGGCGAGACGGACGCTCACTGGTTCGAGCTGAGAGCTGCATCCGGTCGCTTTCGATCCGGCTGATATCGAGCACTTCATTGATCAAACCGAGCAGGTGACGACCGGCGGTGAGGATTTGTTTCACGTGCGGACGCTGATCGGGACGGATCTCCCGCCGCTCGAGCAACTGCCCGAAACCAAGAATCGCATTGAGCGGCGTGCGCAGCTCATGGCTCATGCGCGAGAGAAATTCGCTCTTCGCGCGATTGGCGCGATCGGCCGCGTCCTTCGCGTCGCGCAATTCTTTTTCCACCCGCTGCTGCTCGGTCACATCGTGCGCGACGCAGACCAGAATTTCATCCGCCACCGACCAGCTGGCCGACCAGAGGACATCCACGACCGTGCCGTCCTTGCGCAGGCATCGATTCACGAAATCGCTCCGCTTGCCGCGCGCGCGCGTCCCCTCCTCTGCTTCCCGCGACCAGGCGCGGTCGTCCGGATGCACGAGCACGAGATAGCAGCGCCCGATTAATTCTTCCGGCTCGTAGCCCCACAAACTCTGGCAGGCCGCATTCGTCGAAAGGAAGCGGCCCTGCGCGTCGAGACTGCAGATCACGTCCTGCGAATTGTCCATGATCAGCTGCGCGGAATGGTGCGCCGACTCCAGTTGGCGGTTGGTTTTTTGCAGCGCGACTTCCGCCCGTTTGCGGTGCGTGATGTCGCGCGCGACCTGGAAAAGCGCCTGGTCGCTCTCCGACCAATAGGCGGACCAAAGGACGTCGACCGTGGTCCCATCCTTCCGGATGTAACGATTCTCGAAATCGGTCACCGGATGCCCGGCCATGACTTCGAGATTGGTCAGGCGGCTTCTTTCGAGATCGTCGGGATGCACCATCTCGACGCAGCTTTTCCCGACCAGTTCCTCGGCTTTGTAACCCCAGAGCTCCTCGCAGGCGGCACTCACGGTCAGGAAACGCCCTTCGGCATCGTTCGCGCAGATGACGTCGCGCGAGTTGTCCATGATGAGCTGATTGACGTGGCGGCTCGCTTCCAGCGCGGCCGTGCGGCTGGTCGTAGCGCGCATTTCCTGGGTGCTGCGGAGGCACGCGATGCCGAGGAAAATATCTTCAAACAACACCCAGCCGCAGTGTTCAAGCGACTTCCAGGCCGTGCCGCCGCCCGTTCCGTAAATCGAAAACGGCAGGAAGGCGCCACGCAAAAAATGGTCCAGCGCCACGACCACGGTGGCCGGAATGAGGACCCGCCAGTCGCGATAGAACGACAGAATCACGAGCGAACAAAAGACATGGAAATGGGTCTCCAAGCGGCCGCCCGTCAGGCTGATGAGCATCCCGGAATGCAACATCTGGCAGGCCGCGATCGTGTAGCGCGTGAGGGCCGTGCCGGGCCGGAATTGAACCAGCGTCACCGGGACAAGAGTGATTGCGCCGCCGAGGAAGATCGCCATCCAGAGATGCAGATCCAGGCTGGTGATCTGCTCGCGCCAGCTCTCCGGCGCGACGGCGAGCGCGACGATGACCAGCACCGCCCATTCCAGCAGAAGGAGGCGGACAAAGAGCTGATCGGTTTCGCGATAGAGTCGTGTCCGCTGTTCGCGAAACAAATCCGCGGCTCGTCCGGCGGACGCGGCCACGCCGGGGCCGGTCTCGTTAGTCGTTAGGGTGGCGTCGCTCCTCATCTGGTAGACGCCGGGCAGGCGCCTGCTTTCCTTGAGCAGACGCTGTTCCACTGCTCTCGTGAAAATCGCGCCGGAGCCGGGACGCGTTAGCGGAGCAAGGTGGCGGCGTGTTTGAGCGCCGAATCGCTTTTCCCGCCGAGCATGCGCGCGATTTCTTCCTGGCGCGCTTTGCCTTTCACTTCCTCCAACCCGGAGAAGGTGCGGCCGCCCGAGACCTCTTTTGTGACCACGAAATGGTTCGCCGCGGCCGCGGCCACCTGCGGCAAATGCGTGATGCAGAGCACCTGGTGCCCGCCCGCGAGGGCGCGCATCTTCGCCCCGACCGCATTCGCAATTTCGCCGCCGACATTGGCGTCGATCTCGTCGAAGACGAGGAGCGGGATCGCATCCTGCAAGGCGAGCGCGGACTTGATCGCGAGCATGACCCGGGAAATTTCGCCGCTCGAGGCGACCGTGCGCAACGGCTTTAACGGCTCGCCCGGATTGGGCGAAAAGAGGAGCTCGACCGATTCCGTTCCGCTCAGGCGCGGCGACATCGAAGGCCGCGATCTCGGCCTCAAATTCCGATTGGCGAAAGCCGAGGTCGACCAATTGCTGCCGAATGTTTTTCGCCAGTTTCGGCGCGGCCACCTGGCGCGCCTTGCGCAGCGCGGCGGCCGCGCGCTCGACCGTTTTCGCGGCGGCGGTGATTTCTTTGGCCAGTCGCTCCAGTTCGGCATCGCGTCCTTCGATCTTGCGCATCCGCTCCGCCGCCCGCTCGCCAAAAGCGATCACTTCCGGAATCGAGCCGCCGTATTTTCGCTTCAAGGTCTCGATCAGGGTCACGCGCTGCTCGAGTTGCGCGAGCTGTTCGGGATCGAGATCGAGGTTCTCCGCATAACGATCGAGGGTGCGCGCGATTTCGGTCAGCTCGATCACGGCCGCGGCATGGGCGCTGGCACTTTCCGTGAGGGCGGGATCGATCTTTTCCAGCTCGCGCAGGAGGCGCTGCGTTTCCGCGAGCTGGTTCAGAACGGAGTCGTCCACTTCCGAAAGCTGGCGCGAGATCGCGGTCGCGAGTTCGATCAGGCGCTGGCTGTTGCTCGCCCGGCGATAGCGCTCGTGCATTTCTTCCTCCTCGTTAGGCTCGAGCAGCGCCGCGCTGATCTCCTGGACCTGGTGGCGGAGCAACTCGACCTCCTGTTCCCGCACCGCCTCCGCACCGCTCAGGGTCTGCTCCTCCGCCACGAGCGACTGCCAGCGGCGAAAGGCTTCCTCGTATTCACGCCGGGCCGGGCCGGCCTGGGCGAAACCGTCGAGCAAAGCCAACTGCCGCTCCGGGGCGAGGAGCGACTGGTGATCGTGCGGCCCGTGCAGGTCGACCAGCTCGTCGCCGATCGTCTTGAGCAGCGCGAGGGTGGTCGGCGAGCCGTTGACAAAATGGCGGCTGTTCCCGCCTAACGAAAAGGTGCGCTTCACGATCAGTTCGCCGGCGCAGGGTTCGACGCCCGATTCTTCCAGCCGCGGATTCAGTTCCGAGAAATCGTCGCCCGCGAAAATCGCCTCCACCGTGCACGCCTCCGCTCCGGTGCGGATGAGCGACTTATCCGCCCGCTCGCCGAGGAGGAGCTTGAGCGCGCCGATGATGATCGATTTGCCGGCGCCGGTCTCGCCCGTGATGGCGGTGAAGCCGGGCGCCAATTCCCACTCCAGGTCCTCGACCAGCGCGAGGTTTTTGATTCGCAGCAAACTGAGCACCACCGGCATCGGGAGAAGTTGACAGTTGAGAGCGAAGGTTTGCCAGATGAAACTTGCGCACTCTGAAGGCCGACCAACCTCCATCGCCGGGATCATCGCTCCCGGCTCCAGCACTGCGCCTGACCTTTCTCGGCACCGGCACCTCCCAGGGCGTGCCCATGATTCGCTGCGACTGCGCGGTCTGCCGTTCGAGCGATCCGCGCGACAATCGCACCCGCGCCTCGATTTATCTCGAAACGCCCGAGGGCTCCTACGTCGTCGATACCGGGACGGATTTCCGCACCCAATGCCTGCGCGAAGACATCTGGCAGGTCGACGCCGTCATCATGACGCATTCGCACACCGATCATGTCATGGGCTTCGACGACCTGCGCCGTTACGCCGCGCCGCGGGGCGGGATCATGCCGGTCTATGCCTCGGCCGAGACGATGGCGGATCTGGAGCGGGTCTATGAATTCGCCTTCAAGAATCCGAATCCCTGGCCCGGCTATTTGAAACCGGAACCGCACATCGTCGACGGTCCGTTTTCGTTAGGCGCAACCCGCGTCACCCCCCTCCCCGTGCCGCACGGCCGCTCCGTAACCTACGGCTATCTCTTCGAGCGAGAGGGCGTGAAACTGCTCGCCTACCTGAGCGATTGCAGCGCGGTGCCCGATGAAATTGCGCGCACGATCGCGGGTGTGCAGTTGATGGTGATCGACGCGCTCCGTGAGAAACCGCATCCCACTCACCTCAGCATCGCGCAGGCACTCGAGGTGGCAGAGCGCGTTCAGCCCGCCCGGACGCTTTTCACCCATATCTGTCACGAGCTGCCGCAAAGTGCCGAGAGCGATTTGCCGGCCAATGTCGGGCTCGCCTACGACGGCCTGAAAATCGAGCTCAACCCGTGAACCGCCTCCTCGCACTGCTCGTCATCTTTTCGTTAGGCGTGATCGTGCTGCCGGCGGAGGGCGCGGCGGATCCGGCCCGGGCCACGATCGTGGTTTATAACCGCAACGCACCGGACGCGGTCGCGCTCGCCCACTTTTACGCCAAGGCGCGCCAGATCCCGGAAGATCACCTCGTCGGCCTCGAATGCTCGACCGAGGAAGAAATCAGCCGCCAGGAATACGACGCGACGATCGCCGATCCGCTGCGCAAAATTTTTTCCGAACGCAAATGGTGGACGCTGCGGAAGGACGCGAACGACCAAGCCACCGTGCGCGCGAACGGGATCCGCTTCGTCGCCCTGATTCGCGGCATGCCGCTGAAGATCGCCAGCACGGTCGACTATCCCGGCGACGAAAAAGAAGCCAATCAACTGACCAACCAGAACAACGCCTCGGTCGACTCGGAACTGGCGACGCTCGGGTTTTTTTCGCGCCGAATCTCGGGCCCGGCGAACAATCCCTACTTCCAGAGTTTCCGCCCGATTCTGGATCTGGAGGAGATGCCGATCATGCTCGTTTGCCGGCTCGACGCGCCCACTCCGGAGATCGTTAGGCGAATGATCCGCGACGGGATCGAGGCCGAGAAATCCGGGCTCTGGGGACGCGCTTATGTCGACGGCGCGAACAATACTTCCGGCGGACTGGCCGACGGTGATCAGTGGCTGGCGAAGGTGGTCAAGGATTTGCGGACAGGTTGGTATTCCCACGGTCTACGACACCGAATCCGCGCTCTTCCCGGCGGGATTTCCGATGAACGATTGCGCCCTCTATTATGGTTGGTACGCCGGCGGCGTCACCGGACCGTTTACCGATTCTGGTTTTGCCTTCACTCCCGGCGCGGTCGCGGTCCACATCCATTCCTTCAGCGCCAACACTCTCCGGTCGCCGGGTGCGAACTGGGTCGCGCCGCTCCTGAGCAAAGGAGCGGCGGCGTCGTTAGGCAATGTCTACGAGCCGTATCTCCAGCTCACCGCGCATCTCGATATTTTCAACGACCGCCTCCTCCACGGCTTCACTTTCGCGGAGAGCGCCTACATGTCGCAGCGCGTTCTCTCCTGGATGAATGTCGCGGTCGGCGATCCGCTTTACCGGCCCTACGCTTCCTGGTTGCAGCTCGAGAAAGGCCCGAAGAGCGACTGGCGGATGTATCACGAATTCGCGCTCAAAAACAACCAGCGCGATTCCGCCGGCTACCTGCCCGCGGCGCGCAAAGCCGCGGCCCGCGCGAACAATGGATCGATGATGGAGGATCTGGGGTTGAGCGAAAAAGAGAACGGGAAATTTTCTTCCGCCGCGAGCTACCTGCAACAGGCTCGCTCGCTCTACTCAAAGCCGGACGACATTCTGCGCACGATCGTGGAACAAGCCGACGCCTTGATCGCATCGGGCAACAAGAAGGCTGCGCTGGCGTTGATCCGAAGTGTCGCTCGACTGGCGCCGGATGCACCGGCCATCGCGCTCCTGCGCAAGATGGAGCAGGAACTCGATCCGCCGCCGCGCCCCTCCGCGGGCTTCGCCCTAACGAGGGCGAATCGAGCAGTGTGCCGCCCGAGTTTCGCAGAGCACGTCGCTACGGCTTCGCCGTGGGTCGCCGCGTTTCGAGGCGGAAGATGGTCTCGCCTTCCTTCATCAGCTCGAGACTGTCGCGCGCGATCGTTTCCAGATAAGTCGGATCGGTTTTCAGGAGCGTGACCTGTTTGGTCTGCCGGGCGAGGAGCGCCTGCTGCTCACTTAACTGCGCCTGGAGTTGCTCCATCTCGGCCCGGTTTTGCTGCAGCTTTTTGTAGGGCGGGAGAAAGAAACTGACGATGAGCAGCCAGACCGCGATGAAGAGCAGGACGCGCAAGACATGGTTCATCTGTTGCCAGATGGTGGCCTCGCGTCGCGCTCGTAATTCGCCGTAGCCGGTCCCGTCCACTAGCGCATCTTACCTCCGTAGACCGCCTTGTCACCCAGTTCCTCCGCGATGCGCAGAAGTTGGTTGTACTTCGCCACCCGGTCGGTTCGGCAGAGCGATCCGGTCTTGATCTGCCCCGCATTCGTCGCGACCGCGATGTCGGCGATGGTGGTGTCCTCGGTCTCGCCCGAGCGATGGCTGATGACCGAGGTGTAGTCGTTGGCTTTCGCGAGATCGATCGTGGCGAAGGTTTCGGTGAGCGTGCCGATCTGGTTCACTTTCACGAGAATGGAATTGCCGACTCCAAGGTCGATGCCTTTACGCAAAAATTCGACGTTCGTCACGAAGAGATCGTCGCCCACGAGCTGGATCGTTTTGCCCAGCCGATCGGTCAACTTTCTTCCAGCCATCCCAATCGTTCTCCGCACACCCGTCCTCGATCGAGATGATGGGAAACTTTTTCGCGAGCGATTCGTAGAGATCGATCAGCTCGTCGGCCGAGCGCTTCGAGCCGTCTGATTTTTTGAAAACGTAAGCGTTCTGCTCCTTGTCGTAGAACTCGGAGGAAGCGGCGTCGAGCGCGATGAAGATGTCTTTGCCTAACGAGTAGCCGGCCTTCTTGACCGCGGCCGCGATCGATTCGAGCGCGTCCTCGGCCGACTTCAGTTTCGGGGCGAAACCGCCTTCGTCGCCGATCGCGGTCGAGAGGCCGCGATCTTTCAGGACGCTTTTGAGCGCGTGAAAAACTTCCACCCCGTAGCGCAGCGCCTCCGGAAAATTCGGCGCGCCTTTCGGCATGATCATGAACTCCTGGAAATCGATCGGCGCATCGGAATGCGCGCCGCCGTTGAGAATGTTCATCATCGGGACCGGCAGGACGTTGGCTTCGCTCCCGCCGAGGTAGCGAAAAAGAGAAACGCCCTCGCAATCGGCCGCGGCGTGCGCGGTGGCAAGCGAAACGCCTAACAATGCATTGGCGCCGAGCTTCTTTTTGTTCGGCGTGCCGTCGAGCTTGATCAATTCCGCGTCGACTTCCGCCTGGGCGAGCGCATCCATTCCGCGCAGGACCGGGGCGATCGTTTCGTTGACGGCACGTGACCGCTTTCCTGACGCCTTTGCCGCCGTAGCGCTGCTGGTCGCCGTCGCGCAATTCCCACGCTTCGTGCTCGCCCGTGCTCGCCCCGCTCGGAACGGCGGCGCGCCCGAAGCCGCCGCCTTCGAGGTGGACCTCGACTTCAATCGTCGGGTTGCCGCGGGAATCGAGAATCTCGCGCGCGTGAACTTTGCTGATGCTGGTGACCGCCATATCGTTAGGGAATTAGCTGTTCTTCCCGAGAGGTGCAAATCCTCTTTGGCGTTTGCGCCGAGCCTTGGGAGGCGGCTTTCCGAGATTTCGCGTTGGCATTGCCGATGCCCGTGGCTAATCTGCCGTCGTGTTTGTCCGAAACGGAAGCATCCTGATTCTCTGTTTGCTGGCCGGCCCATGCCTGGCCGCATCCAAGCCGACGCCCTCCCCTTCCGCCACGGCCTCTGCCACGGCTTCCGCTTCGCCTGCGGCCGCTGCCGAAGAAACTCTCGCCGCGCCTGCGAGAACACAAGCCGTCAAGACTGACGCGATTACGATCCCGACGCCGGGCGAACTTTTCACCGCTCTCGGAAAACCGGCCAAACCGGATTGGGCTTCCCGTTACCGCGGCCCGATCGCGATGAACTACAAGATCGCGCTCCCAAATCGCGCTCAACCTTGGCGGATTGATCGCCGACGGGTTCATCGCGGTGGAGGCGCAGGACACGCAGCAGGTGAAAAACATCGGCGGCGATGTGGTGAAGTTGGCCAAGGCTCTCGGGGTGAGCGAAAACATCCTGGCGCGCGGGAACAGCATCAACCAATTCGCGGAGAACAATGAATGGAGCGCGCTCCAGGAGGAATTGGAAGCGACCCAAAACGAGGTCAAAGCCTCCATGCAATCGCACCGCGACCAGGACCTGGTTATCCTCGTTAGTCTGGGCGGCTGGATTCGCGGCACCCAGGTGGTGAGCGGCGTGGTCGCGAAAAATTACGACGAACGGCTCGGCCAGATCCTGCGCCAGCCCGAGCTGCTCCGCTTCATCCGCTCCAAGATCAGCCAGATTTCGCCCGACCTGCGGAACGATCCGCTGGTCAGCAGCGTCGATAAACAGCTGCAATCGATCGAGCAGATCGTGGGCAAGCCCTTCGGCCAGTCGCTCTCGGCCCCCGAGGTCGCGCAGCTGAACGAACGCGTGAACCAGGTGATGAAGGAAATCCAGACGAAGGACTGATATGGGCCGCCGCTTTTGCCTTTGCCTAACGATCCTGACCGCGCTTGCCCTTGGCGGCCGCGCCCTGGCTGAGACCGACCAGGAAGTCGCGGCCCGGCAGGTGGCCCTGGAACTGGCCGGCGCCTTTTCCAACGACGGCTTCAAGCTCCGGGACGGACATTGGACCGGCACCCTCGCCCGCGGCGAAAGCAAGGTCATCGCGGTCAATCTCTACGCCGGGAACGAGTATTGGTTTTCGGCCGGTGCGACCGAGAAAGCGAAAAAGCTTTCGGTCGAGGTTTTTGATGAGACTGGCGCGCTGGTCGCCGGAGAAAAATTCAACTCCGGCACGAAAGCGGCTTCCGGAGTAGCCGTGGACAACAGCGGCGAATATTTTATCCGGGTGCGACTGGACGAAGGGGACCCTGCGGGTGTTTGTTTCGTCTATAGCTACAAATGAAAGCACGGTACCTCCTCCCTTTGGGCGCCGCTTCCTTGCTGGCGGTTGGTTGTGCCTCTTCGGGCAAGCCGAAAGTCTTTTCCGGCGGGACCGATACCTGGTATGCGGTCACGGCCGATCAGACGCCCTTCTATAAATACGGGCCGCAACAGGGCAGCGGACCGGACATGCAACTGGAGCACGACTCGATCATGAAAGTGATCCGGCCCTCCTTCGGTTACGTGAAAGTAAAATTGCAGGATGGCGCGAGCGGATACGTCGCGAGCGAAGACATTCGGCCCGCCGCGCCCACGCTCGTGGCCGAAAAGCTCGCCGCCGCCGCCCGAAGCGACGCCTCCGATCATCGCCAGCCACAGCGAACAAGGCGAACAATTCGGACTTAATTCCGACGATCCGCGACTTATCGCGCCGCCCGAACCGCTTCCGGAAATGAGCCCCGCGCCCGAATTCCGGATCGAGCCGTCGCAGATTTCCGAACCTTAGGCGCTGCCCGCGCCAGTCCCCAGCGGCTGGCTTTCTCACGGCGATTAGCTTGCGTCCGCGCCAGCGTTTGGGGTAAATACCGCGCTTGCGTCGGTCCGTCCCGCGCGCAAGATGCAGGCTTTCGCCGCCACCGCGCCATGATTTCATTGCAGATTTTCTTCGAGGGCAACGTCCAGGGCGTGGGCTTTCGCTGGTCGGTGAAACGCGTGGCCAAGGGTTTCGATGTCGTCGGGTGGGTCCGCAACCTGCCCGATGGCCGGGTCGAGTTGCAGGCGAGCGGCGAAGAGAGTGAAGTCCGCGCCTTCATCGAAGCGATCGGGCAGAGCGAATTGCGCGCGCACATTCGCAAACAAACGGAGTCCACTTTGGCCGCGCCGCCGTCGGCGCGCGGTTTCGAGATTCACCATGAATGAGCCCGCCGTGACGGTCGAAAACCTGACGAAGGTTTTCCCGATTCCTTTTCGACGAAAGCGGTTGGTCGCCGTGCGCGGGCTGAACCTGGAGGTCGCTCCCGGCCAGGTTTACGGCCTGCTCGGGCCTAACGGATCGGGCAAGAGCACGACCTTGAAAATCATTCTCGGCCTGGTCACGGCCAGCACGGGCAAGACGAAAATCTTCGGCCGCGACAGCCGCGAAGTCGGAAGCCGGGAAGCGGTCGGTTTCCTGCCGGAGAATCCTTATTTTTACAAGTACCTGACCGGGGCCGAAACGCTTCGGTTCTATGGAAAACTCTGCGGCCTGCGCGGGAAGATGTTGCGGAACCGAACCGACGAATTGCTCGATCTCGTTAGTCTGCAGGAGGCGCGCGACCGCCGGCTCGGCGGCTATTCCAAGGGCATGCTGCAGCGCATCGGCCTGGCCCAGGCGCTCATCCAGGAACCGAAACTGGTCGTGCTCGACGAGCCGACCGCGGGGGTCGATCCGGCCGGCTCGCGCGAGATTCGCGATCTCATTCTCGACCTGAAACGGCGCGGCATCACCGTCCTGCTCTCCTCCCATCTCCTCGCCCAGGTGCAGGAAATCTGCGACCGGGTCGGCATTCTGGCCAACGGCGTTCTCGTTAGGGAAGGCCGGGTCGAGGATCTGCTCGCGATCGAGAACCAGACCGAGCTCATTCTGGAAAACGCCACTCCCGAGGTCCTGGCGCAGATTTCCGCGCTCTTGGAAAAATCGGAGACCCGCCTCGTCGAACAGCGCCAACCGCAGACCACACTTGAGGGCTTATTCCTGGATGCGACGAAACCAACGCCACCGCAATGAGGTCCGCAGATTACGCAGATTTTCGCAGATTAGGTGAGACTGGCGCTTTTGTAGCGCCGCCTCGCCGCGGCTCGACGGAGTCCCGCCCGACCGGGCCAAAAAAATCTGCGAAAATCTGCGCAATCTGCGGACCCAAACCTCTTTCCTGCCTGAAGTGAAGCATCGCTCCTTCTCAATTTCCCGGATTGCCGCCATCACCGGCAACACCTTCACCGAGCTCGTGCAGGCTGAAGGTCTTTTATTTCCTCCTCATCTTCGGCCTCCTCCTGATCGGGAACTCGCTCTTCATGGCCCGGCTCAGTTTCCAGCAGGAATTCCAGGTCCTGAAAGACGTCTCGTTAGGCGCGATGAGCATCTTTACCTCGCTGCTCGCGATTGTCGCCACGGCCCAGCTCCTGCCGCGCGATCTCGAGGACCGCACCATCTACACCATCCTGGCGAAACCGGTGCCGCGTTACGAATACCTCATCGGCAAGCTGGCCGGCGTTCTCCTGCTTCTCGGCCTCAGCATTCTCGCGATGAGCGCGCTTTTTCTCGCCGTCCTTTTCGTGCGCGAGCACATGCTGATCAACGAGACGTTGCGCGAGACCGCCGGCCTCCGCCCCGAGCAGATCGAGGCTGCGCTCCGCACCGTGAAGGAGTCCGCCTTCAACGCCAACCTTTTCCCCGGCATCGCCGTCATCTATCTCAAGGCCGCTCTCCTCGCCGCCCTCACCCTCTTCATCTCCACCTTCGCCTCCTCCAACATCTTCACCATCGTGGTGATGGTTTTCATTTATTTCATCGGCCACCTCCAGGCGACGGCGCGTGAATACTGGCTCCAGGAACACGGCGGCGGCTGGGTGGCCAAGACGTTCCTCGCTTTCGTCGCCCTCGCTTTCCCCGATCTCCAGCTTTTTAACCTGGTCGACGATATCGTCGCCGGGACCGCCATCCCGATGGCCGTGTTTGCCCAGACCGCGGTCCTCGGGTGTGTCTACACCTCGATTTATCTTTTCTTCGCCTGGGTCTCCTTCCACGGAAAAGAATTATGATCCGCGGAGCCATCATCGGCGCGCTGCTGCTTCTCTTCGGCGGGCTCCGCCTCCCGATCGAGACCAGCCTGACCGAGCAACATCGGAGCGCTTATTTTCGCCAGGCCAAGCTCGGGCTGGACCTGCGCGAACAGATCGGCCAGCTCGGTTTTCTGGCCGCGCTGAGCGGATTTCGTTCGCTGGTGGCGGACGTTGTTTTCATCCAGGCGCACGTCGCCTGGGAACGGACGGAATGGGGACGCGTGCTGCTGCTTTTCCGGCAAGCCACCACGCTCCAGCCGCGTTCGATTCTTTTCTGGGACATGGCCGCCTGGCACATGGCCTGGAATGCGAGCGTCGCCGCGCTCCAGGATGCGACCCTGCCTAACGAAGTCATGCGGCACAAGGCGCAGCGCGAGTATATCGACCTCGGGAAAGATTTCCTCGAGCGCGGGATCAAGAACAACCCCGACCGCCCGCAGCTCTACGAATCGCTCGCCCGTCTCTACAAAGAAAAACTGCAGAACCACGCCGCCGCCGCCACCTACTACGCGCGCGCCGCGGCTCTCCCGGGCGCGCCGGAGTACGACAAACGCTTCGCCGCTTACGAACTCTCCTTCGCCCCCGGCCACGAACGCGAAGCCTACGAGGCGCTCCGTCATCTTTACGACATGGGCGAACATGAGCGCCTGCCCACCCTCCTCACCCGACTGAAAGTTCTCGAAGAAAAGCTCGGAATTCCGTTGTATGAGCGCATCCCCGAGAAAGAAAAGTAATTTCCCGCCGATGCGTTTTGCCATTCTCAGCGACATTCATTCCAACCTCGAAGCCCTCGAGGCCGTGCTGGATGATGCCAGGACGCAGGGATGCACGCACTTCGTCTGCCTCGGCGACATCGTCGGCTACAACGCCAACCCCAAGGAATGCCTGAAAATTATCCAGGACCTCGAATGCCCGGTCGTGAAGGGAAACCACGACGAGCAGGTCTCGATCGTGAGCTCGACCGAGGGCTTCAATGAGCTGGCCGAGGAAGCGATCGACTGGACCCGGGCCCAGCTTTCCGCGCGACGACAAAGCCTGGCTGGCCGACCTCCGCCTCACGAGACAGGTGCGCGACTTCACCATCGTCCACGCCACCCTCGATACCCCGGGGCAGTGGGGCTACGTCTTCAACGATCTCGACGCCATCGCCAGCTTCACCTACCAGCACACCTCGCTCTGCTTTTTCGGCCACACCCATTGGCCGACCGCTTTCGTGCGCGAAGACAACGTCCGCCGGATCACCGTCGGGCAGATCATTCTTTCGGCCGGGAAAAGATATTTCATCAACCCCGGCAGCATCGGCCAGCCGCGCGACCGCGATTGGCGCGCCGCCTATTGCATCCTCCACACCGACCGCCAGCTGGTCGAGGAACGCCGGGTGAAATACGACCTGGCGACCGCGCAGCGGAAAATTCGCGAAGCCGGCCTGCCCGACCGCCTGGCCGATCGTCTTGCGGTCGGTCGTTAGGCCCCCGCCATCCCCTCTGTCATCCTGAGCGCAGCGAAGGATCTCTGACTAGTGCCTTGCATCCTCACGTTTCACGCGCAGAAAGGGACAGAGATTCTTCACTCCGTTCAGAATGACAACCTCTGAAATTTCCTCCATCCTCATCATCAAGCCGAGTTCGTTAGGCGATATTGTCCACACGCTGCCCGCCGCCGCCCTGCTGCGCGACGCTTACCCCGAGGCCGACATCACCTGGGTCATTAACCCGGAATGGGCGCCGCTCCTGCGCGGGAACCGGAGCGTCGACCACGTTCACATCTTTCCGCGCGGCGATCTCGGGAGCTTCGGGATGTCGAGGCATCTCCTGCCCTGGCTTCGCCAGGTCTCCCGCCTGCGGCCCGATGTCGCCTTTGATTTCCAGGGCCTTCTCCGGAGCGCGCTCATCGGGAAAATGAGTCACCCGCGTGCGTTTCACGGCATGAGCGACGCGCGCGAGGGAGCTCATTTTTTCTACCAGGTCACGGCCCCGGTCGACCGCACGGCGCACGCCGTCGAACGCTACCTCTCGCTCGTGGAAAACTTTGGCGTGCCCATTCAGCGTCCGCTGCGCTTTCCGCTTCCCACCGGCGACCGGGTGGAGCGTTTTGACGAAGACGAGCCGTTCGTCCTTTTCCATCCCTTCGCCCGCGGCCGGAAAAAATCGCTCAGCGACCTGGCGGTGGAAGAATTCTGCCACGCCCTCGCCCCGCGGCGGGTGGTCATTGTCGGCCGGACCAAGCGCGATCTTCCGGTGCCGGATAATTGCGTCAACCTGCTCAATCACACCACCATCCTGCAACTCATCTGGCTCATTCGCCGGGCGCGTTTCACGGTCAGCGTCGACAGCGGCCCGATGCACATCGCGGCCGCGATCTCCGATCGCCTTGTTTCCATCCACACCTGGAGCGACCCGCGAAAAGTCGGCCCCTACAATCCCGAAGCCTGGGTTTGGAAAAACGGCGAGCTGCTTCGGGTGCGCGAACTACCCCCGCCGGCCAAGCGAGAGAAGAGCCGGCTCTTTAAACCGACCGACGTGAAGACGCTCCTCCCGCTCATTAGGCAAAGCTTCTGAGCCGACCGCTCAGCCAGCATCGCCGAACTTGATCCCGGCTTTCTGCACTTCGCGGTAGGGCAGAAGCCAGACTAACGACTCGTCGTGCAGGTCCACGACCTGGATGCGGTTGCCAAACGGGTCGTGGAAATCGCAGCGAAAACCCTCGATCAATTTCAGCCCGTATTTCTTCGTCAGTTTCTCGCGCACTTCATTCAGCTGCGCTTCGTCGCGCACCATCAGGCCGAAATGTTTCGCCCGGTCCGGCTGCAGTTTTTCGACTTTGAAAATGGCGAGGAACTGGTGCTCGCCGATCTTGAAAAAGGCATCGCCTTCGCCTTCATCCATCTTCTCGAGCTGGAATACGTCCTCGTAAAACGCGACCGCCTTGGCCACATCGTCCACCTCGATCGCGAGATGATTGATTCCGTAAACGTGCACGCTCATGCCGAGCAATTAACTACTCCGCGCGCATTCCGCCGGCAACGGAGGCACCGCAAAGATCAAGCGACCGAGGGCTACCGCAGCGTCCGTATCTTAAGCGACGCGCTGAACGCTGAGACGTTGCCGGCGGCGTCATAGGCCGCGACGGCATATTGGTGAGAGGATTTTGCCTTGAGGCCGCTGACGGTCACGGCCAATCCGGTGATTCCGTCCACCTGCAGAACCCATTGCCTCCGGCTGAATTCGTAGAGCTTGTAGCCAACGACGCCCACATTATCGGTCGATGCGTCCCAAGCCAGGCTGGCAGAGTCCCGCGTGATCGTGGTGCTGCGAAGTCCGGTCGGGGCGGAGGGCGGGACCGTGTCGGCATTGGACGGTAACTGGAGCAAGACCGAGACAGAAGCGGCATCGCCCAGATTGCGGAAGGGAGCCGCGATATCGGGATACCCATCGCCATTCCAGTCGCCCGCCGCCACCGCAGAAGGTTGCAGGCCGGTGCTGAAGTCCTGTTTCGGAGCGAAGGTGCCGTTGCCAAGATTGAGCAGAATCGAGACGGTGTTTTGATCCTGATTGGAGGACACGACGTCGGCCAGTCCGTCCCTGTTGAAATCAGCCATCGCCACTCCGAGCACGAATCCGCCAGTGTAGACGCGGTGAGATTGAGTAAAGGTGCCGGCGCCATTATTCAGATAAACGGTGGTCATGCCGGTGTAGATCTCGGCCGTGGCAAGGTCGGGAACGCTGTCGCCGTTGACGTCGCCGACGACTACCGATTCGACCAAATTTGGCGACCCGACAATCCCGTTATAGGTGAAGCCGCCCGCGCCGTTCGCGACAAATATGGTGACGCCGCCATAGGTCGATTCAATCAGATCGGGACGACCGTCGCCATTGATGTCGGCCGCGGCCAGGTCGGTTCCATTTGTAAAGCTGTTCGGCACGGCGACACCCGCGCTAAACCCACCGGCGCCGTTTCCCGTGTAGACGAGGATTCCACCGGAGACGTTGAAGGCGACGGCGAGATCGAGTTTGCCGTCGGCGTTGAAATCGCCCGTCGCCACCGCGATCGGAAAGCTCCCGCCGGTGAGGGAAGCGGCGAGGGTGAAACTGCCGGTGCCGGTCCCAAGGTAAACCTTGGTCAGCGGCGCGGTCTGCCCGCCTTCCGCGATGGCGAGGTCGAGTTTGCCGTCGCCATTGAAATCGCCCGAACAGACGGCCCACGCCTTGGGCCCGACTTGAACTGTACGCTGGTCGTTATACCCGCCCTGGCCGTTGCCCAGGAGCAGATCAACGGATCCCACGGCGTCCGTGCCGTTGGCGCTATTGGCCACGACCAAGTCGAGTCGACCGTCATTGTTGAAATCCCCCACGGTGATGTCGCGTGGTTCTGCTTCCGAGAGTTGGTAATTGACCTTGGGCAGAAACTGCAGCGTGGTCTGCGCGAGCGCGCCTGAGGTCAGCACGAAGAATCCCAGAGCGGACCCGATCTGAGCGAGGCGATATCGCCGTTTCGAGAGTCCGAGACAAAGGTGATGTTGTTTCATATGCTGATTCGTTAGGGGGCTGAAAAAAGCAGAGGAGCGAAGGCATGTCGAGCGCAATTGCGTCGCGGCCTGCTTTGGCGGACGACCTAACGATGCCCTCAATAACCTCAAATGATCCTGCCCAGGAGGTATTCCGCGAGGGCTAGATCGGCCGGGTAGGTGATCTTGAAGTTCGGGGACTCGTTAGGCAAGAGGGCGACTTTGCCCTCGACCTGCTCGACCGCGGAAATCTCGTCCGTTATCTCGATCCCGGCTTCGAAAACGGCCCGATAAGCCTTTTCCAAGAGGTCGCGCCGGAAAATCTGCGGCGTCTGCACGGCAAAGAGATCGGCGCGCTCGACTCCACCCGTGACAAAGCGATCGCGATCGACGCGTTTTAAGGTGTCGATCACTGGCGCCGCGCTCGCGGCCCCGCCATGGATGCGCGCGAGTTGGAAAATCTGCTCGATCAACTCCGGACTAACGAGTGGACGCGCCGCGTCGTGAACCGCGACAAATTCCGCCGCGCTTTTCAGCTGCGCCAAACCACGGCGAACCGAATCCTGCCTTCGGACGCCACCGGGGATAACGGCCGAAACTTTTTTGAAACCCTCGCTTGCGACCACCTTTTCGTAGTCGGAAAGCCGCTCCGCGCGCCCGACGAGCATGATGTCGGTGACGGACTCGGTTCGCTCAAAGGCCGCGATCGAGTGCGCCACGACCGGCCTGCCGTTCAGAGGCGCGAGGAGTTTATCAAACCCCATGCGCTGGCTGCTCCCGCCGGCGACGATGATCGCGGTCAACATGAGAAACGCCCGGACAGACGAAGCGAGAAACGTCGAACGTCCAACGTTGAACATCCAACGTCCAAATCAGAGAAGAGCCTTTCGCAACCGCCTCTACGTTCGACGTTGGATGTTCGACGTTGGACGTTGGACGTTTTGCTCATCCCAACTGCCGCTGCACTTCCTGGCTGAGCGTTTTGCCGTCGGCGCGCCCGGCGACTTTGGAACCGAGCGCTTTCATGACCGCGCCCATCTGCGCGCGCGAGGTGGCGCCGACTTCCGCGATCGTTTCCCGAACGAGCCGCGGCGATATCGTCCGCGCTCATCGCCGCCGGGAGATAGCTGTTCAGAATCGCGAGCTCGCTTTTTTCTTTCTCCGCCAGCTCGGCCCGGCCGCCTTTCTCAAAGCTTTCGATCGAGTCCTGGCGTTGTTTGACCTGTTTGCGGATGACCGCGGTCGCTTCCGCCTCGTCCAGTTCGCCTTCCGCGCCCGACTTTTCGATCGCGGCGTATTTGAGCGCCGATTTCAGCATCCGCAGCACGCCGAGTTTGGTGGCGTCTTTGGCGCGCATCGCGTCTTTCAGGTCGGAATCGATTTGTTGGGCGAGGCTCATGGGAAAATCTCGTTAGGCAACCGCCAGCTCGCGCGGCGAGGCGCTGGCCGGGCGGACGGTCGCGGCTTGCGGGAAGGGCGAGGCGATTTCGATCCAGCCGGCCTCGTCGAAGAACCAGACGCGCCGGTCGAGTTTCACAAAAACCGCGCGGCTGGCGGCGAAACCGATCAGCGGCAGAAAAATCTCGGCGCTAAAGGCGTCGCCCTGATAGCGGCCGACGCAGGCGATCTCGCCTGTCGCGCAATCGATCAGGTCGATCTTGGTGCTGCGGCCCGGGAGGGTGGTGCGGAGGCGGCGCAGATCGCCGTTCGCGTCGTGGCCGAGGAGATAAAGCGAGGCGCCTTCCGCGCGGAGCGGCTTGAGAGTGAAGGCGACATGCAGACGGAGTTCGCCGCGGTCGCGGAGGAAGGAATGGATCGGTCCGTCGCAGGCGCGGATGGTTTTGCGATCGCCGATGACGAAGCGCTCGGGGCGTTTGGCGTAGGCGAGAAAACGGCGGCGGGAAAGCGCGACCTGGGTGACATGACAGACGATGGCGCGCCGCTTCAACTTTCTTTCCAACGGGCTGCTGCAAAGTTCGTGCGCCTCGCGGGCGAACGATGCGCTCGCGCCGTGCACCAGATAATGGAGCCGGGTCATCCCGTGCTGCGGCGGCAGGTAATCATCGATCGCGACCCCGAGGAGAACCGCCAGCCCGCTGTGATCGGGATGGGTGTCGGCCGCCGAGGGCATGAGCAGATGCGTCGGTTCCCAGGAGCGGATGACATCCGCCAGGCGCCGCAATGTTTCGCCGCAGCCCGCGAGCAAAAGATCGGTCACCCCCTGGTCGGGCAGGGAAAGAAACTCGACGTTTTCCGCTTCCACCCCGAGAGTTCGCAAGGCCGCCAGCGCCTCCGTCTGGCGCCGCGCCCCCCAGCGCCGGCGATCGTTTTCGCGGATCCGCACCTTGCCTTCGAGGACGCGTTGCGGCCAGCAATTGCGTTCGCCATCGGTCGCATAAACGACCCGCACCGCCGCGCCCGCCGCGATGGCGCGCTGCAGGAAAACGCCGGTGGCGAGAGATTCGTCATCCGGATGCGGGGCGAAAAGCATCACGCGGGAACGCGAAGTCAGAGGCGGCAAGTTCATTTTGGGAATCCCGGTCTTACCAGAAGTAATCGTTAGTGCAAGTCGGGACGGCCTTTGTCCGGAACATGATCCGGTCATTTAAACCTGCTTGCAAAAATCCAGGTCGCGCAGTTTTTCCACGCAACTCTGCAGCGACGCGACGTCGCTCACGCTGAGGACTTCGGTCCCTTTGCGCGTCCGCTGGAGCAAGCCGGCCAGGACGCCGCCCGGACCGAGCTCGAGAAAAAGATCGCAACCCATCTCCAGCATCCGCTCCATGCAGTCGGTCCAGCGGACCGTGCCGGTCACCTGAGCCTGCAAGGTATGGCGGATTTCATCGGCCGATTCCACCTGCTTGCCGTTCACATTGCTGATCACGGGAAAGGACGGTTTTTGCAAAACAACGTCTTTAAGTGATTCGCCCACTTTGATGTAAGCGCTTTCCATTAAACGGGAATGATAGGCGCCGGCCACGTTCAGGAGCGTCGCCCGCCGGATGCCATGTTCCTTCGCCAAACCGACCGCGGTTTCGACTTTCGCCCGCTCTCCCGAGACCACGATTTGGCCGGGCGAATTCAAATTCGCGACATCGACATCGGCCGCCGCCGCCAGCCCGCGGACCGCGGCTTCGTCGCCGCCGATCATCGCCGCCATCGCGCCGGAAGTCGCTTCGCAGGCCGCTTCCATGAAACGCCCGCGCTGCTCGACCAGGCGCAGTCCCTCTTCAAACGAAAACGTGCCGGCCGCGGCGTGCGCGGTCCATTCGCCTAACGACAAGCCGGCCGCGGCCGTGATCGGCAACTCGCCCGCGATCTCGCGCAAGACGCTGAGACAGGCCAGCCCGTGCACGTAAAGCGCGGGCTGGCAGTTCGAAGTGCGGGTCAGTTCCTCGATCGGCCCGTGCCAGGCGATCTCGCTCAACTTGCGGCCGAGCACTTCGTCCGCGCGCTGAAACAAATCCGCCGCCTCGGTGAATTCCTTCGCCAGATCCTGCCCCATCCCGACGGTCTGCGCGCCCTGACCGGCGAAAAGAAGTGCGATTTTTCTCATCCTGCTCCCGATCATGCGCGGCGTTGCGTCAGATTCAATCTCGAATCAGTGCAGAGGGACCGGCGCCGCAAAGATCGGAGACATTGTGAGAGATCTCCGACTTTCCCACTTGCGCGATGAGGCGGCGTTGCGAGCATTAACCTCCGCCATGCCCGACACCACCCGCGAAATCGAAGCGCCCGATCCCCTCGCCCGCACCATGCAGGCGGAGGCGCCGCGGCTGGCGGCGATGATTTCGGCGAAAAGATGGTCCTCAACATGGGGCCGTCGCATCCCGCGACCCACGGCGTGCTGCGGCTCGTCCTGGAACTCGACGGCGAGCTGGTGACCAAGGCGACGCCCGATGTCGGCTACCTGCATCGCGGCGACGAAAAAATCGCGGAGAACATGCAATACAACCAGTTCGTCCCCTACACGGACCGGCTCGATTATCTCGCGCCCGCTCGCGAACAACGTCGCCTACGCGCTCGCGGTCGAGAAACTGATGGGCTGGGAACTTCCGCCGCGCGGGAAAGCGATCCGGGTCATCTGCTGCGAAACGGCGCGCATCTCCGCCCATTTGCTAGGCCTGGGCGCGATGGCGCTCGATCTCGGGGCGATGACGGTTTTCCTCTACACCTTCACCGAGCGCGAGAAGCTCTATAATTTGTTCGAGCTCCTGACCGGCGCGCGCTTCACCACTTCCTACACCCGGGTCGGCGGGCAGATTCGCGATCTGCCGGAGACGTTCATCCCGCAGCTCGAGACTTTTCTCGACGGCTTCATCCCGCAGCTCGACGAGATCGACAATCTCCTGACCCGCAATCGCATCTTCGTCGATCGCACCCGCGACGTCGGCGTGATCACGAAAGATCGCGCCATCGCCTACGCCCTCTCCGGCCCGAATCTTCGCGGCAGCGGAGTCGAGCACGATCTGCGGCGCGCGCATCCGTATCTCGATTACGAGAAATATGATTTCGAAGTCGCGGTCGGGAGCGCGGGCGATTGCTACGATCGTTACCTGGTGCGGATCGAGGAGATGCGGCAAAGCGTGCGCATTCTCCGGCAGGTGATCGACAAACTTCCGGCCGGCCCGATCAACGTCGTCGATTGGAAAAACATGCTCCCGCCCAAGGCGCGCGTGATGACGAAAATGGAGGAGCTGATTCACCATTTCATCGTCGTGACCGAAGGCCTCGACGCGCCCCCGGGCGAAGTCTATTTCGCGGCCGAAAATCCGAAGGGCGAGCTCGGCTTTTACATCAACAGCAAGGGCGGCGGCGTGCCGCATCGGCTGAAGATCCGCGCCCCTTCCTTCGTGAACCTGAGCATCTTGCCCGAGCTCCTGCCCGGCAGCATGATGAGCGACGTCGTCGCCATCCTCGGCAGTCTGGACTTCGTCATGGGAGAATGCGACAGATGAAAAGCCTTATGAAAAACAAAACCCAGCTCCTCGGACTCCTCTTCGCCGCGCTCGCGCTCCTGTCGTTAGGCGCGTGCAACCGGGACGCGCTTTCCGGCTCCAAGTTGACCAGCGCGAACTACGACCAGATCACCCTCGGGATGTCGAAGGCGCAGGTCGAAACCATCCTCGGCCCGCCCGACCAAGGCGGAGACGAAGGACATGGTCATTTTCAAGAAGACGACCTACCGCTACGAGGACGGGGCGAAGTTCGCCATGATCACTTTCAAGAATGACGAAGTGGACAGCAAGGACACCAACCTGGGACGCGAGCCCTAAGCGAGCCGCGATTTCATGGAGATGAAGATGCATGCGAAATCCTGGCGCTGGCTCAGCCTGCTGCGTGGCGGTCGCCCTCGTCTTCACCGGCTGCCGCGGCAAACGCCTGACGAGAGCGAACGTGGACGAAGTTTCCGACGGGATGAGCCGCAAACAGGTCGAGTCGATTCTCGGCCCGCCCACCTCGGTCGACAGCACCAACCTGCTGGTCACGAAGAAAGTGACTTACGTTTACGAGCAGGGCGGCGAGTCGGTCACGATCGTCTTCTTCAACGACAAGGTCTCGTCGAAAGAGAGCAACCTTCACGACTAGCCGTCATCTGTGGAGGCGACGATGACGACCAGCGTTCCGGCCGAACTGGAACGCGAAATGGATGAAGCGATCGGCCATTACCCGGCCGAGCAGAAACGGAGCGCCTCGCTCCCGCTCCTCCATCTTTGGCAGGAACATTTCGGCTTCATCAGCGACGAGGGCGATCACCTGGATCGCGGCCAAGCTCGGGCTCGAGCCGATCAACATTCTCGAGCTGGTCACCTTCTACCCGATGTTCCGCCAGGCGCCGGCCGGGCGGAAACACATCCGGGTTTGCCGCACCCTCAGTTGCGCGATGGCCGGGGCTTATCCGCTGATGGAAAACCTGGCCAGCCTAACGAAAATCGATCGCCATCATCAGGGCGCCGGGATGCACAACCCGGTCTCGGTCAGTCCGGATGGCGAATACAGCATCGAGTTTGTCGAATGCCTCGCCAGTTGCGGCACCGCGCCGGTCTGCATGGTGGACGACGAGCTGCACGAAAACGTCGCGCCGGAACTGCGCAGCCGAACTTCTCGCATCTGCGTCGACCTCCGATTCACGTCGCAAAACTTGTCATCATTCTCGCTCCGCCCCATCCGCTCGAACACCGCCTCATTTTCAAAAACATCGGGCGCGAAGGCTACACGACCGACATCGACTGCTACCTGAAGAACGGCGGCTACGAAGATCTCAAGGCCGCGGTCAAGATGACCCGCACCGAGATCGTGAACGAGGTCAAGACCTCCGGCCTGCGCGGCCGCGGCGGCGCCGGTTTCCCCTGCGGCGTGAAGTGGAGCTTCATCAAGCCGGACGAGCAAAAGCCGGTCTACCTCATCTGCAACGCCGACGAATCCGAGCCCGGCACGTTCAAGGATCGCTACATCATTCATCAGGATCCGCATCAGCTGATCGAGGGCATGTTGATCAGCTGTTTCGCGCTCAACGTTCACACCGCCTACATCTACATCCGCGGTGAATTTCCCGAAGGCGCGAAAATCCTCGAGCGCGCGATCGAAGAAGCGCGCGCGCAAAATTTCCTCGGCAACAACATGCTCGGCACTCGGTTTCGACGTCGAGATTTACATCCACCGCGGCGCCGGCGCCTACATCTGCGGCGAAGAAACCGGCCTGATCGAATCGCTCGAAGGCAAGCGCGCCTATCCGCGGATCAAGCCGCCTTATTTCCCCGCCGTCCTCGGGCTCTACATGTGCCCGACGATCGTGAACAACGTCGAGACCCTCTGCCACGTGAAGCACATCATCGCGATGGGCGGCGCGGAATACGCCCGGATCGGCCGGCCTAACAATACCGGCACCCGCATCGTCTGCGTCAGCGGCGACGTCGTTAGGCCGGGCTATTTCGAGATCGAAGTCGGCGCCCTCACCATGGGCCAGGTGATCAACGAGATGGCCGGCGGACCGAAGCCCGGCCGCAAAATCAAAGCGGTCATTCCCGGCGGCAGCTCGGCCAAAGTCTTGCGCGCGGGCGACACCTTCAAACTCAAGGACCGCGAAGTTTCGCTCGACGAAATCCCGATGGATTTCGATTCCCTGGCCGCGGCCGGCTCGATGGCCGGCTCCGGCGGCGTCATCGTCCTGGACGATTCGCGCGACATGGTCTGGACGCTGAACAACATCAACGAATTTTACGCGCACGAGAGCTGCGGCCAGTGCACGCCCTGCCGCGAAGGCTCGCTCTGGATGAAGAAAATCACCCAGCGCATGCTGGAAGGCGGCGGCGTCACGCAGGATCCGGCCACCCTCAAAAACGTGGCCGACAACATCGCCGGCCGCACCATCTGCGCCTTTGGCGAAGCCTGCGCCTGGCCGACCCAAAGTTTCCTGGAAAAATTCCCGGACGAATTCGCCGACCGCGCGCAGAAGCCGGTCCCGCCGCCGCTGCCGCCGGAATACACGCCGGAAGAACTGATCAGCGAAACCGAAATCCCAACCGTCCCCCTCGCCCACGATCCCGGCTGGGAAAAAGCCGGCGCCGCCGGAACTATCTGAATGAATCTGGAAAGCCAGGAAGCCAGGAAAAGAATTGGGAAATCGCGCGGTAACCGCAGCGCGATCATTGGCGCGGCGATTCGCGTCCATCGCGAACTCGGGCCTGGATTTCTCGAATCGATTTACGAAGAAGCGCTCTCGCGTCGAGTTAGCGTCTGCTCGGGCTGCACCTTCGTAGCGCCAAAAACCAGTGCCCGTTTTTTATCGGGATCATCAGATTGGCGAGCATCGTCTCGATCTTCTGGTCGAAGATCGCAGATCGTCGTCGAATTGAAAGCGATCAGCAGCTCTGGAGAACATTCATTTCGCGATTGTGCGAGTCGTATCTGAAAGCGCTCGGTCTGCAGGACGGCTCTGCTTCTAAACTTTGCCGGATCGCCACTCGTGATGAAGCGAGTCGGCCGCGAATACCATCCCAACGACGCGGAGGACATCAGTCCTCTAAACTTCCTGGTTTCCTGGCTTCCAGATTTCATGCCTGATACGAGACTCAATCCGCAGATGGTAAACGTCCAGGTCAACGGCGTCTGGCATCAGTTCCCCAAAGGCACCCGCCTGATCGAAGCCTGCGAGCAGGCCGGCAGCTACGTGCCGCGCTATTGCTATCACAAGAAGCTCTCCTCCCCCGGCAACTGCCGGATGTGCCTGATCGAAATGGGCATGCCGAAAATGGGCCCCGACCGCAAACCGGTCCTCGACGACGATGGCAAACCGGAGATCAACTGGATGCCGCGTCCGCAGATCTGCTGCGCGAGCGATGTCTCCGAAGGCCTCGGCGTGCGCACCCATTCGCCGCTGGTCGAGGAATGCCGCCGCGGGGTGATGGAATTTCTCCTCATCAATCACCCGCTCGATTGCCCGATCTGCGACCAGGCGGGCGAATGCCGGCTCCAGGAATTCAGCGTCGAGTACGGCCGCCAGGATTCGCGCTTCCTCGAGAACAAAGTGAAGAAGCCGAAAAACGTCGAGCTCGGCCCGCGCGTCACGCTCGACGACGAGCGCTGCATCCTCTGCTCGCGCTGCATTCGCTTCTCGAAAGAGATCGCGAACGACGACGTCCTCGGCTTCATCGATCGCGGCAGCCACACCGTCCTGACCGCGCATCCGGGCAAGCGGCTGGAGAACAATTATTCGCTCAACACGGTCGACATCTGCCCGGTCGGCGCGCTCACCTCGGCGGATTTTCGTTTCAAGATGCGGGTCTGGTTCTTGAAGGAAACGAAAAGCTTTTGCACGAGCTGCGCGACCGGATGCAACACCCTCATCGGCACGCGCGAAGGCGTCATCTATCGCCAGACCCCGCGCGAGAACGACGCCGTCAACTCCTGCTGGATGTGCGACTACGGCCGGCTCAATTTCGATTACCTGCAAAGCGAGCGCCGTCTCCTCGAGCCGCTCGTGCGCGAGGAAAACAAGCTCCAGCCCGCGACCTGGAAACACGCGATCGAGAGGGTCGCGGCGCAGTTGAAGCCCTACATCGGCTGGCAAACCGCCATCCTCGCCTCCGGCCGGATGACGAACGAAGAGCTCTGGCTCGCCGCGCGCCTCGCGAAATTGTTAGGCACGACCCTCATCGACATCGTCCCGCGAACCGGCCCCGGCGACGACATCCTCCTGAGCGAAGATCGCAATCCCAACACCAACGGCGCCCGCCTCCTCGGCGTCGCTTCCGAATCCGGCAATGCTTTGACCCAGATCAAGGAAGCGATCTGGTCCGGCCAGATCAAAGCTCTCATCTCGTTAGGCGAAAATCCGGTGCGCTGCGGGATCTCGACCGATTTTCTGGAACGGCTGCCGGTTTATGTCGTGATGGACATCCTCTCGAACGAAGCCACCGGCTTCGCCAGCGCCGTCCTGCCGTCGTTAGGCTTCGCCGAGAAGCGCGGTTCGATGATCAACGGCAAAGGCCGCCTGCAACGGCTCAATCGCGCCGTCCGCGGCCCGGGCCAGGCGCGCGATGACTGGGAGATTCTGCGCGACCTCATCCAGGCGCTGGACGGCGGCAACGGCATCTACACGATCGAGGACATCTTCCGGCAAATGAGCGAAGCGGTCCCGCAATTCGCCGGCCAGACCTTGAGCCGGATCAGCGATCTCGGCGTGCAGGTGATGGAAACCGACCAATCGCCCAATCCGCCGGGCGAGCCGGCCGAAGAAAAAGTGCGCGAACGCGAAAAGGAGAAACACCCGCAATGAGTGGCTAACGATCGTGGCGATAGCTCCGGGGAGCGCACGCGACTCGCGTGCTCCGTTCGGCGACTCGCCGAACGGATCTTCGACGTACGATTTTCTTTGCCAGGACCCGTCCAGTTTCGCTAACCCACCCTGTTTCCGGCGAGTCGCCGGAAACGGCACGCGAGTCGCGTGCGTCCCCGGAGGAAACCTCGCGCCAACTGAAATGACGTTCCTCATCCTCACCTCCCTGAAATCTCGGGATCGTTTCTCGTCATCCTCCCGATGGTCTCCTACACCGTCTACGCGGAACGCCGGGTCAGCGCGCTCATCCAGGATCGGCTCGGGCCGAACCGGGTCGGGCCCGCCGGCCTTTTCCAGCCGATCGCCGACGCGATGAAGTTCATCCTGAAAGAGGATTTCACCCCGGCGCACGTGAACAAATTCTACTACTGGCTCGCGCCCTGCCTCGCGATGGTGCCGGCCATCATGACGATCGCGGTCGTGCCCTTCGGGAGCACGCTCTTCGGCGTCCCGATGGTGATCGCCGACATCAACGTCGGCGTCCTCTACGTCTTCGCCATCGCGTCGTTAGGCGTCTACGGCATCGTCATCGCCGGCTGGTCTTCGAATTCCAAATACCCTTTCCTCGGCGGGGTTCGTTCGACCTCGCAGATGATCTCCTACGAGCTGTCGTTAGGCCTGGCCGTCATCCCGATTTTCCTCCTCGTCGGCCAGCTCCGCCTGACCAGCATCGTGCACTACCAGATCGAGAATGGCTGGATGATCGCGCCCTTCATCGGCCACTGGACCGACGGCTGGAAATGGCTCCTCGCCATCCCGATGTTCATTTCGTTTGTCGTCTTCACGATCGCGATCTTCGCCGAAACCAATCGCCTCCCCTTTGATCTGCCGGAAGCCGAAACGGAGCTGGTCGGCGGTTATCACACCGAATACGGCTCGATGAAATTCGCCCTCTTCTTCCTCGGCGAATACGCCGCCATGATCACCGGCTCGGCCATCATCGTGACCCTCTTCCTCGGCGGCTGGCATCTGCCGCTGCCGTGGTGGGATCAGGCCCACGGCTTTCACTGGCTCCTGATCGACGGCTCGTTAGGCGGCTGGCGCGGCGTCTCGGCGGGCTCTTCAATATCTTCGCCTTCTTCGGCAAGGTCTCCGTCCTGCTGCTCGTCTTCATCTGGGTCCGCTGGACCCTGCCGCGTTTTCGTTACGATCAGCTGATGCGGCTCGGCTGGGTCTTCTTTTTCGAGATCGCGCTCGTCAATATTTTCATCGCCGCGATCATCATCGCCTACCTGCCGAAATGATAGGATTCAGGATTTCAGGATCGGACGAGGACGCTCGTTCCGATCCGACAATCCGAATCCTGTCTATTCCATGGCATCACCGTCAAACGCCCAAATCTGACCTGGTCCGAGAAGGTTTACCTGCCTTCGATCATCGGCGGCATGGCGATCACCTTTCGCCATCTCAAGAACATGCTCCTCGGCCGGACGAAGGTGACGATGCAATACCCGGAGCAGAAATGGGACAGCCAGATGCCCGACCATTACCGCGGCGCGCCGGCGCTGGTGAAAGACGAGAAAGACCGCGTCCGCTGCGTCGCCTGCCAGCTCTGCGAATTCATCTGCCCGCCGCGCGCGATCAAGATCGTGCCGGGCGAGATTCCGTTAGGCAACCGCTTTGCCAAGGTCGAGAAATATCCCGAGGAATTCGACATCGACATGATCCGCTGCATCTACTGCGGGATGTGCGAAGAGGTCTGCCCGGAACAGGCGATTTTCCTGCGCAAAGATTACGCCATCACCGGCTACACCCGGGAGGAGATGGTGCACAACAAAGAGAAGCTGATCGAGATCGGCGGCGTCATGCACGGTTTGGTTTTGAAATGGAACGAGAAGAAATAACCGTTTGTCATCCCGACCGGCGAAGCGCGGAGAGGGACCTCGCAAGCAACGTGCGATGTTCGACAGCAATGCCGACGTCCGCGCTGGCTTGAGAGGTCCTTCGCCGTCTGCGCGGCTCAGGATGACAATTCGGCGAGCGCGCCTAACGATTATGTCGCCTTTCTTCTTCTGGACCGCTTCCGCGCTCATGCTCGTCTTCGGCGCCGCGGTCATCATCAACCGCAACCCGGTGGCGAGCGCGCTCAGCCTGGTCGTTTCCTTTCTCGGGCTGGCCGCGCTCTTCATGTCGCTCGACGCGTTTTTCATCGGGATCATCCAGGTGCTGGTCTACGCCGGCGCGGTCATGGTGCTTTTCCTTTTCATCATCATGCTGCTCGATCTGCGGGCGGAAGAGCGGCGCAAAACCAACTTTGTCGCCTTCGCCGGCGGCGTGGCGGTGGCGGTCATTTTTTTCGGTCAGCTTTATCTCGTCATCGGACATCTGCGGCAGGCGAAGCTGCCCTTCCCGGCGCTGCCGGCCACTCCGCACGACGACGTGCATAGCGTCGGCCTGCTTCTCTTCGGAAATTACAACCTGCCGTTCCAAATCATCGGCGTGCTCATCCTGGTCGCGACCATCGGCGTGATCGTGCTGAGCAAACGGGAGCTGCGCTGACGATGGTGACGCTCGGCCATTATCTTTTCGTGAGCGGACTGCTCTTCACCCTCGGCTTTGCCGGCGTGCTCCTGCGGCGAAACATCATCATCATTTTCATGTCGCTCGAGCTGATGCTGAACGCGGCCAATCTTTCGCTCGTCGCCTTTTCCCGGTTCCGGGTCGACGCGGCCGGCCTGCCGAACTATCACGGGCAGGTCTTCGTTTTCTTCATCATCACCGTGGCCGCGGCCGAGGTCGCGGTCGGCCTCGCGATCATCGTCGCGCTCTACCGCGCGCGGCGCACGACGCACGTCGAGGACATCAACAGCCTGAAGTTTTGAGCCCACGATGAAATTTGGAACCTATCCTGAGCCCCCTCCAGACTTGTCATCCCGAGCCGCCGGAGGACGGGGAGGGACCTCCCTTTTACAATCCGTGCTCCCTTTATCCAAGAGAACGCAACTTGCATCTGAGGGGTCCCTCTCCGCGCTTCGCCGGATCGGGATGACAAGGGAAGGGTCGCGATGACTTCGACGCTGCCCTGGATCGCACTCCTTCTGCCGCTGGTTTCCGCGTTCGTCATCATGAGCGCGACGCGACCGCTGCGGACGCTGAGCGCCTTCATTTCGGTCGGGGCGGTGCTCGGCAGTTTTGTCTGCGCGGCCATCATCTTTTTCCAGCAAACCTCCGGCGCGCCTTCTCTCTCCTGGATCAATCTCGGACCGGCCTTCTCCATTCCGCTCGGGCTGACCCTCGATCCGCTCAGCCGCTCGATGCTTTTCATGGTCACGGGCGTCGGCGCGCTCATCCATATCTACTCGTTAGGCTACATGGGCACGGACGAGGGCAAGTCGCGCTACTTCGCCGGGCTCTCGCTCTTCATGTTCTCCATGCTCGGGATCGTGCTCGCGAACAATTTCGTGATGATGTTCATCTTCTGGGAGCTGGTCGGGGTCAGTTCCTATCTGCTCATCGGCCATTGGTTCGAGCGGCCGAGCGCGGCCGAGGCGGCGAAGAAAGCGTTCATCACCAATCGGCTCGGCGACTTCGGTTTCATGCTCGGCATCCTCATGGTCTGGGCCGCGACCGGTTCGCTCGTCTTCAGCGACATCGCCGCGGGCATGTCGAAGTTCACCGGGCATCCGGCCTATCCTCACGGCCGCGGCGCTTTTCGTCTTTTGCGGCGCGGTCGGAAAATCGGCGCAATTCCCGCTCCACGTCTGGTTGCCGGACGCGATGGAAGGCCCGACCCCGGTCTCCGCGCTCATCCATGCCGCGACGATGGTGGCGGCGGGTGTTTACATGCTCGTCCGGGTCGGGTTCCTGATCGATGCGTCGTTAGGCGCGCTGCATGTCATCGCCTGGATCGGCACGATCACCGCGGTGCTCGCGGCGCTGATGGCGACGCAGCAGAACGACATCAAGCGCATCCTCGCCTACTCCACGCTCTCGCAGCTCGGCTACATGGTGATGGCGGTCGGGCTCGCGTCGGGACAGGCGGCGATGTTCCATCTTTTCACCCACGCGGCTTTCAAGGCGCTCCTCTTCCTCGGCTCCGGCTCGATCATCTACATGCTGCATCACGAGCAGGACATCTGGCGGATGGGCGGCCTGGCCAAGCGCCTGCCGATCACGTTCCTCACTTTCGCGGTCGGCACGCTCGCGCTTATCGGCTTCCCCGGTTTCAGCGGCTTCTTCAGCAAGGACGCGATCCTCGCGCTCGCCTATGAACGCAGCCTGCCGATTTTCGCGCTCGCCGCATTCACCGCGCTGCTCACCGCGTTCTACATGACGCGCCTGGTGGTGGTGG
>CAVUGD010000037.1:0-77184 GCA_963740715.1 uncultured Verrucomicrobiae bacterium | reverse complement strand
TCGTGGAAGGCGAAGGCAAGCAGAAGGACATCCAGGGCCGCGTCGCCCAGATCCGTCGCCAGATCGAGGAGACCACCTCCGATTACGACCGTGAGAAGCTCCAGGAGCGTCTCGCGAAGCTCGCCGGTGGCGTAGCCGTCATCAATGTCGGCGCCGCGACTGAGACAGAGATGAAAGAAAAGAAAGCGCGCGTGGAAGACGCGTTGCATGCGACTCGCGCCGCGGTCGAGGAAGGCATCGTCCCCGGGGGCGGCGTCGCACTCATCCGTGCGCAGCGTGCGCTCGACAACCTCAAGCTCGAAGGCGACGAGGCAGTCGGCATGGCGATCATTCGCCGCGCGATCGAAGAGCCGCTCCGCACCCTGGCCGATAACGCCGGGCAGGAAGGCGCGCTCATCGTGCAGGAAGTGAAGAAGCGCAAAGGCAACGAAGGCTACAACGTCGCCACGGGCGAATACACCGACCTGGTGAAAGCCGGCGTCGTTGACCCGACCAAGGTGACACGGAGCGCGTTGCAGAACGCGGCTTCGATCTCCGGCCTCCTCCTCACCACCGAAGCCATCATCACCGAATGTCCTGAGAAGGATAAGGGTGGTGCCGGCGGCGGAATGCCGGGCGGCGGCATGGGTGGAATGGGCGGCATGGGCGGGATGGACTACTAAGTCCCGCGCTTACACGCTAACTTAAGCAATTAACCGCAGCCGGGTTCCGAAAGGAGCCCGGCTGTTTTGCTTTTCGAAGGCAACAAGCACGGACCGACCCCATTTCTTCGCGGACCGACCCCATTTCTTCGTCTCCTGGAGGGCACCGCTTAGTCGGTGCCGGGGGGTGGAGATGGCGGCACGGGAAAGAGATGCGCTACCCGGCGGAAGCGACCCGCCGCGGCGGGCAGCTTTGCGCTTCCCTCCAGGGTTCCGCGGGCTGTTTGGCGGTTGATCAGATTTATGCAGCCATGCACGACTCGTTCTGATAGCTCTTCCCGAATGAAGAATTATCTCGTCGTTTTCACTCTCCTCCTGGCTGCGGTGACAGCTCCCGCGGCGCCTCCCTCCGATCAATCGGTCGAACAAATGATGAACGTGATGCACGTCAAAGAAATGATCGATCAGATGCTGACCCAGGTGGACACCAGCATGCGCACCGGGATGGAGCAGGGCCTGCAACGATCCCTCGAGGGAAAAAACGCGACCGAGGCGCAGAAAGCGAAGGTCGCGGAGTTCCAGAAGAAACTCGCCGCGATGATGAAGGACGAACTCTCCTACGCGAAGATGAAAGACATTTACGTGCAGGTCTACCGCGAGACTTTTACCCAGGAGGAAGTGAACAGTATTATCACCTTCTACAGTTCGCCGGCTGGAAAGGCGATGGTGGAAAAAATCCCGCTCAGCATGCAAAAAGCCAGCACCCTCATGCAGGCTCGGATGGGTCCGATGATGCAAAAATTCCAGGCGCTCGGGGAACAGTTTGAGAAGGACCTGAAGAAGTAGCCGCGGCGCCCTACGGCGCGAGCAAACCGACGTACCAACCGAGCAGATCGTCGCCGAAGAACATCCAGATCAGCGCGCCGCGCCCGGCGACTTCCCGGCAGTTGCATTGCCACCTTGGCGCGTCCGTCCCGCATCGCGCACAATGGCGAAGCTCAGCTTCGAAGAGAGGAGCGTTCCCAAGTGCAGACTTCGGGAACGAGGATTTGATATTATATTTGCAGTTATAAAAAAAGCGTTGTGTATTCTTGCCTTAGTTGCTTGATCTCTCCATGCGTATTAAACTACTTAAGCACCTATACCGGATCTGCGCTCTGTCTGCGGCTCTGCTCTCTTGCGCAGCGACTATCATCACTGGCGCATGGCCTGTTTCAGCTCAGGACGAAGTTAGGGTGCCTTGCTCATGGGGTTACGTCAATGTGCTTACGGGCAAAGTCGCGGCACCTTTTGGCGGCTAGGTCTCTGCGGTGTTTTTCTCTATTTTTTATTTCGTTACTACTTTATTTTTTTCTCTCGGTTGGTGTTCTTTCGGGGTTTTCATTTTTTTTTTTTTTTCTTTTTTAGTTTTTAGATGATTGTCTTTAGCTTTCACTTTGAGCTTGTCCTTTATCGGCTGTGCCAGGATTTCTTTCCTAATGCTTTCTACCATATCTTTTTTGCTGATATCTCTTTTGTGTATAATTCCTTAGTTTTTGTGCTTTATTTTTGTACTTCTTCCTTTCGCATGCGCTACTTCTGCTCACAATTTTGTAGGGGACGGGCACGAGGCGAAACGAACCCTCGCTCAGCGCATGGTTAACTATCGCGGTCGTTCTGGCAACACGAGCCGGCGTCCCGGGAAAGCGGTCCATACTCATCGTGGCGCCGGAACCAGATGCCCGTCTCGTTCCGCCCGCGTGGGGCGCGGTCGAGCCATGGATACATGCCCCAGAGGCCGTCCAATCCGCGCGAATACGTGGAATAGGTGTGGTAGATGACGCCATCCTCGAGCGCGAACGCGCTCATGCCCGGCCTTTCGCGGGTGTAGGTGGCCACATCGGTGCCAGCCGCGGCTGCGATCTCGGCGACGGGACCTTCGCCGCCTTTCGTCAGTGCGTCGCCGATCCCGCGCTCCGGCATGGCCGGCTCGCGCCGGTAATTGTATTCGACGGTGCCCTCGCGCTGTTGCTCCTCGGTGAAGGAGGCGTGGAAGTCGAAGTTGAAGTCGCTCTCGAACGATGACGCCCAGGGGAAAGTCCATCCCATCCGCTGCCTGTAGGGTTGCAGCTGGGCGAGGGGCGCGCGTGAGACCGCCCAAAGCATGACATCGTGGTTTGCCAGGTGGACGACGGAGCCATCGAACCCGTCCGCGATGGCGGAGCAGGATGGACATCCCGCGGTGTAGTCGGGACCGAACATGAAATGGTAGATGAGAAGCTGCGAGCGCCCTTTGAAGAGGTCCTTGAGCGAGGCGGGGCCGTCATCGGTGTCGAAGTGGTAATCCTTGTCGATCCGAACCCACGGCAGCTCTTGCCGGCGCTGGGCCAGCTCGTCGCTGCGCCGCGTCAGCTCCTTCTCCGCCTTGAGCAGATCGAGCCGGGCTGCAAGCCACTCGTCGCGCGAAACCACCTTGTGCTTTTGCTTCGGGGGTTTCTGGTCAGACGGTTTCTCAGCCGTGCTCATGATAATCTTTCGGATACCGGTGACGTATTGGTTCCTTGAACGGCGGTCCCTTGGAAGCGCCGCCCGGCCCTGGCATTCGCCGAACCCCAATCTCAAATAAGCGGCTTTTTAACCTGCTACCTGGAGAGCAAACCGACGTACCAACCGAGCAGATCGTCCCCGAAGAACATCCAGATCAATGCGCCGAGCGCCAGATAGGGGCCGAAGGGGATCTTGCCCGACCATTCGCGCTTGCCGACGATCATGCTGGTGAGGCCGACGAGCGAGCCGAGGAGCGAGCCGGCGAAGATGGCGCACAAGACCGCCTGCCAGCCGAGAAAGGCGCCGATCGCGGCGAGGAATTTCAGGTCGCCGCGGCCCATCGCTTCGCGCGGGATTTGCAGCTCGCGCACGATGCCGGCGATGCGGTCGACGGTGTCGAGCTGGAAGGTTTCTTCCCCGATGGTGAGCCGGTTGTAGTGGAATTGCAGGATGGTGTTGCCGAATGGGCGGCCGTCGACTTCGGCCTGGTCGCAATGCAGGAGCATCTTGTCGCTTTCGCGGGCGAAATGGTCGCTCCAGAGTTCGCGCTCTTCGCCGACGACGAACTCGGCGTCGTCATTTTGCCGCACCCAGCTGAAGGGGGTCGGCGCTTCGAGCCGGACTTTTCGTTTGCCGAAGGCGAGCTTTCCGCCTTCCAGCACGAGCCAGAGCAGGCCGTAGCCGAGCGCGGCCGCGCCGAGCGACCAGCCGAACGCCCGGAGCCGCGACACTTCGCCCATGAGCGCGGGCAGGGCGAGGCTGGCGAGGACGCCCGCAACGGTGCCGCCGATGGTGATCTCATCGGGGATAATGAAGTGCTCGAAATCGATGAAGGTGGCGGCGATGAGGAGCGCGACGAAGACCCAGTAAACGAGCGCGATCTGCCACGGGAAGACGAGCCAGACGGCAAGGAAAAGGAGCGCGGTGAGGAGCTCGACCGCGAAATAGCGAAAGGCGATCCGGCTCCCGCAGTTGGCGCATTTCCCGCGCAGCGCGAGCCAGCTAAAGAGGGGCACATTCTGGTGCCAGGGGATCGCTTTTTTGCAGGAAGGGCAGAAGGAACGGCGCGGTTCGTTGACCGAAAGATCGCGCGGCAGGCGGTAGATGCAGACGTTCAGAAACGAGCCGACGGCCGCGCCGAGAAGAAAGGCGAAGACGCGGAAGATCAGTTCGTAGGCGACCAGGGTATCCACTCGTTAGGCGGCGGCGTCGCGGGCGGCTTTGCGCTGCATGAACCAGGCGATCCAGATGCAGCTCTCGTAAAGGAGGCACATCGGCAGGCTCATCGCGATGAGGGTGAGGACGTCGGGCGTGGGCGAAATGATGGCGGCGAGGATGAAGATGAGCACGATGGCGTAGGGCCGGGTGCGGGCCATGAATTCGTAGGTGAGCAGGCCAAATTTCACCAGCGCGAGGACGACGACGGGCAATTCAAACGCGAGCCCGAAGCCGAGGACGAAGCGGGTGACGAAGGAATAATATTGCTGCACGGTCCACATCGGCTCCCAGCCGAGCGACTGGGTGTCGTGGAAGAAAAAGAGAATCGTTTTCGGCAGGAGCCAGTAGTAGCAGGTGGCCACGCCGATGAGGAAAAGGGCGAAGCTGACGAAGATGGCGGGAAAGAGAAAGCGTTTCTCGATCGCGGTGAGGGCGGGGAGGACGAACTGGGCGAGGAAATAGAGCAGGAGCGGAAAGGAGAGAACGATCCCGGCGTAGAAGGCGAGGTGAAACGAGATCGTGATCGAGTCGGTGATGCCGAGCGCGCGCAAGGTGCCGACCTGGCCGCCGACTTCGCTCAACGGCCGCTGCAAAATCAGGACGAGCTTTTGCCGGAAGGCGAAGCAGAGAAACATGGCGACGATGAGGACGCCGGCCATTTTCACGATCGTCCAGCGCAGGTCCTCGAGATGTTCGAGGAACGGTTTCGAGGTCTCGCTATCCGGCGGATCGCGGAAGGAAAAAACGTCGCGCAGGCCCATCGTGATCAGGGAAAAATCTCGCCGGTCGCGACGAGGCGGGCCCAGGTGCTGAGCGTGTTGGAGTCTTGGATTTCGCCGTCGGCGATCATCTGGCGGACGACATCGGCGCCAAACTCGCGGCAGTCAACAATCGCTTCGGTTTCGTCGTGCTGCGCGCCGGCGGCGGATTTGCGGACGGGGCGGGCGAGGAAGAGGTAGCAATGTTCGTCGGTCATTCCGGGCGAGGAGAAGAAATGGCCTAACGAAGTCATTTCGGCGCCGGGCTCCAGTTCGTAGCCGGTCTCCTCGCGCAACTCGCGCGCGGCCACTTCGCGGACGGCGGCTTCATCGGGCTCGAGGTTTTCGTCGATCTGCCCCGCGGGCATGGCCCAGATGGCGGCCCGGATGGGGATGCGCTCCTCGCGGATGAGAACGAATTTTCCCTCGCGGGTGAGGGGGGCGATGACGACGGCGGGCTTGCGATGGACGACCGACCATTTGCGCGCGGATTGCGACGGGGTGCGCACTTCGTCGGTCGCGACGGTGAGGTGCGGGGTGGTGAAATGGGTTTCGCTGCCGAGGGTTTCCCAGCCAGCCTCAGGCTGGTCGTGCACGAGGTTGGTTTTTTGCACGCGTGGAAGTTAGGGATGGCGTCGGGAAAAGCGAATTTGTTGCTGATCCCCGACGGCACTGTAGACGTTTCGCTCTGCGAAACGCGGCTGTGAACGTAGCGGCACCTTAAGCCCGATCGAACCCAACCCCCGCGCTTCGCAGAGCGAAGCGTCTTCAAGCGCACGATCCGCACCGCGACGAAGCGCGTCTCGGGCAGGATGAATTTGCGCAGCTCGAGCTCGCACCTGGCGCAAGGCGAATTTCGCGAGGAGGTGTTCCGCCATTTCGTGGGCCAGGGTCTCGAGCAGTTTGTCCTGTCGGCCGGAAACGAAGGTCTGCACCTCGGCGCAGACTTGGGCGTAATCGACTGTCCGCGTGAGATCGTCGGCCAAGTCGCGGAAATCGTTTTTTGGTTCCAAGACGAGCGAAACGGTCAGACGCTGCGGCTCGGCGCGTTCCGCATCGGGCACGCCGATGCGGGCGGTGAGCTCGAGTTCTTCGATCAGGATCTGGTCGTTAGGCATGAGTGGCGACGGCACGGGAAAATCCAAGACTGCGGCAGTCGGTTATTCCTTCGTCCTTTCTGTAAGGTTTGAAATTTTTTGCAACTTCGATCGCCAGATTCCTTAGAACATTCGTGAAGCCCGGCATTGAGATCGATGCGGCGGGCTCACCACCTCCCGGGCTACTGCCAACTTCCCGGCCAATCGGGATCCATGGAGCGCCGCCGCAGCCTCCCGCCAAAATAAATCGAAAAAATCCGAGAATCTCTTCCGCCAGATTCCGTAGAACATAATGGTGAGAGTGATGTTCCGAGTTCAAAAGAGGCGCTCGCGCTTCGCGGTGGAAGCCGGGCTCCCCTGCCAGTGCTTCTGGAAACCCGGACTCACTCCTCACCGTTTACCGCAAAGAAACGTCCTTTCTGGCCAACCCACCGGTATTCTTCCCCCCGGAACAGTTTCTCCCGCAACACGTACCGTCGGCGCTGTCGCCCTGGCGAAATTCCCCTCGGATCGTTCCCCCCGGACCTCCCAGGCTGCCGACCCTGCCCTCGGCCCTCCTCCTAACGAGTCTACGTATTTTTACCTTGATGAAGGATTCTCGCGTTCTCATGCTCGCGGGAAATGTACCCAGACATATCCGGCGGCTCCGCGGCTGGTCGCTTCAACACAACCCGTTGGAGCCTTATCCTCTCTTCCGCCGGTTCCGACTCGCCCGACGGCAAGGCGCGGGAAGCGCTCGCTCAGCTTTGCCGGATTTATTGGCGGCCGATCTTCGCCTACATCTCCGGGAAAGGGTACTCGAGCGAGGATGCCCAGGACATTACACAGGATTTTTTTATCATGATCCTGCAGAATGACCTCCTCCAGCGCGCCGATCGGACCCGCGGGCGATTTCGCGCCCTCCTCCTGACCTCGCTCAAAAATTTCCTGAGCGATGCGCATGATAAATCGCGGGCACGGAAACGGGGCGGCGACCGGGAATTCGTCTCGTGGGATGACTGGATCGCCGAAGCGCCCTCGCGTCTCTCGATTCCGGCGACCGACCTCGGCGCCTGGCCGGCGGAAAGAATCTTCGATGTCCGCTGGGCGGCGACGGTGGCGGAAAATGCCCTGCGCCGCCTCCAGGAAGAGTGCGAAACCCTTGGGCGCCGGCGGGTCTTCGACACTTTGAGCGGATTGCTCGCCGCTGAGCGCACAGATATTCACTACGAGGCGCTGGCCCGGGAATTGGGCGTGGAACTCCCAGCGGTGCGGCGGCTTCTGCACCAAATGCGCCAGCGTTACCGCCAGCTCCTTCGGGCGGAAGTGGCCGAAACAGTCGATCAACCGGAAGAGGTCGATAACGAATTGCGCTACCTCGTGTCGGCCCTCGCCACAAAGGACGAACAACCCGGAGCAGGTCTCCCCTGACGACCCGAATGCGATGAATTACGCCGGGCTCTCCGATTCCTTTGTCACCCTGCAAGGGGCGCCGGACGAATGCCCGCAGTGCCATGCTACCTCGCGCATCGGGCACGGCCTTTGCCTCGGCTGTCTCCTGCAAAGCGGCGTGATCGAGGAAGAAGCGAGCGCCGCCGCGGAATTTGCCGCGACGCTGAAATCAATCGCGGTCACCGACACGAATTGGCGGCTCGGGAATTACGAAATCCTCGAGGAAATCGGGCGTGGCGGGATGGGCGTGATCTATCGCGCCCGGCAACGGCATTCGCGCCGGATCGTCGCCTTGAAACGGATCCTGGGCTACCACGCCGATTCGCGCGAAACGCTCGCCCGGTTCCGCCGCGAGGCCGAGGCCGCCGCCAGTCTCGATCATCCCAACATCCTCCCGATCTACGAAGTGGGTGAAAGCGAGGACGGCGTTCCCTATTTCAGCATGAAACTGGCGCCGGGCGGCAGCCTGCAGGAAGTCGGCCCGGCCCTGCGCGGCGATCCGCGCGAAGTGGTGCGCCTCCTGGCGAAGGTGACGCGCGCGGTCCAGCATGCGCATCGCCAGGGAATCCTGCACCGCGATCTCAAGCCGGCAAACATCCTCCTCGATGGCCGCGGCGAACCGTTCGTGACCGATTTCGGCCTCGCCAAGTGGCTCGATACCACCAGCGACCTGACGCGGACTCTCACCATCTTCGGCACACCCGGCTACATTGCGCCCGAGCAGGCCGCGGGAGTCGCGGCCAATATCAAACCTGCGGCCGACGTCTACAGCCTGGGCGCGGTCCTGTTTAATCTCCTCGCGGGTCGCCCGCCTTTTCTCGGCGAACACGCTTTGGCCGTCATCCGGCAGGCGGCGGAAAAGCCGGCGCCAAAGCTGCGTTCGTTAGTCCCGGGGACAGATCGCGATTTGGAAACCATCTGCGCGCGCTGTCTCGAGCGGGAACCCCGGGCACGCTATCGCTCGGCCGGCGACCTGGCCGAAGATCTCGAACGCTGGCTGGAAGGGCGCCCGATCATTGCCCGGCCGGTTTCGCCCCCAGTCCATGCCTGGCGCTGGATGCGGCGAAATCCCGTCCTCGCCGGCAGCATCGGAGTCTGTCTTGTTCTCGCGGGCACGGCCGGCATCCGGCAACTGCAAAGCCGGCGGCTGACGGCCGAGCTACGGCAAAACCAGCTCATGATGCACTCGATCGGGGTGCTGCCGTTTCTCGATCTCGATTCCGCGACCGCCGACGACGGCCTTACGAAAGCGATCGCCGATGTCTTCCAGACAGAACTTTCCGGAATGGGTCCGGCCCGGGTGGTGGCGGTGCCGCCGGACGCAACCTGGTGGCCCGATACCGCAAGCGCGGACGACCTAAACGAAGCCAACCAGCGCGTCCGGACCCGGGCCATGCTCACCGGCAGTGCGCGCACGACGCAGAATACCCGGCGCATTTCCCTCCGGCTGATGAATCCGGCAAGTGCGGAGACCCTCCTCACGAAAGTGGTTGAAACGGTTCCCGGCGAGCAGGGGATCGCCGAATTGGCGCGGCAGGTCCTGCCCGCGATCCATGCGCTCCTCGATTCGAAAGAGTGGGCGGGCATCACCGCCGCGGCGCGCGATCCGGGGATGAAAAACCGTGACGCGCGCGAGTTCATCATTTCGGGCCGGCAATTCATGTTTCGCGATTCCTTGGAGGATCTGGACCGATCGATCCGCTGCCTGGAACGAGCGATCGCGATTGAGCCGAGCTCGGCGATCGCCCACGCTTATCTCGCCAGCACGATCAGCGGCCGCGATCATTTCGCGCCGGATCCGCGCGGGCTCGAGCGCGCGGAGAAAGAAGCGACTGAGGCCCTGCGCCTCGCGCCCGACCTGCCCGACGCGCATCGCGCCCTGGCGGGCGTTCTGTTTCAGCGAGGCAACCTGCCCGGAGCGCTCGAGGAACAGCTGCGCGCGATCGAATCCGGCGGTCCGGAGGAACATGTCGCCAGTCTGATTGGCATGACTCTCCTGAAACTGGGCCGTCCCGAGCGCGCACTCGGCTGGCTCACGATGTCGCAGCATTGGGCTTCGCGGCCGGGTGACTACGATGCGCTGCTCGGGGATTGCTGGACGCAACTCGGCGACGACGCCAAAGCCGAGCGCGCCTACCAGCGATCGATCGATCTGCGCTCGGATTTTCCGGAAGGCTGGGTCGGGTTATGTCGTTTGCGCCTGCTCCAGGGCGACATCGCCGGGGCGCGCGCCCTTTCCCAGGAAAATCGCGAGCGCTCCAATCGCCGGAGCGCCTCCGATAACTCTCCGGACGAGATCACCGCGCAGGTCGAATTTTTTGCCCGGAACTATCCCGAAGCAAAACGTCTTTACCAAGGGCTGCACGAGAAACAGTCCGGTTACGGCATCGCCTATTATGGCGCGGTTAGTTATGACTCCGCCTTGGGCCGGCTCGCACAACTCCTCGGCGACGAGCCGGCGGGGCGTGCCCTTCTCGAGGCCGCACGTCGCGACGAACTCCGTCAGACTCTGCCTAACGATCCTGCTAATCTCTATCGGCTCGCCGCCATTGCATCCTCCCTCGGGGAAATGAACGCCGCCCTCGATCACCTCCAGGCCGCGATCACGGCGGGCTGGACGGATAGCCGGTCGCCCCGGCTCGATCCGCGATTCGATGCCTTGGCCGGCGATCATCGCTTCCAGAAGTTACTCTCCGGCCTCGACTCAACGATGGCAGAGAGAAGACGGCAAATCGGCCAGCCGAAATCAATGGCCGCACAAGTCCCGGCCGCTTCGCCGGCCGCGCAGATCAAACAATGAGTGGAATACCCGGAAACGAACGAACGGCCAGTGGTGGGCCCGGCCCGAGAAGAAGCTGGACTGTCCTGGACGATAAACGCGCTGCGATAATCGACGTCCTGGAATACTTAAAGGCTCAGCCGCAGGAAGTCCGCGATCGTTCCGTTCAGGACGACGCTTTCGCGCGCAGCCTTTTTGATAATCCCGACATCGGCAACATCACCGTCCCGCCGGAGGCCAAAACCATCTTCTTTCAGCCCGGGGAACGCGCCCTGAAGGAAGCCGGCTCCGTCATTCTCGAGCTGCCCGCCGCCGGCACGACCACCGCGGGCGAAGACCTGCTCACCTACGTTCTCGGGAACTACAAATACTGGTAGGTCACTTTCGCCGGACAAATCAGCCAAGGCGGGCGAACTCCGCCAGCGCCGCCATGGAATTAATCGGCCGGAGTCGGCGCGATTTTCCAAAGACGTGTCCCGGCGGCTGCCAGCCGCGACCGGCGTGCAGGATGGAATCTCCATCCGCCGCCAGGATCTGATAGAAAACTTCCGCCACCACCCTGCTGCCCAGAGTGCCCAGTTTTTGAATGGGTAGCTCCGGCTCGGGCGCCGGCTCAGGCAGCGTGACTTCCTCGACCGCCGCCTCGCGCAGGAAGTAATACCAAAGCGGGGTGCGTCCGCGAAAGGCCGGGTCTTCGAAGAAAGACTTTTCCGAAGGCAAGGCCGCGATCGAGCCGGCCGCCAGCGGCTCATAACCGAAATAACGCGCTAACTCTTCCCCACTCGGCAACTGCATTCGCGATCCCCGCAAGAGAGTCACTTCCGGCAGGCACATCGGCGGGCGTTTTCCAGGATCGCTCAACTCTGGCTCTTGTCGTCGGAAGTGCAGCACCGCCTCCGGCGGCAAACCATAAAGGATTTCCGGGATGAAAGTATCGATGTTTTGACCCGCGATTCAGTTGCGCATCGGGTCCCTCAAAGAACAAGTCCCAATCGATCACGTGACTTGCCGGCAGAGCGGGTGAGTCGGGGCCTATCTTTCCTCCCCGCTGAGTCATGGCGATGAGTTCGGTCGCCGGGATCGCGCCTATCTCCAGGTTCAGCGAGTATTCCGACTGGATCATGCTATGCCCGAAACGATAAACCGCACCGGTAAACTCAAGCGGAATCGCCATTGGATAATCGCAAGGCTCATAGGTCCGCGAATAGAGCCGCAAGCTTTGGTTTAAGACTGCTCCCAAAACCTCAGCGCGGACAAAGCGCGGGAGAAAATCATGCAGAATGAGCCATTGATAATGCCACGTGACCAACCTCCGCGCCTGCGCCCCGAGACTCGCATCGACCGGACCCGCGGAAAGTTCCGGCTTTTCTCGCAAGAGAGCCAGAACGCGATTGTAGAATTTGCTCATCAGGACATGAATCTGAGCCACGATCAGATTCTCATCGTTTCGGGGATCGATCAGCCGGGCGCTTCCATCCGGATTACGGCTCAAGTCATCCAGGGCGGAAGGAAGTAGCCGGCCATCCTCAAGCGTGCTTTCTCTCGTTCGGCCAAGACAAAGGCGTCCGTCTTTTTCATAAAGCTCGGGAAAGTCATCGGCGTTTCGGCCAAAGAGGTGATCCAGGTCAAGGCGCGGCGTCCGATGATTGACTGTCTGTTCCGCCTCCACCCTCGTTTCGGCGAGCGTCCTGGTGTCTCTCGTCAGGTCATGGTCGATAAACTGCCCGAAATAGACATAGCCGGAAGGCATGGCGAGAGTTCGCTTCCGCGCCGCGCGCTTTGGCTTGCTATCGCGCATCATCCAGGCCAGCTCCTTCAGTTTTTCCTCCGGGTGCGGCGCCCATTCCCCCGGACAAAGCCGGCTGTAGTGGCCTTCTGGAATTTCAGGCGGCGGGAGGTTTGCCATGGTTTACTCGTTAGTCCGAACCGAGACCATGGTTTCGCCAAAGGTGCTCCGCTCTGTCGAGCCAAATCACTGCGTTGGCGATCCCGGCCCGGAGCGTAGCGGGCGGCCCCCTCAACGACCTGGGACCGCCCGCCGCTTCCTTAGCTCCGCTCTTTTTCGTCTTCTTCGCGCAGGATCTCCGACATCGGCGCCATCGCGTCGTGACATTCCTCGACCGTCGCGTTGGGCATGCAGGCCCTCCGCAAACCGCTCATCTTGCGCGCAAACGTTCGGGAGGAAGCGCGCAGACCGGACACGTCATTGACGTAGGTCGCGGCATTCCCCGCCGCGATGTTCATCTGCGCCGCAGTCGCGATCGCATCCTGGTTCGCGCCGAGGAAGAGGAACGTCCAGCGATACTGTTCGGTCTGCCGCTTGATCGCCGCAGCGAGCTGGTGCCACGTGTAGTTTTGGGAGGAATTTTCTTCGCCGTCCGTCAGGATCGCCACGATCACCTGGGCCGGGCGATCGGGTTCGGGGAGAGCAGCCAGGCGGGTACCCAGTTCGTCAATCGTCCTGCCAACGGCGTCGAGCAACGCCGTGCTGCCGCGCGGGATGTAGGTCTCATGGTCGAGCGGCACCACCTCTGCCACCGGGAGCGCGTTCGCCGGCACGAGGTATTCGTCGTCGAAGAGGACCAGCGTGAGCTTGGCCAGACCTTCGACCTGCTGTTGTTCTTTCAGGAAACGGTTGAAGCCTTCGATCGCTGCATCCCGGCAACTTTCCATCGAACCGGAGCGGTCCAGGACGAAGGCAATTTCCGCATAGTTATTTTTCATACCCCCATTCTCTCAACGAGGGTCGGACATTGGCTGTCCGACGAAAAAACTTTTTTGGCCGCGCGCCGCTATTTCGCCGGCGTAATCGGCGACGAGCTTTCGCCCTACTTCCGCAAGGCGCTGCCGGAGCTTGGCCGGCTCCAGCACTTCCGCCTGGTCGCCCCAGCTCAGGATCCAGCGCTCGATTTCTTCGAGGCTGCCGAGCTGCAGCTGCAGTTCCAGCCCGCCGTCGCGCAGCTCCTTGATCTTTTGCGAATGATGCCAGGTGCGCTCGCGCACGAGCTGCGCGGCGAACGGCTGAAAGCGCACCCGGACGGTGGTGCGGCCGTCGCCTTGGAAAACGCCGAAACTGGAATCGAGAAATTTCCCGATCGAAAAATTCGCCGGCCGCCGGAAACGCGCGCCCGTTTTTCGCGGCTCAAAGATGCGCGGCAAGGCAAAAGTGCGCAGCTGCTGGCGATCGAGATCGAAGGCGAAAAGATACCACTGGTTATCGACGCAGCCGAGGTGGTACGGACGCACCCGCCGCGTTTCCTCCGCCGTGCTGCGCAATTTGCGGTAACGAAATTCGATCTCGACCGAGTTCAGCACGGCGTGGCTCAGGACTTCGAAAACCTCCAAGTCGGCCTGGCTATGCCCGGCGCTGCGAAACGAAATCGCCGCGTCCAGATCACTCCAGGTGAAAGTGACCTTGTCTTTCAACCCGTGGCCGATTTTTTGAAAAGCTGCCTTGAGCGGCGCTTCAAAGGGCGTGTTCTCGTATTGCTGCAACGCCTTTTGCGCGATGAAGAGCGCGACGATCTCGCCTTCGGAAACCTGGATGCTCGGGAAGCTCGTGACCGGCTCGGTGTAAACGAAACCGAAGTGCAGCTGATCGTATTCGATCGGCAGCCCGAGCTGGTAGCGCATGAACTCGATGTCGCGCTGGATCGTCTTCTCCGAGACCTCCAGCTCGCCGGCGAGCTTTCGGCAGTTGGGAAATTTCCGCGCCTGCAATTGCGCATGCAGCTGCATCATCCGCGCGAGCGGGGGACGGGAGAATTGTTCGACCGCGGGACGTTTCCCGTGCCCGCTGGCTGGGCGTGGTTTGGTGGCTATCGGACGTACCATGTCCAACATGTAAGGCCGCGGTCGCGGCCTTCAAGCGCAATCGTTCCGACGTCCGCAAAAAAAGTCGTTTTGTCGGACACCTTTTGTCCCACGGCTTGTGATATGGTGCTCGCGAGTGTCCCCAAAAGCCGGTCTTTATCTCCATACCAGTAATCGCCTCGAGCTGCTTGCCGATGCGATGGGATCGATCTTGCAGCGTCCGCTGGACGATCCCTTCGCGGGCGAGGCGGTGGTGGTGCCGACTCTCGGCTTGGAGCGCTGGCTGACCCAGCAGCTCGCGCTGCGCCATGGGATTTGCGCCAACATCTCGTTTCTGTTTCCGCAAAAATTCGTTGCGGGCCTGATGGACACCGCCTTGCCCGGTCGTGCCGCCGCCCGCTTTTACGCGCGCGAGAATCTCACCTGGCGAATCATGAAATTGCTCCCGGAGCTGGCGGCGCGGCGCGAGTTTGCCGATCCGCGACGCTACCTCGAACAGCCGCGTCCCGAACTGCGCCGCTTCCAGCTCGCGAACAAGATTGCGAGTTCGTTCGATCAGTATCTCGCCTTCCGCCCGCGGATGATTCTCGATTGGGAACGCGGCGGCAGCGAAAAAGACTGGCAGGCGATTCTCTGGCGGGAGCTGGTCCGCTCCGCACCCGGCTTGCATCCGCCGGCTTTGGCGGAGGAATTCACCGCCGCCTTGCGCCGCGGCACCGCGCCTTTGCTCGAACGCGTTTCGGTTTTTGGCATCTCGACGCTGCCGCCGTTTTACACCCAGTTTTTCCAGGAACTCGCGCAGGCGATTGAGGTGCACCTCTTCGTCATGCGCCCGACTCCGGAATGGTGGAGCGATATCCGGTCCGAGCGCGAAGAGTTGCGCGCGCGCCGCAAAGCGCCCGCGACCGCGCAGCTCGACCTGCAATTTGCGCGCGGCAATCCGCTCCTCGCTTCCTTCGGCAAACTCGGCCGCGAATTTCTCGAGAGCATCACCGACCTGAATCCAACGCAGGAACACGATCAGTCGGAAGCCCCGCCTAACGAAACCATGCTCGGGCAAATCCAGCGCGATATTTTCGAACTGCACGATCCCACCGGCAGCGCGCCGCGCCCGGTCGCGGCGACGGATCGCTCGCTTCAATTCCATTCCTGCCACAGCCCGATGCGCGAGATGGAAGTGCTGCACGATCAGTTGCTCGCGCTCTTCGCGCAGCAGCCCGACCTGAAGCCGCACGACGTCGTCGTGATGGCGCCGGAGATCGCGACATACGCGCCGTTCGTCGAGGCCGTCTTCGATACCGGGCCGGAAGCTTTGCGCATTCCCTTCAGCGTCGCCGATCGCGGCGCGCGCGCGGAGAACGGCGTGGTCGACACCTTCCTGCGCATCCTTGAAGCCGCCGGCAGCCGCTTCACCGCCAGCAGCGTGATGAGCATTCTCGAATCCGTGCCCGTTGCAGCGCAATTTCGAACTCGCCGAATCCGACCTCGAGATCATCCGCACCTGGATCGAGGAAACCGGCATCCGCTGGGGGATCGACGCGGCGCAGCGCGCGGAACTCGGGCTGCCGGAGTTTGGCGAAAACAGTTGGCGCGCGGGGCTCGATCGGCTCCTGCTCGGCTACGCCGCGCCGGCGCACGGCGAAAAACTTTTCGAGGGCATCCTGGCCTACGATCAGAGTTGAGGGAAGCCTGGCCGAAACGCTCGGACATTTCGCTGAGTTCGCGGAAGCGCTCTTCACTACCGCGCGCGAGCTGCAGCAGCCGCGCACGCTCCTCGCCTGGGAGGAAACGCTCCACCAGATTTCCGCCCGCTTCTTCGCCGCCGGACGATGAACGCGAACCGGAGCTGCGCCAGCTCCGGCGCGTTATCGATTCGCTACGCGAAACCGCCAGCGCTTTCCGGATTCGATGAACCGGTCCCGCTCGACGTGCTCCTCGCGCATCTCGAGCAGGCCCTCGCCAAGACCGAAGAGACGACTCCGGTTTTCTCGTCGGCTGCGTCACCTTCTGCGCGCTGAAGCCGATGCGCGACGGTACCGTTTCGCGTCGTTTGTCTCGTCGGGATGAACGACACCGCCTACCCGCGCCATCACCGCGCGCCGGGTTTCGATCTGATCGCGCAAGACCCGCGGCCCGGCGATCGCTCGACCCGCAACGACGATCGCTATCTGTTTCTCGAGGCGCTCCTTTCCGCGCGCGAAGTTTTCTACGTCAGCTACGTCGGCCAATCAAGCCGCGACAACAGCCCGATCCCGCCGAGCGTGCTGGTGAGCGAGCTGCTCGATTATGCGGAGAGGCGGTTTCGCGCTCGGCCCGGTCGCGCCACTCGTGACCGAGACACCGGCTGCAACCGTTCAGCCCGGCCTATTTCCAGGGCGGCAACGGCTCTTCAGTTACTCGACCGAAAACTGCGCGGCGAGTGAGGTGGCGACGGCGGCGCGTGTCAGGCCGCCGCCTTTTATCGAGCACGCCGATCAGCGAGCCGGAAGCGGAATGGCGCAACGTCGAAGCCGACGCAACTGATCCGCTTCTTCGGCAATCCCGCGAAATTTTTCATCGAGCAGCGGCTCGATCTTCGCCTCCCGCGGCTGGAGGAATTGCTGGAGGATTCCGAGCCGCTCGAGATCGGCGGCCTGGCGAAATACCAGCTGCAACAGGACCTGCTCACGCACGCGCTTGCGGGGCGATTCGCTCGAGCCCCTCCTCCCGGTCCTGCGCGCCAAGGGCGAACTCCCACCCGGGCACGCGGGCGAGGCGCGGCTGCGCGAGATGTGCGACGCCGCGGAAGAATTTGCCGCGCTCGTTAGGCAACAGGTCAGCGGTAAACCGGACGAACCGCGCGAGGTGCAGCTGCCGCTCGACGAATTCCAGCTAAGCGCGCGCCTCGACAAACTGCACGGCGGCCGCCTAGTCCATTATCGCCTAACGACACGAAAACCGAAGGACCTCCTCACCGCCTGGATCAATCACCTCGCCGCCAATACGCGAGCCGGCGACCGAGATCGGTCCTGATCACGGCGGACAAAAAAAACGGCCCGTGCTGGAGCGGTTCGCAGCCGATCGAGCCGAAAGATGCGCACGCAGCATCTCCGGCAGTTGCTGCAATTTTACTGGCGCGGTCTGCGTGCACCGCTGCCGCTCTTCCCGAAAAGCTCGCTCGCCTTTGTCGAGCAGACGCTGAAGCCGAAAGGGCGACCAGCTCCGCACTCGAAGCAGCCCGGACAAAATGGGAGAAGCTGCCCGCAAACTACGAGCCGATCGAGGGCGAACAGCCGGAGAACGAACGACGCTCATTTCCGCCTCGCTTTTCGCAATCTCGCCGATCCGCTCGATGACAGAATTCGAAACGCTGGCGATCGCGGTTTTCGCGCCCGCTGCTGGAGGCGATGCGCAAATGAAGAAGCCGCCAGCCATTCGATTTGCAGCAGACCGCGATCGGCGAGGGCACGATGCTGATCGAGGCCAGCGCCGGCACCGGCAAGACGTTCACCATCTCCGGCCTCGTCCTGCGCCTGCTGCTCGAGCGACCGGACCTCACGATCGATCGCATTCTCGTCACCACCTTCACCGAGCTCGCCACGGCCGAGCTGCGCGGGCGCATCCGCGCCCTGCTGCGCAATGCGATCGCGGCTTTCGCGCCGGGGCCTACGGACGACGAACTGCTCCGCTCGCTCCTCGACGCGCACGCCGACCATCGCCGCGGCCGCGAGCCGGCTGCAGGATGCGCTGGTGCACTTTCGACGAAGCGCCGATCTACACCATCCATGGTTTTTGCCAGCGCGTGCTGGCGGAGCGGGCCTTTGAAAGCGGCACGCTTTTCGACGCCGAGCTGGTGACGAACCAGGCGGATCTGCTGCGCGAAATCGCGCAGGATTTCTGGCGGATGCATTTCTACGGCGGCGAGACGTTTCGCCACCCTCCTCGCGCTCAAAAATAAAATCACGCCGGAGAAATTACCCGAGCCACCTCGAAGAGCTGACCCGCAATCCGGAGCTTGCGGATTTTGCCGGAAGGAGTGGCGCTCGTTAGGCGAAATCGCGGCCGAACTAGCGCACGATCGTCGAGGAATTGCGCGCAGCTGGAAAAAGGAAGAGAAGAAGATCCGGCGCGCTTTTCGCCGACGGTTCCTGGGCGATGCACAACCACGAGCAAGCCGACAGGATGTTGCCGCTGCTCGACGATCTCGGGCGTCTGCTGAGCGAAGGCGGCGGCACGGTCGAACAACTGGCCTGCCTCGACTAGCTCGCCGCCGCGCGGTTCACGCCGGACGCGCGTCCGGGTCGGGAACGCCGGCCGCGTCTCCGAGTCTTCGATGTCTGCGAGCGTCTGCTCGATCTCGAAACAGAATTTCAGCGTCGCGCTGCTGGCCGAATTTTTTTCCTGGGCGCGCGCCGAGCTGCAGGAGCGCAAACTGCGCCGCAACGTTCTCTCCTTCGACGACCTGCTGACGCGGCTCGACGACGCTCTCGCGGCGCCCGGCGGCGCGGAGCTGGCGAAATCCATCCGGGTGAAATATCAGGCCGCGTTGATCGATGAATTCCAGGACACCGATCCGGTGCAGTATTCGATCTTCTCGCGCATCTACGAGGGAAGCAACGCGCCGGTGGCGTTCATCGGCGATCCGAAACAGGCGATCTACGCCTTTCGCGGCGCGGACGTTTTCACCTACATGAAAGCCGCGTCCGAACGCCGCGGACCGGCAATTTACCCTAACGACCAACTGGCGCTCGGAAAGCCGGCTGGTCGACGCAGTGAACACGATCTTCGATCGACGAGAAGCCGTTTCTGCTCGAAGAGATCAAATTCGATCGCGTGTGCGCCGAGCCCGAAGGCGGATGAAAAGCCGCTCCTGATCGGCGGGAAACAGCGAGCCGCCATTCCATCTCTGGACCGCGGACAAAGAGGCCGAGATCTCCCGGAAACGGTCGCCTCGGAAGTCGTGCGCTTGCTGACGAGCAACGCCACCATCGGCGGCGAGCCGCTCGAGCCGCGGCACATCGCCATTCTCACCAGCACCAACGGGAGGCCTCGCAGATCCAGAATGCCTTGCGCGCTCGCCGCGTCCCGAGCGTGCTCTACAGCAGCGCAAATATTTTCAAGTCGCACGAAGCGCGCGAGCTGCGCGACGTGCTCGCGGCCGTCGCGCAACCCGGTTACGAAAAATTTGTCCGGGCCGCGCTTCTGCACCGACGCGCTCGGCCGCACCGGCGAACGATCTCGACGCCTTCACCCGCGACGACCGTGCCTGGGAAACGGAGGTGCTGCGTTTTCAGAAACATCATCAAACTCTGGCGCGATCGCGGCTTCATCCAGATGCTGCGCCAACTTTCGCGCTGAACATGGCGTGCGCCGGCGGCTCCTCGGTTATCCCGACGGCGAACGGCGCCTAACGAATTTCCTGCATCTCGCCGAAATCCTGCACGCGCGCCTGCGTCGAGCATCGGCTGGGGATGAACGGCATCCTGAAATGGCTCGGGCAGCAGATGGAAGGAGACGAATTCGCCGACCGCGAAGAACACGAACTGCGGCTCGAAAGCGACGAAAAAGCGGTCCGGATCATCACCGTGCACAAGAGCAAGGGGCTCGAGTTCGACGTGGTCTTTTGCCCTTTCGTCTGGTGGTCTCGGCGCGCCCCGCGCTCCGCCTTTCACGATCCGGCGGCGGACGACCGGCTCACGCTCGATCTTGTCCGATCCGAAGGCGCACCTGGAGCGCCGGGAAGAAGAATCGCTCGCGGAATTGTTGCGGCAGTTTTACGTCGCGCTGACGCGGGCGAAGCATCGCTGCGCCATGGTCTGGCGAGCGGCGCGCGAAAGAAGACAAGTCGGCGCCGGCCTACCTGCTCGGAGAGCAGTGCGGCGTTGCCGCCGGAAATTGCCGCGAACCGAAAATATCGCGGTCGCATCCGTTGCCGGAGGCGACGGCGGCGCAGTCTGGAAGCCGGCGAACGGGGAAGCGGCGAAACTCCTCGCAGCCGCGCGACGTTCACCGGCACGATCGATCGCAGCTGGGGCATCGCGAGTTTCACCCGCCTGATCAGCGGACGCGAAGCGGACGAACTCGACGAAGGCCCGCTCGTCGAAGTCGCCACGGAAGAGGAAGCGGCTGCCGTGGCCGAGGGGATTCATGCCTTCCCGAAAGGGATGCGCGCGGGCACTTGTCTGCACGAAATCCTCGAGCTGGTGGATTTTGCGAAACCGGCGTCGGTCGCGGAAATCGTCGAGCGCCGTTTGCGCGCTTACAGCATTGAAACTTTCGATGACGGTGATTGCCGAAAATATCCGCGCGCTGGCGGCCCTGCCGCTGGCAAGCGAAACCGATCGCTTCGCCCTGGCCGATGTGCCTAACGACAAGCGAATCGCCGAGCTGGCCTTCTCTTTCCCGATCGACTCGTTAACGACGGCGAGGCTGGCGCCGGTCCTGCAGTTGCCGGAGGTCGGGCTGCGGCTCGAGCGGCTCCAATTCCAGATGATGAACGGCTTCATGAACGGCTTCATCGACCTGACCTTCGAGCACGGCGGACGATTTTATTTCGCCGACTGGAAATCGAATTGGCTCGGGCCCAACACGCGGGCATATCAGGCGGGCGCGATCGCGGCCGAAATGCAGCGCAATTTCTACACGCTCCAGCTCTGCCTCTATTCCGTGGCGTTGCATCGCTACCTGCGGGTGCGCAAGCCGGGCTACGATTTCGACCAGCATTTTGGCGGCGCCTTTTACATCTTCCTGCGCGGAATCGATCCCGCGCAGCCGCAGAACGGCGTTTATTTCCAGCGCTTGAGCCGCGGCTTTGTCGAGAAACTGAGTGCGGTTTTCGAACCATGAACGCGCCGGTAACTTTCAGCGCGCTCGACCGGCAATTGGGCACCTTCCTGCAACGCCTGGCCGGCGCGGTCGCGCCCGAAGTGCGGCTCGCGGCGATGTGCGCCAGCCGCGCGCGGGCGGAAGGAAATATTTGCGTCACGCTGGCGGAGATCGCCGAAATGGAAGGCGCGCCCAGCGTCGCGAGCCTGCGAAAAAAACTGCGCGCGAGCGGCATCGTCGGCGCACCCGGCGAGTTCGCGCCGCTCATTCTCGATTCGGACGACCGGCTTTACCTCCGCCGCTACTGGGAATACGAACAGCAGCTCGCCCAGGCGATTCTGAGCCGCACCGTCACTTCCTCTGCGGCGGCAAAAGGGGAAACCGACCTGCAGCAAATCGCGGCGAGCAAGGCCGTCGCAAACGCTTTTACCGTGATCACCGGCGGCCCGGGGACGGGCAAAACATGGACCGTGATGAAGATTCTCAGCCTGCTCCGGGCGCAGCCGGGCGGGGACAAGTTGCAGGTCAAGCTGGCGGCGCCGACCGGCAAAGCAGCCGCCCGCCTAACGGAAACAATTCGCACCGTTGATGACACACTGGCCGCGACCACCATTCACCGTCTGCTCGGGTATTTGCCCGGCTCGCCTTATTTCCGGCACGACGCCGGGCATCCGCTCCATGCCGATGTCGTGATCGTCGACGAAGCCTCGATGGTCGATCTCGCGCTGATGGCAAAACTGGTCGCCGCAGTCCCGGCACGCGCGCGTTTGATCCTGCTCGGCGATCGCGATCAACTGGCCTCGGTCGAGGCGGGCAACGTCCTGGCGGATATCTGCGCGGCCGCGGAAAGCGCCCGGCCTAACGAGCCGTTGCGCGGCGCGGTGGTCGCCTTGCAAAGTAATTATCGCTTCACAGAAACGGGCGGCATCTATCGCATCGAGCACCGCGATCAATTCCGGCGACGCCGATGCCGCAATGACGGCACTGCAGGATAGTGCGCAAGGCGAGGTGAAATGGGAACCGCTCCCGGAGGCTCCCCGGCTGCCCGCTGTTCTACGCGATCGCGTGGTCGCTGGTTTTCGAGCCTTCCTCGAGACGGATGATCCGGCAGAGGCCCTCAAATTATTGCAACAGTTCCGGATTTTGTGCGCAGTGCGTCACGGCACGTACGGGATCGAAAACTTGAATGCGGTCGCAGAGGAGCTTCTCGCGGAGGCCGGTTTGATCGCGCCGCGGCGCGGTTGGTACCGCGGCCAGCCGATCATGGTCACGCAGAACGACTACAACCTCGCGCTCTTCAATGGCGATAGCGGGATCATTCTGCCTGACCCCGAAGATGGCGGGGAGTTGCGCGCGTTTTTCCTTTCCGCGGAAGGCAAGGTGCGCCGATTCCTGCCATCACGTCTCCCGGTGCACGAAACCGCGTTCGCCATCACCGTGCACAAAAGCCAGGGGTCCGAGTTTGGAAAGGTGCTTCTCGTCCTGCCGGAGAACGATTCGCCGATCCTGACGCGCGAGCTTCTTTATACTGGCCTAACGAGAGCGCGTGAAGGCGTCGAGATCTGGGCCTCGGAGGCGGTGCTGCGGGCCTCGATTGCCCGGCGGGTGGTGCGCGCGTCGGGATTGCGGGACGCGCTGCGCGGCGGTTCCAACTGATCGCACCGGGCTCGCCCTTCGATTCGAATTCCCATGACGCGTGGGATTTAGTATCATTGCGGTCCGATGCGTCCCCTTGCTCCTCATCTCGCCCTTCTGCTCCTGGGCTGCGCTGTGCTTCGTCGGCCCGCTGGGCAAGGCTCAGACAATTTTTAGCGACGTGACCGCCGCAACCCTGGGCAATGTTCCGCACGAGATCGGGACTTTCGCCGGCATTCGAATCGGCACAGGAGCGGCGTGGTTCGACTACGATCGGGACGGCGACCTCGACCTCTACATGACCAATCGGGTGGGCGCGAACCACCTCTGGCGCAACGACGGCGGGGGCGTTTTCGTCGATGTCGCGGCCTCGTTAGGCGTGGCCGACGCCGTCGCATGACGGCTCGGGCGTTTCCGCGGCCGATTTCGACAACGACGGCGACCTCGATCTCTATCTGGCGAACGGCGACAACGATGTGCTTTTCAAGAATCAGCTGACCGAGACTGGCACCGCGACCTTTCTCGATGCCACGGCGACGGCGTTTCCCGGAATCACCACGCCGCAGCGCGGGACCAGCGCCTCGTGGGGCGACTACGATAACGATGGGTTTCTCGATCTCTATGTGACCAATCACCAGGCGATTCCAGGAACCGGATCTGGCACTCAGGACCGGCTCTTCCATAACAACGGCAACGGCACTTTCACTGATGTCTCCGGCTTGCTGCTGGGCGGCGACGCCAACGGCGACGGCTTCGATGACAACCTTGGCGGCTTTGGTTTCATCGCCAGTTGGACGGACTTCGATCGAGACGGCGACCTGGATATCTTCCTCATCAACGACTGCCCCTTCGGACCGATCGGCACCAAGTTCTTTCGCAACGACGGCGGAACGAATCCGCTGGCCTGGAATTTCACGGAAGTCAGCGCAAACATCGGCGCGGCCGATTGCCGCAACGGCATGGGGATCGCGGTCGGTGACTATGACCGGGACGGTTGGTTTGATTATTTCTACACCAATATTCGCAGCCCGCTCTTACTCCATAACAGCGCCGGGGCTTTCGTCGATGTCACGGCAGCAGCGGGCCTCAATGAAGATGTGGTTCCGGGAACGAGACGTTAAGCGGGTAACCTGGGGCACGATCTTTTTTGATTACGACCTCGATGGGTTTGCTGGATTTATGCGTCGCCGCGGGGACGCTGGGCAGCGAGCAGTATCTCCGATCCGCAGCCGAACTTCCTTTATCGTAACGATGGCAATGGAGTCACTTTTAGCGATGTCTCGGTCGGAAGCGGATTTAATGAGTCGGGGCGTGGACGCACTGTGGTCATGGGCGACTACGATGGCGACGGCGACCCCGATCTCTTCCTGGTCAATTACGGGGAAAAGGCTCTCCTTTACCGCAACGACTATGCCAACACCACCGGGCAACGCTGGCTGATCCTCAACCTGCAAGGGGCAGGAGCGCCCCTCAGTAACCGCGACGGGATTGGGGCAAAGATCAAACTAACTACGCCGGATGGGGTCTCTCAATATCGAGAGACACACAGCGGAACGAGTCTGGGTGGAGGGGACGATTTGGCAGCCTGTTTTGGACTTAGCAATAACTCCATCGTTTCCCAGGTGGAAGTCACCTGGCCCAGCGGCACTGTTCAGACACTTGCCAATATTGCGTCCAACCAACGCTTGACCATCCTTGAGCAAGCGTCACTGCCTCCGGAAATCACGGTGACCAGCCCAAATGGCCGGGAAACGTGGGCGAAAGGCACGACTCATACCATCACCTGGAACGATAACATTCCCGGTAACGTGAAGATCAAGCTTCTCAATGGTTCGGCCACGGCCGCGACCCTCACCAGCTCGGCGCCGAGCAATGGGAGTTTTGAATGGACGATCTCATCGTCGCTTGCAAATGGCAGCAAATACAAAATAGAGGTGAGTAGTGCCGAAGATCGCACGCTCAAGGACCGGAGCGATCGAACGTTCTCCATCCAGCAAACAGCGCGCTAGCCGGGTCTAGGCCAAGTGAGGATCGGGCCGGTGCGCGCACCAGCGGAAGAAAGTCGCGGAACTTCCAAAAAGGTCTCGCGTATTAGGGTTGGTCAACGCCCAGCGAAAGCCGCGCCGGGCATAATCCACATCGCGTTCGGTGACGTAATCGCTTTCTTTGATCCAGCCTGCACGAACCATGGCATCGCGGCGAATGACGACCGGGAAGGGGTAGGCATCGGCCAAGTCAAAGATCTGGCTGGCGGCTGCGGACGCGGAAAGCTTTTCAGCTTCGAAAGCTTCAATGAGTTCCGTGGCGCGGCCGAAGAAGGCCGCGTAATCGGGATCTTCGAAATTTGAGAAGACCGGGTTCTGGGTTCCACCCGAAATGTGTTCTTCTTTGTGAGTGCTGGCGTAGTCGGCCAGCGCGTTCATCGTTCGGAATTCAGTGATGAGCGTGCCCAGGCCCCAAACCCGCAGCCAGGCGTTCCACAGGTCAAAGTCGGCCCACGAAATAAAGGCGCCGTTCACCAGCCGGTCGTTATAGTCCAGGACGCGCTGCTGGAGAGGTTCGATATGGGCGAAGCGCGCCTCGTCGAAGTCATCTTCCGCGAGGGCATTCAACAACGGATCCAGGAGCGCGTGAATGACCTCGATCGTGTTGATCATCCCGCGGGAGAAGAGCGGGTCCACGGCTCCGGCGGCGTGCGACATCATGCACCAGCGGTAGCCGACGGTTTGTTTCGAGGAATACTGCAAGCGATCAGTCGAGACCCACGGCCGGACTGCTTTGGCGTTGGAGAATTGTTCCGCGACGCTGGGGAATTTGCTCAGAAATTCCTGGAACTCTCCTTCGGGAGACTGCTGGGACTTGGGATAGCGCCTCGGGTCCAGAGTCAGGCCAATACTGATGAGCGGGTTAGTGGAACGCTCATGGTTGTTGAACGGGATGACCCAGAACCAGCCGCGCTCGAAGCAATGGTGCAGGGTGCTTTGGTGCCACGAGACAGAGAGCGGATTTTGTTCTTCGTCGAATGGCGGCACATCGACCATGTGAGTGAAGAGCGAGCGTGAATGATGTTTGAAACGAGTGGGTTTCTCGCGCAGATCGTAGCGCTCGGCGACCACGCTGCGGTAACCTGTTCCATCAATGAGGTAGCGGGTATGAACTTTCTCGCCGTTGGAGAGTTCCAGTCTTACTCCCTGCTGGTCGATTTCCAGTGAGGTCACTTTTGTTCTTTGCCGGGGGACCGCTCCGTAATGGACCGCCAGATGAAAAAGGTAGGAATCAATATCCTGCCGGAACCAATGATGCTCGTCCTTCGCACTGGTGCCAAACTGGAGACCTTCGCGGCGATTGTAGGCCTCACCGGGTCGGTGGTAGGCGAAGCCAAAGGTCCGCTTCACTCCGCACGTCGTACAGACATGATCGGCCAGGCGATCCGGATGCACCGTGTGTTCGAGTTCGGGCATGCCATATTTTTCGGCCAGTAGTGAAATGAGGAGAGAGGTATGCGGAATGGTGGATTCGCCCACCGCAAAGCGCGGATGGGTTTCGCCGTCGAGCAGAAGAACGCTTACGCCTTGTTTCGCCAGGATAGCAGCCGTTATCGAGCCGGACATGCCGCTGCCGAGGATGGCGACATCGAATTTATGTGTGGAATCTTGGAGAATCATAGTTGGGTTAACTCGGTTCCTGAGATATCAATGCTGAATGAGTGCCGCTCCCCAGGAAAACCCGGCGCCATTAGTAGTCAGCATGACCAGGTCTCCCGCCTTGATGTGACCTTCATCGATTGCGTCGACATAATCGAGGACCATGTCGGTCTCTTGAAGATGACCATGGCGCTGTAGTCCGTCAGTAAACACTTTATCCGGCTCGACCATGAAGGCCTGACAAAAGGCTTTTTGGTCCCAGGTAGAGAAAGTCGGATAAATGTAGTAGTTCACTTCCTGCTGCTTGCGCCCGGCACTCGCGAGAGCCTGGCGCATGGCTTTACGGAACATGAAGAGATTCATCGGGATCACTTCCTGATTGAACTTTGGAATGTCGGCCGTCATATGCAGCCATTTCCGATCTTTGTCGGACGGATCGCGCCGGTGAAAGCCCGGGATATACCAGACATCGTGTAACTTTCCCAGGGTGCACACCTCGACCGCCAGAATCTGCCGCCGATCATATCCCTTCTTGAGGATGACCGCGCTGCCGCCGTCACAGATGACCGTGATTGGATAGTAGGTGTGATTAAGCTCCGGCACCTTATCCCCGGCAAAGAGGAGCGCCGTGCGATAGCGATCCTGAGTCGCCATCAGGGCAGCAGGCGACTTTTAGGGTCGTGTGGTAACTGGCACATCCGCCAGTGTTGACTGCGGTTGCGAAAGCGTTGGTTGCTCCGATCTCGTGCTGGACGACTCCAGCGGCTGACCATGTGGGAGCGATGTATTCCTCGGGGATGCTGGTGAAGTCGATAATGAGATCAATCTCGGACGGGTCGGTATTTGTTTTTTCCAAGACCCGCCGGGTCGCATTCAGAGCCAGGCTGGTGGCGGTTTCGTCGCCTGCGAGATGAACGGCTTCGATTCCGATGTCCCGCTGGAAATCGACGTTTGCTGCCAGAGCCTCGGCGGGAATCTGTTCGTCACGAAAAACGTCGCTTACCGCCTTCCTTTTCGGTGGAAGGTAATAGCTCGCTCCGACGATCCCGATCCCGGTATTCATATTACAATCGCAATAGTGACACTCCGGCCATGAAACCCATCCCGTGCGAGGCCGCGATAAAGTACTGGCCCGTGGTAATCGTTCTGTTCTCGATCAGTGAGAGATAGTTCACGACAAAATCGGTCCCCTGGAGATGTCCGTGAGACTTGAGACTACCTGTGCTAATCTGATCCGGCCTAAGTCCGGCGGCGCTGGCGAACTGCTGCTGGTCTTCGGCGGATAGATTCGGATAGAGCGCAAAAGCAATATCGTCCCGCCCGATTCCTGCGCGCTCCAGCAATGTCTGGAGCATGCCTGAAAGCGAGGCGGTCTTGGGCGCGTCGTCATACCGTTTCTTGTCCAACTCCATTCGGTAGAGTCCGGGTTCATCCGGATGAGCAAGGGCTCCGCCGGGAATGTAACAGACGTCGTGATAACTGCCTTCCGAGTGGAGCTGGGTGTCGATCACCGCGCTGCCTTCTATTCCCTTTTTTAGGACGACCGCGCCAGCCGAATCTCCGAATATGGTAACTGGATCCGCTGGATTCAGGATCCGATTCCCCGGGATGGTTACATCGGCGGCTACAAGCAGTGCGCTGGTGAGCTTTTCATTCGCCTGCAACATCGAAACCGCCGAACTCAGTGCGACAAGGAAGTTAGTGGCCCCTCCGCCGCTGAAACCGACCGTAAAAGCTTTCTTGGCGCCAAGCTCATGCTGGAGCTTGTTCGACATGTTCCAGGCGGGAACCAGGTATTCCTGAGGGAGGATGCTGTAGTCGACAATGATATCGACTTGCGCCGCGTCTAACTCCGCGCGCTGGAGTGCTTCCTGGCATGCCGCCAAGGCCATGACGGAGGGTAATTCACCCTCGTTCAGCGGGACTTCGTCGATGCCGAGGCGTTCCGCCACCGCCGAATCGAAAGTCGCTGACTCTTCCTCAAACAGAGATCGAACGGCACGCTTCTGTCGTGGCAGCACGACAGCGGCGGCGGCAATTCCAACCTGAGTCTCAAGATTCACAATCGTTCGTGAGTCTGGGCTAATATGGGGCTTTGCGACAAGCACTTCTTCAACCGGCGTCCCACCTCGCTGGCGTTGGCGCGCAAAAGCGTCCGCTTCAGTCCGGTGATTTCATGGACGTCCACGCCACCGGCGGCAATCTGACTCCAGCCTAGGTCTTCGCTGTCGTATCGGTTAAAGGATCTTTCGCTCGGACGAAAGAGTGTGATCCGACCAGGATAGCTCACTGCAGTATCCTTGCGGGTGACTTCCGCCATCAGACGAGTCGGATGACGCAATGACGCCGGCAAGGGCCGACCGAGACGACGAAATACGAAACGGGTGAATCTCCATAAGAGATACCTGGCCTGCCAGCCCAGGGCGCGCCAGGCCCCCGTGATCCATTCCTTTTTCTGCCCCGGTGTGCCGTCCCGCAGATATTGAGCGTGCCAACGAAGCTGACGGACGAAATTGCGAAGGCCGGCACCCCGAGAGAGCCGGGCTACGCGCGGCGCCGGCATGTCGATAATGATGAGCAGCTCCACTTTCTCTCCCTGCCGAAAGAGTTCCCGGGCGACGGCAAAGGCAACCCGGCCGGCCAGGCACCATCCTCCCAGGTAGTAAGGCCCGCGCGGTTGTTGGCTGCGGAGTCTCTGCGTGAGTTCGGCGGTCAGGTCACCCAGACTGCGCTCCGTGTCATCAAAAAAAAGGTCGTCGGTCGGAATGACATAGACGGGTTGATCAGACCCGAGCTCCGCCGCCAGCGCATGATACCCGACGCGCGCCTGAACGAAGAAAATTGGCGGCTTAGACGAAACACCTGGTTGCACTCGGATGAGCGGCTTGGAAACGGATGAATGTTGACGCAGGCCGGCGGCTAACTTTTCGATGGTGGGCGCCTCAAAGAGCGTCCCAAGCGGCAAGTGTTTGCCGAACTCCTTCTCCACTCGCGCGAAGAGCCGCGTCGCCAGTAGGGAATGTCCCCCGAGGTCGAAGAAGCTATCTGTGACACCAACGGGGCGAACCTCAAGAACGTCCTCCCAGATTTTGGCCAGGCGCGTTTCGGTCTCGTCGCGCGGTGCGACAAAATGGTTGTCGGTCGACGAGTGATCCGGCGCTGGAAGTTCTTTCCAATCCAGTTTTCCGTTAGGGGTCATGGGTAACGCGTCCATCACAACAAACGCGGAAGGCACCATGTAATCCGGTAATTTCTGGCGCAGGAAACTCCTGGCGTCCGCGTGGCTGAAATGACCGTTGGAATGAGGCGCAGATAGGGTGAGATAGGCGACTAGTTGCTTCTCGCCGGAATGTTCACGCACCATGACCGCTGACTGCTGGAGGCCTGGGTATTGACGCAACGCCGATTCTATCTCCGCAGGCTCAATTCGGTAACCGCGAATCTTTGTCTGGCGATCTAATCGTCCGAGAAATTCAAAGGTTCCGTCGCGCCGTTGTCGCACTGAGTCTCCAGTGCGATAGAGCCGGGAACCGGTCGAGACGGAGAAAGGATCCGACACGAATTTCTCCTCCGTAAGGCTGGATTTCCCGAGGTATCCGCGGGCCACACCTGCGCCCCCAATGTATAACTCACCCCGGACGCCAATCGGCACCGGCTGCAAGTTCGCGCCTAAAACGTACATACTGGTGTTACCAATTGGCCGGCCGATCGGTTCCACCGCCACTTTACTGGGTAAGACTCGATGAGCCGAAGACCAGATCGTGGTCTCGGTGGGCCCGTATAGATTCCAGACCGATGCGGCGCGAGGCAGCAGTTCATTCGCCAGAGAACCGGCCAAGGCTTCGCCGCCACACAATATCTTTAAGCGTGGATTGCCCGCCCAACCGGCGGCCAGTAACATCTGCCAAGTCGAGGGCGTAGCCTGCATGACGGTGACTAATGGGTCCTCCAAGACGTTCATCAACCGCCGGGCATCAACAATCTCCTCGCGGCTGGCGAGGATGAGTGAAGCGCCAGTTGTGAGCGGTAACCAAAGCTCGAGACCTGCAATATCGAAGGCCACGGTCGTAACAGCCAAGAGGACGTCGTCGGCCGAGAAACCTGGCCGTTTTTGCATCGTCGCGATAAAGTTCGTGAGGTTGCGATGCTCGACCTCAACGCCTTTCGGTTGTCCAGTGGAGCCGGAGGTATAGATCACGTAGGCCAGATGGCTGGGCTGAAGGACCACTGACAGGTTGGAGTCACTTTGACGATCGATCTCGGCCCGCTCTTCTTCTAGTATCAGCTCCGCCCAGGCTTCACCTGAGTCTTTTTTTTGATCGGTGATCAAGAGCTTGGCGCCACTGTCTCGCAGGATGGCCTGACGTCGTTCCGGCGGATGAGACGGATCGAGTGGGAGATAAGCAGCCCCCGACTTCATCACGGCGAGCAGAGCTATCACCATATCCAGCGAGCGCGGGAGAGAGATAGCCACCAATTCTTCGGTTCTCGCTCCCATCTGCACGAGGTGATGGGCCAGGCGGTTAGCTCGAGAGTTTAGCTCGTGATAGATCAGCTTCTGGCCGAGGAAAGTGACCGCGATCGCGTTAGGAGTTAGCTCGGCCTGCTTTTCGATGAGACGAGGAACGCAATCGAGGCCTGAATAATTTTCCTGGGTGTCATTCCATTTCTGAATGATTTGCCCGCGCTCCGCGCGAGAGAGCAGAGGTAAGTCGAAGACCCTGCGGTCAGGATTGATCACCGCCGCCTGGAGAAGGTTCTCGTAATGCTCGAGCAAATCATTAACCGTCTCCGCCTCGAACAAGTCGGAGTTATATTCGAGGGAAAGACGAAATCCTTCCGGGTGGTCGATGACATAAAGACTGAAATCGAACTTTGCCGTTCCGTTATGAAGCGGAATTGGCGTGGCTTGAAAGCCGGCGAGATTCAGATCCCGCCAAGCTGCTTCCTCCACCACCAGCATGGCCTGGAAAAATGGATTTCGTCCGGCCACTCGCTCCGGCTGGAGTTCTGCGACCAGTTCTTCGAACGGCAAATCCTGATGCGCATAAGCCCCAAGCGCCACTTCGCGGGTCCGATGGAGTAACTCCCGGCAGCTGGGATTATCCTCGAGCCGGGAGCGCAGCACCATCATGTTGGCGAAGAAGCCGACCACCCGCGAAACTTCCGCCCGGATGCGGTGAGTCATCGGGCAACCGACCGAAACTTCCTCCTGGCCGGTGTGGCGTGCGAGCAGCACCTGGAAGAGCGCCAACAGGGCCATGAAGCGCGTCACCCCCTGCTGCCGCGCCAGGGTCCGAACATCATCGCTAAGCTGCCGCGAGAGATTGCGGAATTCCATTCCTCCGCGAAAAGCGGCCCCGGCCGGGGGCGACCGATCCGGTGGAAAATCCAAGGCCGAAGGACAATCGCGCAACTGCTCCCTCCAATAGCCGAGTTGGTTCTGGCGAATTTCCTCCACTAATGCTTCCCTCTGCCAGATGGAAAAGTCTGCATATTGCACCGGCGGTGGGGGCAGATTAGCAGCCTGTCCGGTGGCACAAGCGCGATAGAAAACCGCCAATTCCTCGAGCAAAACCGCGATCGATGGTCCATCGCAAACGATGTGGTGCAAAACAAGCAGGAAGACCTGCTCTTCCTCCCCCAGACGCAAGAGAACCGCGCGCACCACCGGGCCGGTCGCCAGATCGAATGGGCGTCGCGTCGCCTCCGAGAGATGATGAAGGAGTTTGGTTTCGCGGGCGGAAGGCTCGACGCCGCGGAGGTCGACGATCTCGAGCGGAAAAGGATGCGGCGAGGCTACCACTTGCTTCGGCTCACCTCTCTCGGCAGGAAAGGTGGTCCGCAACGCCTCATGGCGAGCGATCAATTCATCCAGACCGCGCTGCAACGCCGCGAGATCGAGGGCGCCGGCGATTCGCCAGGCCATCGGCACGTTGTAAGCCGCGGAACCCGACTTCAATTGCGCGAGAAACCAGAGGCGCTGTTGCCCAAACGACAACGCCACCGGCCCGGAATCGGTCCGCGCCACGATGGGCGGATAGTGCGGCAGTGGCTGGGTTAAGCCCTTTCTCCAGCTCCAACCGACCTTTTCCGGGAACCCAGGAGCGTCCTCGGCGCGAAGAGACCGCCCGGGCGCGAGCAAAAGATCCCCGCGATCATTTCGAGTGGTCGCCCCATTGTTTCGCAGATCGGCCATATCACTCCCTTAGACCCCACCATTCCGGGGTCTGCCCCCATTCCCGGCCCGCCTCCATCTCGGATGGCCGAAACCCAGTTGAGCCCAAACCTGTGGGCCAAGCCATGGCCTATCCCAGCTTAGCGGTGACGAAACTCGCGATGTCGTTTAGACTTTGAAAGTTCTCCGGCACCATGTCCGATTCTTCGATCGTGATCGAAAACGTGTCTTCCAAGACAGCGATGAGCCGGAAGACGCCGAGAGAATCGATGACATTGGTCTGCAAGAGAGAATCGTCATCTTTCACTTCGGTGACACCGCGGCCTGCCGCATATTCCAGAACGAATGCGCGAACGGGTTCCTTCACATCCAACGTTTCCATTTCTCGATGGTATTGACCGGCTCCAGCTTTCGTCCAGTAAAATCTCCGCGCGTCGCCTGCAAATATGCCTGATTCACGACCCGGAAATAAACCGCACAACCACGTCGTAGCGAAGGTCTGCCTCATCGCGGTGGACCGTTGCCGCCCCCTGCTCAGTGGACTCCGGCGCGATCTGCTCCCCGAGGAACGGGAGCAGGCAGAGCGCTACCGCCGCGCTGAGGACGCGGAGCGGTTTATCATCGCGCGGGCGCTCACTCGCCGCCTGTGCGCGACTTGCCTCGGGCTGGAGCCTGGCGCGATTTCCATCCTGCGAACAGCGTCCGGAAAACCGTACGTGGAGCCGAATACCGGACGCTCGATTGAGTTCAACATCTCCCACAGCGGCAATTTGTTGATCGTAGCCTGGAGCACGGCCGGGCCGGTCGGAGTCGATGTGGAGGCCGTTCAGCCCGGCACTCGCGCATCGTTCATGGAGCTATCAAATTCGGCTCTCTCTCCCGCTGAACTTGAGGTCCTTCGCTCGGCGAGCAGTGCGGAGATTGCCGCGATCTTTTACCGCATCTGGGTGCGAAAGGAGGCAGTCCTTAAAGCGGAAGGGCTCGGCATCGGCGGTCTGCTGCGCTCATTTTCGGTCGCGGAAAAAACGGCTCGGGGCATTCGCTGGTGCGAAGACACCGTTCTCTCCCAACAAGGCCGGACATGGAAATTACAAGAGCTGAACCCGGCTCCCGGATACGCCGCCTGCATTGCCGTCCCGTCAGGCGTGCTGGTCCAGGAATGTGCTGATCTGCCCGGCTTACTCGGCTGCAAATAATTCTGCGGTGCGATCGCTGCTCGACCAGCCCCGGCCCCTATCGCTGCGACATCCAGTCTTGCCGAGCCCCACTAGTTCAAGGTTGAGTCGTGGGCGGTACGAAGTAGAGGGGACATTCGGCGGTCGGTTCTCGTTAAAGCATGAGTTTCAAACATCAGGTCGTCCGCGGAAGCGCGTTCATGTCGCTGCGGCTCGCCGCCGGCGCGGGGATCGGTCTCATCGGAATCACGCTCCTGACCCGTTTCATCGGGCCGGCGAACTACGGGATCTTTACCGCGGCCCACGCCACGCTGGTCTATTTCATCACCATGACGGAGTGCGGGATCGGGGTGTATCTCATCCGGCTCGACCGCGATTCGCCGGAGGATTTTCACCAGGCGCTGACCCTGCTCCTCCTGTTTAGCCTGGTCGGCATTCTCCTCGCCTGGCCGGTCGCGTATTTGCTCGAGCACTTTTACGGGCTGCGTGAAGTGCGCATGGCGGTGATCGCGATGATGCTGGGGCTGCCCCTGGTGCACGTGGTGAAGGTGCCGATGGCGCGTTTGGAACGCGATTTGGATTATAAGCGCGTGGCGGTGATCGAATTGGTCGGAAACCTCGCCTACTACCTTGTCGCGCTGCCGCTGGCTTATCGCGGCGCCGGCCTGGCCGCGCCGATCGCCGGTTGGTGGGCGCAGCAGCTGACTCAATTGGTCCAGCTCTATCGCACGGACTACCGGCCGCGCCTTATCTGGCGTCCCGTAATTATCAAACGAATGCTTTCCTTCGGGGCGCCTTACTCGGTCACGCAGGTGCTGATGGCTTTGCGCGATCTGGTAAACCCGCTGGTCGTCGGCCGTTTGTTGGGCCCGACCGCGGTCGGCTATGTCGCGCTCGGGCTGAAGATCGTGCAGCAGCTCGGGATTGTCCGATCGGCGACGGCGCGGATCTCGGTCGCGGCCTTTGCCCGAGTGCAGGGCGAACCGGCGCGCCTGGCCCGGGCGCTGACGGAAGGAATGTTCCTGCAAATTATCGCGGTCGGGCCGCTGCTCTGCGCCTTTTCGCTCATCGCGCCCTTTGTGATCCCTTTTGTTTTTGGTCCGAAGTGGGTTCCGGTGTCGCAAATTTATCCCTGGCTCGCGGTGGCCGCCATGATCACCGCGATTTTCCAACTCCACATCTCCGTCCTGACCGTGCTGGCGATGAACTACCAACAGGCGCTCTCTTATCTGGTCCGGCTGATTCTGCTCGTGGCGCTGGCGGCGTTCCTGGTCGCGCGGATCGGGACGACCGGTTTCGGCATCGCGGAGCTCGGCTCGCTGCCGCTGTTTTGTTTCTTGCTCCATCGTTGGGTGAGCCAGCGCGTCAGGCCCCTTCATTACTCCCGCGCGATGGTCTGGCTCCTGTCTTTTAGCCTGCCTTTGTTTGCCCCGTATCTCGGCAATATCACGTGGCTCAGTCTGCTCATTCCGTTGCTTTGGAATCCTACGCGCCGCGAACTCTTCGCCCTGCGCGACCTCCTTCGGCCAAAAAGCGCCGCCGGCGTCCCATGACACCTCCTGGTCACGAACTGGAGGGCGCAAGGTCGTCCGCCCCAGCCTTGCAAACGGACAACGAGCAGCAGGGAATCCGTCTCGGCCCGCCAACGGCATGGCTGCTGGGGCTGGCGCTGATCTTCAATCCCTACGTCATCCCGAGCGAAGCCGAGGGTTCGCCGCGGCTGAGCGACTTGATTTCCGTGGTCCTGGCTGTGGTTCTGCTCATTCGCTGGATCACCGGGTATCGCTATGCGCTGCGTTTTCCGGTCGCGTTATGGGTCGTGCTCGGCCTGGTCCTCATTTGGTTCGGACGAGAGTGGATCGTCAATGGCACCCTCTCGAATACCGATCCGCTGCGGTGGTTACTCGCCGTGCCTTACGCCTATGCGCTCTACCGTTTCGCATCCCGCCCGGATACACGCTCGCCGCTGGTGATCGGGTTATGCATCGGAGCCGCCGCCAACGTCGGCGTGCTCGCGCTCCAGGCAGCGGGCCTGGGCGAACTAACGGTCCAGCTCGGGCTGGCCTCGGGTCGCTGGTCCAGTATCTGGATCAGCGGCGCGCATGAGGCACTCCGTCCCACTGGCATGTGGGGACATCCCAATGCCAGCGCGGGAGTGATCGCGCTCTGCTTTCCGCTCGTCTGTGGACTCATCGACGAGAAGAGACTCAGGCCATGGTGGATCCTGGTCGCATGGCTCATTGTCTTCGCTTCTGCGATGCTGACTTATACTCGGTCCAGTATCCTCGTCTCCGCGCTCGTCTTCGTCGTTTGGACGGGACGTTCCGTTGCAACTGGCCGCTATGCGCGCTGGAAGTTATCGCTCTTGCTGGCCGCGGTGGTTGGGCTGGCGATCATCGGACCACCGGGCGGCTGGTGGCGCTGGATTAACGAATCGGACATCGCCCAAAACTCCGCCGGTCGATTCGACTCCACTTTTCGTGGAACGCAGCTCGCCCTGATGAATCCGTTAGGCATTGGCGGTGACTATCAACGGCAGCTCGCGGCGATCACCAGCGGTGGAATTGAAGCCACTCATAATGGCTGGCTCTATCTGGCTCTGGTCGGCGGTCTCCCGCTGGCTCTCTTTATGTTATTTGGCGTCATGCGGCGCCTGCCGGTGCTTCTGTCGCGCAGCACGATCGAGGGATGGCTGGCCCTGAGCGTAATCGGACTTTTCTTCTTCGAGGAGTTCTTTCGAGTGCCGTGTTTCATTGTCATCACTCTCTGGCTGGCGCTCAGGCCCCAATCCCAGGACGCTTCCGCGCCGGAGCAAGCCGAGCAGAACGGCTGATGAAAATTCTACACCTTAACTCCCTCTATCATCCCTACGCCGTCGGAGGAGCGGAAAAAAGCGTGCAAGCGCTGGCAGAGGCACAGCTCGCTCAAAAGCATGACTTAACCGTGATCACTCTCACGCCGGACGAAAGCCGCTGCGATGAAGTGAATGGCGTGAAGGTCTATTATGTTGGGTTAAAAAACATTTACTGGCCCTTTGCGCACCATCAGGTGTCTCTCATGAGTAAATCGCTCTGGCATGCATTCGATTCCTTCAATCCGCTCATGAAAGGAGCTTTCGACGCTATCTTGCAGGCTGAGACACCAGACGTAGTTCATACTCATAACCTGACCGGCTTTTCGGCGTCAGTCTGGCAGGCCGCGGCCCACCGGCAAAGGCCGGTCGTCCATACCGTTCGTGACTACTCTTTGCTCTGTCCGAAGGCGACGATGTTTTCCGGTGGGCGAAATTGCCAGCGCCAGCATTGGAGTTGCCGCGCTTATTCCCTCCCGAGGAAAGCCCTCTCGAATCATATCGGGGCCGTTACCGCGATTAGTCAGTTTATTCTGGATCGGCACATCGCGGCCGGGACGTTTGCGCAAACCCCGATCAAAGCAGTCATTCACAATTTTCAACCGGAAGTCTTCGCTGCCAGTTCTGCCCCAGCCCGGGGTGAGAAAGCGTTCACTTTCGGTTTCATCGGTCAACTGGCACCGGCCAAAGGCCTGGAAGTGTTGCTTAGTGCCTTCTCGGAACTGACAGATCCCAACTGCGAGCTAATCGTGGCTGGAAAAGGTGATCCTGATTATGAACGCAGGCTAAAACAGCAGGCAGAGGGAAGGAACGTTCGGTTTGCCGGAGTCATGCGGCCGAAGGATTTCTATCCGGCGATTGACGTGCTCGTTGTCCCATCGCTCTGGCATGAGCCGTTTGGCCGGGTGATCGTGGAAGCATATTCTTACGGCGTCCCCGTCCTGGCCTCGGCACGCGGCGGCATTCCTGAGATTGTCGACGATCTCCGCACCGGAATTCTTTTTGATCCGGATGATTCAGGGGCGCTGGCCCGGAAATTGCAGCGTCTGGCGGCAGACCGTCCACTGACCACAAGACTGGCGTTGGATGCTGTTCAAAAAGCGAAGGAGTTCTTGCCAAAAAATGTCTGCGAACAATACGACGCTGTCTATTCCCGTGTCACCGGATAGGGCATCGCTATGCCATCGGTCTGGCCCGCACTCAACGTCCAAACTTCAGTCGCGCCGCGTCGATGACTCTTAAGTCTGTGGTGGGGCTGTTGAAGCTTCCATTCTACTACGCGAAGCTCGCTCTGCTGATCGCACAATGTAAGTGCTTGCTTCTTTTGGCGGTGATCCGCAATCGATCACTCCCGAAGTGGATCGTGACTCACCCGGAAACGCCTTCGCCCTATTCGGCCTTTTACAAAATCTGTCATCGTTTAGGATATCGTATCACCAACAACGTTCGCCGGGCCGATGAGTTATTGATCGCCTGGGAGGACACGACCGTCCGTCAACCAGATCACCTTCTCGAGAAACTCGCCGCTACTCATCAGGTCATAAACCAACGCTGCACCGATATCAGCAAGAGTCATGTGGCGCGCGTCTTCGGCGAAGTCTTTGGTTACACGCTTGAGGTGGATCCCCGCACTCATGAAGGGTGCATGGTAAGGAAGTCCGATGCCAATGCTCCCCATGACGGAGTGATCATGACGGGTCCGATCAGGGATGAGCGCTCGGGGGTCGTTTATCAGAAGCTCGTGGATAACGTTGTCCGCGGCGCAGTAGAGGACATGCGGCTGCCTGTCTTTGGAGAAATCATTCCCTATTGTCTGCTCAAGCGGATGCCGATACCGGATCGGTTTGTCAACGAGACGGGCGTGGGAATCATCTGTGAAGTCGGAGACCTCTTAACTTCGGAAGAGATTGCCACCGTCCTGCGTTTTTGCCGGGCGATGGGGCTGGACTACGGCGAACTGGATGTGTTGCGCGATAGCAAGGACGGCAGGATCTACGTCGTCGATGTGAACAACACCCCCTTCGGACCGTTGGATCGTCTGATTCAGGTGAGATGGTATTTCGATGCCATGTCGTGGGTCTGCCTGGAGAAGATGTCACGAGCATTTCAAACGGCCTTTGGCCGGTAGGCGAGCGGGACATCGTTGATTCCCGGCAGCGTTCGTCGCTTCCTTGTCGACGAGTCGGCTTTCAACATGGCCAAACGAGACTAAAAGCTTGATCCCGCCGAGCGAAAAATCGCAGAATCGCCTTCCCTGCAACCGAACCAGCCCGACCAAAGAGGTCACTCTTGCTGGATGGTCGCAACCAATCCCGAAGTTTTCCTAATCCGACCCGCTCCAGCCATGTTCTCGACCAATTCCGCACAGAACAAGCCGGCGCAGTTCCGCAACCTGCTCCAGACCGGTCGCTGTGAGTGCCTGATGGAAGCGCACAACGGTCTGAGTGCGCGGATCGTGGAAGAAGCCGGTTTTCGCGGCATCTGGGCGAGCGGGCTCTCCATCTCGGCTGCGCTCGGGGTGCGCGACAGTAATGAAGCCAGTTGGACGCAGGTGCTCGAAGTGGTCGAGTTCATGAGCGACGCGACCAGCGTTCCGATCCTGCTCGATGCCGATACCGGCTACGGAAATTTCAACAACATGCGCCGGTTGGTGAAAAAGCTGGAACAACGCGGCGTCGCGGCGGTCTGCATCGAGGACAAGCTTTTCCCGAAAACGAATTCTTTTATCAACAGTGAGCGGCAACCGCTGGCGGATTTGGAAGAGTTCGCGGGCAAGATCAAGGCGGTAAAAGAAGCGCAGAGCGACCCGGCGTTCTGTTTGGTCGCGCGGCTGGAAGGTTTCATCGCGGGCTGGGATCTGGATGAAATGCTCCGCCGGGCCGAGGCCTGTCACGCTGCAGGGGCGGACGCGCTTTTCATCCACAGCAAGAAAAGAACGCCGAATCAAGTGCTCGCCTTCGCGCAAGCCTGGCAACGCCGCTGCCCGTTGGTGATTGCCCCGACCACTTATTACAGCACGCCTGTGGAAGTGTTCGAGCAGGCTGGGATCAACATGGCCATCTGGGCCAACCAGAATCTGCGCAGCTCGATCTCCGCCATGCAGGAGACGAGCCGGCGTATTTGCGAGGAGCGCTCGGTGCGCGGGATCGAAGATGCGATCGCGCCGGTGAAAGAAGTTTTCCGGCTGCAAAACGCCGAGGAGTTGATCCTCGCGGAGGAGCGTTACCTCCCCAAAGTGCCCGAGTGCGCGCGCGCCATCATCCTCGCCGCCAGTCGCGGCAAGGAAATGGGCGAAGCCACCGTCGCCGCGCCGAAAACAATGCTCCCCGTCGGCGGCGTGCCGCTCCTGCACAAGCTCGTCGCGCAGTTCCGCGCGGCGGGGATCCGGCGGATCGCGGTCGTGCGCGGCTATGCGCCGGACAAAGTACACGCTCCGGAAGTGGAGTTTGTCGAGAACCCCGAATACGAAGGGACAAGCGAACTGCTCACCCTGACGAAAGCGATCGATCACCTCGTGGGCGATGTCGTCATCTCTTTTGGCGACATCCTTTTTCGCCGCTACATCCTGAGCAACCTGCTCGCGGAACCAGGCGACATCGTCATCGCGGTCGATGCTGCCTGGCAACGGCAACGTTCACCCAATGCCTATACCGATTACGTCTCAACCACGCGCCCCTATTCGCTCCGTTACGACGACGAGGAGACGTTCCTGACCGCGATCAGCCCGAAGCTGCCGCGCGAGACCATCCACGGCGAATGGATCGGCCTGATCAAGACGAACGCGCGGGGTTCCGAAATCATCCGGGAGGCGTTAGGCGAACTGGCCGAGCAGAGCAACTTCCGCAAATTTCGCCTCGACGATCTCTTCCGGCACCTGCTGGCGAAGGGAACGAAGGTGCAATTGATCTATCACACGGGGCATTGGCTCGACGTCGACGATCTCGATGATCTCGCCACTGCGCAGGCATTCTGAGAGGCTGACTTCTCTTGGAATGATCAGCGCCGCTTCTTTCGTCGAACACCTACGGGGGCTCGGCTATTCGCAATACACGGGTGTGCCTTGCTCGTTTTTCACCTCTTTCCTGAACTACGTGATCGACGATCCGCAGCTCGATTACGTCGGCGCGACGAGCGAAGGCGAAGCCGTCGGGATCTCGTTAGGCGCGGCCCTCGCAGGGCGAAAAACCGTCACGATGTGCCAGAATTCCGGCCTCGGGAACATGGTCAACCCGCTCACTTCGCTCAATTATCCCTTCCGTGTCCCGACCTTGCTCATCGTGACCTGGCGCGGCCAGCCAGGGGTGAAAGACGAGCCGCAACATGAGCAGATGGGACGCATCATGCACCAGTTGCTCGACACCCTCGAGATCCCGTGGCTGCCGTTTCCGCGCGAAGAAAATGAGATCACAAGCGTGATGGAGCAGGCCGAAGAATCGATGGCTAAACGAAGCCGCCCGTTCGCACTGGTTATGGCTAAGGATTCGATCGCGCCGCACGCGTTATCCGGGCGCGCGCACCCGGCAGGCGTGGAGACGGAAGGACGCGAAAGCTTCTCCGGAGACGACTTGCTGACGCGAACCGAAGCGCTCGCGTTGCTCCTCGAAACACTCAACGGCGACGAAGCGATCGTCGCCACTACGGGGAAGACGGGGCGCGAATTGTTTACGATTTCCGATCGGCCAAATCATCTCTACGTCGTCGGCGGCATGGGCACGGCCTCGGCCATCGGGTTCGGCGTGGCCCACGCTTTGCCGCGCCAGCCGGTGGTGGTGATCGACGGCGACGGCGCCGCCTTGATGAAGATGGGCTCGCTCGCGACGATCGGTTTTTATCAGCCGAAAAATTTCCTCCACGTCATCCTCGACAACGAAGTGCACGACTCGACCGGCGGCCAGCAAACAGTCTCGAGCACAGTGCGCTTCGCTCGCGTGGCAGCTGCGGCGAATTATCGCGCGGCCTTCGCCGTCGATCGGCGCGAGGATATTCGCGCCGCGGTGCGCGATTTGCGCCAGCGCGCCGGTCCTTCGCTTTTGCACGTCAAAATCCGCTCCGGCTCGCCTGAGCAGCTCGGTCGCCCGACCGTAAAACCGCACGAGGTCAAAGACCGTTTCTCGGCCTTCCTACGTTCGCGACGCGCAATGAAGGATGCCGCTTCTCTTTACACCAGGTCCCCTAACGACGAGCGCCACCGTCAAAGCCGCCATGCAGCGCGACCTGGGCTCGCGCGACGCGGAGTTCATCCAACTCGGAGCCGAGATCCGGAGGGAACTCCTGCGAGTGGCCGGCGTCTCTCAGGAAAGCGGCTACGAAGCCGTCCTGATGCAGGGCAGCGGAACCTTCGCCTTGGAGGCCGTCCTCTCGTCGGTCATTCCGCCTGACGGTCGACTGTTGATCCTGGCCAACGGCGCCTACGGCGAGCGCATGCTTCCAGATTGCGGAACGCCTGCGAATCGACGTGCGCAGTCGAGCGCTGGCCGGAGGACGAATCGCCCGATCCCGTCGTCGTTAGGCAGATTGCTCGCCGAAGAACCGCGGCCGACGCAGGTCGCGATCGTGCATCTCGAAACGACCACCGGCATTCTCAATCCGATCGAGGAGATCGCGCAGATCGTTAGGCAAAGCGGCGCCCAGTTCATCGTCGATGCGATGAGCAGTTTCGGCGGGGTGCCGCTCGATCTGGCAGCGCTGCAACCCGATTACCTCATCTCCTCGGCCAATAAATGTCTCGAAGGCGTGCCGGGGTTTGCCTTCGTCATCGCGCGCCGCGCCGCGCTCGAGAAAACGGAAGGCTGGGCGCGGAGCGTGAGTCTCGACCTGCTCGCGCAATGGCGCGGCCTGGAACGCGACGGCCAATTTCGCTTCACTCCGCCGACCCACGCTCTCCTCGCCTTCGGGCAGGCGCTGAAAGAGTTTCGCGAGGAAGGAGGCGTGGCGGCTCGCGCGCAACGTTATCGCGCAAATCACGACGCGCTCATCGCCGGAATGCGCGAGCTCGGCTTCCGCGAATATCTCCCGCCGCGAACGGCAGAGCGACATCATCACTTCCTTCCGGTATCCGGACGACGCGGGATTTGTCTTCGAGGCTTTCTATCGCCGCCTCGCGGAGAAAGGCTTTGTGATTTACCCTGGAAAAGTCAGTCAGGCCGATTGTTTTCGCATCGGCACGATCGGGCGGCTTTCCGTCGCGGATGTGAACGCGCTCGTTAGGGAAATTGCCTCCTGTTTGCGCGCATGAAATCAAACGGACTCATTCGACAGTTGCGGCGCCCGATCCATTACGGGAAGACGCTCTTCACGATTACGCGCTGCAAATTGCTCCTTCTGCGCTGGGCCTTGCAACACGGTCTGCGGCTGAAGTGGATCGTGACCCGGCCGGATGTTCCTTCGCCGCATTCGGCCTTTTACAAAATCTGTCACCGGCTGGGTTATCGCATCACCACCGATGCGAAGCGCGCCGGCAGATCTCATCATCGCGTGGGAAGATGCGACGGTGCGCCGGGCGGATCCGGCAGCTGGATGCGCTGGCGGCGAAACATCGCGTTCTGAACTACCGCTGCGTGGATATCAATAAGGGGCGCATGGCGGAGATTTTCGCGGAGATCTTTGGCTACAGCCTGGCGGTTAATCCTAACGAATACCACGGCCCGATGTTGAGGAAGGCGAACGCCAATGCCTCCCACGATGGCGTGGCCATTTCCGGTCCGATCGCGGACGCGAGCTCCGAGTTCACCTACCAAAAATTGGTTGATAACGTTTTCGATGGGTTATTGGAAGACCTGCGCCTGCCGGTCTCCGGCGATATCTTCCCTTATTGCATGCGGAAGCGTGTCCCTCTGAAGGACCGATTCACCCTCGCCTCAGGGCACAGGGACGCTTTACCCGGTCGAGGAAGTCTTCAGCACCGAGGAGATCGCGAATCTGCGTCGGTTTTGCCAGACCGTCGGCCTGGACTACGGCGAAATGGATGTGCTGCGCGACAGCCAGGACGGCAAAATTTACATCGTCGACGTCAACAACACCCCGTACGGGCCGTCCTCGCGCTGGGCGCGCCGGCCGGGCGAATGGCGGACCCGTCTCCCAAGAGGCTGGTATATCGATGCTACCTCCTGGAGTACTTTGGATCGGTTGGCGGAAGGCTTCGAGGAAGCCTTTGGCCAGTAGGTGCCGTCGCAGCAAGTGGCGGGTCACTCAAACGCCCACCAGTCAGTAATCCTCGCACGAATAACGATCGAAACATCGCTACTTGCTGTTGCACTGCGCGCGCTCGATGCAAAAGCGCAACTTATCCGCGAGCGTGCCGATATTGTCCGGATGAAAAAATGAAACATTGTCCCCCGCAACAGGATGCAGCTCTATTCCATCCTCGGCCAGATCGCTCCAGCCACGTTCGGGATCAATCGCGTACCTGGACCCGACCTCTTCAGTCAGAAAGAGAATGATTCGGCCAGGGTAGGCTGCGGGGTGATACGCTCTGGCAGCCAAAACGTTAAGATCGCCGACGCTGAGCAATCGTCGTGACCCGTTTCCGGCGCTTGCACTGGAGGCTTTCGGAAGAACTCGCCAAAGCGCCCGGGTGAAAGTCCCCCGCACGAGCCTGTATAACCCAGCGGCTTTGTGACCGAACACGTCCAGTTTTTCCCGGGCCGGGAGGGCCCGAAGTTTTCCCAATTCGTGGGTAAATCTTCTTTTTAGACAACTAAGTGGCCATCCCTCCAGAGAGCCGGGTGCAGGTGAATTGAACAGCGCCAAAAATCCCACTTCTTCTTCCTGCGTCCTGAGGAGCCGGGCCATTTCGTAGGCAACCATGCCTCCGAAACAGTAACCGCTGAGATAATACGGTCCCTTCGGTTGGATCTTCCGAATCTCTTGCAAGTAATACGCCGCCATATCTTCGACCGTGTTATTCCACCCATCTCCGCCGAAACCTTCGAGTCTCAGTCCGAACAAGGGTTGATCCGTGCCCAGGATACGCGACAAGATCCCGAAGTAGAAAATTCCGCCTCCGTGCCCGTAGACGCAAAAGAGGGGGGGCTTCGTTCCAAGGGGTTGAACGACGACCAGGGAATCTGAAGAACGGACCTTTCGGCCGCCAATGATCCCTGCCAATAGCCTGACAGTGGGTGCCTCGAGGAGTGCTGTCAGAGGCAAAGTCATCTGGAAGATTTTCTCGATCCGCATGAATAACTGGGCGCCCCGCAGGGAATCTCCGCCCAACTCGAAAAAGTTGTCGTCGATTCCGATGGGCCGTATGTCGAAGGTCTCCTCCCATAGTTCCATTAAACGCGCCTGCACATCATCTTCCGGCGGCGTTTCATTTTTTAGTTCCGTTATTTGTGGCGCCGTCGGAATTTCTGCTGTTTGAGCAGGCTCGGTTATCAAGTGGTCGTGAATCCGCGCTCGGGGATCTTGCACCATCCTTTCCAGGAATTTCCGGTAGTCGTGAAGGATTTGCTTCATCGTCTCCGCATGGAACAGGTCCGTGTCATATTGAAGCGCGATCTCGAGTCCCTGCCGTATCCTTAGCCAGGCGTTGATCTCATAGCGCGTTGTTCCCATATCGAGAGGGAGTCGGCTCGCGCTCAGACCGGGGAACTGGTATTGCTCTTTAGGAGCGTTCTCGAAGACAAACAACACCTGGAACAAAGGATTGCGGTCGGATGGCGGGGTGGACTGCAAAGCGCGAGCCAGCTCTCCAAATGGCAGATCCTGCTGGGTCAAACCCGTGAGCGCGGTTTCGCGCACACGATGGAGCAGCTCGCGAAACGTCGGGTTTCCGGAAAGGTCGGTCCGAAGAACTATGACGTTACCAAAGGGTCCGACCACCTCCTCAGCTTGGGTCAAAGGCCGGTTTGCGACGCACGATCCGACCCCGATGTCCTCGTCGCTCGAGTAGCTGTGCAGGAGACACTTGAAGGCCGCCAGCAATGTCATGAACAGGCTGACATGTTCCTGTTGGCTGAGCGATTGCAGTGCCTGCAAGAAATCCCCCGGGAGGAACACGCTTTCCTGCGCGCCGTGGAAGGTCTGCTGGAGCGGACGGGGTAGATCAGAAGGCACATGGAAAAAGCTGCGGTTTCCCGAAAGGTTCTGTTTCCAGAAGGAAAGTGTCCCTGCTAGTTCACCACTCTCCCGTCGTGACTCCAGCCCGCGGGCAAAATCGGCGTAACGGTAAGTCAGGGCCGGCAAGGGAGAAGGCTGGCCCGCACGGAAGGCGCCGTAGAGAAGGGAAAGTTCCTGGAGGAGGATTCCGGTGGACCAATCGTCGCAGACGATGTGGTGGGTGTTCAAGAGCAGTATGTGATCTTCCGTTCCGAGGCGCAGGAGACGGGCGCGCAGGAGAAGACCGTGACTCAAATCGAAGGGCTGCGTCACTTCCTCCCGGACCAGGCTCCTAGCTCTCGACTGCCTTTCTTCGCTGGCAAGATCGCTCAGGTCAGTAAGGGGCAGCGGCTCCAGCGAAGTCGGCTGGATTGCAGCCGTCATTTCGCCGTTATTTGAGTGGAACGCAGCGCGCAACATCTCATGTCGGTTCACGATCTCCTGAAGGCTTCGCTCCAGTGCATCCGGAACCAGCACTCCCCGCAGTTGCAACAGGATCGGGTAATTGTAGGCCGGGCTATTCGATTCGACTGGATCCTGGACCCAGGAGTTCTGAGGGAAAAACCATTGGGGCATGACGAAAGTATCTTCCGCCTCAATCGCCAATTCGTTAGGCCTATCGTTTTCCTTCTCCACCGTTTTGCTCTGGAAGATCGACAACCCTACTAACGGTTGCTGCAGGTCCGAGGCGGCGGCGACCAGCAGATTTTGCCAGTCATCCAGGAGAATCTGAATGGTCGAGGGCTCAAACAAATCAGGATTGTATTGCGCGCGGCCGATGAGTCCTTCCGGCCGTTCGATGAACGCGACATACAGATCCCACCGGGAACCGCCGTTGTCGGCGTCCATCGAGGTCACGGTCCATCCGGAGTTGATCAGCGACGGCGGCGGTTGCAGGGACAGGCCGACGGTGAAAAGTGGATTTCGGCTCGGGTCAGGTCGCTGGTTGAGTGCTTCTGTTACCTCTTCGAAGGGAATGTCGCTGTGAGAGATGGCCCCGACCATGATCTCCTGGGATTGCCGGAGCAGGTCATGGAACGTCATGCCGGGCGAGAGGTGGAAGCGCAGAGCTACTGGATTCAGGAGATAGCCTAACAAGCCCTGCGTTTCCGATCGCTGCCGTCCCGCCGGAGCGAGCGTCCCTACGATGAGATCGTTCTGGTGCGTGTAGCGGTGCAGCAAGGCGACGTATCCAGCGGTCAGTATGGTGAAGAGGGTAAACTCCTGTCGATGTCGGAGGGCCTGCAACGCGTCCGATACCTCACGGGACCAGACGAATGACTGGACTGTTCCCCGGAAGGTCTGCTTTTGAGGCCGCGGCCGATCGTTAGGCCAGGCCAGAATGGGAAGCTCGCCCCCGAGCTTCTTCTGCCAATACGCGATTTGCTTCTGCCGGATCTCTCCCCGGAGCGATTGCCGCTGCCAGTAGGCAAAGTCAGAAAACTGCAGGGGCAACTCAGGAAGCGGCGACGCCTCCCCGGCGGCAAAAGCAGCATAGAGTTTCCCTAACTCGTCGGGGAACACCTGATAAACCGACACGCCATCGATGATGCTCTGATGGCCTGTCATCATCAATTGGCTTTCCCCGTCACTAATTAACACCAAAGTGGCGCGTAAGAGCGGACCGCGTCGAAAATCAAAGGGGCGCCGGGCCTGTGCCGTCGCTACCCGCGAGGCTTCGGCCTGGCGCTCGCCTTCTGGGATTCGCCGCAAATCCACCACCGCTAAAGGGAAAGTTGTCGGAGGCTCGTGTATGACCTGGACCGGCTGACCATCAGCCGAGTCATAGCACGTCCGCCAGATTTCGTGGCGGCGGACAATTTCGTGCAGGCAGCGTTGCAGCACAGCCAAGTCCAGCGGGCCCTCCCGGCGGAGGGTGAAGGACTCATTGTAAAGAGGCGGTAGTCTGGGTGTTTGATGTTCGAAAAGCCAGAGTTGCTCCTGAGCCGGAGAAAGCGCCGCCGGTTCATGCGGGGGCCGCCGGTGGATTATCTCCGGAGCAGCGACAGACTTGATCATATCGCCACGCAGAAATTTTTCCCGAAGCCGACGCCTGGACTCCGAGAGCGTCCCAATATCTGAGCCCGAATCACAACTGCTCATGGTATGAGACAACTGGTTTTCCGGTTAGGCTTCATTGTTCGAAGTGCCGAAGCGCACCGGTAACGACGTCAGGCCACGGAGTCCCATATTCGATCGCCATTCCAGGGGGCCGGACTCGAGCGCGCAATGCGGCAGCTGGCGGATCATCTCTTCAAAGGCAATCTGGCCTTCGATCCGGGCCAGGGGCGCACCGAAACAATAGTGGCCGCCGTAGCCGAAGGCGACATGACGATTATTCTCGCGAGTGAGATCCAGACGGTCGGGGTCGGGAAAACGTTCCGGGTCACGGTTGGCGGCGGCCATTACCGCCACGACCGCCTGGCGCTTCCGAATCTTCTTCCCGCCTATCTCGGTGTCCTCCCGGGTAAGCCGTGCCGTATGCTGGCTCGGACTCTCGTAGCGAAGTAACTCTTCCACCGCCGAGGGAATCAAAGAGAGGTTTGCGCGCAGCTTTTCCAGCTGATCGGGATTGCGCAGCAAGGAAAGCATGCCGCTCCCAATCAAGTTGGTCGTCGTCTCCTGACCGCCGATCATGGTGACGATTGAATTAGCAATCACTTCCTCTTCAGTTAGGCGGTCGCCTTGGATTTCCGCCTGCATCAGCGAATTCACCAAGCCCTCCGGCCGCAAGTTCTCCTTGCGCATGGCGGAGCGGAAGTAAGCCGTCATCTCTTCCGTAGTCTTAACGATCTTGGGAACGCGATCGGGATTGTGCTGAAAGTTCCCCAGCATCTCCGCGAAATCCTGCGACCAGAGCTTCAACTGGCCATGATCTTCGACCGGCACGCCGAGCATCTCGGCCGTGACGATGCACGGCATTGGCTCAGCCAAATCGGCGATCACATCCATGCGGCCACTGGCCTTCACCTTGTTGAGCAACTCCTTCACAATATCGCGAATATGCGACCGCAGTAGTTCCACCTTATGGGGGGTAAAGGCTACGGAAGCCAGGTTCCGGATACGGCCATGCGCCGGGGGGTCCAAAAAGAGCATTTGTTTCACCATGACCTGGGCGACGGGGTTAAGCGCCCCCAGACCTATCGCTGTCAGTTGCTCGCCCGTCGGCGTCCGCTCTGCCGAAAAATCGCGTAAGACCCGAACGACGTCGGCGTAGCGAGTAACGACCCAGGAGTGCAGGAACGGGTCCCAATGGACCGGATCCTCTTCCCTAAGTCGGTGGTAGAGCGGGTAGGGATCTGCCAGGACAGCCGGATCGAGCAGGCGAAACAGACTCAGGTCCGCCTCCCGTTTTCTCCCGCTATCCGTGGGGTTAAATGCGGTCATTCCTTTGCGCTCATCCAGCGTGGATCGGGGGTGAGGATTCCAAGAGCTGTTGAACCTCATCCTCGGTCATCGCCTCCAGTTTGGCATCGAGCAGTCGATCGATCTCAGCAGATAACTCGACCACGCTTGGAGCCTCAAAGATGGCGCGCAGCGGCATCTCAATTCCGAAAGTGTCGCGCACCCGGGCGATGAGTTGCGCTCCGAGAAGTGAATGACCTCCAAGTGAGAAGAAGTTATCGTTCACATCGACGTGCTTCAACTCCAAGAGCCGTTCCAGCATGCCGGCTACAGTCTTTTCCATATCTGTTTGTGGAGCGACAGAAGTGCGATCGCGCAGGGTGTTGCCTTCATCCGCCGCCGGGAGAGACTTACGGTCTATCTTTCCATTTCCGGTTAACGGTAGCTTTTCAAGTCTTACAAAGGCCGCCGGCACCATGTAATCAGGCAGGCGATCACCGAGAAACTCGCGCAGCTCACTCAGTGTGGGCTGGGATTGTGGCGCCGCCACGAAATACCCGATCAAGCGGGTCTCTCCTTTTCCGCCTGCCTGGGCCATGACTAGACTTTGTTGGATCTGCGGATGCTGATTGAGCGCTGCCGCCACCTCGCTCGGTTCGATGCGGAAACCGCGCACTTTCACCTGCTCATCAATCCGTCCGAGGAAAGCGATCTGCCCGTCGGGCAATAACCTGGCCCGGTCTCCTGTTTTGAAGAGCCGCCCACCCGGGATGGCGTCGAACGGATTCGGAATGAACCGTTCTGCTGTCAGCTCTTTCCGGTTCCGATAGCCGCGAGCCACCCCGAGACCGCCAACATGAAGTTCACCGGCTGTCCCCGGCGGCACTTCCTTGCCCGCTTGATCCAGGATATAGACCTGCGTATTGGCGATCGCGCTGCCAATCGACGGCAGCTGAGGCGTTGCGCCATTCAAGTGCACCTCGCCTGAGGTAGTCACGACGGTGCATTCCGTCGGACCATAGTTATTGACCAGGAGAAACGGGAGTCCAACCGGCGGATAACTATGGAGGGTGTCGGCGCCGGTCAGCATTACCCGCAAGGCAGTGCTGGCTGGCCACGAAAGAGTCAGGAGATGTTCAGCCAGCGGGGTCGGGATAAAACTGATTGCGATCCTCTGCGCGACGAGCCAATCGCGCAAGGCTTCCGGAGCGCCAATCGTTTCTTCGTTAGGCAGATGCAGGCTCGCGCCGGCCGCCAGGTAGGGCCAAATCTCCCACACCGCTGCGTCGAAACCCACCCTCGCAACCTGGCTCGCGCGATCGGCCGCAGTCACCTGGAAGGCGTCCTGGTGCCAATGCACCAGGTTTGACAGGCTTTGGTGTGTGATCTCCACCCCTTTCGGTTGGCCGGTCGAGCCGGAGGTATAGATTACATAGGCGAGGTCCTTGGAGGTGGCGGCGAGCTTCGCCGGGCCGGGGTGGAGTAGCCGAGGAGGTTCGAGCAGTCGTCCGAGATCATCCAAAAGAATCGTGTGATGACTGCCCGCAGGCACCCGGTCCTTGACGCAGTCTCCGCTCACCACGACGCGGACCTGCGCATCCTGTAACACGAACGCCAGGCGAGCCGCGGGATAGGTGGGATCGAGAGGCAGGTAAGCTCCCCCCGCTTTTAGAATCCCGAGCGCCGCCACTATCATCCCCGGCGAGCGCGGTGCACATAATCCCACCACCACGTCAGGTCCCACGCCCAGAGCCCGCAGCACCGCACCTAAGGCGTTCGCCCTCTCCTCCAGATCTCGATAGCTCAGAACGCGAGTCGCCGACGTCAATGCGACCGCTTCGGGTGTGGCCGTTGCCTGGGCGGTCACCAGTTCGGTGATCAACCGATTCTGGAGGCACGCGGCCGGGGGGTTGGTCGTCGGTTCCATTAGACGATTGACCTCTTAACTAGACGTAAACAACATTGCTTCAAAGTCTTCGGCGGGAGGCAGATCGGATGGTAGGATATCGCGCCCAGAATGGCGAGTACTTTCGCCGACCAGAGAGCAAGGGGCGGTTTCAGATTCTGCGACGACTGGTTTCCAAGACTTTTCCCGATATCTTAAGACGTAAACGGTTGCAGCTGAATGTGGTATGCCAAACCGCCGGACTCGGCTAGAACGAAATCGGCTTGTTGCGAGATCGCTCGGATGGCAGAATCCACATCGTGAGTTCAAGACCATCCAGCGCGGACCTCCCCCGCGCTGAGCGCGCCGGTCGGGCGAACGACCGACCTGCCTTCCTAAAGCGTGGTCTTTGGACGCCGCTTCCTGGTGCACTTTGGGCCGACCGGCAGGGGCCTTCGCGCGCGCGTATGGACGATAAGGATCGGCGCGTAGAAAGAAAGCTGCGGGCTCATTTTGTGCTCCTCTACGAGGTGCTCGGCCGCGGCCGTCTTTCGCACGCTATGCCCATTTTTCCTTCCAGTTCCATCGCATCGGTTATCGCGACAGTCGCTCTTTTTGGCACATTGGGGTCGAGCCGGGTCGCAGCGGAAGAAATCCTGTGGGGTCATTGCAAGACGACGGCCATTACCAGCACGACGACCGCGCCGACGATCAAACGCGAGCTGCAAGATATGTGGGACAGCGGGGGTCGTTGCCCGCGGATCGACAAGGATTGGACCGCCGCGATCGACGCCGCGCACGAGGTCGGCTTCACGAAGATGGTCCTGGTCGTCGGCGGAACCATGCGCTCGATTCCCGAGACCGCGACTTTTGCGGCGGATGCCGTCCAACTCGCGCAAGCCCATCCCGATGCCTACATCGAACTCGGTAACGAGTGTAACCTGAATGGATTTAGCGCTGAACAATATGCCACGCTGGCCAAGGCGGCTTACAAGGCAATCCGGGACGCCGGCCTTAGCAATATTGTTCTTCTCGGATCAATCGGAAATTCTTCCTCCACCGTCGGCCGCTACTCGATGCTGGAATGGTCCAAGCAACTCGTGCTCAATGGGTGCATTGTCGGCCAGGCGTTTGATTGGGCTAATTACCATATCTACGGCAAACCTTCGGCGGAGGAGCCTTATCATCATCTCTTCACTCCGAACTCTGAGGGCGAATCGTGCCAAAGCGTTTTCGGGAATCCGCCCTTCGCCATCACGGAGTTCGGCGCCTCACTTTCGAAAGATTGTGGGGACAGCGAAACCGTGCAGGCGCAATACGTCAACGACTGGATGGTCCTGTTCAAAGCCCAGCCGCAATTCCGTCTCGGCACTTTCTACGCACTTGCCGATGAAGCGCCCGGAGTCGGCACCGGTTACGGCTTGCGCCGGCTCGACTTGAGTCATCGACCGGCCTGGGACCAATTCAAAGCCCAGGCTGAGAGCTCTACCTCCATGATGCCGTTGCCGCCCGATAATCTGCGCGTCGCAGGCGAAGCTCAGTAGGTCACAAGTCCCTCCGTTTCCACCCTTGAATCGAGGGAGACGATAGAAACGAGCCCCAAGCTGCGGGACGAAGAAGATACTTCCTCGTCTGAATACGGAATTAGATAACCGTAGTTCTGTCCTTTTTAAGCGTATCGCGGAGGCAGATTAGACTGGTCATTACCCCCCTAATTGTGCTGTAATCTTTGTCCCCCAAACGATGACACCTTTCACAGAACAAGACGGCGCCGGGACGGCGACCGTCGACGCCCTCGCCGCTAGCCCGCCCTATGTCTCACGCCAGCGACCCATCGAACGCGATGGGAGCGAGGAAACGCGTCATTCTTTTGGAGAACGCCTCACGGCTTTCAGCCTGTTTGTCGATGCTCTGATCATCTTCGGCTGTCTTGTTTTCGCATACTGGCTGCGCTTTGAGCTCTTAACGGAGATTGGCGTCAGGTCACGTCCCATCCCATTCAGCCAATACCTGCCTTACATTGTCATGGCCGATTGCTCTCTGATCGGCGCCTTTGCTTACTACGGTTGCTATGACACTTCGAAACTGCTGCAACTTCGGCAGATTGGTATCACTATCGTTAGGGCGATTACCCTGTGGGGGGTGATCTTTCTCAGCTTCACCCTGATCTTTAAGTTTCAACCCCCGATTTCTCGCCTTTTTGTGGCGCTCTCGGCGGTCACGGTTTTCGCTGCCATCATCGCCTGGCGCTATTGTTTCCACCGCTATTTGCAAAACGGCGCGGCCTCGGTTCGGCTGCGGCAACGCATCTTGTTTGTCGGCTGGAACGAGAGCTCGGCGCGCCTGGGTGAAAGTGTGACAGGTGGTCGTCATCCGTCACACGCCATTGTGGGTTACGTTAGTTGCGGACCGGCGGATGACAGCTCCCCACCTCCCGCGGGAGTTCGGTTGCTGGGAGATCTCGACGACGTGCCCACGATCTTGAGTGAGCAGGACGTCGACGTCGTCATCCTTTCCACTTTCGACCTGAACCAGAGCGAACTCGTCTCGCTCGCGAATCTTTGCGAGCGCGAGATGCGGCAGTTCAAGGTTATCCCGTCGTTCTTTCCCATCCTTGTCTCCGGTTTGCGCCTCGAATCCATGAGTCAGGTGCCGGTGCTGGGCGTAACTCGCCTGCCTCTCGATCACCGCCATAACCGGGCGCTCAAGCGCTTAATCGATATCTTCGGCGCGAGTTTGGGTCTCATCATTTTCGCGCCCGTTATTCTTTTGTTCATGACCGCGGTCTATTTGGAATCCCCCGGTCGCATGATCTATCGACAGTGGCGGCTCGGACGCGACGGGCGCCGTTTCCAGATCCTAAAGATCCGCAGCATGCGACTGGGAGCCGAACGTAAAACCGGCCCGCGCTGGGCCAAACCGAACGATCCACGGCGACTTAGGGTCGGCGCTTTCATGCGCCAATGGAACATCGATGAGCTGCCGCAATTTTGGAACGTGTTAAAGGGCGAAATGAGTCTAATCGGTCCCCGTCCCGAGCGACCGGAATTGATCGAATCCTTCAAGTATGAGGTGCCTCACTATAACGCGCGACATAACGTGAAACCGGGCATCACCGGCTGGGCCCAAGTCAAAGGGTTGCGGGGCGATACGGACCTGGCAGAGCGAATTACCTGTGACCTTTTTTACATGGAGAATTGGAATTTTCTCCTCGATCTGCAGATCATCGCGCTGACGCTGATCGCGCGGAAGAATGCTTATTAGCGCGGAGCAATAGTGACCACCTGTTGCAAACCTTCCCAGGCCGCAGCGACGCTGATCTGCTCCATGCAATCGCCGCGCTGACCTCGATACTCGAAACCGAGATTGAGGTAACCGCAACCCTCGATCTCTGGCGCAATGTTACGCACTCTGTGACCTAGCACACCCCAGCGCGCGACAGAAGTGGGACCGCTTAAACCTACTGTCGGCGTGCCGATGGCCGCGGAGAGATGCATGATCCCAGTATTTACACTAACGACCGCCGCGGCGTGTTTGAGCAGTCGCGCCGTATCGGCCAGGTCGTATTGGCCGGCCAGATTGCTCACAAGAGGCGACGCTATCTGCTCGATCACCGCTTGGGTTCGGGGTCGGTCGCTTTTTACTCCCGTAAAAACAATCGAGTAACCCTGATCAGCGACTAGCCGGGCCAACTGTCGCCAGGATGCGACCGGCCATTCCCGCAGGTGGCTGAGGTAACCTCCCGGCCACAAGTGAAACACGACATAGCGGGAAGAATCGACCAACGGTCCGCCGTCGACAACAATGTGAGGCTCGTGCGTGACGTCCACCCCGAGGGCCTTTGTTATCTGGCGGTAATTGACCATCTCGTGCACGTCGGACGCGTGCTTCACCGGGATATCATAGCAATGATGACGAAACTGCCGCGGCGTTTGGAACCCGATCGTGCAGCGCGCGCCAGACAACGCTGTAATGACTGCGTCGACCCTCGGCCAGGGGCCGAAATCAAGGAGCACATCGAGCTTCTCGCGCTCGATAACCCTGGCGGCTTTGAGCGGAGAGGTCACCTGAATGTGGCGCACCTCCTCATCGCTCAGAAAGAGCCGCGCGGTGCTGTGGTTTGTATCTCCGGCAAAGAAACGAAGCCTCGTCTCCGGGAGAGCGGCGCGAAGGCCGGCGACGATGGCCGACAAAAGAACGGTATCGCCCATGCAAGAGGTGCGCAGGATCCCCACCGAGCGGATAGGACTGGGTAACGCGCGGCGACGCTTGCCGAGCCGCAAGGCCAGGAGCAGCGGCACTCCGCCGAGCGCATCCATCTGTCGGAGCAACTTATTTCCGCGCTCTTTCATCAGGCTGATTCCATCAGCTCACGATAAAGTTCAAGGTAAGCCGTGGCCGACTGTTTCCAAGAGAACTGGGCGGCGCGCTCTTTACCCGCAGATATCATCCGGTCGCGCTCTGCGGGAGTTAGAGTGAGGATCTTGGTCATCGCAGCCGCGATGCTCCCCGTCGACAAAGGATCGGCCAGTTCTGCGGCGCCACCCACGATTTCCGGCAAACAGGAAGCGTTGGAAGTGACCACGGGCACGCCTGCCTGCATCGCTTCGAGCACGGGCAAGCCAAAGCCTTCCTCGAGCGAAGGATAACAGAAGAGCGCCGCATTCAGGTAGGCCTCAGATAATTCCTGGTCGGACAGATAGCCCAGCACCTTGACCTTTGACGTCATCGGCAGATGAGGATTGTCGTCACGAAAACGGGGCTGCTTTCTCCCTACGACCCATAGCTCCAGCTCCGGCCACGTCCGGGAGAGAAGCGAGAACGCCTCCATGATCCGGCGCAGGTTCTTGTGAGGCTGCAAAGATCCGACAGTGAGAACGTAGGGAGCACCGGGGGCGGTTCGCGGCGGTAGGTTGAGCAAAGACGCCGGCTTGATACCATTGTAAATCCGGCGCGTGCGATCAACCGGCATGTGCAGATGTTTCTCGGCCTTCGTTCTCACCCAATCAGACACGGCGACAACCATTTCGGCCGAGCGCAGCCCTGGAAGGGCGGTCATTCGATAGACCGCGCGGAAACTCGGCGAGTACCATTCCGGGTGAAGCCAGAAGTTCAGATCGTGCAGCGTGACGAGGCTACGGACGCCGCGCTTCCAAGTGGGACTGGTAGTCATGGGGTGGTGAGCAAGTGTCGCTCCAGCCTGCACACAGGACCTGTGGCAGCATGAGTTGCTCCCAAAGTTGGGCGCGTCCTCGCGACCAGCGGGAAAAAGGGATCGGCACCAAGCGAGTCTCTTTGACATCCGCCCAGGCGGCCACGCCCGGAAAATTTGGATCGGCGAAAGCTACCAGCGAAACGTTCCGGGCCGGATCGCGGATGATGGCATCGAATAGATTATATGCGGCTGTTTGCGTGCCGGTAGGTTGCAGGGTTCCGGAAAAGCGGCCGTTAAGAGCTACCGACAAAGCCATGGTAACCTCACTGCCGGCTCCAGATTAGGCTAAGAGTTCCCGCTCATCTGTCGGGCCCGCTGTCGCGCTGGGTTGGGGCGGCTCTTTCGCCGCTGGGACCTCTTCCATATACACGCCGTCGCCATAGCTATCGCGTGCGCAGCCGTAGTAGGCGGCGAGCGCTGGATTGGGTGACACGCGATTGAAAACAAAGCCCAGTGGCTTGGCGCCCGCTTCAATAAGCTTTCGCAAAGCGCGCGCGATGACATCTCGGGAGGTCATGCCTGACCCAACCACGAGACAGACTGAACCCACATCTTTCAGGATCACCAAGGTGTCGCTAACCGGGGTCGCCGGAGCAGTGTCGACCACCACCCGATCGAACCGGAGTTTTGCCTCGGTCATCATCTGTCCGAAACTCGAACGAGTCAGAATTTCCAGCGGATTGACCACGCGCTGACCCGCCCCGAGCACAAAGAGACCGTCGATGCTGGTTCTCTGTGTCGAAGCATTCAAAACGGCCTGCCCCGTGATTACGTCGCTAACGCCAGCCGAGTTTTCACCGGAAAAATTCTTGGTTAACGAACGTAGCCTAAGATCGCAATCAATCAGAAGAGTGCGCATGCCCTGTTGGGCACAGGCGATAGCATAATTAATCGCGCAGAATGTCTTTCCATCGCCCGGCATCGCGCTGATCATCGCCACGCTCTTCCATTGAGTTTCGGGACGCAGGAGAGAGATGGAGGTGCGCAGAGTTCTGAATCCTTCGGCGGCCAATGTCGCCGGCTGTTCCTGCATGAGGAAGTTACTTTGCAAGGAACTGCGCTCTTTGGATTCTGGAATCACGGCCAGCGCGCTCAGGCCCAGGAAACGCTGCGCGTCGTCGACCGTTCTCAGCGACCTGTCCATCGCGCGCTTGCCGAGCACAAAACCGGCTCCGATTAAGCCCGCCATCAGTGCCGCCCCGAAAACAATGAGTGTGCGATGCGGTTTTACCGGTCGATCGGGTAACAGCGCGGGCGCCTTGATGATGATGTTATCCTGCTGGACGCTCCTGACCACGTCGGTCTCCTTCATTCGGTTTACCACGGACGCGTAGAGTGCACGGTCACCTTCCACCTCCCGTTGCAGGACGTTGTAAGGAATCGCCAGTTTATTCAGCTCCAAGGCGCTCTGTTCCTGCTCGCGCAGGGCTTGTTCTAACTTGGTTTCTGTTTCCTTCGCCGCGTTGTAGGAAGATTCGATCGATTTCGAGGCGTTTGAGATTGCCTTGGCCAGTTCCGCGCGTTGCGCCTCCAACTGGCTGGTCGCCTGGATGAGTTTCGGATGCAATGGACCATAGCGCGTTCCGAGATTCGCGATCAGCCCTTCCTGCTCCGCGACCATTTTCTTTTGCTCGAGCACGTCTTTCGATTCCGCGACTGATTGCAGTTCGATGAGCTGACTTGCGTTCCCGTCTCCCAACTTTTTCGCCTGGGCATAGTCGGCTTCGAGTTTTAAGCGCTCTCCCTTTGGTCGCTGTCAGCTTTGCGTTCAACTCTTTCAGTTTTTCGACCGTGATATTCTGGGTCTCTTCCAACGACACCGCCTGGGTCCGTTCTTTGTAATCCTGGAGCGCTTGCTCAGACTGGCGCAGCTTTGCTTTCAGCCTGGCGGCTTCAAGGGCGAGGACGTTATTGGCCTCGCTGATCCCACCCAGCCGCTGCTCGGTATTCATGCGCTTGTATTCTTCGACGATCGCCGTCGAAATCTTTTGCGCGAGATCGGGTCGCCGATTTTCCGCCACGACACCGATCAGCCGTGTGCCGCGAAAAAGCTTCGCCGTCACCGTGCGATTAAGTGCTCTGATCAAGCTCGTTCTCGGTGTAAGGCTTGGCCCGCGTGGGCAAGCCGAGAGCGGCTCCGTCGAGTTTGCCTTCCCGAATGACTCTTTGCAGGAGAGCCGGGCTGGTTAGGCCCTGCTCGATCGTCTTTAGCAACTCATCGGATCCCAGGTCCGGGCTGTTAATTTCCTGGATGTTGATGACCTTTGATGGCGCCTGTTCCACCTGGACAATCGTTTCGGCGGCATACTTTGTCGGCTTGACGATGACATACGCGGTCCCGATCAGCGCGCCAAGCCCCGCGCAGGCGGCGAGGATCCACGCTTTCTCGCGCAGGCTGTAGTAGATAGCGCGAAAGTCTATCGGCTGATCGGACTGGGCTATGGTTTGGTCGCGATCGCGCATCTCGTTAAAACCTGCTTTCCGAGACCGTCACGACATCGCCGGGTAAGACTTCAAACGCCCTGCTCTCACCTTCGCTCGCCATCTTTTTGCCATTTAGCCGGTAAACGACTTCCCGTCCCTCGACGACGCGCTTGATCAGAACACGCGAGGGATCGGCGCCGCGTGTATACCCCCCGGCCAGGCCGATCGCTTCGAGCAGAGTCAGTCTTTCCCGGTTAGGAAAGTCATAGCTGCCTGGCTTCTGCACCTGGCCGAGCACCGTGACCCGATATTTCGCGAAATTGATGACGTTAAGAGTAACTTGGGGATTGATCAGGTAACCCTTAGCCAACGCGTCACTGATCGTTCGGGCTGCCTGCTGTGGAGTCTTGCCCCCGATTCTGACTTCGCCGATGAGCGGCAAGGTGATCGTGCCATTTCGCGAGACGCGCACTTTGGACTCAAGGTCATCTTCCTGGAAGACCTTGACGTTAACCAGATCGTTAGGCGCCAGGATATAGCTACTGGCTCGTTCATCGGATGAATCTGAAGAGATCTCCTGCGCCCGCAGCAAGGTTGCCCCCGGTAAGATCACCAGACAGGCGAGCAGGGCCAGGTTGCGAGCCTGCCTGAGGGACGTGGACAGAAGGGAAAACATAGCACTAAAAGAGAGCATCAAACTGGAGGAACACGCGGTTCTGGCTGAAGGTGAAGCGATCGACATTGGAATCATCATGTCGGAATGAGTATCCAAGTTCGACGGCGGCGGATTTGCTGAGGATGAGCTTCACGTAGGGTTGCAGAAGCACAATGTTGTCTCGGCGCGCCCCGGAGTCATTCAGGACATCGAGGTATTGCGGCGGACTGGTAACGGCCGACAAAACCAACATAGAAAGTGCCCGCGAAACGCTGGCGGGCGTCAAAGGAAACTTCCGTGGAGATCACATCAAAACCGGGAGACCCCGCCGAATTTTCAACTCGTCGACCCAGGCCGAGAGTCAGTGCGGTCTGGTCCCATGGCTGATAAGTGACTCCCGCCTGAAAGACCGGTTCAACGCGATCTTCCCGATGCTCAAACTGCCGGATTTCTATCCCGGCATTGGCATAGAGATCGATTTTCTCGCTGAGATGGTAGCGGCCGCGGAGGAGCACTTGTTCATAGGGCTGGTCGCCGGAATCCTCGACATGGAGCCAGCCCAGCGTCAGGCCCAGGCCCACCACTGTTCTCGCCCCGATGCGGTAATTGACCGAATTCTGCATGAGAACTTCCTGTGAATCGATCTGGTGCGGGTAGTGCCGGATCGATCCAGCGAGGCGGAATTGGAATGAAGTGCGATCGCTGTAGTCATAGAGCCCGGTGAAATCCTGCGAGAAGATAGAACGCCTGACGCGCCCACCGACGTCGATGTCAGGGTCAGAGAGAGTCAGGAAACGGGTTTCCGATCCAAGAGTGAGATAAGCCTGCTCCCAGCGCGCCTCTACCGCAGCGTCGTGATCGAGCGCATCTTCCCCATCGTGATCAAAGAAAATGGTCACAGTGGGCGTGTATCTGGCAAAGAGGAAACTCCTGGGATCATAAGCCTCGTCCACGACGGCTGGGGAGAATGTGTCCAAGCCGAGGCGTCGAAACTCCGGCCGGACGTCTCCTATTCCCGCCGCGATGGTGGGTGAGAGGGCGAAGATCAGATCCGACTGAGGGTTAAGACGATTGATGAAAATGTTGTCGTCATAAGTCAGCCGACTATCGACCCGGAGGACGGTCTTGAGCGATGAACCCGGGCCCATGCTTTCCGTGTCGGTAAAGATTCCCGAAAGCCCGGTGGCGGTTGGAGTCGAACTCTCCGCTTCAGGCAGCGGAGCCAAATCATTTGTGTCCGCATCCAGGCTCGCGTCGTCCAGAGCCGAAGCGGCCTCCAACCCGACCGGAGAGGGCAGCGCGTCCTGGGCCACGACGCTGGGAAGGCAGCTAGCCGAGGCGAGCAGCAGGGCGGCAATCAATCTAAGGCGGATGTCGTACACGTAAGTGGTAGGGCACCTCCCGGACGGAGGTGCAATTTCGTTATGTCTGGTCCGAAAGCGGACCTAACGGGCTCAAAGTGCCGCCGCCGCAGCCATCCGTTTTATGAACAATGGCGATAAATGTCAACGCTTACAGTGTCCGCGATCATCGAGCCGCAGCTTGCCAGGGCGGCTCGAACCGAAGTCGAAGGCTCTCGTGGTGACGAAGTTGCGTGGGGCGGAAAATCGCTCCTCGGCCTAACCAGACGAAGGATCGGAGGCAGAAGAGAGCCGGCAATCGGGTTCGAACCGATGACCTGCTGATTACAAATCAGCTGCTCTACCAACTGAGCTATGCCGGCCGGAAAACGGGCGCAGTGTAACCCAAACCCCGCCGCGAGACAACCAGCCGCGCCTCGCGTCAGCTGGGCGAATTTGAGTAAGCGGAAAGGGGTTCCGCGGTCTCGAGGTTCTTGATCACGGTGCTGAGGTAAACCGACTCCGGGTAAAAGGCCCGGTATTTCGTGATCTCGGCCCGGTTCATCACCCGGAACCCGTAGCGCTCGAACATCTTTTCGCCCCGGCGGCTTTCGAAGGTCACGATCTGCCCATAAACCTGCTTTTCCCCTCGCCGATAGAGGTAGCTCAGGTATGCGCTCATGAGCGCGCGCGTGGTGGAGATCTTCCGCGCTTCCGGCAGCAGGTTAATGTGGAAATGCGGCATCCGGGCTGGCGCGGCCGGCACTTCCCGCCAGCCGTTCATGAGCATCCAGCGGATGAAGCGTCTCGAGCGCGCGTTGTAGCGCGGATAACGCAGGAGCGCGCGGACGAAGAGCACGATGTTCTGTTGAAAAGAGTAGAGCTGATTGAGCAACGGCTTGCGCGATCCGAGCAGGTAACCCTTCAGCTCCCCATCGATCTCGAGCACAAACGACGATTCCGGTTCGTGGTCGGTGTAGTAAGTGGTGAGGAAATCGGCAAACAACTCGCGATCTTCGTAGACCGGGTCGATCGGCGTCCCGAGAAATCCGGTGCGACAGCACAATTCCCGGACTCTTGCCCGGTCGGAGGGCTCAAAGCCACGAATGGTGTAGGCGCGTTCCGGTTTCATCTCCCCGGAGGTTAACGAGCAGGCCTCTTCTCGCAAGGAGGCACTCCGATCCGCGAGATCCAGCCAGCCTAGCCAGTCTGGTAACCAATCCGCACCTCGTCGTAAAGGCGGAAGAGTTTTCTGAAAACCACCGGCCAGGAGTACTGCTCCCGCACGTCCTTCGCTGCCGCCTGGCCAGCGGCTTGCAGGTCGTCGGCCGCGGCGGCAGCGACCGCATTGGAGAGCGCTTCGGCAGAATTTTCCGACGCCCAATGTTTCTGCCCGCCGAAAATAATCCGATCCATGTAGCTGCCTCGAATTCCGACCACCGGCGTCCCGCAAGCCTGGCTCTCGAGAGAGGTCAGGCCAAAAGTTTCCTGCACGCCCGGGTGCACCAGGAGCTCGGCCGATCGGTAAAAACGAGCAAGTTCTTCCGAATCGGTGCAGTACGGTTGCCAGGAGACCGAGCCGACGCGCTCCTGCAACTCGCGCAAGGCGGCGCGCTGCAATCCGTCGCCCACGATGAGGAGATGAAAACGCCCAGGTTCGCGTCGGACGAGTAGCTCGAAGGCGGCAAACAGGGTCTGGGTATTTTTTTCCTGCGCCAAGCGTCCGACATAAAGCAAGAGGCAGCAGCCGGGTGGGATGCCTAACGACTCGCGTGTCGCCGCGGCGTCGTCCGGTTGCGGCCGGAAAACATCCGTGTTCACGCCGAGGTCGACCGGGTGCACGTTACGCACACCCCAATCGGTCAAGACCTGGCCGAGGCCCGCAGACGGAACCAGGGTCGCCTCGAAGCGGTTATACAGCTGCCGCACGTAGCCGCGCGCCAGATCCATGACAAACTCCATCGCCGTCCGGCCGAGGAAGCGCGAGGTTGTGCGCAGGTAGGCCTCCGGAAAGTGCGAGTGATAAAACCCGACCACCGGGATGCGGAGCGCAGCGCCGGAAGCGATCGCTTTCCACGCCACCTGGTAAGGATCGCCCGACTCGATCAGGTGCGGCTTCTCCCGCTCCAGAATTTCTTCAATCGCGCGCAAGTTCAGCAGCGCACGATAACGCGAGGTACGCGAGATCAACGGCGAACGAATGGAGTAAATTCGTGACCGCTCAGCCTCGATCATTTCGGTTTTCGCTCCCGGAATGACGAGCACATGCTCATCCTGGGTTTCCGCCTGGATATAGCGGATCTTCTCGTGCACGTAACGCTTCACCCCACCGCTGAGCGGCGAGTAGAACTGCGTCAGATCGCAAAGCTTCAAAACATCCGCGCCGGCCCGCGCTGGTTAGGCAGCGTGCTCGCTCAAATAGCGCTCGGCCTCGATCGCCGCGGCGCAGCCCGAGCCCGCGGCGGTAATGGCCTGGCGATAGATGCGGTCGGCCACGTCGCCCGCGATGAAAATGCCCGGATGCTTGCTCTCCGCCAAATGTTTGGCAATCAGGTAGCCGTCGGGATCGGTCTCGAGTTTGCCCGCGAAAGCTTTCGTGTTTGGGTCGTGCCCGATGGCGACGAAAACGCAGGCCACGGGCAGGATCGTCTCTTCCTTCGTGACCAGATTGCGCAACTCGACCGCGGTCATCTCGCCCTTCTCGTCCGGGATGTATTTCACCACCGCCGTGTTCCAGATCGGCTCGATCTTTTCGCAGGCCAGCACACGATCCGCCATGATCGGCGAGGCGCGGAGCTTATCGCGCCGATGAATCAGATAAACTTTCGAGGCAAAGCGAGTCAGGAAAAGCGCCTCCTCCGCCGCGGAATCGCCGCCGCCGACGACACAGACCGGCACATTGCGATAAAAGGCGCCGTCGCAGGTCGCGCAACTCGTTAGGCCGTGGCCGATGAGTTTTTCTTCGTTCTCCAGCCCGAGCCAGCGCGCAGAGGCGCCGCTCGCGATGATGAGCGCCTGGGTTTCGAGCCATTCGTCGTCCGCTTTCAACCGGATGTGGCCGTCGGGCAGCTCCAGACCGGTCGCTTCCGCATACGAAAAGCGGGTCCCGAAATTCTCCGCCTGCTTGTGCATGTTCATGACCAACTGCGGGCCGTCGATGCCCTCGGGAAAACCGGGAAAATTCTCCACCAAGGTGGTGGTCGAGAGCTGGCCGCCGGGCTGGCCGCCTTCGAGCACGAGCGGGTTCAGGTTCGCCCGCGCGGCGTAAATCGCGGCCGTCAGGCCCGCGCACCCACTTCCGACAATGATGACTTTCTCCATGCGCGCCAAGGGTAGCATGGAGCCCCGGTGCGATCTAATCTCCGCCCATGCCGGAACTGGCCGAGGTGGAATATTTTCGCAAACGATGGGACGCCGGGCTCGGCGCAAAGATCCTCGCGGTGCAGTTGCACGGCGAGAAACGAATCTTCCGCGGCAGCGACATCGGCGCGCTGAAACGCCGACTCGTTAGGCAAACATTACTCCGTTCCGAAGCGCGCGGAAAACAAATGCTCTTCGTCTTTTCCGGCGAGAACTGGCTCGGGATTCACTTGGGGATGAGCGGAAATCTTCGCACGGAAGAGGCCGGCTTTCGCGCCGGCAAGCACGATCATCTTGTCCTCCAACAGGAAAAGCGGGCGCTCGTCTTCCGCGATGCGCGGCAGTTTGGCCGGGTCCGTTTTCATCACGGAAAAGAGGCGCCGGAGTGGTGGCAGGCTGGCGGGCCCGAAATCCATTCGGCGCAGTTCAGCCAGAGCGCGATGAACGACTTCGTTAGGCGCCATGCCCGCGCGCCGATCAAGGCCGTGCTCCTGATGCAGAGCGGGTTCCCTGGGATCGGCAACTGGATGGCGGACGAGATCCTCTGGCGCGCGCACATCGCGCCGCGGCGCAAGGCCGGCGCGCTCAGCGCGGAAAAGCTGGCGGCTCTTTGGCGGAGCGTGCGCTTCGTCTCTCGCGCCTCGCTGCGCACGATTGGGCGCGACAATTCCGATCCGCCGAAAGGCTGGTTGCTGCACGAGCGCTGGAAAGCCGGCGGAAAATGTCCGCGCCACGGAACGGTCCTGCGCCGGGCCACGATCGGCGGCCGGACCACGGCCTGGTGTCCGACCTGCCAACCGAGTCGTTAGGCGGATGGCCGGGCTGGATCGAGCGGCCAAATTCGCTCACGGCCTTCACGCTCCACAATTTCACGCAGAAAGGCGCGTGTGGCGGGAGCGAGCGCCGGTTTTTCCGATTCGTTAGGGCCGAACAACTCGTCGCAGAGTGTCCGGAGCGTGTTCCGGTCATCCACGTCGTAGCAGGCCGGGAGGAGATGCACGGCGAGGCCGATCTCGGCCGCGCGTTCCAGCGTCTGGGTGAGGACGCGGTCGGTACTCCAGTCGATCCCTTCGAAGAGTCGGGGAGACAGCTTCTTCATCCCGATCAAATAATAACCTCCGTCGTCCGATGGCCCGAGCACGAGCTGATCGTCAGGCAAGGAAAGTATCCGCACGGCCTCGGCAAAGACCGCCACCGGCGCGGTCGGACTGTCGGAGTTGATCAAACAAACGGCTCCGAATCCTATTGAAAGCAAATCTTCGAGCGCGCCGGCAACTCGTTGACTCAAGTCGCCCTCGCGTTGCGCGATCAACTGGAAACGCGACGGCAGAATGTCGCGATATGCTTCTTCGGCGCCGACCGGTGTGTAGCAACCGATGCCGCGTGCGTCAGGGCCCGCCTGGTCGATCGAGGCAGAGAGATCGCGCAGGAAACAAACGTTGAGCGCGGCCGCTTCCTCGGCACTAAGCGGCGGGGTGAGCCGGGTCTTCACTTGCCCGGCGCGAGGCGCCTTGGTCATGATCGCGAGCGCGCAGAGACGCGCTCTGCTGGGATCGGGTTCGTTAGGGCGAAGCACCTGCTGCCCGTCGTTCATGCCATTTTGCAAAGTGCTTACCGATAGCGCCAATCTCGCTGGCACTCACTCTTTTTCCCACGGCCGATTGGCACGGGGAACGCTCTAGAGCAGATTCTACCGATGCCTCGGTCGATCCGACATGATCCAAGGTTGTTCACATCTCAGATGATTGAATTTCTTAAAACCTTTTCATTATCTTAATCTTCATCGTCTGAATAACTGCCGTCGGCGACGACTGGCAGCTCTGAAAACGGAGCGGGTGAGGCATGTTGATAACCACTGACCGCAAGATCGAAAGGTGGACGCCGGACCGTGGGTGGAAGACTTGTTGGAACTTATCGGAAGTTGTTGGCGGGTTTGAACAGGATCCATGAACAGCAAAAGTGAAGGGTGGTTCTGGGCGACCGACTCTCTTTTGCAGCGCGCCTGCTGAGACGCGGCCAAGATAGCGCAAGCTATTTGGCCACCGATGTGAGATATTAGGGGTGTGATCAAGCGAATTCTGGTGAGATGTCCGACTACGAAAAAACTCAACGTCACCGGGGTGGTGATCGAAGAGGACATCTTTGCCTCCGCCAAGCTTAAGCCCGGGACCGTGGCCTGCGTGCACTGCGGCGAGAAGCATGCCTGGGACAAAAAAGAAGTCATTCTTGCCCGTTAGTTTCTTTTGAGTCGTTAAGAACGTTGGTCGTCTGTCCCCGCGTCTCGGCGGGAGAACTGATTGACGTGAAGAAGCCGTGACGTTAAGCGCATAGACCGGTGGATCTCCTCGACGAACTCAAGAGTCGCCTCGTCTGCGGCGACGGCGCCATGGGTACGATGTTACTCGACGGCGGCGTCCCTTTGGAGCGGTGCCTGGAGGAGCTGAGCACCAGCGAACCCGAGCGCGTGCTGGAAGTGCACGAGGCGTATGTCGCCGCTGGCGCGCGCGTGATCGAGACCAACACCTTCGGCGCCAGCCGGGTACGGCTCGACCGATTCGGTTTCGGCGAGCGAACACACGAGATCAATGCCGCCGCGGCGCAGATCGCGCGCAAGGCCGCACAGGGAAAAGATGTTTGCGTTGCCGGCAGTGTCGGTCCGCTCGGAATCGGCGCCGATGAAGCGCAGACGCGAGGCATCGACCGTGAGGCGGTTTTTCGCGAACAGATCACGGGATTACTCGATGGTGGAGCGGACGCGATCTTTCTCGAGACGTTTCTGGATGACGCCGAACTCGAGCTCGCCCTCCGGGCGAAAATGGATTTGTCGAAGGTGCCAACGATCTGCTCGCTGGCCTGCGAACAGGAAGGCCGGCTTCCCTCTGGTCTGACACTGGTGGAGGTGTTTAGGAAGTTGACGGCTCTCGGCGCCGAGATCGTGGGAGTAAACTGCCTGAACGGACCACAGGCGATGGTCCATCTCCTCGAGCGCATGCCGCTGGAGTTTGTGCTCTCGGCTTATCCGAACGCGGGCTACCCGAAATACCACGAGGGGCGTTTTATCTATTACACGTCGCCGGATTATTTCGCGAAAATGGCGCGCGAAATGGCGGCCCAGGGGGCGCGCCTGATCGGAGGATGTTGCGGAACCACGCCGCGCACGATCGCAGCCATGGCGGCGGCTCTGGCAGAACTGGAACCCGTGCGGAGCAAGGCGGTCGTCGCAATTACAGAACCATTGCGACGGGCCGCACCGCGGGTCGTGGCGCCGACGGAAGAGAGTTTGCTCGACCGGATCGCGGCCGGGCATCGCGTGATTATTTGCGAATTGGATCCGCCGAAAACGCTCGCCTTGGAGAAGTATTTTACGGGCGCGCAAGCCCTCGTGAAAGCCGGGTGTGATGCGATTACCCTGGCCGATAATTCTCTCGCCATTTTACGGGTCAGTAACCTGGCCATCGGGGCGATGCTGAAGGAGCGATTCGGAATTACTCCCTTGCTGCATATGAGTTGCCGCGACCGCAATGTGCTCGGGCTACAGAGCGAACTGCTCGGGATGGCGGCCTTGGGAATGAGGCATGTCTTACCGCTTACCGGAGACCCGGCGCGAGTGGGCGACCATCCGGGCGCCGCTTCGGTTTACGATGTAAATTCCGTGCAATTGATCGGGATCATCAAGCGGATGAACGAGGGGTTTAATTATGCGGGCAAATCGCTCAATGCAGCGACGCGATTTGTGATTGGTTGCACGTTTAATCCGAACTCAAAAAATCTCGATGCCCAGGTCTCGCGGCTGGAGAGAAAAATCGCGGCTGGCGCGCAGTACGTGATGACGCAGCCGGTGTTTGATGTGCGGGTGCTTGATGAAATGGTGCGTCGCACACAGGGGTTTGGCGTGCCTATTTTCACTGGTATCTGGCCGCTGCTAAGTGGACGGCAGGCCGAATTTTTGCACAACGAAGTGCCCGGTATCACCGTCCCGGACGAAGTGCGCCAGAGGATGGCCGGCACCGAAGCGGAAGAAGGCGGCGCGCGCGGATTGGAAATCGCCCGGGCAATATCCGAGGCGGTACTGGAACGCTTTCCGGGGGTGTATCTCATTACGCCTTTTTTGAGATATTCGGCGACGGTCGAATTGGCGGCGTTTGCGCGCGGCCTTTGAAATGGGAAAGTTGCGGTAATGTCCAAAATCCACCGCGCAGTTTCGATCCAAGTGGGCGGCCTGTTGCTCGTGGGAGCGGCGTTTCTTGTTGCCGCGCGATATCTTCCGATCGCTGACTGGATTGCGCAGGTGCAGCAAAGGGTTATGGATCTGGGGGCTTGGAGCGCCGTTTGGTATCCGATCCTTTACGCCTGCTGTAACGTTTTACTTTTGCCCGGTGGGCTCCTCAGCGTGGGGGGCGGCTTCTTTTTCGGTCTTTGGTGGGGGTTCCTCATCGTGCTGGTGGGCAACGTGACTGGGGCGGCGATTGCGTTCTACCTCAGTCGGAAGATCGGTCGAAAGTGGTTCCGGAGAAAGTTGCTCCGCAATCCGACGTTGGTGGCACTGGAGCCAGCCGTCGAAAAGGAAGGATGGAAGATCATATTGCTAAGTCAGTTACATCCATTGTTTCCCACAAGTTTGCTGAATTATCTCTACGGTCTGACAACGATCCGGTTTCGCACTTGCATCTTGTGGGTGGCTATTGGGCAGGCACCGGGCCTCTTCTTGTATACCTATATAGGGACGCTGGGACAATTGGGCCTTAACTTACTGCGCGGGAAGAGTCACCCCAGAATGATCGAGTATTGGGTTTGGGGTGGCGGGCTTCTGTTCTCGATTGTTATCTTGGTTTTGCTCGGCCGGATCTCGCTTCGTCTCCTCCAGGAGGCTGAACGGAAAGCTTCTTTGAATAGGGAATCGTCGGGTTTACCGCCGCAGGGCCAGGTGATATCAGGTCGCAAAGCATGGGCGCACAAATAGACTTGGAAGCGTTAGCGGCGCACGCCTGGAGGGCCCGTGAAAATGCCTATTCGCCCTATTCGAAATTTGCGGTCGGGGCAGCGCTCGCCACGGAAACCGGCGAAATCTTTGTCGGATGCAATGTAGAGAACGCTTCCTTTAGCCTAACCATCTGCGCGGAACGCTCCGCGGTCGCTGCTGCGGTTGCGGCGGGCTTTCGAAAGTTCTCGGCCGTCGCTTTAGCAGCCGAAACAGAGGAGCCGGTCGTTCCGTGCGGAGCTTGTCGCCAATTTCTGGCTGAGTTTAATCCCGCGTTACAGATTCATTGCACGGGTCGCGGAGGCGTTACGAGAACAATCCTGCTGTCGGAGCTCCTTCCATCCCCCTTTCTGAAATTTTAGGAAAAATGAGATAATTCCACGTGGAACAATATTTCCTCGAAAAAACCTATGATGTGATTGTGGTCGGCGCCGGGCACGCGGGAGTCGAGGCTGCCTTGGCCTCGGCGCGCCTGGGGGCTGAGACGCTACTTCTCAGTCAAAACCTGGACACGATCGGTCAGATGTCGTGCAATCCCGCGATCGGGGGCCTGGCAAAAGGGCATATCGTTCGAGAGATCGATGCCCTGGGTGGCGCCATGGGAATTAATGCGGACGCGACAGGCCTGCAATTTCGTCTCCTTAACCGCACCAAGGGACCGAGTGTGCGAGCGCCCAGGGTGCAGTGCGACAAGAAGGCGTATCAGTTTCGGATAAAGTCGCTCCTTGAGCGCGCACCCGGGCTGGACGTAAAACAGGGCGGCGTCACGGAAGTCCTCGTCGAAGAGGGACGCGCCACAGGGGTAAAAACGGACTTCGGTTTTTCGATCCGGGGCCGCAGCGTCGTAATCACCGCCGGGACCTTCCTGCGCGGATTGTTGCACGTCGGGAACAACAGCCGGCCTGGTGGGCGAATGGCCGACACCATGTCTCCTCTGAGCGATAACCTGCGAGAGCTCGGGTTCACGACCGGTCGCTTCAAGACCGGGACGCCCTGCCGGCTGAACGGGCGATCAATCGATTTTAGCGCCTGCGTCGAGCAATTGGGCGATGACCCGCCAATGCGATTCAGCTTCCTTGCGGCCGATGAAGAGTTTCAGGGAACCGAGGAATTCCTAACCTTAAACAAGGTAAAAAACGGCACATTCCACGTGGAACAACTGCCGTGCTGGATTACCTCAACGACTCCGGCGACGCACGAGATCATTCGCCGTAATTTGCATCGATCACCCCTCTACAGCGGGACGGATCGAAGGGACCGGCCCGAGATATTGCCCGTCCATCGAAGACAAGGTGGTCAAGTTTGCCGACAAATCGCATCATCAGCTGTTCTTGGAGCCAGAAGGGCGGCAGACCGAGGAGTTTTACGTCAACGGGATCTCCACCAGTCTCCCTTACGACATTCAGGTAGAGTTCATTCACTCGATTCCTGGGCTGGAAAAAGCTCAAATCATGCGCCCAGGCTACGCGGTCGAGTATGACTATTTTCCGCCGACGCAGTTGCAGCCGACCTTGGAGACGAAGCTGGTTGGCGGCCTGTATTTCGCCGGGCAAATTAACGGGACGTCGGGTTACGAAGAAGCGGCAGCGCAGGGGTTGGTTGCCGGCGCGAATGCCGCTTTAAAGGTCGCCGGACGCGAGCCCCTTGTCTTTACGCGAAGCGAGGCTTACATCGGGGTCCTAATCGACGATTTGGTGACACAAGGCACTCAGGAGCCCTACCGGATGTTCACCAGCAGGGCCGAGCACCGTCTTCTCTTGCGACACGATAACGCCGACCAGCGATTGACCGCCAAAGCGGCCGGGTTCGGCCTCGTCGACCAGCGTCGGGTGGACTTGTTGCAGGAAAAACTGAGTCAACTCGCCGCGGCCCGCGGGATCGCCTCTGCCACTCGCTTTAATGGTCAAACCCTGCTCCAAACCATGAAGAAACCGGAATTCAGCGTCCAATCGCTGTCCCGAAGATCAGCGTCACGGCATTGAGCTCGAGATTTGGGAACTCCTGGAGACTGAGGTGAAATATGAAGGGTATATCCGCCGCCAGGACGACCACCTCCGGTCGATCCGGTCGGCCGAGGCGCTACGGATTCCGCCCGAGTTGGATTACTCTACCGTGCCGGGATTGCGCAACGAGGCCCGTCAAAAGCTCGGAGGCCTCCGCCCTGAGAATCTGGGGCAGGCCGGGCGAGTCTCTGGCGTGACCCCGAGCGATCTGGGAGTCTTGAGTATCTGGCTTCGTAAGAATAGACAAGTGTCTGTTGATTAGAAGGATATATTTTTGAACCCAGCCATCTCCTGCTATCTCATCGCAGCTGGCGTCGGTTATTTTCTCGGATCCTGCCCGAACGGGTATCTCGTCTCTCGAGCTCGCGGCATCGATATCCGCAAACACGGCAGCGGCAACATCGGAGCCACCAATGTCCTGCGGGTGCTGGGGAAAAAGTGGGGCTACCTGGTTTTCGCTCTCGATGCGCTGAAGGGCTTTCTCGCCGTGCGGCTCGCGTTTGCGATTGCCCCCGCCATGATGATCGGACCAGCTCAACGCGAGTTGGTCGGCATAGTCGCCGGAGTGGCCTGCATCCTTGGTCACACCTTTCCCGTCTGGCTCCGTTTTCGCGGCGGAAAAGGGGTCGCAACCTCGGCGGGCGTTCTTCTCGGCCTCATGCCGATCGCTGTCTTCTCCGTCCTGGCGGTGTGGATTATCCTTTTCAAGGTCACCCGCTACGTTTCCGTCGCCTCGATCGGCGCGGCGGTCGCGCTTCCGCGTTTTTGTCATTGTTTACCAGCGATTTGGGCTGCTGACGGGCGCGAGTTTACTGCCATTTTCGATACTAATCGCCGGGGTCGTCGTTTGGCGGCACCGTTCTAATATGCAACGACTTCTCCACGGCAAAGAGCAGCGCTTCGGCCAAAAATGACGACGCGACGAACAGCCATCCTAGGGACCGGCGGTTGGGGAACCGCGCTCGCGCTGCTTTGGGCAAAAGCGGACCACGAAATCATTCTATGGGGTCACACGCCTGAGCGGGTGGAGGAAATCAGCCGCACCCGGCAGAATCCCGACTACCTTCCCGGCGCCGAATTACCCGCCAACGTTTGCCTAACGAGCAAGCTGGCCGACTGCGCGGCCGCGGATCTGATCGTCTTTGTCACGCCCTCCGTGGCGCTGCGCGAAGTCGCCTCAAACCTGCAAAAGGAAAACGCGAACCCGGCCGCCATTCTCATGAGTTGCACGAAGGGGATCGAGCACGGCAGCGGCATGCGGATGACCGAGATCCTGCATGAGAAATTCCCATCGAATCCGGTCGCGGTTCTTTCCGGGCCGAACCTGGCGGTGGAAGTGGCGCGCGGTCTGCCGAGCGCGACCGTGCTCGGCTGTCGCGATCGGAGTGTGGCCGAAGAACTCCAGGCCTTGTTGGGCAGCGCCCGCTTTCGCGTTTACAGCAGCGACGAGATCGTCGGGATCGAACTCGGCGGCGCGCTGAAAAACATTTTCGCCATTCCTGCCGGCGTGAGCGACGGCTTCGGCTTTGGCGACAACTCGAAGGCCGCGCTCGTCACACGTTCGTTAGCCGAACTCTTCCGCCTCGGAGTCGCGATGGGTGGCGACGCCCGCACCTTTATGGGATTGAGCGGCGCGGGAGACTTGATCGCGACCTGCTTCAGCCAGCACAGCCGCAACCGCCGCCTCGGCGAACAGCTCGGCCAGGGGAAGAGCCTCGAAGACATCACCCGCGGGATGAAAACCGTCGCGGAAGGAATCCCAACCGCGCGCAGCGCCTTCGAATGCGCCCGCAAAGTCGGCATCGAAACGCCGATCATCGACCAGGTCTACGCCGTCCTGCACGAGGGCAAACCTCCCGTGCAGGCGATGCAGGAATTGTTAGGCCGCGATCAGAAGTCCGAGCGCGGCTAGTTCTTCGCCGCGGCCAGTTGCGCGATGACGGCCGGGAAAAGCTCGCGCTCAGCCACCTGGATCCGCTCGTGCAGGCTCGCCGGGGTGTCGTTAGGCAAAATCGGCACTTCGCGCTGCGCGATGATTTCCCCGCTATCCACGCCCGCGTCGACGTAATGCACCGTGCAGCCCGTCACCGTCTCGTTAGCCGCCAACGCCTGCGCCCAGGCCTCGCGCCCCGGGAATTTCGGCAAGAGCGACGGATGCAGATTGATGATTCGCCGCGGAAAAGCCTCCAGCAGCGGCGCCTTGAGCACGCGCATGAAGCCGGCCAGGACGACCAGTTCCACCCCCGCCTCGCGCAGCAGCCTAACGAGCTCTTCTTCCCGTTCCGGTTCGAGCTTGGTCCGGAATTTTCCGGGCGGAAAAAAAACCGCCGGCACATCAAACTCGCGCGCAATCGCGAGAATCCCTGCGTCGGCGAAATCGGAAACCACCACGCGACATTCCGCCGCCAGCTTACCCGAAGAAATCTGCTCGAGGATGGCGCGGCAGTTCGAGCCTTTGCCCGAGCCGAGGATGCCGAGAGCGAGCGGCGGCATGCGCTATTGATGCATGCGCTCGATCAGGCGCGTGGTCGATTTCCCGGGAACGAGCGGCAGCGTTTTTATTTCCGCGCCCGCCTTTTTCAACGCCGCGACTTCGTCCGGATCGAGACTCTCCAGCGTGTAATCGCCGCCCTTCACATAGATCGCGGGGCGCACCGCCTCGATCACTGCCGTCGCGCGCACCGCCGGGAAGATTGTGACGAAATCAACGCACTCCAGCGCGGCCAGCACTTCCGCGCGGTCGTCCGCGCCATTGAGCGGGCGGCCCGGCCCCTTGAGTGCCCGCACCGATTCGTCGCCGTTCACCGCCACGGCCAGGGCATCGCCCAGCTCCGCCGCCTGTTGCAGGTAGCGCACATGCCCGACATGCAGAAGATCGAAACAGCCATTGGTCAGGACGAGCTTGCGGCCCTGCGCGCGGATTTCCTCCGCGCGTTGCGCCAACTCAGCCAGGGTTAAAATCTTCGCGTTCATTTCCGGTTCGATCCGGTCATTCTCGCCGACTCACACGAGCCGGTCAATCAACCGGACGTCGTTAGGCGCAGCACCCGCACCTCCGGTTGCGCGAAGGCGGGTCCTTCTTCTCCGCCGAAGCGCGTCTCATTGCTCGAGAGCACAAGCTCCCACGCGCCCTCCTCCTCCAGCGGCGGCATGCGATGGCCGCCGGCGAGATCCGCCAGGATGAGCCATTGCCCGGTTTCCGGTTTGCCAAAACTCAAGCGCGCGATCCCCTCCAACGGCGGCAACACTTCGAAATTCCCGCGCGAACGATCCCGCAAGACCTCCGACTCGCGTCGCAGCCGCAGACACTCGCGATAGAGCAGCAGGATCTTCGCGTGCCGATCTTCCGTCGCCTCCGGCCAGTCGAGTTTTGAACGAATAAAGGTTTCCTCCAGCTGCGGATCGGGAATTCCCGTCCGCGTCGCCGGGTCGCGAAAATCCGCGAAGCCGCGGAACTCCTCGCGCCGGCCTTCGGTGATTTTCCGGCCCAGTTCCGCATTGTGATCGGTGAAATAAAGGAACGGCGTCGAAGCCGCCCATTCCTGTCCCATAAAAATCAGTGGCGTGTAGGGCACCAGGCAGAGCAGCGCAGACGCGGCGCGGAAAGCCTCCGGCGACGACCAGCTGATTCAGGCGCAAACCAAAAGCCTGGTTCCCCACCTGGTCATGATTCGTGATGCAAAAAACAAACTGCTCCGGGCGCAATTCCGCCGCCTCCCCAGGCTGACCGTGGAGCTGCGGCTGGCGCTCCTCGCCGGCCAGGAGCCAGCCGTGATCGAGCGTCGCGGCCAGTTCATCGACCGTCCCGCGATAGGATTGGAAATAACCTTCGCGCGTCTTGGTCAGCATCACGCGCACGACGTGATGGAAATCATCCGACCACATTCCATCGAGGCCCAGCCCGCCCTCTTTTTGCGGACGGAGCAGCGCCGCTTCGTTGCGTTCATCCTCCGCGATGACAAATGCCCCTAACGAATGCAGCCGCTCCGCGATCTCGGCCAGGACATGCTTTTCCGAGGCGTCGGCGATGGCGTGCGTCGCGTCGAGCCGGAAGCCGTCGACGTGAAATTCCGTCCGCCAGTAAACGGCGTTCTCGACAAAAAAATCCCGCACCGGCTGGAGCTCGAAATTGAATCCGTCGCCCCAGGGCGTCTTGTGCGTCGGGTTGAAATAATCGCGGCTGTAACAGCCGAGATAATTCCCGTCCGGCCCGAGATGGTTGTAGACCACGTCGAGAATCACCGCCAGGCCGCGCCCGTGCGCGGCGTCGATCAGCGCCCGCAGGTCGTTAGGCGTGCCGTAAACCCGCGCCGGCGCGTAGAGCAGCACCCCGTCGTAACCCCAGTTTCGTTCCCCGGGAAAATCCGCCACCGGCATGATCTCGATCGCGCTCACCCCGAGCGCGACGAGATGATCCAGCTTCTCGATCGCGCCGCGAAAAGTGCCCGCCGGGGTAAACGTGCCGACGTGCAGTTCGTAAATGACCAGCTCGGCCAGCGGCGGCGCGACCCAGCCTTCGTCCGCCCAGGTGTAGTCGCGCGGATCGATCACCTCGGCCGGCCCGTGCACGCCCTCGGGATTGAAACGCGAAGCCGGATCGGGCCACTCGTTTCCATCGAAGCGGTATTTGTAGCGATCGCCCGCGCGCCCTTCCGCGATCGATCCCACTCCGATACCCGCCCGGCTCTTCGCCTAACGAGATCTCGCGCCGCCCCGCCCCGGCCGCGCTCGTCACCACGACCGCCACCTGTTTCCCCGGCGCCCAGGTGCGATAGCGCACCCCGCCTTCCGGCAGGAGGTCGGCGCCTTGGGAACGAAGAGAGAGATTCATTTGCTTTGTCACACGAAACGCAGTGTCATCCAGAAACGGCCACTACCCTCGCGCCAGCCGTAGGGAAAGAGGAGCATTGTTATCCATGAAGAAACCTGAAGCACGCGGACCGAGTCCATCGGAAAAAGCGCGGAAATCGCTCGGCCAGAAACTAAACCGCCCGCCGAAGCCGCCTCCGACCCCCGACAACCTGCCGCCGCCGCGCCGCGCGCCGGCGACCCGCCCGGTCAAAGGCGAATGATCATTCCCATGAACGAAGAAGCTCATCCCGCCGCCAGCGCTCGAGCCGATGGCCCGCGTCATCGCGCGATCACTTGCGCGAGCCGTCCCGAGCACTTTATCACGCATCCTGCCGAGCTGAGACTTTTCCACGCCGTGAGCGACGCGACCCTGCGCGATTTCGCCCACGGCCACGGCTGGCGGGTCGTGCGTCGGGTCGGCGGCCGCCAGATCGAGTTCTACAACGACGCCGGCATGCGGCAGGAGCGCCTCCGCACCGGTCAAACCCGCACGGGCGACGCCCGCTTCGAATAATCCCGACCTCAGCGACACCTTGTCGGTGGGTTTACCGCCGCTGACAGGTTAGACCCCGGGTTCGTGACGTACCGCCTCGATGTTGTGCACGTCCGGGCCAATGACGAAAGCGGCATAGTAGTTCGCGTGATATTCCGGGCACAGGCCCGGCGCACCATTGTCTTTACCTCCTGCCTTCAGGGCTGCGCGGTAGAAAGCTTCGACCTGCTGGCGATTCTCGGCCGTGAACGCCAGGTGAAGAGGCGCCAGATCGAGTTCTACAATGACGCCGGGATGCGGCAGGAGCGCCTCCGCACCGGTCATTCCCGTCCGGACGAAGCGCGCTCCGACTGAGCGAGCACGTTGATCCCCAAGGTCAGGGACAAACCTAGACTCGGAGCGAGCCGCGGAATCCCCGGCCGGCGTAGTAAGACTGCGCGCCGTTATGACCCGGAAAAACCCGGCCGTAGCGGCGATCATAGTAGAGCGCGCCGCCAAGCTTTCTCATCTCAGCCGGTGTCCTTACCCAGCTCGACGACTTCGCATCGAACTCTCCCAGCTTCTGCAGCTCGGCATATTGTTCTTCGGTTAGAAGTTCGATCCCCATGGCCGCCGCCATCTCCATCACGCTGGTTCTGGGCTTATGTTCCTTCCTTGAGTCGAGCGCCTCGCGGTCGTAGCAGAGACTTGTGCGGCCCTTTGGGCTCTCCGCCGAGCAGTCGAAAAAGAGATATTCCCTCGTCTTATTGTCCTGCCCGACGACATCCGGTTCGCCGCCGGTCCGTTCCATTTCACTGAGCGACCACAGCTTTTCCGGGTTAGCCCGCAGCCGTGCCTCTACCCCCGACCATTCCAAACCTTTGTGGCGGCTTGCATATTCCTTAAAACGGGCCTGCAACACCCGCAGCAGTTTGTCACGCTGTCCGGCGGACAGCTTCTTTTGGGTTCGGGCATTGGATTCGAGAATTCCCGGCAAAATAGATATG
>CAVUGD010000036.1:0-25291 GCA_963740715.1 uncultured Verrucomicrobiae bacterium | reverse complement strand
ACCGCGCTGGCCAGCGCGTCCCGGTCGAGTTCGTGATTGCGGCTGACGATCACGATCGCCTCGTCCGCTTGCCATTGCCGGCTGGCGATAAAGTCTGCCGCACTCGCCGATGTCACCCGCGCTGCCTCGACCGGGAGCGCCTCGAGCAAGTCGGTCCGATCTTCAATCACCTGGACAAAAAGCCCGCAATCGACCGCCAGACGCACGATCGCCTGCGCGCAATGACCGGCGCCGACGACAAACAGCGCCTCGCGCACCAGCTGCGGCTCGATCAGGATGGTCGCTTCCCCACCGCAAATCGCCCCGAAGGAATCGGGCTCGTCTTCCCGCAAGGGGAAGCTCTTGAGCAACGATCGCTTCTCCCGCAGGCAGAGGAGCGCATCCTCGATCGCGAGCGCCTCAAATTTGCCGCCGCCGATCGTCCCACTCGTTAGGCCATCGAGATAGACGAGCATCTTGGCCCCGGCTTCGCGCGGGACCGAGCCCTTGGTCGCGGCCACGGTGACGAGCGCGCACGGTTTGCGCGCCTGCCGCGCGGCCAGCAGCTCATCGAGGAGCGCGTCGGTCATCATTGGTCGCGCGCCAGGCTGGCCTCGATCGAGCCATGCGGTTCTTCCGTCGGCACGAAAACCTCGTTCTTATTCTCCAGCCCAAAGGGAGCGAGGTTGAGCAGGAGGCAATGTTTGTTAGGCATGGCGAGATCGATCCGCGAAATCTCCGCGCACGTTTCGAGCGCCGCTTCGCCCATCTGAAACAAAGTCGTCTGCGCCGAGGGACTGAAGTTCTCCGCAAAAACCTTCAGCATCGCGGCCAGAATGGCGTCGTCCGCCGCGCGATAACTGGCCGGCACCTCGGCAAAATGCCAGGTCGCGCGAAAGGAAGTCGCGAGAATGCGATCGGCTGTTTCGGGCAGAGTGGTGTTTTCGCATTTCGGATATCCTTCAAAACCTGAGCCGGTTGATTTCAAAATCACCAGATCGCGAATGCCCGCGCTCAGCTCGCTCGAACCCGCCCGGCAGATCGCCCGGGCATAACGCCGCGCCTCGCTCCCGGCAGCGAAAGTATGGGGATGCGGTTTTCCTCCGACCTCGAGCCGGTTCCAGGCGCGCTCCGTGAGTTCGATCGTCGCTTCCGCCACCTGTTCATACCGCCTAACGAAATGCTCGCCGAGGACGGCCGCGAACCGTTCCAGGTCGTCGGCCAGATGCTGCTTGGCCAGGACGTTGACCGTGTTCTTGATCGTGTCGGTCGGGACCACCTTGGAATTATCACCGGCGGTGTAGGAACTCTCGAAATCGCCAGCCAGGAGAGCCGAGACTTCAATCTCGCGAATGGTGTGGACCGGTCCCTCGCGCAGGATTTTCAGCACCCGCACCTTCGCTTTTCCGTAACGTTGTTCGATCAGTTTCGCCATTGCGCCACAGGACTAAATCATTTAGTCCGAAAGCGCGATGCTAAAGCTGGACGAGCTCAACGCCCTCGATTTGGAGCAATTCACCCTCCACCTGCGGTCGGTCTTCGAACATTCGCCCTGGGTCCCGGCCCGCACCTTTAAGGCGCAACCCTTTGCCGACCTCGCGGAACTGCAAACGGCCCTTTGCCAGACCGTTCATAGCGCGAGCGAGGATGAAAAACTCGCCCTTATCCGGGCGCATCCCGACCTCGTCGGCAACGCCACCCTGACGAACGAATCCCGCGCCGAACAAAAAAGCGCCGGACTGACCGATCTTTCGGAGGATGAAATCGCGCGCTTTCGCGAATTCAATGAACGCTATCGGGCGAAATTCGGTTTTCCTTTCGTCATCTGCGCCCGCCTGAATAAGAAGGAAGCAATCATGAACGCCTTCCCCACCCGCCTGGAAAATTCCCCGGCGCAGGAAATCGAAACCGCGCTCGGTGAGATCTGCAAAATCGCGGAACTGCGCCTGCGCGACCTGGTGGCATGAGCCTGACGACGCACGTCCTCGACACCCGCAACGGCCGGCCGGCCGCCGGGATGAAAATCGAGCTCTGGTCGCTCGAGCCGCGCCAGCTCCTGCAAAGCGTCACGACCAATTCCGACGGACGGACGGATCAGCCCCTGCTTTCGCCTAACGAGAGCCAGGCGGGAAGTTTCGAGCTCATCTTTCTGTCGGCGATTACTTCGGCGAACGCGCCTTCCTCGACCAGGTGCCGGTCCGCTTCACCATCGCCGACGGCGCGGCCAAATATCACGTCCCGCTCCTCGTCAGCCCATGGGCCTACAGCACCTATCGCGGGAGTTAAGCGGCAGGGCGCCCTTCCAAAAATTTGTCATTCTGAACGGAGTGAAGAATCTCTGACTGTTTCCGGTTTTCATGAGCGCCGCTGACTCCTCAACGCCTGCTGGCTTAATCGACCTCGCCGCGGCCCGCATCGGCGGCGTCGCGCTCGTCGCGAACGACGAGTTCTTCGCCGAGAAAGAAAATCTGCTCAAGCCCGGCCGCGGCATCTTCATTCCCGACAAATACACCGACCACGGGAAATGGATGGACGGCTGGGAAACCCGCCGCCGCCGCACCCCGGGGCACGACTGGTGTGTGGTGCAGTTGGGGCTGCGCGGAATCATCAAACAGCTCGACATCGATACCAACCACTTCCTCGGCAACCATCCGCCTTTCGCTTCGCTCGACGCGCTTTGCCTAACGACTGACTTTCCGCGCGATCCTCGACGCCGTCGAGAGTCTCGCCCTGGACGCCGCTCCTCGCCAAATCGCCGCTCAATCCCGGCTCGCAAAATCTCTTCGCCGTCAGCCGCCGACCAGCCCGCCACCCACGTGCGCCTGAATATCATCCCCGACGGCGGCGTGGCGCGCCTGCGCGTTTACGGGATCGTCGTGCCCGATTGGAGCAAGCTGAAACCCGGCGAACTCATCGACCTCGCCGCGGTCGAAAACGGCGGCGTCCCGCTCGCCTGCAGCGACATGTTTTTCAGCTCGATGAACAACCTCATCATGCCCGGGCGCTCCGCCAACATGGGCGACGGCTGGGAAACCAAACGCCGGCGCGGTCCCGGCTACGATTGGATCATCCTCAAGCTCGGCTTGCCCGGCGCGATCCAGAAAATCGAAGTCGACACCAATCACTTCAAAGGCAATTACCCCGACACCTGCTCGATCGAAGGCTGTGTCGCACCCGGCGCTTCGACCGACGACCTGACGAGCCCGCAGACCCGCTGGACAGGAGATTCTGCCGAAGACAAAACTGGAGGCGGACAAGCGGCACTTTTTCGAACGCGAACTCTCCCCGCTCACCAAACTGCACCCATCTCCGGCTCAACATTTATCCTGATGGCGGCGTCAGCCGGCTGCGCGTCTGGGGCACGCCGCGCATCGCTCGCAAATTGTCATCCTAAGCGGAATGAGTGATTTCGATCTGCTCGTCCGCGGCGAACCGCGATGCAGAGATCTCACTCCGCTCAGAATGACAAGCTGGATGGCTTTGTGAGACCGTTCTGAATGAGTGATTTCGACTGCTCGTGCGCACGAGAGACATTGGAATCAGCGGCGTTGCGCGCCGAACCTTTCCGGCTCCGCAGCCGAGAAATCGACGCGCAAGACCTGACCATTTTTCCCGGCGCGATCGACGCCCACGTGCATTTCAACGAACCGGGCCGCGCGGAATGGGAAGGCTTCGCCACCGGCTCGCGTGCCGCCGCCGCGGGCGGAACCACGACGATTTTCGACATGCCGCTCAACGCGCATCCGCCCACGATCGACGGCCCGGCCTTCGACGCGAAACGGGCGGCGGCGGAGAAAAATTCGCTCGTCGATTTCGGTCTCTGGGGCGGCCTCGTCCCGGGAAATCTCGCGCAACTCGAAACGCTGCGCGATCGCGGCGTCGTCGGCCTGAAGGCGTTCATGTGCGCGAGCGGGATCGAAGATTTCCCGGCCGTCGATCACGCCACCTTGCGGGCCGGCATGCAGCGCGCCGCGGAGCTGGATCTGCTCGTCGCCGTCCACGCCGAGACTAACGAGTCCATCGGCGCGCCGACCGACGCCGGAACGGTGCGCGATTTTCTCGCCTCGCGGCCGATCGAGATCGAATTGTCGGCCATCCGCGCCGCCCTTGATCTCGCGCAGGAGACCGGCTGCCGGTTGCACATTGTGCACGTGAGCTGCGGTCGCGGCGTCGCCCTCGTCGCGGAAGCGCGCGCGCAGGGCGTGGATGTGACCTGCGAGACCTGTCCGCACTATTTGTTTCTGACGGATGAAGACATGGTCCGCCTCGGCGCCGTCGCGAAATGCGCGCCGCCGCTCCGGGCGCGAAACGAACAAGACGAACTCTGGCAGCGGCTGGCCGATGTCGACGACGATCGGCTCCGATCACTCGCCATCGCCCTGGTCGATGAAAGAGGAAGAAAACTTCTTCCGCGTCTGGGGCGGCATCTCCGGCTGCCAGCACCTGCTGCCACTGCTGCTCGACGCTCGCGAAAGGATTTCGCTCCAGGAAATTAGCCGCCTAACGAGCAGCGGCGTGGCGGAACGTTTCCGGATTCCCGGGAAAGGCGGCCTGCAAATCGGGCAAGATGCCGATCTCACGCTGGTCGACTTGGAGGGTGAGGAGACCGTGCAGGCGGAGACGTTGCACTATCGCCACCGCCACACCCCCTACCTCGGCCGGCGGCTGCGGGGCCGAATCGTGCGCACAATTTTACGGGGACAAACAATCTTCGAAAATGGTCGCTTTCCGGCCGCGCCTTCCGGTAGGTTTATCCGCCCGCAGCCATGAAAACAACGCGCCTCACTCCCCTTCAATTGTCATCCTGAGCGAAGCGAAGAATCTCTGACCATTTCCGCTCATGCGCAGCCACGACTACTGGGTCTACATCCTAACGAACAAAAACTGTTCGACGCTTTACATCGGTGTGACAAACGACCTCGAGCGCCGCGTAGCCGAGCACAAACTCGGCGAAGTGCCGGGCTTCACCCAGCGCTATCAGCTGAAACGCCTCGTCTGGTGCGAGCACTTTCGCGATATCGACGAAGCGATCGCGAAAGAGAAAAAGCTAAAAGGCTGGCTCCGCTCGAAAAAAAATGCGCTCATCGAGAAAGCCAATCCACGCTGGTTTGATCTGAGCGACGAACTGGGGCCAGCAGCCGAAAATCGATCACGGCTGGCCGAGCATGGAAGAAATGGTCAGTGATCCTTCGCTCCGCTCAGGATGACAGTTTTAAAAAGATGAAAAGCCCGAACGACCCTTTCGCCTAACGAATTGAAAGAAATCAGCGCCGCCCTCGCTGGCGAAGCCAACCAGGCCTTCATGCGCCGCTACCCCGGCGAATCGAATCGCCGCCAGGCCGTGCATACGGTTTACGGCGGAGCGCACCTCTTCAAAGCCGACTCTGCCCAAAAAATCGGCGCCGTCGCCCTGCGCTCCCTCGAGGAATACGCCCCCGATGCCGCGACCCTGGCCGGCGCGCTCGGAGTGGAGCGGCCCGATGAACTTTCCCAACTGGTCTACGACCGGGTCGTCGAAAAACTGCGGCGCGAACCGGTCGAGGATTTCCGGCTCGATTTCGAGGACGGCTACGGCAACCGGCCCGACGCCGAGGAAGACGAGCACGCGGCCAGCGCCGCCGCGGAAGTGGCGCGCGGGTTGGAGGCCGGCACGCTCCCGCCTTTCATCGGCATTCGGATCAAGCCGTTGAATGAAGACCTGCGCGCCCGCAGCATGCGCACCTTCGATATTTTCATCACGGCCCTGACGGAAGCGACGAAGGGGAAATTGCCCTCCAACTTTGTCATCACGGTCCCGAAAATTCAGCTCCCCGAGCAGGTCGCAGCCGCCGTCCGCCTCTTTGCCGCGGTCGAGAAAAAAACCGGCCTAACGAATGGCGCGCTGCGCCTCGAGCCGATGATCGAGACCCCGCAGGCGATCATCAACCAGCGCGGCGAGATCGCGCTCCAGTCGCTCGTCGAGGCCGCGGAAGGCCGCTGCGGGAGCGTGCATTTCGGGGTCTACGATTACACCGCCAACTGCGGCATCACCGCCGCCTACCAGACGATGGGGCATCCCTCCTGCGATTTCGCGCGCCAGATGATGCTCGTCTCGCTCGCCGGCACCGGCGTTCATCTCTCCGACGGCGCGACCAATATTCTCCCGGTCGGTCCGCACCGCGCGAGCGAAGGCAAAGCGCTCGTGCCCTCGCAGCTCGCGCAAAATCGCACGGCCGTGCACGCCGCCTGGCGGCTCGGGTTTAACGACAACATGCATTCGCTGCGCACCGGTTTTTACCAGGGCTGGGACCTGCATCCGGCCCAGCTCGTCACTCGTTATGCCGCCGTCTTCACCTTCTTCCTCGAAGGCCTGGAGAGCGCTTCCAACCGCCTGAAAACATTCGTCGAGAAAGCCGCGCTCGCCTCGCTCTTCGGCGATGTCTTCGACGACGCCGCCACCGGCCAGGGCCTGCTCAATTTTTTCCTCCGCGGCCTCGCCTGCGGCGCCATCACCGAAGCCGAGGCGCTCCAGACCGGCCTCACCCTCGAAGAAATCGGTTCCCGCTCTTTTCTCAAAATCCTGCAGGGACGCCGCCGCTAGATGAGTCGCGCGCTCGAGTTTCTCTTAAACGGCAAACCCGTTCGGATCGAAGCGGTCTCGCCTAACGTCACCCTCCTCGAATGGCTGCGCACGAGCGGCCTGACCGGCTCGAAGGAAGGCTGCGCGGAAGGCGATTGCGGCGCCTGCTCGGTCGCGATCATCGACCGCGACGCGCAGGGCAAGCGCACCTACCGCGCGATCAACAGCTGCCTCGTGCCGCTCCCGCTCATGGCCGGGCGCGAGGTCGTCACGGTCGAAGGCCTGGCCGGCGAAAAACTGCACCCGGTGCAACAGGCGATGGTGGAAAATTTCGGCTCGCAATGCGGCTACTGCACGCCGGGATTCATCATGTCGCTCTTCGAGGGCTACTACCGCAAGGACCTCAAGACCGGCGCGCAGCTCGACGAACAGCTCTGCGGAAACCTCTGCCGCTGCACCGGCTATCGCCCGATTCGGGACGCGGCCGCCGACGCGCTCGCGCAACGCAAAGGCTCGGACGAATTCGACGCGCGCCTGAAAAAGGCGAAGCCGAAACTGAAAGCGGTCCGTTACCAGAGCGGCCCGGAAAATTTTCTCCGGCCGGTCTCGCTCCCGAAATTGTTCGAGGCGATGGCGCAATTCCCCGAGGCGCGACTGATCGCGGGCGCGACCGAGCTCGGGCTCGAGATCACGAAGAAGTTTCGCAAATTTTCCACCCTCATCTCGGTCGAGGCGATCCCGGAACTGACCCGGATCGATTCCACGCCTAACGAGTGGACGATCGGCGCCGCCGCCACCCTCACCCGGATCGACGAAGCCCTCGGCGACGAATATCCCGAGCTGCGCGAGATGCTGCTCGTCTTCGGTTCGCGCCAGATCCGCAACCGCGCCACGATGGGCGGGAATCTGGTGACCGCCTCGCCGATCGGCGATTCCGCGCCGGTCCTGCTCGCGCTCGAAGCGAAAGTCGTCCTCGCCTCGGCCCAGGGCGAGCGGACCCTGCCGCTGGATGATTTCTTTGTCTCCTACCGCAAGACGGCGCATGGAGCCGGGCGAAATTCTGCAAGACGATCCTCCTCCCGCGGATCGAGCCGGAGAAACGATCGGTGCGCCGGTTCTTCAAGGTCTCGAAACGGCGGGAAATGGATATCAGCACGGTCGCCGGCTGCTTTGCGGTGTCGTTAGGCGAGAGCGGCACGATCGTCCGCGCCCGGCTCGCTTTCGGGGGCGTCGCCGCGATGCCGGCGCGAGCGCGCCAGACCGAGGAACAATTGCTCGGTAAACCCTGGCGGCCGGAAACGGCGGAAGAAGTGTTGCCCCTGCTGGAGAGTGAATTCACTCCGATTTCCGACGTGCGCGGCAGCGCCGGTTATCGCCGGCAATTGATCAAGACGCTGCTCCGCAAATTTTTCGCCGCGGAGGAAACGCCGCCTAACGAAAAGCCAATTGGGCGTTATCTGCCCGGGAAAGACGATTCGCCGCCGCACGAGAGCGGACACAAGCATGTCACTGGCGACGCCATCTACGTCGACGACGTGGCCCAGACCCAGGCGATGCTGGAAGTGTGGCCGGTCTGCTCGCCGCATGCGCACGCCAGGATTTTGCGGCGCGACGCGACGCGCGGCGCGTGAGATGCCGGGAATCAGCGCGGTTCTGCTGGCGGAGGATGTTCCGGGCTTGAACGATGTCGGCGCCGTCCGGCACGACGAGATCCTGCTCGCGGACAAGGAGGCTTTTTATCACGGCCAGATCATCGCGCTGGTGGTGGGCGAAACGCAGGAGGCGTGTCGCGCGGCCGCGGCCAAGGTAGAGGTCGAGTACGAACCGCTTCCTCCGATTTTCACGATCGAGGAAGCGATCGCGGCCGGGAGTTTCCACAGCGATCCGAATTTCATCCGGCGCGGCGACGTCCAGGCTGGCCTAACGAGCGCCCCGCTGACGGCGAAGGGCGAATTTTCGTTTGGCGGCCAGGACCATTTTTATCTCGAGACAAACGCGGCCTGGGCGGAGCGGGGCGAGGACGGAACGGTCTTTATCAGTTCCTCGACCCAGCATCCCTCGGAAGTGCAGCACATCGTCGCGCACGTTCTCGCGCTGCCGATGCACAGCGTGGTGGTGGAATGCCCGCGGATGGGCGGCGGCTTCGGCGGCAAGGAAACGCAGGCCGCGACCCTGGCTTCGCTCGCGGCGCTCGCGGCGACCAAGACCGGCCGCAAGATCCGGGTCCGGTTCGATCGCGACCAGGACATGATGATCACCGGCAAACGTCATCCGTTTCTGAGCAAATTTGAGATCGGCTTTGATCGCGAGGGGATGCTGCTGGCGGCGAAGGTCGCGCTCTATTCCAACGGCGGCTGGTCGCTCGATCTCTCCCGCGCCGTGACCGATCGCGCGGTCTTCCATCTCGACAACGCCTACTACATTCCGCAGCTCGAATTCAGCGGGCAGGTGGCGAAAACCAATCTCGCTTCCAACACCGCTTTTCGCGGGTTCGGCGGGCCGCAGGGGATGATCGTGATCGAGGAGATCATGGACCGGATCGCCCGCGCGACCGGGCTCGCGCCGGAAGTCGTTAGGCAACGCAATCTTTATCGCGGGCAGGGCGAGACCAACACCGCGCCCTACGGCCAGGAAATCGAGGACAACCGCATCGAGAGAATCTGGCGGGAACTGACCGAATCGAGTGAATTCGCGGCGCGCCGAAAAGAACTGCAGGACTGGAACGCGAAGCAGCCTAACAAAAAGCGCGGACTCGCGATGACGCCGGTGAAGTTCGGCATTTCCTTCACCACGACCCATCTCAACCAGGCGGGCGCGCTCGTCCTGCTCTACCAGGACGGGACCGCGCAGGTGAACCACGGCGGGACGGAAATGGGCCAGGGCGTTTACAGCAACATCGCGCTCATCGCCGCGCGCGAGCTCGGCCTAACGACCGATCGCGTGCGGGTGATGGCGACGCGGACCGACAAGGTCCCGAATACCTCCGCGACGGCGGCTTCCTGCGGGACAGATTTGAACGGCGCGGCGGTCAAGAATGCCTGCGACACTTTGCGCGCACGTCTGCTCCCGTTCGCGGGGGAAATGCTCTCGGAGAAGAAGGGCGCGCCGGTTTCGATCGACCGGATTGTCTTCAACGACAACATGGTCGTCAACGTGGACGAGCCGGACTCGGCTTTCCCTTTCGCCGAGCTGCTGCAGCGCGCCTATTTCGCCCGCACCAGCTTGAGCGCGACGGGATTTTATCGCACGCCGGAGATTCATTACGATCGCGAGGCCGGACGCGGAAAACCGTTTCACTATTTCGCGGTCGGCGCGGCGGTGAGCGAGGTCGAAGTCGATGGCTTCACCGGCATGATGCACATCCGCCGGGTCGACATTCTGCACGACGTCGGCGACGCGATAAATCTCGGGATCGCGCGCGGGCAGGTGGAAGGCGGCTTCGTCCAGGGCGCGGGCTGGCTGACGATGGAGGAACTGGTCTGGGATTCGGAAGGCCGGCTGCGGACGCATTCGCCTGACACCTACAAAATTCCCGCGATCGGCGATACGCCGGATGTTTTCAACGTCGCCTTCCTGACCGACGCGACCCAGCCTAACGTCGTGCACGGAAGCAAAGCGGTCGGCGAACCGCCGCTCATGCTCGCGCTCTCGGTGCGCGAGGCGATCCGCGACGCGGTGGCGGCGTTTGGTGAAAGCGGCGGGCAGGTTCCCCTCGCCTCACCCGCGACTTGCGAGGCGATTTTCCATGCGATCAGCGGCCGGAGCGCACCGCAGCCGGCGGAAGCGACGCCTGAGCACGCCATGGCGGAGCAGGTCCTGCGATGAGAAAGGTCGAGCACAAGCTGAGCGTGGCGCGGGGCGAAGTGCCGGCTGAGATCGTTTTCAAGAACGCGCAGCTGGTCAATGTCCTGAGCGCGGAGATTTACCTGACGAACGTGGCGATCGATGACGGCCGGGTCGTCGGGATCGGCGATTACGAAGGGCGCGAGACGATCGACCTGGAAGGCGCTTATCTCGCGCCGAGCCTGATCGACGGACATTTTCACGTCGAGAGCACGATGCTGACGATCCCGGAGTTCGTTAGGGCGGCGGTCCCGCACGGGACGGGAGCGATGGTGATCGATCCGCACGAATACGCCAACGTCCTCGGGCTCGACGGCATTCGTTATGTGCTCGAATCGAGCAAGAATCTGCCGATCGATTTTTTCATCATGCTTCCCTCCTGCGTTCCGGCGACGCACTTGGAAACGGCCGGGGCGCGTTTCACGGCGGACGACCTCGCGCTCATGATCGCGGACGACCGGATCGCGGGCGTGGCCGAGCTGATGAATTACCCCGGCGTCTTTCTCGGCTGGGAAAGCGAGCTGGCCAAAATCCGCGCGGGCAAAGGCAAGGCGATCGACGGTCATGCGCCGGGCCTGCGCGGGAAAAATCTCAACGCCTACGCGCTCGCCGGGGTGCGCTCCGACCATGAAAGCACGGAGCTGGAGGAAGCGCGTGAAAAGCTGCGGCTCGGGATGCACCTGCTCGTTAGGGAAGGAAGCACGGAGCGCAATCTCGAGCACATCATCGCGCTCGTGACGCCGCAAAATTCCGCCAACTGTTCCTTCGCGACCGACGACAAGCTGGCCGGCGACCTCGTCCACGAAGGCCATCTCGATCATTCCATCCGGCGCGCGATCGAGTTGGGAGTGGCGCCGATCACGGCGATCCAGATGGGGTCGATCAATACCGCGCGGCATTACCGGCTGCGCAATCACGGCGCGATCGCGCCGCGCTACTGGGCTGATTTTCTCGTCCTCGACGACCTGGAGAAGTTCGTCGTCCGGCAGGTTTACAAAAAAGGAAAGCTGGTCGCGGAGAAAGGCCGTTACCTCGGCGAAATACCGGCGCACACGCCCCAGCCGCGAAGCACGATGAACCTGCGCTACCACGCGCCGGACGATTTCAAGGTGAAGGCGGAGGGCGCGCGAAAGATCAGGGTGATCGAGATTGTGCCGAACCAAATCATCACGCGGGAGGCGCTGGAGGAACCGAAGGTGAGCAATGGCGAAGTCGTTTCCGATCCGGCGCGCGACATCCTCAAGCTGGTCGTGCTGGAGCGACACCAAGCGACCGGCAACGTCGGCGTCGGGTTCGTTAGGGGCTTTGGCCTGCAGCGCGGCGCGCTCGCCTCCACCGTCGCGCACGACGCGCACAATGTGGTCGTGGTCGGGACGAACGACGCGGACATCGAAGCAGCCGTTCGCGCGCTGGAAGAGATGCGCGGCGGCCAGGTCGCGGTCGCGGATGGGAAAGTCGCAGCCGCGTTGCCTTTGCCGATCGCCGGGCTGGTTTCGGATCAACCGCTCGAAAGCGTGATCGAAAAAATCGCGGCGCTCAACGCTGCCGCCAAGTCGTTAGGCTGTGATCTGCCGGCGCCGTTCATGTCGCTCTCTTTTCTCAGCCTTTCGCCGATCCCGGCGCTGAAATTGACCGACCAGGGACTGGTCGATGCGGTGGAGATGAAGTTAACCAGCCTCTTCGCGGACTAAACTGAGCCTGCCGATAGGCCGCGTGTGCTCGATCGACTTCGCGTGAAAATTTGCGGGCCGCGAGTAGCGTCCCGCCATGCCGACCAATGTCCTGGGCACTGAATTGCGCGCCTGTTGCTCCGATCCCGCGACGGGTTTTTATCGCGACGGCTATTGCCGGACCGGGCCAGAAGACACCGGCCTGCACACGGTCTGCGCGGAGATGACGCGCGACTTTCTCGATTACTCGGTCCTGATGGGCAACGACCTCGTGACGCCGCATCCGGAATGGGGCTTCGCCGGCCTGGAGCCGGGCGATCGCTGGTGCATCTGTGTGACGCGCTGGAAACAGGCGCTCGAACGCGGGGTGGCGCCGCCGGTCGATCTCGAGGCGACGCATTCTTCGGCGCTGGAGTTCGTCTCGCTGGAGGAACTGCAGGCGCACGCCCTGAAATAATTCCGCCTAACGACGCCGGCCGCGCACGCCCATCGCGCCGAGAAGCGAACGGGTCAGGGTGCCGGTGAGGTTGACCGCCACGCTGCGAATGACACTGCGGGCGACGGAGCTGCCTAGGATGTCGCTAATGACGTTTTTCTGCGGCGCGGCTGGCGCAGCCGGTCGCGCGTATGGCGCTCCGGTGGCGGGAGCCGCGGGCTCCCCGGGAGTGCCGAGGGCGGTATTCAGATCCGCGCTGCGCGGGAGCGCGCGGCACCGGGGGTAAAGGTCCTGCGCGCCGCGCCGCCCACTCTTTGCGCATGCTCCGGCGAAGCAGCGACGGCAATTTTTCCGCCGAGAATTTCGTAGGCGCTTTGGGGATCGAGGGTGGTGTTGTATTTCTGCGCGAGCTCGGAGCGGTTCACGAGGTCCTGCAATTCGTCAGGCTCGAGCGGACCCATGCGGGAGCGCGGCGCGCAGAGCATGGTCGCGGCCAGCGGGGTCGGGATGCCGCGTTCGTCGAGCACGGTGACGAGCGCTTCGCCGATCCCGAGATCGGTCAGGAGCTGCTCGGTTTTGTAGAATTCAGTCTCGGGATAGTTGCGCGAGACGGCCTTGATCGCGGTCCGGTCGCGGGCGGTGAAGGCGCGGAGGGCGTGCTGCACCTTCATTCCCAGCTGGCCGAGGACGTCGTCGGGAATGTCGGTCGGTAGTTGGGTGCAGAAGAAAATGCCGACGCCCTTGGAGCGGATGAGTTTGATGACCGTCTCGATTTCGTTGAGAAGCGACTTCTCGGCATCGTCGAAAATGAGGTGCGCTTCGTCGATGAAAAGAACCAGCTTCGGTTTCTCGAGATCGCCGACTTCCGGCAGCGTGGCGTAAAGCTCGGCCAGCATCTGGAGCATGAAGGAGGAAAAGAGCTTCGGGCGGTTCTGCATGTCGGTCAGGCGCAAAATCGAGATCCCGCCGAAGCCGTCGGTCACGCGCATCAGGTCGGCCATGTCGAAGGAGGGCTCGCCGAAAAATTCCTCGGCGCCCTGCTGCTCGAGCTCGATCAATTTGCGCAGGATGAGCGCGATCGAAGTGGTCGGGACGAGTCCGTACTCGGCGGTGACGTTGGCCTTGGCTTCGCCGGTGATGTATTCGATGACCTTTTTAAAATCCTTCAGGTCGAGGAGCGGGAGGTGCTTGTCGTCGCAGAATTTGTAAACGAGAGCGACGAGGCTCGACTGGGTTTCGTTCAACCCGAGCATGCGGGAGAAAAGGAGCGGCCCGAACTCGAGCACGGTCGCCCGCAGGCGGGCCCCGGGTTCATTGGAGAGGGTGAGAAATTCCACCGGGTAAGCGCTCGGGGACCATTCCGAGCCGATCTTTTCGTGGCGCTCGGTGATGCGGTCGGAATCGGTGCCCGGCAGGGCGAGCCCGCTCAGGTCGCCCTTGATATCCATGAGCAAGGTCGGCACGCCGGCTTCGGAGAGCTGTTCGGCGATCATCTGGAGGGTCTTGGTTTTGCCGGTGCCGGTGGCGCCGGAGATGAGGCCGTGGCGATTCATCGTGCGCAGGGGCAACCGCACCTGCGCCTCCGGGAAAACTTTGCCGTCGCGGGTCGCGGCGCCGAGCAAGACCGCCTCCCCTTTGAAGGAGTAGCCGCCCTGGATGGTGGAAACGAAGTCGTTCTTGCTCATGGGGCGAGGATAGGTTTCGGCCCAAGGCAGTGCAAGCGGCGCCATTCGAGTTTAACCAGCGCGTTTCTCGGCCGAAATTCCGGATTTTCCCCAACGAGTTAACCCAGATGAGGGCTTCTGGTCTCGTTATTGCTCCCAACGGTCTTAAAGCAATGGTGATTTACCGGGACACCGGCCAAAACCTCTTGACGAAAATGACCGCAAGCGTGCATTCTGATTACGCCAACACGGCACCCTCGCCGGACTTTCCGTCCGGCTTTCAAATTTATGGCTCCTAAAAAACATCCTGTCATCATCCTGGGCGGCGGTCCTGCGGGCGCGGCCACGGCGATGTATCTACTCCGCAAGGGCATCACGCCCGTCATCATCGAACGCGACGAACACCCTCGCTATCACGTGGGCGAATCCCTGACCGGTGCGAGCCAGATTGCGCTGAGGGAGCTTGGCCTGGGCCCGGCAATCGACGCCCAGAATTATCCCGTCAAGCACGGCGCCGTTTTTTACGGACCGGATGGCAAAAACGACTTCTGGGTGGGCCTCGTCCGGCGCGATGAAAAATTCGAGCAGGTGCCCAACTACACCTGGAATGTGATGCGGAGCTCGTTCGATAAGATCCTTTTCGACGCGGCGATCGAGCGCGGCGCGATCTGGATCAAAGCCACCGCGGTCTCACCGATCACGGAAAAGGACACGGTCGTCGGGTTGACCATCCGCACCCCGGAAGGAGCGACGGAGAAACTTTATTGCGAAGTCCTGGTCGACGCCTCGGGTTGCACCACCTTCCTCGCCAACCATCGGATCACCGGCAAGAAAGAGCCGGGCAAGTCGGACAAGCAAATCGCCTTGTTCACCCAGTTTGCCAACACCGTGCGGGACGACGGTCCCGACCTCTCGAAGCAACCGGGCAATACGCTCCTCTATTATCAGGCCAAGCATTACTGGGCCTGGTTCATCCCGGTGAACGACGAGACTCACCAGCGTCGGCGTGGTCTTCCCGACCGCCTATTTCAAGAAAACCGGGATGACGAAAGAGCAGATGATGCTGCACGAATGCCGGAACATGACCCCGGTGCTCTCGGATCGCCTGCCCGACCTCAAACCGCAGGAGCCGATTCACGCCATCCCCAACTTCTCCTACCGCGTGCGCAACTACACCGGCAAAGGTTTCCTCTGCATCGGCGACGCGCATCGTTTCATCGATCCGATCTTCGCTTACGGCGTTTATTTCGGAATCCAGGAAGGGCAGTTCGCGGCCGACGCGATCGCCAAGCATTTGTCCGGCGAAGTGAAGACCAACGGCAACCCGTTCGCCGAGTTCGAGGCGCCTCTGCGACGAGGGCAACGAAGTGGTCGAGGACGTCATCGGCGTGCTCTGGGAATATCCGCTCGCTTTCCAGCGCATCGTGACCTGGAGAGACAAAGTCGATTCGCTCGATCTCCTCGCGGGCAGAATTTACGGCGAAGAAGCGCGGAAAAATCCCGCGCGACTCGCCATGCGCAAGCTGATGGCGACTCGGGAACGGGAGTGGGCCGATGCCGCCGCGGCCAAGGCAACCGGCCGGCAGCCCGCAATTGGCGTCGGTTTCCTAGCCGCATTAGTCATAGCTTTCCCGTTGGCAGGCCGTGCGTAAATTCGCCGGATGTCGCGCGGGCTATCGGCACGGAAACGAGAGCGCGGGATCCAATGGAATCCCGTTCCATCTCGTGCTCATCGACCAGGCGCCGTTGCGTGAGCGGATCGCGGCAGAATGCTCCGAGGCGATGGCTCGTCTGGAACGGGCGCGCTCCGGCTGGCATCATTTCGAGCGGAAAGACAAGCCGGCCTTTGCGCGCTGGCGGGCGCGCGAATTCGGCGCGCTCCTGAGCAGGGCGCGCGACGTCGAGATCCAGATCCGCGATTACCAGGCGCTCGTCCACGAAGTGGAAATGGAGATGCGGCGCGGATTCCAGGACGCGCACCGCGCCTATCAGCGCGTCATGTTTCGCCGGGAAAACCCGGGAGCGGAACCGATCGCGGAGGAACCCGCCACGGACCACGCGGCAACGGCGCCGCGCGCAAGCTGACCGATTTCGAAAAAGAAGCGCTCTTCCAGGACTGGGTGAAACGCTCGTTAGGCACCAACCCCGACAAGATGGATGACGACGCCTATTCGGCTTCCTTCGAAGCCTTCAAGTCGCACATGTTTCGGCCGCCGGCCGAGGAAACGCCGTCCGCCCAATCACTTCCCGCCAGCGAGCGCGGCAACGCCCGGCGGACCGGCGGAACCCGCGCCGGCCGGAAGCGCCGGAGGAAGTGGATGCGCGGGTGAAGGAGCTTTATCGCCGGCTCGTTAGGCGGCTGCATCCCGATTTGCGCGCCGACGGGAGCGCGGCCGTCTCCGCGCTGTGGCATGAAGTGCAGGAGGCCTACGCGGCGAACGACGTGGCCCGGATGGAGATTTTGCTCGCCCTGAGCGACATCGAAACGAATCGCACCGCCGACCAATCGCTCTCGCAAATGCACGCCCTGCGGGCGGAGCTGGAGCGCGCTCTGCAGGCGCTGGCGAAAAGTCTGCTGGAGGCGGAAGGCGAAGACGCCTGGGATTTCGCGCGGACCGGTCCGACCCCCGATCTGCGGTTGCGGGTGGAACGGGAGTTAAAATCGACCTGGCCGATCGCACCCGCCGGCTCGATCTGCTGACGCGGACGATCGCGGAGTGGGCCCAGGGGCCGGTGCTGAACCGGACGGTGCGAGTGGGTCGTTAGGCCGGGCCCGCACCGTCGCCACTTGCGCGAGAGGGCGAGCAGGGCTTAGGTCTCGTCCCGCGACCATGCCTCGTGGTGTAATGGTAGCACGAGAGACTCTGGATCTCTTTGTCAAGGTTCGAGTCCTTGCGAGGCAGCGCCGGCCCTAGAGCTCGAGGTTGTAGACTTCGACCAACCCGATGCCGCTTCCCTGGCCGGCGTCATGCACCACGGCGGTGTAATTCCCGGGCCCAAGCGTCGCCACAATCGCAGCCTCGCGGATTGTTTGTCGGCGGCAGGTTGGTCGCTTGGATTTCCTGCGCCTGGGTCGAACGCCAGTCGTCATTGGTCGCGATCTGGGCGCCATTCGGGTCGTAAATTTCCAGCGTCGGGTTCGGCAATGGATCCGCGATTCCAAACGGAGCCAGCGACGGGCCCAGCGCGCGCACGATCACCTGGGTCGAATCGCTCCCGCCAATGATGAACCCTCCGACCATTACGTCGCCCGGGAAGGCGATATCGCGCGCGGGTCGAAATATTGCCGACGCGAGAGTCGCCCGGGGTAATGTCGTAGACCTCGACCAAGGCGACGCCGGCGCTCCCACCCACACCCTCCACCACGGTGGTATAGCTGCCGGGCGGCAGGATGGCGGTAAGATACGATTCCGCAGGATTCGGCGGCAGCAGCGGATTAACGACCCCGCCGAGATCAAGCCGGTTGTCATTCGATTCCATCAGGGCGCCGCCCGCATCGTAGAGAGAAATAACGGGGTCGGCCAGGGCTCCGCTCACACCCGTTTTGGGCGAGCGAGGGCCCGAGCGCGCGCAAGACAACTCGTTTATTGGTCCGTCCCGCTGACGATGAATCCGCCCACGATCACGTCGTCGCCCACCCCGGCCGTCGCGCGAGTCGAGACGTTGAGCAATTGCTTGGTCGTCGATCCGGGCGCCGGCGGCGGGACCGGCGGCGGCGGCGGAACGCCCGCAAAACCGTCGGCCAGAAAAGCCAGCGCCTCATCCTTGGCGACCGGCCAGTTGGCAAAGGAATGCAGTTCGCCCCGGCAAGTGATCGCCCGATAGTTCGTCACGCCCAGCGCATCCAGATGCGTGACCATGTCCGCCAGCTGGGAATACGGCATGGAATCCCCGACCGTGTTCACCATCAGCAACGGCGCCGTCGCGGCATCGGCCAGCCAGGCGGGCGAAGCGGCTCTCATCGCCGCAGTGTCGGTCGCGGGCGCGCCGACGTAGTTGGTCACGGTCGTCGGTGTAATAGGGAAGCGTGGGATTCGGGCTGAAATCGGAAAGGTCATAGGCCCCCGAAAGGCTCACGCCAACATCGAGGCGATCGTCACCCGACCGTCCCGGTCGCGGCACAAAAAGCGGCCTGATAACCGCCAGCCGATCCACCGACCGCGCCGACCTGGCCATTGCAACGCGAATCATTGCGGGCGGCGCGGATTGCCAGTTTGACGTCGTCCGATTGATCGGGGAACCGGCCGTCGGAAACCTGCCCCGGCAATGCGCCGGGCGGGGCGAGGCGATATTCAATCGAGAAAGCAATGTAACCGGCCGCCGCCATGTCCTGCGCGCAGGAGATCGATTCCGGCGAGCTATCCGGCGAACCGGCGTTAAAACCGCCTCCGTGGATAACCAGAACCGCCGGCCACGGCCCGGGGGTGGTCGGCGTGTAGACCTGCCAGTGCAGCGTCGTTCCATCCGCGGCTGTGCCGAAAACTTCGGTCGTCGGGCACGGCGGCATGCGCCGCGCCGGCCCAATATGAGGCTAAGGATGACGGCGAGAAAGAGTCGGGTGGGTAATCGGTTAGTTTTCAAGCGTTTGAACAGGGAAGAGAGCATTTTGGGGGCCGGCGTTCAATGATCCGCTGAGGAAAGTAACCTCGAGAGTCACCTAGTTGAAATCTTCGCGACCCCGGCAGTGCTCGCAGGCTTCGATAGCCGAGACGGTAACTCTATTCCTTTTAGGCTGAAATCTTTGGGAAGCGCAATCGAATCCGCTTTTTCGAGATTTTGCAAGTCTCTCTCAGTCGTTCCGCGCTAGACCGGCGGCGGACCCGCTTCCCGGGCGCGGCGGGCGCGAAAGAAACTCTGCAACAAGGTCGGCGCAATCCTCCTGCAGGACGCCGCGAAAATGTCGCACTGGTGATTGAGCGATGGATTTTGCAGAAGGTTCAAAAGCCCTCCCGCCGCGCCCCCGCGCGGATCGGCGCAACCAAAAACGACCCGGCGCATGCGGACGTGGACGAGCGCGCCGGCACACATCGGGCAGGGCTCCTTCGTCACATAGAGATCGCAATCCGTTAGGCGCCAATCGCCGACCGCGGCTTCCGCCTGGGTCAGAGCGAGCATCTCGGCGTGCGCGGTCGCATCTTTCAACAGCTCCACCTGGTTGAAAGCTCGGGCGATGATCCGCCCCTCGCGCACCACCACCGCCCCGATCGGGACTTCCTCCGCCTCGTACGCGCGCACCGCCATGCGCAGCGCCTCGCTCATGAAATAGGCGTCGCTCTGCAGATCGATGATCGGTTCCATTTTACCGCTCGTTTTTTGAAAAAGCCTCCCGCTTCCGCTAAAGAACCCGGAGATGACCTCGCGCAAAGAAAAATTTCATCCCATTCGCTCCTGGGGTCCCCTGTTTGTGCAGAGCTTCAAGGACTGGATGGCCGACCGGGCCCTCCGTTTCAGCGCGGCGCTGGCCTACTACTCCATCTTCGCGATGGCGCCGCTCATCATCATCGCGATCGCAGTCGCCGGCCTCGTTTTCGGCGAGGAAGCGGCCCGCGGCCAGATCTACCAGCAAATCGAATGGCTCCTCGGTCCCAAGGGCGCGTCGGAAATCCAGTCCCTGATCCAGGCCTCGAGCGATCCGCAGCAGAGCCTTCTCGCCACCATCGTCGGCGTGGTCACACTCTTGATCGGCGCCTCCGGCGTCTTCGGTCAATTGAAGGATGCTCTCAATTCCATCTGGGGAGTCATGCTCAAGCCCGGCGGCATCATGGCTTCGCTCAAGGCCTACCTTCTGAATTTCTCGATGGTGCTCGGGGTTGGATTTCTCCTCATTATCTCTCTCCTTCTCAGTGCCGTGCTCCAGGCGGTGAACACTTTCATGACCGGCTACCTGCCGATTCCGAGTTTTGTCGGGCCGGTTACGGCCCTGGTCAGCTTCCTCGTTCTCGTCCTGCTCTTCGCCCTGATTTACAAGGTGCTGCCCGACGTCAGGATCGACTGGAAGGACGTTTGGATCGGGGCCACCGTCACCGCGCTCCTCTTCACGGCGGGAAAATTTCTGATCAGTCTTTATCTGGCGAAGAGCAGCGTCGCCTCCAGTTTCGGCGCGGCGGGTGCGCTGATTTTGATCCTGGTCTGGGTTTATTATTCGACCACGATCTTTCTGCTCGGGGCGGAATTCACCAAGGTCTACGCCAAACGCCACGGCTCCGGGATCCGGCCGACGAGCAATGCCTGCTTCGTGAGCGAGAGGATGCGCGCCGATCAGGGCCTCGCCCCCGGCTCGGATCGGGCGGCGACTCTCCTGCCTAACGACAGGCGCCGAGTTGCATCCGAGCGGGTACCGCGTTAGGAAAAATACCAGTGCTATGAAGTCTCTCGCTCTTGTCCTCGCTCGCGTGCGGGCTGGCCTTCGCCAGCGCAAGCGCCGCCACCGAACAGGAAATCGTGGATCAATCGGTCGAGATCCTGCGCGATTTTCGCCAAATCCCGGAGAGCGAAATCCACCCGCATCCTGGCCGACGCCCGCGGCCTCGCCATCATTCGCGTGCTGAAGATCGGCTTCGGGGTCAGCGGCAAGGGCGGCCAGGGCGTTGTCGTGGCCCGGACCGCGCACGGTTGGTCGGCCCCTTCCTTCATCGGGCTGGGCGGCGCCGGCTGGGGCTTGCAGGTTGGAGCACAGGTTTCCGATTTTATTTTCGTGCTCAATAACGACCCCGCGGTTCGCGCCTTCTCCCGCGATGGCAACGTCAAAATCGGCGCCGATATCAGCGCCGCGGCCGGCCCGGTCGGACGCGACATCCAGGGCGCGATCACGCCGACGGCGGCGGTCTACACTTACAGCCGAAGCAAGGGGCTCTTCGCCGGGATTTCGCTGGAAGGCGCAATCATCGGCACGCAAAAGACGGCCAACGCCCGCTACTACGGCCGGGTGGTGAGTGCGCGTTCGATCCTGGCGGGCCGGGTCGCACCGACCGGCGGCGCCCAGCGGTTGCTCGGGATTCTCGGCCGCTATTAAGCGGCGGTGTTTTTCCTTTACAGGCCGGAAACAATTGCGGCAGGGTCACCCCGGTGCGCGCGCTCCTGTCTCTTCTTTGCCTAACGATCGGCGCGGGCTCGATTTGTGCCCAGGAGCAGGAGAACAAACTGGTCGACCGGCTCTTGAAACCGGACATGTGCCTATCCAATTCGGCTCAGAACAAGCAATTCAACGGCACCGGGAAGACTCCGGTGGAGAAGAAGTTCGAGGCGAAATCGTTTTACTCCGGGAACGAGCGCCCCGTGAAAAGCTTCCCCGGCCGGAAAGACTTTTCCGCGAAAGGATACGAGACGGGGAAAGCCAGGCGCGCCGAAAAGGCCGCCAATACCCAGGCCGAGCCGGCCTACGCCCGGACAAAGTTTCTCACCGGGGAAAGCTCGCTGGTCCGCTCCGCCGCCGATGGCAGCAAAGTCGCGCCGACGCGCGATTACGCCCAGAGCCGGCCATTCCTCGGCGAAGGCACGCGGCAAAAAATTCTCAGCCAACAGGACAAGCCGCTCACGATCGACGAGATCCGCGAGCTCTTGAACAAGGGCAAGTAGCGGCGGCGCGGGTTGAAGCCGGGCGAAGCTGACGCACCTTGCCGGATGGATCCAGCGGACTCGTTCGAACGCCTCAAACTTGGCGCGGCGCAAATCATCAGCGAAGGCGAGCTGCGCCAGAAGCTGTCGTTAGGCAGGCCGCTCCGGGTCAAGCTCGGGGTCGATCCGACGAGCGCCGATCTTCATCTCGGCCACACCCTCCTGCTGCGGAAGCTGCGCCAATTCCAGGATCTCGGGCACGAGGCCATCCTCATCATCGGCGATTTCACCGCCATGATCGGCGACCCGAGCGGCCGTTCCGTCACCCGGCCGCAGCTCACGCACGAACAAGTCCTGGCCAACGCCGAGAGCTTACCGCACCCAGGCCTTCAAGGTCCTCGATCCGAAGCGCGGACCCGAATTGTTTTCAACGGCGATTGGTTCCAGAAAATGTCCTTCGCCGAAGTCATCCGGCTCAACAGCCGCGTCACCCTGCAGCAGATGTTGCAGCGGGAGGACTTCAAGGAACGGATCGAGCAACAGCAGCCGATCCGCGCGCACGAAATCCAATATCCGATCATGCAGGGCTGGGATTCGGTCGAGGTGCAGGCCGACGTCGAACTCGGCGGCACCGATCAGCTCTTCAACATCCTCGTCGGACGCGATCTGCAGAAGGAAGAAGGCCAGCCGCAGCAGGTCGTCCTCCTCATGCCCATCCTCGAGGGCCTCGACGGCGTGCAGAAGATGAGCAAGAGCCTCGGCAACTACGTCGGCGTGACCGACCCGCCTAACGACATGTTCGGCAAGCTGATGAGCATCTCCGACGAGCTGATGGCGCGCTATTATCCCCTCCTCCTCGGCGCGCGCGCTCCCCGCCGAGCTGCACCCGATGGCGGCCAAGAAAGCATCTCGCCCGCGAAATCGTCGACACCTACCACGGCGCCGGCGCGGGGCCGAGGGCGATGGAGGAATGGGAGCGGCGCTTCAGCGAGAAACGCCTCGACCAGACCGAGCTGCCGGAATTCTCCCCGCCGCCGGATGAGCGCAACCTCGTCTCGCTCGTGGTCGCGGCCTACGGCGCGGCTTTTAGCCTAACGAAATCCCGCGGCGACGTGCGCCGCCTCGTCGAGCAGGGCAGCGTCCAGCTCGGCGGCGAGAAATTGCAGGATCCCGCAGGCCGAGACCGCCCTCCAGCCCGGCGACTCCTGCGGCTCGATAAGACGCGCGCCGTCCGCATAAAATAAAAGAGCGCGGCCAGTTGCCCGGCCGCGCTCCTTTCAATGGAGAAACTTGTGCTTAGGCCGAGAGCGGCTCGAGCATTCCGAAGACCGGCGCGCGTTCCATAACCGGAGCGGCGATGCCTTCAAAATGCGAGCGCAGGCTGCGCAGCTCAGCGGTGAGGATCGCATCGACAAACCCGAAACGCCGGTCGAGCCAGGCGTAGAGCTTGTTTTTGATCTCGTAATGCACCGCAAACGTGACCTCGGTGCAATCGGACCGCACTTCCTCGAAGTCGATCAGACCCATCAGGTCGATGTTACCGCCCCAGGACTCGAAGGCGAGCTGGTCGGGCGAGCCGCTCTCGATCGTGGCGACGACCGTGGTCGCCTCAAAGCCCAGAGGACCCTTGAAGCTGAAGTCGAGCGTTTTCGACGAGGTGACCGTCGCTTTCGTCACCATGGTGAGGTGGCGGCGGTAGGATTGGATGCTGGCGAGGCGGCTTTTGCACTCATCCAGCGATTGGCTCATGTGAAGGGTTTTTTGTAGCAACATAGGTTTGATCAGGTTGTGCCATCTACTTTAGCAATGGATGTGCCGATGCTGGTTTACCTAGGGAGAGCCGCTGACAGACGCCTGTTTTTGTGTACATTTCAGTTACACAACTGTCACCATATGACCGTCAACGCGTTACACCGCTCACCTGATTTCCGGCACCATTTCCGCCCAGCGCGCCAGAATCCGCCCAGGCCCGAAGCCGGCCATGATCGGCACGGGCAGGCAAGCCCGGAGGATTTCCGCATTCGTCGCCATCGCGACATCGGTTCCGCCGCGAAATCGTTCAAAACCACTCCGGCGCACCTCAAGCCCGCCGCCTCGATCGCGCGGACGGTGAGAAAAATGTGGTTTAAACACCCGAGCCGGTTCTGCGCGACCACGATCACCGGCAGGCCCAGCTCGGCCGCGAGATGGCTGCTGAAATAATCGGCCGTAATCGGCACCATCCAGCCCCCCACTCCCTCGACCGCGACAAAATCGACCCGCTCGCTTCAGCCTGATAAACCCTTCGCGCAGCGAGGCAAGATCGATCTCCCGCTTCTCCGCCCGGGCCGCGGTCAAAGGCGCCGCCGGGGTCTGCAACCAGACCGGGTTCACCTCGTCGATCGTCAGGCCAGGGCTGCCCGCGGCCAGGAGTTGCACCGCATCGTCGCGATCGCCGCAGCAGATCGGCTTGTAACCGGCGCAACGCACCCCGCGCGCGCGCAACTCGCTGCAGCAGCCAGACCGTGAAACTCGTCTTCCCGACGCCGGTATCGGTGCCGGTGACGAAAATGCTCACGCCGCCGCCCGGTCGCCCGCCAGCGCGCGCAGCATCGACTCGAAAATGCGCACGCCGTCGCCGCTGCCGAGCCGCTCTTCGCAGGCGCGGTCCGGGTGCGGCATCAGGCCGAAAACATTGCGCTCCCGGTTACAGATCCCGGCGATATTTTCGACCGAGCCGTTAGGGTTCGCGGCCGGCGTGACGTTTCCCTCCGCGTCGCAATAACGCAGCACCACCTGCTGCCGCTCGTTCAATTCCCGCAAAGTCGCCTCATCCGCGTAGTAGCAGCCTTCGCCATGCGCCACCGGCAATCGCAGGAGCGTGCCCGCCGGCAGCCCGCGCGTGAACGGCGTCTCCGCCACCTCCACCCGCGTCGTCGCCATCTCGCAGACGAAATGGAGCGAGCGATTGCGGATGAGCGCGCCCGGCAGCAGGCCCGCCTCGCACAGAATCTGGAAGCCGTTGCAAATCCCGATCACCAGCTTGCCCGCGCGGGCGTCATCCACCACCGCGCGCATGATCGGCGAGAAACGCGCGATCGCGCCGCAGCGCAAATAATCGCCATAGGAAAATCCGCCCGGCAACACGATCGCGTCCCAGCCGTCGAGCGAAGTCTCCTTGTGCCAGACGAACTCGCTCTCGATCCCCTCGATCCCGCGCAGGGCGGCGAGGCAATCCTGGTCGCAATTGGATCCGGGAAATTGCACAACCGCGAATTTCATTTCGACTCGTCAGGCATTTCCAGCCGGTAATCCTCGATCACCGGGTTGGAAAGCAGATCGCGGCAAAGTTCGCGCAGCTTCGGCTCCTGGCCGGCGGCGTCCCCATCCATCTCGATTTCCAGGTAGCGGCCGATGCGCACCTCGCGGGCGCCGGTCAGCCCGAGATGATGCAGCGCCTCGCGCACCGCGGCCCCCTGCGGATCGAGCACGGTTTGCTTCGGGGTCACGATCACATTCGCTTTCATGCGCCACTATTAGCCGAAGGAGAAGCAGCGAAGCAACGGCCCGCTTCGGCCCGGCAAAAGCCTCCGCTGCTACGGAGGAG
>CAVUGD010000035.1:0-13328 GCA_963740715.1 uncultured Verrucomicrobiae bacterium | reverse complement strand
TATCATGAAGAACGGCCCTCTCATCGTGAAGGGCGAAGTGGAAATGAAGGACGCGGATGGCAATAGCTATCCGGTCGAGAAACGGATGGCGCTCTGCCGCTGCGGCGCTTCGACGACGAAGCCGTTCTGCGACGGGACGCATTCCAAGGTCGGGTTCGCAGGCCGCGGAAAAAGCGGTGCCGGAATCGGCCGAAGAAAAGTAGAAGCGAACCGCTTCAGGTGCTGACGATTTGAAACAGGCGCTGAGCGAAACGCACAGCCCCGAAGCCGTCAGCTTGCCGGTCGTGGTCGAGGTGCCGCCGCGGCGGCTCGCCCGGATCGCGTTCACGACGTTCCTCCTCACCTTCATCGCCGCGCGCGTGCTCGTGATCCTGATCATGACGCGGCGGATCCCCGATCTGTTTTTGCATTTCGGCGAAACGCACGTGCACCATCTCAACTACGGCATCTTCCTGCTCTCGGCCGTCGGTGCGATCCTGCTCTTTGCGCGGCGGCCGAGTGCGCGGTTGCGGCAGGTCTGCGCGCTGCTTTACGGCTTCGGGATGGCGCTGACTTTCGATGAATTCGGGATGTGGTTGCATCTCGGCGGCGGTTACTGGCAGCGCGCGAGCTTCGATGCGGTGATTGTGTTGCTCGGCCTTTTTGGCGTGCTCGCGTTTGCGCCCTCCTACGCGCGGATGCGGTCGTATCACTGGGCGACGGGCATGATCGCGCTCCTCGCCGTGGTCGTTTTCTACGGACTGCTTTTCCGGTCGGTCAAATACGTCGGCCAGCGGGTCGGGCCGCGCTTGCAGGAGATGGAGAAGCGCGGGCCGCGCTAGCTCCCGCCTAAAGGGTCGTTAGGCCTTTGAGAGTGGCAACGCTTCCGGCCAGAGAAAATAGGGGCCGAAGCGCGCGCTCACTCGCAGTTCGCCGCCGAGCCGGCGACCGAGCGGGGTGATCTGTTTGCGCCCTTCGCTGATCTCGATCGCGCCGAGATGGACGAGGTGGTTGGTCAATTCCTGGGTCTTGAGCCCGAGCTTTTTCGCCAGGCGCGAGGTGCTGAGTTTGCCGGCGCCTTCCTGTTCCTCCGCTGCCTCGGGCGCGTTCTCTTCGCTCATCCGGCGCACTTTCTCGAAGCTCATCCGCACTTCCTCGCTGATCCGGATGATGCGGTCGGCTTCGTCGGAAAGGGTCTGGAAGAGTTCTTCGTCGTCGGTCGTGCGAGACGAGGACGCCGATTTCGTTGCTCTTGGCGTGGCTGAGCTCGTGCAGGTTGAGGCTGCTGACGATGCAGAACTGCTCGTTGAGGTAGCATTTCGCGTGGAGGTTGCGGCAGAAGCTGGTGCGGATGTAGGAGAGGCTCCGGAGCCAGTTCATTTCCTCGGGGAGGAGCTCGTTTTTCTCGTAGGCGAGGTGGACCTCGATCTTGCGCTGGTGCTTGTCTTCGAGCAGTTCCTTCACCCGATCGTTCATTTTCAGCACGGGGGTGATGAGAATGAGACGGTCGTGCGCGAGCCGGATGATCTCCTCGAGATAGTAGTTGGCTGCGCTGGTGTTCAGGAACTTCGCCATAATTACTAGAAAGCAGCAACGGTGCCACTTTCGGGCGCTGGAGTGGCGGCCTTGGGCTCGCATTGGAGGAATATCTTTTGCGGAGGACTCGGCTGATCGTTTTTGGGAACGGGGACGGGATCCGCCTGAGGCGGACCGTCCCTCCAGCCCGATTGCCGACAGTCCGAAAGCCTTCGCGAGCAGGCGGGCCGCCGCTACACGGAAAAGTCGAGGACGACTTTCCCGACGCTGCGGTTTGACTCGAGATACTGGTGCGCTTCACGCACTTCCGCGGCGGGATAAACGCGGTCGATGCACGGCCGGACCAGCCCGCGCGAGACGAGCGGCAGGACGTGGGCGGCAAACCGCCGGGTTGCCTCCGCCTTCTCCTCGATCGAGCGCGCCCGCAGGACCGTCCCGATGATGGTGGCTCGTTTCCGCAGGACCAGGCCGAGATCGATCTCCGCTTTGCGGCCGGCGGTCAGCCCGACGCAGATGATGCGTCCGCCAGTGGCGAGCGCTTCCAGATTGGCCGGGAAATAGTCGCCGCCGACGAGGTCGAGGATCACCTGCACACCGGCGCCGTTCGTTAGGTCGCGCACCCGCTCGACAAACTGGCCGGGCGTTTCCTCAACGACGATGCTTTCATCGAGCCCGAGCGCCTTGATTTGCTCGAGCTTCCCGGCTGTGCGCGAGGTGCCGTAGACGATCGCCCCGGCAGCATGGGCGAGTTGCACCGCGGCGGTCCCCACGCCCGAGGCGGCGGCGTGGATGAGGACGCGCTCGCCCATTTGCAGGTGGGCCCGGGTGAAGAGCGCGTCATGCGCGGTGATGAAAACTTCCGGCATGGCCGCCGCCTGGTGGAAATCCAATTCGGCCGGGATGCGGGCGAGGTTGCTTTCTGGGACGACAATAAATTCCGCCTGGCCGCCGCCGGCGGTGATGCCGAAGACCCGATCGCCGATTTTCCGTGCGCGGACCGCTTCGCCCACCGCTTCGACTTCACCCGCGAACTCGAGCCCGGGAATGTTCTCGGGGTAACCCGGCGGCGCGGGATATTTGCCTTCCCGCTGCAGGAGGTCGGCCCGGTTCAGGCCCGCGGCGTGGACCCGCACCCGCACGCGATCGACGGTGGGCGCCGCCGGATTTTCGACTTCGTGCACGCCGATTCCCTCGACCCCGCCGTGAGCAATGATAACGATCGCGCGCATTCTGATGGAAGGTCTGGCGGGTCAGAAGTCCGTGCAAGCCTCGCGCCTAACGAACACCCGACGACAAGAATCAGCGCTTCGCCTTGAGCAGAAGCACCGGCACGTCGACCAGGTGCCGCACTTTGTCCGCCGTGCTGCCGTAGAGCAGGTCGCTGATGAAGCGGTGGCCGTGGGTGGACATGGCGATGAGATCGACGTCGTGGGTCGCAGCGGCCTTGATCATTTCATCGGCCGGCTCGCCGAGCGCGAGGAGGTGATCGACGATGAAGCCTTCGCCGCGCAGCTCGGCGGCGCGCTGCTCCAGGTAGGCGCGGTCGTTCTGCATTTCTTCGCTCTCGGCCAGGTTGAGCCGGTTGTAATTGCGCGCGACCCAGCCGTCCGCGACGTGCATGAGCAAGAGCGTCGCGCCGGTCATCCGCGCGAGCGGCTTGATGTGGTCGAGGATGGCCTGGTCGGCCGAGCTGTTTTCGAGCGGGATGAGAATGTGCTTATACACAGCGAATTTTATTCGGCGGGCAGCCCGAAGAACCCGTAGAAGGCCTGGCGGGCCGGCCAGCGGCATGAAGGTGTCGAAAAGCAGTTTCACGTTGAGCGTGATGATAATCGCCGCCGTCGTCCAGCCGAGGATTTTGATCCAGAGCGGATTGACGAATTCTCCCATCTTCGCTTTCTCGCCCGTGAATCGCATCAGGGGCCAGACCGCGAAGCCAAGTTGCATGCTCAGGACGACCTGGCTGGCGACGAGCAACTCGGTGGTTTCGCTCTCGCCATAAATACCGATGATCACGACCGCGGGCACGATCGCGATGCCGCGCGTGATCAGGCGCCGCAGCCAGGGCGTGATGCGGAAATTCAGAAAACCTTCCATCACGATCTGGCCGGCGAGGGTGCCGGTGAGGGTGGAGTTTTGGCCGGAGGCGAGCAGGGCGACGGCGAAGAGCGTGCTCGCGACGCCGACGCCGAGCGTGGGGCTGAGCAGCTGATAGGCGTCCTGGATTTCCGCGACATCCTTGTGCCCGGACCAATGAAAAACCGCGGCCGCCAGGATGAGGATGGCGGCGTTAATGAAGAGGGCGAACATGAGCGCGAAGGTGGAATCGATCGTGGCGAACTTGATCGCCTCGCGTTTGCCTTCCGGCGAGCGCTCGAAGTTGCGCGTCTGCACGATGGAGGAGTGGAGGTAGAGATTATGCGGCATGACGGTCGCGCCGAGGATGCCGATGCTGACGTAGAGCATGCTCTGGTTTTTGATGATGTCGGTGCTCGGGACGAAGCCGAGCATGCACGCCGGTCAGGCTGGGCTGGGCGAAAAAGAGCTCGAAGGCGAAGCAGCCGCCGATGGTGAGGATGAGCGTGACCACGACCGCCTCGATGTAACGGAAGCCTTTGTTCTGGAGGAAGAGGACGGCCAGGACATCGAGGCAGGTGATGACGCAGCCCCAGACGATCGGGATGCCGAAGAGGAGTTGCAGACCGATGGCCGAGCCGACGACTTCGGCGAGATCGCAGGCCGCGATGGCCAGCTCGCAGATGACCCAGAGAAACCAGATCGTGGGCTGGCTGTAGTGGTCGCGGCAGGCCTGGGCGAGATCGCGGCCGGTCGCGATGCCGAGCTTCACGCAGAGATGCTGGAGGAGGATGGCCATGAAGTTCGAGATCATGACGACCGCGAGGAGGGTGTAGCCAAACTGCGCTCCGCCCGCGAGGTCGGTGGCCCAGTTGCCCGGATCCATGTAGCCGACCGCGACCAGAAAACCGGGGCCGGCAAAGGCCGCCATCTTGCGCCAGAAGGAGCCCTTGCCCGGGATGACGATGCTGCGGTGCACTTCCGGGAGGGAAACCATCCCGCCGGTGCGCCGCCAGGCGCCGGAGGTTTTCGTCTTGGGCGTCAGGCACCTTGGGCGTTGAATTCGACATTAAGCGGAATCTACATCTCGAAGCACGGGCTTAAAGATGTAGCGGAGGCTACAAATCTATCTTCCGGTTGTCAACGGCGGTTTTACTGGTTCATTTCCGTCGTGCCGGCCAAACCCGCTTCCACTCGCAAACGTCGTCCCGCCCTCCCGCCCGAGCCATCCGCGCCGGACGCGGGAAGAGCATGCCCAGGAGATCGCGCAGGATTACGTCGAGATCATCGCCGAGCTCATCGCCGCCACCGGCGAGGCGCGGGTGATCGACATCGCGCGGCGCCTCGGCGTCACCCACGTGACCGTGGCCCGCACCATCCAGCGCCTGCAACGCAACGGGCTCGTCACCAGCCTGCCTTATCGCTCCATTTTCCTCACCCCGAGCGGGAGCAAGCTCTCGGAGGAATCGCGCAGCCGGCACGAAATCGTGGTCGAGTTTTTGGAGTCGTTAGGCGTGCCCGCGCTCGTCGCCCAATCCGACGCCGAAGGGATCGAGCATCACGTCAGCGCGGAAACGCTTCAGGCTTTCGTGAAGCATCTGCGGAAGAAAAAGCGGCGCAAATAAGCTGGAGGGACGACGGCCCTGTCGTCCGTGTTTCTGGTCGTTTCCCTGTGGAATCACGGACGGGACGGCAGCCCGTCCCTCCAACTCACCCTAGCCGGAAGCGCAGATCGCGAATGGCCTTGCTGCCGTAGCGCTGTTTCAGTTTGCGCAGGATTTCCGGTTTGTTCACCCGGTCGAGTTCGTAGTGCAGCGCCGGCTGGAGGACGTGCACGTAAAGGATGCCTTCCCGCAGAGCGATCGGGTTGGAATGCGAGGCGATGAATTCGCCGACGAGGCTTTTCCACGCCCCGAGAATCTCGCTTTCCTGCATCCGCTCTTTCAGCCCGAGCTTCTGCATGACCTGGGGCAGAAGATCGGCCGTGGAGTGGGTGCGGTCGGGCCGCGGCGGATCGGACGGCAGGCCGCGCCATTCGGCGATGACCGCGCGGCGGAGCGAGGGAGTCATGGAAGAAAAATGCTGAAAAACTGAGACGCTGAAAAGCTGAAAACGCGGCGCCGAATTTCGCGTCAACGTGTAGGGCGCGCCATTTTGGCCGCCCGGGGGTTGGCGTTGCAGCGTTCCTTAATATTTCCGCCGCATGTTGCTCGGCAGAATATTCAGCTCCGTCCGATACTTCGCCACCGTGCGGCGGGCGATCGGGATTCCGCGCTTGCCGAGAATCTCGACGATTTCCTTGTCGCTCAGCGGCGCGCTTCCGGACTCGGCTTTCACGAGGTCGAGGATCGCTTCCTTCACGCTCGTGTTGCTCATCGAGACGCCGCTCGAGGTCTGGTAGCCCGGGGTGAAAAAGTATTTCATCTCGAAGACGCCTTGCGGGGTCGAAATGTATTTGCCGGAAATGGCGCGGCTGACCGTCGTCTCGTGCACCCCGACGGCGTCTGCGATCTGCACCATCGTCATCGGCTTCAAATGCGCCGAGCCCTGCTCGAAAAATTCTTTCTGCCGCGAGACGATCTGGTGCGCGATGTTTGAGATCGTCTGCTGGCGCTGGTGGATCGATTTGATGAGGAATTTCCCGCTCCGGATTTTGTCCCGGATGTAGTCCTTCACTTCCCCGCCGCTGCCGTCCTGCGACATGATGTCTTTGTAGGTGTTGCTGATGCGGAGATGCGGGATCTGTTCGCCGTTCAGGATGACCTGGTATTGGCCCTGGATTTTTTCCACCGTCACATCGGGCAGGACGTAATTCTGCGGCGCCTCGGCGAAAATCTGGCCCGGTCGCGGATCGAGCTGCGCGATGCTGTTCGCGGCCTTCTGCACCTGCTCGACCGTGATTCCCATCCGGCGCGCGATCTCGGGAAACGGCGTTTGCCGAGGTCGATCATGTGATCGGAAACGATCCGGTATTCCAGGCTCTTCTCGCGCCCTTCGCGTTTGAGTTGAATCATGAGGCACTCGCGCAAATCGCGCGCGCCAACGCCCGGCGGATAAAAGCTCTGGATGAGCGTGAGCATGAGCTCGAAATCTTCCTGCGCGATGCCGGTGTTCATCGCCATCTCTTCCGGCGTCGTCTGGAGAAAGCCGTTGTCGTCGATGTTGCCGATGATGAGCTCGGCCGTCTTGCGGTCGTCGCCGCTGAGAGCGGTTCTGGTTCAGCTGCCCGACGAGATGCTGCTGGAGGGTTTCCTGGGTGGCGATGGAATCGAAAAAGAACTGGCGCTTTTCCTCGTCCTCCTTCGAGCGGCCGCTGTAGCTGGCCGATTGCGCCATGTAATCGCGCCACTCGTCATCGAGCTTGGCCAGCTGGTCGAACTCTTCCTTGAAATTGTCTTCCGCCGGCTCGCTCTCCGAGACCTGGCGCTCCTCATCGGTCGCCTCGGCCAATTCCTCGAGCACGGGATTGGTCTCCATTTCCTGCTGCACGAGGTTGCGCAATTCCAGGAGCGGCGCCTGCAGAATGAGGAGGCTCTGCTGGAGCTGTGGCGCCAGGACTTGCTGTAGGGAAAGATTCTGTGATTGAAACATTCCCGGGCCTGCCATGCGCAGAGGGTATCGACTGAGCCTTCCCTAGCAAGCAGTTTTCGCGCCGCGGAGCGGTCCGGCGGCTCTTCCGACTCCGCCGCCGGGGCGAGGGAACGTGACTTGCTTTCCTATGCCGCTGACACTTCCGCTTATGAAAAAACTGATGCTCCTGGGCGCGCTCGCCCTTTTCGCCACTTCCATCGGCGCGCAATCGCCTGCGCCCGACGATTCCAAACGCATGGAAGCGCTGATCAAGGAAATCCAAGTGCAACAGATCGTGATCGCGGAGAACCAGGCCAAGATCGACGCCAAGCTGGTGACGCTGGGCGAAGCGATTCGGGTGGCCCGCATCTATTCCAGCCGGGGGGGCCGCTAAGATGCGCCGCACCCTTTTCGTTTTTAGCGCGGTGATCTTGAGCGTGCTGCTTTTGCCGGGCACACGTGCGCAAACGCCGGCGCCGATCATTATTCAAGCCGCCACTCCCGCCCCCGTCGTAGCGGCCAAGCCCGTCACGGCAGTGCAGGAAACAAACACGCAATCGGCCCTGCAACTCCTGGAGGAAATGAAGGCGACGAACGCGGCCACGATCTCGAAACAGGAAGCCGCCCTCGCCACCCTCGACGAACTGCAGAAGGCGGCGGAAGAAATTAAGATTTTCAGCAAGCGCGGCTAACGAAGAGGGCTCTGCGCCCGAGTCGTTAGGCGAGCGTTTACCGTCCTCGCGGCTGGCTCGCCTCGCCCGTCATCGGCACGAAACGCACCGGCAAAACCGCTCGTTGGCGGAGTTTGCCATCCTTCTTCTCGAGAAGGTAAAGCTCCTGCGCGCCCGCCGCGCCCACCGGAATAATGATCCGGCCGCCATCCTTCACCTGCTCGGCCAGCGCCCGCGGCACGTGATCGGGCGCGCAAGTCACGATGACCGCGTCGAAGGGCGCGTGTTCCGGCCAGCCTTTGTAGCCGTCGCCGATTTTCACGTGGACGTTTTTGTAACCGAGGCGCTTGAGAGTTTCCTCCGCGCCTTTCCCGAGCGGCTCGATGATCTCGATCGTGTAAACCTCCGCCGCCAGCTCGCCCAGGATCGCGGCCTGGTAACCGGAGCCGGTCCCGATCTCGAGCACGCGGTCGGTCGGTTTCAGCTCCAGTTTCTCCGTCATGAAGGCGACGATATAAGGCTGCGAAATCGTCTGGTCGTAGCCGATCGGCAGCGGCCGGTCGGTATAACTTCGGGCGCGCATGTTCTCCGGCACGAATTGCTCGCGCGGCACTTTGCGCATCGCCGTCAGCACCCGCTCGTTAGTCACGCCACGCATCGCGACCTGGGATTTTACCATCCGCTCGCGGTCGGCGGCAAACTCGCGCCCGGAAATCTCCGACCGGCCGGCAGCTCGTGCCGAGGAGGAGCAGGAAAAGCAACGCTCTGGCCTTGCGCACTGCCATCGTGCAATTTCGGCTGACCCTGTTAACTTTGCAGCCGCTAATTTTCTGCTCCTATCTGAAATGAACGAAGAACGCTCAACCGCCGAAGACATCGCCGCCGCCGACGGACCGCCGGCCCACGAGGGTCCGCCAATGACGGAACTGGAGCGGATCCGCCATTCCGCCGCGCACGTTCTCGCCACCGCCATCCTGCGACTTTGGCCGGAAGCGCAATTCGCCGCCGGCCCGCCGGTCGAGAACGGCTTCTATTACGACGTCGACCTGCCGCACCGCATCTCGCCCGAGGATTTCGCGAAAATCGAGGCCGAGATGAAAAAGGAGACCAAGGCGAACCACCGTTTCGAGCGGGTGGAAGTCACGCGCGCCGAAGCGCTCGCCCTCGCCGCATGCCGGCGAACTGGCCGCGCTCGGGCCGCGCCCGGAGGCGAGCAAGTTCAAGCTCGATATCATCCAGGGCATTCCGGAGGGCGAAAAAATCTCCCTCTATCGCAACGGCGAATTCACCGATCTCTGCGCCGGCCCGCACGTCATGCGCACGGGGAACATCGGCGCCTTCAAGCTCACCCACGTCGCCAGCGCCTACTACAAAGGCGACGAGAAAAATCCGCAGCTCCAGCGCATCTACGGCACCGCCTTCAAGAACAAGACCCAGCTCGACGAATACTTCGCCATGCTCGAGGAAGCGAAGAAGCGCGACCATCGCAAGCTCGGGAAAGAGCTCCAGCTTTTCACTTTCGACGACGACGTCGGCCCCGGCCTGCCGCTCTGGCTTCCGCGCGGCGCCGCCCTCATCGAGGAACTGGAAAAGCTGGCCAAGGAAACCGAATTCGCCGCCGGCTATCAGCGCGTCCGCACCCCGCACATCGCGCGCGAGAATCTTTACCTAACGAGCGGCCATCTGCCCTATTACGCCGACTCGATGTTCCCGCCGATGGAACTGCACGATCACGGCAAGGAAGAAGGAGCCGCGGGGGACAAGTATTACCTCAAGGCGATGAACTGCCCGCATCACCACAAGCTTTTCGCCGCGGTGCCGCACAGTTATCGCGACCTGCCGCTGCGGCTGGCCGAGTACGGCTGCAATTACCGCTACGAACAATCGGGCGAACTTTTCGGCCTCATGCGGGTGCGTTCGCTGCAGATGAACGACGCCCACATCTACTGCACCGAGGAGCAGTTCGAAGAGCGAGTTCAAGCGCCGTCAACGAGATGTATCTGAAGTATTTCAAAATCTTCGGGATCGAGAAATACGTCATGCGTTTCTCCACCCACGACCCCGCCAAGCTCGGCCAGAAATTCGTCGATAACCCCGAACTCTGGAAGAAGACCGAAGACATGGTCCGCGGCGTCCTGCAGCGCAGCGGCATCAACTACGTCGAAGTGCCTAACGAGGCCGCCTTCTACGGACCGAAGATCGACGTCCAGGTCTGGAGCGCGATCGGGCGCGAGTTCAGCATCGCCACCAACCAGGTCGACTTCGCCGTCCCGGCCAGGTTCGGCCTCGTTTACAAGACCGCGACAACACCGAAACGACTCCGCTCTGCATTCATCGCGCGCCGTTAGGCACGCACGAGCGTTTCATCGGTTTCCTGATCGAGCATTACGCCGGCAACTTCCCGCTCTGGCTCGCGCCCGAGCAGGTCCGCATCCTGCCGATCGGCGACGAAGCGCCGCTGATCGAATACGCGCGCGCGATCCAGGACGAACTTCGCGCGCACGAAGTCCGGGCGGAGCTCGACGCCAGCAGCGATCACATCAAAGCCAAGATTGCCAGCGCCGAGCAGATGAAAGTCCACACCATGCTCGTGATCGGCCATCGCGACCTCGAAGCCGGTGCCGTCAGCGTTCGCATCCACGGCCAGGGCAATATCGGCGCGAAGCCGAAAGCGGAAGTGGTGGCAGGTTTGCTCGCGGCGATCAAGGAACGCCGCGCCTAACAATCACTTCGTCTTCTGCCAGAGCTCGGGAAAGAGGCGTTGCGCCAGGTCCGGTCGCGTGTCGTAAAAGACGAGCAATCCCGCGAAGAGAATCGGAAAAATAACAAAAGCGCGCTCTCCGAAGAAGCTGAGCAGATAGGAAAGCGCGACGAAGGTCGCGATGATGGTCACCTGCGCGGCGTTGGCGGCGAGCGAGCGCCGGCGGTCCCCCTCGAGGTCGCCGATGACTGGCGCCGCCTGCGGCGAAGTGCCGATTTCTCCCGGCGTGGTGACGCTTTCAAAACTTAGCTGCGCCCTCACACCCGTGAGCAAAGCCATGATGGCAGCGGTCATCCAGAAGCCCGGCCGCGAAACCAGCGCGATCCAATCCACCCCTTTCGTCAGACCAAAGATGACCGCGGGCATGATCATGGGCAGGCTGATGACGGCGGCGACAAGCCCGAGAAAGATCGCCAGCACCATCACTGCGCTGAGGCGCGGAATCAGCCCGGTGGCACGCAGATCCACCGTCGTGGGATCGCGGCGATCGCGGGTCGTGCCGACGATCAACATCAGGCCGAGCGACAAATCGAACGCGGTCAGGAGCAGGTAACTCGTGATGTTGCCGCGGCGCAGGTAAAACGAGAGGAGCGGCAGCGCGTGGCGCAGGAGATCGAGCGCAATCGCCTTCCCTCGCGGCCGCGCCACTCTTTCGCCGGCGTTCACATTTTTGTTTTTGGTTCCCGTCTCCGCAGTCATAAAGAGTCACTGGAAAAAGTCGAACCGATTTTCGACCTGGCCTAACGAATGCGCTCCTTCTCCAAGATTCTCTTCGCCGGCGGGATCGTCGCCTTTTTGATTTACCACTGGCTGACCGGCAACAATGGCGCGCCCGGCAATAGCGACTGGGGCAGAGCCCGGTCGTCCGTGACGACTTCAAACCGTGCGGCGCCGACCTGGGGAAATCCCGCCTCGCTCTCCGATCACTTCGCCCGGCACGGCGCCGACTTCGGCGCCCGCGATGCGCAGGAGTACGCCCGCATGGCCGCGGAGTTGTTGCGCCGGGCGAGGACGGAGGGTTTGCCGGCAAAGCTCGATTCCGACGGCGTCCTGCGCGTCTTCGACCCGCGGAGCGGCGCCTTCGGCGCCTACAATCGCGATGGCACGACCAAGACCTTCTTCAAACCCGGCAACCGCGTCTATTTCGAACGCCAGCCTGGTCGTCCGATCGATCCACACACCTGGAGATGGAATTGAAATACACCTGTCCGGTCTGCGGTTACCCGAAATTGAAAGAGACACCGCGTCCGCGCGGCGGCGGTGGCTCGTATGAAATTTGCCCGAGTTGCGGCTTCCAGTTTGGTGTCAGCGATGAGGACCGCGGCCTGAGTTACAGCAAATGGCGCGAGCAGTGGCGCGCGGGAGGAATGCAGTGGTCGAGTCAGCGCAAGCCGCCGAAGGGTTGGAACCCGATCGCGCAATTGTCCAAAATTCTCCCGCCTGATGACGACTAGGCGGGAAGTTTCTTCAACGGCGAACTCGCGAGGAGGGGCTGAAGTTTGTTGATCTGATCCTGGGTGGATTTCTTCATCCAATCCTGGGGCGCGGCGGCGAAGGCTTCATCCAGTTTCTTTTGGCCTAACGAATCCTCGAGACCGAGATACGCTTCGGCGAGTGTAGCCAGGACCCAGTAGCGGGTTTCCTGAAATTTTGCGGAACGCTCGGCAACCGATCCAGGGGGATCGTTCGCCGTCAGCCATTGCTGGCAAATCTTTATCACTTCGCGGCGGATGCGGCGGGCCTGCACGAAATCGGCCACGGCCTCTGCGAGATTGCGGCTGATGGAGGCGCGGACGTTGAGGAGAAAAGCGTAGTTGATCCCGTTGTAGTAATCGTTGCGCAGATAATAGCCGCGCTCGGCGCCGCGAATCGCTTCGTCGAGAGCACCCGGATCGTTCGTCAAATCCCAGAGCCGTTTGTGCACCGAACCCCAAAGGCCAAGCGTCTCGGTGTCGTTCGAGACTTCCGGTCCGAGACGATTGAGGAGATCGCGCGCCGTCTTGAGGGCGCTCTCGGGATCGGGATGAGCGCTCTTGTAGGTGGCGAGCGCGAGCCGTTGCAAAATGTAGGGATCCTCCGGCTTCGGCTCGCCCGCACTCTCACCGGCCGGGCTTGCTTTGCGCATCTCGCGAATCTCTTCCAGCAGCATTTTCGCTTTCAGCCAATCGTTCCTGCGCTGCGCTTCATCGACCCGCGCCATCAATTCGCTGTGCGCCGGCGCCGCACTTTCGACCGTCGCCGCTTTCGCCGTAAAGGCCGCGGCCACGCCCATGCTCTTGATCTCTTCCGCGATCGAAGGCGGCGTGAGGCGGTCGATGAATTTATAAACCGGACTGTCCCAGCGCAGCTTTTCCTCTTTCGCCATGATCTCCCTGATCGCGCTCGTGAGTTCGCCGGTGAAGCGCTTCGCCTCGCTCACCCCGATGTCTTCGCCGAGGTGTTTGTATTTGCGGATGACGATGTGGTTGAGATCGAAAAAGGGCGACTTCATCATCTCTTCCTCGGCGATGATCACGGTCGTGCAGGGACGCAGCGCGTGGCGCACGCCGAGCTCGTAAACCGCGTTGCGATTCGAAGTCGAGAGATCGGCCACGACGACATCCGCCTTGAGCAAAAGCTCGTACATCGGCACGTCGATTAATCCGGAGTGCGCGATCTCGTCGGCCCGGATGCATTTCAACCCGGCGGCCTCGACCGCGGGCTTGATCAGGTTTTGGTAGGACTGGTTGAGATCG
>CAVUGD010000034.1:0-25541 GCA_963740715.1 uncultured Verrucomicrobiae bacterium | reverse complement strand
GGCAATTCATACAATCGTCGCCGCAATCTAGGTCGACCGCAGCGCTCGGACGATTAATTTATGACGTTCTAAAAACCTCCGTTGCTTGCGGAGGTACAAATTTGTCTTGTCCGGCGACTTACGATTGGAATAAAAAGGCCGGGTGAGACCGCGCCTGCTGGAAGCCGGTTGGTCAGCGCGATTCCCCGCCGCATGCATCGGGGCCTGGACCCTTGCGTGCCTCGTTCTTCTCGCCGGCTGCCGCAAAACGCCCGAAGACGAAGCCAAACTGGCCGGGCTTTCGCCCAAGGATTTCCCCCAGATCACGGCCGACATTTTCAAGCCGATGGATGGCGGAATCGCACTTACGCCTAACGAGATCATGGGCCGCAACACCTGGAACCTCTGGAGCGGCGGGAACCAGCATTTCTGGGATCACGTCGCGCGCGACAGTTTCGGGTTGATGGATTTGCTCAAGACGCTCGACAATCGCAAATATCCGCGCGGCGAGCGGTTCAAAACCCTCGGGCTGGTCAACGAACCCGGCTTCCAGGCCGCGACCAAGCCGGATGAATACGGCCTCTGGCTCGACGAGCAGGTGGAGCCGGAGCCGCCCGGGATCGACGAGAAAACCTACGGCCGCCCCTCCGGCGTTCTCGGCTTCCGGCTTTTCCCAAACCCGGATTTCAACGAGGAAGCGCGCCGGAAATGGGACGGCGCCCGGTTCCTGAACGACCCGACCTATTTCAGCGACAATAAACTCGTTAGGCCGTACCGGGTCGGCGTTTCCTGCGGCTCCTGCCATATCTCACCCAATCCCTCCAACCCGCCGGCCGACCCGGAAAATCCGCGCTGGGAGAACCTCGCCTCCGCCATCGGCAACCAATACATCCGCGAGGGCAAAGTCTTCGCGCCGAACGTGCAAAAAGGCGGTTTCTTTTACGAGGAACTGGCCGCGCAGCCGCCCGGCACTTCCGACACCTCGCGCATCGCGACGGATCACCTCAACAATCCGAACGCGATCAACGCCATCTTTCTCCTGGCCGAGCGCGAACGGATTGCGGCCCAGGAAAAATTAGCCGGCGGAACGCTCGCCCTGCCGGGAACGAAAGATGAAATGCCCGTGGCTCACATCCTGAAGGACGGCGCCGACTCCATCGGTATCCCGGGGGCGACGATCCGGGTTTACATCAATATCGGAATGTTTTCCGAGTACTGGCTCACCCGCCATAACCGCCTCATCGGCCTGGTCGATCAAAAGCCATTTGAAATTTCCCAGGCGCGCGAGCACTCGGTCTTCTGGCTCGCGACCGAGGAACGCCTGGCCGATATCGCGGCCTTCTTCCGCCGCCTGCAACCGTTCCGGCTCGCCGACGCGCCTGACGGCGCGGTCCAGGTAACGACCGACGAGCCTGTGCTCACGCACGGCAAACAAGTCTTCGCCAACAGCTGCGCCCATTGCCATTCGAGCAAGCAGCCACCGGCCGGGATCGATCCGGAGTCGGGCGATGGCAAAGCCTGGTTCCGCAGCGCTGTCATGCAGCCGGATTTTCTGCAGAATAATTTCCTCTCCAACGAGAAGCGCTATCCGCTTTCAAAAATCCAGACCAACTCCGCCCGCGCCATGGGAACGAATGCGAAAGCGGGTCACATCTGGGATAACTTCTCCTCGCAGACCTACAAGGAGCTGCCTCCGCCCGGGGAAGTGGAGTTTTACAACCCTTTTGACGAGACGCAGCCGATCAAGTTCACCCCGAAGTCGAAGAATACCGGGCCGGGTTATTACCGGGTGCCGTCACTCGTGAGTATCTGGAGCTCGGCGCCGTTCCTGCATAACAACGCGCTCGGAAAATTCACCGGCGATCCCTCCGTCGCCGGCCGGCTCGAGGCCTACTATGACGCCGCCGAAAAATTGCTCTGGCCGGAGAAGCGTCTCGGGAAGGCTTCCATCTGGCGGACCCAGAACGAGTGTAACCTGCACCTGCGCAAAGAATTTGTTCCCAAATCGCTCCGCGGGCTGGCCGATAGCGACGGCTACATCAAGATCGGCCCGGTCCCGAAGGGCACGCCGATTAATCTTCTCGCTAATCTCGAGCCCGACTTTGGCGATCTGGTCGCGCTCAAGCTGAAATTGGGTAAAGCGCTCCTCGCCATTCACGCGAAGAAGCTATCGCCGGAGGCGGCCCGGGCGGAGTTGATCAAGGCCGTTCCGCAACTGCTCGCGGCCAACAAGTGCCCCGATTTCATCGAGGACGAAGGCCATTATTTCGGCACCGATCTGCCCGACGAAGACAAGCGCGCGCTGATCGAATACATGAAAACTTTTTGATGAAAGAAGTCAGCGCCAAAACATTGTCATCCCGATCCGGCGAAGCGCGGAGAGGGACCTCACAAAGTGGCAACCTGCGAGCGACTCGCTTGCCAGGCAGCATCCGCGATTCGCTTGCGAGGTCCTTCGCCGTCTGCGCGGCTCAGGATGACAAACTGGGAAAGATGACGACCACGTCCTAACGAAAGGAAAACCATGACCGTTCCAGAGCATGCTGAAAATGTCCCAGGCCGACCTGGACGATTTGTTTACCAAAAGCCCGGCCGGCAACATCCCGCAGGGAGAAGCGAAAGGCACTGCTATCGTCGCCCCGGGCACGACCTACAGCGAAAACATCGCGACTTTCGTCAGTCACTTTGCCTGGCAGGGCAAAGTCTTCGATCCGGAAAAAGGCGTGCTCCGGAACAAGATCACGCCCTTCGGTCTGAACGCGATCATCGCCAAAGTCTACAAGGGCGAGAGCTGGATGGACGGGAAGGAGTGCATTGTGCTCGATTACTCGGAGACCTCGCTCCTGGCGCATTGGATCCGTGATGAAATCCGCGAGATCGCGCCGCGGACTTATCTCGGGAAAGTTTACTGGAGCAAAAAACGGCTGATCGATTTCGCGCTCGAATTCCCCGCTGCCTAACGAGAGCTCCCGGCGATGGCCGATCCAACCGCAGCGCCGCACCCGCCGATCACCTGGTGGTGGCGCATCCTCCTCCTGGTGGTCGTCGGCTTGATCATCGTCGGCGCTTATTGCCTGGCCACCCGTTTCACTCGCGACCAGCCGGTCGCCTACGAGCAGATCGAGGAGCATTTCAAATACGGTTCGTTAGGCGGGGAACGCGAGTCCGGCATTCCCTATTGGATCTGGAAGGTTCTGCCGAAATTGTTTCCCGAATATCTGCCCGGGAAAAAATACGTCCCCGGGCAGGAATACGTCTCGTTAGGCTTCATTTACGAGCCGGGCAGGGATCTGCCGATCGGCGTCTCCAAGCGCAACACCCAGGGGATCGATCGCGTCTTTTTGAATTGCGCCGCCTGCCATGCCGGCTCCGTCCGCGAGACGGCGCAAAGCCCGCGCTCGCTTTACACCGGGATGCCTTCCAACACGGTCGATCTCGAAGGTTTCCAGCGCTTCATTTTTAACTGCGCGGCCGACCCGCGTTTCAACGCCGACCGCCTCATGTGCGAGATGGACGCGCTCGGGAGCAAATACGATCTGCTCAACCAGACGATCATGCGCTACTACGCGATCCCGTTCATGCGCGAGCGGCTCCTGATGTTGAAGGATCGCTTCCGCTTCATCGAGTGGGAGCCCGACGAAGGACCGGGCCGGACCGACACCTTCAATCCGGCCAAGACGCTGGTGAATTATCCGCTCGAGAAAATGGAGACGCGCGAGATTGTCGGCATCTGCGACCTGCCCTCGATTTGGCTGCAAGGTCCGCGGCGCGATCGCGAGATGCAGCTGCATTGGGACGGCAACCAGCGCAAAATGGAGGAGCGAAACAAGAACGCTTCCTTCGGCACGTGGCGCTTTTCCGCCGACGATCGACCTGGTGGCGCTGCAGCGAATCGAAGATTGGCTGATCGACAAGGCGCCGCCGAAATACCCGTTCCCGATCAACGAGCCGCTGCGCGCGCAGGGGGAGAAAGTTTACGGCGAATATTGCGCCAATTGTCACGGCCGAACGGGGCGCGATTTCAGCGGAGCACTCGTCGGCAAGGTCACGCCGATCGCGGAGATCGGGACCGATCGCCATCGCCTCGATTCGTTCACGCCCGAGATCGCAGCCACCCTGAGTACCATCTACGCGGGCTACCCGTGGCGCTTCAGTCATTTCCGCAAGACTTTCGGTTACGCCAACTCACCACTCGACGGAATTTGGCTGCGCGCGCCGTATCTGCACAACGGCTCCGTCCCGACCCTGCGCGATTTGCTCAACCCGAGCGCGGAACGGCCGCCGGTATTTTATCGCGGCTACGATGTCTACGATCAGAAAAACGTCGGCTTCGTCTCGGACGTGGCCCGCTTCACTCCCGACGGCCGCACTCTGGATGATCCGAAGGATGAACATCGCTATTTCCTCTACGACACGCGCGAACGGCCGGGCGGTCGCACCCCGCGCGATCGCAATGAAGGCAACTCCAACGCCGGCCATGAAGGACCGGCCTACGGCACCACCCTGACCGCCGCGGAAAAGGACGCGATCGTCGAATACCTGAAAACCTTTTAGATGAAACTGTCTCCCAAAATGCGGCGGCTGCTCTGGTCGGTGGTGGCTGTCGTCGTCGTTCTGCTCCTGCTCGGCGGAGTTTTCACCTGGGAGAAATTCTTCCGGCAGGAAAAACAGGTCTTCGCCAACGAAGAAGAGCAGTTTAAATACGGTTCGTTAGGCGCGGAAGGTGATCGCGGGATTCCGTATTATCTCTGGCTCGTGCTGCCGCGCGTTTTTCCCGATCTCATGCCGGGCCCGGGCGGTTACAAGTCGTTTGGCGTGGTCTGGGAGGAGGGGCGCGAAATCCCGGTCGGTTTTTCGAAAAAGAGAGTCGGCTTCGACCGCGTGACGAACAACTGCGCGGCCTGCCACACCGCCACTTATCGCGAGCGCGAGGAGGAAACGCCGCATGTCGTGGTCGCGGCCGGCAGCCCGGTCCAGCTCCAGGAAATGCTGCGCTTTCTCTTCAAGGCCGCGCACGATCCGCGCTTTAACGCCGACACCATCATGAATGAAATCCGCCTTGTCAGCGGAAACGATTACGGCAACGGCGGCCTCTCATTCATCGATCGCCAGATTTATCGTTACCTCCTCATTCCCCTGACGAAAAAGGCGCTGCTCGAACAGGAGAAAACTTTCACCTGGATGAACCGCTACGTCAGCAACGGCCAGCCGAAACCGGATTGGGGTCCGGGGCGCGACGACGCCATGAACCTGACGAAATATTTCATGACCGGCCTGCCGGAAGACGACACCGTCGGGCCGACCGATTTTCCTTCGATCTGGAATCTCGGGATCCGGAGCGGAAAAGACAAAGCCGGCAAACAGATGCTGCTCAACTGGACCGGCGACACGCCCGCGGTGCGCTCGGTCCTGATCGACTCCGCGCTCGGCCTTGGCGCGCCGCCGCGGCCATGGTTTTTGCAGCGGATGGCGGACCTCGATAAATACCTGAGCAATCTGCCGCCGCCGGCCTGGCCCTTTACCAAGACGAGCCCGATCAATCAGCCGCTCGCCGCCGAAGGGCCAAAAGATTTATGCCCGCGACTGTGCTTCCTGCCACGAGCCGCGTGGAGAATTCACCAGCAAAGTCGTGCCGCTCGCGCAAATCGGCACCGATCCGGAGCGCACCCGTTCCTGGTCGAAAGCCGCGGCGGAAGAAGCGAACCGCAAAGTGAAAGAGATGGGAATCGAGCGCCCGCCCATGACCGAGCTCGATCCCTACGGCTATCTCTCGCCACCGCTCGACGGTCTCTGGTTGCGCGCGCCTTATTTGCATAACGGCTCCGTCCCGACCTTGCGCGACCTGCTCAATCCGCCTAACGAACGTCCGCAGACCTTTCACCGCGGCTATGACGTTTACGATCCGGTCAAGGTCGGCTTCCAGGAACCGCCCGAGCGCGCCGTCGGTCCGTTCGGCCAAATGGAGCAGCGCTATTTTCTCTTCGACACCCGGCGGCGGGGCGAAGGCAACGGTGGCCACCTTTACGGCACCACGCTCCCGCCCGAGCAGAAGGATCAGCTCCTCGAATTTCTCAAGACGCTCTGAGCGGCGCCACAAAACGTTTGTCATCCCGAGCCGGCGGAGACGGCGAGGGACCTCTCAATTGCCAATTGCCAAGTTCCTTCCGGTGCCCGAGTGAACGGCTATTGGCAGTTGAGAGGTCCCTCTCCGCGCTGCGCCGGATCGGGATGACAAAGTTTTTGGTGAGAGCCCGGCTCATCCAAGCTCCTTGTCAGATGGCACGCCTGAAGCTTAGGATAGCTTCTCGATGATCCAGGCGAATTGTCGGGCGCGGTTCACGGCGGCGGATTTCCAATTTATCGTGCGGACGCTGGCCCGCTCGCCGACCGATCAAGTCTCGCTCGTCGATCTCCTGAGCGACGCCGAAACGCGCGACGCCGTGCTCGATCATCCGCGGCTGGTGGAAGCGATTCTCTCCCACGCCGGGCACCTCTCGATTTCGTCTTCCTTTTACTTTTACGTCCTCGCCCGCCACGTCCTAAAACGGGCCAATATCACCGACCGCAAAATCTCGGATTACATCGGTTCGCTGCTCGAGACTTTTTCCCGCGCCAACGGCCTGCGCGCGCCGCATTCCGAGGAGGATGGCGGCCGCCAATATCTCTCCGACATGCTGATCGCGCTGACCCGGGCGAGCGCGGCGGAAACTTTTTTGCTCCGCGCGCACGTCGGCAATTACTCGCTTTTCGTGAGCGGCATTTTTCACGAGAACGCCCAGCATCGCAGCCGGCGCGGCGCGCCCGACCTGGACTTTTACGAGAAAATCGGCCGGACCAATTTTCAACTCGTGGCCGGCCACTCGACCGCGCGGCGCTGCGAGCTGAATGACGTCTTCGAGGAACTGGCCGATCGCTTTCACGACGTGCGCCTCGCCCTCAATCGCCTCTCCGACGAGCTGCTCAATCTCGACGACGACCACCGCGCCTCGCTCTTGCTGTGAACGAAACGCTCTTCAGCCAGATCCAGCGCCTCTTCGAGCGCACCTACGCGCAGGTCGGGATCAACCTCGAGGATTGCCTGATCGATCAGCGCCGTTGCCGGCAACTGACGAAACTGGCGGGCGCCTCGGCGGCGGAATTGAGCGAGCTGGCGCGCACCTTCCTCCGCACCGCGAACGACCAGCTTTACGTCGGGATTTATTATTCGCAGTGGCTCATCGAGCAGCTCGAGCGGCACGATCCGCGCGCTGGCCTAACGAACGAGAATATTCGTTCGCTCATTATGTTCGTGGAGGAGATCAATCACGCCCTGCACGCCGCGATTCAGTTTCGGGATGGCGAACGCCGGATCGCCTCGGAAGATTTTGCGCGCGATCTCGAGCTCCAGGCGCGGGTCGATACCTATCTCGTGCTGCTTTTGTTTGTCGCTTTCTTTCGCAAGACGCAGCGCGTTTCGCGAGCCGATCGCCGCTGGCTGCGCTTCCACCTTTTCGAAGCGCAAAACCCCGGGGCATTCCAGGATGATAACCTGCGTGGCCGCTATCTCGAGACGACCGAGCTGGCCGCGAACTACACCCGGTTTCTCGACACGATCAACGGAATGCGGCGGCTGGAGGAGATCCGGAAATTTCGCAGCCTCGAATACGACGCGAAGAAGCAGCGCATCCTCGCCTTGATGGACACCCAGCCACCGCCCGCCTAAGGACGGTCGCCGAGACTTACTCCGGGCGGCGAAAGCGGGCCGCCATCTGCGTCATCAACCGCGTCGTTAGGCTGGAAGGCAATGCGCCGGTGAAATGTTCGATGCCATCGACCAGGGGGCGGGGCAGCCGGCGCAGGAAAAACTCGGTCTTCACATGACCGCTGGTGAGCGGATTGGTCGACAAGATCAGTCTTTCGAGAACGAGTCCGGCGCGGGCGGCGAGCGGCTCGATCTCGTCCGGGTGGAGGAGAAAAATGTGGCCATCGGCGTCGGGCTTGAATTGGACCGACTCGTAAACCGCGGGATCGGACGACTCGGAAAACTTCGGGAGTTTATTCCGGATGTAGGCCCCGTTCGGGGTCGTCATGATCACGTAACCACCTGGCCTAACGAGTTGTGCGGCGCGGGCCAGCAACTGGTCCGGGTGCGCGGTGTGTTCGATGACTTCGGTAATGAGAACTCCGTCGAAGCCGGAAGGGAGATCGATATTAAAAGCGTTCCCGGGCGCGAAGTGGATCGTGCCGAATTCCTGTTTCAGCCGCACATAATCGGCCAGCTCGGCTCGCATGTCGTTCCAGGTCACTTCGTAGCCCATCTCCGCGAGGGCGATGGAGAAATTCCCCTGCGCGGCCGCGATATCGAGGATGCGCGCGCCCGGGGGCAGCACTTCGGTGACGAGGGAAAAGGTGGCGCGCCGGCGCCGTTCGTAGGCGTAGGCGTAACCGCGGTTCTTGATCCGCCCGTAGACCTCCTCCAAGTCGTAGCGGTAGGAAGCCTTCCACGACGCCGGCCAATTATCTTCGGGTTCTACGCGCTTCAAGTGAGAGGGTGGGAAGATGATCCGTCAAATCCCTGAGCTGTCCAGAGTGACGGAGGTTGGGTAGCGCATTTGTGGCTTTGACCTGACCGAGCCTAACAGATTCGCGAGAAGTAGGGAAAAGAATTTCAGGCCGCCAAACCGCCCATTCTTTCCTATCCAGAGGGCGTCGTTCATGCTGAGATTCTGAGGGTGCGCTTCCACCGTGGATAAATCTACCGCCCCCGTGCCCGTCTCGGTCATTGTGCCGATCAAGAACGAGGCGGCAAACCTGCCGCGCTGCCTCGCCTCGATCGCCTGGGCGGACGAAATCTTCGTGGTCGATTCGCAGAGCAGCGACGGCTCGCAGGCGATCGCGGACGCGCACGGTGCCCAGGTGGTGCAGTTCGAGTTCAACGGCACCTGGCCGAAAAAGAAAAACTGGGCGCTCGAACATCTCCCCTTACGTAACGACTGGGCCTTCATTTTGGATGCAGACGAAGTTCTGCCGCCGGCGGCGGAAGGGGAGTTTCGCAACGCCATCGCCAACGCCGGGGCGACCGCCGGTTATTGGATCAATCGGCGTTTCATGTTCATGGGGCGCTGGCTCCGGCACGCCTATTATCCGAACTGGAACCTGCGGCTTTTCCGCCACTCGTTAGGCCGCTACGAAAAACTGACCGAGGTCGCGACCGCGAGCGGCGACAACGAAGTGCATGAGCACGTCGTGGTGCAGGGGCCGACCGGGCGGCTGCGCTGCGAGATGGATCACTACGCCTTTCCCTCGGTCGAAGTTTTTGTCGAGAAACACAATCGCTATTCGAACTGGGAAGCGCGCGTCGCGGCGGCCGACGATCAGGGCTCGAGCGAGCTGCAAAGCGCGCGGGTCGCGCAACGCCGCCGGCTGAAGCGGCTCTCGCAGCGGCTGCCGTTTCGTCCGCTCCTGCGGTTTCTTTACGTTTACGTCTGGCAGCGGGGATTTCTCGACGGGCGCGAAGGGTATTACTTCGCGCGCATGCACGCCTTCTACGAGTTTCTTTCGGTCGCCAAAACCTACGAGCTGAAACAACGCTCACTAGAATTCCGCGCTGCCCGGGGTGCGGGCGAAGGGGATGACGTCGCGGATGTTGGCCACGCCGGTGACGAACATGAGCATGCGCTCGAACCCGAGGCCGAAGCCCGCGTGCGGCACGGTGCCGTAGCGCCGCAGATCGAGGTACCATTTGTAGTCGTCGAGGTTCATGTTGTGGCGGCGCAGATTTCCCTCCAGGACGTCGAGCCGTTCTTCGCGCTGGCTGCCGCCGACGATTTCGCCGATCCCGGGCACGAGCAGATCCATCGCGGTGACGGTTTTGCCGTCGTCGTTCAGGCGCATGTAGAACGGCTTAATTTCCTTCGGATAATTGAAGACGGTGATCGGTGATTTGAAGTGTTTCTCGGTCAGCCAGCGCTCGTGTTCCGATTGCAGGTTGAGGCCGTACTCGACCGGGAATTCAAATTTCTCGCCGCTCTTCTGGAGGAGCTCGACCGCTTCGGTGTAGCTGATGCGCTGGAAGGGGCGTTCGACGACAAACTCGAGGCGCGCGAGCAATTCCTTGTCGACGAATTTGGAGAAAAGCCCGATCTCGTCCGGGCATTTTTCGCGGATGTCGCGCACGAGGTATTTCACCAACTCCTCGGCCAGATCCATGTCGCCATTCAGATCGCAGAAGGCCATTTCCGGTTCGATCATCCAGAACTCGTTGGCGTGGCGCGAGGTGTTGGAATTCTCGGCGCGGAAGGTCGGGCCGAAGGTGTAAACCTTGGAGAGCGCGCAGGCGAAAGCTTCCGCCTCCAGTTGCCCGCTGACCGTGAGATAAGTTCGGCGCGCGAAAAAATCCTGCGCGTCGTCGATCGCGCCGTTAGGCAAACGCGGCGGCTTCTCCGGGTCGATCGTGCTGACGCGAAAGAGTTCGCCCGCGCCTTCGCAATCGCTCCCGGTGATGATCGGGGTGTGGACGTAAACGAAACCGCGGTCCTGGAAAAACTGGTGAATGGCGAAAGCAAGCCGGCTGCGCACGCGAAAGACACTGCCGAAAAGATTGGAGCGCGGACGGAGGTGAGAGATTTCGCGCAGGAACTCCGGGGTGTGCCCTTTTTTCTGGAGCGGATAGCTGTCGTCCGACGCGCCGATGATCTCGATCGAGTCGGCCACCACTTCCCAGCTTTGCCCTTTGCCCTGCGAGGCGACGAGCGGGCCGCGGACCGCGACCGAGGCGCCGGTGATGAGCCGCTGCACGGCGTCGTAGTTTGAGAGAGTGTTTTTCGCGATGATCTGCAGGTTGCGCAGACAGGAGCCGTCGTTCAGTTCGATGAACGAGAAATCCTTCGAATCGCGCCGGGTCCGCACCCATCCCTGCACCAGGACCGCCTCGGCGGGAGCGGTGCTTTGCAGTGCGTCTTTGACGGAAATGGGCGTGGGCATGCCGAACTTTGCCGGACGTTCGCGATCTCGCAAACGATTGACGCTCCGCCGGGCGAAGCGATTACAGGCCGAAGCGGCGCTTGTCGCTCAGCATCTCGGCGATGCAGTTGACCATGTCCTGGAGCAGGAATGGATTGGCGACAAAGGTGAAACCGCCGAAGAATCCGACCGACCCAAAATGGCCGGCGGCCGTCAGGCTGGTCAGGCAAACCACCGGCACGTCCTGAAGCGAGGCATCGGCGTGAATCTGCTGGGCGATCGCATCCAGCTCGAAATGCTCCGGGACAGCGTCGAGCAGGATCAGGTCGGGCTGAAAATGCAGGGCGGAATGAAGCGCGCGGCGGCTGTGGTTCTCCTGCCGGATCAAATATTGCCCTGTCGCCTGGAGCGCCGAACCCACGACCGCGGTCAGGTGCGGCTCATGGTCGATCAGGAGTATGCGCTTCGGAAAGGTCATCGGCTCGACTAACGAACTCCTTGATTAGCAGCCGTTATGCCATGGACTGTTCCCGGGTGGCGGGCGGGCAAGTCAGCCTTTTTAATTGGCCTGCCTATGCTTAATTGCTCCCTTGCCGTTATGTCGAACCAAGTGAAGAAGCCCGCTCCAGAAGCGAACTTCGAACAGGCCATGCAGCGGCTGGAGGAGATCGTGGAACAAATGGAGTCCGGCGAGCTCCCTTTGGAAGACTTGATCGTGCGTTACGAGGAGGGAATGAAGCTGGTCAAAGTGTGCCAGGAACGCCTCGCCTCGGCCGAGCAAAGGATCGAGGTCATCACCCGTAATAGTGCCGGGAAACCGGTCGTGAAGAAGTTTGAAGCGGCCCCCGCGGCCCAGCCAGAAACCCAAGGAGAACCAAAAAATGTCGACGTTAGTCTCTTCTGAGACCGCCAAGCCGAAAACCCGTTTGCTGGATGGAATTCATTCCCCGGCCGACGTCAAAGCCTTGCCGGAAGAAAGTCTCCCGCAGCTCGCGCAGGAAGTGCGCGATGAACTGATCAACGTGCTCTCCCAAACCGGCGGTCACCTCGGGCCCAACCTCGGCGTGGTCGAGCTCACGATTGCGCTGCACCGCGTTTTCAGCACTCCGCACGACAAGTTTGTCTTCGACGTCAGCCACCAGGGCTACGTGCACAAGATGTTTACCGGCCGGCTCGATCGCATCCACACCATGCGGCAATACGAAGGCCTGAACGGCTTTCTCCTCCGCACCGAAAGCGAACACGATTCTTACGGTGCCGGTCACGCCGGCACCGCCATCTCCGCCGGCCTCGGCATGGCGGTCGGGCGCGATTTGTTAGGCACGGACGAGAACGTCGTCGTCGTGGCGGGCGACGCCGCCCTCACTTGCGGCATCAGTTACGAAGGGCTCAATAACGTCCGCTCCCAGACGAAGAAGTTCATCGTCGTCCTGAACGACAACGAGTGGTCGATCGCGAAGAACGTCGGCGCGATCGCGGCCTACCTGAACAACATCGTGACCAACCCGACCTACGCGCATCTGCACGAAAAGGCCGGTCGTTTCATCAAAGCCGTCGCGGGGACGGGCATCCTGAACCTCGCGCACAAGGTCGAGGAAGGTTTCAAGAACCTGCTCGTGCCGAGCGTGATTTTCGAGGAGCTCGGGTCTGCGCTACTACGGCCCGATCGACGGACACGACATCCCGCTTCTCACCCGGACCTTTGAATTCCTGAAAACGCAGGAAGAGCCGGTCCTGCTCCATATCCTGACCAAGAAAGGCAAAGGCTACGAGCCGGCCATCGCGAAGCCGGACAAGTTTCACGGCCTTGGGAAATTCACCGCTGAGACCGGAGAAACGGCCGCCGCCTCCCTCCCGACCTATTCCGAGATTCTCGGCAAGACGTTAGGCAAATTCGCCGACGCCAACCGCAAGATCGTCGCCATCACCGGCGCGATGCCGAGCGGCACCGGGCTCGGTTATTTCCAGGCGCAACATCCCGATCGCTACTACGACGTCGGGATCGCCGAGGAACACGCCGCGCTCTTCGCCTGCGGTCTCGCGACCCAGGGGCTGAAGCCGTTTCTCACCATCTACTCGACCTTCATGCAGCGCGCCTACGACATGATCATTCATGACATCGCGCTGCAGAATCTGAACGTCGCGCTCTGCATGGATCGCGCCGGCTTGAGCGGCGATGACGGCCCGACTCACCACGGACTTTTCGACATCGGCTACCTCCGCCATATCCCGAACATGATCCACATGCAGCCGAAGGATGAAGACGAGTTCGTCGACATGCTCTGGACAATGGCGAACCACGATTCCGGTCCGATCGCGATCCGGTATCCGCGCGGCGCCGGCACCGGGGCGAAGCCGAAGGCGACCCCGAAGCTGCTCGAGATCGGCAAGGCGGAAGTGCTCCAGCACGGCAAGGACGTGGCGATTTTCGGCCTCGGCAACATGTATGAAATGGGCGAGGAAGCGGCGCGGAAACTGGAAGCCGAAGGGTTCTCCGTCGCGCTCATCAACCCGCGCTGGATCAAGCCGCTCGACACCGGGACGCTGGAATTTTTCGCGCGCAGCGTGCAGGTCGTCTGCACGCTCGAGGATCACGTTTTGCACAACGGATTTGGCTGCGCGGTGATGGAGCATCTCCACACCCAGATGATCAACACCCCGGTGGTGCGGATCGGCTGGCCCGATCAATTCATCGAGCACGGCAACATCCCGGTCCTGCGCGAAAAACATGGCCTAACGAGCGACGCGCTGGTCGAGAAAGTGCGCCCCCTTTTGCGCAAACCGACCGGACAACGCTCGAGCGCGGCGTAACACAGGCGTCCCGCCTGTCCTGTCGCGCGGGCGTCCCGCCCGCACACAGAATCGCCGGGCGAGACGCCCGCCTGACAAGACAGCCGGGACGGCTGTGTTACGATCCCGCATGGCGGTTATCGAAACATCCGGGTTGACCAAGGTCTACCGGACTTATCGCAAGGAGAGCGGGCTCTGGGCCTCGGTCAAAGGCCTGGTCAAGCGTCGCTACGAAGAGACGCGGGCCGCGGACAACATTTCCTTCACCATCGAGGAGGGCGAACTGGTCGGTTTCCTCGGCCCGAACGGCGCCGGCAAAACGACCGTGCTGAAAATGCTCTCCGGTCTGCTCAACCCGACCTCCGGCGAAGCGCGCGTCCTCGGCTTCGTCCCCTGGGAGCGGCGCGACGAGATGAAGCGCCAATTCAGTCTCCTCATGGGGCAGAAAAACTCTCTCTGGTGGGACCTGCCGGCGCAGGAATCGCTGGAATTAAACCGCGCCATTTACGGCATCGACCGCGCTCGCTTTCAAGAAGGTCGTCGGCGGCCTGAGCGAGCTCCTCGAGGTGGGCGACAAGATGAACGTCATGGTCCGCGAGCTTTCGTTAGGCGAACGGATGAAGATGGAGTTGATCTCCGCCCTCATCCACGAGCCGCGCGTTCTTTTTCTGGACGAGCCGACCATCGGCCTCGACGTCGTGAGCCAAAAACGGGTCCGGGAATTTCTCCGGCTCTACAACTCCGAGCACAAGATCGTGACCATGCTCACGAGCCACTACATGCAGGACATCGAGGAACTCTGCGATCGCGTCATCGTGGTCGACCATGGGAAGATTTTTTTCGACGGCCCGCTCAGCGACATTATCGATCGCTTCTCCGGGCACAAAGTCATCAGCCTGACCTTTGCGGAAAACCAGGAGTGCGATTTTTCCGCGCTCGGCGAAGTGGTCGAGCAAACGCCGCTCAGCGTGCAGCTCAAAGTCCCGCGGGCCAAGGTGACGGAGGTTGCGCGGCAACTGCTCAGCGCCTGTTCCGTCTCCGACATCAACGTCCAGGAATTGCCGGTCGAAGACGTGATCCGCCAGCTCTTCGGCGAACGCAGCGCGGAAAACAGAGCCTTGGCCGAAGAGACCGTGTAAGGCGCAATCCCCTGCCGAAGAGTCCTAAATCCAGGACTTCTGCATCGTGCTTTTCAGCTCGTGGATGTAGCCAGGATTGACTTCGAACTCGACCGTCAGCATCTCGGCCGCGCTGATCTGCTCGCGGTACGGCTTGCTCTCGATGTAGCCCGCCGCGAGGAGCGCGTTCAGGACATCGGTCAAATCGTCCGGCTGAATGTGGCTGTGCTCCATCACCTGCGCACCGGTGACGGCTTCGGTAAATCCGATAGCTTTCAGGACGGCGCGTTCCCGGCCGCTGAGCTTGATCTTTCGCATCGGTTCCCTTGCAAAGCAGGTCTCGGGCTTGTTCCAGGGCAAATCGCTGCCGCCTCTTTTTGTGGCGGTTCGCTTTACGCCCTTTCGTGCCAGCGTAGCTTACCCGCCACTCATGCCGGTTACGGAAGAACAAATCAAAGACGCGCTCACGACGGTGAAATATCCGGGCTTCAGCCGGGACATCGTTTCGTTTGGGATCGTGAAGGGAATCGATCTGCGCGATGGCGACGTCACCGTCCAGCTGGCCCTCGCGACGAACGACCCGCAAATCCCCCAAACGATCAAAAACCAGGCGGAGACCGCGCTGCGCAAAGTCTCCGGGGTGCGTGAAGCGAAAGTGCGGATCGATATCCAGGCGCCGCCCGCGGGCAGCGGCGCGGCCGGGGTGGGCGCGACGAGAATTGCCGGAATCAAACACGTCATCGCGATCGCGAGCGGCAAGGGCGGCGTCGGCAAATCGACCGTCGCGGCTAATCTCGCCGTCGCGCTCCAGCAGAGCGGCGCCGCCGTCGGCCTCTGCGATTGCGACATCTACGGACCGAGTATTTCTCTCATGTTCGGCTCGCGCGAACGGCCGATGGCGACGGAGGACAACCACATCATCCCGATCGAGCAATACGGCCTGCGCCTGATGTCGATGGGATTTCTCCTCGATGACGCCGCACCCGCCATCCTGCGCGGGCCGATGGTGACCCGCTACACCCAGCAATTTTTGCGGCAGGTCGAGTGGGGCGAACTCGATTTCCTCGTGCTCGATCTCCCGCCGGGCACGGGCGACATCCAGCTCACGATTGTGCAGACGGTCGCGCTCTCCGGCGCGATCATAGTCACTACGCCGCAGGAAGTTGCGCTGATCGATGCACGCAAAGCCTCGGCCATGTTCGAAAAGGTTAATGTGCCTGTGCTCGGATTGATCGAAAACATGAGCTACTTCCTTTCGCCCTCCGACGGAGTGCGTTACGACATCTTTGGGAGCGGCGGCGGCGAGCGCGAAGCGAAACGGATCCGCGTCCCGTTGCTCGGCCAAATCCCGATCGATATCGCGACCCGCGAGGCGGGCGACCGCGGGATGCCTGTGACCGCCGAATCGAAGGACTCTCCCATCAGCGGGGAGTTTATGAAGGTCGCGCGCCGACTACGGGAGATGCTGCCCACAACCTAATGCTTGCCTTTACTCGCATCCTTTCGCTAAATAACCGCGACCTTGGTTCGTCTAATGCTTGGACGTAAATAGAAAATCATTGGCCAAGGAAAATTTGTCATGAACAAACCCGCTGAAATGGATTCGTCCGCTGACGACGGGGCGCACTTTCTCAAGAATTCGGTCCTCTATAAGGAATTCCTCGCCGAGCGCGAAGAGATCCTGAAACACAAATGGATCGAAAGTGAAAAAGCCGGTTCCGATATCGGCTTTGAAAAAGCGCTGCTCGATTGGATCGTGAAACATCGCTCCAGTTGGCGCGAACGAAGAGTGCGCGAAACAAGGCTGGCGAAAGCGCCGGCCTAAAGTTCGCGCGCTTCCTTTAACGCGATCCTGCGAGGTCGCGAAGGAAATGAGCAAAACTAGCCTAACGACATCTACCGACGCCGTCCGCATCTTCGATGCCGAGGACATGCGTCGCGCCTTGCGCCGGATCGCGCACGAGATCATCGAGCGCAACCGCGATCTCTCCGCGCTCATCCTCGCCGGCATCCCGGCCCGCGGCGTCGACCTCGCGCGGCGGATCGCGGATGAAATCGAGGCGATTGAAAAAGTGCGCGTCGCGACCGGGGTGATCGATGTCTCGATGCACCGCGACGATCACGGGACGCGGACCGGAGTACCGGTCGTTAGGGCTTCGCAGTTGCCGCACCCGCTGGAGGGGAAAACGGTCGTCATCGTCGACGATGTGCTCTTCACCGGCCGCACCTGCCGGGCCGCGATGGATGCGCTCGGATCGTTTGGCCGCCCGGCCTGCATTCAACTCGCCACCCTGATCGATCGCGGCCATCGCGAGTTGCCGATCCGGCCCGATTTCGTCGGAAAAAATCTCCCAACCGCGCGCGCCGAACGAGTCCGGGTGCGCCTGGAAAGTCTCGATCACGAACCGGATGGCGTCTGGCTGGAAAAGAATGAGAGCGTCGCGACCAAGCCTGGGTAGCGCACACGTCTCGTGTGCTGGTCGCCGCGTCTCGCGGCGACGGACTTTTGTTCCGGGCGGCAGGGAAGACCGATTCGGACCTCACGAAAAGTTCGCGACGGCGAGACGCCGTCGCCAGCACGCGAGACGCGTGCGCTACCCGGACATGACACACGCTGGACGCGAAAAGATCTGCTGGGCCTGCGCGAGCTTTCGGCCGAGGAGATCAACCTCGTCCTCGATACGGCCGACGCTTTCAAGCAGGTCGGAACGCGCGACGTCAAAAAGGTCCCGGCCTTGCAGGGCAAGACGCTGATCAACTTCTTCATCGAGCCGAGCACGCGCACCCGCACCTCTTTCGAACTGGCGGCAAAACGCCTCAGCGCCGACATCGTCAACATCTCGGCCTCGGCCTCCAGCCTAACGAAAGGCGAAACGCTCAAGGACACCGCCCGGGTGCTGGAAGCGAATCACGCCGACATCATCGTCATCCGCCACAGCTCGGCCGGCGCGCCGCAGTTTCTCGCCAGCCGCATCGGCGCGAGCGTGATCAACGCGGGCGACGGCGCGCACGAGCATCCGACCCAGGGCCTGCTCGATCTTTACACGATTCGCGAAAAGAGAGGCAGCGTTGCCGGGCTTCATGTCGCGATCATCGGCGACATTCTTTTCAGCCGGGTGGCGCGCTCGAATATTTTCGCGCTCCTGAAAATGGGCGCGAAGGTCACGCTCGTCGGGCCGAGCACGCTGGTCCCGCGCGACTTCGAGAAACTCGGAGTCACCGTTTCGCACCAACTGGAAGAGGTGCTGCCGACGGTCGATGTCGTGAACCTGCTCCGCATCCAGCATGAACGGCAGCGGAAGGAATATTTTCCCGGGATCGGCGAATACATCCGCCTTTTTGGCCTAACGAAAAAGCGGGCCGAACTTTTAAAACCCGATTGCCTGATCATGCATCCCGGACCGGTCAATCGCGGGGTCGAGATCGACAGCGAGCTGGCGGACGGTCCGCAGAGCGTGATTCTCGACCAGGTCACCAACGGACTCGCGGTGCGGATGGCAGTTCTCTATTTGTGCGGAGGCGTGGCGCGACCATGAGGATATTGATTCGCAACGGCCGGATCATCGATCCGGCAAACAAGCGCGACGAAGTCGGTGATCTTTACATCGTCGATGGCCGAATCAGCGAGGCGCCCGAACGACCGGAAAGAGAAGGTTGAAACGATCGACGCCACTGGACTGATCGTTAGTCCGGGGCTGATCGATCTCCACGTTCATTTTCGCGAACCGGGTTTTGGTTGGAAGGAAACGATCGAGTCCGGCGCGCGGGCGGCGGCGGCGGGCGGTTTCACGACCGTGGTTTGCATGCCCAATACTTCACCGGTGGCGGATAGTCCGAGCACGATCGCCTGGATCAAGGATCGGGCGGCGGAAGTGGCCTGCGTGCACGTTTTGCCGACCGGCGCGATTTCAAAAAATCTCGCGGGCGAAGAATTGGCGCCGATCGGTTCGCTCGCCCAGGCCGGTGTCGTCGCGATCACCGACGACGGGCATTGCGTGCAGAATAACGAACTGATGCGCCGCGCGGTCGAATATGCGCGGATGGTCGGCGTGCCGGTGCTCGATCATTGCCAGGATTACAACCTGGTCGGCAACGGCCTCGTGCACGAAGGCTACTGGAGCACTTTGCTCGGGTTGCCCGGTTGGCCCGCGGCGGGCGAGGAAGCGATCGTGGCGCGCAATGTTCTGCTCGCGGAATTTTGCGATCATCGGATTCATTGCCAGCACATCAGCGCGGCGGGGAGCGTCCGTCTCCTGCGCGAGGCGCGGGCGCGCGGGGTGAAGGTGAGCGGTGAAGTTTGCCCGCATCACATCGCCCTCACGGATGAATCGATTCAGAATTTCGAGACCGATTTCAAGATGAACCCGCCGCTCCGGACGCAGCAGCGACATCGATGCGCTGCTCGAAGGAATCGCCGACGGCACGCTCGACATCCTGGCGAGCGATCATGCGCCGCACGCGAAGTTTGAAAAGGAGGTCGAGTTCGATCGCGCGCCCTTTGGGATCGTCGGGCTGGAAACGGAGCTCGGATTGTTCATCGATCTCCTGGTGCACCGGCACAAGACGATCGGATTGCCGCGCCTGATCGAGATGCTGACGGTGAATCCGGCGCGGTTGTTGAACCTGGAGGCCGGGCACGCTTGTCGTTAGGCGCGGCGGCTGATGTGACGCTGATCGATCCCGAGCTGGAATGGACGGTCGACGCGGGCAGCTTTCAATCGGCCTCGCGCAACACGCCGTTCGATGGCTGGAAACTAAAGGGCCGCGCGGTGCGAACGATCGTGGCGGGGAAAACCGTCTGGCAGCTTTAGCACGAGGGATAGCCGCCGGCGATGTAATCGCGCATTTGATCGAGCGTCGCGCTCTGGGAAGAGATCACTTCCTTGACCAGATCGCCGATCGAAATGACGCCGCGAAGCTCGCCGTCCGCAATGACTGGGAGATGCCGAATTCGTTTCTCGGTCATGAAACGGAGACATTCCTCCACCGTTTCGCGGGGGTTGGCCGTGGTCAGCTCGGTCGTCATGATTTCGCCGACCGTGCTGGTGCGGGAAGTTTTGCCGCGGAGCATCACCTTGCGTGAGTAGTCGCGCTCGGAGACGATCCCGACCAGCTTTTCATTCTCCATCACGAGAAGCGCGCCGACATTTTTCTCGGCCATGAGCGCGATCGCGTCGTAAACCGTGGCCTCGGGCGAGACGGACCAGATTTGGCCAGTCTTCCGGCGCAGGATCTTTTCGATCGTACCGCTGACGTCCATGCGAGCGAGATTACCCGCCCGCGGAAAGCGACGCAAACAATTAACGCAGCCGGCGAGCGAACTTTTCCGCGATCAATTCTTCGAGTTTCGCGACCAGCACCGGATCGGGCAGGCGTTCGAGGACTTCGTTGAGGAAGCCGACGACGAGAAGTTCGCGTGCGACCGAGGCGGGAATGCCGCGGGCGAGCAGGTAAAACATTTCTTCGTCATCGATCTGGCCCGAGGTCGCGCCGTGACTGCACTTCACGTTGTCGGCCATGATCTCGAGGCCCGGCATCGAGTTCGCCTCGGCGTCGTCGCTGAGCAGGAGGTTGCGCACTTTTTGGTAGGCGTCGGTGAAATGGGCGTGCGGCTCGACCCGGATGAGGCCGCCGAAGGTATTGCGAGCCTGACCGTTGAGCGCGTTTTTGAAAAGCAGATCGCTGAAGGTGTGGGGAGAAGCGTGATCCTGCAGGGTGCGGGCGTCGAACTCCTGCACGTCGTCGCCGATCGCGACCGCGAGCATGTCGCTGTGCGCGCCTTCGCCGGTGAGGCGGCTGAGGCTTTCCAGACGCGAATATTTTCCACCGAGGCCGAGATGCAGATTCAGCGCGGTCGCGTCGCGTCCGACGGTGGTGTCGTTGATCTGGACGCTGAGAGTTTGATAGCTCCAATCCTGCGCGCAGATGTAGGTGACCTTGGCCCCCGCGCCGACGATGAGATCGTTCACGCCGCAGGCGAAACCGGCGCGTTGGCGATCGGTCGAACGGAAATGTTCGATCAGCGTGACTTTCGAGATTTTCTTCCGCCACGACGAGGGTGTGCGGGAAAATCGCGGCGTTCTCGGCGTGCAACCAATGGAAGGTTTCGAGCGGCAGTTCCACTTCCACCCCGCGCGGGACGTAAAGGAAAGTGCCCGACCTAACGAATGCTTCGTGCAGCGCGGCAAACTTGGCCGAGCCGAGCGTCGCCGGCTGGCTCATGAAATGGCGCCGGAACAATTCTTCGTGCTCGATCATGGCGCGCTCGAGCGGCTGGAAGATGACGCCGGCTTTGCGGAGTTTTTCGGAAAGGACGTCGCGCTCCAGGAAATGATCGTCGGCAAAAATGAGGCGACCGGAAGTTTCGTCGAGACCTGTGGAACGCTCGAGGATTTCGCGGCTATCCGCGGCGGACAATGGCCCGGCGGTCACGAACGGCGCCAGATCGAGCGCGCCGACGGTGGAGAAACGCCAGGCCTGATCGGTCCGGACCGGCATTGGCAAACTCTCGAATTGCGTCCACGCCACGCGCTGCTGGTCGGTGAACCAAGCCGGCAGCTTGTCGTCGCCGCGGCCCTGGTTGCCGCCGAGAATACGGGCGGTTTCCGGTTCGACGGCGGGCTTTTCTTCGAGAACAGCGGAAGGGTTGCTCATAGCGGGCAGAGACGCGAACGGCGGTCCCGAGACCGCCGTCAAACTGCGTCCGTTTCTGCGGGCGAACTTAGCCGACAGAGCCTTCCATCTCAAGTTCGATCAGGCGCTTGAGCTCGACCGAGTATTCCATCGGGAATTGGCGGACGAGATCGTTGACGAAACCATTCACGCTCAGGCTCATCGCCTGGGCCTCGGTCAGGCCGCGCTGCTGCATGTAAAAGATCTGCTCGGCGCTGACCTGGCTGACGCTCGCTTCGTGCTGCACGGCGTTGCCGGTCCCGCGGACGGTGATCGCCGGATAGGTGTCGGTGCGGCTGTTGGCGTTGATCAGGAGCGCGTCGCACTCGGTGTTGTTCTTGCAGTTCTTGAGATGCTTCGGCACGTGGACGAGGCCGCGATAGGTGGCCCGGCCGGTGCCGATCGAGATGCTCTTGGAAATGATGTTGCTCGTCGTTTCATCGGCGGCGTGAACCATCTTCGCGCCGGTGTCCTGGTGCTGGCCGTCGCCGGCGAGCGCGATCGAGATCACTTCGCCGCGGGCCTTGCGGCCTTTCATGACCACGCCCGGATACTTCATCGTGAGGCGGGAGCCGATGTTGCAGTCGATCCATTTCACTTCCGCTTCCTCGTGGGCGAGGCCGCGTTTGGTGACGAGGTTGAAGACGTTGTTCGACCAGTTTTGGACGGTGATGTACTGGATCTTGGCGCCTTTCATGGCGACGAGCTCGACGACCGCGCTGTGCAGGGTGGCGGTGTTGAATTTCGGCGCGGTGCAGCCTTCCATGTAGGTCAGCTCGGCGCCTTCGTCGCAGATGATGAGGGTGCGCTCGAACTGGCCGAAGTTCTCGGCGTTGATCCGGAAATAAGCCTGGAGCGGGTGCTTCACCTTCACGCCCGGCGGGACGTAAATGAACGAGCCGCCGCTGAAGACCGCGCTGTTGAGCGCGCTGAATTTGTTGTCGCCGGTCGGGATGACTTTGCCGAACCACTTCCGGAAAATTTCCGGGTGCTCTTTCAAGCCATCGGCGCTGCCGACGAAGATGACGCCCTGTTCGCCGACCGCTTTCTTGATGTTGGAATAGACGGCCTCGCTGTCGAACTGCGCTTCGACGCCGGCGAGGAATTTGCGTTCCTGCTCCGGAATGCCGAGGCGCTCGAAGGTGCGCTTCACATCATCGGGCACTTCTTCCCAGGTGCGTTTGGGCTGCACGCCGCCGCTCAGGTAGTAGCGGATGTTTTCGAAAACGATCGCTTCCAAGTCCTTGCTCGCCCAATGCGTCGGCATCGGCTTGCTCAGGAAAGTCTTGTAAGCCTTGAGGCGGAACTCGCGGACCCAGTCGGGATCCTGTTTCACGTCCGAGATGTAGTGAATCGTCTTCTCGCTCAGGCCGATGCCGGCGTCGTGCGTGTGCGTTTCCGGATAGGCGAAATTGCCCAGGTTCCGTTCGATATCGAGAGTCGTATTTTGCTTAACCATTTCGGTCTCCTTGTTAGGCGAGGGCGGGTTCGACGATGTCTTCGCGCACCCAGTCGTAACCCTTTTCTTCCAGTTGCAGGGCGAGATCCTTGCCGCCGCTGAGTTCGATCCGTCCCTTCACCATGACGTGCACGTGGTCGGGCACGATGTAATTCAAAAGCCGCTGATAGTGGGTGATGAGGAGAACGCCGAGCTTCGGGCCGCGGAGCGAGTTCACGCCTTCGGCGACGATTTTCAGCGCGTCGATGTCGAGTCCGCTGTCGGTTTCGTCGAGGACGGCGTATTTCGGCTCGAGCATGGCCATTTGCAGGATCTCGTTGCGCTTTTTCTCGCCGCCGGAAAACCCTTCGTTGACCGAGCGCGAGGTGAAGGAACGATCCATCCCGAGGAGATCCATTTTCTTGTAGAGACGCGCGTAGTAGTCGGTCGCCTCCAGTTCCTCGCCCTCCGGCATGCGCGCCTGGACGGCGGCGCGGAGGAAATTGGCGATTGTGACGCCGGGGATTTCGCTCGGGTATTGAAAAGCCATGAAGAGACCTTTGCGGGCGCGCTCGTCAGCCTCCGCCTCGAGAATGTTTTCCCCATCCATCAGCACCGAACCCGAGGTGACGGTGTAATCCGGGTGACCGGCGAGCACCTTGGCGAGCGTGCTTTTGCCGGAGCCGTTCGGCCCCATGATGGCGTGTACTTCCCCCTTCGGCACGGTGAGACTGAGACCGCGGATGATCTCCTGTTCGCCGATCGAAACGTGTAAATCCTGAATGACCAATTGATCCATAATTGCGAAACGGAAGATACGCTGATTTCGGCCCTTTGGCGAACGCTCATCCGGTCTCCGCGCGCAGGTCCACTCTGCGGCGCAGGAAGGGTGGTTGTCGAAAAATCCCAGTCGGGTAGTTTCGGGGCTGATTCATGAAAAGTAGCGAGGCAGCGACAGATTTTGAGGAGCCCATTGCGGGCCTTTGTCCTCTGTGGCGGCCTGGGCACCCGCCTGCGTTCGGTGGTGAGCGATCGGCCTAAATCGATGGCGCTGATCGGGGATGTGCCGTTTCTGCAATTGCTCCTGCAAGGATTGAAGGCCCAGGGAGTGCGAGGATGTGATCCTCGGCACGGGCTATCGCGCGGACCAGATCGAAGGCTTTTTCGGAGACGGGCGAGAAGGTGGGCTTGCATCTTCATTACTCCCAGGAGGATGCGCCGCTCGGGACTGGCGGCGCCCTCAAGCTGGCGGAGGGGCTGTTGAGCGATCCGATCGTGGTGATGAACGGCGACAGCTACGTCGATTGGAGCCTCGCGGCGATGGCGGACCTCTTTCGTCAAAAGAATGCCGACATCGTAATGGTCCTCCAGGAGGTCCCTGATGTGAGCCGCTACGGAAGCGTCACGATCGACGCCGAAGGACGGGTGGCCGAGTTTGTCGAGAAAGGCTCGCGCACCGGCGCGGGTTTGATCAATGCCGGGATTTATCTTTTGCGGAGGGACATCGTGAGCGGCCTCGCGGCGGGCACGGCGATTTCGCTGGAGCGGGATGTTTTCCCGAATTTCTTGGGGAAGAAATTCTACGGCTTGGTTTCGCGCGGCACTTTCATCGACATCGGGATCCCCGCGGATCTGGAGCGAGCACAGACCGTTCTGCGATCGGCCTGAGGCCCATTCTTATTTTTGGGCCGGAGTCAGTTCTCCGACCAACTTGCGGCGATCGATCTTGCCGTTGTCGGTCCGGGGGAGTGAATCCCGGAATTCGATCTTTTCCGGCACCATGTAGGCGGGCAACTTTTCCGCGCAATGCTGCTTCAGCTGCATCGAGTCGAGAGAGCTCTTGTCGGCGAGCGTGACGACGGCGTGAATCGTGTTCCCGATCGCCTCGTCCGGGATCGGCAGGGCGACGGCTTCATCGACTGCGGGATGCGCGACCATGACCGCTTCGATTTCGCCCAACTCCACCCGATAACCGCGGGTCTTGATCATGTGATCCTTGCGGCCGACGAAGAGATAATTGCCCTTTTCGTCGAGCGTGACCCAGTCGCCCGTGCAGTAAAGTTTCTCCTCCCGGCCGGCCGCGAACGGGTTGGGGATAAACGAGGCGGCGGTGTTTTCAGGGCGGCCGTAATATCCCTGCATCACGGTCGAGCCGCGCGCGTAGAGCAGCCCTTCTTCGCCCGGGCCCGTGACCATTTTGCCCTCGGCGTTGATGGCGATGAGATCGGTGTTGGCGCACGCTTTGCCGATCGGAATGGTCGCGGTCTCTTCCGGTGAAAGCGGCTCCACTTCGTAGTAGGCGCAAACGTTTGTCTCGGTCGGTCCGTAGAGATTCGCGTAGCGCTTGCCGGGGAGTTTTTCCATCAGCGCACGCAGGTGTTTGGTCGGGAAAACTTCGCCGGCGAAAAGAATGATCCGGAGAGCGGACAGGTCGCGCTGTTCGAGTTTGCCGCGGGCTTGGAGAAGCGTCAGCACCATCGGCACGGAATACCAGACCGTGATTTTTTGATCCTGGATAAAGGCCGAAAGCTGGAGCGGAAAAACCGAAAGCCCCTCAGGCACAAGAGAGATGGCCGCGCCCGCCGCGACCGCGACGAAAATGT
>CAVUGD010000033.1:0-42857 GCA_963740715.1 uncultured Verrucomicrobiae bacterium | reverse complement strand
CTTTGCGCGGCGGCAAATTTGGATCAAGAAACCCAAGCATGTGAGCGCGCTCGATCACGCGCACCCCTTCGGCCCGCTGCAAATCCGCGATCTGCTGGTGGAACGCTTCCATGGTCGTCCAATGCACCTTGGGCCGGAAATGATGCTCGGCGTGGTAGCCGTTGTAGAAGAAGAGCCAGTTATAAATCTTGCCGTAACTGCTCACGCCCCAGGCGATCGGTTTGTCGGGATCCGCGCCGTAGTGGCGGAAATAGCCGTTCAAGTAGCTGAAGCAATGCCCGAGATAAAAGAAGGGCAGGAAATAAAAGACGACGTAGCGCCAGTTGAAGAAAAACATCGTCAGGAGCGTCACCACGACCGCGGCCAGCTCGATGTTGCCCCAGCGCACTTCGGTCTCGCCCCGCTTCCGTAGCTCGCGTTTGATCGCCGCGGGGTTGTCGCGAAAGAAGCTCAGGAAGACATAACTCCACGGATTCTCCGGCTCGTCGTCGTGTCCGTGCCGATAGATCGAGAGCCAGTCGATCGTCTCCCCGTCCTCGCCTTTCCGGTCGCTGTTCCCTTTATGGTGCTGCAGGTGGACGACGTCGTAATAGGTCTGCGAAAAACAGCAGGCGACCGATTCGGCGACGCCGAAGAGTCGATTCAGGAGCGGCGCGCGGAAGAACGGGTTGTGAATGAAGTTGTGCGCCACCCCGTTGATGTTGGCGTTCACCATCAGCGCGTAGATGAAGCCGAGGATGAGCATGATCCAGAGCGGCGTGTGCGGGTAGAGGAAGAAAAGCGCGAAGAAAAACGCGAGGTGAAAGAGCCCGGCGAGCGCGGGCAGCGCGTCCCAGCGGGTGAAAGCGAAAACTTTCGAGTCGGTCGTGACGCGTTCCACTTTGATCGGATCGGGGTCATGAAAAGGGTGCGGAAAGTTCGCGAGGGGAAGCCGATAATCAAGTCGGCCAGGAGGGGAGGTTTTCGTCGCACCAAGAGTTGTCATCCTGAGCCGGCGCAGCGCGGCGAAGGACCTCGCAATTGGAATTTCGGTCTTCTTGTCGCGGGGCGGTGTTTCGGCGCGGGCGATCTGCGGCCTTGGCGAAAGCCATTGGCCGCTTGCGAGGTCCCTCGTCGTCTGCGCGACTCGGGATGACAAGAGAGATAGACGGCGCGTGTCTCCGCCTAACGATCGAGTGGCGCGAGCGGCGGGTTCGGGGCGAGACCGGCGCCGCCGATCCCTTTCAGGACGCCGCCAAAATCGCTCCCGGTCGAAATGACCGCCGTGGTGTCTTGCGCAAAGGCCGCCCGCGCCACTTCCAGGCGGCGGACAAACGAGTAGAGGTTCTGCGCTCCGGGCGAGTTGTAGGCCTCGGAATAAATGCGCGCCGCCTCGGCATCCGCTTCGCCTTCAATCTTGAGCGCTTTGCGGGTGGCGGACGATTGGATGTTGGCGACGTCGCTCTCCTTTTGGCCGTTGATATTAGCCGCTTCACCGCGCCCTTCGGAGCGGAACTTGGCCGCGATCTGATGTCGCTCGCTCGACATTCGCTCGATGATTTTCTCGGCCACCGCCGGGTTGTATTTGCTCCGCTTGAAACGCTCGTCGAGCAGCTCGATGCCGAACCCTTCGATCTTCTGGCGCGCGCGTTCGGTGATCTGTTGCTCGATCGCGCTCCGGCCGAGTTCGATGTCGGGCAGGTTGGCCGGCAGGATGGTGCCGGACTTCTCCAGCTCCTCGTCGCGGACCGGTTTACGTCCTTTCGTCACCCGCACGATCTCGACCAGATCGTTGGAAGCGACGGCGGTTCTTGTCTCGCTGCCGAGGATATCGTCGAGGCGGGAGAGAGCGCTGCGCTCATCATTCAGACGGTTGTAATAGAGAAGCGGATCGCTGATCCGCCAGCGCGCGAAACAATCGACGATGAGATAGAGCTTATCCTTGGTCGGGGTCTCGGTCGGCGGGCCATCCCAGGCCAGGATGCGATTGTCGAAGCGGTGCACGGTGTCGATGAACGGCACCTTGAATTTCAGGCCGGGTGTTTTTACCTCACGGACGGCTTTGCCGAAGCGAGTCACGACCGCGCTTTCGTATTGGTGCACGGTGAAGATAAAGGCGCCCCATTTCAGGCCGGTGAAGAGGACAACGAGGCCGATGATCGCGAGCACCGGGCTCTGCATGAAGCCGACGAAGCGAACGGAAAAATGTGAGCGGTAAAGGGATTCGTTAGCCATGGTCAGGGTTGTGGGACCGGGGTCGAGGCCGGCGCCATCAAGGGCAGGGTTTGGAGCACGCCTTTGATGCTGTCATCGACGATCACCTTGCGCTCGAGCGACGGCAGGATGGATTGCATCGATTCAAAATAGAGTCGTTGCCGGGTGATCTCCGGCGCTTTCGAGTACTCGGCCAGCAGGAGAGTAAACTTCTCCGTGTCGCCCTTGGCGCCGTTGACCCGGCGAAAGGCGTAGGCTTCGGCCTGTTTTTCGCGCTCTTTCCCCTTGCCGCGGGCGTTCGGCACGGCGTCGTTGTAGATCGCCCACGCCTGGTTGATCGCAGTCTGCTTTTCCTGCTGCGCCTGGTTCACTTCGTTGAAAGCCGCCTGCACCGCCGGCGGCGGACGCACGGTCGCGAGCTGCACCTGCTGGATCTCCAATCCGAGCCCGTATTCGCCCGACAATTTTGCCATCCGTCCGAGCGCCGCGATCTCGATGTCGTGCCGGCCGATGGTCAGGACCTCGTCGACCGTTCGGTCGCCGATCACTTCGCGCATCACGCTTTCCGAGAGGTCGCGCAGGGTTTTTTCCGGCTCGCGCGCGCCGAAGAGATATTGCTTCGGGTCGGTGATCCGGTATTGCACGACCCAGGGCACGAGGGCGGTGTTAAGGTCGCCCGTGATCATGGTCTCCGTGTCCTCGGGCGCGCTATCGCCTTGGAATTCGTTCGTCGACTGCGGCGTGGTGAAACCAAATTCCAATTTCAACAATCGCTGGGTGGGAATGAGCCGGATGTCATCCACATAGGGAATTGCGTAGGCCAGACCGGGACCCTCTGTGGAGTGATAAGCGCCGAAGCGAAGTTTCAGGCCGACCGAATTTGTCGGGATGGAAACAAACCCGAGCAGGAGCGAAAGGACCGTGATCACGATCCCGATAAATCCGATCAGCCCCAGAACAAAGCGAAACGGGTGAAACTCAAACCCCGGTGGAAAGGGCGAAGCGGAGGAACCGGATGAAGTCGTAATTTGCATCGAGAGAAAGAGAACCGAGCCAAACCATAGCACAACTCGCAAGTCCCCGGCCGCAATCCCATCGGACGCGGGCACTTCGCTTGCCCGCGCCGTCTACCGCGCCGCCGCCTCCGACCGGGCGAAACCCGCCATCGCCGCCCGAATATTTCCGTAGAGTTCTTCCGTCCACGCCGGTGCCTCCGCGGGCGCGGCGAATTCACGCACCCGAAAATCCACCGGGCTAATGACGAGCGGGATTTCCCGCGTCTCCGTCAACGCCGCGACGACAAATAAATCTTCCGCCCCTTCATCGCCCACCGCGAGACAGCCGCGCGAGCGCGCGCCGCCGTGGATCATGATGTCTGTCCCGGGCTCGGTCCGGCCCTCGCGCGCGGCCTGGGCGAGATCGAAGTCGTTCGGATAACTGACCCGGAGCGAGAGGTGATAGCGGCTGTTTGGATTCAGAAGCACGATGCGATAAACCCCTTCCGGCACCTGCCGATCGCCTTCGCGCAATTTCGGCCCGAGCTCGCCGCTGGCGGCGAGCACGTCATATTCGCGGATCAAACGCAGAGCTTCGCCTTCATTCGCGGCCCACAAGTTCCAGTTTCCGCGCGTCCTTGATCGCGACGAAAGCCATCCGCGAAGGCGGATACGACACGCCCGCTTGCTGGAAATGAGGCGCGAGGCGCTCCCGCACGGGCTCGCCAAATTCCACCAGCCGATCTTGAATCGTCTTCAACGCTGCGGGCGATTCCTTCGTCACCTTGGATTCATCCTTTCGCTCCCACCGCCAGAGCAATACTGCCGCACCGGCTGCCAAAGCAATCAGGAGGATGAAAACAGTCTTACGCATGTCGGAAGGTCCGCGGAGCCTTCGTCGGTCGCAAACCGTGGTGCTGACAAGGTTCGAAAGGACGCCTGTTCGCGGCTATGATCGGCCCTGTGAACGGCGCGCCGCAACATCTCGACCAGCCGGTGACGGAATTCATCCGGCACGATTTTGCGCAATTGCGCGAGGCGATGACGACGCGCGAAGCGCTCGAGGCAGTGCGGCGGGAGGGCGTCGGGGAAAAGATCGTTTACTTTTATGTGCTCGATGAAGAAGAGCGCCTGGTCGGGGTGCTCCCGACACGGCGGCTGCTGACCGCGGCGGAAGACCAGCGCATCGGCGACCTCATGATCAAGCGGGTGGTGGCGATTCCGCAAAGCGCGACGCTGCTGGAAGCGTGTGAATTTTTTGTCCTGCACAAGTTTTTTGCTTTCCCGGTGGTGGACGCGGCACGGCGCATCCTGGGCGTGATCGATGTCGGCGTTTTCACGGAGGAGGTCTTCGATATCGCGGAGCGCGAACAGCACGAGGACGTGTTTGAGACAATCGGTTTCCATGTCTCGCAGGTGCGCGATGCCGGGCCGCTCCGGGCGTTTCGTTATCGGTTTCCGTGGCTGATCGCGACGATCGTGAGCGGGACGGGTTGCGCGCTGCTGGCCAGTGTCTTTGCCCTGACGCTGGCGCAGAGCCTGGTCATTGCTTTTTTTCTCACGCTCGTGCTCGGGCTGGGGGAGAGCGTGAGCATTCAATCGATGGCGGTGACGATCCAGGCGCTGCGCACGAGCCGGCCGACCCTGCGCTGGTATCTGCAAACCCTGCGCCGGGAGGTGGCGACCGCGCTCTTGTTAGGCATGGCTTGTGGCCTGTTGGTCGGCGCGATTGTCTGGTTCTGGCGCGGCGAGGGCTGGCCGGCGCTCGCGATCGGCGGGAGCATCGTGGTCTCGCTCGTCATGGCTTGCGTCCTGGGGCTGAGCATTCCCTCGGTGCTCCACGCCTCGCGCCTCGATCCCAAGATCGCGGCCGGGCCGCTCACCCTGGCGCTGGCGGATATTTTGACTTTGCTCTTCTATCTCTCGATTGCCCGGCTCCTGCTTTCTCCTGCCTAACGACTATGAAAACTCGCATCTACGACCACATCGACCTGCGCGTCGCCGACATGGCGGCGGCGCAAGAGTTTTACAGCCAGCTCCTGCCCGCGCTCGGCTTTTCCGAGGCCAGCGGCGATGACGAATCGCGCACCTACCAGGCCCCGGGCGAGGAACCGGAGGCGTTTTTTGCCTTCGACAAGGCGCCGAATCATCAGCCGAACGCAAACCGGATCGCCTTCTGGGCGGAGTCGCGCGCGGAAGTGGATCGGCTGGCCGAGATCGTCAGGCAGGCGGGCGGACGGAACGTGGAAGGCCCGGAGTTGTGCCGGGAATATTCGCCTGGCTATTACGCGGTTTTTTTCGAGGACCCGAGCGGGAACAAACTCGAGATTTGTTTCCGCGAGAGCCGGCCCTCTTGAGATCGCGGGCGCTTCTGCGACACGTACGGAAATGAGCACGCCGACGCCGATCCAGAGCATGCTGCGACCGCAGCGGCGCGTTCGTTACCTGAAAATGATCGCGATTTTCAAGATGCTGCAGGGCACCGCTCTGCTCGCAATCGGCGTTTCGCTTCTCTTCCTCCATAGCCGGGCGAACTGGATGGCCAGCATCGCGGATTGGGTCGATGGCGAGCTGATGGTGGCGCACAGCCGGACGATGCTTTATTTCCTGAACAACTTGCAGGCGGCGATGACGGGCGGGCTGCTGCAGTTGACGGGCCTGATCGCGCTCTTTACCGCGGCGGTTCTGTTCACGGAAGGAATCGGGGTTTACCTGCAGAAACGCTGGGCCGAGATGCTGATGGTTTTCGCGACCGGACTCCTGATCCCGTTTGAATTGCGGCACGTCTGGTACCATCCGGGCGCGGTCTCGATCCTGATCCTGGCGGTGAATTGTTTCATCGTCTGGTTCCTCTATCGCGTCCTGCGGCGGGAGCGGCGGGAGGAAGCGCAGGCCGCGGCCGGGGAACCGGTCGCGCTCGAGATTCGTTAGGCGTTAGGGCTGGGGGCGGATTTCGAAAAGGCCGAGTGCGCTGGAGGTTTTCTCGAGCGGGAGGCCAATGACGTTGCTGCGCGAACCGAGGATGCGGGCAATGATCGCCCCGCCGTCGCCCTGGGCGGCGTAGCCGCCGGCTTTGTCGAGCGGATCGATCCTGGCCAGGTAGTCCGCGATCATTTGCTCGTTCAGTTTCTTGAAAACGACCCGCGAGATGACGGAGAAGGCGAGCGATTTGCCGCGGTGAAGATGGGCGATGAAAACACCCGACGCGACCACGTGAGTGCGGCCGCTGAGCAGGCGCAGAAGACTCGCCGCCTCGGCGTGGTCGGCTGGTTTGCCGATCAACTGGTGATCGAGCGCGACGAGCGTGTCAGCCGCGAGGATGACCCGGCCCGGATGGGCCCGCGCGACGGCCAGGCCCTTGCGAAGCGCGTTGTAGGAAGTGGCCTCGCGGACGGTCAGCTTCTCGGAATGCAGTTCCTCCACCTCCGGAGCCACGACCTCGAAATCGTAGCCTGCCTCGGTGAGTAATTGACGGCGGCGCGGGGAGGCGGAGGCAAGAATCAGGCGCGGCCGTTTACCAATCATGGGTTGCCGGGTTTATCCGGCGGCTCTTGGCCCCCGAGGAAATCGGGCATCTTCATCTCGGAATAATCGGCCGGAATGCTGAACTCGGAAGCGGGCAAAGGCGCGAGGCTGACGGACGCGATCGTGCTCGTGATCTCCGCCTGGCCCTCCGTCTTGATTTTCGTCCGCAAAGGCAGGCCGGGGAGGGCGTGATAATCGGGCATGCCCTTGGTGATCTCGGCAAAGGCGCCGCGTTGCAGGAGCGACATTTGTTGCAGGATGTTTTGGAAATTCGGGTAGGTCTTTGCGACCCAATAGCTGGCTTTGTATTTCGGCGATTCGCTGACGTATTCCTCCGTCTCGTAACCGTTGATGGTTTCCTTGCGGCCGGTCGGTTTCGGCAGGGCCTGCTCGGGCGTTTCCTGTTTGACGAAGGATTTCGCCATCTCCGCCATCGCCTTGGCGCGCTCGCCGGAGATGCGCATGACGGTTTTCTGGTCGTTCAAGAGCGTCGTGAGGTCGCCGGTTTTGGCGTCGACGATGGTGGTGATCTGCGGGTTGACTTCGACCCGCGCTTTGTCGCCTTTGATCTTGAAGGTGATTTTGTTGATGCCCTCGGTTCCCTCCATCGTTTGGACGACGGTGAGGTCGGCCCGGGCGGTGGCGCAGAGAGCGAGAAAACCGAGAAGGCGCAGTAGTTTCATCACCCAGTTGCTAGACGGGCCGGAGCTGAATGGCAAGCGCGCGCGCGGCTGAGGAAAATAACTTGGCAAGGCCGGGCGGTCGCGGCAGCTTAGGCCCGCGCGGGCATAGCTTAATGGTAAAGCTCCAGCCTTCCAAGCTGGCTATGAGGGTTCGATTCCCTTTGCCCGCTCCCCGGACGTGCGAGTCTTCAGTGCTGATGAAATCAAAGCGCGACGTTTTCCACCTCGGCGTCCTGTTCCTGCTCGTCGCTGTTTTCGGAACGTCATCGCTCTCCGCCCCATCGGGGCGGGAAACGACCGCGGCCGATTTGATCGCCAAGCAATTGCCGGAAAAGAAGACGCTGAGGAACGCGAACCAAATGGAGTTCCTCAGCGCGGTCTGCGCCGCCGCGCGCAAACGTCGCGCAAACACCGCCGCCATCACGCAGGCGGCAGTGCAGGCGCGGCGCGAGCTGGCCGGTGAAATCGTGGGGATGGTTTTGCGTTGTGCCGGGAAGCCGAATTGCGAGACGACCGGAGCGATCGTGGCGGCGGCTTACGCGGCGGAAGGCGACGAGAGCAAGATCACCGATGCCGCGATCGCCAAGGCGCCGGATTGTGCAGAGGCGATCCGCGAGGCGACCCGGCGCGCCGCGAAACCCAGCCCCGCGCCGAAAAGCGCGCCGGAGCCGGAATCGTTGATCGGGACGAGCAGCGGGCGGGACGAGGGTTTCGATCCGCATGAGCCGCTCAAGCTCGTTTGTGTCGGCGGCACGCAGCGCGCGGTGCGGACGAGCCAGTTCGACGAGTTTTTGAAAGCAAACCCCGGGGCGGTTCCCGGTCCCTGCCCGACCAGTCCCGCGAAAAATCGTTAGGCGTTAGGCGCGGACGGACTCAGCCGCGCCGCCCGCGAAAAATATTCGTCGACGCGCCGCGGTTTGCTGTAACTTCGGCGCCCTGTGACCGGCAACGCTTCTTTCTTCTCACGCGCCGGCGAAATCCTCGCCGCCGTCATTGTGGCGCTCGCCCTCGCCGGCATCCAGGTCCTGATCGGCGGCACGCGGCTCGTCTACAGTCTGCCGGTTTACGCATTGCTCGGCGGGGCTGCTTTGCTGGCGGTCTTTTCTCTCCGTCGCTCAAAGCCCGCGCCGGAACGCATCTGCCTTTGGGCGTCGGCGATTTTCTTCGGTTACATCCTCGCGCGCGCCTGGTTTTCGCCGGTGCCGTATCTTGCCCGGACCGATATTTTTTCGGTCCTGGCCGGGCTCGTGATTTATTTGTCGGTCGCCTTCATCATCACCTCCGCGCCGTGGCGGATGGCGATCCTGCTTTTCCTGCTCGTGGTCGCGCTCGTGCAGGTCGGGATCGGCGCGGTGCAATTCCGGAGCGGGGATAACTTCATGCTCATCCCTTTTTTGCAGCGCTTCGATTACGGCCGGCGCGCGAGCGGGTTCTACGCCTGCCCGAATCATTTTGCCGGGCTGCTCGAGGTGATCGGCGTTTTTTGCCTCAGCTTTGCTTGTTGGAGCCGCTGGCGCCTCTGGGCGAAACTGCTCGTCGGTTATGCCGGCGGAATTTGTTTTGTCGGCCTCGCGCTGACCGGAAGCCGCGGCGGTTACCTGAGCGCGGCTGCCAGCCTGCTGGTGCTGGCCGTGCTTACTCTGCTCGCCTTGCGCCGCGCGGGAGCGGCGGTTTTCTGGAGAACGACGCTGGGAGGCGGGGTCTTCGCGCTGCTGCTGGTGCGGGGCGCTTTTTTTCGGATTCCAGAAAAGCGATTACCTGAGTGGGCGCGCGCAGAACGTCATCGATACCCAGAACATCCGGCTCGATCTCTGGCAGGCGGCGATCGCGCAATGGAAATTGCAGCCCATCTTCGGCACCGGCAGCGGCACCTATCTCTATTACGGGCGGCATTTCCGGAGCGAGCGCGTGCAGCTCGATCCGGTCGAGGTGCATAACGATTACCTGCATTTGCTGGCCGAATACGGCCTGCTCGGTGCGGTCGGGTTCCTTTTTTTCCTCGGCGCGCATCTCTGGCGCGGCTGGGAGGCTTTCCAAAAACTGGGGCCGAAGCGGGTGGCGCTTTCAGGGCGGCCGTTGAGTAATAATCTGGCCCTCAATATCGGCGCTTTCGGTGCGGTGGGCGCGTACGTCATCCATTCGATTTTCGATTTTAATCTCCACATTCCCGCGAACGTTTGTCTGCTCGCGTTTGTCTTCGGGATTTTCGCCAACCCGGGGCGCGATCGCGAAAAGGAGAGTGCGAATGGCGCGCCGCCGCTGGCCTATGGACGCCTCGCTTTGCCGCTGCTTGGGTTGCTTCTCCTCCTCGGTTCGCTCCGCTTCGCCCGGGCCGAATATTTTGCCGAGCGGGCGCGGGTCGCCCTGCGCGATGAACGGCATTTGGCCGCGATGCGCTGGGCCCAACAGGCGGTTGCGCTCGACGACCAGAATCCGGAAACGTTTTTTTACCTTGGGGAAAGCCGCGTGCGCCGGGCCGAGGCGTTGCCGAATCCGCTGGCCAGCGCTTCTTTTTACGAAGCCGCGCTCGATCCTTTTCAGCGCGCGCTGGCCCTCGCGCCTAACGACCAAACTTTTCTCATCGCGCTCGGCCGGGTTTACGACGCGCTCGGGCGCTTTCCGGAAGCGGAATGGATGTTCGGACGAGCCCGCGCCTGGGATCCGCGCTCGCGTGTGACCCGCGCCTCCTACGACGCGCATCTTGTCTTGTGGAGCCGGGCCGATCCCGGCGCAAAACGCCCGCGCAACGAACTGCCGGATAAGAACTCGCCCTTGCCGGAGACGAAGCCGGTGGAACCCTGACGCATCCGGTCCGCGAATCTTTACGGAGAATTAAGTTGCCCTGCCAATGCGAAATGAATACTCTCCGCCCCGATGGTCCCACGTGGACAACGTAAATTATCTCCTGCCGCGTTCTCCATGAAGAAAATTATTTCTCCTTTCGGTCTGCTTTCTTTTACTGCGCTTACCCTCATCTGCACCTTCGGCAGTTTGCAGGCCCAGGAAAATCCCGATGCTCAACCCGGGGCGGAGACCGCAACTGAGGCCGGCCAGTCGGCCGAGGTGGTCGCCCCGCGTCTTGGCACCGGCAATTTCTCGCCTTCACCGTTTCGCGTTTCGATCTCGGTCCGCGAGGGCTACGACGACAACGTCTACACGACGTCCATCAATCCGGTCGGCTCCTTCTACACCAACGGCAACGTGGTTCTGGATTACAAGTTCGGGGACGCGCGCACCCAGGTGGCGTTCGAGGCCTTTGGCGGCCTGAGCTATTATTATAACCGGCCCTTCGGTCGGGGGTACGACATCAACACTGGCCTCAGTCTTTCCGTGAGCCATCAGGCGACGCCGCGCCTCGGGTTGGGCGCCGCGATTTACCTCGCCTACCAATCGGAGCCCGATTTCAACACCGGCTTCGGCATCAATCGGCGGAGCGGGAATTATTTCTATACCTCGGACAAGTTCTCCACCTCGTATCAATGGGCGCCGCGCTTCTCGACCGTGACCAGCTATACGCTCGGCGCGCTCAATTATGAGGACAGCTCAGTCGGACTCTTCGAAGATCGGGTGGAACACACCTTCGGAAACGAGTTTCGCTTCCTCGTCCTGCCCACGACCACCGCGGTCGGGGAATATCGCTACCAGATTATCGACTACGATACGGCACCGCGTGATTCGATGACGCACTTCGTCCTCGCCGGGCTCGATCACAGCTTCAATCCGCGCTTCAACATCTCGCTTCGGGGCGGCGCGCAGTTCCGCGAGTTTGAGGATTTCGGCCAGCGCACCTCACCCTACGGCGAAGCGACCCTCAACTATGCGCTGACCGAGAAGTCGTCCATCAGCTGGAACAACCGTTACGGCCTCGACGAACCCGATGTCCCCGGATCGCCCTCGCGCACCTCGTTTCGCACCGGGCTCCGCGGAAATTACGCCTTTACCCCGCGGATCTCTTCCACCCTCTCGATCTATTATCAGCACGATGACAACGACGGTTTGCAGACGCCGGTCTTCTTCATTCCGTCATTCAGTGAGGACTCGCTCGATATCTCGCTCGGGGTGCGCTACGAGATTAATTCCACTTTCGCCGCTCTCGCGGGATACAGTCATACGGAAGTATTGTCCGACTTCGCCCTGCGTGAATACGCGCGGAACCGCTACTATTTGGGCTTAAACGCAACTTTCTAGTCGATCAGCCATCCCCCGGCACGACTTTTGCGCTGGCTGGTTCTTGAAGTAGATTCCCGGCCCGGTACCCGGACAAGGATTTCATGGCACACAACGAAGACGTTAGTCTCCACTTTCTCGATTACTGGCGGGTCATCCGTGTCCGCTGGGGCCTGATCCTGCTCGCCTTCCTGCTGGTCGTGATCACGACGGCGGTGGTGACTTACTTTCAACCACGCGAATACAAGTCGTCCGTCTTCATCGAGGTCAAATCGATGGCGGAGAATCCGCGCATCTTCGGCAATGACGGGCTCATGCCTTACCACGATCCGCAACTTGCCCCGACCGTTTACCAGGTGCTCCAGCGCACCGGCATTCTCTACCCGGTCATCGACGAGCTGAAGTTGCAGGACAAGTGGGCGCGTAACGGTTACCGCCCGACGCGCGAACAAGCCTACCAAATTCTCCGCGGCAAACTCGACCTCGATGAGGTCCGCAACACCGATCTCCTTCAGATCAGCGTCTACGATGCCGACCCGCAACAGGCGGCTGATATCGCGAACAAGATTGTCGCCGTTTACCAGGAGAAACGCGTCCAGGAAGAGCGGGAGCTTCTCAATCGTGCGGTCGAGACGATGAACGAGGAGGTGGCGAAGGAAGATCGCAGGGTGGAAGAAGCGGCCAAGGAAGTCGCCCGCATCCGCGACGAAGAGCACATCATCGATCTCAATCCCGAGGGCACGGAGGACTCGTTGACCGCCGCCAATACCAACGTCGTCAAACAGGAAGGCGAAGTGAACGACGCCGAAACCAATGTTGCCTCGCTCACGGCCAAGCTGGCGCAGATCGAGACCCTCAAGGGCGACGACCTGATGCGGATGATGCCGACACTCAACATCCAGGACCCAACCGTCCTGAAAATTTTGCCTAACTATCAAGAAGCCGTCGCCAACGAAGCGCAGCTCTTGAATTCCGGGCTCGGGGAAAACCATCCCAAGGTCAAGGCGCTGCGCGCGACCAAGGCGGTCTACGTCCGCCAACTCGAGGAGCAAGTCACGAGCGTGCGCGATGCGCTCAAACGCAACCTCAATTCCGCCCAGGCGACCCGGGACCAATTGAAGAAGCGGCTGACCGACATCAACGAAGCGCAGCTCGCCCAGAAAAACCTGAGCGCGAATTACGTCCGGGCCAAGAATGCCTACATCAAGGAGAAGAGCCTGCGTGACGGGGTGCGGCTCCGCGCCCAGACCCAGACGATGGAAATGGCGATGCCGCGCCAGGCCGTGAGCGTGAAGCAGGTCGCGGAACCGGCCCCGAGCCCGGCCCGGCCGCGTGTCGCCTTGAACATGGCGCTCGGTGCGCTCGTCGGTCTCGTCCTCGGCATCGGGCTCGCATTTTTCATCGAGTATCTCGACACCAGCGTGAAGACGATGGAAGACGTCGAGACCCTCCTCGGCGTGCCGGTCCTCGCGATCATTCCGCAGAATATCGGGCTCCTCGCCCGGGAAGGCGGCGATACTCCCGACGCGGAGGCCTATCGCATCCTGCGCACCAACATCGAGTTCAACCGCAAAAGCCCCGACTCCAACACCATCTCGCTCGTCAGCGGCGGTCCGGGCGAGGGAAAATCGACCACCCTCGCCAATCTCGCCTTCATCTGCGCGCAGGGCGGCTATTCCACCCTGGTGGTGGACGCGGATCTGCGCCGGCCGGTCCAGCACACCCTCTTTGATCTCGAACCGAAAAAGGGCCTAACGAATTATCTGACGACTGAGATCCCGCTCGAGGAGGTGATTTACCCGACCAAGGTCGAGAACCTTTCGCTCATTCCGAGCGGTGTCCTGCCCTCCGACGCGGTCGGAATTCTCAACTCGCAGCGGATGTCGGACCTGATCGCGGAACTCAAGGGGCGCTACGACATGATCCTGTTTGATTCGCCTCCCATGCTCGGCGTGAGCGACGCGTCGGTCCTGGCGAGCGAAGTCGACCAGACCATCATCATCGTGCAGCACCGCCGTTTTCCCCGGGCCATGTTGACCCGGGTGAAACAGGCGATCATCGGAGTCGGGGGCAGCGTGCTGGGCGTGGTGCTGAATAATGTCGATCTGAAACACGACCAAAACTATTATTACTACACCAGCTACTACGGCTATTACCCGACCCACGGCGGCGATCGTAAATCAAAACGTCGTGATCCGCGCACTGCCGCCGCGACCAGAAACGGTGCCGGCGGTTCCGAGGAATACTAGCATGCGCATTCCGTTTCTCGCATTTGTCCTCCTCGCGGCCTGCGCGCCGTTTGCCTTGGCCGATTCTGTGCTCCGCCCGGGCGACCCGGTGGAGTTGCGCATCAGCGGCGTTCCGTCCGAAGAGCAAGCCCAGGTCAACAACGTCTACACCGTCGATGCCAACGGCATGCTCAACATGCCCTACATCAACAAGGTGCGGGCCGAGGGACTGACTCCCTCGCAACTCGGGAGCGCGATCGAGGGCGGTTACAGAAATGCCCGCATTTTCACCAATCCGACCATCACGATCGTGATGCAGCCGCAGTCGCGCTTCGTCAACGTCGGTGGCGCCGTGCGCGCCCCCAATCGTGTCTCTTACACCGAAGACATGACCCTCCTGACCGCGATCAACGCGGCTGGTGGGTTCAATGATTTCGCCGACCAGAAACGCGTCCGTCTGCTTCGCGGCAGCGAAGCGAAGGTCATCGACGTGCGGCAGATTCGGAAAGAGCCCGGCCTCGACCCGAAGCTTCAGCCGGGCGACAAAATCGAAGTCCCGCAGAGCTTCTTCTAGGCGCGGACGAGAGCGCGATGGCGCCAGAGATAGCCCAGGCCCGAGTAAATCGTTAGGCCGATCGTAATCCAGAGCAGGGTATTGCCGCCGTAGCGCCAGGCGATTTGCCACCAGCCGGTTTCCTCTATTCCCGGGCGCATCTCTCGCACGGAGAGGAGGAGGAGAAAAAAGACCACCGTGCTGATTTGCCACGAGGTCTTGTGCTTGCCGAGTTTCTCCGCCGGGAGAATTTTCCCTTCGGAGGAAGCCAGCAGCCGCAGGCCGGTGATGAGAAAATCGCGCGCCACCACGATCGTCGCCACCCAGGCCGGCACCGCCTCGAGCGGGACCAGGCAAATGAAGGCGGCCGACATCATCACCTTGTCGACCAGCGGATCCATCAGTTTGCCGAAATTGGTCACGATCCCGTAACGGCGCGCGATCTCGCCGTCGAAATAATCGCTGATCCCGGCGAGGACGAAAAGGATGAGCGCAATCGTGCGCCCATAAGTCCAGAGCGAGCTGAGAGCGAGGACGAAGAGAACGGTCAGCACGAGCCGGCCGAGGGTGAGACGGTTGGCCCAGTTCATGAAGTCGCTCCCAGAGTCTCCGGCCTAACGAAAACTGGTTTTTTCCAGATCGGGACCCTTTTCTTCAACTCGGCCACGATCCACGCGCTCGCCTCGAAAGCCGCCCCGCGGTGGGCGCTCGCCACCCGCAGGAAAAGGGACGCTTCGCCGGCCGCGACCCAGCCGACGCGGTGTTCCAGGACCACATCCTCGAGGGCAAATTTGCTCCGCGCCTCGTCCGCGATCGTTTCCAATTGGTGCTGCGCCATCGTCTGGTGCGCTTCGTACTCGATCCCGGAAATCTCGCGGCCCTCCTCCAGCGCGCGGACCACGCCCCAGAAATCGACCGACGCCCCGGCCTTGCCGTTCCAATTATTCGGCCGTTCTTGCAGTGCGCTGGTTGTGATAAGGATTTGCGAATGCCAAGTTGCCATCTGCTGAAGCGCGCCTGCACCCTCTCTGGTCAGGGCACGGACGCACTCAGGAGAAACCGAAAATGAAACCGAATCAATGTGATATTGGCCTGATCGGCCTCGCCGTCATGGGCGAAAACCTCGTCCTCAACATGGAGTCGAAGGGTTTCCAGGTCGCGGTCTACAATCGAACCACCGCGGTGACGGAGAAATTCGCCGCCAATCGCGCCAAGGGAAAAAATATCCAGCCGACCACGACGATGGAAGAATTTGTCGGCGCCCTGCAACGTCCGCGCAAAGCCATGATCATGGTCAAGGCCGGCGCGCCGGTCGACGCCGTCATCGGCCAGCTCGTCCCGCTCCTCGAGAAGGGCGACGTCATCATCGACGGCGGCAACTCGCTTTTCACCGATACCCAGCGCCGCTGCAAGGAGCTCGAGGCCCAGGGCATTCACTTTGTCGGCTGCGGCGTCTCCGGCGGCGAAGAAGGCGCGCTCAAAGGACCGTCGCTCATGCCGGGCGGCCCGCGCGCCTCGTGGGACATTATTGCGCCGATCTTCACCAAGATCGCGGCAGTCGTGGATGGCGAGCCCTGCGTGCGCTACATGGGGCCGGACGGGGCCGGGCACTACGTCAAGATGGTGCACAACGGGATCGAGTACGGCGACATGCAGTTGATCTGCGAGGCCTATGCAATTCTCAGCGGCGTTCTTGGCCTAACGACCGACGAGCTGGCCGATATTTTTTCGGAATGGAACCGCGGCGATCTCGACAGCTACCTGATCGACATCACCGCCCAGATCTTTCGCAAGAAAGATCCCGACACCGGCAAAGCGCTGGTCGACGTCATCCTCGACAAGGCCGGCCAGAAAGGGACCGGCATCTGGACCCTGCAATCCGCCATCCGCCAGTCGGTCGTCATTTCCACGATCAACGCCGCGGTCGAAGCGCGCGTCATTTCCTCGCGCAAAGAGGAGCGGGTCAAGGCCGCGGAGATTTTGCCGCAGCCGACGGTCGAGAAGTTCAGCGGGAAGCGCGACGAGCTGATCGGTGCGGTGCGCGACGCGCTTTACGCCTCCAAGATCGTCTCCTACGCGCAGGGCATGGAATTGTTAGGCGCGGCGAGCAAGGAGTTCGACTGGAACCTGAATTTTGGCGACATCGCGACCATCTGGCGGGGCGGCTGCATCATCCGGGCGAAATTTCTCAACCGCATCGTCGAAGCCTACGGGCGCAATCCGGCGCTGCACAATCTGCTCCTCGATTCCTATTTCACCGAGATCATCCAGAAGACCCAGCACAACTGGCGCATTGCGGTGGCAACGGCGATCGGGCAGGGCGTGGCGGTGCCCGCTTTCAGCGCGTCGCTCGCTTATTTCGACAGCTACCGGCAGGCGCGGCTGCCCTCGAATTTGTTGCAGGCGCAGCGCGATTTCTTCGGCGCGCACACCTACGAGCGAGTCGACAAGCCGGGCTCGTTTCATACGGAGTGGATGGAGCCGGAAAAACAATCGACCGAAAAACCGGCCGAGCCGAAACCGGCCGGGAAAACTGGAGAGTAATTCGTTATGCCAACTTACGTTTACGAAACCACCGACACGAAGAAGCCGATCCGCCGCTTCGAGGTGAAACAGAGCATGAAAGACGAGCCGCTCCGGGTTGATCCTGAGACGGGCGAACCGGTCAAGCGCGTCATCTCCGGCGGCTACGGCGTGCATGTGGTCGGCAGTTCGATCGGTCCGTCAGTCGGGACCGTCGGCGGTGGTGGTGGTTGCGGCTCGGGCTGCGGCTGTCATTAAAAAAAGATTTGTCATCCCGAGCCGCCGCAGGACGGCGAGGGACCTCCCAAGCGTCGTGAAGGCCTACTACGTCTATATGATGACGAACCTAAGCCGAGTCGTCCTCTACACCGGCGTAACAAACGATCTCGAACGCCGCGTCTGGGAACACCAACACGGCGAATGCAAAGGCTTCACCAAGACGTATCGCGTGACGCACCTCGTCTATCACGAAACCTACGGCCAGATCGACGACGCCATCACGCGCGAGAAGCAAATAAAAGGCTGGCGTCGGAGTAAAAAGAACGCGCTCGTGGAAACGCTCAATCCGCGCTGGATCGATCTGTCAGTGGAGCTTTTTCGCCGCTTGTGAGGTCCCTCGCCGTCCTGCGGCGGCTCGGGATGACAAGATTTAGGCGGCGCGCACGCGTCTCATCGCGCCTAATGAAAATCGTGCGACTCGCTTCCGGCAAGTTGTGCATGCGGCAGCGGTCGGATTTTTCGCGCCTTCACCAGCACGACGTTATCCGTGTTCTGCACTTCGCCTTCGATGAGCAGAAACGGCTCCTCCGTGATCACCAGCCGAATGCGCTCAAACAAATCCGGCGTCACGATCGCATTCGCCACCCCGGTCTCATCCTCCAGGCTGATGAAGACAAATCCCTTCGCCGTTCCCGGCCGCTGCCGGCAGATCACGTTCCCCGCGATCTCGACCGTCGCGCCATGCTTTGCTTCGACCAGGTCGCTCGCCCGCCAGACGTTAGGCAACTGTTCGCGCAGCAACTTCATCGGATGCGGCCCGGTCGTCAGGTTCATCGCGGCATAATCCGCCTGCACCCGTTCCGGCAGCGTCATCGGAGCAAGCGGGCTGTAGCCGGGGGCGTTGACCCCGGAGCTATGAGTCTGGCCGCGGGATTGCCGGGGTCAGCGCCCCCGGCTACAGCGAAGAGCGCCTCGGGCAGCGGCTCCTCCACTTCCCACATCGCCCCGCGCCGATGTTCCGCCAGGAAATTGAGCGCCCCGAGTTCCGCCAAAGTCCGCAGTTCCTCTTTCGTTAGGCGAACTCGCTGCTTGAAATCCTCGAGCGATCCAAACGGCCGCAGCGCGCGCTGCCTCACGATCTCCTCGCCATGCTCCTGCCGCAGTCCGTTCACGACGCAAAACCCGAGCCGCACCACCTCCTCCGACTCGACCGCGCAACGCCATTCCGATTCCGCCACACAAACCGGCCGCATCCGGATTCCATGCCGGCGCGCGTCTTTCACGATCGTGGCCGGGGCATAAAACCCCATCGGCTGATTGTTGAGCAGGCTGGCGTAAAACTCCGCCGCGCGATGCACTTTCAGATAGGCGCTCCCATAGGCGAGAATCGCAAAACTGATCGCGTGCGATTCCGGAAATCCGTAGAGCGCAAAGGAGCTGATCGACTGGATGATCTTGAGGATGATCTCGGGCGCGACGCCCTTTTTCTCCATCCCGGCCCGCAGTTTGAGGCTCACCTTTTCCATCCGCTCGACCGAGCGATGAAAGCTGAGCGCGCGCCGCAATTCCTCCGCTTCCGCGCCGGAAAAATCGGCCATGATCATCGCGATCTTGAGCATCTGCTCCTGGAAAAGCGGCACGCCCAGCGTGCGCTCGAGAATCGGTTTCAAACGCTCGTCGAAATACGTCACCGGCTCGCGGCCCGCCCGCCGGTTCAGGTAAGGATGGACCATGTCGCCCTGGATCGGCCCCGGGCGAATGATCGCAACCTCGATCACGACATCGTAAAAACATTTCGGTTTCATCCGCGGCAGGGTCGCCATCTGGGCCCGGCTCTCGATCTGGAAAACGCCGATCGTGTCCGCTTTCTGCATCATCTCGTAAGTGGCGGCGTCGTCCTTCGGAATGTGCGCGAGGTCGAGCGGTCGTCCGCGTTCCCGGCAGAGCTCGAAGGTGTCCTGCATGACCGACATCATGCCCAGGCCTAACAAGTCGACTTTCACGATCCCGAGATCTTCGCAATCGTCCTTGTCCCATTGCGCCACGACCCGGCCGGGCATGGAGGCGTTCTCCAGCGGGACGAAGGAGCTGAGTTTGTCCCGGCAGATGATCATCCCGCCGGAGTGCTGCCCGAGATGGCGCGGCAAACCGTAGATCGACTGATAAAGCCTAACGAACGCGGGCATGCGCGGATGCGCCTTCGGCAAACCCGATTGCTCGATCTGCGCCTCGAGATCGAGGGTGTGCGGAAAATCGCCGTTCGCAAAGAGGTGCGAGAAACGGTCGAGAATGTTAGGCGCGAAATTGAGCGCCTTCCCGATCTCGCGCGCCGCGCTCCGCCCGCGATAAGTGATCACGTTCGCGGTCATGGCCGCGCCGTGTTTCCCGTAACGCCGGTAGATTTCCTGGATGACGCTCTCCCGCCGGTCGCCGCTCGGGAGATCGAGATCGATGTCGGGCCAGCCTTTGCGGCTTTCGTTCAGGAAACGCTCGAAGACGAGATTGTTGCTCACCGGATCGACCGGGGTGATCCCGAGACAAAAACAAACCGCGCTGTTCGCCGCGCTCCCGCGGCCCTGGACCATGATGTTGTTTTCCCGGCAGAAATTGACGATGTCCCAGACGATCAAAAAATAGCCGGAGAACCCGAGCCGGATGATGAGGTTGAGCTCAAACTCGAGCTGGCGTTTCACTTTCTGGGAGATCGATTCGTAGCGCTGCTGCGCGCCGAAGAGGACGAGTGTGCGCAGGAAGGTATCCATCGAATGCCCTTCCGGGACCGAGTAATCGGGGAAGTGGTAACCGATGTTCTCGAGCGAAAACTGGAGCCGCTCGGCGAGGCGGACGGTATTGGCGACCGCTTCCGGCTGATCGCGGAAGAGCGCTTTCATTTCCGCCGCGCTCTTCAGGTGACGTTCCGCGTTATTCGTTAGGCGAGTGCCGGCGGCGTCGAGGTGGGTGTGTTCGCGGATGCAGGTAAAAACATCGAGCACCTCGCGCCCGAGCGGGGTGGCATGCTGGACGCCATTGGTCGCGAGCAAGGGAAGGCGATGCTGCGCGGCGAGATCGATCAGGCGGCGATTGCGGCGTTCTTCGCCCCTCACGAGATGGCGCTGGATTTCGACGTAGATCCGTTCGCGGCCAAAAATGTCGAGCAACCGTCGCGCGCGGTCGTCAGAATTCCGGGGAGCGCACGCGTCTCGCGGGTCGCGTCGCGGCAGTCTGCCGCGGCGAACTTTCTATTGCGGCCGCGCGATGCCCGCGCAGAAGTTTGCGCGGTGAGACACCGCCGCAAACGACGGGCTGACGCCCGTGCTCCCCGGAGTCTGATGCGACATCCCCTCAGAAAAGAGCGCGATCAGCCCGGCGGAAAATTTCTCCAGCTCCGCGTAGCGGACGGCACAGCTTCCTTTTTCGCTCCGGAGGTGGGCCTCGGTCAGGAGGGAACAAAGATTCTCGTAGCCGGTTCGGTTCTCGACCAGGACGGGTTGAATCGCGCCGTCTTCCATCGTGAGATCGGAGCCGACGATCGCCCGCACCCCGTGCTCGCGACCGGCGACGGAAAAACGCTGCGAGCCATAGACGCCGTTGCGATCGAGCAGGGCGACGGCGGGCAACTCGAGCTCGGCCGCGCGCTCGGCCAGTTGCTCGGGGAAAGAAGCGCCCCGGAGAAAACTGAAGGCGCTGCAGGCGCGGAGTTCAACGTACGACAGAAGCGCTCCTCTCAGTCATAAATTCCCTCGACTTCCCAGCCGTTCGCTTGTTCCTGCACCCGACAAAGAACGCCGTCGGCAAACTGCAAATCCCACTCCGTTCGCTCCCATGTTTTTCGGTCCCACCAATCGCCCGAGCTGCGATATGGTCCCTGCCGTCGCGACCACGGAAGCGCCGGGCGCGCGCGGCGCGATCCCGCGCGCAGGCGGCGCAAAGCCGGGCCCGATCATCGTGTCTGGTTCGTTAGGCTCGGCCGGCAGTTCCCAGGCAAAAGCCTCGAGATGAAACGCATCGGGCCGATGCGAATCCTCCAGGACCGGGTCGCCCGACGCGCTCTTTGCCTAACAATCCCGTGAGGCGGGTGAGCGTTTCCTGGAGCCGGCCCGGGTCGCGCAACGGCGTCTCGAAGAGCTGAAACTGTTGCCGCGCCGGCTGGGCGACCGCGGCCTCCAGGGAAACCGCCACGATCGGGTATTCGGCCCGGAAAGTTTCGAGATGCGCCTGGAGGAGGCGGAACAAAATCTCGACCGAGTTGGTCGGATCGGGAATGTGAAAGCGATGCTCGTAGTGCGATTTGTTCGCAAACGTGAGGCGGAAGGTGAGCTCCTGCGCGACCAGGTAAAGCGCGCCGAGACGCAAGCGTGAGTTGTTCCAGAAATCGGCGCAGGACAAAAAGAAGCGGCTCGGCCGTTTCGATCTCGTACTCGAATTCGATTTCCTCGCGGAAAACCTCCGCTGGCCTAACGAGTCGGAGCAGCCGGGTAGCCCGGCCGCTCGCCTGTTCCCAGAGCCGGACCGCGGTCGGGCCGAGGCGCGCGCCGAGTGGGTCGGGCTGGAGAGCGGCGAGATCGCCCAGGGTGTGGACGCCCCATTTGTGCAGGATGGCGAGAATGTGAGCGAGCTCTTTGGCGCGTTCGGCGGCCCGGAGAGAGGTTTGTTTGGTCGCTTGGCGGCTCGGCACGCCGCGAAATTAAGACCGGAGTAGAATATGTTCAACAGAACATATACCGAAGGTCTCGCCAGCGCGCTGGAGGGACGGGCGCCGTCCCGTCCGTGTTTCTATCTGCCACGCCCCCTCACCAAACACGGACGACACGGCGGTCGTCCCTCCACGTTACCCGCCCGGGCTTAGCAGGCGCGACTTGGTATCGTCGGGCAGCGATGAATTCGAAATCCAGGCCGAGGCATTTCGCGGATCGGCTTTCAACCAGGCGCGCGCGGTCGATTCCATCTGGCTGTTGCGCAGGTTGTCGTCGCCGATCGTCGCCGCCCATTGCACCGCCGCCGAGGGATCGGACGTTCGGATCCGGCCGGCAAAAGCGCTCACCGCCCGATCGCGCGAAGGGCTGTCGGCCAAATTTCCCAGCCAACTCGCCGCCGCCTCGGGATCACTTCCGGCCCAGCGACCGATCAGGTTTTCGAAAACCTGCGCGCGCGTTTTGCCCTCGGGAAATGCAGCTGCCCAGGTGCCGGCGGCCTGCGGATCGGTCGCCGCCCATTGCGACATCACGGCCGTCGCGGCGGTCGTTTGCGTCTCGCCCGAGAGGCGGATCAGCATTTGCGCCGCGCGCTGCGGATCGCTTTCCGCGACCGAGGAAATAATGTTGGGCAGGGCGGAGTTGCGCGCCGCGGGATCGGACAGACCTTGCGCCCAATTGAGCGCCGCCTGCGGGTCGTTCTGCGCCCACTGGCGCGAAATACTGTCGAGCAGATTTTGCCGCGTCTCGCCGCGCGTGCTGCGCAGGGCAAACTCCGCCGCGCTCGCCGGGTCCGTCTCGCTCCATTGCGCGACGATCGGGTTCAGCGCGTTCTGCCGCGTTGCGCCGTCGGGAAGTTTTTGCGCCCATTCCAGCGCGGTCGGCACATCGGCGGTGGCGAGCTGGCGCGCGATCGACTTGACCGCGTCCTCCTGCATTTTCCCGATCGGCAACGCGGCGACGTAGTCCGCGGCCGCATTCGGATCGCTCTGCGCCCAGCTCGAGAGAACATTTTGCAGGGCGCGATTTTTTCCTTCGCTCGCCGGCAAGTCCTGAGTCCAGGCGAGCGCGGCGGTGGGATCGTTCTGGGCCCATTGTCGCGCGATGTTACCAGTCGCGCGATCGCGGGTGGAGCCGGATGGCAGACCAGTGATCATGCGGGAAGCTTCCTGCGGATCCTTGTTCGCCCAGGAGGAAAGGACGGTTTGGAGCGCGTTGTCCCGACTTTGGTTGGGCGGCAAGCTGTTGGCCCAGGCGAACGCGGCCTGCGCGTCCTGGCTCGCCCAGGTCGAGGCGACGACCTGGATGGCGTTGTCGTGGCCGGAGCCGGGCGGCAGTTGCGCGGCCCGCTGCGAAGCGGTGATCGGATCGGTGCTGGCCCAGCGGGAAAAAATCGGCCAGTAGAAATTTTGCCGGCTGTGCCCGGAGGCGGGAAGGCTTTGCAGCATGGCGAGCGCGGCCTCGGGATTGGTGTCGGCGAGAGAAGAGACGACCGATTGCAGGGCGCGATCGCGGTCCTGGCCCGGCGGCATTTGCAGGACCCAGACGTTGGCCGCGGTCGCATCTTTTTCCGCCCAGGAACGGACCGCGGCCGCGACCATCGCGCGGCGATCGGACGGAGTGCCGTTGGTTTGGGCGTAGGCGAGCGCCGCCTGCGGTTCGCCCTCGGCCCAGCGGCCCACCAGCATGCTCGAGATAGATGGATTTCTCGCGCTGATTGGGCAGGCCCTGGAAAGCATCGAGGACCGGCCGGACGTTTTTTGGATCGAGCGAGTCGATCAATTTACTGACCTCGACATAGTTGCGGCGATCGGAAGGACGGGCCATCGCGTTCTTCAGGCCGGCGATGATGGTTTCTGTCGAAACTCCTGCCGCGTCGCGCTCGCGCGAGGTCTTGTGCACCGGGGTGACGCCGGGACCGGTGACGAGCCGGACCGGTCCCTGGTTGTCGCCTAACGAACGAACTTCATCCGCGACGGTGGTGGAGAGGTCAAAGGGGCGGGGCAGGGTGTAGCGGCCGATGGCCATTCCGGCAAGGAAGGCGGCAACGATCGCGAGGAAGGTGCGAAGAACGAAGCGCGGCACGGCGACAAAATAACAGAACTCAAAAAGAAAATCTCCTCCTCAAAATTTTGGGGTCGTCGCCCTAGGTTTCGCTCAGAGGATCTTTACCGGACACTCGGGCAGCGCTTTCAAAAAAGCGCGGCCGTAGGTTTTGGTCACGATCCGGTTATCGAGCACGACGACGATGCCGCTGTCGCTCTTCGTCCGGATCAGGCGCCCGACGCCCTGGCGAAATTTCAGGATCGCTTCCGGGAGCGAGTATTCGGTAAAGGCGTCGCCGCCCCGCGCCTGGATGAGCTCGAGCTTGGCCTCGGTCAGCGGATGATCGGGCACCGCGAAAGGCAGGCGGGTGATGATGACATTGGAAAGCGCGTCGCCCGGCACGTCCACGCCCATCCAAAAACTGTCGGTCCCGAAGAGCACGCTGCGCGGCGTGTTTTTAAAGAGCTCGAGGAGCTGGCTGCGCGGCGCGCCTTTGCCCTGCACGAGCAGATTCATTTTTTGCCTAACGAAGAACGGTTCCATTTCCTCGGCCAGGAGCTGCATCGTGCGGTAGCTGGTGAAAAGGACGAAGGCGCGGCCATCCGTGTCCTCGACAAAGCGCGCGACCCATTCCGCGAGCGCGCCGGCGTAGCTCTCGTCGCGCGGGTCCGGCATTTTGCGGACGACGAAGACCTTCATTTGCTTTTCAAAATCAAACGGGCTCCCGAGCTGCAACGGCTCGGCCTCGTCCGCGCCGATCCGGCGGCGGAAATAAAGCAGGTCGGGCCGGCCGACCGCGAGCGTCGCGCTTGTCATCACGCTGGTGCACCCGTCGCGGAAAAGCATGCGGCGCAAGACGGGCGCGATGTCGACGGGCGCGGCGTTGAGCGTGATGTTCTGGGCCGTTTTGCCCGTGCGCTCGATCCAGTAGACATACTCCTCCGCGCTTTGCTGGAGGAAAATCGGAGATCCCTTCGCGCGCGTCGGCGATGCGCCGCCCGAGTTCGGTCAGCTCGGCCTTGAGGAACTCATCCTCGGTTTTGCGCACCACCTCGATGATGCGCGCCTGCAACGCCGCGAGCCGCCCGGTGATTTGGTCGTCGACGAAATCCGCTTCCCGCACCCGGCATTCGCGGCCTTTTTTGAAGTTGGCCCGTTCATCGATCGCGTTGAAAAATCGGTCGGCCTCCTCGACCAGCGACGCCGCCAGCGTCACGCCCGCCGCGTCGCGCGTGACGGTGAAAAGGCCCTTCTTCGAGCGCGCGTTGTAGAGCCGCTGGATGGTGGCGCGCAATCCGTACTGCGAAATTCCGATCCCGATCTGGCGCGAGGCCACCTGCTCGACGGTATGGGCTTCGTCGAAAATGATGAAGTCGTTAGGGAAAAGATAGCCTTCCTCGCGGTCCTCCTGTTCCTCCGGACTGCCTAACAACATGAAGAGCAGGGTGTGATTGATCACGACCACGTCGGCCGAGAGCAGGCGTTTGCGCGCCTGTTGGAAAAAACAGCGCGGATTTTGTCCGCATGTTTTCGCGGTGCAGAGGTGCGCTTCGCTGCAAACCTGGACCCAGACTTTCGGATCCGGCTCGATCGGCAGATCGCTCAACGTTCCGTCGGTCGTGGTCCGCGCCCAATCGGCCAGCCGCGCCAGGTCCGCCTGCTCGGTCGTGTTGAAAAGCTCGTTCGCGCTCTGGATCGCGCGTTCCAGCCGGCGCGGACAAAGATAATTCTGCCGCCCTTTCATGAGCGCGGCCTCGAACTCGATCGGCAGAATCTTTTTCACGATCGGGATGTCTTTGTAAATGAGCTGTTCCTGGAGGTTGATCGTGTGGGTCGAGATGATCGCCTTTTTCTTATTCTCGAGCGCGAAAAGCGTCGCGGGGATGAGGTAAGCGAGCGATTTGCCGACTCCGGTGCCGGCTTCGACGACGAGGTGTTTCTCCTCTTCCAAGGTCCGCGCGACGGCGGCAGCCATCTCCTGTTGCTGCGGGCGGTATTCGAAATTGCGCGCCTGGGCGAGGAGGCCGCCCTCGGCAAAAATCGACCGCACGCGCTCGACAAAGTCGCTGCCGAGGGAATCTTTGAGCGCAATCATGCCGGCCGCCAACTTAAGCGCCATTCGGTAACTGCAAAACGCTTCGAATCCTGTGAGACTTCTCGACCGCTACATCCTCCGGAATTTCCTCCAGCCCTACGTCTATTGCATCCTCGGCTTCCTCGCCATCTGGCTCATCTTCGACATCAGCGATAACAGCGCGACCATCTTTGACGAACGGGCGCCGCTCTGGCTGGTGGCGCAATATTATTGGACCCAGATCCCGCAGGTGCTCGTTATTCTCCTGCCCGTTTCCCTTCTCCTCGCTCTCCTTTTTTCCCTCGGCCGAATGTCGCGCGCGAACGAGATCGTCTCGATGCTGACTTCGGGCGTGAGCGTCCCGCGACTGCTTTTGCCCTTGCTCATGATGGGTTTGTTAACGACGGCAGCGGCCTTCGCTCTCAACTCTTCCCTCGCCGCCCACGCCGAGCTGGCGCGGAAGAAATTTCTCGAACGGGTCTTGAGCCGAAACGGACCGCGCGAGACGACGATCAGCGGCCAGGTCTTTCGCAATCGCACCGACAATCGCACCTGGTATATCGCGCGCTTTCGACCGGGCTCGAATCAATTCAGCGGCGTCCAGGTGGTGCAACAGGACGCCGACGAAAATATTACCCGCAACTACATCGCGACTGACGCCTTCTACGAGCCAGCCACGAAAACCTGGCGGTTGGAGAGAGTAAAAGTGGTCGATTACGACGCGGCGGGAAACATCACGCAGGACAGGCTGGTCGGGAGTGAAACGATCTCCGGCTGGAGTGAAACGCCCTACCGCCTGGACAGCGCCAACATCCGCCCGGATTTCCTCGGCATCTCCGAGTTGCAGGAATATCTGCGCTACAATTCCGATTTTCCCCAGACGCTGCTGGCCCCGTTCCGGACCCAACTGCAATACCGCTGGGCGTTGCCCTGGACTTGTTTCGTCGTCGCCCTCATGGCCGGGCCGCTCGGGATCAGCTTTTCGCGTCGCGGCATTATCGCCAGCGTGGCGCTCGCCATCGGGCTCGTCTTTACGATGAATTTTCTGACCCATCTTTTCCTCGCGCTCGGGGAAGGCGACCGCGTCTCGCCCGTCACCGCGGCCTGGGCGCCGAACCTGATCTTCCTCCTCATCGGCCTCTACCTCCTGCGTCTGCGGGCGACCAATCGCGAGACGCCTAACTTTAATCCGGCCGCACTCTGGCGTAACTTGCGCGCGTCATGAATCCCTTGGCAGATGAATGGTCGATCCAGCACCGCGCGGAAGCCTGCGCCGTGACGGGCAAGCCTTTTGCGGAGGGGGAAAATTTTTACACCCTTCTTTTTCGCGATGGCGAAGGCTTTCGCCGGCAGGACTTGAGCGAGGAAGCCTGGCAGCAGCGGAACGAAAATCTGCAGCCGTTTTCTTTTTGGCGGGCGCGCTTCGAGCCGCCCCCGGCCGCGCCGCCCGATCCTTTGCCAAAGGAAAACGCGGAAGAGCTTTTCCGCCGCCTTGTCGCCGCGGCCAATCACGCCAACGCCAATTCCTGTTATGTGCTGGCCGCGATGCTGGAACGAAAGAAGATCCTCAAGCAAATCCAGACCGAGGAGAACGAAAAGGGACGCGTTTTGATTTACGAGCACGTCAAAACGGGCGACGTCTTCGTCGTGCCCGACCCGCAACTGCGGCTCGACGAACTGGGTGGAGTGCAGGCCGAAGTGGCGCAACTTTTGCAGGGCAGCGGGGCCATGGCCTAACGAGTATGCTGCCCTGGTTTTCCAACGGAAAATTCCCGCTCTACCTCGCGCCGATGGCGGGCGTGTCGGACAAGATTTTCCGCCAGCTCTGCAAGGAACGCGGGGCCGATGTCCTGGTGACGGAATTTGTCTCTTCCGAGGGCGTTTTCCGGCGCAACCATCGCACCCGCGGGTATCTCGACTTCGATGCGGTCGAGCGTCCGGTCGGCGTGCAACTTTTCGGCGGCAGCCCGGAGCACATGGCGGACGCGGCGCGGCAGGTGGTCGAATGGGTCGAGCCGGATTTCATCGATCTCAACTTCGGGTGCCCGGTCAATAAAGTGGTCTCGAAAAACGGCGGCTCCGCCCTGCTCAAGGATTGCCCGACGTTAGGCAAAGTCGCCGAGGCGGTCGTCAGGGCGGTGGCGCCCTTGCCGGTCACGGCCAAAATTCGCATCGGCTGGGATGAGAACACCGATCAACGCCACGACCGTGGCAAAACTTTTGGAATCGTTAGGCATCGCCGCTCTCGCCGTCCACGGCCGGACCCGCGCCCAGGGATATTCGGGCGCGGCGGATTGGGACGTGATCGCGCAGGTGGTAGCCTCGGTTTCGATTCCGGTCATCGGCAACGGCGATCTTTTCCACGCCGCCGATGTCGCGAAACGCCGCGCCGAATCCGGCATCGCCGGCGCGATGATCGGGCGCGCCGCCATGAGTTCGCCCTGGATTTTCTCGCAGACGAAACATTATCTCGCGACCGGCCAGCTCCTCCCGCCGCCCGAGCCGGCGGAGAAGTGGGCCCTCATCCAGCGGCATTGCGAACTGGCGGTGGAGGAATGCGGGAACGAAGACATCGCCATGCGCTCCATGCGCGGGCGTTTGATGGCTTATTCCAAGGGCCTGCCCGCGAGCAAGCAGCTGCGGGAGAAATTCCAGCACGTCAGCACGCTCGCCGCGGTGGCCGAGATCGCCGCGGACCATCTCGCCGCCTGCGCGCGAGACGAGGCCGCGGCCTTGGCCTGCGCCGCCTGATTTTTAGCCTAACGAGCTAGAAAATCCGGGTAGCGCCCACCTCCCGGTGGGCTGGCGACGGTATTCTACCGTCGCGAACTTTCCTTCCCGCTCCGCACTTTGCCCCACCCGCGGCGCTTCCTGCGCGCGGCGCGCCAGGGAAAGTTCGTCGCGGCAGAATGCCGCGACCAGCCCGCAGGATGCGGGCGCTACCCGGCGAAAAGCGTGCCCACGCGGTGCGCGGTTGGCAACCTGCCTGGAAGCGGCGTAAATTCCCTCGTGTCCGCAGCTCCCGCGCCTAACGGCGAAATCAAATTCAAGATCGGCAACGAGCGTCTCGTCAAGGTGACGGAAGACGCCTCGCGCAAGCTGACTTCGCTCCTGCAAAAGCAGGGGCGCGCCCACGGCGCCTTGCGGGTTGCGGTCATCGGCGGCGGCTGTTCCGGGCTGCAATACAAGATGGACCTGGTCGATGGCCCGGCCAATCGCGACATCATGGTCGAGTCGCAAAACGTGCGCGTCGTGGTCGACCCGAAGAGTGCGCTTTTCGTGAGCGGCTCGGTCCTGGATTACAGCGACGACCTGCAAAAAGGCGGCTTTAAAGTCACGAACCCGAATGCGGTCGCCCACTGTTCCTGCGGCGAGAGCTTCTCGGCATGATCGATTACTTCGCGCTCCTCGATGAGGCGCGTCGGCCCTGGCTCGATCCCGAGCGGCTGAAGGAGAAATATTTCGCCCGCAACCGCGCGGCGCCGGCCGATGCGGAATTGAATGAAGCGTTTCGCGTCCTGAGCGATCCGAAATTGCGCCTGCAGCATCTCCTCACCCTCGAGGGCGCGCAGTTGACCGCGGGCCGTCCGGTCCCGCCGTCGGTGGCGGAGTTGTTCTGGAACACCGGAACGGTCCTGCGCGAAGTCGATCGCCTGCTTCTTAAAAAGCGGGGAAGCGAGCAGCGCTCTCTCCCGCGCCCTCTTGAGCGGCGAACGGGTGAAGCTGGAAGGGAAACTGGCAGAACTCGAGCGGCAACTGAACGCCACCTACGAAACCGAGCTCGACTCGGGTGCGCGAGTTTGGCACCAGTTTCGCCTAACGAATTGGAGAAGCTGATCCAGCTTTACGATTCGATTTCCTACCTGACGCGCCTGCGCGAACAGGTGAAGGAGAAGCGTCACCGGCTGAACGTCGCCTAACAAAAAAGGGATTTTTGGGTTGCGCGGCCAAAATTTGTCGGTCAATATGTTCACATGCTCACTCCCGGGCAGAAGAACGTCCTGCAATTCATTCAGGCGGAACAACGGACCAAAGGTCTCACTCCGAGCACGCGCGAGATCCAGGAACATCTCGGGTTCGCGAGTCAGACCTCGGTCATGCAATACCTCGCCGCGCTGGAGCGGAAAGGTTTCCTGCAACGTCACGCCCGCAAGGCGCGAGCTTTGGTTACGGCCGCGCCGCAGAGCCGAGTCGTCGATATCCCGATTTACGGGGAAATTCCCGCCGGCATGGCGACGCTCGCGGAACAGAATATCGAAGGCCATGTCGCGCTCGATCTCGAGTCGGTGAACGCCTCCCGCAGCGCCCGCACCTTTGCCCTGCGGGTGCGGGGCGATTCCATGATCGGGGCGCACATTCTCGATGGCGATATCGTGATTCTGGAAGATCGGCAGACCGCAAAAAACGGCGACATCGTGGCGGCACTGATCGATGGCGAGACGACGCTGAAACGCTACGTCACGGAACGCGGCCGGCCGTATTTGAAAGCCGAGAACCCAAAGTTCCCGGATCTGATTCCCGGCGCGGGAGTTGCGGATCCAAGGGCGTGATGACGTCGCTGGTGCGGAAGCAATCGCCCGCCAAGTAACGGCGCCGCTTTCACTCTCAGGTTGTCATCCCGATCCGCCGCAGGACGGAGAGGGACCTCACAAGTGACGTGCGATGCCGTTCTCGGAAGCACTGTCGAGACCGGCTAGAGAGGTCCCTCGCCGCGCTTCGCCGACTCGGGATGACAATGTTAAGGAGAGCGCTCCTCCTCTGAAAGTGTTCTTTTGAACATATCAAGCGACTGTGTCATGCTTTGCCATGGCCGCGAGCAGCATCATCGATCTGCGCAAACTCCTCGCGGAGCGTTTTCCGCAGGAACAGTTGCCGCCAAGCGATCGGCTTGTCACTGGTTTGGGGATTTTCGATCAGGAGTTGGGTGGCGGCCTGACGAAAGGAGCGATCACCGAATTGACCAGCGCCTCGCCCAGCGCCGGCAGCGCCTCGATTATCGCCGCTCTCCTGCAGCGCGCCTGCCGCGATCGATCTTTTTTGGCGCTGATCGATGGGCGCGATTCTTTCGATCCGTCGTCCATCGGCGAGAGCGCGTTGCGCCATCTGCTTTGGGTGCGTGGCCGCACCGCCGCCGAGGCCATGCAGGCGGCTGACCTGCTCCTGCGCGACGGCAATTTTCCGCTCGTCATTCTCGATCTCGTGCTCAACCCGGTGGCGGAGTTGCAGAAGATTCCGGCGAGCAATTGGTATCGTCTGCAACGCCTGGTCGAGCCGGCGCCGACCGCGTTTTTGGTTTTCACTCCGCGGAACATGATCAGCAGCGCGCAGTGGAAGCTGAGCCTGGAGAATCGCTGGACGCTCCCGCAACTCGATTGGGAGGCGGCCGATTTGCAGGGCGCGCTGAAAATTCGCCTGCAGCGCGCTCAGCCTAACAAATGGAGGATGGCCGATTTAGGAATGACTAATGACCAATTTCAAATGACGAAGGAATGCCTAAAGGACGAATGCCAAATGATGCAGGCGACGCATTTTGGTCATTCGAGCTTGGTCATTCCTTCGGCATTGGTCATTCGTCATTAGTCATTTTACCCGCATGTTTGCCGCGCTTTATCTGCCCGATTTCGAATTGCAGGCCGCCTTGCGGCATGAGCCGCAGCTTGCATCGGCAGCCGGTGGCGCTGCTCGAGAACGATGAAGCGAAGGCGACCATTTTCCAGCTCACGCGCAGCGCAGCCGAGGCCGGGGTGAAGGTGGGGATGACACCGAGCCAGGGGCTGGCGCGTTGTTTGAGTTTGGCCATCAAGTCGCGCGCACTCGCGCAGGAGAAAATCGCCGCTGAAATTTTACTGCATCACGCGAGCACGCTCGCGCCGGAGCTGGAAGCGACCGCGCCGGGAGTTTGCACGGTCCACTTCACCTCGAGCAAAAATTGCCGGGAAAATGTCGAGCAGGTCGTTAGGCAATTGGCGCAACTGCATCTGACCGCGCAAGCCGGCCTGGCCGCGACGCCGGATTTGAGTTTTTTGGCGGCCGTTCTGGCACAGCCGGTTTTGCAAATCGACGATCCGGAAAACTTCCTCGCACCGCTGCCGATCGAGACTCTGCGTTACCTGCCGCACCTCTAAGCGGCGGGCATTCAGGAGAGAGGACAGGATTTAGAGGATTGGGAGATGTCGTGTCGGTCTTCCCAAAACAATCCAGTTAATCCTGTAAATCCTGTCCAGTTTTCCTGAATCGCGGAAAGACCATCAGCCCCCGGCGTAATCGGGATATTTCTGGCGCAGCTGCGAACTGGCGCGCTCGGCTTCGTCCGATTTGCCCGCCTTTTGGTAGGCCTTGGCCGCCTTGGCGAGCGCTTGCGGCGTGATTTCGGGATCGTCGTAAAGCAGGGCGATGCTCATGAAGGCTTTGCCCGCGTCTTCAAATTTCTCCCGCTCCATCTGGACCTCGCCGGCGAGCAAACGCGCCTGGGCGTTGACCCGGCCTTCCGGTTGCAGGCTCATGATTTCCTCGGCGATTTTTTGCGCGTCATCCGGTTTGTGCGCGCCGATCTTGGCGTCGCCCAGCGCCAGCAACGCTTTCGCTTTCGCGGCCGGATCGGTCGTCGTCTCGAGAAATTTCTGGAGCGAAGTCTCGGCGTCGGCCGGCTGATTCAGCTTCATCTGGGCATCGCCGAGGTAGAACCAGAAATCCGGTTTCACGCTGCTGACGTTGCCGCTTTTGCTCAGGGCGGTGAGGTATTTCGCCGCCGGCGGGTAATCTTTGGCGTTGTAGTATTCGAGTCCGAGCCATTCCAGAATTTCGGCCGGGACCTGTCCGTTAGGCGAAGCCTCGTAAAACCCAGTGACCTCTTTGGCCAGCGGATCGCGCTGTTTGAGATAGAAATACGAGGACATGATGCGGAGCGCCGACGGAGTTCCGTACTGATCCTTGTTCAGCTCGCGCGCCTGTTTCAGTTCCGCGATCGTGGTTTCGTAGTCCTTGGCCTCGAAAGCGGACTTCCCGATGTAGTAATGCGCCTGCGCCGCGGCGGTGGTCTTCGGGTATTCCTTCAGGAGCTGCTGAAAGGTGTTGGCCATGCCCTTGTTGTCGTCGGTCTGGCCGAGAATGAGCGCTTTTTGTTGCAGCGCCGCTTCGCGCTCCCGCGCCTTGGGGAAGCTGACGAGCAATTGCTCGAGATCGCTCCGGGCGCGCTCGTATTGTTTGGCTTCCTGAAACGCGAGGGCGCGCTGGGCGAGCGCGGATGGAACCTGCGGATGATCGGGAAACGCCTGAAGAAAATAGGCGAAAGCGTCGATCGCCTTGTCGAGCTGCTTCGCCTGGACATAACACCAGCCGAGTTTGAAGGCCGCTTCGGCGCGCAGCTTGGCCGACAGTTTCGAGTCGCGCAGGCCGGTATAGAGCGTCGCGGCGGCGGCAAAATCTTTTTCTTTATAGAGCGCCTCGGCCTTGAGCAACTTCGCCTGATCGGCGCGTTCGCCGGTGGGGTTTTCCTTCAGGAATTGGTCGACCTCCGCCCGCAGTGTCGGATCATTCGCGTTGTAGAGGCCGATCAGTCGCTGGTAGCGCGCGTCCTTCGCTTCCTCGCGGCCGGGATATTTCTGAATGATCTGCTGGTAGAGCGCCTGCGCTTCCTTCATTTGGCCGAGTTGCCGCTGGCTGTTCGCAGCCAGCAACATCATCTCGGGCCGCACTTCTTCCGGGACGTCGTCCTTGCTCTTCTGGTAATCAGCCACCGCCGCGGCGTAATCGCCGGCCTGGTATTCAAGACGGAGCAACCCGACCGCGGCGATTCCGCTCCAGCGTCCGGCGTCCGGTAACGCGCGACCCTTTTTCAAAAGCGCGGTCGCTTTCGCGGTCATGGTTTTGTCGGCTTTTTCACCTTGGGCGAGATCGAGCGCGACGAGGCCGGCGCGCACCGTGGCCTCGGCTTTGAGCGCGGCCTTGCTCGTCTCGCCCGCGAGCGCTTCGAATTGTTTCAGGGCGTCGCCCTTGCGCCCGGCGGCGAGAAAAATGGAGCCGACCGCAAGCCGCGAGTCATCACGGAACGGATTCGGATTTGTGGCCGTGATGACCTGTTGATAGATATCGCGCGCCTCATCTTTGCGATTGAGCTCTTCCAGGCAGCGCGCTTCGAAATAGCGCGCGGAAAGGGCGAGCGCGGAGGCTTTGACCTTGGCCGCGGCGCGATGGAAGAAGGGCAACGCTCCGGCGTAGTCCTTGTCGTTGAAATAAATTTCCGCGAGGCCGTAGGAGGCTGGCCCGGCGAACTCGCTCTCGGGAAAATCGCGCGCCACCGTTTGAAAACTGCTGCGAGCGGCGTTGCTGCGGTTCAGCGCGCGATAAGACTGGCCCATGTAGAAAAGCGCGGTCACGCGATCGGGCGAATTTGGATAAAGCCCGAGAAATTTTTCGTACTCGGGCACCGCCAGGTCGTAGAGTTTGCGGCCAAAAAGTCCGTTCGCGTAATCGAGCTGGTTTTGCGCGGGCGACTCGGCGTTTTCCGTTGGCCCGCTCTTGTCGGTCGGCGGCGTCGCCGCCGTGGGGGAGGGAATCGCCTCGGTCACGGCCGGCACCGGCAGCGCGCGCATGATGGTGGGAGCGGGGGCGGGCGCCGGGGTTGTTTCCACCGGAATCGCTCGCGCCACGGGCGGCTCCTGCACCGGCAAAGCGCGGCGAATTGGCGTCGGCGTCTGGGCCAACGTGCCGCGCGCCGAAAGCAGAATCATCGCCGCGACGAGAAGCGCGACCTGGCCCGACCACCGCTTCATTTGGCGGTCGCGAAGGCGACGTTCGTGACGCCGGCCTGGCTGCAAACATTGAGCACGCCGACAATATATTTGTAGGCGCCGGTTTCGTCACCGCGGATCACGACGGCCTGGTCGGGATTGAGCGCGACGAGGCCTTTGAGCATCGTCGTTAGGTCATCCTCGGAAAGAGTGCGGCGATTCACGACCACGTTGCCGTCCGCTTTCACATTCACGATCACGTCGCCGATCGGGGCGGATTTTTCGGTCGCGGCACTGGCTTTCGGGACTTTGACGTCGAGCTCGTTTTCGTTTCGGGCCGCGTTCCAGGTGACGAGGAAAAAAATCAGGAGCAGGAGGAGAACGTCGACCAACGGGGCAAGTTGGATGCCGGGATGTTGCGAAGCGGTGCGGCTGCGGAAATTCATCGGGCGGTTCGGCGTCCGGGAGGGAGGCAAAGGTTTCGACGCCTAACGGCGCTCAAAATTCATCTTCGAGCAGGGCCGGAGCGCGTTCCCGGCGCCGGCTGGGCTGGAGCGAGAGCAGCGCCAAAACATGGGTGCTGGCCGACTCGAGATCGGAGATCAGGCGTTGTGCCCGACCCCGGAAAAAAGCGTAGAAGATCATCGCGAGAAGGCCGATGAAGAGACCGCCGCAGGTATTGATGAGCGCCTCGCTGATTCCTTTCGAAAGCAGGATGTAACGCGAAGGACCCATCTCCGAACCGAGCGCGCCGAAAGAGCGAATAATGCCGATGACGGTGCCGAACAAGCCAACGAGCGGTCCGATCGTCGCGATATCGGCGAGGTAGGTGACGCGATTGTGCAGATTGGTCGCGACCCGGGTGCCTTCGGTTTCCGCGATCTCGCGCGCCTGGGCGAATTCGGCGTTCGGATTTTTCGTCATGAAATCGAGCGTCTTTTGCACGACGCGAGCGATGGCTTCGCCGTGACGATTGGAGACCGCGAGCAGCCCAAGATAATCGCGTTTCCGAAGCAGAGCATCGGCCGTGGCCATATAGCCGCTGCTCACCACCGCGCCGCGGCGGATGGTGAAAAAGTAAACGATGATCAGCATGACGGTAAAAACCGAGAGGAGGAAAAGCAGGATCATGACCGGCCCGGCGGCGATCATCGCTTCAAGGATATTAGTCGTGCGCGGAAGGACGGGCTCGGGACCTGGCGCCTGGGCAAGTGCGGGACTGGCGCTCGCAAGGACGACGAGCAGGGAAAGGAATCTTTTCATGCTCAATTGGGCGTTAGCATAGGCGCGGGCATAGACGATGCAAATGCACCGGAACAGAGACAACGTGTCTGCGGCGCTCGTTCATCCTTCGCTCAAATCGTATTTGTGCTCCCTTCGAGGCGAAGATCTGTCGGATCCCAATCAGTCGCGAAACGCCGCCAATGAAAATCTTACAGCAGTCGCGGAAAACAATTGCCCTCAAGTTCACGCGGCCTAGTGCATAGGGAAGGCTCCAATCCAAAGGGAGGTTTCTACGATGAAAATACTGGCGCTCTTTTTTGCTCTGCTGCTTACCTGCCTCAACCTCGAGGCCCAAACATCGATCGGGGACGACACGTTCATTCAGGCGTCGGCACCCAGCCCAACTCGGACACCCAGACCCACTCCGACGCCCAGACCGACGCGTACTCCCAGGCCGACACCCACGCTGACCCCGACACCAACACCCACACCAACCCCCACGCCAACCGCCACGCCTCCGCCCGGTGCGAAGCCGTTCTTCGGCGGTATCGTCGATCTTCTCCGCAACGACCTGGGAAAGTTCGATAACAATGACAATCTGACGAAGCCGTGGGTCGATGGTTTCCGCTGGCGGGATCAATGGGACGTCGTCCAGCCGAATACGCTGAAAGATTACGACTGGTCAAATATCGATGGCGCGATCGCCATCGTCGCGGCCGCAGGCAAGAAGCTCACCTTGAGCGTGGCCGCCGGCATCACCAGCGCGCCCGCGATCTATACGGGGAATAAGCCCTGCACGCATTTTCCCTTCGACATGGATGGCGATGGGATCAATGAAAGCGACATGCCTTTCCCGGACGCAAATTATCTCAAGAAATGGGATGCCTTTGTCGCCGCGCTGGGCGCCCGCTATGATGATAACCCTACTGTGGCGTTAATCTTCATTACCGGCATGGGGCAGCAGATTATTGAATTCCATGTCACCAACACGGTCGCGAATGAAGAGGCCTGGAACGCGCTCGCGATCGCAGCCGGCTACGCGAATAAGGAGGAGGCGATCCAGACTGCAGCCCAGCATGTTGTCGATAGTTTTGTCGCGGCTTTCCCCAAGACTCCGCTCATTTTTACGACCGGCAATCCCTGGGGCGATACGGGCGGACTTACCGACCAGAAGTTTGTCGAAGACTATGTCCTGTCGGTCGATAATGGCCGCGCTGGAACCAGCACCTCTTACCTCAAAGCACAGTCGGATCACACCGGCCTCATTATGAAGCGCACCTACCCGCACGGGGAACAGGCGATCAATGCCAGTTATGATTCGCGCTTTTACTCTGATCGCTCAATGCCGTGGCCGCCCCAGCCGCTCCCGATCTACGATCTCCTGGAAAACGGCGTCGTGCGAGGCGATCAGTATGTAGAAGTCTACGAGTATGACCTCAACGGTGGTGACCTGGGCGGGACCATCAACGACCTGACATTCATTCTCGAGCGGCTCCGATTACTCACTAACTTGCCTTAGCCTAACGACGAGGTCGTGGTGAATTTTCGCAAGATTTTGCATCGTGTTTAGCAGGACGGCCTAACTTCCGAGCCGCCGGACGCGCAGGAGATGGGCAGGCTGGACGCCCGGGTGGAGCGCGACGTAGTTTTGTTTCCCGTGCCAGATGTAGCGCACGTCGGTCAGCAGATCGTGCACTTCGTAGCTGTCGCCTCCGATTTCGCCGAAGTCTTCGATCGGCGCTTCCACGTAGCCCGACTGCGTGTAGAGCGGATCGAGATTCACGATGACGAGAATGATGCTGTCGCGGGCCGGCGTCATCTTGCTGTAAAAAAGCAGCTGGTCGTTCGCGGCCGGATGAAAGCGAAGGTTGTCGTAGAAATGCAGCGCCCGGTTCTCGCGCCGGATTCGGTTCAGTTTCGTGATCAGGCCTTTGATGTTCCCGGGCGCGTCCCAGTCGCGTTCCTTCAGTTGGTACTTCTCCGAGTCGTAATACTCCTCGCGCCCGGGCAGGGCGGCGTTCTCGCAGAGCTCGAACCCGCTGTAGATCCCGTAAACGCTCGAGAGCGTGGCCGCGAGCACGGCGCGGATTTGGAACATCGGGCGGCCGCCGGTCTGGAGATGGAAGGGCAAAATATCGGGCGTGTTGGTGAAGAGATTGCCGCGGAAATATTCGCTCATTTCCGTCTGGGTCAGCTCGGTGAAATACTCGGCCAACTCCGCTTTCTCGGTCCGCCAGGTGAAATAGGTGTAGCTCTGGGTGAAGCCGGCCTTGGCCAGGGCTTTCATCATTTTCGGGCGGGTAAAGGCCTCGGAAAGGAAGATGGTATCGGGAAATTTCGCCTGCACTTTTCCGATCAGGTATTCCCAGAAGGCGACCGGCTTGGTGTGCGGGTTATCGACCCGGAAAATGCGCACCCCGCGCTCGGCCCAGAAGAGAATGATGCTCGTCATCTCATCCCAGAGCTCCTGCCAGTTCGGGCAGCGGAAGTTGAGCGGGTAAATGTCCTCGTATTTTTTTGGCGGGTTCTCGGCGTATTTGATCGTGCCGTCGGGGCGTTTGTAGAACCACTCGGGGTGCTCCGCGACGTAGGGATGATCGGGCGAGCAATTGATCGCGAAATCGAGCGCGATCTCCATCCCGCGGCTCCGGATTTCCTTTTCCAGCCAGGCAAAATCTTCGAGCGTGCCCAGCGCCGGCTCGACGTCCTTATGTCCGCCGCCATTGGGCGCGCCGATGTTGCGGTTGCCGATCGCATAGGGCACGCCGGGTTCGCCCGGCTGGCAGGTGACGGAATTGTTGCGGCCTTTCCGGTTCGTTAGGCCGATGGGATGGATGGGCGGGAAATAAATGACGTCGAAACCCATCGCCTTGGCGTCGTCCACCCGCTCGAGGCAATCGCGGAAAGTCGAACCGCGATCGGCCCGGCCTTCGGCGCAACGGGGAAAAAATTCATACCAGGCCGCGGTCCGGGCGGCCACCCGATCGACCATCACGCGGGGCGGCGGGGTGTATTGGGTCGCGCCGTAGCGCGCGCCGTAGGTGGCCATGAGCACTTCCAATTCGCCGGAATGAGCGAAGCGATTGACGATCGCATCCGTGCCGGCGCGCATCTGTTCGGCAAGTTCGCGCAAGCGTTTCGCGTCGGCCCCGCGGGCGCGTTTGGCGGCGGCGGCGAGGAGCGCCGCGCCTTCCAGTTTCTCGCTCGTCAGATTAGCCAGCCCGGCTTCGAATTTGGCCGCAAATTCATGCTGCCAGCCGCCGAAGATATCGGTCCAGGCCTCGACCGTGTACTCATAGGGCGCGTTTTCGTAGACGGAAAAAATGCCGCGCCAGCGATCGTTTTCGAGCGGTTTCATGGCGGTCTCGTGCCAGCTCGCCTGGCCGGCCACCCGCCACTTCAGGGACGCCGCCACGATATCGTGGCCGTCCTTGAAAATATCGGCCTCCACCACCACGTCTTCGCCCACGACCCGCTTGATCGGGTAGCGCCCGCCATCGATCAGCGGCTGGAGATTTTCGATGACGGCGGCGGGGAATTGGCTTGGCATCGGTCAATCAATCGAAAACGGCCGGTCGCGAAAGGGCTATTTGCCGTCGGAGGGTGTAGAGGCGGCCGTGTCGGCCGCGTGGGCGGTCCGCTCCGCCGCAAACCGAATTGAATTCGCACCATGGCGAGGGTGCGGGAATGCCTTTTGCAGCAACGCCGTTTGCGGGCGACACGCCCGCCTCTACACGGCGCAGATGCGCCGGCGGTTAGATCGCGAAATAAAAGGCGGCTTCGTAGAGGCCGGAGGTGCGCGTCTCTTCCCGGCGCACCGGCGTTTGCAGAACCTTCTCCACCATCTCTTGCTCAAGCCGTCCGATGATTTCGTATTTTTCGATCAGGTTCATGATCGGCGAATGACACTCGAGAATCTGCGGGCCGCCTTCGGTCGGGACGTTGACGAACTGCGACATGTGCCCTTCGTCGTCCCGGATGGTGGCGAGCGCTTTGGCGCGTTCCTCGATCGTTTCGCCCTTTACCTTTTCCTTCAGCACGTTGGTTTTGCGTTCGAAAAGATTATAAAGAAGCTTTTCCGGGGCGTTGGTCCCGTGGATTTCCTCGATGGATTGCAACAGATCGAGGGTGAACGCGTTGCTGTCGGCTTGGAAGAGCGCGTGGCTCCGGCGGGTCAGGCGGTAAACCATTTCGGGCCGCCCCATTTTTTGCGGGCGTCGCCAGGTGTCGAGGTAACCGTCGCGTTCCAGGGTGAGGCAATGCTGCTTGATCCCCATGTAGCTCATCTTCATTTTGGCGACGAGCTGGTTGACGGATAACCCCCGGGTTCGCTTCAGGGTGTTGAGAATTTCAAGGCGTTGGGTGCGGCCAATTTCGGCAAGTAATCGTTGATTCACTGTAATCTCCTTTTTTTAAGGACGTTGAAGGGAGATTTCTTTATACGCGGGAAGCGCAATCATCCGCAAGCAATCTCTTGGAACTGGCGTGCTTTTCGGATTTTCCCTCATCCGGAGGTCGCGCTCGTCACAAAGTCCTCGCAACGAGGGCTCGCAGCCGGTGGTCGAAATTTCGCCGCGAGATGAGCCGTTTTCCGGCCCGTTATTGCATGAAGAGGTATGAAACAATCCTACTTCGCAAAAAGTCAGCGCCTCGAAAGCGGGCGCTCATCCGTCAGGAAAACAACCGGGAATCGCCGAATCGCACCGGTCTTGGCTCTCCTCCTCGCGCTGGCAGGAGCCATCCCCATCTCGGCGCAGACGGTCACGACGTTTGACGCACCGGGGGCGGGCACGGGGGCGTTCCAGGGGACTTTCCCCTTCAACGTCTCGCCGTCCGGCGCGATCGTTGGATTTCTGCGTGACGCGGGCGATGCCCGTCACGGATTTATTCGTTCATCTAACGGTGACTACACCGTCTTTGATGCACCGGGAGCGGGCACGGCCGCAGGCCAGGGAACGCGCGCTTACTCCGCGAACCCAAGTGGCACGGTCACAGGATTTTTCATCGGCTCGGACGGTTCCTTGCATGGCTATGTCCGTTACCCAAACGGCACGATCACTGTCTTCGATGCGCCGGGCGCGGTGGCCACATTCCCCGCTTTCAGCTCGCTCCTCATGAATCCAAGGGGACAGATCGCCGGCTATTATACCGACGCGAACGGGGCCGCTCACGGTTTCCTGCGGGAGACGAATGGGACGTTTGCCACGTTCGATGCCCCGGGTGCTGGCATGGATCCAGGCTTGGGGACATTCAGCTTCGCCATCAGCCAGCGCGGCGATATCACCGGTTATTATTTTGATGATGCCGGATTGAGTCATGGCTTTCTGCGGGACAAGAACGGCGTTATCACGACCTTCGACGTCCCGGGCGCTGACGCCGGGACCTTCGGCGGAGGTTTCACCGCCGGCGGGGAGATCATGGGAAATTATTTCAGCGCGGACACCGTCAGTCACGGTTTTCTGCGGGATAGGAACGGCAATTTCACCAGCTTCGACGCCCCGGGCGCGGGCAGCGTTCCGGACACCTTTGAGGGAACATATCCCTTCGGCATCAATCCACACGGAGGGATCTCCGGCTGGTATGTCGACGACTCCGATGTGAACCACGGCTTCGTCCGCGGACCAAATGGCCAATACATCACCTTTGATGTTCCGGGCGCGGGGACGGGCCCCGGCCAGGGACCCTATGTCTTCGGTATCGCTCCGAACGGTACTTCAACGGGATACTCCTACGGCCCGGACAACGTGGTGCACGGTTTTGTCCTGACCAGGTAGGGCCCGGCAGGATTAGTCACCGGCGTCGAATCTCGGCGCCGGTGACGCGAGGGCGTCCGTTAGGGGAGCAGGGCCCCCTAGCGGATGCGATTCGTGGAGGCAGGATCGAAGAGATGAGCCTTTCCCAGGTTGATCTCGAACTGGAAACGATGGCCCGCCTCGCGGTGATCGAGCGCGCCCTGGCTTCGGCAGACGAGGGTGTGCGCGCCGGTCTGGAGATAGAGATTGGTCTCCGCGCCCATCGGTTCGACGATGTCGACGATCGCCGGGAATCCGGTCGCGAGCGCTTTCCCTTCCTTGCGGCTGAACTTCGCCACTTCCAAATCTTCCGGGCGAATGCCGAGGACGACGCTTTTCCCGGCAAACTCCCGCGCCGCCGGACGATCGGCGGCTGCAAAGGCGACGTCGATCGTGCCGCCCTCGATCTCGCGGAAACGGAGCTTGTCGCCTTCCTCCTTCAGCGTGCCAGTGATGAAATTCATCGGCGGACTGCCGAGAAAACCGGCCACAAATAGATTCACCGGCTCGTTGTAGAGCACGAGCGGGGCGTCGTTTTGCTGCACGATGCCGTCATTCATGACCACGATCCGGTCGCCCATCGTCATCGCCTCGACCTGGTCGTGCGTGACGTAAATCATCGTCGCCTGCAGCCGCTGATGCAGCTTGGTGATTTCCGTCCGCATCTGCACCCGCATCTTGGCGTCGAGATTGGAGAGCGGCTCGTCGAAGAGAAAAACTTTCGGTTGCCTAACGATCGCGCGCCCGACCGCGACCCGCTGCCGCTGGCCGCCGGAGAGCGCTTTCGGCTTGCGTTCGAGCAGATCTTCGATCCCGAGAATGCTGGCCGCGTCGACCACCCGCTTCTTGATTTCCGCCTTCGGAAATTTCCGCAGCTTGAGCCCGAAGGCGAGGTTGTCGAAGACGCTCATGTGCGGGTAGAGCGCGTAATTCTGGAAGACCATGGCGATGTCGCGGTCCTTCGGCGCGACGTCGTTGACCCGCTTGTCGCCGATAAAAATGTCGCCCTTCGAAATTTCCTCGAGGCCGGCGATCATGCGCAGGGTGGTGGATTTCCCACAGCCGGAGGGCCCGACGAGGACGACGAATTCGCGGTCCTCGATTTCGAGGCTGACGTCCTTGACCGCGGTCACGTCGCCGCCTTTTTCGCCCGGATAAATTTTGTAGACGTTTTTAACGGAGACTTTGGCCATGGGACGACGGCCAAACTAGGGG
>CAVUGD010000032.1:0-74051 GCA_963740715.1 uncultured Verrucomicrobiae bacterium | reverse complement strand
TTGAGCGGCTCGGTCACGACGCAGATTTCGTAGATCGCGAGCCGGCCCTGGTAGCCGGTTTGACGGCAATTTTCGCAGCCCGCGCCGCGCCGGAAAGTGACGCCGTGTTCGAGCGGAAAATTGATCTCCTCGAGATACTCTTTCGGATATTCGACCTTCTCCGCGCAATCGGGGCAGACCGTGCGGACGAGTCGCTGGGCCAGAAACGCTTTCACGACCGAGGCGAGGAGGAACGGCTCGACGTCCATGTCGAGCAAACGGGTGATGCCGCCGACGGCGTCGTTCGTGTGCAGGGTGCTGAAGACGAGGTGACCCGTCATCGCGGCGCGAATCGAGATGTCGGCCGTCTCGACGTCGCGAATTTCTCCGACCATCACGACGTTCGGATCCTGCCGCAGAATGTGGCGCAGGCCTTTCGCGAAAGTGAGGTCGATCTCCGGTTTCACATCGATCTGCGAGACGCCCGGAAGACGGTATTCAACCGGTTCCTCGATCGTGATGATGCGGCGCTGGACCGAGTTGATGCTGCTGAGGAAACAATAAAGCGAAGTCGATTTGCCCGAGCCGGTCGGGCCGGTGACGAGGACGATTCCGTTAGGCTGAGCGAGCAGCGCTTTCATGATCCGCGTCTGCTCCGGGCTCAGGTCGAGGCGTTCGAAACCGAAGGCCTTTTGCTGATCGCGCGCGAGCAAGCGCAGGCTGATCGATTCGCCGTTCACCGTCGGGATGGTGGAAACGCGGACGTCGATCGTTTGCTCGGCCGATTGCAGATTGATGCGGCCGTCCTGCGGCAGGCGGCGCTCGGCGATGTCCATGTGCGCCATGACTTTCAGGCGCGAGATGATGGCCGATTGCAGGAGGCGCAATTGCGGCGGGACCGCGACTTCGTGCAGGATGCCGTCGATCCGGTAACGAATGCGCAGATCGCCTTCGAGCGGCTCGACGTGGATGTCGGTCGCGCGTTCGTGGATCGCTTCGCGGATGATCTGGTTGACGAACTTCACGACCGAGGCTTCGGGATCGTCGGCGTTCAGGTCGGTGCTGGTCTCGATGTCCTGGAGCGCTTCAAACGAGCGGTTCGTTTTGAGAATTTCGTCGAACGTTTCCGCGCCGACGCCGTAGAGCGTTTTCATCGCGCGCAGGATTTGCGCGCGCGGGACGAGGACCCACTCGGCCGGTTTGTCGAGCAACTGCGAAGCGAGCTGGCGCCCGGTCGAGTTAAACAAATCGTAGGTCGCGAGGACGACCGCGTTCTCCTTGATCTCGATCGGCAGGATGTGGTGCTGGAAAACGAATCGGCTCGGCAAAACGAGCAGGGTCGCGCGCTCGATGCTCTTGGCGTCGATCGAAACGACCGGGACACTGAAGAAATCGCCGATCGCTTTCAGGAAAAGTTGTTCGTCGACTTTGCCGGAATTGAGGACGTCGGCCGTCCAGGAGCCGCCGTTGAGATTGGCCGCGAGCTCGTTCGCTTCGTCCCGCGACGGCACGCCGCTGGCGAGCAGGATGTCGACGAGTGATTTACTGAGGGCGGGACTCATTCTGCAATCTAAGGCAAATGCAGCGCGCGGCGAACGCCGAGGGTCAGAGTGCCGGTGACATGCTGGGAGTAATTCTTCTGCATCTTCGCGATCGCGACACTGACCTCGGCGGAAAAGACGCCGTCGATCGGGCCGCAATAATAACCATTCCGATACAAGGCAGTCTGGAGCGCCCCCACGTAGGCCACGTCGGCGACGAGCAAATCGCCCGGCATCAGGTAATACGCATAACGCGACGGGTAGCGCGGCGCGAAATCGGTCCGATTCAGGTGCGGGCTTTGATGCAAACGCCCGAATTCATCGGTCTGAGCCAGGGGATCGGTGTAGAACGAAAATCGATCCGCCTGGGAGCAGATCGGCAGGAGGCAGGACGAAACCAGAAGCAGGATCAAAAAGCGGCGCATAACGTAGGTCAGTTTATTTTACCATCGGAAGATCCGGCGGCGGCAAAGCCTTGCCATCAATCACTGCCGGGCAATCGGGACAATCGTCTTCTTCCAGCTCGGGACCGAAATGCGTTTTGCTCTCCTGCTTTTCGCGCAGGCGATACATGTCGAGTTTCGTCAGGGTCACTTCCGGCCGCATGAGCACGATGAGTTCGTTGCGTTCTTTCGTCTTGTTCGTGGTGCTGAAGAGCGCCCCGATGACCGGCAGGCGATCGAGAATCGGGAAGCCGCTCCGGCCGCGATCGTTTCGATCCATGATCAAGCCGCCGAGAACGACGGTCGATCGGTTAGGCGCGGAGACGGTCGTCTTGATGTAGCGAGTCGAGATAGTTCGGGAATGTCGTTGTTATCGATCCGGGTGGTGCCCGCGACGCTGTCGACCTTCTGCAAAATATCGAGCGACACTTCGTTCTCGGAGTTGATCAGTGGGACCACCTCCAACTGCAACGCGACCTTCTTGAACTCGATATTTGTCTGCTGAGAAAGCCCCCCAAGAATGGTGCTCGTTCCGGAGGAAATCGTGTTCGTCGGCACCGGAATCTCCCGGCCCGAAGCGATGATCGCCTTCTTGTTGTTACTCGTGAAAACGGTCGGGCGCGAGATGGTGCGGAAACGGCCCGGTCGAATCCAGCGCCCGCACGATCGCGGCCAGCGTGTTCCCGGCCGCGACGTAGGCGGTCGCGCCGCTGCGTCGCTGCCAATCGCATCGCTAAACGCAGGGAAGGTGATCAGGCTCGCCGGGTCGATGATCGACGCGCCAGTATTCCGGAGGCCGCCGCCGACCCCGACATCCGGGCTCTGCGCGATGTTGTTCTTCTTGAACTGCAGAAGATAATCGATCCCGAATTCCTCGGTGTTATTGAGCGTAAGCTCGCCGATGACCGTGCTGAGCGCGACCTGCGGCGCTTTCACGTCCATCTCGTCCAGGATCTTCGAGACCTTCGCCACCACTTCGCGGGTGCCGAGAACGATGATGGTGTTGGCGCGCGCGTCGGCGATCAGCTTGGTGTTCCCGACGGTGACGGATTGCGGCGTGGTGTCGGTCGGCTCGGTCGAGAGCTGCTCGCTGACCTGGAGGGTGCTCTCGCCCCCGGCACCAGTGGTGTCGTTGTTCAACGGTTGATTGTTAGGCTGATTCTGGTTCCGTTGCTGGTTGCGCTGGTTCGGATTCAGCCCCTGTTGCCCCCCTTGCTGGCCCTGGTCGCCCGGCTCGGTCAAGGCATTGACCAAAACCTGGAGCACATCCGCCGCCGCGATGTATTTCAACGGACGCACGACCGGCTGGCCAAACTCCACGTTGGCATCAAACTCGGCGATCAGCTTTTCGATGAACGGAAGATTGATCGGCCGGGTGATGACGTGAATCCGGTTCGTCCGGACATCGGCTTCGAGCTTGATTTTACCGACGATGAGCGAGTCCTCCGACAGGACCCCGCCTTCGTCCTCGGCGACCTGCTGTTGTTGCGGGTTGCCGGGAGGAATCACTCCGCGGACGCGACGCCCGGCCGGCTGGCCGGGCTGCTGATCGCCCTTGTCGAAAATTTCCTTCAACATGTCGACCACCTTCTGCGCATCGGCTCGCTCGAGCTTGATGAAGATGCTGGTCACTTCGGCCGGAGCGACGTCGATCTGCTCGACCATGGCCACCAGCTTGCGCAGGACATCCGCGCTCTGCGTGATGAGGAGGCTGGAAGATTTCGGGAGGGCGAGAATCGGCGCCTGGCCGCCGATGCCGGCGAGGTATTGGGAGAGGACCTGCTGCAATTCCTGGGTGTCGGCGTAATTGAGCCGGAAAAGATAACTCACCACCATCGCGCCCGGCGGCAGATCGGCCGGATCGGAGATGATCGGAACCGCGGCGGCCCGCGGATTCTTGTTCACCCCGATGACTTCGACGATGTCGGCACCGGCCGGGACGAGGGAGAAACCGTTCAGGGCCAGGTTCATCTCGATGATAGTGATGGCTTCGTCGCGCGGGATCGGCTTGGCGATGAAGATGTTCACTTTGCCCTGGACGTTGTTGTCCATGACGAGCTTTTTGCCGGTCAAATTTTCGTAAAGGCGCAGGACGTCGAGCACGTCGCTGTTGGGGTATTGCATCGTCACCATGTCGGCCGCGCGATTGTTTTCGCCGGGCCGGGCGGGCAGCCCGGTGGAGCGAGGCGGGACGAACGGTGTCGTCCCGGGAACCTGGGCGGGAGCCACCACGGTGAAAAGCAGCAACGGAACAAGGCAACAGAAGAAGCGGCGAAGCACGCGCTTATGTAATTGTTTGGCGAGCAGAGGTCAACATTTAGCCAAGGGAGAAGCTGGACGGGGCCGGCCGGCCACGGAATGATCGGGGCATGCGACAGATCCGAATCTTCCTTTTCGTCCTTTCGTTAGGCGTATTCGCGCCCGGTTTCGTGCGCGCCGGCGCGGCTCCGTCGGAGGCCATTCGCGCCGTGCTCAAGGAACAGGAGGCGGCCTGGAATCGCGGCGAAATCGACGGCTTCATGGCCGGCTACGCCCGTTCGCGCGAGACCACGTTTGTTTCCGGCAATGAGGTAACCCACGGCTGGCAGACGGTGCGCGATCGTTATGCGAAGAAGTACGACAGCCGGGAAAAGATGGGCCGGTTGACCTTCTCCGGCCTAACGATAACGCCGCTCTGCGAAGATGCGGCGATCGTTCTCGGCAGCTGGAGTCTGCAACGCAAGGAAGACCAGCCCCACGGAAAGTTTACCCTTCTCCTGCGCAAGCTTCCGGAAGGCTGGCGCATCGTCCTCGATCACACTTCCTGAGGGCGAAGAGGAAATTAACCGCAGAGAGCGCAGAGTTCGCAGAGTCCTCTGCGCTCTCTGCGTCCTCTGCGGTTAAACATTCCCCAGGCGCTCGAGCAGCTTCTCATGGATCCCATCGAAGCCGCCGTTGCTGAAGATCGTGACGACGTCGTTAGGCTGGAGCAGCGGGACCAGCCGATCGAGAATCGCCGCCGCGTCGCGTTCGTAGAAGGCCATCCGGCCCGCCTCGGCGATGGCTGCGACGACCGCTTCGGGATCGAGCCGCTCGTGCGCCGGGATCTGGTCGAGGCGCGCGATCTGCGCGAGTGAAAACTCCGTCGGCCAACTGGAGCGCGTCGGGCAATTGCTGCTGGAAAACCGCCCGCCGCGTCGTGTTCGAGCGCGGCTCGAAGATGGCCCACAACCGATGCCCCGGGTAACGATGGCGCAGCGCGCCTAACGTTTCTCGAATCGCCGTCGGGTGATGTCCGAAGTCGTCGATCACCGTCACCCCGCCGGCCGTGCCCCGCACTTCCTGGCGGCGCGCGATCCCTTCGAAACTGGTGAGCGCGGTCTGGATGACCTCGGGCGAGACGCCGTAAAAACGGGCCGCGACCGCCGCCATCGCGGCATTGCGGACGTTGAACTCGCCGATGAGCGGCGATTCGAAGGTCGTTTCCCCTAACGAGAAGCGAGAACCGTTGGCCGAGTAGCTGACCTCGCGGATTCGTTCCGCGCAATTCTCGGAAAAGCCCACGCCCACGATCGGTGCAAGACATTCGCGGGCGACCTCGGTGCAATTTGGATCGTCGCCGTTGAGCAAAATCATCCCGTTTTGCGGCACGATGTTGACCAGCCGGCGGAAGCTCAATTTCACCGCCTCGAGATCGTCAAAAATATCCGCGTGATCGAACTCGATATTGTTGATGATGAGCAGCTCGGGCAGGTAGTGAATGAACTTGGAGCGCTTGTCGAAAAAGGCGGTGTCGTATTCGTCGCCCTCGATCACGAAATATTTCGAGTCGTTGAAAAGCGCGCCCTGCCCGAGATTGCGGGGCAACCCGCCCACGACGTAGCCCGGCTCCAGTTCGCCGACGGTCAGCATCCAGGTGAGGAGCGCACTCGTGGTCGTTTTCCCGTGCGTGCCGGTCACGACCAGGTTGTGCCTTCCACGCAGGAAAAATTCCTTCAGCACCTCCGGGAGGGAGAGGTAATAGAGCTTCCTGTTCAGGACCGCTTCCACTTCGGGGTTGCCGCGCTTGATCGCGTTCCCGATCACCACCACCTCGGCGTCGTTAGGCAAATTTTCCGCGCGGTACGGCTGGCTCAGCGCGATCCCCTTGGCGCGCAGGAAATCGGACATCGGCGGGTAGACCTTTTCATCCGAGCCGGTCACGATGCAGCCGCGGTCGCGCAAGGCCGCCGCCACGCCGCCCATGGCGGTGCCGCAGATGCCGAGGAAATGAAAATGCTGCGGCGGTTGGTTCACCCGGCATCTCTAAGCTGACGGCAAACATTTTGCCAGTGCCAGGCTTTGCCCCGCCGCAGAGCGAAGCATATCGAGCAAAGAAGTGGCTTTTCGGAGGGATTCTGCTAGAAAGGACGGCTCTTTGTGAAAAAACCGGCCCTTCTTATTGGCACCCTCTGCCTGCTCGCTCAGCTCTCGTTGGCCGTGTCGCCCAATTCGATGACGCAGCCGCTCTCGGAGACCTACGCTTACGCGAGCGATCACACCGCGCTCCTATGGGAAGTCTACACGCCCGCGGGCCAGGGGCCTTGGCCGGCGGTCCTCGTCATCCATGGCGGCAGCTTTTACGGCGGCACCCAGGGGGACGACGGGGTCGTGACCTGCGCGCAAGACCTGGCCGCCGCCGGCTATGTTGCCTTCGCCATTTCCTACCGCCTGGCCCCTCCCGGCACGATCGCGGGACAGCAATCGTCCGGCCGGTTTCCCGCCCAATACGACGACGTCCACCTCGCCGTGGCCGCGGCGCGGGCTGATCCGCGCGCCAACGGACAGGTCGGCGCGGTCGGGGGTTCGGCTGGAGCGACTCATGCCGCCTGGACTGCGACAACCGGCGTGCCGGGCGCCGATAAACTCGACGTCGCGGTCTGCCTTTCGGGGGCCTACGATTTTGCCGATACCACTCCCGACTCGAGCCTCGATTTCTTTACTTCCGTCGTGACCAACTATGTCGGGGTGTCGGCGAAAAATTCACCGTCGTTGCGCGGGGCCTCGCCCGCTTGGGTGCTCGATTCCAGCGTTGCACCGCTGTTCGTCATCGACTCGGCAGACGACCTGATGCCGGGCGCGCAATTGGACAACTTGATCACCCATCTCGATGGCCTCGGCGTGACCAATTATCAGTCGATGCGGATCGCCGGAAATCTCCATTCTTTCACCTACTGGCCGACGGTCAAAACCGACGCGCTCGCGTTTCTAGCCGCCCACTTCGCCGGACCGTTGCCCACGCCCACGCCGACGCCGACGCCGACGCCCAATCCCACGGCCACTCCGACACCGACAGCGACCCCGTCTCCTACTCCGACCGCCACTCCCACTCCGAGCGCGACTCCCTCGCCGACCCCGGCCGCGGAGCGCGCTTCGCTCCTGAATCTTTCCACCCGTGGCCGTGCGGGAAGTGGCAACAATGTCCTCATCGGCGGCTTTATTCTCGGGCCGGGGAGCGGGGTGAAACAGGTCGTCGTCAGGGCGATCGGGCCTTCGCTGGCCGCGGCCGGCGTTACCTCCGCCCTGCTCGATCCGAGCCTGCAACTGGTCAATTCAAGCGGCCAGGTTGTGGCCACGAACGACAATTGGATCACCAGCGTCCAGGGCTCGGAGATCATCAAGACCAACCTCGCGCCGGCTGACCCAAGGGAGTCCGCCATCATCGCCTCCCTCGCTCCCGGCGCCTACACCGCGATCGTCACTGGCGTGGAAAGCACCCAAAATATCGCGCTCGTCGAAGTCTACGACTTGGACGCGGTGCAGGCCCCGCAATTACTCAACATCTCGACCCGCGGTCCAATCGACTCCGGAGAAGGCGTCATGATCGCGGGGACCATCATCGGCGGCGTGGAGCCGGAGACATTATTAGTCCGCGGGCTCGGACCTTCCTTCGCCACTGGCCCGGCCCAGATCGACAATCCTTTGCCCGACCCATTCCTGCAGCTGATCGATAGCCAGGGTACGACCATTTCCGTGAACGATAATTGGCAGGACTCCCAGGCGAGCGAAATCGAACCGACCGGCCTGGCTCCGACCAACACGCTGGAACCCGCGCTCCTCGTCACCCTGCCCCCTGGCACTTACACCGCACTCATGTCCGATGTGGGCGGCGAAAGCGGGACCGGTCTGCTGGAGATCTACAATCTCTCTTCCAGCCAGACGCCGTAACCCCACTCCGACGCCTGGCGTCGGCTCGCAGGCGGAACTTCATTCCGTCGCCTGTCATCGCAGTCAGTAAAAAGTCACGAATTTGACGGTGGCGATCCCGCGCCGGGTGGCCGACAGCATTCCGGCGAAATGAAGTTTCTTGCTCTGCGGGGGCCACTGGGCTGCGCCCAGCACATGGTCTGAGAGCCGGGAGCTTCGTTGGTCACGAAACGGAACTACCCGCAGGCGGGTGCAAAAATGGATGCCTGCGCGCTTGGTGCCGCTGGCCAAAGGAAAGGTAAACACATGAGACAATATCTCCTCATGTTCTCCCTCGGTACTCGCGGCTGTTGCCCCTGCCAACGCTGCTCCAAGGGCAAAGCCAAAACCGACTCCTCCCCCGACCGAGGTCTACGCCATCGCGAGCGACAAGACGCAGCTGACGTGGTCGGTCTACACTCCAGCCGGGAAAGGCCCCTGGCCGGCGGTGCTCGTCATTCACGGAGGATTATTCCTCGGCGGCGACGCGAGCGAAGCGGGGGTCGTGACCGCGGCGCAGGATCTGGCCGCGGCCGGCTATGTCGCCTATGCGATCAATTATCGTCTCGCTCCGCCGGGCGCCCTGCCGGGCCAGCGTTCGTTAGGCAGATTTCCCGATCAATATAACGATGTCCACCTCGCCGTGCAGGCGGCGCGTAACGATAGCCGCTCCAATGGCAAGGTCGGCGCGGTCGGCGGCTCCGCCGGCGCCACTCACGCCGTCTGGGTCGCCGCCACCGGAATCGCCGGTCAGGACCGGCTCGACGCCGCGGTCGGAATCTCGGGGGCGTATGATTTCTCCGATTTCAGTGCCGATCCCGGGATCGGCATTTTCATCGACACCGTCACCAACTACGTCGGCGTCCCATCGACTGACACGGTGTCGCTCCGAGCCGCCTCCCCTGCCTGGATCGTGACCAAGACGGTCGCTCCGCTCTACCTGGTCGATTCCGATGGCGACCTCATGCCGGCGGCGCAGCTCGACGACATGGTGACGCATCTCAACTCGAGCGGGGTGCGCGATTACACGGCGGTGACGATCCCCGGCAAACTGCATTCCTTCGCCAACTGGTCGCAGATCAAAAACGACGTCCTCGCTTTTCTCGCTTCCAAGCTGGGCACGGGAGGTCGTTAGGGGAAAATTACCGTTCGTTAAGCCAGGCGCGGGAAGCGCGCCCCATGGCGGAGTCGCTCGAGGAGATTGGCCTTGCGCAGGTTGGGATCGTCGCGTCGCAGGAGGTGGTGTTCCATGAGCGGGGTCACGGCCACGATCCGGCCGTCCTGCAGCACCTGCTCCACCCGCCAGTATTTCTTGATCAGGTAATAATACAGGTCGCCGCGCTTGGCCGGACGGACATCCTGTGCCTCCGGACCGGGAGGCCGGCTCGAAGTTTCCGCCATCCGATAAACGATCGGGACGCCCGGCTGAAAACGCGTCCGCAGGAAATGCCGGCCTAACGACACCTGGCCCCGCGAGACCAGAAAAGCGACCAGAAGCGGGAGCCCGACCAGCAATAAGATCAACGATCCGTCGGACATGCCTTTCTTTTGAGCAGGCCGCATGCCGGGCGGGCGACCTCGGCAAGAGTTAACCGCCAGCCCGGCGCGCATACCATTGGCGGTTGAACCTTTCCCGCCCAGCGTGGAAAGTCGGGCCACTTTCCATGCGCATCCTTTCCGGCATTCAACCGAGCGGCGTCCTGCACATCGGCAATTACTTTGGCATGATGCGGCCCGCGATCGCGCTCCAGGCGGAGGGCGAAGCGCTTTACTTTATCGCCAACTACCATGCCCTAACGAGCCTGCGCGATCCCGCCGCCCTGCGCGAGAACAGCCGGCGGGTCGCGCTCGATTTCCTCGCTTGCGGCCTCGACCCGGAAAAGGCGGCGCTCTTTCTTCAATCCGATGTGCCGCAGGTGACGGAGCTGACCTGGATCATAAGCACGGTCGCGCCGATGGGCCTGCTGGAGCGCGCGCATTCCTACAAGGACAAAGTCGCGCGCGGGTTGCCGGCCTCGGTCGGGCTCTTTTCCTACCCGGTGCTGATGGCGGCGGATATTCTGATTTACGACAGCGACTTGGTCCCGGTCGGGCGCGACCAGAAACAGCACGTCGAGATCACGCGCGATCTCGCGATCAAGATCAACGAAACCTACGGCGAGATCCTGCGCGTGCCGGAGCCGCGCATCCACGAGCAGACACAGACCGTGCCCGGTCTCGATGGCCAGAAGATGAGCAAGAGCTACGGCAACACGATCGATATTTTCGCGGAGGAAAAAGAACTCCGGAAACGGGTCATGAGCATCGTGACCGACTCGACGCCGGTCGAGGCGCCGAAAGACCCGGCGGCGTCGTCCATCTTCCAGCTCTATTCGTTAGTCGCGGCGCCGGAAGAAGCGGACGCGATGCGCGCGGCCTTTGCGCAGGGCGGAACTGGTTACGGCGATTTCAAGAAACAGCTTTTCGGAAAACTCTGGGAGTTCTTCGCCCCGATGCGGAAACGGCGGGAGGAGATCCTGGCGCAGCCGGATTACATCGACGAGGTGCTGGCCAGGGGCGCGGAGAAAGCGAACGCGATCGCGAACGAGGTCATGCAGCGGGTGCGGGGGGCGGTCGGGCTGTAGACGTTTCGCTCTGCGAAACGCGGCCCTGTGCTTCGCGGCGGAAACCAGCCCCGCGTTTCGCAGAGCGAAACGTCTACAAAACCTGGAGCGCGGCGCGGACCCGGGCGTTTTCCTTCAGTTCCGCGAAAATGAGCCGGCCACCGCCGGTTTGGAGGGCACTGGAAACGACCACGGTCGCGACCCGCCCAATGTGCGGCCGCCCCTGGTTCACCACGATCATCGTTCCATCCGGCAGGTAACCGACCGCCTGGTGATGATCGCGGCCTTCCTTGACCAGATTCAATTCCAGTTCGTCGCCCGCCACCACGATCGGGCGCAAGGCACGGGCGAGGTCGGCCAGGTTCAAGACCGGCACTTGTTGCAGGCGCGCGACTTGTCCGAGGGCCTGGTCGTTGGTCAAAAGCCGCGCCTGGAGCACCTGCGCGACCCGGACCAGCCGGCCGTCGATCGGGAGGTCGCTCTCGTCGAGCCCGCTGTCGTGGATCGTGAGATCGATCTCGCGCGATTGCTGGAGCTGATTCAAAATGTCGAGCCCGCGCCGGCCGCGCTCGCGCTTGATCGGGTCGTGCGCGTCGGCCAGGAGCTGGAGTTCGCCGAGGACGAAGCGCGGGACGATGAGCGCGCGGCTGAGGAAACCAGTCGCGCAGAGATCGGCGATGCGTCCGTCGATGATGATGTTGGTGTCGATGACGAGCGGCTCGTGCTGGGTCGTCTCCCGCGCAAAACGGACATATGGAATGATGAGAGAAAATTCATCACGACTGCTGCGCATCGCGAGCATCGTGCCGAGGTAGCCAAAGGTGCAATAGACGACAAGGCGCGCGACCCATTGGGTTTCTTCCGACTGATAACGCAGGATCTGCGAGGCGATGAGCAGGTTGGCCAAAAACAGACCCAGGAGCAGCCCAAGCGTGGCCGAGGAAAAAGCGCGCAGGGAGAGGCCTTTCAGGAGCCGATCGGCCAGGACGAGAACGAGACCGAAGAGCGTCCCGATGAGCATCCCGGGAATCGCGTTCTCCTGCACCTCAACCGTAACGAGCGAGCCGACCACTCCGCAAAAGGTGACAAAAAGCACCCGGAGGAGATTGACGGTGAGGAGCGGAGTCATGCGGGCCTAACGATTGGAGCGACGGCGCGGCGCGGGCGTGTTTTCCGGCGGCGGCGAGAGCTTGGCGGCGCTGTCTCGATAGAAGAGGACGCCATGCCGCCGCAGGTTACTGATGAGAGCGCGCAGGTCATTCGCCACGGCTTCATTCGTAAGCAACAATGGGACCAATCCATCCCCTTTCCTTGCCTCGTCCAGGACCCGGCTGGCCGCCTGGACGGTCTTTTGCGCCTCGCCCGCCACCGCCTCGATTTTTTCCGCCGCTTCTTTCGCAGAGCCCATGGTCCCGTCCGCTTTTTCGATGACCCCATCGATTTTTTTCGACGACTCCGAGAGGGCGGCGCTGGTTTTGCTCAGGTTATCGAAGGTCTCCTTCAGGTGATCCATGTTGGCTTTGGAGAGAGCCTCCTCGTTCAACTTGCTCACCGCGGTGTCGATCTTTGCGACCGTTCCGCGCAGTTCCTTGACCAGCGCCCCGCCTTCCTTCGTGATGTCGTCGAGACCTTTCTCGCGTGCGCCCTCAACCTTGGCGCCGGCCGCAAGGTAGCCGGTAGGTTTGGTCGTGGGCGGGAAAATGGAAACGAACCGGTCGCCTAACAATCCCGAACTCCCCACCGTGATCGAGCTGCCGGTCGGGATTTTGACGAAGTCGAAAATCTTCAACGGCACCTCGACCCCGCGCCCGACTCGCGCCAGGCGCGGCGCGCCGGCGACCTGGCCCACTTTTGCGCCGCCCATCAGGACGTCGGAACTCTTGAGCAAGCCGCTGGCATCCTCGAAATGGACGGTGAGGCCGTAGTATTTCTTAAAGCCTTCGCCGACCCGGCCGAATTGCACGACCAGCGCAGCCAGCACGGCCAGCCCCACGGCCACGAAAATCCCAACCTTCAATTCCAAACCGCGATCCTGTTCGTTCATTTCGTTAGTCCGCGCGGGAGGCGCGCCCGATTAAAAAGTCCTGGATGAGCGGGTCCGGCGAAGCCTGAATTTCCGCCGGTGTCCCGTAAAAGTAAATTCGCCCTTCGTGCAGGTAGGCGATGTGATCGCCGATGTGAAAGGCGCTTTTCATGTCGTGCGTGACGACGACGCTGGTGACGCGATAGCGCTCCTGCAGCCGGCGGATGAGCCGGTTGATGCTGTCGGAAACGACCGGATCGAGACCCGCGGTCGGCTCATCGTAAAGAATACAGGAGGGCTGGTTGATGATGGCGCGGGCAAGGCCGACGCGCTTCTTCATCCCGCCGCTCAAGTTGACCGGCATTTTCTTTTGTTGTCCCTCGAGCTCGATCACCTCCAGCATCTCGGCGATTTTTTGCGCGATGACCTGCTGGTTGCGCTCACCCGCTTCGCGCAACGGGAAGGCGATGTTTTCCTCCACCGTCATCGAATCGAAGAGCGCGCCGCCTTGAAAAAGGATGCCGACCTTGCGCCGGATGCTGGCCAGCTGGCGCTCGCCCAACCCGATGATGTTCTGGCCGTCGATCCAGATTTCGCCTTCGTTAGGCTGCATCAGTCCGATGAGGTTTTTCAGGAGGACGCTCTTCCCGCCGCCACTCCGGCCGATGATGACGAGCGTCTCGCCGGTTCCGACACTGATGTCGACTCCGCGCAAAATTTCCTGCGCCCCGAGGCGCTTTTTCAATCCGCGCACCGCGATCATCGGCGCGCGATTCCGCTCGCCCTGTGCCATGGGCGCGCTGGTGGATTCGGTCATTGCCATCCGGCCGGAAAAATGACGTTGAGAAACATGGTCAGGAAAAAGTTTGAGATCAGGATCGCGAGCGAAGAATTGACCACCGCCTCGGTCGTGGCGCGCCCTACCCCGACCGCGCCCTCGTGGCTGTGCAGCCCCTTGTGGCAACTGATGAAGACGATCAGGATGGCGAAGCAAAACCCTTTCGTTAGGCCCATCACGATGTCCCGCATCAGAGTCCAGCGCACCATGTTGGCGACGTAGTAGGGGCCGCTGATGTCGAGCAGGTTGACCGAGACGAGATAAGCCGCGATCAGGCCGAAAAAGATACATTCGGCCACGAGCAAAGGCATCGAGATCATCATCGCCAGCGCCCGCGGCACGACCAGGTAATCGACTGGATGAACGGCGAGCGCGCGGAGGGCGTCGATCTGTTCGGTCACCTTCATCGTCCCGATCTCGGCCGACATCGCCGCGCCGACGCGCCCGGTCACCATCAATCCGGTCAGGACCGGTCCGAGCTCGCGAAAGAGCGCCGCCGAGACAACCGCGCCGACACCGGAAGCGACTCCGAGCTTATTGAACTGGAAATAAGTCTGGGCCGCGAAAACCGCACCGGTAAAACCACCGGTGATGACGACGACCAATTGCGAATGCAGCCCGATATCGACCATCTGCCGCAGAAACAGCCGCCAGCGCATCCGATGGGTCACGGCCGAGCGCATCGTCTCCGCCGCGAGCACGACCAGTTCGCCGAGATAAATGAAAAGCGAGAGAACGACCGCCCCGAGGCCGGTCAAGAAGCGGACAACCATGTGATGCAATCCGGGGCCACGGCGCGCGGCGCGCCTGCCGGATCAGGCACTGAGGAGCTGCGTCTTGGAGCGCGGTCGCAATTCGGGCGGAATCTCCCCCACAAAACGCGGCTCCAATCCAAGCTTCGAAAAAATAGTGCGAATCTCGCGCAAAGTGACGGTCGGTTCGTCGAGTTCCAGATAGACGATATCGTGGTTGCTATCGACCTTGTAACGCAGCCCCGCGACCGCCTCGAGCTGATGATCGAGTTCCAGAATCTTGTTCAGGTCGCGCACTCCGGCCGCGTAAACTTCGAGTTCGATCATGATGACGAGAGCCAGTCTAAACAGCTTGGAGGGGCGATGCAAAACTCAATTCGCAAGGGAAACGCCGGCGCCATGAAGCTGACCTTTCGAACTGCTCTCATCGTTTATCTGATTCTGCTCGGCGCCTGCCAGACGCTTCCGAACCGAATGGAACAGGCCCGGCTCGAATTGGCGCAAGGTATCCAGGCCGAGGTGCCGGGCGATTATTTTATCGGACGCCGTTATTTCAAAAAAGAATTTCATTTCTGGGGATACGTTCGGCGTCCCGGACAACCCTGGAAGACCGCCCAGCTCGTCGTTCTTAACGAAAAGCGGAGACTCGCTCCGGACCGGGAAGAGTTGCGGATCGGGAGCGACAACAATTACGAATACAAGCTGCGCGGTTATTTCAGCGGCGACAAAGTTTACGAGTTGGTCAGCAATCGGTTTCTGCCCGAGTTCGTCCTGCAGGACTACGAACTGCGCTCGACAAATCCGCCTCCGATTTTCGAAAGCCAAATACCCGGCCGCGAGGAAAATCGGCTAAAGATCGAGCGACCGTTGTAGACGTCGCCCTCTGGGCGACGCGGGAGAAAGCGAGTCCCTGGCAGCAAAGCTCTCGCCCGCGCTTCGCAGAGCGAAGCGTTTACCTGCGTTGCGAGGGAGGCCAAGCTGCGATAGATGAGGCCATCCGCTTCGCCTGATGAAATTTCACCCGTTTAAAGCACTGCTCGTTGGTCTCGTCTTTTTCGCCGGCTGCCAGACGATGCCGGACGGCATTCAACAGGCGCGAGTCGCGATGCACCAGCGCATCCAGTCGGAACCGCCGGGCGACTACTTCATCGGACGGCGCTATTACAAACGGGACTACAAATTCTGGGGCTACGTCCGCCGCCCGGGTCAGCCCTGGGGCAGCGCGCAACTGGTCATGTTCAACGAAAACCAGAAGCTCGCGCCCGATCGCGAGCAGATAAATTTCGGCTTCGACAACGGCTACGAATACAAGCTCTACGGGTCTTTCAGCGGCGACAAAGTTTACGAGCCGGCGAGCAACGGCATCTACCCGGAGTTTGTCCTCAAAGGCTACGAACTGCTCTCGACCAATCCGCCTCCGATCTTCAAAAGCCAATACAGCGGCTCCGGTGACAACCGATACAAAATCGAAAAACCGGACTAGGCGCGGCGAACGCTGTCGACGCCACCCTCTGGGAGGCGCGAGAGCGATCTCCGAGGCGGAGCGTGACCCCGCGCTTCGCAGAGCGAAGCGTCTACAATGAAAGACAAACTGGCGGAGGAATTCCTCGGCTTCCTCGAGGTCGAGCGCAACGCCTCCCCGCGCACCCTGCGGATTTATCGCGACGCCCTGCGCGATTTCCAGGCGCAGGACGGGATCCCCGGCTGGCGGCAATGCGACGGGCAACATTTCCGCGATTATCTCTTCGACCTGATGAAGCGGAAACAGGCCCGCTCCTACATCCGGCTCCAGTTCTCCGCCCTCCGCAGTTTCTATCGCTTCCTCGTCGCGCGGAATCGCCTAACGAAAGATCCAGTGCGCGAAATTCAGCTACCGAAGGCGGAAAAGAAACTGCCGCTGGTTCTCACCCAGACGCAGATCGCGGAACTGCTCGCCGCCCCGCTCCTGGTGAAAAAGCCGAAGAGCGCGCCGGTCTGGATGCCGCAACGCGACGCCGCGATCATGGAACTTTTCTACAGCAGCGGACTGCGACTGGCCGAGCTGGCGGCGCTCAATGTGAGCGACCTCGACCTTTACACCGAGTCGGTTCGCGTGCTCGGCAAAGGACGCAAGGAGCGGGTCTGCCCGATCGGCGCGCCCGCGCTCGAAGCCGTCTCGCGCTATCGCGCGGCGGCCAACGTGCACAGCGGGCCGCTCTTCCTGAACAAAGGCCGGCGCCGGATTTCGCCCCGCTCGATCTGGCTGATCCTGAAACGTTACCTGCGGCATACCTCGATCCCGATCGCGCTTAGTCCGCACAAGCTGCGGCATAGTTTCGCGACGCACCTGCTCGATAACGGCGCGGATTTGCGCAGCGTGCAGTCATTGTTAGGCCACGCCAGTCTTTCGACGACGCAGATCTACACGCACGTCACGACCGAGCGTTTGAAGAAGGCTTACGCCGACGCCCATCCGCGGGCGTAACACAGGCGTCTCGCCTGTCGCGTATTTCGGGCGTCTCGCCCGAAGAATCACCAGGCGGGACGCCTGGTCGACCTGACAGCCGGGACGGCTGTGTTACGCGCTGGCGGCGGCGTTGTCGTGCGGCTCGGCGACTTTGAAAACGAGCTTGGCGTTTTCCACCGTCACCTTCACCAGGTCGCCCGCTTTGACAGTGCCCTTGAGCAACTCTTCGGCGAGCGGATCCTCGAGGTAACGCTCGACCGCGCGCCGCATTGGCCGGGCGCCGTAGGTCGGGTCGTAACCTTTTTCGATGACGAATTCGTGGGCCGCGTTGTCGAGCGCGATCTCGATTTCCTTGAGCTGGAGGCGACGCTTCACCTTGTTCACCTCGAGGTCGACGATCTGGAGCAGGTCGGGCTTCTCGAGGGTGTGGAAGACGATGATCTCATCGAGCCGGTTGAGAAATTCCGGCTTAAAGACACGCTTCGTTTCCTCGAGAATTTTCTCCCGCATCACTTCGTAGTTCGCCTCGTCGCGGTTCGATGCGCTGAAGCCCATCGTCGTCTGGCGCTTGATCAGTTCGGCGCCGACGTTCGAGGTCATGATGATGATCGTGTTCCGGAAATCGATCTTCCGGCCTAACGAGTCGGTGATTTTACCTTCTTCCAAAATCTGGAGCAGGAGATGCATCACGTCGGGGTGCGCTTTTTCGATTTCGTCGAAAAGCACGACCGAATAAGGCCGGCGCCGGACGGCTTCGGAAAGCTGGCCGCCTTCCTCGTAACCGACGTAGCCCGGAGGCGAGCCGATCAGGCGCGAGGCGGTGAATTTTTCCATGTACTCCGACATGTCGATCTGGATGAGCGCGTCGGAGTCGCCGAACATGAACTCGGCCAGGGTGCGGGCGAGGAAAGTCTTGCCGACGCCGGTCGGGCCGAGGAAAACGAACGAACCGATCGGGCGTTTCGGATCCTTCAGGTCGGCGCGGGAACGGCGGAGCGCTTTGCTGATCGCGGTGACCGCTTCGTCCTGGCCGATGACGCGCTGCTTGATGTCGGTTTCCATCGCGAGCAGTTTCGCGGTTTCCTTCTGCTCCATTTTCTGGAGCGGGACGCCGGTCACTTTCGAGATGATGTGCATCATGTCCTCGGCGGTCACGAGCACTTCCTTTTCTTCGCGCTGCTCGCGCCATTCCCCGAGGATGCGTTCCAATTTTTCCTTGGCCTGCTTCTCCTTGTCGCGGAGAGCGGCGGCTTTTTCGAAATCCTGCGCCTTGATCGCGGCTTCTTTTTCGACCCGGATCTCTTCGATCTCTTTTTCGATTTCCTTAACGTCGGGCGGACGGGTCATGGCGTTGATCCGCGCGCGGGCGCCGGCTTCGTCCATGACGTCGATCGCTTTATCCGGCAAAAATCGGCCGGTGATATAACGCTCGGAGAGTTTGACGGCCTGTTCCAGCGCTTCGTCGGTGAGCTTGGCCTTGTGGTGCGCCTCGTACTTCGGACGGAGGCCTTTCAGAATGAGAATCGCCTCGTCGACTGTCGGAGCCTCGACTTTGACGGTCTGGAAACGCCGCTCGAGGGCAGCGTCTTTTTCGATGTATTTGCGATACTCGTTCAGGGTCGTCGCACCGACGCACTGCAACTCGCCGCGGCTGAGCGCGGGCTTGATGATATTGGAGGCGTCCATCGCGCCTTCGGCCGAACCGGCGCCGACGATGGTGTGCAACTCGTCGATGAAAAGGATGACGTTCTTGGAACGGCGAATTTCGTCCATCACGGCTTTGATTCGCTCTTCGAATTGTCCGCGGTATTTGGTGCCCGCGACCATCAAGGCGAGGTCGAGCGTGATGACTTTTTTGTCGCGCAAAAGTTCCGGCACGTTGCCGCTGGCGATTTCCTGGGCCAGACCTTCGACGATGGCGGTCTTGCCGACGCCGGCTTCGCCTAACAATACGGGATTGTTCTTCGTCCGGCGGCAGAGCACCTGGATGACGCGCTCGATTTCGTTGTGCCGTCCGATGACGGGATCGAGTTCGCTCTTTTTCGCCAGATCCGTCAGGTCGCGGCCAAAGGCGCGGAGAGCTGGCGTCTTGACGTCTTTCTTGGAGGTCGGTTCGCCCGTTCCGCCCATCTCCGCTTCGCCTTCCGGCGGAGTGAAGTTGGGATCGAGTTCCTTGAGAATTTCGTTTCGGGTCCGCTCGATATCGACTTCGAGACTCTTGAGCACGCGGGCGGCGACGCCTTCACCCTCGCGGAGCAGACCGAGCAGGATGTGCTCGGTGCCGACGTAGGAATGATTGAGTGCGCGGGCTTCTTTGCCGGCAAGAGCGAGGACTTTTTTGACCCGAGGGGTGTAGGGAATGTTGCCGACCATCTTCGTCTCCGGACCGGAGCCGACTTGTTTCTCGACTTCCATCCGGACGGTCTCGAGATCGAGGCCCATCTTCTGGAGGACGTTGACGGCCACGCCCTGGCCGAGCTTGATCAGCCCGAGCAGGAGATGCTCGGTCCCGACGTAATTGTGGTTGAAGCGATCTGCTTCTTTGCGAGCCAGCGCGAGAACCTGCTGAGCCCGTGGAGTAAAATTATTCATTATGGTTAGACTCGGAAGGTTTGCCGTCGTCTTCGGGCTCCCGCGCCACTTTACCCATATCAGGTTTGGGAAAGAGTTTCAAACGACCGCGGATGATTTCGGCGCGGAGGAAGTCGCGTTCTTCTGCGTTAAGTTTCTGTTGCGAAGTCTTTTGCAGGTGGGCCGGCTGCGTCTCGATAAAAAGCTCGTCGATCGGGAGACGCCGCTCTTCGGGGAAGGCACCGAGGTCTACGCCGAGTTTCATGACGGATAGTAAATTTAGCGCCTCCTTCGAGGTCATCGCGTGAGCATAAGTAAGCACACCGTATGCCCGGCCGATCTGGTCCCAGAGAGTATCGGGTTTTTTTTGGATCAGCATCTGGCGGGCGTCGTGTTCCTTCTCGATGATGGTCTCGATCACTTTCGTTAGGCGGGAGATGATCTCGTCTTCCTTTTCGCCGAGGGTGGTCTGGTTCGAGATCTGGAAGAGGTTGCCCATCGCCTCCGTCCCCTCCCCGTAGAGACCGCGGACGGCGAGGCCGATTTTGTTCACCGCCTGGATGACCTGGTTGATCAGGTCGCTCAAGACGAGCCCGGGCAAATGGAGCATGGCGGAAGCGCGCATCCCGGTGCCGACGTTGGTCGGGCAGGCGGTGAGGTAACCGAGGTGCTGGTCGTAGGCGATGTCGAGTTTGCCCTCGAGCGTGCTGTCGACTTTATCGACCAGCTTGAACGCGCTCTTCAACTGCAGCCCGGAACGAATCGACTGCATTCGCAGATGATCCTCTTCGTTGATCATGATGCTGAGCGTTTGTTTGCGGTTCATCGTGACCGCACTGCCGACCCCTTTCGCGGCGTGCTCGCGACTGATGAGGTGGCGCTCGACCAGCACTTGTTTTTCGAGCGCGGAGAGATCCTGAAGGAGTTCGGAGAATGAATCCTGCATCTCCGGCAGCTCTTCCACGCGCGGCTTGATCAGTTCGAGAATCTGGGTGCGCTCGGCTTTTTTTGCCCAACCCGGAAAGGAGCGGTGGCGCAAATTGCGCGCGAGCCGAACGCGGCTGCTGACCACGACCTGGTGGTGCGGGCCCTCGCCGCGGAGCCATTCTCCGGCGCTCGACATGACTTGTGCGAATTTCATCGTTAGCTCGCCATCTCGTGTTCGAGTTGCTTGATCTGGTCGCGCAAGGTCGCGGCCGTTTCGTAATTTTCTTCCGCGACCGCTTTTTCGAGATGATCGTTGAGGGCGCGCATTTTGTCGGTCAGTTCCATCTGGCGCGCGGCCCGTTCCGGCAATTTGCCGACGTGCTCGGTGCCCTTGTGCATGGCCTTGAGGAGCGTCCCGAGGCCCTCGGAAAACGTTTGGTAGCATTCACTGCAACCAAGGCGCCCGGTCTTTTTGAAATCCGCCTGGGTGAAGCCGCAGACGACACACTTCTGGGTCGGCGCGCCCTTCTCGATCTCCTCGGCGGCGCCGATGCCTAACAATAGATCGGCGAGGGCGAAGCCGGTTGGATCCTGCACGCCTTTCTCTTTCGAGCAGGCGTCGCACAAATTCACCTTCTGCATTTTTCCCTCGAGAATCTGAGTCAGAAAAACCGTCGCATCATTGCATTTACAAACGTCGCAGAGCATGGCTGATCAATTAGACCACAAAGTGGTGAAAAAATTCAACCGGCAGCTGGCGCGCATCGCCGCTCCGATTTCTGCCGGCAGACGTGCGGTCACTCCGAAAAAATCGGGGTCCCGCTTTCGCGAGTCAACTCGCGGAAGCGCGTGATCGTGCGGTTGGTGATCTCGCCCGGCTTTCCGTCCCCGATCATGCGTCCGTCCACCTTGATCATGGGGATGACTTCCGCGGCCGTGCCGGTGAGGAAGGCTTCGTCCGCGATGTAGATATCGTGCCGGGTCAGCTCCGGTTCGGAGATTGGAATCCCGAGATCCTGCGCGATATCGAAGACGACCGAGCGCGTGATTCCGCGCAAGGCGCCGGCGGTAATCGGCGGCGTCATGATCTGGCCGCGCTTCACGATGAAAACGTTGTCGGCCGTGCACTCGGCGACGTTGCCAGCGTCGTTCAACATCAGCGCTTCGTCGGCGTTGGCGAGGTTGGCCTCGATCCGGGCGAGCACGTTGTTCAGATAATTGAGCGACTTGATCGCGGGATTCAAAGTAGCCGGGCCCATCCGGCGAGTGGCGACGGTCACGACCGTGAGGCCGCGCTTGTAAACTTCCTCCGGATAGAGCGCAATGGTCGAGGCAATGATGATGACACTCGGTTGCTTACATTGCGCCGGATTGAGGCCGAGGTTGCCGACTCCGCGGGTGACGATCAAGCGCACGTAACCGTCGCGGAGATCGTTTTGCCGGATGGTTTCGAGCAGCGCTTCATCCATTTCCCGGCGCGAGATCGGGATCTCGAGACAAATGGACCGGGCTGATTCCCAAAGGCGATCCATATGCTCCTGCATGCGAAAGACGCGGCCATTGTAAAACCGAATGCCTTCAAAAATGCCGTCACCATAAAGCAGGCCGTGGTCGAAAACCGACACCTTGGCATCCGCCTGGTCGAAGAATTCCCCGTCGATATAAATCTGGAGCGCCTTCGCGGCCGAACTCTTGGCAGCGGCGGCTTTTTGGGCCGCATCCGGTTTCATCGGGGGCGTGGCGACGGCGGTGGCGGCAGCGTCTTTGGTAAGCATGGAAAAACTTCCGGTCATTCAGAAGGCAATTCAAGCGAAAGAAAACAACCGGCGCTGATGTCGACGCCTCGCTTCGCGAAACGAGCGACCGGCCGCTTCGTTAGGCGGCGGCAAACGAAAAGGGCACTCAGCGTTTCCGCTGAATGCCCTCGGTTCGAAAGTTTCCATCGGCTGCCGGGAGTCGGGTCGGACGACTCCCGGAAGCGACAGGTTATGCCTTACGGCAGGGTGTTGCCCTTGCGCGACTTCATGAGCAAGCCGTCCGGCTTGCTGATAGTGCCATCGGCGTTGATGTCATTCCGGAAGTTACCGGAGTTCACCGCGCCCTGATTGGCTTTGACGCTGTTGAGATCCGGCTTGTCGACGACTCGGTTGCCAGTCACATCGGCCGAGAGGAAACCAAACGGAACGTCACCATGCGGCATTCCGTCGCCGTTGATGTTCCCGACTTGCAGGACGACGTCCTGCACGTCAGCCACACCAGAGAGGTCCGCTCTGAGTTCGTTTCCACTGGCGGTGACCGCACCGACCGTAGCCGTGCCACTCTGCACGCTGACATTTCCGGAAGTCACCGGAACGTCGAAGGTGAAGACGGCGGTGTAGGTGCTGGAGATACGATCTTCAACTCCCGACGGACCGCTCGAGCGGCATGTTGATGTCGAAGGCACCGGCTCCGCCCTGAACCACCCGCGAGGCAGCGCTGACCAGGTTCGCTGGCGTTGGCGTCGGCGTTGGCGTTGGCGTTGGCGTTGGCGTCGGCGTTGGCGTTGGCGTTGGCGTTGGCGTTGGGGTCGGGTTGGCGTCGGGGTCGGGGTCGGCGTAGCGCAAGGGCCATTACCGACACCGTTGCCGACGAGACCAGAGACCTCGACCGTGTAAGGCGCACCCGCAGGCTGCGCGGCGTTAGCTTCCTCCACCACCAAGACGAGGGTCGCCATGGCTGGCAGATCCACCGAGAAGGTGTTGACGGTGTTGGGGCTGCCGCCCGGATCGCCGAGGTAATTCGTGCAGATCGTTCCTGTGTTCCCCACCGTTGGCGGGATGTAGCTATTCAGGTAGGCCACCGGAAGGATCGGCTGAGTCGCCGTTCCGTTTGGTGCGGTGGTCTTGATCGTCACGCAAGCCGCGCCCGGTCCGTTGGTGAAGTTCAGGACATCGTAACGACGGTTGCCGGTTCCGAAGATACCCGGGCAGGCTTTCGCCGTTCCGCAAGCGCTGACGACAGCATTACGGGCGAGACGACCTTCCTGGACAGGATCAGACGCATCGAGCGAGCCGTTTACCACCACTGCCGGTAGCTGGCAGGTCACGATCGAGAAGTTCAAGACCGACGATCCGCCCGCGAACGAGACGGTGAGGGTGAAGTTGATCGTCGTGCCGCAAACAAACGAGGGCGAGGTGGTCACCTGGAACGGGGTAGTGTTCACGGAAGTGGCGCCCTCGGCGGTGTTTGGGTAAGCCGAATTCGGCACGCTGATCGTCACCTCTGGCGTGGTCGTGGAAAGAACCGCCGAGACTCCGCTGCCGAGCAAGCAACCATCGTTGTGGATGTTGATGTCGAGCAGGTTGCACTCATTCGGTTCGACCACTCCGTTGCCGTTGCCGCCACTGAGCGAGACCGTGTTCGAGACGTAGTCGAATCTGGTGACACCGCTCAGACACTGATCCAACGTGGTGGTGCCGCCGTTGCTGACGCTAACCGCGAACGGTCCGATCGGGTTACAATTGTGCGCCGGATCAATGATCGTGGCCATGTAACTGCCGGGCGACAGATTCATCGTGTAGGTGCCGTCCGGTTTGGTCGCGGAGGAGAAACCGGTGGAAGGTCCACCGGTCACCATGACAAGGGCGTCCTTGAGCGGTGCGCCCGTGTCGCAAGCGGTGATCGTTCCACTAAGCGTGCCCTGCGCTGGCGCGGTGGTGCCGGCAAACTTGAAGGCGCCGATCTTGGTCTTCCAGTCGAAGGTGGCGTTGGTGTTGTAATACTGGTTGGTGAACCAGAAAGTCGAATCGTCAGAAGGATCCAGGCACATCGCCGTGTAATCGCCCCAGCGGTTGCTCGTTCCCAACTGAACGCCGGTGCCGGCGAACATCGTTGCCTCGCCCTGCGCGAGCGTGCCAGGGGCATCGGTCAACAACCGTCCGGCATATGCGATGGACGGGAAGACAGCCGTGCTCGAGGTCGAATAGCCGACGGCCAGGTTCCCGGCGTTATCGACTACTGAGCTGCCCATCCAGCGTTCCGTCGTGTTGGGCGAATAGGTTCCCTGGTCCTGCACCGACCAGTTGCCGCCGGGGCTGGTCTTTTCCAACACATACCAACGGGTGGCGGCGCGATACTGCGAGACCGTCGGAGCCTGGCCCGGAGGCGGGATGACGCCGGCGTTCACGGTGTGCACGGTCGTGAGCAGCTCGGTCCCACCGCGATTGAAATACTGCAAGCGAAGCATCAAACGGTCGCCGATCGCATTCAGATAATCGATCGAGGTGGCCGGTGCTGGCTCTTCGATTTCCGCACGCGAACCACTCAACACTCCGGGAGTGCGTGAATCGAACGCAGCCACCGGGAGCGGGCTTTCGGGGCGCTCGATAAAGGTCGGAGGCGTGTTATCGGCGAATCCAGAGTGGAAATCGTACAAGCGCAGCGCGTCCACAGTGTCGAAGGCGTCGTCCAGGAAGACGGAGAAGACGTTGGGAGCGCCCGCCGGCGGAGGCGTCAGACCATTGTAGTCCGAAGGGATCATGCCCGACGAAGAATCGCTCAGGTTCGGGCCCGCATTGAAGTAAACGTAGGAAGCAGTGGAATCGCCGACCAGCATTTTCGCGCGGTCGAAAGCGAAGCAACCAAAACCATTGTAGCTCGCACCATTGGTGAACTGACGGTCGGTAAAGTAGTAACCATCCGGCCAGGCACCGATCTTACCGTAATCGGGAAAATCATTGCCCGGTGTGATGAAATCATAGGCCCAATATTCGCCGGTCGGGTCGCCAGTCTTGGAGACGGCGATCGGCTGGTGATAGGGCGGCGTTGTCGAACTGGCAAAGGCAAACTGCGATAGGACCCAGCGATTCGCCATCCGATCATAAAGGACGAGGGCATCGCCATTATCGTTCTTCGCCGCCACTCCGCCGAGCGGAGCGAAAAGGGTGCTGAGCTTAAAAGCCGGGCCGCGAGGCGTGCCGTCTTTGGCGAAGATCCGGACACCGCCGCCATTGACCGCTTGCACGTAGTCGTTCGGACCCACCGCACCGACCGTATCGGGCGGTGCCGAACCGTTTACGCCCACGCCCTCGAAAACGAGGATGGGAGTCGGGATGTTCAAAGTGAAACGGCCATCTGCTCCGAAGCCAGTCTGGAGCGCGCCGTCTTTCTGAACAGGCGCATTTGGATCCGGCCGACGCACGAAAACCGCGTTCAGCTCGTTGATCTCTTCCGCAGCCTCGAGGACTTCGCGATCGACCTGGTCGATCTCGGCCATGATCTCGCGGACCGGCCGTGTCTCGGCGAATCCAACAGGCCGCCCGATGACGGGCGCGTTGCTCGCCAATGCAGCGTGGCCGCCGGCGGCGGGCTTGGTTGAGGTTGGTTTTTGCGCTTGCCCGATTCGCACAAAAGGTGCGATGGCGAGCAGCGCCATGGTAGTGACAATAATTGATCCTTTTCGACTAAACATTCTGACCTCCTAGGTTCTCCGCTTGAAACGGCTTGATTGATTATCCGACGCCTTCTCTTGTTGGGTCGGCATCCGGGCGAGAGAATCGATTTCTTAGCCCGAAGTCAATCACATTCCGATACAATGACCTTTCAAATATGTCATGCAGTCGAACGGGGCGGCGGTTATTCGCCTAACGAGTATATCCTTTGTCAGAGCTGGCTAACCGACCTTTTCTGAGAACTCCGGCAGGTCTGGGATTACTTATACTCGCTCTCGATAATTCCCGTCTCTCCATAGGAAGGTTTGAACGATTCGGCTTCCCACGCGGGTCTATTGAGCCACCTTTGCATAAACAACCACTGCTCGAATTCTTCCTAGTCGCTCTCACTCTGGTTTGCTGCGTCGCCCGGGTCGATGCGCAACCGGCGCCCTCGCCCGAAGCGGGCAGCGGTCTCGAAGGTTCGATCACCCTGCACGGCGTTTCGGGCGGCCCAGTAAAGCAGGGCGTTCCCGATTTCAGACCCCTGGCCAAGATGACCTTCGAGGTCAAGAAAGGTGAGGCCACAGTGGCCACTTTCACAACCGACGATCAGGGCGGGTTTCGGATCTCTTTGCCCCCGGGGCATTACACGATCACGAAAAAGGATTGGAAAAGCAGGGTCGGATTCTTCGGCCCCTTCGAGGTGGATGTTAAAGCGGGTGAGATCGCAAAGGTGCAGTGGAGATGCGACACCGGCATGCAGTGAGTGAGCCGTCGGCGGACGGATTGCACGTTCCGCTCCGCTCGTGGCTGCCGGTCGGCTTTTGCATACAGAAAAGCGGCTTCACCCTTGCGAGTGAAGCCGCTCCCTGATTTGAACTTTCAGACCCCGTTAGGGCAACGCAGTCCCTGATTTGCTCTTTACCAGCGAGATATCGGCGCTGTTCAGGTTGCCGTCGACATTTGCATCCGTGCGGAAGTTGGTGATGTCGACAGTTTGTCCGGATTTCGATTTGGTTTGCCCGATATCGGCGGAGTTGACCGTGCGGTCCGCGGTTGTATCTCCGGAGAGGAATCCGATCGGCACCACCGCTGGGCCGACGCTGCCTCCGCTCGTGGAGAGCGTCAGCACTTGCTGATTGCTCACATTCGTCAGGGTCACGATCATATCGTTCCCGCTGTAGGAAACGCTGCCGACACTGCCGGTTGAACCCGCCGGGTTATTGGCCGCCACTGTGGCAGTCGCTCCGCTCGGATTGCTCGGGTAGCTGAGCACAATCGTGTGATTGCCAGCTACGCCAAGATCTCCACTGCGGTCTTCGACACCAGAGGGGCCAGTCAAGGGCAACGCAATATCGAAGGTTCCCGCTCCTCCGTGGACCTTGCTGGAAACGACGCTGGGTGCCGGAGCACAGGGACCGGGACCCGTCCCATTCCCGACCAAGCCCGAGACTTGGACGGTGTAGGCCGAATCGGCTTGAGCGGCATTCGCGTCCTGCACCACGACCACGAGAGTGGCCAGAGGAGGCACGTCGACCGTGAAGCTGTTGACGGTGTTTGGGCTGCCGCCGGCATCGCCAAGATAATTCGTGCAGATGTTACGTGCCTGTTCCCACGCCCGGAGGGACGTAGGAGTTCAGGTAAGCCACCGGAATAACCGGAGTCGTGGTCGCTCCTCCGGGGGCCGTGGTCGTGATGGTGACACAGGCCGCACCCGGACCATTCGGGAAGGTAAGGACATCGTAACGCCGATTGCCGGTGCCGAAGATGCCCGGGCAGGTTTTAGCGGTTCCGCACCCGCTCACGACCGCATCCCGTGCCATGCGTCCTTCCTGGACGGTGTCAGCCCCGTTCAGAATGCCGTTTACCGTTGTCGGCGGCGCTGCGCAGGAACCGACCGTGAAGTTCGACACCGAAGAACCTCCGGCGAAGGAGGTGGTGAGGGTGAAGTTGATCGGTGTGCCGCAGGCAAACCCCGCCGAGGGTACTCACCTGGAAGGGAATTGTATTCGCGCTGGTGGCGCCTTCGTTCGTATTCGGGTAGGGCGAATTCGGCTGGGTCACGGTGACATTGGGCGTGGTCGTGGAGAGCACCGCCGAGACGCCGGAACCGAGCAGGCAGCCGTCGTTCAGAAGAGTAACGTTGAGGCTGTTGCATTCGTTCGGTTCGATGATCCCATTGCCGTTCCCGCCGCTGAGCGAGACCGTATTGGAGACCAAGGCAAACCGCGCCACACCGCTCAGGCACTGGCTGAAGCTGGTCGTAGCCCCGTTGGTAATCGTGACGGGGAATGGCCCGATCGGATCACAATTATGAGCCGGGTCGATCACCGTGACCGAGTAGGAACCCGGCGACAGGTTCATCGAGTAAGTGCCGTCCGGCTTCGTCGCCGCCGAGAAACCGGTGGAAGGTCCGCCGGTTACCTGCACCACTGCATCCTTCAGCACCGCACCGGTATCGCAAGCCGTGATCGTTCCGGCCAACGTTCCCTGCGCCGGAGCGGTCGTGCCGGCAAACTTGAAGGCGCCAATCCGTGTCTGCCAGGCAAACCCGGTCGTCGGGCTGGTCGCGTAGTATTCGTTGCAATACCAGAAGGTCGCGTCGTCGCTCGGATCGAGCACCATGGCGCTGTAATCGCCCCAACGATTGCTCGTCCCCCGCTGCACGCCCGTGCCTGAAACATGGTCGCTTCGCCCTGGGCCAGGGTGCCAGGCGGATCGCCCAAGAGACGGCCCGCATAAGCAAGCGATGGGAAGACCGTCAGGTTAGAGGTGGTGTAGCCCACCGCCAGATTGCCGGCATTATCCACCGCAGTGCTCCCCATCCAGCGCTCCACCGTGTCTGGTGAAAAGGTGCCTTGGTCTTGGAACGACCATGCGCCGCCAGGGCTCGTCTTCTGCAGGACAAACCAGCGCGTGGCCGCCTTATACTGTGCTGCGGTCGGGAAAATGCCGGGAGCCGGTATCGTGCCGGCGTTCACCGTCAGGCAGGTGGTCAGCGTTTCCGTTCCGGCACGGTTGAAATACTGCTTACGCAGCATCAAACGGTCGCCGATGCTGTCCAGTCGATCCGTGGTGTTGTTTCCGGCCGGCGGCGGCTGCTCGATGTCGCCGCGACCAGAGGGATTGCGCGAGTCAAACGACGCCATCGCGAGAGGGCTTTCCGGCCGCTCGATGAAAGTCGAGTTTGCCGGGACTGCAAAGTCGGCATGGAAATCGAAGAGGCGCACGGCGTCAAACGGATCAGCAAAGCGTCATCCCAAAAAACCGAGAAGACGTTAGGCGCGCCGGCCGGCGGCGGCGTCAAACCGTTGTAATCCGATGGGATCATGCCCGAGGAAGAATCACTCAGGGCCGGACCGGCATTGAAGTAGATATAGCCGGCCGTGGAATCACCGACCAACATCTTGGCCCGGTCGAAGGCGAAAACGCCGAAGCCGTTGTAGGTCACGCCATCGGTGAACTGACGGTCGCGTAAAGTAGTAACCATCGGGCCAGGCACCGATCTTGCCGTAATCGGGAAATTCGTTCCCCGGCGTGATAAAATCATAAACCCACCAGGCGCCCGTCGGGTCGGACGTCTTCGAGACCGCCATCGGCTGGTGGTACGGAGGAGTCGCGCTGCTGGTGAACGCAAACTGCGTGATGAGCCAGCGATTCGCCATCCGATCGTAGAGGACGAGGGCGTCGCCATTGTCCGTGCCAGCCGCCACGCCGCCGAGCGGAGCGAAGAGCGTGCTCAGCTTGAAGGCCGGTCCGCGCGGGACGCCGGCCTTGTCATAGATCCGGATACCGCCGCCGTTGACCGCTTCCACGTAATCGTTCGGTCCGACTGCGCCCACCGTGTCGGGGGGCGCGGAACCGTTCACGCCCACGCCTTCAAAGGTGAGAATCGGCGTCGGGATATTGATCCGGAACTTGCCGTTTTTTCCAAAAGACGATTGCAGGGCGCCGTCTTTTTGCGGCGGCGCGTCGAGCCGCGGCTGGCGGTAGACCTCAGTGTTGAGCTCGTTCACTTCTTCGGCCTGCTGCCTGACTTCCGGATCGAACCCGTCGCTCGCCACCATCATCTCGCGCGCCGGCCGTGTTTCGGCAAAGCCGACCGCCTTCGAGGCGACCGGCACCGTGCTCGCCAATTGACCGGCAGTTCTGCCGGAGTTTGGTTTTTGCGCGTGACCGGTTTGCCCAACAAATGCGACGCCAAGCAGCGCCACGCCACTAACGATAAATAATCTTTTCTTTCCGCTAAACATTCTGACCTCCGATTTTTTCCGATTGAACGGCTTTTGTGATAATTTTTTCAGCCGTTTTTCTGTCGGCCCGGGGGCGAGAGGACGTTTTTCTCAAGCTGCTGTCAACACAATTACGCTATCAGTCGAAATAATTAGAGAAAATCTTCCGCGACAAACGTGCAGATCGTTTGTCAGGCGAGGAGACCGTCGACAATCCGCAGGGTGCGATCGCCGCGCTGCGCGAGATTATTGTCGTGCGTCACCACCACGAGCGTCTTCTTCCGCTCCTTCGCCAGGCCCAGCAGCAGGTCCATGATGATGTCGCCGGTCTTGGAATCGAGATTGCCGGTTGGCTCGTCGGCAAAAATGATATCCGGGTCGTTCGTGAGGGCGCGCGCGATCGCGACCCGCTGCTGCTCGCCGCCGGAGAGCTCGGGCGGCAGATGGTTCAGGCGATCGCCCAGCCCGACCGCTTCCAGGCTCTTCGCGCACGCTTCGCGGGTGATGTGCCGCCCGATCATTCCCGGGAGCATGACGTTTTCGAGCGCGGTCAATTCCGGGAGGAGAAAATAGCCTTGAAAAACGAAACCCATCTTTTGGTTGCGCAATTTCGCGAGCGACGATTCGCCGCCGCGATAAAGTTGCCGGCCTTCAAATTCCACTTCACCCGATTCCGGCCGCTCCAGGCCGGCGAGGGTGTAAAGCAGCGTCGTCTTCCCCGCGCCTGACGCGCCGCAGAGAAAAATCGACTCCCCGTGCAGAACTTCGAGCGAGACTCCGCGCAGAACTTCGATCCGGCGCGGGCCGATCTGGAAAGAGCGGCGCAAATCTCGCGCGATAAGCTGTGGACTGGACATCGGGCTGCATCATTGGCCAGCTCGCTCGCGGCCGCAAGGGAAGGCCATCCCGTTGCTCCGGAAAAACAAAACGCCGCGCGGGACCGAAGTCTCCGCGCGGCGCTCTGTAGGTAAATGGACTCTCGTTAGGCCAAACCGAGCGTGACCAGGGTCGGCTCGTCCACCGCCTCCGTCACGACCAGGCCGTGATCCTGCTGATAAGTCGCCAAGCGCGGCGCGGGTCTGCGGGCCGATCAGGCCGTCAATCGCGCCGTTATAATATCCCTCGTCGCGCAGGGCGAGCTGGACGTTCTCGATCACCTGCCCGGGAGCGAGATTGTCATATCCGTAGATCGGCTCGCTGTAGAGATAGGTGTTGTAGTAGGGGCTGTAGCCGTAGGCCGGATACCAGTAGTTGTCCCACCAGTAATAATAACCTCCGCCAAAGAGGATGAAGGTGGTGTTGTAGTGGCTGTGCCACCAATTCCGATTGTGCGGCGTGCGGATGACGTTGCTGCGGGCCACGTGGAAACTATTGCGGTTGAAGTCGCGGTTCCCGCCGCGATTGACGTTGCGGTTGCCGCGATCGCCGCGCGTGGTGACCTTCGTGTCGTTGCGGTTGCCGTTGCGGTTTGGCGTGACCGCCCGATTTGAAGGCTGAACTCCGCTCCGATTGCGGCCTTCCAATTGCGCTTCGCTCCGGACCGCCTGGCGCTGCTGGTTTGGAGCGACGGCGCGCGACATTCTCGAGAGGTTGCGCTGGTTCGGAACCACCCTGCGCTGGGCTTGCTGCTGGACCCGTTGCGGTTGCCGGACCGGCTGGCGCACGGCTTGTCTGGCCGGGGCGCTACGTTGGGGGCGCGCTTCCGCGGCGGAATCCGCCTGGCGCCTGTTTTTCTTCCTGTCGTTGTCGTCTGCCCTCATCACCTGCGCGGCGGAGAGCGAGAGAGCGAGCGTGACTAGTAGTAATTTTTTCATAGTTCTTACCTCGGCTTAATTCGACAGGACCGGCCCGCCGATTATTCAAAAGAACACTCCGCCATTTTTGGCCGGCTGTCGTTCAACCCTGCTGCCGCACCGCCTCGAAGAGCACGATTGCCACCGCCGTCGCGAGATTGAGGCTGCGGGTGCCGTGCATCGGGATGGTGAGCAATCGTTCGCGATTCGCCTCCAGCAGGTGCTCGGGCAGACCTTTGCTTTCCCGTCCGAAAACGAGAAAATCGCCGGGCTGAAACCGGACGGCGTGATACGGGCGATCGGATTTCGTCGTGAGATAAAAGAAGCGCGCGTCCGGCTCCTGCGCCGCCTGAAGTGCGCCTAACGAATCCCAGGACCGCAGGTCAACCTCCGCCCAGTAATCGAGCCCGGCGCGTTTCAAGGTGCGGTCGTCGGTCGAAAAACCGAGCGGGCCGACCAGATGCAACCTCGAGCGGGTCGCGAGACAGAGCCGCCCGATGTTGCCGGTGTTCGGCGGAATCTCCGGCTCGACCAGGACGACGTTAAACATTCGTTAGCCGGCGGGGCCGGCCGGGATCTGCGATCCCGGCTACAACTTCGAGGCGACGAACTTCTCCAGCTTCACGATATCGGCCGCGAATTTGCGGATGCCTTCGGCCGTTTTCTCGCTCGCCATGGCGTCGTCGTTGAGCAAATAGCGGAAGGTTTTTTCGTCCAGCTTCAGCTTTTTGACGTCGGCAGTCTTGGCTTTCGCCGGATCGAGTTTGCGCTCGATCGGCTCGTGCGAGCTGGCCAGCGTCTCGAGCAGCTCCGGGCTGATCGTGAGCAGGTCGCACCCCGCCAACTCGATGATCTGCCCGACATTGCGGAAGCTCGCGCCCATGACCTCGGTCGGGTAATCGAACTTCTTGTAGTAGGTGTAAATTTCCTGCACCGACTGCACGCCTGGATCTTCCGCGCCGGTGTAGTCGCGCTTGTTTGCCGCCTTGAACCAGTCGTAAATCCGGCCCACAAACGGCGAGATGAGCTGCACCTTCGCTTCCGCGCAGCGCACCGCCTGCGGCAGGGAAAAGAGGAGCGTGAGATTGCAATTAATCCCTTCCTTTTGCAGCGTCTCGGCCGCGTTGATGCCTTCCCAGGTCGAGGCGATTTTGATCAGGACGCGTTTGCGATCGATCCCGCGCTTTTCGTAGAGTTCGATCAGTTGCCGGCCTTTCTTGATCGATCCCTCGGTATCGAACGAGAGGCGTGCATCGGTCTCCGTCGAGACGCGGCCCGGGCACGATCTCGAGAATGTCGCAGCCAAACGCCACCAGCAGATTGTCGATGATGTCCTCGATCTGCGCCGCGCCGCTGAGTCCGCTGCTTTTGCGGTCGGCGATGACCTTCTCGAGAAGATGCGAGTACTGCTCCTTTTGGGTGGCGGAAAAAATCAGGCTCGGATTGGTCGTCGCGTCCTGCGGCTTGAAATCCCGGATCGACTCGAAGTCGCCCGTGTCGGCGACCACCTTGGTGAATTTCTTGAGCTGATCGAGTTGACTCGGTTTCGTTTCGGCTTGTTTCTCGGCGGCGACAGCTGTGCTCATGCGGAAAATTACCGCCCAACGCCCCGCTTCACAACGGTAAAAGTCGCGCGCCTTCTGCGATGGACGTTTTCAGGCCGCGTTTTGCCGCCGATCGGATGCTGCCTATCTCTAAGCACGATTGGGCTTTCCCTCGCCACCGGAGTCTGGTATTCCCGCAAAACGGATCGACGTTTGCAGATGTGATCTAGCAACGTCGGACGGGAGATTTCGAATCCTCGGCCAGGGCCGCACCCTGGAGCAGAAAGCTTGTTGGAGTTGAAGGGAAACAGAATCTCACTCAATGCACGCATCCTCGCCCGGCGGGTCCGGGAGGTGACCTCGCATGCGCGCACCGCGCTCGACCTGCGCCTCGCCCTGCGCGACTGGCGCCAGGCGTTCCGCAATCGCGGCAATCGCAACGCCATCTTCATGTGGGTGCCGAAAACGGCCGGTTATTCGGTCTTCCGCCTCCTCGACGCCTACGGGGCTCAGAAATTGCCCGATTATTCGCTCATCGAACGTTATTTCGAAAACCGCGGCATCGTTACCTTCGGCCACATCTCGGTTCGGCATCTGCGCGAGGCCGGCTGCATCAATGAGGATTACTGGGATTCCGCCTGGAAATTTGCCTTTGTCCGCAACCCCTACGCCCGCGCCGTCTCCCTCTTTCAATATCTCAAGCGGATGGAGATCCTCCCGGCCAGCACCACCTTCCGGATTTTCTGCACCTACCTGACCGAGCGCGCCTACGAACCCGTCGGCCTGCAAAACCAGGATGGCCTCAGCATGATGAATCCCCAGGTCGCCTGGCTGACCGACGACGCCGGAGGTCTCCTGCCGGATTACATTTCGAAAGTGAAAGACGTAGAGCGCGGCTACGCCAAGATTGTCCACGAACTCCAGCTCAAGAACGCGCCCGCCGCGCTGCCGCGGGAGAATACATCGCCGGAATCGTCGGTCGCGGCATTTTACGACGACGAGACGCGCGCCATGGTCGCCAGCGGCCTACCGGCAGGACTTTGAGAAGTTCGGGTTCGACCCCGGCGTCATGCCCAAGTAAGCGTTCCCGTTCGCCACCTCGATTCGCTGCCTGCGCCCATGGGTTCCGCTCCACCGCTTTTGTCTTTCTGCATCCCGACCCGCAACCGGGCTGCGTACCTCCGCGAATTGCTCGAGAGCATCGCGTCGCAGATCACGCCGGAGGTGGAAGTGGTGATTTCCGATGATGGCTCGACCGATGAGACCGGTGCGGTGGTCGAATCATTTCGCACCCGTCTTCCGCAACTTTCCGCCCACCGGGTCGATCCGCCGCTCCGCTACGATCGCAACCTGCTCCACGTCGTTTCCCAGGCTCGCGGAGAATACTGCTGGCTCTTCGGCGATGACGACCGCCTCGAACCCGGCGGGTTGGCCGCCGTTCTCGAGGCCCTGAAGAAAGAGCCGGAATTAACCGGCCTAACGACGGATCGAATTTCCTACGACAGCGCGCTGGCCAACCGGCTGCCGGTGCGTCCGCTCAAGCAGCAGGAGACGATCCTCTATCACGATGCCGAAGTGGCCTGCCTCCGCCTGCTCGACCGGCTCGGCTTTCTTTCCTGCCAGGTCGTGAATCGAGCCGTCTGGAACGAAATCGTTAGGCGGGAAAACCTGGAACCTTATTTCACCGGTTACGTGCAGCTCTACGTCATCGCGCGGATGCTCGTGCATGCTCCACGCTGGCAATTTCTCGCGCAGCCCGGCGTCGGCTTCCGTGCCGACAACGATTCCTTTCGCGCCCTGGGCCAATTTGGGCGCTTGAAAATGGATGTCTGCGGTTACGAAACCATCATCGGCGACGTCTTCGGCCGCGACAGCAGTCTCTATCACGAAGCGATGGCGGAGGTCTCCCGCACCCATGCGCGCCATCACATCGTGACCGCCAAACGCGCCGGCGCGCCCCTGAGCTTTTTTCGGCAAGCCCTCGCGCTCTGCGTCAAACATTACGGCCGCTACGCCACCTTCTGGCTGCACACTTTTCCGGTGTTGATCATACCGCGTGCGTTGCTGCTTAAGCTCCGGCGTGTCTATCAGGGCCGGCGCTTGCGAGTTGCGCCTAACGATTGATTCCTGATGAAAACGGCCTTGTGCACTCTCGTCGTAGGCGAACGTTTCGAGCAGCTTTTCGATCAATATTCCGCCGCTTCGTGGCGCGATTATTGTTCCGGGCATGGCTATGAACTCTTCGTTTTCCGGAAGCCGTTCTCGCCCCTCGCCGGGAAAAGCCTCGCCTGGCAAAAACTTTTCCTCCTCGAGCAGCCCGAGCTGCAAGGCTTCGAAAAAATTGTCTGGCTCGATGCGGACATCATCATTCGGCGCAACGCGCCCCCGCTCGAAGCGCCGGCCGGCCGCATCGGCTACGTGCCCGAAACGCCGTTCACCGGCAGCGTCGAGAGTTGGTACTCCCTTTTCAATCTGCCGCCCGCGCCCGGGATCGTGCAAACTGGCCTCCTCTGCCTCGAACACTGCCATCAGCCGATCCTGCAACAGGCGCTCGCCTATCCCGAGACCGAGATGTATGAAATGCCCGCGCTCTCATGGTGCATCAGCCACTCCGGACTCGGCCACCATCTCGATCGGCGATTTAACGCGTTGGTTGGGACGCTCATGCTCGACTACGCTCCGCGCTGGATCGTGACCAACAAGCTCCTCAAAGAAACGCTCTGGCGATTGCATTACCCTCCTCTGCGCCGGGCCATCCGTGATATCTGCCACCAGAACTGGTTCCTACACGCCGCCGGCGCGAAACGGGATCTCCTGAAGGCGAGCCATTATCTTGCCCGTCACGATCGTCCTTCGAATCCGTAGGCGCCCGATCCATGTTGCTCACCCGTCTCCGCGTCTGGCTGAAGAATTTTCTCACCCGGGATTCCCTGCCTTATCGAATGGCCAGGTTCGTCTACCAGACCTGGTTGCAACTGGAAACGCGTCTCTTCCGCGGCAAACGAGCGTCGCGCCAGATTACCGACAACTCGATCTTCGTCCTCGAAGAAGAGATGTCGATGTGCTCGATCTTTCCGAAGGAAATTCTCGACCTCACGATCGAACTCTTTCAGCCGCGCTCCGTTCTCGACGTCGGCTGCGGGACCGGGATCAGCCTCGATTATTTCAAGAGCAAAGGCATCGCGGTGCGGGGCCTGGAAGGTTCGGCGCTCGCCATTTCCAAGGCGCGCAACGCCTCCTCCATCCGGCAGCACGATCTCAACGAAGCCGCTCGACCTGGGGGAAAAGTTCGACCTCGTCTGGTGTTTCGAAGTGGCCGAGCACATTCATCCGCGCTATACCCCAGCGTTGCTCGCCACCCTGACGAATCATGGAAATCGGATTGTGCTTTCGGCCGCGCGTCCCGGACAGGGCGGGCTCGGGCCATTTGAACGAACAGCCGCCGGAATACTGGATTGCTTTGATGCAGGAACGGGGATTTGAGCTCAGCCCGGCGACCGATCGTTATCGCGCGTTGCCGGATCATTTCGCGGAAAACATTCTCGTTTTCGAAAGGATCGATGGGCCTCGATAGCGACGGGACGAAGTTTCTCTTCGCGGCCCGCGCCGCCGGGGTCTCGTTTCAAAGGACCGCGATGCTGGGGCGGCAGAATTTTTTCCCGACCGTCGCCCACCTGCAAAAACTTCTCGAGCGTCACACACCCGGAGTGTCCGCCGACCAATTTCTCGCCGACTCCGAAGGCTACGCGGAAAAGCTCTTTGAATTTTTCGGCGCGGAGGAAGTCATCGCGATCGACAACTCCGATTACGAAGGCGCCGCCGTCGTGGCCGACTTCAACACTCCGATTGATGCGTCATTGAAAAACCGGTTCACGGCCCTGGTCGACGGCGGTTGCCTCGAACACATTTTCAATTTCCCGCAGGCGATCACGAACTGCATGGAGATGCTCTCGGTCGGCGGCCATTTCCTTGGCATCACTCCGGCCAACAACTTTTGCGGACACGGCTTCTACCAGTTCAGCCCGGAATTATATTTCCGGATGTTTTCTGAACCGAACGGCTTCATCGTCCGCGCGATCCTGACCAAGGAAAAGGAACGCTGGTTTCGCGTCATCGACCCGGAAGAATTCGGCGGCCGCGTCGAACTGATAAATAACCGCGCCGCCTATCTCTTCGTCCTGGCACAGAAAATCGACGACCGGCCGAGTTTTCCTTCAGGCCCCGCAACAAAGCGATTACGCGCGCAAATGGAAAGCGGGCCCTAACGAACAGGCCCTCCGGACGACCGCGTCCTCCGCAAAAATTCGAACCATGCTGCCGGCGAAATGGAAGGAAGCGCTGCGCCCTTTCGCCGCCAACATTTCCATCCGGCATCGCTACGGGTGTTATCAACAGATCGATGAACAGGCGCTCCTACGGGGCGAATTCGCGACCGGGCACGGGAAGTAATGAACGGGTTCCATCTTGCCCGGCGAAAGCTGGCGACTTTTTCCGCCACGGTTCGCGCCTGCTCCAACTGGCCGGCCGTGGCCCGGGCTAGACTCGATGAATCGATAAAGCTCGACACGCTCCAGTTTCGCGACGGTTTGCAATTGCGACCGATGCAGCCATTGCAGCGCACCTGGGGCGAGATCTTCGAGCCGGCGATTGCCGATCTCTACGGGATCCGCGCCTGCGAACCCGATCTGATCGTCGACGTCGGCGCCAATATTGGCGCCTTTGCCTGTCTCGCCGGGCACGTGCATCCTCGCGCGCAGATCCATGCCTTCGAACCGTCAGTCGCGCACGCCGACTTGCTGGAAGCAAACGTTGCCCTTAACCGCCTAACGAATGTGATCCTGCACCGGGCGCCAGTGACAAAGGATGCACGGAAAGTCATTTTCACCGAGTTAGGAGCCGGGGGCGCCTCCGGCATCATCTTGCACGAGAATGGCCGGGCCCGGCCGATGCAGAGCGTCTCGCTCGATTGCGTTGATTTCTCGGGAAAGCGATTCGCCTTCTTCAAAATCGATTGCGAAGGCGCAGAAGGCGAGATCATCGAGTGGATCTGCGCGAATCTTTCCCGCCTGCCCCCGCAACTACGCTTGGCCTGCGAATATCATCATTGGTGTCCACTTTCGAGCGATCAGATTCTGACCCTGCTCCGCGCCCATGGGTTCGAAGCCGAGCCCCGAACGCTGTTCGACGAGTCCTATTTGTTTGCCTCGAAAGGCCAGGGAAAAAATGACGCCTGACTTTCAAGAGTTTGAAAGCCTGACGGAGTGCCCAGGTTGCAAAAGCCCGGAGATCCCTGTGGCCGCCGCGCCGGACATCGCAAAATGCTCCTCCTGCGAACTCTACTTTCGCAATCCGCGACCAACGCAGAGCGAGATCGCGCGTTCCTACGACACCGGCGGCACCTTCGACGCCTGGCAGGAGGAAGAAACGGCTCGCGCCGTGATGTGGAACCGGCGCCTCGAACTCATCCGGCATCATGCGCCAGGCGGCCGGCTCCTCGATGTCGGAACAGGCGATGGCCGCTTCCTCGCCACCGCGCAAGAGGCCGGATACGAAGTGACCGGGACGGAGGTATCCGAAGCCGGTGCCAGTTACGCCCGGGAGCGCGGCTTTGAGGTTCACCTGGGGCAGATTGTCGATCTCGATTTGCCGCCCGGCAGTTTTGACGTCGCGACCATCTGGCACGTGCTCGAACATGTCCCCGATCCGGGCGCCGTTCTGCGCAAGGTGCACTCCCTCCTCCGGCCGGGCGGCATTCTCGGGGTCGCCGTGCCTAACGAGGAAAACTTTTTCCTGCGCGAGCGCTTCGGCCAGGCCAAGTCCAGTCCGTTCGCTCCACTTCAGTTCGGCGGCGAGATTCACCTCACTTATTTCCGGCCGGCAACCTTTCGCTCCACCTTGCGCGCGGCCGATTTCGAGGTGCGGGAGTTTGGCGTCGACGACATCTATCACGTCCGGGATCTGAAGATGCGGCTGAAGCTGCCAGTGCAGCAGGCCCTGGCGCGGGCCTTCAACTGGCATTTCGCGGTCGCGATGTACGCGGTCTGCCGGCGCCCGGAGCGCCCGCCCCAATGCTGAACGTGCTCCCAACGAATCGCCAGCCGCGTCTACGGCTCAGCCGTGGCGTGGTCATTCGTTTTCACCGCCATCCGCGCCGGCGGCAACCTGTTGGTGCTTCCGTTGATGCTGCACAAGCTCACGCCGGAAGATCTTGGGCTCTGGTATGTTTTCCTCTCGTTAGGCGGAATGGCCAGCCTGGTCGATTTCGGTTTCTATCCCACCATGTCGCGTGTGACTGCCTACCTTTGGGCGGGCGCGGAGGAGATCCAGGAGACTGGCGTTGCGACCGTCCCGCGCGCCGGTGATTCCCCGCCCGCGCCTAACTATCGCCTTCTCGCCGATCTGGTGAAAACCATGCAGATTTATTATCGCGGGATCGGAATTCTCATCACCGGCTTGATGGGGATTTTCGGAACGCTCTGGATCATGCACAAGGCTCACCCGCTGCCCGACGCGCGCCTGGTTTTGTGGGCCTGGCTGCTTTTCTTGGCAGGCATCTTCGTCAATATCACGAGCGGGATGTGGCATCCGCTGCTCTCCGGAATCAATCAGGTTCGGCTCAACCAGCAGGTCTTCGTCATCGGCCTGATCGCCAACTATCTGACCATCGTCATCGGCCTGCTCCTCGGTGCCGGCATTTTCGCTCCGGTCGCCGGCTTTTTCCTGATGGGCGCAGTGTCGCGCATGGCGGCACGGATCAAATTCAACCACTTTAGCAAAGCGAATGAATTCGCCCCGAGATGCGCGCTGGTCCGCGCAGCTTACTGCGTGCGCTTTGGCCCACGGCCTGGCGGACGGGCATCGTGACCCTTGGCATCTACGCGACACTGAGTCTTGGCACTTTCATCTGTTCCGCGTTTCCTCGGCCTCAAAGCAGCGGCTTCCTACGGATTGAGCATGCAACTGGTGCTCGCCGCGGTCGCGATCGCTTCTTCCTTCATCGCGGTCAAACTCCCGATCATCGCGCAGATGCACGCGCTGGGAAAAACGCGCGAAATCAGTCGATTGGTCTTTCCGCGGATGCGCTGGTTTTGGGCTGGTGTTTATCCTGCTGGCGCGATGTTCACGATCCTCTTCGGCGATCGGGTGATCCACGGCTGGTTTCAGGTCGCAAACGCCTCTCCTGTCCACGCCGCTTTTGATTGGGCTCTTTCTCGTGGCCGGCCTCGAAGGGCATCATGGCATCTTTCGTGAGTTGGCGGTGACCGCGCACCGCAACCCGTTTGCGATCCCAGTGGTAGTTTCGGGAGTTCTGATCGTGCTTCTGAGTTTGCTTCTCGTTCCGGGGATGGGGCTTTGGGGCCTCATCCTTGTTCCGGGAGTGGTCCAGATCTGTTTCAACAATTGGTGGACCGTCCTGGTGGGCCTGCGATCAATGGGCAGCAACTTCCGGTCATACGTCCGTGGACTTTTCAGCATTCCGACAGCTGCGCTCTAGGTCTCTCCTCGGATGGATTTTGGTCGCAAATACCGTGCGCGGGTCCCATGCCCCTCGCACTTTTTTCGCTCTGAATGATGACGCCGGCAGCGCACTCGTGGGTTGACTCTGGATTAACCGCCTCTAGACAAGAAGCGCACTCATGATCGCTGCCATCAAACGATTCCTTCCGAAGATACCTTTTCGCCCTCTCGGTCAGCCCATTTCTTTTTACCGCCGGGATCTTTTCGCGGCGCCACCGATTTCTGATTTTTCAGATCGCCAAACATTTCGGAATGACGATGCCGACGGAGAAAGAGCGCCTCCCGATAATTGCGCTGACAGATGTTTTGCCGAGCAAACTCGGATTGACTTTGCTCGAGCCTCTGGCCGAAGGCGGAAACGTTTCCATGCTGGAAGTGATGGTGATCGCAGCTCTCGCGCGAAACTCCGAGCCACCCAGCGCCTTCGAGATTGGGACCTTCGATGGACGTACTGCGCTGAACATTGCGGCCAACCTGAAAGAAGGCGGCAAGGTCTGGACGCTCGATCTTCCGAAGGCGGGGCTGGGCGAGACGCAATTTGAGCTGGCTCCCGGAGAAAGCGCGTTTGTCGATAAGAAAGTGTCCGGAGCAAAATTCAAAGGGACCGTCCATTCCGGGCAAATCACACAGCTCTATGGAGACTCCGCGACGTTCGACTTTTCTCCTTTTGCCGAAAAGATGGGTCTCGTGTTTGTCGATGGATCCCACGCCTATGAGTATGTGCTCAAAGACACTGCCAGCGCCCTTCGTCTTGTGGCCGACGGCGGCACAATTCTCTGGCATGACTATCAACAGGATTGGCCGGGAGTGATTCGAGCACTGAACGAACTTCGGGCAAAGGACTCAGCCTGCGCGAACCTGCGAAGAATCGAGGGAACCTCCCTGGTAATGCTCAAGTGTGAAAGTTCTCGTCGTTCGACTTGATCATCTCGGAGACGTTCTCCTAACGACGCCGCTCATTCGCGCAGTGGCATGCGGAGGTCATTCGGTGGACGTGCTGGTGCAAGACTCACTCAAGCGGTTATTCCTGGAGTCCGCTTCTGTTCAGACCTGTTTCGGCATCGGAGAAGTCGCACCGGGATTTCCATCGCGCTGGTGGCGACTGGCACGCTGGCTTCGTAACTCTTCTTACGATGTGCTTATCCTGGCCTATGCCAAAGATCGGCGCCTATGCCTAGCTTCGCGGTTTTCCGGGATCAGCCGTCGGATCGCGATGTGGGGAGGACTCTGGGGACGAATAACTGGTCACGAATGTCTGGCGTCTCATATTCTCGACAACCCGAGACCTGTCTCAGAAATCCTGCTTGAGTGTTCGAGAGCTATGTCTTTGCCGGACCAGGGTTTAAAGCCAGACTTTCACCTGGCTGCGCGCGAACGCGATCAGGTCTGGAACCTTCTTCCCGTTTCATTCCGGGGGCGGCTTATTATTGGAATCCATCCCGGATCAGCCGGGAACGCGTGTAACCTTCCGAGCCGAGTCTATTCCGACCTGGGGGTGTTACTCTTGCGGGAAACGGACTGTGTTTTGGTTATCACGGGAACAGACAGCGAGGAGCAACTCTTGAGTTCTTGGTCAAAGGAGCTTCTAGGATCGGACCGCGTGTGGCCTTCGATGGGCAAACTCGGATTACGGGAGTTAGCCTGCGTGATCGCGGAGATGAAAGTCTTCGTCTGCTCCAGCACCGGACCATTGCACATCGCAAGCGCGGTCGGAACTGCGACGGTATCCCCGTTTTGCCCTTCCGTGCCTCTCAATGCTGCGATATGGGGAAATGTTGGCGCGCCTGCGCGTGTGATCGAACCGCAGACTTGTCCGCGCTCTGACGGGACTCCTACCTGTTGCGATTTTCGCGGCCAGATTTCTGCCGAGCAGCTCTTAGGACAAGTCCAGGAGCTTCTCGTCGAGTAAGCCACGGCGAACGACCTCTAGCACTCTCTCTGCCACTTCCAGAGGATCGATTCGTGAAAAGACCCGCGCTTGGTCCTCGAGTGAAACAAATTCGACGTCAGGTGCCAGGTCTGACTCCGTCTCGCAATAGCGACCCGCCTCGACTTTACTAAAAGAGATGTTGCGGACATAGACCGGGGGAACTCCGGCGGCGTTGGCCAGGTGTCGCGGTCCGGAATCCGTGCACAACACAGCACTGCATTTTTCCAGGAACCGGACGAGGGGGAGCAGGGAAAGCCTGCCCGCCGAGAGGTGCGCCTTTAGATTAAAGCTGGTTTTCAACTCGCGGAGCAGGGACAGGTCTTCATCGGCCCCCAAAAGAACGGTTTGAATGTCTGAAACCTGCTCGATCTTTTGGATTGCGGTTGCGAATTCCGCCACTGGCCACACGCCGCGAGCCTGACGACTAGTCACAAAACAGGCGACAACCGGGCGTATTGAATCCAACTCGAGTTCGCGCCAATAATGCTCCGGCGCACTTTTGCAGGAAAGAGCCGAGCGAAAGGAGGTCGAGTTTTCCGGTGAGCGTGACCGCCTGCAAACCGAACTCCGCCTTCAGCGCCTCTAACAGGGCGGCGTCGCTTGCTGTCCCGCATAAGACGGTCCGGCAACAACCCATTGCCTCAAGTAGAGCCACGGTTTCGGCGAATTTCCGCGCCGGCCAGACTCCGGCCGCCTGCCGACTCGTCAGGAAGCACGCGACGACCGGCTTTTTCCCCAGCCCCGCCGCACCCCAAGCCGCCTCGGCCTTCTCCCCATTCTGCGCAGCGGGATAAATCCTCGGCCGCAAGGGCCAGGCGGGTGGCCGACCTGTCAGCTGAGCGACGAGGTCGCGAAAATATGCCGGGTACGGCTGTGGATAATTGATCCGCACCGGATGGGTGACGAGCGCAGAAAATCCTTTGTGCACGTATCCGACGCGATTGGGAATCCCGCACCGGACAGCCGTCGCCAGTTCGCGCCAATAACCGCCGCTGTTGTAGCAAATCGCGACATCGAGCGAGCCGAGCGCCGCGGGCGAAGAGACACAACTCTTAATAGAAGGATTGTTGGCCAATATTTCAGTCGGCGGCGGCGCGGCGACAAAATGCCATTCGCAGTCGGGAAATGCCTCCGCCAGCACGGGCAGAGAAGCCGTGTTGTAAAGCACATCCCCGATGTGGTCCGCCCCCATTAAAATCCCTCGCCGCCACGAAGACGGTGGCGTCGGAAGACCGCGCGAGGAAAGGCGGGCGGCCATCGCCAAAAGGGGCGCGCCGACTTCGCTCAGGCGAGCCAACGCGAGATTTTTCCGATCGCGGAAGGTGGCGGGATTGACCGGCGAGAAAGGCATTTTCGCTACCTTCGCGAAAAAATTGCCGGACGCACTTCGGGCACTCTACTTTGGCGCGATGTCCAGCGCCAACCAGCAACTGTTTGGACCGCGCGCCGGGCTTTGGCTCGTGACCGCGCTCGGGCTCCTGATCTGCGGGACGATTGGATTCGTGGTCGCCGGCGACGCCGTCAACACCGTGATCCTGATCGCGACCGCGTCTTTGGCGCTGGCCTGGATCACCACGGCGAAGCAGCGCTGGTGGTTACTCGTTCCGGCGGCAGGCACGCTCGGCGGTTATTTTTGGTTTGGTTTTAAACTTTATCCGCACGAGGTCGCACTGGCTGGAAGTCTCGTTCCTCTCGTCATCATCACGGCGCTGCACCGCAGCAGCCGGATTGAGAACCGCAGGCCCTTCCCAACGGTCCTCTATCTCCTCAGCTTTTACCTGGTCGCCCATTGGCTCGGGAGCAACATCTATAACAAACTCGACAGCGGCGGGGGCTACGGCAATGTCAGCCGCGCCTACTTCAATGCCTACTGGGTGATCATCTTTCTCATCGCCTTTTGGCGGTATGGTTCGACCAATTTATTCCGGCCGCACTTCTTCTCAGCTACCTGGCGGCGGGCTTTCGCGTCGTGGTCGGTCTGCTCACCTACTTCACCAACGCTTTCGCCTACATCCCGGTCATCAATTACGTCCTGCCGGGTTCGACCCACGCCCGCGGATCCGATCTTCGCGCCTCGGGATTGACTCTGGCCACGCTGGCCGCGTGCTACTTTTTGATCAATCGGGGCTTTGCCAGGCGATCGTTCCATCTCCTGGTCTTTCTGGGAAGTTGTGTGGCCCTGCTTTTTGGATCGGGGCGCACCGTCCTTGTTCTGGCCGGTCTCATCCCGCTTTTCGCCGCCGCGCTTCATCGGAAAATCCTGCCTATAGTCCTCTCGGCAGGCTTCGTTGGGACCGTGCTTGTCATCCTGAACCTCCAGCCGTCTTTGCTCGACCACGTCTCTTTCCCGGTGCAACGCTCCGCTTCGATTCTCCTCATCGATAAGGCGCAATCGGTGAAATACGGCTTGGCTGAATCAAGCGACGACTGGCACGCCAATCTCCGCGCGCTTGGTTTCAAGAAATGGACGGATTCGTGGCACAGCTTCCTCTTTGGAACTGGAATTCGCCCCTACGATAATGCGATCCGCGAGACGATTGCCGGAGTCACCACTAATGAAGATTACCTCGAGTCATCCGCTAAGGTGGGCGCCTATGAATCAGGCTGGTGGACGGTGATCGCGGTGACCGGCCTGGTCGGTTTCGTCCTCTATCTGGTCGTGCTCTTTTATCTCCTGCGTCGGCTGCTGCCGATCCTCCTGCGGGAAAAAGTGCGCGATCATCGCCATGCTTTCGCTTTCATGGCGGTGTTCGGGATTGTCGTTTGGCTGGTCCTGGGCTGGACGAATGGCGGCTTCCCCAGCACGGAAATCATGTTCGGATTTCTCGCTCTGCTCGCGATCGAGGATGCAAAACCGAAGACAGAGCCGCTCGCTCCCACTGAGTAGTGGACGCCAGATCGTTCTGCCGCCAATCCGAAGAATTGCGCCCGCTGGCCGATGAAGCCGGCAGCGGCGGAGTCCCGCGTTTTTTTTGAGCCGTGGAGCCTGGGCGACGTCATGATCGCGGCGGCGGCTCTTCGCGAATTGCCGAAGCCGCCGGTGCTGGCGTGCCATTCCATGTGGCATCCCTTGCTCCGCTCTGCCCTGGCGGAAATTGCCGACCTGGATTTGATCGCGGTAGACCTGCCTTACACGACGCGGAATCGCGCTAACCCTTTCGATGCCGGCACCGGATCGATCATCGAATCCCGGCGCGAGATTAGCGATGTCTTCAGCATCCGCGGCGACTTTCGTGATTTCAATGCGGCAAGAAAGATTTTCCCGCGCGCTTCCATTCACATCAATGGTTGGGTGCGTTTTTTCGCCCGCAAAAGCAGTGTCGTGAATTTTCCATTTTCGTTAGGCCTGTTGCCGGTGAAAAATCGCTACCGCTCCTGGGCGCGACTGGCGCGGCGTCCCTTTCGCGCAGATGGAAACGACCTACCGGCGGCGGCAGGCGGAAGCTCCGTCTAATCGCCAGATCGCGCTCCATGTCGGAGCGCAGTGGCGTTCCAAACAGTTTCCGCAAGTGATCGAATTGCGAGCGGCTTTGATCGCACAGGGATGGACGACCAAAATTCTCGCCGGCCCGTCCGACCCGCTCCCACCGGGGCTGCGGGAAGAAGAGGTCCGGCGTGTCGTCGACGAACAACTGATCGAAGAATTGCGTTCCGCCGAGCAGGTGATCACGAACGATTCGGGGCCGATGCACGTCGCGGCTTTCCTCGGTTGTCGCACCACCGTGGTGGTTCGCACGTCGCCGATCGAGGAATGGGCGCCGCCCGCGACGCGGATTGTGCGTGCCCCGGAAACGCCGCGCGGGTACCGCCCGCATCGCAGTTACATGTCGGACGATATTCTTCCGGGCTGGCCCACGGTCGAAGAGATCGTCGCGGCTTGCACGGCGGCTGGATCTTCTTCGCCAAATTAGAAATCAGAAATGTTAAAGCCTCTGCTCGCTCGTCTTCATGCGCCCATTTACCAGCGCCGACTGGAAGTGTTGATCGGACTCATTCTCCCGCATCTGAAGGAAGGCGACGCGGTTCTCGATGTCGGTTGTGGCGCGGGCACGCTCGCGGCCGCGCTGAAGGCGCAGGCGCACGCCGCAGGGCAGAGAGATCCGGATCGAGGGTCTCGAGCGTTTTGCGCGCGGAGGCGAACCGATCCCGGTCACGCCCTACGCGGGCGGCCAGTTTCCTTTTGCCGACAAGAGCTTCGATGTCGTGATCATCGCGGACGTTCTGCATCACGAAAACAATCCCGACGCGCTCCTGCGCGAGTGCGTCCGAGTCAGCCGGCGTCAGGTCATCATCAAAGATCACCAGCTCAGCGGCCCCCTGGCCAAGGCGCGGGTCAGCCTGATTGATTGGGCCGCCAACGCTCCCTATGGCGTGGTTTGCCTCTATCGCTACCACACGCCGCGCGAATGGGATTCGATTTTGCGCGAACTTGGGCTCACCCCGGTCGCACTTTTTCGTTCGATCAATCTCTATCCGCCCGGTTTCAATTTTCTCTTCGGACGCCGGCTGCAATACCTGGCCGTCTGCGATGTCCCGGGAAATTAAACCGTCCCGCCATAGACCACCGCCAGCGCCAGGATGCCCGCGATGTAGCTCGTGCGATCCGTTAGGGCGAAGACGACCGGGTCCTGCGGGACTTCACCCCGGTTGGCTTTGAACCAGAGGCGCGTGATCCAATACAGAAAGAGCGGACAGAGCAGAAGCAGGATCGTCGGATGCCGGTAGAGCAGGCGCACTTCCGGGCTCATAACGTAGAGGACGAGGACGAGGACCGAGATCATTCCGCTGGCCACGCCGAAAGTTCCGATCGGCTCGAGGTCGCTGCGAAAATAACCGCGACCTTCCGCGCCCGATCCCGCCGCTCCGGCTAACTCGCGCAGCTCGGAGTAGCGTTTCACCATCGCCAGTCCAAAAAAGAAAAAGACGGAGAAGGCGAGGAGCCAATCGGAAACGCCGATGCCGGTCGCCGCGCCGCCGGCGAGCAAACGCAGGGTGTAGAAACAGGCCAGGACGACGACGTCGAGCATGACGACGCGCTTGAACCAGGCGGAATAGACGATGTTACTCCCGAGATAAATCCCCGCGATGACGAGAAACGTCCATCCGCAGAAAAGCCCGAGGCCAACCCCGGCCAGGACAAGCAGCAGGCAAACGGCGGCCGCGAGCGGAATCGAAATTTGTCCGGAGGCAAGGCCGCGCAACCGTTTGGTCGTGTGCGCGCGATCAGCCTCCAGGTCGAGCATGTCGTTGAAAAGGTAGACGGCGGAGGCGAGCAAACTGAAGGAGACGAACGCGATCGCTCCGAGGAGCAGAACGTGGGTGTCGGCGACCTTGTGCGAAGTCAGGATGGGAACGAAGACGAGGACATTCTTCGCCCACTGATGGAGGCGGGCGGTCCTAACGAGCGCGGCAAATTTCCCGGTGCTTTTGGGAAACGATTTTTCGACCGGCGCGAGCGCATTCACGGCGGCAATGAAGCGTTGACTGTCGGAGACCACAACTGCCCGCCGCGCCACCCGCCAGACCGCGAGATCGGCGCGAGAATCTCCGGCGTAGTCGAACTGGCCTTCGCCAAACTGTCGCTCCAGTCGATGCGCCTTGATTCCGCCTTTGAGGTTGATCAGGCCGTTGCTGGCAATGATTTCGCTGAACAACCCGAGATGTTCGTTCACCCGGCGGGCGAGCGATTCATCCGAAGCCGTGACGAGGATGAGGCGCCGGCCGCGCTTCGCTTCCCCGCGCAAATAAGCGATCAGCTCGCGCCGATACGGCAGGTGATCGACCAGGAGATCGGCCCGGCGCACGATCTGTTGCTTGAGGAAAGCGCGGCCCCGGAGCAGCCAAAACGGCAGGAAGAAGAGCGACCAGGGGGAACGCTTGACCAAAATAAGGAGCGTCTCGTATAGGAGATCGGTCTGGATGAGGGTGTCGTCGAGATCGACGCAGAGCGGGGGTTCCTGGTGCGCGGTGAGATCGTCGGGCATGTTGAGCAGCGCGCGATTGTGACTGATTCCAGGCGCGGTGCCAGCGTAGAAACTTTACGGTGCGAAAACAAATCTATTACGGCGTCATCGCTTTCTGCGCCGTCCTTGTCGGCGCGCTGGCGGTGACAAACCAGAGCCTCTGGATTGACGAAGGCGCGGCTGCGCTGAAGGCGATGGAGCCGTCGTTAGGCGGATGGTGGCACAACCTGCGCACGGAGGGCAACTCGAACCTCCAGCTCATCGGCCAGCTCTTTTATCTCTGGGGCTGGGAGAAGATTTTCGGCGCCTCGGAGATTTCGCTCCGGGCCTCGAACATTCCGTTTTTTGCCGGCGGAGTCTGCGCGCTGGCCTGGGGAATGTCGCCCCACCGCACCCGGCAGACCGCGCTCGTGTTCCTTTCCCTAACGAATGCGTTTCTCTGGTATTACCTGAGCGAGGCCCGGCCCTACATCGTCCTGTTCGGTTTCGCTTCGCTCACCGCGGCCTGCCTCTTTCGCCTGCTGCGGGCGCCGGAGGAAGCGCTCGCGTCGCCGCTCTGGTTTCGGTTTTTCTGCGCCGGTCTCTTCGGCCTTTGCCTAACGAGTCTGATCGCAGTCCCCTGGGCACTCGGGGCGATGGTCGCGGTGCTTTACTGGTCCGGGCCGCGGGCCGTCACGCGCACGGTGCTTCGTTTCAAGGGCTCGTTCCTTGTCCTTGCCATCGCGATGACCGGTCTCGGGCTCTATTATCTCTGGACGATGCAAATCGGGGCGCGGGCCTCCGGGGTCGGGCGCACCGGCTGGTCGAGCGTCGCTTACATTTTCTATGAGCTCTTCGGACTGGCCGGACTGGGTCCAGGGCGCCTGCAATTGCGCGCGCAGGGATTCGGAGAGCTGGCGCCGTTCCTGCCCTTTCTCGCACTGGGCGCGGGCGCTGTTCTGGTTCTGCTCCTCGCCGCTCTCGGCTCGCTGAAAGAGCGAATGGGAAAACGGGAAATTGTCTTTTTTCTCATCGCGGTCGCGGGCCCGCTCCTCCTCGTCCTGGCCGCGGGCGTTTCGGGGCGGATGCGTTTGCTCGGGCGCCATCTCACCCCGCTCCTGCCGTTTCTTCTCGCCCTACTGGCGATTGGCCTAACGAACTGTCTAAAGGCGTTCTCTGCCTGGAAGAAGATCGCCGGCTGGGCCGCGCTCGCGGTCCTTTTGCTCTCCGCGCTCGAAGTGCGCTTCGCGCCGCGGCATCGCCGGGACGATTATCGCTCCGCCGCCATGGTCGCTCGACAGGCGCAGCAAGAGGGAAAAGCTGTCTGGTGGCTGGCCGACATCAGCACCGGACTGTATTACGAGGTCCCGCTCGATTCCGCTCAGGTCGACGCGTCGCCCGACCGGCCACAAACGCAAACGCCGCCCGAAGTCGTGATTTTCTCCAAGCCGGATGTCTACGATGGTTCCGGGAAGGCGCAGGCTTACCTGCGGGAAAACGATTTCCGGCTGGTGCAGACGCTGCCGGCTTTTACGATTTGGCGGCGAGCGCCGGCTCGTTAGGCGGGCGCGAAATCGCCGGGAAGATTTCGCGGATGAAATCCTGCAGCATCTTGTCGGTCTCGGCCTCGGTCTGGCCGAACGGCATGAGGCCCTTGGTAATGTCGGCGGCGATGGTGATGTAGGCCCAGCGCTGGTTGTAGCCTTTCAAAACGCGGTCCTGGATGTCGAGCACGGTGCGCTCGAGATGGGACGCGGTCAGATGGTGAAAGCCGACGAACCAGTAATAGTTCAGGTTGTAAACGGAGAGCGTTCCGCCGCTCCGGATCGGGACCTGGCGGATATCGTGCAACCGGGTTACGCCGAGTTTTTTTCCCGACGCGAGCGGGACCTTCATCTGCCGGGAATCGGCAATCGTCCAGCCCTGCGCAGGGAGGCAGCGCTCCGGCCGGTGGATGCTGTTGTCGAGATCGGAACCGGAAAGAACAATCGAGACGAAAATCGCGTTGCCCGCGCCATCGGTGTAGAGCTTGCGGGCAAATTCCGTGTCGTCCGCCAGCGTCGCCAACTCGCGCTCGGTGATTTTCTGATCCACGCCGTACCACTTCCCGACGAACTGCGGGAGATCGAGTTGAATCCCGACCGGCTGCGTCCGGCCGACCGCGGGCAGGAAGAAGACGGTGCTGAAACCGACCCCGAGCAAGAGCAGGAGAATGACGAGGCGCTTAGGAGTCATGAGCGACTGCCTCCTTCGCCGGCTTTCTTCCGAGCCATCTGCCGTAATCAATATTCAAGAGCCGGCTGAACCCGAGCATGCAGAGCAGGGCGATCGGAAAAAAGAGCAACTGGCTCGACCAATCGTGATAAATCCCGCCGGCAAACCGGGCGAAGCCGAGATGGCCGAGCACGATGATGGTGAAAATGCGGCCGGCATTCCCGACGATGGCAAAGAGGACCGAGGCCAGCAGGATGGTGACTTTTTTCCAGACCTGCTTCTGGGTCAGGTGCACATAAACGGCCGTCAACATGACCATGGCGATGAGCGAGCGGATGCCGCTGCAGCCTTCCGCGATATCGAAGCCCCAGTTGCCCTGCACCGGCTGGATCGAAGTGCCAACAGTGTAAATCTTGATCCCGAAAAGACTGCTCAGGACCTCGACGAAACCGATGATGAGGAACTGGAGGCGAAAGGTCATTTGCTCGATCGCCCCGAGCGGGATCATGAAAAAAAGAAGCGCGATGGGAAACCGAAGGATGCGCGCCGTTTCCCGGCCCCAGAGGTAAAGGACCATCCCGTAGACAAGAAAAGGAAAACCAAAAAGGGCGACCCGTGGCTGAAAAGCGCGCGCCGCGACGAGATAAAAAAGAACCCCGATCCCGACGAAGAGGAGACCGAGATTGCTTCCTTCCTTTTTCGCGGCCCGGATTTTATCCCGGTGATACCAGACGAGAAAAAGGACGAGAAACGGGATGAGCTTGCTGTGTTCCTGGTTGTACTGCGGGAGAAACCGCAGCCAGGCCCACTGCCAGATCGGCTGCGACTGGTTGGCGTAGAGGGGGAGGAAACCGAAGAAATAAACAATCGTCGCGGTCGCTGCGAAGAAGAGGAAAGCGTGGGCCGGCCGATTGCGCACCCAGCCCAGGAAATCCTGGAGCAGGCCGCCGAGTTGTTTGATTTGCTCCATGCGCGCCGATTTTAGGACTGCCCCGCGCCCGGCGCAATCGAGAGATGCCGCCTAACGACCGCTATTCGACGACTTCGAGGCCCATCTGACGGGCGGTGCCGGCGATGATTTTGAAGCCGGCTTCGTCGTTGCGCGAATTGAGATCTTTGCCCTTCGTTTTCACGATCTCCATGATCTGCTTGCGCGTCACTTTGCCGACCTTGGTCTTGTTCGGCTCTTTCGAACCGGCGGCGATGCCGGCGGCTTTTTTGAGCAGGATCGCCGCGGGCGGGCTCTTCGTGATGAAGGTGAACGACTTGTCTTTGAAGACAGTGATGACGACCGGGAGAATGTCGCCCGCCTGCTTCTGGGTGGCGGCGTTAAATTCTTTGCAGAACGCCATGATGTTGACGCCGCGAGGTCCGAGCGCGGTGCCGACGGGAGGCGCGGGATTCGCCTGGCCGGCCGGGATCTGCAGTTTGATGTGAGCAACGATTTCTTTAGCCATGATGAAGAGAAGTAAGAATTAAGAAGGATGAATTAAGAAGTGAGAGCGAAGGATCGAGGCATAAACTTCTTCATTCTGCCTTCTTCCTTCTTCCTTTTCTTTAGCCGCGTTCGACCTGCCAGTATTCGAGTTCGACCGGGGTGGCGCGGCCGAAGATGGTGACCGAGACGCGCAGTTTGCCGCGTTCCGGATCGATCTCTTCCACGACGCCGCTCTGGTTTTGGAACGGGCCGTCCGCCACCTTGACCGTCTCGCCGACTTCGAAGCTGACCTTCGGTTTGACCTTTTCTTCACGCTCGCGCATTTGCGCCAGCATGTTGTCGACTTCCGATTGCCGCATCGGGATTGGGCGATCTTTCGTCCCGGCAAAACCAATCACGCCGGGCGTTTCCCGAATGAAATACCACGTCCGGCCGACGAGCTGATTTTCCTCGTCGAGCAGGTGCATGTTGACGATCAGGTAGCCGGGGAAAAATTTCCGCGTCGTCTCGCTTTTCTTGCCGCGCTTGATTTCCGAGACGCGCTCCGTCGGGACGAGCACCTCGAAAACCACGTCGGTCATTTCCTCCTTCTTGACCCGTTTCTCAATGTTCTCGCGCACCTTGTTCTCCTGTCCGGAGAGCACGTGGACGACGTACCATTGATCTTTTGGGGCGAGGACGTGAGCCATGATTACAAGCGGGTGAGGAAGTGAATCACGTTGACGAGAATGAAATCGAAGAGCGCGACGTAGCCGCCGAGCAGGAGCATGGCGATGATGACGACGAGAGTGGAATCGGTCAGCTCCTTGTAGCGCTTCATCCCCTTCTCTTTGGGATCCCAGGGCCAGGACGCTTTTTGCAGTTCCAGCCGGACTTCGGAGAAGAATGATTTTGTTTTGCCTAACATACGCCTAACGAGCTATTCCCAAACCAGGCCAGGAGGGACTCGAACCCCCAACCGACGGTTTTGGAGACCGCTACTCTACCAATTGAGCTACTGACCTATTTTGGTTCCGCTCTAACGCGATAACTTAGTCCAGAATTTCGCTCACGCGACCCGCGCCGACGGTTTTGCCGCCTTCACGAATGGCGAACCGGATCGTCTTTTCCATGGCGATCGGCGTGCCGAGCTCCACTTCGACGGAAACGTTGTCCCCCGGCATGACCATCTCGACGCCTTCGGGCAGCTTCACGCTGCCCGTCACGTCGGTCGTGCGGAAGTAAAATTGCGGACGGTAGTTGGTGAAGAACGGCGTATGACGGCCGCCTTCTTCCTTCGAGAGGACGTAGACTTCCGCCTTGAATTTCTTGTGCGGCTTGATCGAGCCCGGCTTGGCGATGACCTGGCCGCGCATGACGTCTTCTTTCTTCACGCCACGGAGGAGGACGCCGACGTTGTCACCGGCGCGTGCTTCGTCGAGCAGCTTGCGGAACATTTCGATGTCGGTCGCAGTCGTCTTGGCGGTGTCGGTGAGACCCACGATCTCGACTTCTTCCATCTTCTTGAGGATGCCACGCTCGACACGACCGGTCGCGACAGTGCCGCGGCCTTCAATGTTGAACACGTCTTCCACCGGCATGAGGAACGGCTGATCGACCGGGCGCTCCGGCACGGGGATGTAATCATCGACCGCCGCGATGAGGGCGAGGATCTGGGCTTCCTGCTCCGCGTCGCCATTGAGCGCCTTGAGCGCGCTGCCTTTGACGATCGGGATGCTGTCGCCCGGGAATTCGTATTGGGTGAGAAGATCGCGCACTTCCATTTCGACGAGGTCGAGAAGCTCGGGATCGTCGACCATGTCGACCTTGTTCAGGAAAACGACGACGGAAGGCACACCGACCTGACGCGCGAGCAGGATGTGCTCACGGGTTTGCGGCATCGGGCCGTCGGCGGCGCTGACGACGAGGATCGCACCGTCCATCTGGGCGGCGCCGGTGATCATGTTCTTCACGTAATCGGCGTGGCCGGGGCAGTCGACGTGCGCGTAGTGGCGCTTGTCGCTCTCGTATTCGACGTGCGCGGTCGAGATCGTGATGCCGCGCTCTTTTTCTTCGGGAGCGGCGTCGATGGAATCGTAGGCGCGCGCCTGGGCAAAGCCCTTCTTCGCGAGCACGGTGGTGATCGCCGCGGTGAGGGTGGTCTTGCCGTGGTCAACGTGACCGATCGTGCCGACGTTCACGTGCGGCTTATTGCGTTCGAACTTGTCCTTAGCCATCTGGAATTCTCCTTGGGTTGCTTAATCTTTTCGCTGCTGTCTTTTCGTTAGGTTAATTTTTTCCGGTCGCGAGCTCATTCTGGAGCCCACAACCGGGCTTGAACCGGTGACCTCGTCCTTACCAAGGACGTGCTCTACCAACTGAGCTATGTGGGCCGCTGTTCATTTCGAGTTCATCCCCGCAGTCGCGGGACAAACCGGTGCTCGCCGTCGTTAGAAGCGAAAGTCCCAGAGTCGGTCAAATTACTCGCCGACCATGGGACTTGCTTCGGTCTCCGAAAAAGCGTCGGCAAGCTAACAGCGCGCCCCGCAGTGTCAAAGAAATTTCTTGGCCGAGCCTCGCGGAAATTTGCCCGGCGCTATTCCAGATACTCCACCTTCGATTTCCGCTTCACCAAGACCACGACGATGACGAGGAGGACGAGCAAAACGGCAATTCCGATTCCAATGTTGAGCGGCGTCACGATACTGGTCGGGACCGGAGTTGGCTCCGGTGTGGCGACCGGCACCGGCGTGGGCGTGGCGAAGATCGCTTCCTCGGCCCGAGCCCGGTTAAGGGCGTCGTTGTCCTTCGGGTTGAGCTCGTACGCCTTCCGATAATCGGCCGCCGCTTTCCGGTAGTCCTTCATCAGATGGTAGGCGTAGGCGCGTCCCTTATAGAGCGTCCATTTGCTCCCGTTCTGCTCGATCGCCTTGCTGTAATCGGCGATCGATTCCGGCAGTTTATTCTGGTTGCGGTTGGCCTCGGCCCGGCGTTCGAGCGCGACCTGGTCGGTCGGCTTGGCCGCGAGAAATTTGTCGTAATCGGGGAGCGCCAAAGCCCAGTTGTTGAGCTTGGAATAGGCAAAACCGCGGAAGCCGTAAGCGTCGGCATCGTCCGGTTTCAGCTCGATCGCTTTGGTCAGATCGGCAATCGCTTCGTCCCATTTGCCGAGATAAGTTTCGGCCTGCCCTTTGCCGAGAAAGCTGCGTTCGTCGTCCGGTTTCATCTCGCTCGCCTTGGTGTAATCGGCCAGGGCCTCCGCATATTTGCCCACCGCCAGATACATCGCGCCGCGGTTTTGGTAGATGGCAAAGGCGTTGGCCGGATTCGCCTCCAGCGCCGCGGTGAACTCGGCGATCGCCGGCTCGAATTGGCGTTGGTCGACGAGAGCGAGGGCGTTTTGGATGTGCCCGCCGGGATCACCGCTCGTTTCTTTTTTTGCCTTGGCGGCGTCGGCTCCAGGCGGCATCAGACAAAACGCCGCGGCGGCGGCGACCAGCAAAATTCTTTTCATCTCGTTCATGGTTTGGTCTTTCCTTATCCTCTTCGTATCTGGGTGTCTGCGCGATTGCAAGTAGTCCGCAGCCCACACTGCGGCTAAGGTCCGTTTCTTTCACGCTCAAGCATGATCGACACCGGAAAAAATCGTTCGCAAGGATACGCCGCGGTCTTCGCCACCGTCCTCATTTGGTCGACCCCGTCGCTCTTTCAGTTCTACCTCCTCCGCTACTACGAGCCGTTCGCGCAAAATTTTTACCGCTACTCGATCGCGTTCCTCGCCATCCTTCCGCTCGCGATCTACCGCTTTCGCCGCAGCGGCCCGCCGTTGAGCTGGAACGTGATCGGCATCTGTCTCCTGCCGGCGGTGCCTAACGTCGTCCACCAGGTCACACAGGTGGCCTCGCTCCATTATATGGGGCCGGGCGTCTACGCCGTTTTCATTCGTTCCTCCGTCATCATGACCGCCCTTCTCGCGCTCGTTTTTTTCCCCGAGGAACGCTGGATCATTCGGCAGTGGCAATTTCAGCTTGGGACACTGCTCGGCCTGTTCGGAGCGGTCGGCGTCTTCTGGTTTCAGCCCAGCTTCCAGGCCGGCCACGTGTCGTTAGTCGGGCTCGCCATCGCTTTCATCGCCAGTTTTTGCTGGGCGCTCTACGGCGTGCTTGTGAAAAGACCGGCGGCCCGTTTCGGGACCATCCGCAGCTTCGGCGTGATCAGCTTTCTCACTTCCGTCATGCTTTTCCCGCTCACCTGGGCTTTCGGCAATATCGCCACGCCGTTCCAGGTCAGCGCGGAGGTGAACTGGATCCTGATCGGCTCGGCGGTGTTCTGCATCACGCTGGCGCACGTTCTTTATTACCTGGGCATCCGCGAGCTCGGGGTGGCGCTTTCGCAAACCCTGCAATTGCTCAGCCCGTTAGGCGCGCTCGCGCTCTCGGCCTGGATTTTTCACGAGCGCTTTTCCACGGCGCAATTCTGGTGCGCGGGGGTGTTGCTCTTCGGCGCCTTCCTCGCCACGCGGGTGAAACCGGCGGTGTCGGTCGCCACCGCAGAATCGCTGTAGACGTTTCGCTCTGCGAAACGCGGGGTTGCGTCCGCCGGCAGGAGCAGACGAACGCAAGCCCGCGCCTCCCAGAGGGCGGCGTCTACAACCGCTCCGCTTTGCGCACCAATTCCAGGAAGCCGGCGCGATATCCGTTCGGGTCCGCGCCTTTTCCTTCCTGCGCCCATTCCGCGACTGCGCCTAACGAGCCGTTCCCCTTGTATTCCGAGCCCCGCAAAATCATCCCAAACTCCGCCACCGCGGCGGCAAACTTGAAGTCGGGCGCGGCGCTCGCGAACTGCTTCCCGTCATCGACGAAAGGCCGCTCGAGCAACTTGCTCGTCTCACCTTCCGGCTCCTTGTAGCGCAGCTTCACCGTCAGCAGCTCCGGCGAGGCGGTTTTGCCTAACGACGTCGCAGCGGTCGCCGGACTCGATTGATACTTCAGCGGATCGACCGGCGGCACGCTCGCGGCGGGGTTCGGCTCCGCTCCCGCCGGCACCACTTCATACAAGGCGGTCACGGTATGCCCGGCGCCGATCTCGCCCGCGTCGATCTTGTCGTCGTTGAAATCTTCCTTCCGCAACATCCGCTTCTCGTAACCGATCAGCCGATAGGACGCGACCCGCGCCGGGTTGAACTCGACCTGGATCTTCACGTCCTTCGCGATCGTGACGAGCGTGCCGTTGATCTGCTGCACCAGCACCTTGCGCGCTTCGTCGAGCGAATCGAGGTAGGCGTAGTTGCCGTTCCCTTTGTCGGCCAGCTTCTGCATCATCGAGTCGTTCAGGTTGTCGTCCCCCACCCCGAGGACGCTGAGGAAGACGCCGCCTTTGGCCTTCTCCTCGATCAGCCTAACGAGATCGCCTTCGCTCGTCGTGCCGATGTTGAAGTCGCCGTCGGTCGCGAGGATGACGCGGTTGACCCCGCCCTTGATGAAATGCTCCGCCGCCGTCTGGTAGGCGAGCTCGATTCCCTGGGCGCCGTTGGTCGAGCCGCCGGCCTGCAGGTTCTCGAGCGCGGCCAGGATCTGCTCTTTGCGATCGCCCGGTGGTGGAAGGCAAAGCCAACCCCGACGCACCGGAGTAAACCACGATCGCGACCCGGTCGTTCTCGCCCAGTTTCTCGACCAGCAGCCGCATCGCCTGCCGGACGAGCGGGAGCCGGTTGGCCGGTTCCATCGAACCGGAAACGTCGAGCAGGAAGACGAGATTGCTGGACGGACGCTTCTCGTTAGGCACCTCCCGGCCTTTCAATCCGATCCGGACCAGCCGGTGTCCCGGCTGCCAGGGGCAGGAGGCGGCGTCGAGGTTGACCGAGAACGGCGTGCCGTCGTTAGGCTGCGGGTAGTCGTAGCCGAAATAGTTGATCATTTCCTCCACCCGCACCGCATCCTTCGGCGGGAGCGAGCCGCCTTCGAGGAAGCGGCGGATGTTCGAGTAGGACGCGGTATCGACATCGATCGAGAAGGTGGAGAGCGGGTTGCTGGCGGCGGCGAGGAAAGGGTTCTCCTCGATCTTGCCGTAGCGCGCGGTGTTGAAATCCGCGTCGCGATCCCGGTTAAAGATCGACTCCTGATGATAGAAGTTCGCAACTCCCGCAACGAGCGTTTCATCTTGGCGGCAAAATTTTGCGGCAGGGGAATTCTGGCGCACCGAATTGAAGGGGACGAAACCGCCGTAGCTTTCGATGAGCGGCGGTTTTTCGCCGGACTTCCAGGAGCCTGGCGCGCGACCCCCCGGCAAGTTTGAGCCCAGCGGACGGCGCGGCGGCGATCTGGTCAAAGACGTTCGGCCCGGCAGGAGGTGGCGGCGCCGGTTCCTGGAGAGTAAACTCCCGATCGTTGCTCGGCGGCTCTTCCGAGATATAGGCCTGGGCAGCGCCCTCCTCGTCCTTGCCCTCCCGCCCGGCCGTGCTGGCGACCGGACCTCCGGCATAGCGGGCTCCGTTCCCCCGACCGCCCAATCCCCCGCGCTTGACCGTGCCGATCGCGACCGCGCCAATCGCAGCGCAAAGCGCAATGGTGGCAGCCAAGGCCAGTCGGCGCGAGATGCTCCAGGGCGCGTCCTCTTGCGGCAGCGGCACGATATTGGTGTGCGGAATCGGATGCGCCTCGCGCTCGGCCTCGTACTCGGCGCGCAGATTGCCGGAAAGGAGGCGAATTTCCCTAACGAACTCCTGCGCCTCGGGCGAGGCCGCGACCGCGCGTTCCATTTCCGTTTTCTCCGCGCCGGAAAGTTCGTCGAGCGCGTAGGCGGTCAGTTTTGGATCATCGAGATTGATATTCATGAGGCAAGCCGTGGGTTGAAGGGAATGAAATCGCGCGCCGCCTCCGTATGGCGGGCGCGCAAGGTTTTGAGCGCGGTGTGAATGAGCACACCGACATGGCTGACCGAGAGCTTGGTGATCTCGGCGATCTCCTGGTAGCTCAGGTCGTTTTGAAATTTGAGCTGCAGCACTTCCTGCTGCCGCGGCGGAAGCGTGGCCACGATGCGGAGGAGAAATCCCCTCGCCTCCTCCTGCTCGATCCGCTCGTTAGGCGCGGGATCGTGGCCCTCCTCTTTTTCGAGAATCTGATCGTCGAGATAAGTCATCCGCTTTTCCTTTCGGCAAATGTTGAGGGCGCGATTGCGACAAACCGTGAAGAGCCATTTGGCCGGCGCGGAATCGGTCTGCCGGCGCTGGTCGCGCTGCAGTTCCACAAACGTTTCCTGGACCACGTCGCGGGCCCGGTCGCGATCGCCGAGGATGCGCGTGGCGTATTGCAGGAGGGGCAGCTCGAAGCGACGCAGGAGCGCCGTCAGGTCGTTCTCATCGGCTGGGACTGGTTCGGCCACGCGCATAAACACTTCACTGGTTCTAACGCGCCAGCGGCCGGTTTATTAGAAGAAATTTCCACTCCGCCACGTGGCGGCTGCTATCCCCGCCTCGGCAGGACGAACGTGGCCCGCGCCACGCTCGATTGCAGGACTGCCGGTTCATAGAAATTCGCGAGCACACTCTTTTCGAAGAGATCCGGATTGCGGGCCGCGAAATCCTCCCAGTTGGCATAACTCCGAGCCGAGCCGCCGCTCCGCGATCAGGGCGAGAAAGGCGGCCGTGATTGTCTCGTGATACACCTCTGGCCGACCCGCTTTCGCGGCCAGGCCCCGCAGCCCGCGCGCGAGGTGGAGCAGCGACTCGGGGTATGGGTGGCGGGCCAGCAACTCGTAGCTCACCCGCACGTGATCGCGGTGGGGAAAGCTGGCAGGATCGATCCGGCCGGCTTCGAAATCGGCCAACAGATCCGGATCATTTGCCTTCATGATCTTCCTCCACCAGCCGATGGCTGTCGCGCGCGGTCAGGTCGAGGCCGTAGATCGCGCGCAGCTTTTTGATGTGGCCGAGCGTTTTCGGGCTGAAGGCGGATTTGCCTTCCAGGGCGTGGAGGGTAATCCCCTCGAGCAGATCGCCTAACGAGAGATCGAGATACTCGGCCAGGGCCTTGAGCGTCTTGACCAGCGTTTTCTCCATCCGCGCGCCGATCTGGACGCGCTCGATTTTCTTCGGAGCAGGTTCCTGTTTCATTGGGACATTGTTACCAATGTCCCAATGTAATGCAAGTCGAATCTAGGGCCGTTTTCCGGCGCGCGACCAGACGAGGAAAAGAACCCCGAGCGCCCGCCAGGATCGCGGTCGCGATGAGCCAGCCGTCCATCCGCGGAAAGTGCAGGTAGGCACTGCCGTGACGCACGCCGTCGGCCCAGCCGAGCATGAGGCAGAGAAGCGCCACGGAAAAGAACATGATGCTGAAGGCGAGGAGCGATTCGCCCCTGGTTTGACGCGGTGTGGAATCGGAAGGTGTCATGAGAACGATGGCCCATTGCTAAACGCCGCGACGCGTCGCGGTCAAATGATTTCCGTCCCCGCCGCAGCCCCGGCCTCGCGGCGCTCCGGAGTCACCGGTTAACCATTAACGCGGAAAGGAAGTGACTCTTTTGCGGAAAATCTCCACACACCCCGCCAACTTGGGGCCAGTCACGGTCTCTCCAATCCTAAAAATTAGACTCCTCTGATGAAAAAACTTCTTCCGCTCATCGTCGCCCTCACCCTCCTCGGCAGCTCGGCCTTCGCCGGCACCGGGATCTTCGGTGGTTACATTGTGCTGAGCTTGAACGGCGGCACCTCCACCTTCTACAAACTGGAAAATCCGGCCGACGGCGTCACACCTCCCTTCAGCAACGTGAATTTCGGCCTCTTCAATCCGTGTTGGGCCAGACCTTCGTCCTCAAAGGCGGCGAGGCCGATACCTTCAAAAACGGCGCGAGCAACGTGACCGGCGCTTCCCTCAACTACCGGATTTATCCGACCGGTTCGCCCAGCGGGTCCTTCACCAGCCTGAACCTGCCCTTCAACAGCGACCTCGGAGGCGGAGATCAGAAATGGCAGACGCCAGATCGCCACCGCCAACCTCCTCACCGGGCTGGTCAACGGCAATTACACCCTGGAAGTTTTCGTGAAATCGACCACCTCGGCGGATGGCGACCAGTTCCTCAACGCCGGCGGCGCCAACTACAAAGCCACCTTCTCGGTCGTGCCCGAGCCCTCCAGTTTCGCCCTCCTGGTGGGGCCCGCCCTCCTTGGCGCCGGGTTTTTACTGCGCCGACGCCGGGCGTAAACGCTTTCTCGCCAGTCGCAATCGCGAAAACCCCGCCTCGTGCGGGGTTTTCCTTTTTTTGGGCAGCCGTTCGGGAGCCGGTTCCGGAGGCTACTTCCGGATTAACCGGTAACCATATTTTTAATGCGGGAACGGGGTGAAATTGCTATGATCACGGGCGCTTAGGACTGCGTTGCGGCCCGGGCGCTGTCCCGAGTCCGAGCCTACCCTTCATGAAGCACTTCACCGTCCGCGCCTTTTGCCTCGTCGCGCTGGCGGTCCTCAGCCTCTGCGCGCGCCAGGCTCGCGGCGAGGCGATGATCCAGTATTTCAACACCGACTGGAACGAACTCGCCCAGAAAATGCCGGAGCTGGCCGAGGCCGGCTACGACTCCATCTGGCTTCCCCCGCCGACAAAAGGCAGCGGCGGGCTTTCCGTCGGCTACGATCTCTGGGACCGCTTCGATCTCGGGAGCAAGGACCAGCGCGGCTCGGTCCGCACCCGCTACGGCACGGAGGCGGAACTGCTCCGCCTGATCGAGATCGCGCATCGCTTCGGGATTCGCGTCTATCTCGATAACATCATGAATCACAATGCGTTTGACGTGCCCGGCTACAACGCCGGCACGGCGATCGACATTTATCCGGGCTTTGTCCCCGAGGATTTCCATCTCAAGCTGACCCAGGACGGTTTTTATCGGAAATGGGATAACACCCGCGACTGGAACGACGCCTGGCAGGTGCAGAATCTCGGCCTGGCCGACCTGATCGACATCGCGCAGGAGCCGGGCACGACGAACAACAACTTCGGCGCGACGGAGGGCTCGACCTTTCCCAAGATCAAGTTCGTCCGGCACCCGAACAATCCGGAGTATTACTGCTTCCTCCCGAACGGCACCTATGTCGGCTTCGGGCTCGGCAACGGCATCACCACCCAGATGCTGGCCGACAACCCGGCTACTACGGCGAATACGTGCAGGATTTTCTCAATCGCTCCGCCCGCTGGGAGATGGATCGGACGAAGGCCGACGGCTTGCGCCTGGATGCGGTCAAACACGTGCGGGCGGATTTCTTCGGCGCCGGCTACGGGACGCGACAAGGATTACAACGACTACGGCTATCTCGGGCAGGCGCAGCGACAGTTTAACCTGACGCGCGGTTTCAACGACTCGCGTTTTAATTCCACGCCGCAGGGCTCAAATGTGAACCTGCGCGAATCCGTCTTCGACACGGAGAAGCCGCGGCACAACGCGATGATGTTTGGCGAGCACCTCGGCGAGCCGCCCCCTTATGGCGATTATTTCAATGTCGGGATGCGCCTGGTCGATAACGTCCTGCGCAATAACCTGAACAACATCCTCGGCAACCCGAGCACCGGCCTCAACGGTCTCGACTCCGACGGCAGCTATGGTTTCGCCGGCAGCCTCGCTGTGACCCACGCGCAGAGCCACGACAACGATTACGCCGCCCGCCGCGAATTGCAGCACGCACTCTATTTCACCCGCGCCGGGATCGGATTGATCTACACCGACGGCAACCACCAGGCGCAAACGCTGGGCCAAAGCGGCGGCGCTTTTCCGCGGCACGCCAACACGAACTTCCTCGGCCAGTTTTCCGATCCGAAAATCCCCAACCTTCTTTACATCCACGATCAGTTTGCCCGCGGCTATCAGCAGGCGCGTTTCGCCGACTCGGATTTTGTTGCCTACGAGCGGGTCGATAAGCGCGAGAACACAAGCATGACGGACGCCGATGGTGTCACTCTGCTCTTCCTCCTGAACGACAATTTCGCCTCCGGTCTGGGGCGCAATTTCGACACCAGCTTCGGGCACACCCCGTTTGTCGACGATGCCTACCTCTACAACTACTCGACCTTCGGCGGCGGCTTCTACAAGTTCGCGAGCGAGATCGTCAACGGCACGACGGTCGTTCCGCCGGGCGGTTATTTTGCCTTCTCCTGGCGCAACCCGGAAGAGTCCAACCTTTGGTCGTTAGCCGGAGGCAAACCGGTCACGATCCGCCAGAACGGACAGCTCGCCGGCTCGCTGACTTATCTGCGCAAAGACGGGCCGGATGGCGATCCAAACTTCAACCCTTATGGCGTGCCCGGCGCCGTTCCCGGGAGCTTTTCCTATCCCTACACCATCCCGCGCGTCACCAGCGGGACGAGTCTGACCTTTACCGCCCGCACCGACGGCTCGGCCGAGAACGTCCTGTTCGCCCTCGATGGCGGCATCGATCTTAACGGGACGGCGCCGGCGAACAATGCCGATCCGGTGGGCAAACGCGACTATCCGCCCGGCCTCTCGACCGATGTTTTCCTCGGCTACGAGCAGCCGTCTTATGTCGATCGCGAAGGCCCGGAGAAATTCGCCGCCATCGCTACCGCGCGCTGCACTTTCGGTTCGGCCGGCGCCGAGACTTATACCGGCGGCGGCGCGACGGTGAACGGCGGCGGCGCCAACCCGCAGGACGCGGCCGCGGCGACCTTCGTCTTCCACGATCCCACCGCGGGATTCGGCGACTGGACTGGCACTCATCCCGCGACCCAGTACATCGACAACGGATCGACCCTTTCGGTTTACGCGAAAACAAACGGCGTCGGGGGCGGTTTCCGGATGTTCTTCTACTTCACCAACGACGGGACCAATCCCGAAGGCGCCGGCGGAGTTGGTCTCGGAACGACGCAGGTCGCAGAGATGCTCTACCAGGCACCCAACACGCCCGGCGGCGACAATTGGTGGGCCAACGCCTCCGTCCCGCGCCCGGCCGGCACGATCAAATACAAGATCGCGATCTACAAAACTTTTCAGCCCAGCCAGTTCCCGGCCGGACCGACCGAAGTCGCGCGCAAGAAGAACATGATGACGACGTTCCAGGTCGCGAATTTCAACGCCACTACCGCGGTCCTCTATCCACATAACGACTTCGGCGGCACTCAGACCGGCCTGAGCGAAGGCTTCCACGTCCTGCGTGCACGCGCCTTTCTCAATCGCGCCGGGCGCTCGTCGATCTATAACACTTTCACCCAGGCGTTCTACTACGATGCCCAGTCGCCGCAGGGCGAGATCAAGTTCCCTAACGAGGGCGACACCATCGGCGGCTCGGGTTACGGCGTGGTCGTCCGGACCGACCCGAGCGTGACCGAAGTCTGGTATCACATCGATGACGCCGACGCCGCCAACGACGATACCAATACCAGGACACAGGGCGGCAATGGGAACGGTTTCGAACCGTTCACGGACACGAACGCGAACGGCACTCGCGATGCCGGCGAACCGTTCGAGGATCTGAACGGCAATGGGCTTTGGGATAGTAACATCGCCATCACCTGGGTGAAGGCGACCGAAGTGACCGCTTCGCCCTCCATCGTGAGCAATTATCCGCGGGAGTGGCGCTTCAATTACAACAACATCCCTTCCGGCTCCACCGCGGCGCAGATCAAGGTCCGCCTGCGCGAGCTTTCGTCCTCGGAATACAAGGATTTCTCACTGAGCGATTCCGCCGGCCATTACACCACTCTGGTCCGCAACGTCACGGCCAACGGTCCGGTACAAAAGATGTTTGTCGCTTTCCCGCCGACCGATGGCCAGGTGGTCGACGACAGCTACGTGATGAAAGTCTGGTTCAGTAAGTCTCTCGCCGACAACACGAGCACGCAGGACCTGATCAATCGTTTCGTGATTAAGCTCGCGAGCAGCGAGTCCGGCTCGAATGCCAATGGGGTCGCCCAACCGCAAAGCGCCTACACGATCAACTACAACGTTACCTCCGACTATCACGAGCTGGCCTACCTTCTCCCGAATCTTTACAACGACCAGCCCGACTTCCTGCACACCATCGACGTGATATACACGCCGCCGCCCGGCGGCACGCCGCTCGAGGCTTTCCGGCTGATCAAGGCCAAGCCGGTCGTTGTGATCAAAAACATGATCGTGACTCCGCCTGAGGTTGATTCCGACGGAAAGCTTTACGTCATCACTCTCCCCGACGTCGCTAACCCGACCCCGGAACAGCGCCAGGTGCCGATCCAGGTCGCGACTGACATCGATGCGACCAACGTGGTGATCAACTTCACCATCGGCAGTGGAACCGTCACCTTGAATCCCGGCAGTCCTACAATCATCGGCTCCACCAAATTCTGGGATTTCACCTGGAGCAGTGTCACGGCCGGAAATTTCACCTTCACCTCTACCGTCACCGCCCCCGGCGGCAGCTCGGTCGTCTCGCGGAATGCGACCGTCGTTTTCCGCCAAGTGGTCGATCCCAATTCCACCAAAAACGACGTCGATGACGACGGCCTTGGCCTTTATGGCCCAACCGCGGCGCCGATCGAGACCACGGCCATCCCTCTCCCGCTGACTAACTCTGAGACCTGGGTGAATGCCGATGTCCACATCTGGAACATCTCCGGCAAGACCAATCCGCTCAGTCCCGACACCGACGGCGATGTCCTTTCCGATGGTCTCGAGCTCGGCTGGGCCAGCGCCGTCGGCGACACCAATGTCAATACCGACACCAACGGGGACGGGGTGAAAAATTTCCAACCCGATCTCGACCCGCCGATCTATAACACGACCGACAATAGCAGCGCACCTTCCGGTTACACCTACTTCAGCCCCTGGCCCTACAACCTGAATAACTCCCGCACCGACCAACTCGCCGGCTCCACGACTAACCCGACCAGTGCCGATACCGAAGGCGACGCGTTAAAAGATGGCTTGGAGGATCGCACTTTCCAGGTCAGCGGCGGCATCGTTCCTTACCTGCCAATTTACAACGGCCGGGTCGACATCGGTGTGCCCGGAACTGGCGGCGTCCTCCAGGTCATTGCGCATCCCCCGACGGCCTACAACACTTCGCGGGTCGATCGGACCAAGGTCCTGGCGATTTCGTCCAATGCCGTCTGGTTGGAAACCGACCCGAACAACGCTGACACCGACGCCGACAACATTATCGATGGCAACGAAGACGCCGACCGGAATGGAATCGTCAACCTCTCGATCGTCGATCGCAACCAGACCGATATAAACGGTAACTTTGTCGTCCTCGCCACCTTCACCAGTTTCCCGCAAAGCGTTACCGTCACCGGGAGCGCGCCTGGCTCGACTCCACAGACCTTCAAGTATTCCGATTTCTGCGCCACCTATGTCGAACCGACCAATAGCCAGACCTATACTTCGACCCGGCTCGACAAGGTAAAGCTCGATACCTTCTTCCGCCCCAGCGGCGCCATTCGCGCAGACAAACTCGACGTTACCTGGCTCGAAACCGACCCGCGGCGTTACAGCACTTCGGGTGACTCACTTCCCGATGGCTGGAAGCTGCAATACAACCTCGATCCCTTCGATGACGGCGTCATCGGGCACTACAACCTGCGGACCGGCCAAATCATCACCAACACCAACAATGGCCCGACCGGCGATCCCGACGGCGACGGCTTGACGAATCTGGACGAATTTCTCAACGGCTCCGACCCGCATGTCGCCGGCAATCCTCCGCCGCCGCCCCCGGGTTCGATCACGATCGGCCCCGGCGCGACCACCACCTACGGCGCGGCCGTGAACAAACATGAGTTCACCGATTGGAGCGCAAACGATCTGATCGCGCTCGATCCCTACGACGGCGATGGTTATAACTTTAACCAGGGCGATGTTTACCACGCCGGCGACGGCTTCGATTCTTCGCGCGACCTGGTCGCCTTCTACGCTCACGACGGCGGCGCCACCACGGCCGGCGGCGACGGAAACTTCTATTTCCGCGTCGACATGCACGATCTCAAGGCCTACGCCGAGCAAGGCAACCTCGATATCTACGTCGCCATCAATCTCGGTAATCCTGGGACGGGCGAATACAATCTGCCCGACCAGATCGATACCGGGACGTCGCTCAAGTGGCAGGTCGTGGTCGCGTCTTACCAGACCGATAACGGCAACGTCTACGTCTGGGACAAGAACAGCCCGACTCATTCGACAGCCATCGGTCAGGACCTGACCCAGTTCGGCGTGACCGTCCGCAACCAGACTTCGCCTAACGGATTCAAGAAGGCCTACTACAGTTCCGATCTCGACGCGGTTGAATTTTCCATCAGTCGCCAGGCCTTGATCGACGCCGGCTGGGGCGGTAATCCGGCGACCCTGCTCTACCAGGTCTTCACCACCCGCGATGGGACGCAAAACAGCCCGGTCGGGTTGGGCGACATCGGCGGACGTTCCGACATTCGCGATTCGATCCGAAACGACAACATCGCCTCCGATTACTACCTCGATCAGCCCAACATCTCCGGCGCCAACAGCGTCCTCCATTCCTGGATCGGACTGACCGCGGACAACGATCGTGGGAAGAAGATCAAGGTCGTTAGTCTGGTCCATGGCAATCAGGCGATCCAACCCGGGAGCACGATCCAGAAACTGATCAACAACGGCGCGAGCGGCGGTTACTATCGCGCGCTCGACTCGCACCAGGCTTTCGAAGTTCCGCTCTCGCTCCACATCACTCCAACCCTCGCTTCATCCATCGCGTGGGCGCGCTCGGCCAGCCTCGGCGCGGCTGACGGTCCGGCCTTTAACACTCGCATCGGCAACCTGACTGGGAGCGGCACGATCGACTTGCTCGGCAGCACCTTCTCCGATCATCTCCTGCCGTATTACCATAGCGCGTTCAACGCCGATAACGTGAGTCTGGCCCGTGATTTCCTGACCAACATCTACGGCCACATGCCTTCGACCAACGTGCTCTGGACGCCGGAACGGGTTTCCAGTTCCGACGTGTTACAGAAGGTCGCCGCTGCCGGCTACGGTTACACCTTTGTCGATCAAATGCGGCACATCACGAAGTGGTTTGGCCGCACTTCCGCCTTGGGCGACGACGGTTACCGATTGAACGAAATTAACGGCACTAAGACCTTCGTCATCAACGACAGCGCGAGCAGCTATCTCTTCCTGAGCGATGATAATGGTTCTCCGTTGCTCTCCCGGCAACTCCTCAGCCGCAAAGCGCGCGCCAGTCAGCACGACCAGATCGTGACCTTCATGAACGACTGGGAGACCTTCGGCACCAAGACAAACGCAGACAATTACGACAAGAACATGCGCTGGCTCGGTAGCCGGCCGTGGATCCAGATCGTGACTCCAGATCAGATCGCGAACGGCGAAATCGATATTTCGGTTCCGCCCGATGGCCTGGGCGATGTCTTCGGCACGGTCAATCGCGGAACTGGCCTCACCCTGGCGAAAGTCGCGAAAGACTGGGTCGATCACGCGACGGAGGAAAATTACGACAATTGGTATAACGGCAGCGCGCTCGAGGAATCGCTCCGCGACAAGAACTTCAACATCCGCACGGGAGTTGCCCTAACGACCGCATACGGAACGGTCGGAGTGAGCGGGATTGCCAATTCCGCCTGGACCTCGGTCTCCGGCATCGTGCCCGGCCCGGCCACTTATGGCCTTAGCACCCTGGCCCGCGCCACCCTGCACGCGGCGGCGTTCGAGACCGCTTTCCACGACAACACGAACAACGACCTGAGCAAATTCAGCACCGGCGCCTACATCTACCCCGACACGACGTTCCAAAATCTGGCCGGCTTCTCCAAGGCGGCGCAGGCTCACACGCGAGACGCCGCGATCTTCGCCCGGGTCAATACCTGGGCGGTGGCGGCGGCGAACGGCAGCTATGCCAGTTCCTCCGTTTCCGAGCAGGCGGATCTCGATCTCGACGGCGAGAACGAGTATCTCCTCTATAACGACCGCTTCTTCGCTCTCTTCGAGCGCCTCGGCGGGCGCATGACCGCGGCCTGGCTGCGCGAGATCAACACCGGCTATGTCTCACAAGTGGCCGGCAGCCTTGCCAGTTACTCTGGGAGCGAGACGGAAGAAGAAGGCACCGTCAATACCACGCGGCGGGGCAGTCGTCGCTTACCGCACTTCCTGTTTCAAGGATTGGTTCGCGAAGATCGATAACACCACCACTAACGGGGTTTCTTACACCAACAATCTCTACAGCGCGGTCGCCGCGCCCTCCGGTGTCGGCTGGAAATTCACCAGCTCCGACGGCAAGATCGTGAAGACGATCACCCTGCCGGCATCCAAAGGACAGCTGACCGCGAGTTACACGATGACGGGATACGTGCAGCTCTATGTCCGCTTCGGTTTATCGCCCGACCTGCTCGACCTGATGCAAAACGGCCAGAAATATCTCACCAGCCTGACGAGCGACGCGCAGGACGTGAATTTGTTTAATAACAATCCGAACCGGTCGGTGCGCTCTTATCTTCGCTTCAACGCGCCCGGCTTCAGCGGCGCGACTTACAATCCGGCGGCGACTGACCGCAATTCCGACGCGATCTTCGACACGGTCAACATGCGCAACCAGGCGCAGACCCAGCAGGTCGAAATGCAGGGCGGCACGAGCATGACCTTCGCGCTCGGCTTTGAGACCGGCTCGACCCTGAGTTACGACACCGACGGCGACGGACTGCCCGATGCCTGGGAAACTCAATACGGCTTGAACCCGAACGACGCCACCGGGACGAATGGCGCGAACGGCGACCAGGATGGCGACGGCCGCACCAACCGCCAGGAATACATCCTCGGCACCAGCCCGACGACGGCCGACGCGGCGAATGCCAGCTTTACGATTCTTCGCACTTCGCCGAGCGCGGTTGCTCTCACCTTCCCCTCCGTTCGCGACCGGGTTTACAAGATCTTCTACACCTCCAGCCTAACGACTCCAGTCTGGATCCAGGCCGGCGGCAACATCGCCGGCACCGGCAGCTCCATTACCTACACGGATGACGGCAGCGGCACGGGCGGACCGCCCACCACCGCTCAGCCACGGTTCTACCGGCTCGATGTCAGTCTTGCGCCCTAACAATTTCCATTAATGAAACGCACGCTTCCACTTCTTGTTTTTATTGTGCTCGGGATTTTCTCGAGTGCGGCCCAGGCTCAGCTCGGCAACGCCTGGCACGTTCCGACCAACACGGTGCCGAACAGCTCGGCCACGATGCGCTCGCCGCTGAACAACTTTGACCCCGGCAGCACGGTCACGATTTACAGCGGCAACCAATTCCAGGGAAGTGGGAATCCCGGGAACCAGACTGGCGGCAGTGTCTTCTATAAGTCCGCCGGCGGCACCTATGTTTCCATCCCGCTTGGGTTTTTCACGCAAAGCGGCAACGACAAGTTCTGGGTCGCCAGCTTCACCGCACCTTCGCCCGGGCCGATCCAGTATTACCTCCAGATCAATTACTCCGATCGCTCCACGACCTACCTCTACGGGACTGACTCGACCTCTAACACGACTCTTGATTCCGCCGTTGCCGCCGCCAATCCCTACACGGTCAGCATCAATCCGACCCTGACTGTGAACGGCGTGAACGCGAACTACACCACGGAATCATGTCTACGTGGATGAAATCGCAGGAGAGACCGTGCCTTTCACCGTCGTCTTCAATCCCAACGCGGCCAATGTCGATCCGGCAACGGTGCAGGTTTACACCAACCTAAACCGGCGCAATTTCGCGACGCTCCCTTATGTCGATGGCAACGGCATCACGACTGAGGAAGGAATTCAGCCGCCGAACGGCGATCTCGTCGGAACGAACGACAGTCACTACTACAAGGCCTACCTGATGACGGCGAGCGGCGGGCAGTACACTCTTACTTTGAACGCTGCCAACGCCGGGCCCTCGCGCACGGGCGCCTATCGTCTGACCGCCCGCTACCGCACGGTCGGGAGCAGCACCTGGATCTATTACACCTCCGGGGGACGGCGCGATCACGCGATCGTGGTTTCGCCGAAGGCCGCGCGTAATATCAACCTTTACGAGATCAACACCCTGAACATCAACGCCAGCGGCGATCAGATGGCGCAGCGCAGCACTTTTGCCGATCTCCATAACAACGCGAAACGTTGGAACCTCGATTATGTGAAGAATCTGGGCTGCAATTATCTCTGGTTTCAGCCGATTCATCCCAATGGCATCGACGGTCGCCAGATCGATCCTAACACCGGTCAACCCTTCACCGTCGGGAGCCCTTACGCGGTCAAGAATTTCTTCGAGATCATGGAGTTGATGGGCCAGAGCAACACCCGAAGCGGCGCGCTGGCGGAGTTCCAGGGTTTTATGACTGCGACCGATACCGCCGGAGTTGGTGTCATGCTGGATGCGCCCTTTAATCACACTTCCTACGACTCGGAACTGGCGCAGAAAGGAGTTGAGCTGATCAAACCCGGCTCGACCACAACGACAGAATTCCGCAACGCCGAAGCCCGCTTCTATTCTCGCGGCGACCTCTTCAACATCGCGAACAACAACTATTGCATCCGCGCTTCCGGCGCAGGGAACATCGCTCCGGCGCCGGACCGCAACGACTTTGGCAAGTTCGCCGACACCTTCGATATTTTCTTCGGCCAGTACTCGGCCCTCGTCTGCCTAAACCCACAGGACAACGGCAACTACCTGAACGAAAGCGACGTCTTCCAGTATGCCGATCCGGCCTGGAACAGCGTCGACTTCAGCGTCAGCGGGGTGAACAACAACATCACCCGCAACGTCTGGCGCTATTTCGCCGCCTACATCCCATACTGGTTAGGCCAGACCGGGCACAGCGGCGTCAACAGCACGTCCGCGGACGGCGATGCGGCGGCCCGCCTCGCGCTCGACAGCAAAGGCATCGACGCCTTGCGCGCCGACTTCGGCCAGGGCCTTCCTCCACAGGCCTGGGAATACATCATCAATGTCGCGCGCAGTCATAAGTGGAATTTCGTTTTCATGACCGAGTCGCTCGACGGCGGCGCGGTCACTTATCGTTCGGCGCGGCATTTCGACATCCTGAACGAGAACATCATCTTTCCCTTCCAGTCGGCGTCGACCACGAGTGATTACCGGGGAATTTTTGATTCGCGCCGCAGCGCCTACGGCCAGAGCCTCGTTCTGCTCAACTCCACTTCGCACGACGAAGCGAACTATGCCGATCCGTTTCAGGCACTCATTCGCTATGGCGTGAGCAACACGATCGACGGCGCGCCGATGATCTTTTTCGGACAGGAAAACGGCATCTCCGACACCTTCGGCTTCAGCCATTATGAGATAAATTTCGGGAAGTACATCCCGCACTTTAAAGTCTTCAACGATCTCGGCCCGATCCTTGGCAGCCAGACCTATGGCTTGCAGCAGCTTTACCCGGTCTACGCCGCGATGGGTCAGGCCCGGCAGTTCAGCACCGCTCTGCGCAGCTCGAATCGCTACTATCTCAATCAAGTCGGCGGCAGCATCCAGCAATCCATTTTCTCAGTCGCGAAATACGACTCCGCCAATGCCTCACCCGCGCTGACCGATGTCGTGTTCGGATTCATGAACCTCGATCGCAACAACGATCAGAGCGGAAATTTCGACCTCAACATCACCCAGAACAGCGCCAACCTTTTCGGAATCAAACGCGGCCGCAACTATGACGTGCGCAACATCGCGGCCTACACCGGGGTCGACCCGAATCGCCGCAATTATTTCCTCAACCGCAAGACGGGCGACCAACTCCTCGACAACGGCTTCTTCGTCGGGATGAAGAAAGTCCCGACCGCTGATGCCGATTGGGCGACGGCGCCGTTCGAAGCGCAGTATCTCAAACTCTATGACGTCACCGCCCCGACCGGCACGCCGGGCAGCGCCAATCCGCCTAACGTTTACGGCTACGTCATCGGCAACACCGCCAACCTGAGTTGGACCGCGGCCCCGCCCGACAGCGAAGGGATCGTCCCCTCCTACAAAGTCAGCGTCACGATCAACGGCAACACCACGGTTTATTTCACGACCTCGACTTCGCTCTCGATCGCGGTCACGGCGGGACAAACCCTCTTTGTCACGGTGCAAGCCGTAAACCCAAGCGACAACACTGTCGGCGGCCCGGTCAGCGGGCAGACCACGATCAAAGCCCTTGATGCCGCGGCCGACGAAGATGGCGATGGCATGAACAACGGGAACGAAGATGTCGCCGGGACGAATCCTTTGAGCAGCAGCTCGCTCCTGCGCGTCACCGGGATCACCCGGCCGGCACCGACATCATTGACCGTGACCTGGAGTTCGGTCGCGGGGAAAAATTATCAACTCGAGAGCGCGACCGCACCGGGCAGCACCTACACCTCGGTCGGTCCGGTCGTGAACGCGACCACGACTTCCTCGAGCGAAACGATCACCGCCACCACGCCCGCCTTCTACCGGATCCGCGTGGTACCCTGAAGCGTGGTCATGCACTTTTTCGACGCCGGAGGCGTCTTGGAAATTAGCCGGTGGTGAAGCGAAGCGGAACCACCGGAACCCGCATTCGCAAGGATTACCGCCCCAAGCGGGGCAGTGGAAAATCGCGGCGGCTCCGGCGCCCCTCCGGGGCGCACTCGTTTGGCATATCCATCCGGTGGTTCCCGCTCGCTACGCTCGCTTCACCACCGGCTAATTTTCAAAGTCCCTCCGGGACACACTTCGCCCCGCCCGTTTTGATCGTCTCTTCAAAGTGCATCACAGCCTCTAATACCTCCTTCGTGG
>CAVUGD010000031.1:0-130664 GCA_963740715.1 uncultured Verrucomicrobiae bacterium | reverse complement strand
ATCGAGTCACTCGTTTTAGTGTTGGCGGATCAGCGGCGAATAGGCAGAGTGGCCGCTCGTCTTTCGCCATGCTGAACCGGATCCCGCTCATCGCCCTTGGCTGCCTCGCGCTTGTTTGCGCGCGCGCGGAAACACCGAAATCTTTTCCGGAAAACAAAGGCGTTTCGCTCGATGAGTTGCGGCCGGTGCCGGCTTGGGCGGCGGAAGCGATTTTCTACCAGATTTTTCCGGAACGTTTCCGGAATGGCGATCCGGCGAACGACCCGACCCGCGATACGCTCGAGACGCCGATCGTGCCTTCTGAAAATTGGCGCATCTCCTCCTGGACGGCGGACTGGTATGCGCGTGACGACTGGGAAAAGGAACTCGGCCCCAATTTCTACCAGCACGGTGTCTTTGATCGGCGCTACGGCGGCGATCTCCAGGGCGTCCTCGACAAGCTCGATTACATCCACGACCTCGGGATCAACTGCATCTATTTCAATCCCCTCTTCCACTCGCGCTCGATGCACAAATACGATGGCAACAGCTATCACCACATCGATCCAAATTTCGGCCCCAACCCGAAAGGCGACCTCGCCCTGATCGAAAAAGAGACGTCCGATCCCTCGACCTGGCAGTGGACCGCGGCGGACAAACTTTTCCTGAAGGTGATCAAGGAGTGCCACGCCCGCGGGATCCGGGTCATCCTCGATGGCGTCTTCAATCACACCGGGCGCGATTTCTTTGCCTTCAAAGACCTGCGCAAAAACCAGGGCAAATCGCGCTACAAAGATTGGTACGTGGTGAGCGAGTTCGACGATCCCGAGACGAAGCGCAACGAGTTCTCCTACAAAGGCTGGTGGGGCCACGCCACCCTCCCGATTTTCGCCGCGACCGAGGACGGGAAGGACATGCTGGCCGGCCCGAAGGATTACATCATGCAGGCGACGAAACGCTGGATGTTGCCCGACGGTAAAGACCGCTCGTTAGGCATCGACGGCTGGCGACTCGATGTCGCGGATGAGCGCCCGGCCAAATTCTGGGCCGACTGGAATGCCTTCGTCCGGAAGTGCAATCCCGAGGCCTACACCACGGCCGAGATCTGGAAAGACGCCGCGCAGCTGGTGAAGGAAGGCGGCTTCTCCGCCTCCATGAACTACAACGCCTTCGCCATCCCGGTGAAAGGCTACCTCGTCGACGACAACATCGGCCCCTCCAAATTCGTCAACCTGACTAACGAGCGCCGGGAAGGTTTTCCACCCGCCGTGGCCTACGTCATGCAAAATCTGATGGACTCGCACGACACCGACCGGCTCGCCTCCATGATCGTGAATGGCGAAGGCACTCAATACGAGAACGGCGAAATCTCCTTTAATAACAACAACGACGCCCGCGCCTCGACCACCTATCGCATCCGCAAGCCGAACGACCGCGAACGCGACATCCAGCGGCTTGTCGTTCTTTTCCAGATGACCTACGTCGGCGCCCCCATGATTTATTACGGGAGACGAAGCCGGAATGTGGGGCGGACACGATCCGGATGACCGGATGCCGATGGTCTGGGCCGACTTGAAACACGAGCCGCAGGCGATCGATCCGCGGGGCGACGAGCGCGAACCGGACGACGTGAATTTCGATCCCGGGATCTTTAAATTTTACAAGGATGCGGTCGCGCTCCGCCGCGCGCACGACGCGCTCAATCACGGTGATTACCGGGTCGTCTTTACCGACAACGAACATGATTCCATGGCGTTCGTTAGGCAAAGCGGGAAGGAAAAACTGCTCATCGCGCTCAACCGCAGCGGAGAGGAAGTGACGCTGGGAATGAACTTCCCGCATAAGAACGCGACACCGGTTTTTGTGACGAAAGGCGAACTGACGGACCTCCAAGCGGAAGATTCCGGCAACGCGCTTGATCTGAAACTACCGCCGCTCACCGGGGCGGTTCTCTCCTTCGAGTGAATGCGCGCGGAAGAATTGTAGACGCCGCCCTCTGGGCGACGCGGGGTGTCCGGCGCACTTCTTGGCACAAACGTCGCCCAGGCCCGCGCTTCGCAGAGCGAAGCGTCTACAGTTGCGCGGTTATTCTTCCCGACCGGTCCTGCCCTCCTGCTCCTGCTGGTTCTCACGCTCCTCTCCGCCTGTCATCGGGCTTCCGACACCCGCGCCTCACATCCGCATCTGGCACCAGAAAATCGGCGGTGAGCGCGACCTCTTTAATCAATTCGTTAGTCAATACAACGCCGCCCACCCCGACCGCCTGGTCGAAGTGCTCTACAAGGAAAATGAAGAGCTGCGCAATCTTTACATCATCGCCGCCGTCGCCGGCCAGGGACCGGATCTGATTTATGGACCGGCGGACAACGTCGGCGTGCTCGTCACGACCCAGACCATTCGGCCGCTCGAGCAGATTTTCGACGCGAATTTCTTTGGCCGCTTTACGCCTCAGGGGTTGGTCGATTGGAAGGGCTCGCATTGGCTCGCGGCCGACCAGATCGGCAATCATCTCACCCTGGTTTATAACAAGGCGCTCATCCCGGAGCCGCCCAAGACCCTGGACGACCTGCTCGCGATTGGCCGCCGCCTAACGATCGACGAAAACGGCGACGGCAAGATCGAGCGCTACGGCCTGACTTGGAATTATCGCGAGCCGTTTTTCTTCATCCCGTTCCTGACCGGTTTCGGCGGCTGGGTGATGGACGCGGACGGTCATCCCGCGCTCGATAACGAACAGACCGTGCAGGCGATCCAGTTCATTCTCGACCTGCGCGACAAATACAAAATCATCCCGAAAGAAGGCGACTACGAGATCGCAGACATGCTCTTCAAGGAGAGCCGCACCGCGATGATCATCAACGGCCCGTGGTCCTGGGAAGGCTATCATGTCCCGGAGAAAAGCATGGTCGCACCCCTGCCCTTCAACACCGCGACCGGGCGTTGGTGCGAGCCGATGATTTCGGCCAAGGGCTACTCAGTCAACGCCAACGTGCGGCCGGAAAAATTCGCCATGATCCGCGACCTGGTCTCTTACCTGACGAGTGCCGAAGTGCAGGAAAAAATGGCCACCCAGCTCGCCACCACGCCAGTCGATCGTGCCGTCCTCGCCTCGCCGGCGATCCAAAATAACCCGGCACTCGTCGCGTCGATGCAGCAAATCGAGCATGGCCGGCCGATGCCGATTGTGCCGCAGATGCGCCAGATCTGGGAGGGAATGCGCGGTCCATATCAGCTCGTCATGAGCGGGGCGATCACGGCGAAAGAAGCGGCTCGCCGCATGCAGCGCGAGGCGGAAAAGAACATTGCCGATAGCAATCTCTGAAGAGTTCGAAGCCACGATGACGCGCTTGCCTAACGAAAAACGTTTGTCATCCCGAGCCGCGCAGACGGCGAGGGACCTCACAAGCGGCTGGCGGCTTTCGCCCCGATCGGAAATCGCTCGTGCAAAAACTTCTCTCAGCGGCAAGGACACCGAAATTCCAACTGCGAGGTCCCTCGCCGCGCTCCGCCGGCTCGGGATGACAATTTGGGGGGTTGCGCGGACGCCAACTTCATTCAGAAGTCTTGCAGTCAAATGAACAGCAGCAATTTCAGAGCGCGCCTCTTTATCACCTTCCTCCTCGCCCCCGCGCTCCTCGTCATTCTCGCGGTCGTCCTCTTCCCGTTCGTCTTCAACGTCATCCTCTCGTTCTCGAACGCGAACCTCTATCACATCCGCGATTGGCGCCTCATCGGCTTCGCCCAATATGTCTCCGTCTTTAAACAGGACCTCTTCTGGTCGATCCTGCTCAAGACCGTTATCTGGACGCTGGTCAACATCGTCTTCCATGTCGCGATCGGAGTGTTTCTCGCGGTCGTCCTGCACCAGAAATTCATCCGCGGAAAATCGGCCTGGCGCATCGCGCTCATTCTCCCGTGGGCGCTGCCGCAATACATCAGCGCGCTCACCTGGCGCGGGATGTTCAACTACGAATACGGCGCGGTGAATCTGCTCATCACGAAGTATCTCCACCTCACGCCGGTGCAGTGGCTCACTTCGCCCTTCGAGGCTTTCCTCGCCGTTATCATCACGAATATCTGGCTCGGATTTCCCTTCATGATGGTGATCGCGCTCGGCGGTCTGCAATCGATCCCGGATGAACTCTACGAGGCGGCGGATGTCGATGGCGCCTCGCAGTGGTTCCAGTTTTGGAATATCACCGCGCCCCTGCTCCGCCCGGTCATGATCCCGGCGATCACGTTAGGCACGATCTGGACCTTCAATAACATCAACGTCGTCTGGCTCGTTTCGAACATGGGCGAGCCGGCCGATTCGACTCACATCCTCGTCTCCTACGTCTACAAGGCCGCCTTTAACATGTATCGCTTCGGCTGGGCGGCGGCGTTGTCCGTCGTCATCTTCGCCATCCTCTTCATTTTCGCGCAGGTCTTTCTCAAGAACACGCGCGCGACCGAGCCGGCGTACTGAAGCGGGATTACGAACGGTCTTTAGGTGCGCGGCGCGGCTTCGTATTGCCTCGTCTTCAGGGCGTAAACGATGAAGCAAATTCCGCCCACGATCAGCATGACCGAGAGCGTCTGCCCGCGGGTGAAGGGGCCGGTCAACGGGGCATCCGGTTCCCGGAACATTTCCACGATCACCCTAACGACCGCGTAGAGGAGCAGGAAAAGCCCGGCCAGCATCCCGCGCGGCTGCTTCGTGCGCACGCGCAAAAACCAGAGACAGGCAAAAAGGAAGACGCCTTCGAGGAGCGCCTCGTAAATCTGCGACGGATGCCGCGGCGTCAGCGTCTGGTGGAGGACGTCCTGCAGGCCTTGATCGGTCCGGGCTTGCTCGATGATTTCGTCGAGGCCGCCGATCTCGGGCCGGACCGCATGCGCCGCGGCCAGGGTCCGCGCTCCGATTTCAGGCAGATCGAGCGCTTCCTTCGGGAATTGCATCGCCCACGCCACCTTGGCGGCGCGGCCGTAGAGCTCGCCGTTGATGAAATTCGCGCAGCGCCCGAGGAAAAGACCAACCGGCGCCACCACCGCGATGTTATCCGCCAGGCTCAGCCAGGAGATGCGTTGCGAACGCGCATAGAGAAACGTGGCCAACGTTAGGCCGATCATTCCGCCATGGCTCGACATCCCGCCGTCCCAGACCCGGAAGACAAAAAGCGGATCGGTCAGGATCTGCCCCGGCCGGTAAAAAAGAACAAAGCCCAGTCGCCCGCCCGCGACCACGCCTAACGACGCCAGCAAAATAAAGTCGCCCACCTTGGCGGGCGCGAGCGCGCAGTAGCGGCGCTGCGCCAGCCAGCGCAAAAGAAGGAAGCCGCAGAAAAATGCGAGGAGATAAGAAAATCCGTACCAGCGAATCCCAAAACTCGGTCCGAACTTGACCATGAAGGGACTGAAATTATCGAGGTAATACGCGATCAAGCCGGCAAGGTAGATCAGGCGGTGGACGTTGCGGAGAAGAAAAATTTTGCCGGTCGACCTGCCGTCCGGTCAATGTCTCTTTTCACGTGAGATCTGACCCTTTGCTTCCTTTTCCTAGCCGTCACGAATCTTTCCGCGGGAAATCTCGACCCGGCCGCGTTGCGCAAAGCGGCGAAATACTCCGCCGAACATCGCGGCACTTCTTTTCTCGTGATCCAAAAAGGCAAAACGTTGCTTGAGGAATATCCCGCAAAAGCGGACCGGACGATCCCCAGCGAATCTACAGCGGGACCAAAGCCTTTTGGAATCTCGCCGCCCTCGCCGCGGCCGAGGACGGCATCCTCGATCTCGACGAGCGCGTCGCCGACACGATCACTTCCTGGAGAAAACGACCCGCGCAAGGCGCGCGTCACGATCCGGCAGTTGCTCGATTTCTCGTCCGGGCTCGCCCCGGGCTTTAACCTGCAGGTGAACGAATATGGCGACCGCGACAAGACCGCGGTGCGCCTCCCGCTCCTGGCGGAGCCGGGGAAATTCTTCATCTACGGTCCGGGCGCCCTGCAGGTCTTCCACCAAGTCTTGAAAGAAAAACTAGGGAGCAAAACTCCCACCGAATACCTGGAGCGGCGCGTCTTGAAGAAGATGCGCCTCGGCCCGCAGCGTTACCTCGACGACCGAGAGGGCAATCCACTTCTCTCGGCCGGCTTTGTCCTGACCGCGCGGCAGTGGTCGAGGATCGGAGAACTTGTCCTGGCCAAGGGCAAACCGGTCGTGAAGCCAGAAACCCTCGAGCAAGCCTGGCGTGGCTCGCCCGCAAACCGCGCCTTTTCGTTAGGCTGGTGGAACAACCGCGCCGCGCCGGGCGGGCGCGAGTTCGATTTCGAGGAGATGCTCCACCCCAAATGGTCGCAGCAGAACTGGCGTGACGCCTGTCTCTGCCGCGACGCGCCGCGCGACCTGGTGGCCTGCATCGGCTCGGGCTACCAGCGCCTTTACGTCATCCCCTCGCTCGACCTTGTTGTCGTTAGGCACGGGAATGGCGGGAAGTTTTCCGACGCGCGTTTCCTCCGCCTCTTATTCGGGAAGTAGGCGCGCGCGGGGATTCGTTCCGCTTGTTCCCAAGGTTAGGGTGCGAGCGCGTAGACTTCCACCAAGGCCACCCCGGTCGAGCCATCCGCCCCCCGCACAATCGCGGTGTAGCCGATGCCGCCCGGACTCCCGGGCAGGGTCGCGACGATAGCTGCTTCCAAGTCGTTCGTGGGCGATAGCTCGGCGTCGGCAATGGCGGTTTCCTGGGTATCGCGCCAGTTGTCGTTCAGGGCGAGCAACTCGCCGTTGCCGTCATGCAATTCCAACGTCGGATCCGGGAGCGCACCCGCCACTCCCGCCTCGCCTAACGACGGACCAAGCGCGCGCACGACGACGTCCTGCGGGCTGTCTCCGACGACGATGATGCCGCCAATCAACACGCCGTCGCCTGCTTCCACCGGACCGCGAGTCGAGATGTTAGCCAGCCTGGAGTCGGCGCCGGCGTCGAGATCGTAGACCTCGACCACGCCGATGCCGGTCGTGTTGTTCGCTCCCGTGATGATGGCCGTATACGGCGTGCCGTTGGCGCTGGCCGGCAGCGTCGCGACAATGGCCGCTTCCAGATCATTCACGGGCGCGATGCCGCTGGCGAGAATCTCGGGTTGCTGCGTGCTCCGCCAGTCGTCGTTGGTGGCGAGCAGCGCACCGCTCGCGCCGTAGAGGCTGACGGTTGGATTCGCCATCGCGCCCGGGAGCGAGAGAGACGGTCCGATCGCCCGCACGATCACCTTCTTCGGCTGAGTTCCAGTGATAATGAAACCGCCGATGCCAACCTTGTCGCCGGTTCCGATGACCAGCCGCGTTGAGATGTTGGCGAGAACGGCCGGAGGCGTTGGCGTTGGCGTTGGTGTCGGAGTCGGAGTTGCTGTCGGCGTTGGCGTTGGCGTGGGTGGCAGTCGCAGTCGGTGTTGGTGTTGGAGTAGCAGTGGGCGTCGGCGTCGGCGTGGGTGTGGGAGTCGCAGTCGGTGTCGGAGTCGGCGTCGGCGTCGGAGTTGCCGTTGGAGTCGGACTCGGGGTTGGGGTTGGAGTGGGCGTCGGCGTCGGATCGCCTGAAGCGACGGTGAAACTCCCGATCCGGGTGCGCCAATTAAAGGAACTGGTCACGGAGTAATATTCGGTCGTGAACCAGAAGGTCGTGTCGTCGACCGGATCCACTGTGAGCGCGCTGTAATCGCCCCAGCGATTGCCGCTTCCGGTCTGGCTCCCGGTCCCGTCGAAGAGATGAGCTTCTCCCTGGGCCAGGGTGTTGAGCGGATCGTCCGCCAGCCGGCCCGCATAACGAATCTGCGGATTGATCGTCGCGCTCGAAGCGCTGAAAGCCAAAGCCAGGTTCCCCGCGCCGTCCATCGCCACGCTGCCCAGCCAGCGCGAGGTGTCGTCCGGTTGATAGGTGCTCTCCTGATAGACCGTAACCGGTCCCGCGGTCACCCCACGCAATTCAAACCAGCGAATGGCACCGACGCCGCCCGCGCGGACGCTGTAATTTCCGACTAACGATTCGTGGTCGCCAAAATTCCGATAGGCCAGGCGGAACATGAGCCGGTCGCCGATACCATCGAGCTTGTCCGAGTTGGTGGCGCCGGCTTGTGGAATACAGCTGCGCGTATTCGGACAGAGCGCTATGTAACCGGCGGCGGGCACACCGGCGAAGAGATCGAAAGTCGAGTTCGCCGGCGTCGCGAAGTCGACGTGGAAATGGTAGGCCAGGTAAAGATTGCTGTCCGGGAAACCGACAAAGGTGTTCGGCGCGCCGTCCGGCGGCAGCGTAAAACCGTCGAGGTCCGCCGGCAGAAACGGCGCCACCGCAGAGCCGAGCGGTTCGACCGGGCTGACGAAAGTCGCCGCCTCGCCCGCCAACATCGCGGTGCGATCAAACGCGAACGGCTGCGGGCCAAGGTAACTGGTGCCGGCCGGATTGAAGACATTCATGCTCATGTAATAAGCGTCCGGCCAGACGGAGAGGTGCGGGTAATCGTAGAAGTTCGAGCCGAGATGAAAGCCGTAACGATAATAGGTGCCGGTAGCGTCACCTGTGGTGGAAACCGCGACGCATTCATCAGTGAGCGGCGCGCCTCCATTGGCGGAAGCAAACTGTGAGATCACCCAGCGATCGGCCAGTTGATCGTAGAGCACCACCGGATCCCCCGCCCCGCCGTCCTGGCAAGCCCCGCCAAATCCGCTCCAAAGTGAAACGATGCTGTTCGGTCCGAGCACCGAAGCGCCCGTCGCCTTGTCGAAGACTTGGTAGGCTTCGTTTACCATCTGCACGTATTGCGTCAGCCCGACCGCGCCGTTGGTGTCGGGCGGGGCGCAGTTGCAGCCCACTCCCGGGAACGCAATTCCATCGAAACTGAGCAAGGGCTCGGGAATGCTCGGCGCGAGAAAACGGAGAAAGCTTCCGCGATCGATCACCGGATCGGTGCTGTCGATATGGGCGTTCGGAATCTTCGGGTTTTCCGCCGCCTCGCGCTCCTGCCGCTGGAGAAAGCGATCGCTCGCGGCCAATTCGCGCAACGGCCGCGAGACGTCGTGATGGTACGAAGGCGTGACCTGCATCCGGCCCGCACCGAAGGCCAGTCCGGACAGCGTCAAAAACAGAAAACACCCGCCGAAGGCAAGAGCACGGCGGCGGACGATAAGATAAGATTTCATGCGAGCGATATTCATCGCCAGGCGCTCGACGCCTGTGCCGCGATGTCGCCCTCTTCAAGCAGAAGTCGTTCCGAGAGGGATCCGAAAAGCGCCGCCGCTCAGCTGGCCTCGTTAGGCGCGTTCCGCGGCGAGAAGTAATAAACGACCAGCCCGAGCAAAGCGGTCGCCAGACCCCAGAGCGAGGCTTCGCGGGTCGAGGGATCTTCCAATAAATGCCAGAGCATCCAGCCGCTCACCCCGAGAAAAACCAGCGGCGTCACCGGATAACCCCACGCCCGGTAAGGCCGGGGCAAATCGGGCCGCCGCCAGCGCAGCACGATCACGCCCAGGACCGTGAGGCTGGAGGAAAGCATGAGGCTGAACTGCACATAATTGACCACTTTCTGAAAAGTCGTGATCAAGATGAGCAGGTTCACGATCGCGAACTGCACCAATGTCGCGCGCACCGGAATCCCGCGCGCACTTCGGCGCGCGAGCCAGGACAACGCGCCGAGGTCTTCCCCCATCGCCACCGTCACGCGCGGCCCGATCCACATCATCGCGCTGACCGCCGAGACCAGCCCGAGAGCGATAAAAACCGCCATCACTTTCCCGCCCGCGTCGCCAAAAATATGCACCCCCGCAATCAACCCGACCTCCTGTTTCCCGACCATCTCCGCGATCGGCGTAGTGCGAAGAAAAACGGCGTTGATCCCGAGATAAAGCCCGGTCACGAGGAGCGTGCCGAGCCCGAGCGAGAGCGGAATTGTGCGCGCCGGGTTGCGCACTTCACCGACGATATAAGTCGACGCGTTCCAGCCCGAATAGGCATACATGACCCAGTAAAGGCTGATCGCGAACGGCGTGCTCACGATCAGCGCGCCATCCGTCGTGGCGGGGAAAAACGAGATTGGCTCGGTTCCCTTGACCGAGAATCCCGCCACGATCAACACCAGGATCAGCGCCACTTTCAAGAGCGTCGAGGTGTTCTGGAATCCGCTTCCCAAACGCAAATCCCAGAGCAGAAAAAAGGTCGTCACCCAGACCACCCCGAGCGCGAGCAGCAGCGGATTCAAGCCCGGAAAGACGCCCGCCAGGTAAGTTCCAAACGGAATCGCCGCGATCGCGACCGGCGCGGCAAAACCAACCGTGGCCGAGATCCAGCCCGCCACGAAACCGATCGCGGGATGATAAATCTCGCGCAGAAAATGATATTCCCCGCCCGAGCGCGGCATCGCCGCCGCCAGCTCGGCGTAGGAGAGCGCGCCGCAAAGCGCGCAGACGCCCCCCGATTGCCCAGAGCGCCATGAGGGCAAAACCGCTCGGCAGATCTCCGACTTGAAACCCGAGGCTGGTGAAAATGCCCGTGCCCACCATGTTCGCGATCACGATGCAGGTCGCGGTCAGGAGCGAAATGGTCCTTGGTCCGTGTGCTGAATCGCCGCCTTTCACCGGCGCTCATCTAGTGGCAGCGCGCGCGGGATTCAATCGCGAACGATGGAAATGGGAAAAACTCCGAGAAACCGGACGCCGACTTAGCCTAACGAAAAAATAAAGGGCTGCGGAGCAATCTCCGCAGCCCTCCCATCGCGAACCCAGCCTGAGGAAAACTATTCCGGCCCGTGCGGCCCGTGCGGTCCGTGCCCTCCGCTGCCGCGCAGGGTTGCGAGCGCGTCGAGCTTCTTCTGCTGCTCGGGATTGAGGAGCGGGCGGATCTGCGCATCCAATTGCTTGAGGACGGCATCGGCCGACGTGCGTGCCTGTTGATGAATGGTCTCGAGCTGCGGCTGGACCGCTTTCACCATCTCTTCGACCTGCGCCTTTTGCGCATCGGTCAGGTCGAGCGTCCGGGTCAGCTTACCGGTCATGTCGGGCCGATGGCGGCAACCCGCTTCCGGTTTGTCAGGAGTTTCCGCTCCTGCAAATTGTCCGAGGCCGAGGCCGGCCGCGGCGCAGAGCGCAACGAGTGTCAGTTTGGTTGGTTTCATGTTGTTCTTTCGTTAGTTTGGATTTGAAGCAGCGGGATTGCTGATTGTTTTGAGAGACATTCGAACTGCCAGGTCGGTTACAGGTTTTGCCGGAACAATCTTGTTCCCGAGGATCGGCAGATGAATCGGGCGGAGCAGGATGTAACCTGAGGCCGTCGCGCGTGTCTTAATCTTAATGTGGACCCGTTCAGCGACTGCCCATGCCAGATGAGAGCTTCGACGAGCAGGTCTGCCTACGACGTGTCGCCGAGGGTGACGAGAGTGCCGCGCGCGAATTGCTGCGCCACTTCCACCCCTTCGTGGCCCGCCTCGTGCGCTCGCATTTGCCGCGGCGAATGAGTGAAGAGGATCTGACCCAGATGATTTTTATTAAAGTATTTCAGAACCTCGATCAATATGCCGGCAAAGTGCCGCTCCGGCATTGGATCTCGCGCGTCGCGGTCAACACCTGCCTGAATGAATTGCGCTCCGAGAAGCGCCGACCGGAATGGCGCCTGGCGGATTTCGACCCGGACACTGTCCGCCGCCATCGAACAGCTCGCGCGAACCGAAACCGACCTCGCCCAGCCCGACGATGAACGGGTCGCGAAGGAACTGCTTGCAAAAACTGCTCGGCCAGCTCTCCCCCCAGGATCGCCTGCTCGTGACGCTGCTCCATCTCGAGGAGCGTTCGGTCCAGGAAATCCATGGCCTCACCGGCTGGAGCCGGGCCGCGATCAAAGTTCGCGCTTTCCGGGCGCGCGCGAAAATGAAAAAGATGCTAAGCCAAGCCGGCGCCCTAACGCCTAACGTTATCTTATGAATACGGAACGATTCCTTGAACGCGTCTTCGCACTGGCCCGGCGCACGCCCGAGCCGGATGTGATCGAGCTGCCCTTCGGCCTCGAGACAGCCGTCCTCGCGCACTGGCATGACGCCGTGAAACATCGCGTCGCCAACGGCGGCCTCCTGCGCGGCCTGCGCTGGGCGGCCCTGCTCGCCTGCATCATTGCCCTAGTCGCCGGCGCGCTCGAGAGCGATGAGCTGATCGCTTTCAAATACCGCTTCGACCCCGAGCTCCGCGTCGCGGATTCCGCCGTGGCCAGCTACAATTATGAATAAGTCGCGCGCGCTCCGCATTACCCTCTACGCCCTGCTCATTTTCCTGGCCGGGGGCATCACCGGGGCACTGGTTGCGCCTCGTTTCGGGCGCACTTTCATGCGCCCGCCTGATTCGAAGCAGATGTCCCAACACATGATGGAACGCCTGCAATCCGGTCTTAACCTGACCCGGGACCAGGCCGCGAAAATCAAACCGCTCATCGAAAAAACCGGTGCCGACATGGAAACGATGCGGCGCGAGACGAGCAAACGTGTGCACGACCGGGTCGCGGAAACCAACGCCCAGATCTCTCTCCTTCTCACTCCGGAACAGAAAGAGAAGTTCATCAAAATGGAGGCGGAGCATCGCAAACGCATTGCGCGTTGTCATCCGTATGGCGACGGCTCCGGGCCCATGCCGCATCCCTGAGGGGCGGCCGTCGTTAGGCAGGCGCGGCCTGTTCCGCCGAAAATTCCCACGCCAGGACACGCTCGACATATGCCCGGAGCGTGATCGGATCGAAGGAATCGCTGCGGTAGGCGAGATAACCATCCGGCCGCACCAGCACCACGCCGCCTTCCGTGAGGCCGTAAGCCGCGTGGGCCAGGCCGCTCACGTCGCGCAGTTCGGCCGGTGGCCCGCCCGCACCGCGTGCGATCCGATAGGTGTCGAGCATCCCTCCCGGCAGGGCGCTCAGCACCGTGCCGACCCGCTCCGCCTTCAGCGCACCATCGCCCGCCGCACCGAGGAAGAGCAACAAAACGTGACGCGGTTCGCGGAAGAGCTCAAAGAATCGGCGCGCCTGATTATCCCCGTCGCGCAGTTCCGCGTCGGGTGCGCGATCGCCCGCGCGAAGCCGCCCGCCGCCGTGATTTTCCACGATCCCGCTCGCGCGGTAGCCGACATTTAATCCCGCCAGCCGATCGGCCATCTTGTCGCCGACAAAATCGATTCCGCTCACTCGCGGAAGGAGAAAATCACGCACCTTTTGCGCGACCGAATTCCGCATCGTCGCCATCCGGGTAATGCGATCGGTCAGATTGAGGACTTCGCGCGCGACCGGTTCGCGCTCGACGTGATAACTCGCGAGCAACTGCGCCGGAGCGCGCCGCCTAACGACGAGGGCAAGTTTCCAGGCCAGATTAAAAGCATCCTGGATCCCGGTGTTCATCCCCTGCCCGCCGGCCGGGCTGTGAATGTGCGCGGCGTCGCCCGCCAGGAAAACACGGAGCTGCCGAAATTGCCGCACTTTGCGGTGCGAGATGTGGAAGCGCGACATCCAGATCGGTTCGCGGGCCCGGGCCTGCGGCGGCCCGCGGAGGTCGAGCAAGGCCTGCACTTCGCCTAACGAGACCTCCGGAAGCGTCAGGTCGCGCGCGGCCGGCGGAATGTTGGCCACGATTCGCCAGAGATTTTCCGAGAACGGAATAACCGCGAGCACGCCATCGTCGCCCAGGAAAAGATGCACCCGGTCGCGGGCCAGGACCGTCTCCAGCTGCACATCGGCGAGGATGAAACTTTCGTCGTAGGGCGCGCCTTCGAAATCCATCCCCAGGATGTGGCGGGTGCTGCTGTGCGCGCCGTCGCAACCGATGACCCAGGGAAATTCGACGGTTTCTTCCGGCCCATCGGCGTGACGCAGGACCGCGCGGACGGCATCGCTCGTTTGCGTAAAGCTTGTCAGTTCGACCCCGCGCTCGACGGTGATTCCGAATCTGGCGAGCTCTTCAGTCAGCAGGCGCTCCGTTTCCGCCTGCGGCAGTCCCAGCGCGAAAGGAAACGGGCTCGCGAGGGAAGCGAAATCAATCGCGCCGATTTGCTCAAGGCGATGATGAAGCGACAACCCATGCAGCCGATGGCCGGCGGCAAGGAAGCGCTCGGCGAGCCCCATCGTCTCGAATGCCTCGAGCGTGCGCGGAAAAATCGCCAGCGCCCGGGAGGTTTGCGACCGGCTCGGGCGCGCGATCGATCAGCCGGCATTTCACTCCATGGCGCGCCAGTTCGTTAGCCATCGTTAGGCCAACCGGTCCGGCACCGACGACGAGCGGAGCGGAGGAGTCGGGTGTCATGCAAAAATATACCACAACCCGCCGGCCGCGCGGGGCTTGGAGGGACGGGCGCCGTCCCGTCCGAGGCTCAAAAGCAGGAACGCCATCGCAGGCGTCCCCTCGAAACGAGGCGCTATTCTACAACTTCCATTTCTTCGGCAACTTCTGCTTCAAGGTGTCGACCTCGGCGAAGAGATCGCCCATTTTTCCGACCCGTTTGAGCGTTTCCTCGCAACGGAAGACGAGCCGTTTCGCGTCCTTCTTTTTTAAGGTCGTCTCGACTTCCTGCCACGTCACCGGAGTCGACGCGGTCGGTTCGTCTTTCGCGCGCAGGGAGTAAACGCAGATGGTGGTCTTGTGTTCGTCGTTCTGGCTCCAGTCGACGAAGATTTTTCCTTTCCGCAGCGCCTTCGCCATTTTCGAAACCACCAGCTTCGGGTGCTCGCGCTCGAGGTATTCGGCGAGGGCGTGCGAGAGCGCCTTTGTCTCGTCATAAGTGACCGCGGTGTTCAGCGGGACGTAGATTTGCAGGCCTTTGGAGCCGGAAGTCTTGGCCCAGCTTTTTAACTTCATCGCCTCCAGGATTTCCCGCAGCCAGAGGCCGACCTGGCAGCACTGCACGATGTCGGCCGGCGCGCCCGGATCGAGGTCGAAGACCATCATCGTCGGGCGCGCGACATCTTTTTTGCGCGAGAGCGAAGTGTGGAGCTCGATGTCGGCGAGATTGGCGGCCCAGACCAGCGTGGGGAGATCCTGCGCCAGGCAGTACTGCATTTCGCGCTGGTTCCCTTCGCTCCAAACCTTGGCGGTTTTGACCCATTTCGGGCGATGCGTCGGGCAATTCTTCTCGTAAAAAAACTCGGCCTCCACTCCATTGGGATAACGCTTCATCGTGAGGGGACGATCCTTCAGGTGCGGCAGGAGGACGGGCGCGATCTGGATGTAATAATGGATCATCTCGCCCTTGGTGAAGCCGGCTTTCGGCCACAAGACCTTGTCGAGATTCGAGACCGCGAGGGTGCGGTTTTCGACCACCAGTTGGGCTTTCTTGCTCATCTCATCATCTATCGAGCTGAAGTTGGCGATTTCGACGTGTAAACGTCTCACCTTAAAGCTTTGTCATCCCGAGCCGGCGAAGCGCGGAGAGGGACCTCTCAGTTGCAGTTGCAGCGCGATCAAACGGCGCAGAAAGCATGGATTGCAGTTGAGAGGTCCCTCGCCGTCTCCGCGGCTCGGGATGACAAACTTCTTTTTTGCGGACAACCGCTCACCTTCACGAAAAAAACCTTTCCGGCGAAAGCATCGGCTGCGGCTGGCAGATGCGCCCCACGCAGTGCTCCCAGGTTTCGTGTCCGCTCAGGATCAAAATCTCGACCCGCAGAAAATAAATCGGCACTTCCGGTTTCGTTAGGCGCGGGAAGCGGACGGCGTCCTTCTCCGTCGTCACGATCATGTCGACGTCGCGCCGGAGGCAGCGGTTGATGAAGCTCTGCAATTCCCCTTCGCTGTAGCGATGGTGATCGGTGAAACGTTTCGCGAGCTCGATCCGCGCTCCGAGTTTGCGCAGGCCGTCCTCAAAGCTTTCCGGCGCCGCGATTCCACAAAAGGATCCGATGTAGGTGTCGGTCAGGCGATCGAGCGGGATCTGCTCGCCGGTGTAGACGTCCTGCAAATAAAGCGGCTGGTGCGCGCATTCGATGATCTCGGCGGTGCGATTGTAGCGCCGGATGCGCGCGATGAGATCGTCGTTAGGTTCGCCCGTGCTCTTGGTGATGAAGATGTAGCTCGCCCGGCGCAAATTCCGCGGCGGCTCGCGCAGGGTCCCGCGCGGGAGAAGAAACTCGTTCCCAAACGGCGCCTGCCGATCGATCAGGACGATATCGAGCCGGTGCTTGAGGTGGAGATATTGCAGGCCGTCATCGAGCAGGAGGGTGTCGGCCTTCATCTCGCGAATCGCGTGCAGCCCGCTTTTCACCCGGTCCTTGTCGACCAGCACGATGACGTCCTTCAAATTATTCGCGAGCATGTAGGGCTCGTCGCCCGCGGTCAGCGAATCGAGCAGGAGCGATTGGCCGTCGGAGACGATGCGCGGCGGATCCGGCGCGACCCCGCGGAGGCGATCGAACCAGCTCCGCTTGGAAGGTTTCGCGACGCTCTTGTAGCCGCGGCTGAGGATGGCGACGCGCCGCCCGCCGGCCTGGAGTGCGCGGGCAAATTTCTCCACCACCGGCGTTTTCCCAGTGCCGCCGACGGTCAGGTTGCCGATGCTGATGACGAGGCAGCCGAGGGCGCGCTCGCGCAGGATGCGTTTGCGGTAAAGGAAGAGCCGCAATTGCACGATCCGGGCGTAGACTAACGACAGCACGAAAAGCAGCCCGCGCAGCATGGTGGCGCGGGCGCCATGGCGACGCCCGAGGATGACCTCGATCGCAAACTGCTCGAGATTCTCAAGCCAGCGGCGCATCGGGAGCGAGGACGGAAATGACGATGCGCACGCCATCGTTATCGGCCGCGGTGACGCGCGTTTCGGCGTCGGTCAAACCGGAAGCCTCGAGCATGGCGGCGGCGACCTCCTCCGGGGCCCGGAGAGTGAGGCAGGCAATGGTCGAGCCGGAACCGCTCAGGAAACCGCCCAGAGCCCCGGCCTTTTCCGCGGCGGCGATGACCCGGTCGAGAAACGGAACGAACTTTGCTCGGAAAGGCTGGTGCAGATGATCGATCAAGGCCCCTTGCAGGTTTTCGTACTCGCCGCTGGCGAGCGCCGCGGTGATGAGGCAAGCGTTGCCGCAGGACTCGACCGCACGCAAGCGATTGATTTCGTCCGGCAAGACCCGCCGCGCTTCTGCCGTCTTGATTTCGAAGGCCGGGATGAGCAGGACAAAGCGGAGCCGCGGATCGATCGGGAATTTCTGATGCCGATTATTGCGCGCCACGACAAAGCCGCCAAACTCGGCCGGGGCGGCGTTGTCGGGGTGGCCTTCGAGCTCGGCGCAGAGCCCGAAGATCTGGGCGCGCTTGAGCGGATGATCGACCAGGGCGTTGAGCGCGTGAAGCACGCCCAACCGGACGGTGACGCTGCTCCCGAGTCCGCGCGAGCGCGGCACATCGCCCTCGACGGTGCAGGAAAAAGCGAACGGTTCGCACTTGGCCGCGCTGAAGAATCGGCGCGCCGCCTGTTGTGCCATGGTCCCCGCCGCCAGCTTGCCGGCACGGGCGACGGTGACGAAATTATAGAGCTGCAAAGCGACGCCGAGACAATCAAAGCCGGGCCCGAGATTCGAGGTGGTGCCGGGAACGCGAACCGTGATCTGTTGCTTTTTCAAAGGAAACGGCCTGAGAATGCCGGCGAACGTGTAATAACCGGCCTGACTCTAACGCGGGAGATTCCCGCGGCAAGACGCGGCCGGCACGAGCGATGAAAGACTGGATCGATTTCGGACTGGTGCGCGACTTTGCCGCGGAAAATACCGCCGCCTACCGCGTCTGCACCAAGCCCGACGGCTGGGTCGAGCGCTATGGCGGCGACGCGCTCGTCTCCTACAAAACTGAGCAGGCGCGCGAAGAAATCCTCCACCAACTGAACGAGTGGGCCCTGCTTGCCGACCATCCGTTCAAGCGCGTCTTCGGCCGATTCTTGCCGAAACAAAACGACGAACGCAATCCGCCGGTGCTCCTCTCCGGCACCTCCGATCAGACGCTCCAGACGACAGTGCTGGAGCGCGGCGTTTGTTACGGTCTCGACTTCGGCGCCGGCTATTCGACCGGCTTGTTTCTCGACCAGCGCGAGAATCGACAATTCGTTAGGCGAGCCGCGCCGCGCCGGATGCTCAATTGTTTCGCTTACACCTGCTCGTTTTCCGTGGTCGCGGGAATGGCCGGCGCGGAAACCCTCAGCATCGATCTTTCCAAGAAATCGCTCAGTCGCGGGCGCGATAATTTCATGCTCAACCGGGTCGCGACCGACCGGCATCGCTTCATGGCGGACGATGTCGTTTCCGTGCTCCCGCGGCTGCAGCGGAAGGGCGAAAGTTTCGACGTCATCATTCTCGACCCGCCGACTTTCTCGCGCTCAAAGACCGGCCGCGCCTGGCAGGTGGAACACGATTTCGAGAAACTTCTCCTCTCCGCGCTCGAGGTGGCAGCGCGGGACGCGAAGATTCTGCTCTCGACCAATTGCACCAAGCTAAATGAACGCGCGCTCGAGGTGATGGGGCGCTTTTGCCTGAAGGCAACCCGGCGCGCCGGGAGCTTCCAGATGACGGCGAAGTTGCCCGATTTTCCGCCCGGAGTGGCGGCCCGCTCGATTTGGATGATATTGCGCTAACGATTTCAGGACGCGCAAAGAGCCGTCACCATCCGAAAGATACTTATATGGACAGGGAACAAATGACCGGAGCTTCTGGGGACATCGCCGAACGGGGACTCCAATACACCAAGGACCAGTGGGATGAAATCCTCTCGCAAACCGAGGACTTTGTCCGGGCCAACCCGACCCGCTCCCTGCTTTACGGCGTGGCGGCCGGATTCATCATCGATCGGTTGCCGATCTTCCGCATCATCAGCGCGTTCCTCCGTCTTTTTCTGATGGCCTTTAAGCCCGCCATCCTGATTTACGGCGCGATGAAGCTCTATCAGGCGGCAAAGGAAGAATAGGTGTAGAGGCGGGCGTGTCGCCCGCTGGTCGCTTGCCTTGGACGAAAGTTTTCCACGCTGGCGGCACTTTCCACCTGCGGCCGACACGGCCGCCGCTACACTTTCGCGTTATTTATCGAGGGTGAAACCGACTTTCACCGTCACTTGCCAGTGATTGATCGTGTTCTCCTCGATGTGCCCGCGCGTCTCGGTGACTTCAAACCAGCGCATGTTGCGGATCGTCTTCGCCGCCAGGGTAAGCGCGTTTTGGACGGCATCCTCGATGCTCGTCGTGGAGGAACCGACCAACTCAATCTTTTTGTAAACGTGTTCGCTCATTCCCGATAGTCGCCGGACGCGAGGAGAACTCAAACGCGATCTCCTGTTGGAGCGCGCCGCTGAAGCGCACCGCTTTGACTTGTCATCCCGAGCCGGCGCAGCGCGGCGAGGGACCTCACAGTTGCAATTGACGCTTGCTCACTCTCGGTGACGTGGATTGCAGTTGCGGGGTCCCTCTCCGTCCTCCGGCGGATCGGGATGACAATTTGCGGCGCTGCCCGGTCGATTCGAACCCGTCGAACTTTGCGTTGAGCCGCTCGGAGCCGCTTGTTAGCCTTCGGTTCTGCTCATGGAAAAAAATATCGAGACCCACCTCAAGGAAACCCGCGTCTTCAAACCGGCCCGGAGTTTCGTCTCCAAGGCCCGCATCGGCAGCCTTGAGCAATATCGCCGGATGCATCGGGAATCGATCCGCCAACCGGAAAAATTCTGGGCCCGCGAAGCGAAGGAGCTGACCTGGCAAAAACCTTGGAAAAAAGTTCTCGAGTGGAAGCCGCCCTTCGCGAAATGGTTCGTCGGCGGGAAACTCAACGTCTCGGAAAATTGTCTCGACCGGCACCTCAAAGGACCGCGCCGGAACAAGGCCGCCATCATTTGGGAAGGCGAGCCGGGCGAGAAACGCACCCTCACCTACCAGCAACTCCATCGCGACGTCTGCCGTTTCGCCAACGTCCTGAAGCGAAACAAAATTCGCAAAGGCGACCGCGTCATCATTTACCTGCCGACGATTCCCGAGGCCGCGATCGCGATGCTGGCCTGCGCCCGGATCGGCGCGGTCCATTCGGTCGTCTTCGGCGGCTTCAGCGCGGACAGCATTCGCGACCGCATCGCCGACTGCGGCGCGACCGCGGTCATCACCGCGGATGGAAGTTATCGCCGCGGCGCGATCGTCCCGCTCAAGCAAAACGTCGACAAGGCGCTCACGGGCCAGACGACGATCAAGCGCGTGATCGTTTTCCGGCGGGCCGGGAACGAGATTCACATCGAGCAAGGCCGCGACGTCTGGTGGCATCGCGAGCTGGAATACGTCGATGCGCATTGTCCGCCCGTCGCGCTCGACAGCGAGCATCCGCTTTACATTCTCTACACCAGCGGCTCGACCGGGAAACCGAAGGGGATTCTGCACACGACCGGCGGTTATCTGGTCGGCGTCCATAGCACGCAAAAATACGTCTTCGATCTGCGCGAGGAGGACATTTATTGGTGCACTGCCGACGTCGGCTGGGTCACCGGACACAGCTACGTCGTTTACGGTCCGCTCGCCGCCGGCGCGACGACGCTCATGTACGAAGGCGCGCCGAACTGGCCGGAACCAGACCGTTTCTGGCACATCATCGAAGAATATGCGGTCAGCATTCTCTACACGGCGCCGACCGCGATTCGCTCCTTCATTCGCTGGGGCGACAAGTGGGTCAAGAAACACGACCTCTCCTCCCTGCGATTGTTAGGCTCGGTCGGTGAGCCGATCAATCCCGAGGCCTGGATGTGGTACCACGAAGTGATCGGCGGCGGCCGCTGCCCGATCGTCGACACCTGGTGGCAGACCGAGACCGGCGGGATCATGATCACGCCATTGCCGGGCGCGATTCCGACCAAGCCAGGGAGCGCGACTCTGCCCTTCTTCGGGGTCGATGCCGCGATCGTCGACGAGGAGGGAAAGGAAGTGCCCGCGGGTATGGGGGGCAAGCTCATTATCAGGCGGCCGTGGCCGGCCATGCTGCGCTCGATTTACGGGGACAAGCCGCGCTACAAAAAACAGTACTGGAGCGATTACAAAAACTGTTACACCACGGGCGACGGCGCGCGCCGCGACAAGGACGGCTACTTCTGGATCGTGGGACGAATCGACGACGTCCTGAACGTCGCCGGTCATCGCCTCAGCACCTCGGAAATCGAAAGCGCACTCGTTAGTCACGACCTCGTCGCCGAAGCCGCCGCGGTCGGCCGCCCCGATGAAATCAAGGGCCAGGGCGTGGTCGTCTTCGTCACCCTGAAGAGCGGCGTGAAACCGACCGACGAGCTCAAGGTAAAACTGCGGACCCACGTCGGACAGCAGATCGGCGCCATCGCCAAACCGGATGAAGTGCGTTTCGCCGAAGCGCTCCCGAAAACGCGCAGCGGAAAAATCATGCGCCGCCTGCTCAAGGAAATCGCGGGCGGCAAAACCGTCACCGGCGACACCACCACGCTGGAGGATTTCAGCGTCCTGACAAAGTTAGGCAGCGCGGAGGAATAACCGCGTTTAGTTTATCCCGTGAGTTTTATTTCGACCGGGCTGCGGGAGCTGACGCTGAAAGTGCGCCGGCAAAAAACCCGCATGGCGCTGAAGCACGAAAAGCGTGTCCTGCAAAAATCGGAGATCGCCCTCGGCCGCGAAGGGATGACGGAGGCGGCCAAGTTCCCGGAAGTGCGGAACGAAATCGTCGCGCTCAAGAAACTGGAGCAGGAACAAAAAGAAGTCGCCGTCCGGATCGCGAAAATCGAAGAAGCGCTCAAGCAAATCGACGCGCAGCGGCAGGAAAACTCGAAAGAACAGGCCGCCGAGCTGGCCAAACTCGAGGAAGAGAAACGACCGCTGGTGGAACGGCGCGACGAAGCCAAAGCGACCGCCGAGCGCTGCGACAAGGAACTTGCCACCGTCGATCGTCGTATTTCGGAAAACGACGCCGCCGATCGCGATCTGCTAAAAAAAGTTTCCGCCCTCCAGGAAGCCCAGCCGCCGCCGGACGATTTACAGGCGCAGATGGACCGGCTGAGTTCGAACCGCGCGCGCCTGCCGCGCGAAAGGGCCGAGATGTCGCAAGCCCGGCTCGGCAGCGCGGACGCCTGCCGCAACGCGTCCGAAAAATTGAAGGCCGCGGAAGCGCTCGTCGCGCAGGTGGAGAAAAACATCGCGCGCGTCCGAGGCGAATATGAAGCGCGCGATCGCGCCTTAAACGAAAGCGCCCGCGCCCAGCAGGAGGAAGTGAAAGAGGCGCGGCAACAGCATCAGACGGTGGAGGAAAAAAAGAACCCGGCTTATCTCAACATCGGCCGTCACCTTGCCTCCCAGGGCATCGCGCCGCCGACCGCGCCGCATTTGCTGACCGAAGTGCAGCAGCGCCGCGCGGCGGTCGATCGTCACGCCGAGCACAAGAAGGAACTGGCCGAGCTCTCGGGCCAGATCGACAAGCAAGAGCTCCGGAAATTTTATTTCGCCCTCGTCTCGATCGCCGCCTTGCTCGCGATCATCCTGCCGCTTGTCTCCAAGTCGCCAACGAAGCGGGATTGGTTGCCGCGCGAAACCCTCGCCATCCTGTCGCTCGACATCGAGCAGTTCAACAAGGGCGCGTTGACCAATCGCTGGCGCAAAGAACAGCCGGAGATGTGGCAGAAGGTCGCCACTGGTCTGCTCGGTCCCGCCGCCCGCACCCCGGCGCTCAACCTCGCGGAAAGCGGGCGCCGCGTGACGCGCGCGCTGGCCACCGACGAGCGCGGACCGGTGCGCGAGTATGTCCTGGTCGAAGCCCGCGGCGATCTCGCTCCGGTCGTGCGCACGCTGACGCAGGACGACAGTTTCGCCAAGAGCACCGTCGCCGGGCTCGTCGTCTTCCAGCGGCCCGATGTTTCCGTCGCGCGCGTCGGTCCGAAGACCCTGGCCGTCGGTTCGTTGCGCGAAGTCGATAAACTGGTCCAGGTGCGGCTCGGGACCGAGCCCGACTTGAAGACGACCGATCCTTTGCTCGAGCTTTTCCAGGGGCTCGACGCGGGCAGCGCGCTCCGCCTGGTCGCGCGCAACCCGGACGAGCTGGCGTCTTCCTTCAGCCCGATGTTGCCGGCGGAATTTTTGCAGGCGGCCAAGTTCCTCAGCCTGGAGCTGAGCCTGGCCACGCCGAGCAAAGCACATCTGATGATCAAGGCGGGGGACGAGGCGAAAGCAAAAACCTGGGCCGCGAGCCTGCAAAACGAACCTGCCCGATGGCTCACCATCCCCGGTTCCGATTTCGTCCTCACCACCGATGCGCCCAAAGTGGAGCAGAAAAACGAGACGCTCGATTTGCATTTCGACATCCCGGAAGGGGCCGCCCGCCTCCTCTTGCAGCGCCTCGCCAAAGTGCAGCCCGCGCCGACCCCCGCGCCCGTCGCGCAATGAAGTGCCGCGGCGGACGGCTCCCCCGTTGGACGTTGGAAGTTGGGCGTTGGACGTTGAACGTTTCCCTTCTCCTCTTCCCCCTCGCCGCTTCCGCCGCCCCCGCCTACGACAACCTGATCGACATACGCACCGTCGACCCGACGATCGTGGTCGAGCTGCGCTACGCCACTCCGCGCAACATCACCGGGCGCGCCCTCTACCCGCCGGACATGCCGGCACTCGTTAGGCCAACAACCGCCGCCCGCCTCGCCAAGGCGCAGAAATTTCTCCGTGCCCGCCATTATGGACTGAAAATCTGGGACGCCTATCGCCCCGTGGCCGCGCAAGTGGAACTCTGGCAGCGCACCCACAACGGCGCCTTTGTCGCGGATCCGCTTTCCGGCAATGGCTCGCTTCATTCCTGGGGCGTGGCGGTCGACGCGACGCTGGTCGATGACAAGGGCCGCGAAGTCGCGATGCCGACGGCGTTCGACGAATTCACTCCGAACGCGAAACTGCGTTATCATGGCGACAACCCGGAGGTGAAACGCCACCTCAAAATTCTCCAGGCCGCGATGCGCGAAGGAGGCTTTTACGGGATGCGGACGGAGTGGTGGCACTTCGTCGCCTACGACTGGAAAAAATATGCGCCGATCCGGGAAGCGAAACGGTTGGGGGACTAGATCATCTTCGCGATCGTGTCGCCGAGGTGGCTGACCCGTCGTCCCGGGGCAATGCACGCATCAGCCGGAATCTCGATCCCAGCCACACCTACGGGACAACCGTTAGCGTCAGGTCGTTCCCGTCACCGCCCGTGTAACTGGCTTGCAGATTGTTGCCGTTCACATTCACGATCGCGCCGTTGGGCAGGTTGTTGAAGGCGCCGCTGATGGGATTCGCACTCGTGTTGCTGAGGACGGTTAGGACAAGCCCGCGTTTCAAGCGGCCCTGGGTTTGGCCTTGCAAGGCGATGGTCGCGCCGTTGATCGTGATTCCGTTGGCGATCACCAGATCGGTGCGCGACTGGTCTCGTTCTCGCCTTGAAGGTGTAGGTGTAGGTCGCATCGCCTTGCAGGGTGAGACTGCTTTGGAGCGTGAGCGTGATTTGTTTGTTGCTCCCAAAGGCCGACGCCAGAAATGCGCCGGCGCCGCTCCCGGTGCCGACGGTGACCGCGCCGGAAATGATCCCGCTTCCGCCGAGGGTCCCGACGACCGACGCTGACCGCTCCCGTGCCGGTGGCGGAGCCGGTCGTGTTCGCCGCGATCAGCGCGCCGCCGGTAATGGTGGTGGAGCCGGTGTAGGTATTGGCTCCTGTGAGGGTAAAAGTGCCCGTGCCGGTTTTAGTGAGGGAGCCAGCGTCCTGGATCGTCCCACCAAAGATCGTGCTCAGGTTGTTCGCGCCGACGCTCAAACGACCGGTCCCCAGATGCACGATTCCATCGCCTTCCACCGAACCGGTGGAAAGAACACTTTGCTGTGCCGTGAGGTTCAGCGTCCCGTTGCCAAAAAGCTCGATCCGCGCAGTCCCGCCTTTTGATTTATCGATAAACTGGATCGAGCCACCGGCACCCCCGTTCGAGCCGCCGTTGGCAATCAAAGTCGCATTGCCCGCTGTGGTCACGTCCCAAAACTCAGTCATCCCGCCGCCCGCGCCGCTAACAGTTGCTCCTTCGCAGGTAATGGTGGCGTCGCCGGCCGTGGTCGCGCTATTAAAGTTAAACTGGGCTAAACCCCCACTGGCTCCCGCCACACTTCCCGCTTCATTCGTGATACTGGCTGTGGCCGCGGTCGTTTGCTCATTGAAATAGATCAGGCCCCCATCGGCGCCGCTCACGACCCCGCCTTTGTTCACGATCGTGGCATTTCCAGCGCTCCCGGTAATCGTAAAAAAGAGAGCGCCACTGGCGCCTCCCGCTACCGCTGCTCCGTCGTTGGTAAACATGCAGTCATCCGTCGTTCCGGTTTGGATCGATACGCTGCCCGCGGTGCCGCTAATGTCTGTGCTAGCATGAAATTGTTGGATCAGAGGCGATTCGTTCACGATGCTACCACCGAAAATATTGAGAGATGTCCCAGGGAGTAGAGTGATGGCGTAAGGACTGGCGTTCGCCTGAAAAACGAGGCTATTAAGCCGGATTAGCGTCGAAAGATAGATATCGGTTAGACTCGAAACAGCAAACGTGGCTATATCCGCATTTTCAGGCACGCAGTTACAGGACCAGTTTGCGGGATTGTTCCAGTTCCCGTCCTCTGGGTCGACTTTCCAGGTGCCGCTGTCGGCGCGGGAGGTCGCGAGACTGGAGCCAAACGTTAAGACGACAAGAAAAAAAGAGATTCTCTTCACACCGCGGAAGCTAAGCGTCTTTTTCATAACTTGAGGTTTCAATCTTTCTTTGAGCAGTTTTCGCATAACAAAATTACTTAAGGTTAGCGTCGCTTTGCGAAGAAGCTGGTCGTCTTGGCGTCTGGTCGAAAAAGCGCCGATGCGCACGGGGACCCTAAAAGCCCGACGCAGATTCACAATTGCCCGAGGGAGTGGCGAGGTTTGCATGGGTAGGCAGGCGCTCTGCCGCCAGGAATACTGAATCGGTCCAGTCAGCGTCAAGCCTTTTCGGCTGACTTTTTTGTTCAGCCGCTGCAATCTATTATATCTTCCTAGCGTCCGCTCTCATGCTCGCCACACTCAGCCAGGACCTCAGCCAACCGGAGTATATTCACGTCCTGATCAACCCGCTGCCGGTCTACGGACTTGCGGTCGGCGCCATCGGGCTGATCATCGCGCTTCTCCAACTCAGCCGACCCGCGCAAATCGCGACTCTTTCGCTCATCCTGCTCAGCGGATTGATCGCATGGCCGACCGTCCATTATGGCGAAGCTGGTTATGACCGCGTGCTCTCGATGGCGGATGATCAAGGGCAGGCGTGGTTAAAGGTGCACGAGCATCGGGCCGATGAGCTGGTCTGGGCCTTTTACGTGCTTGCTGCTCTGACCGCCGCCGCGATTCTCGCCCCGCTGAAGTGGCCGAAGAGTTCGTTCGCGTTCGCGCTCGTCACTCTGCTCTGTTCCTTCGCCGTTCTCGGGCTCGGCGGCTACATCGCCCATGCTGGAGGCAAGATTCGGCACCGGGAATTCCGCAACGAGCCGGCTCCAGCCGTGCCCGCGGAGCACGAGCCAGACTAACGAAGTGCGGATCGACATCATCACCCTTTTTCCCGAGATTTGCCGGGTCCCGTTAGGCGAAAGCATGATGGGTCGGGCGCAGGAAGCGGGCGCGCTCGAATTGCAGATTCATAATTTGCGCGCTTGGACCAGCGATCGGCATCACGTGGTCGACGACGCGGGCTGACCCGTCGTCCCGGGGCAATGCACGCATCAGCCGGAATCTCGATCCCAGCCACACCTACGGGACAACTGTGAGCGTCAGGTCGTTCCCGTCGCCGCCCGTGTAACTGGCTTGCAGATTGTTGCCGTTCACATTCACGATCGCGCCGTTGGGCAGGTTGCTGAAGGCGCCGCTGATCGGGTTCACGCTCGTGTTGCTGAGCACGGTCAGGACCGTGCCGCGCTTCACTCTCCCCTGGGTCTGGCCTTGCAGGGCGATGGTCGCGCCGTTGATCGTGATTCCGTTGGCAATCACCAGATCGGTGCGCGACTGGTTCTTTCTCGCCTTGAAGGTGTAGCTGTAGGTCGCGTCGGCTTGCAGGGTGAGACTGCTTTGGAGCGTGAGCGTGGTTTGTTTGTTGCTCCCAAAGGCCGACGCCAGAAATGCGCCGGCGCCGCTCCCGGTGCCGACGGTGACCGCGCCGGAAATGATCCCGCTTCCGCCGAGGGTCCCGAGACCGACGCTGACCCCTCCCGTGCCGGTGGCGGAGCCGGTCGTGTTCGCCGCGATCAGCGCGCCGCCGGTAATGGTGGTGGAGCCGGTGTAGGTATTGGCTCCTGTGAGGGTAAAAGTGCCCGTGCCGGTTTTAGTGAGGGAGCCAGCGTCCTGGATCGTCCCACCAAAGATCGTGCTCAGGTTGTTCGCGCCGACGCTCAAACGACCGGTCCCCAGATGCACGATTCCATCGCCTTCCACCGAACCGGTGGAAAGAACACTTTGCTGTGCCGTGAGGTTCAGCGTCCCGTTGCCAAAGAGCTCGATTCGCGCGGTGCCGCCTTTTGACTTGTCGATAAACTGGATCGAGCCACCGGCACCCCCGTTCGAGCCGCCGTTGGCAATCAGCGTGGCATTGCCCGCTGTGGTCACGTCCCAAAACTCAGTCATCCCGCCGCCCGCGCCGCTAACGGTTGCTCCTTCGCAGGTAATGGTGGCGTCGCCCGCCGTGGTCGCGCTATTAAACACGAACTGGGCTAAACCCCCACTGGCTCCCGCCACCGTTCCGGCTTCGTTCGTGATACTGGCTGTGGCCGCAGTCGTTTGCTCATTGAAATAGATCAGGCCGCCATCGGCGCCGTTTACGACCCCGCCTTTGTTTATGATTGTGGAATTGCCGGCGCTCCCCGAAATGGTGAAAAAGAGAGCGCCGCTAATCCCTCCGGCCACCGACGCTCCGTCGTTCGTAAACATGCAGTCATCCGTCACGCCGGTATCGACCCCGATACTGCCCGCGCTGCCGCTTTCATCCGTCGTGGTATGAAATTGTTGAATGAAAGGTGAATCGTTATCGATGCTACCACCGAAAATAAACAGAGGCGAGCCAGGCAATAAAGTCAGAATGTAAGAACTGGCGTTTGACTGAAACGTTAGGCTGTTAAGTGTGACCTGCTCCGAGAGAGCGATGTCGGTCACATTGGAAGCAGCAAACGTGGCCGAGCTCCCGTTTTGTGGCACACAGTTGCACGACCAGTTTGCCGGGTTGTTCCACATTCCATCCTCTGGGTCGACTTTCCAGGTGCCGCTGTCCGCGCGGGAAGTCGCGAGACTGGAGCCAAACGTTAGGATAAAGAGAAGCAGAGCGATTCGATTCAATTGGCGGCAGCTAGACGTCTTTTTCATTGAGGGTTCAAGGTTGGTTAGTTTCAGCAGATTTCGCATAATAAAATTACTTAAGGTTAGCGTCGAGGAAGAGAATAACGTCATAGCTAACCGGATGGTTGGGCCCATCGCCTACCGGTTCGATGCCGTTCCAATCAAACCAAATCGCGAAGGAGTGGTCGTTGCCCGAAATCGTTAGCACTTGATAGTCTGAACTCGGAACATTGTGCTCCTCAAGTTCACAAATCATGTCGACAATCTGATGGTAAGGCATGAAATCATGAATACTGTTAATTAGGAATAGGGGTTTGAATGGGAACTGTTCGCTCGGAGTGGTTACTAACGCTACAGGGGAAAAGCCGTGTTGATCGTCGGGGTCTGTCGTGTTCGTATAGTTTTCCACCTTGCGTATGAATGTAGGCAGCGGATCGGGGGCATAGCCTGTCGGCGTCCGGTCATCAAACTCGTAGGCGCCCGAAATACCTACCGCACAGTCCGCTCGTTTCGACGCATTCCAGAAGGGATAAGCATTGCCTGAACTGTTGGTGTCCAGGGCGGTCCAAACCGCCCAAGTGCCGCCAGCAGAGCCTCCGACTACGCCCACTTTGCCGTTACAATGAGTGTCGGCACGAAGAGCTATGACCTCGGCTTTGACGTCGTCGGATTGCTCTGGTGGACGGCCCGACAAGCCATCTGGATCATGCGTCGCATCATGACAGACTTGATTCGTGATCAGACCCCAGGGAGCTAGCCTGTAGGTTGGAATTGCCACGTAATAGCCATTGTCCTTTAGTTGTTTCGCAATCGTCTCGATTGCGCCGCCGACGGGGTCGCCGTCGGTGAAACCGCCTCCATGGACCAAAAGAATTGCCGGCCATGGACCGGAGCCGTCCGGCGAAAAGATCCTCCACTGTAATGTGGTTCCGTCGGGCGGCGTTGGTCCAGGAACAGCGACTAGCGGTGGGTTGTTAATGCCGTTCAAGGGGGGATTGACTGAGCAACCTGGGCTCGGGCTAACAGGGGGTTGGGTGGGCGATGCGGTCGGCGTAGCCGTCGGCGAGCAGTTTATCGGAGGCGTCGGGTATTGAGCATGCGTGCTGGGAACAAACAGCGTGAGGCTGGAAGCGACGAGCACAAATGCCACGACGAAGGCAAGCGAGAAGACGCAAAGGCAGAATTGCTGCCTAAGGGCGTACCCCCCCCGTTGGGGTTGCTCTGGAGAATGAGCTGTGTTGATGCCGGTGGATGGATTGGAGGAATCTTTCATGGGTGGGTTAATCAGAGGTTGAGGTTTGCGGAAAACTAGTCGCCTTGGCGCCTAATGGAAAAAGCGTCCTGGTGCGCGGGGAGTTGAAAGCTCGACGCATATTCACAATTGAGCGAGGGAGGGGCGAGGTTTCCATGGGGCAGGCAGGTGCTCTGCCCCCAGTGAATACCGAATCGCACCAGCGACGGTCAAGGTTTTTTGCTGACTCTTTGGCACCTCACCAGTGGTGCGAGACAAAGATTGACTGATTGAAGCATTCAACCGACACAGCATAATTGGGTATTTCGGCCGGCGCCTTCTGCTAAAGTAGCCACAAGCAAATCAGCTCTTCATCGCTATCACTCCAATGCTCGCCACACTTAGCCAGGATTTCAGCCAACCAGAATACATTCACGTCCTGATCAATCCGCTCCCGGTCTATGGACTCGCGGTCGCGGTCATCGGTCTGATCATCGCGCTCATCCAGCGGAGCCGGCCCGCGCAGGTCGCGACTCTCGCCCTCGTCGTGCTCTGCGGTGCGATCGCGTGGCCGGTGGTGCATTACGGCGAGGAAGGCTTCGACCGGGTGCTTTCGATGTCCGACGACCAGGGGCAGGCCTGGCTGAAGGTGCACGAACATCGGGCCGATGAACTCGTCTGGGCTTTCTACGTCCTGGCCGGTCTGGCGGCGGTCGCGATTCTCGCTCCGATGAAATGGCCCAAGACATCGACCGCGCTTGCCATCGCGACTCTTCTCTGCTCTTTCGCGGTCCTTGGGATTGGCGGCTACATCGCTTACGCCGGGGGAAAAATACGCCATCGCGAATTTCGGAACGAACCGGCCCCGGTCCTCCCGGCGGGACACGACGAGCATTAACGACGTGCGGGTCGACATCATCACGCTTTTCCCGGAAGCCTGCCGGGTCCCGTTAGGCGAAAGCATGATGGGCCGCGCCCAGGAAGCCGGCGCGCTCGAGCTCAAGATCCATAACCTGCGCGACTGGACAGGAGATCGTCATCACGTCGTCGACGACGCGCCTTTCGGCGGCGGCCAGGGGATGGTGATGAAACCGGAACCGATCTTTGCCGCGGTCGAATCGCTCCGCACCGAGGCGAGCACAGTCGTGCTCATGACCCCGCAGGGCCGGCGTTTTGATCAGGCTACGGCGCGCGAATTTTCCGCGAAAGAGCATCTCATCATTCTCTGCGGACATTATGAAGGCATCGATCACCGCGTCATCGAGCAGCTCGTCGACACCGAGATTTCGATTGGCGATTATGTCCTGACCAACGGCGCCATCGCGGCCGTGGTCTTCGTCGACGCGATCGTTAGGCTGCTCCCAGGCGTGCTCGGGCACGAGCAATCAGCGGTGGACGATAGCTTCTCCGGGGGGCTCCTGGAGGCGCCGCATTACACCCGGCCGGCGGATTTCCGCGGCTGGAAAGTGCCTGAGGTTTTGCTTTCCGGCCATCACGCTGAAATCGCCGCCTGGCGGAAACGCGAAGCCGAGCGCCGGACCCGCGAGAACCGGCCGGATCTTCTTGCGAACGACTAACGTCGCCGTCCAGGGCCGATCATTTCGAAGAAGTATTTTGGCTATCGATCAGCGGCAGGGACGCAATGCCGGGCGAGAAGCCGATTCGTAAGGGGAACCCCGCATCGCAAACTCATCTCGAAAGGAAAAAATTATGGGCCTCTTCAACACTTTAATGTCAAAAATCTTCAATCACGCTCCGGCTGCTACTCCCCCACCTGCACCAGCCAGCGCGCCCGTCACCCAGGGCTCCGCAACCCCGGCGATGCCGGCACCTTCCGCTGCCGGGCAACCGGCCACGGCCACTGCGCCCGCAGCCCCGGCCCAGCCAGTGGACGTGGCGGCGATTCTCGATCAACTCGCGAGCAAGAACTCGGAGAAGCTCGATTGGAAACACTCCATCGTCGACCTGATGAAGCTGGTCGGCATGGACAGCAGTCTTTCCGCGCGCAAAGAACTCGCGCAGGATTTGCACTACACCGGCGACACAAATGACTCGGCCGCGATGAACATGTGGCTGCACAAGGAAGTGATGAAGAAGCTCGCCGAAAACGGCGGCAAGATTCCGCAGGACATCCTGAACAAGTAGCGGCGCAGAGCTGGGACTTTGATTCCTGATCGGTCCCGCTAAACGGCGGGCGGCTCGCTCTCGCTTTCACTCGGCGTTTGCCGGCTGAGGAGCACTTCGGCGATGTCGAGCACCTTGACGTTCTCGCCGCCGTCGGCCCCGGCCATGCCGTCGCTCATCATGTTCAGGCAGAATGGGCAACCGGTGGCGAGAGTCTTCGCGCCCGTTGCGATCGCTTCCTGGGCGCGGAGGTTGGAGACGCGTTGCGCTGGTGGTTCTTCAAACCACATCCGGCCGCCGCCCGCGCCGCAGCAGAAAGTCTTTTTGCCGCAGCGCGGCATCTCGCGGTATTGCTCATCCTTCTCGGCGCCGAGCACGGTGCGGGGCGCATCGACGATGCCGTTGACCCGGGCGAGGTAACACGGGTCGTGCATCGTAATCGGTTCGCCGCCAACCGGGACTTCATTCGTTAGGCGACCGGCTTCGATCAGCTCGGCCAGAAGAGTGGAGTGATGTTGCACCTCATACTGGCCGCCGAATTGCGGGTATTCGTTCTGGAGTGTGTTGTGGCAATGCGGACACGCGGTCACGATCTTCTTCACCTGGCGCCGGCCTAACGTTTCGACATTTGTCGTCGCGCGCTCCTGGAAAAGGAACTCGTCGCCGATCCGGCGGGCCGGATCGCCGGTGCAGGTTTCTTCTTTCCCGAGGACGGCGAAGTTGACTCCGCCTTTTTTGAGCAGTTGCGCGGTCGCGCGCGCCACTTTTTGCGCGCGCGGATCGAAGGAAGCCGCGCAACCGACCCAGAAGAGATACTCAAAGTCGGGATTCGATTCGACCGTCGGAACGTCGAGCCCTTCCGCCCAGGCCAGACGTTCGCCGTTAGGCTTGCCGTAGGGATTCCCCTGGTTGCCGATCTGTTGCAACGAGCGCGCGGGCGGGCCGGAGAGTTTGCCTTCGCCAACCAGATAACGCCGCATGTCGCTGATCAGGTCGACGTGTCCGATCAGGACCGGACATTCCTGAACGCAGGCCTGGCACATGGTGCACGACCAAAGCGTATCGGGGTTGATCGCGACGCCGTGGAGTTCGCCGCCGTTCGCCATCACGCTGCGGAGATCGGTTACGATGAATTTCGGCGAAAGCGGTTTGCCGGATGCGGTCGCGGGGCAGACATCCTCGCAACGGCCGCACTCCATGCAGGCATCGAGGCTGAGCAGCTGCTGCTGATTGAAGTCACCGATCTGGCCGACGCCGATCAGGCCGGTTTCTTCCACCGTCTCCATTTTCAGCGGCACCAACTGACCCATCGGACGCTCGGGCCGGGCGGCGATGTTGATCGGGCCGGTGAGGACGTGGAGAAAACGGTTCACCGGGATGGTGGCAAAAAATCCCGCGACCAGGACGATGTGCACCCACCAGGAAATGAGGTGCAGCCTCTGCGCGGTGGGGATATCGATCCCGCCTAACATTGTCTTATCGATGATCCAACCGACGGTCGACCAGTGGGCAACCCAGGGCTGGACTTGGGTGTAATGCATCCGCAGCGCCTCGACCGCGAAACCGGTAACCCCGAGCGCAAACAGGACACCGAGGAGCCACCAATCGCTCCAGTCGTGACCCAGGCTCGGTTTGCGATGGAAGGCGCGGCGATACATCGCGAGCAGGCACCCGAGGATGAAGGCGACGCCGAAGACATCCATCGTCAGCTCGTAAATGAGGTAATACCAGCCGTGATGGAAGTTGTAGGGACCGTCGTCGGCGATGGCGAGGAGGGTGGTGCCGATGGTAAGAACAACGAACCCGCTGAAGAGCAGCAGATGAAGCAGCGCGCCGAGGGTTTTCTTGTGCACGCGCTTTTGCGCCAGCCCGTAAACCGTCAGCCGCTCGAGCCAAACGCGCGGGCTCTTTTCAAATCCACCCGGACGCCCTTTCCGCCAGGAACGCCAGTGCGCCAGCATCCGCCAGCCGAGGATCGCGATACTCGCGATCATGAGGAGGAAGAACACGACCCGCATCCAGGGGGCGATGTTGCCGAAGACTTCGCGGGTGGCCTCGTTCAGCGGAACCGACATGGCGCTTTAACTCTTTCGCAGCAGATCAATCAATTGCGGTGCGAGCTGATGGAGATCGCCGACCAGGCCGTAAGTCGCCATTTGGAAAATGGGCGCGTCGGGGTCCTTGTTGATCGCGACGATGACGCGTGAATCCTTGATCCCGGCGAGATGCTGGATGGCGCCGGAAATGCCGAGCGCGATGTAGAGGTCGGGCGCGATCACCTTGCCGGTCTGGCCGATCTGGTAGTCGTTAGGCGCGAGGCCGGTGTCGACCGCGGCGCGGGTCGCGCCGATCGCTCCGCCCAGAAGATCGGCCAGGCCGCCGACGAGACGGTCGAAACTTTCCTTGTCCTTCAGCGGACGCCCGCCGCCGATGACGACCCGCGCCTCGGTCAGGTCGGGCCGATCGGAGACGCGTTCTTCGCGCGAAACGAAACGGGTCCCGTTAGGCAAAGAGGAGGCGTCGACTTCGAGGCGTTCGATCGGGCTGGAAGCAGTGTCGGTCGCGGGCGCGGCAAAGGCGGAAGCGCGAATGATGAGAACTCGTTTCTCACCCGCCAATTGCACGGTCGCGAGCATGCTGCCGGCGCTGACGGGTCGCTGGTAGGAAGTGGCTCCATCCTTTTCCTCGATCGCGACCACGTCGGTGAGCATCGGCGCGTCGAGCAGGGCGGCGGCACGCGGGAGGATGTCTTTACAAAAAGTCGAGGAATGGCCGAGGAGGGTGGTCGCTCCGAGTTTCTGCGCCGCCTGCGCGATGACGAAGGCATAACGATCGGCCAATGGTTCCGCCAAGGCTTCGTCGTCGGCCACCAGCACCGCCGCGGCACCGTATGAGACTAACGAACTCGCCATCTCGTCCAATCCATGCCCCATGAGGAGCAAGGCAAAGTCGCCGCCGAGCGCGCGCGCGGCCGTGATCGCGTGGAGCGAAGGCCGCTTCACTTCGCGGCGATCGTGTTCGACCAGAATGAGAGTGCGCGCCGTCATCAAAGGACCTTCGCCTCTTCCTTGAGTTTGCGGACCAGTTCTTCGACCGACTCCACCCGTGTCCCGGCAGCGCGCTTGGGCGGCCGGGCGACCGAAAGGGTCGTCGTTAGGGGCTGCAACCTGCACTCCGAGTTCTTCGCAGGTCATCGTCTCGATCGGTTTCTTGCGCGCTTTCATCAGGCCGGGGAGCGAGACGTAGCGCGGCTCATTCAAGCGCAGGTCGGTCGTGACGATCGCGGGCAGATCGACTTCGATGACTTCGAGGCCGCCATCGGTCTCGCGCGTGCAGCGGGCCCGGACCCCGTTTTCCAGGAGCTCGATTTTCGAAATGAAAGTCGCCTGGGGCCAGCCTAACAATCCCGCGAGCATTTGCCCGGCCTGGTTGGAATCGTCGTCCACCGCCTGTTTTCCCATGAGCACGAGCTGCGGCGCCTCTTTCTCGACCACGGCGCGGAGGATGCGCGCGACGGCGTAAGGATCGAGCGCGCGGGCATCGTCGATCCGGATCGCGCGATCGACGCCCATCGCGAGCGCGGCGCGAACCTGCTCGTCGACCGTCGCCGGACCAATCGTTAGGCCGACGATCTCGGTCGCTTCCCCGCGCTCGCGGATGCGGAGCGCTTCCTCGATCGCGATTTCGTCGAAAGGATTGATGACCGATTTCGCGGTCGAAGCCGAGCCGCCGGGAGCCGCCTCCGCGTAGGGATCGGGAACGCTCTTGAACGGAACGAGAATTTTTGAGATCGGCTCCGTCACAAGCCGATGAGCGAGGCGATGATGTTGCGTTGGATTTCGCTCGTGCCGGAATAGAGCTTGGCCCCGATGGCGTCGCGCAACTCGCGCTCGACCTCATATTCCGTCATGTAGCCGTAGCCGCCGTGGATCTGGATCGCGTCCTCGGCGCATTTCACCCAGGCATCGGCGATGTGCAGCTTGGTCATGGCGGCCTCGAGATAAACCGCTTTCCGGTGACCGGCGACCCAGCCGAAGTGGTAAAGCATGTGGCGCGCGCTTTCGACGCGCATTTTCATCTCCACGATCTTGGTCGCGACCTGCTGGAATTTGCCGATCGATTGCCCGCCCTGCTTGCGCTCGTTGGCGTAACGAATGCACTTCTCGAGCAATCTTTGCATCGAGCCGACCGCGCTGGCGAGAATGCAGCCGCGCTCCCAGGTGAGCGAGCGGGTGAAAAGAAAAACGCCGCCGCCTTCCTTGCCGAGGACGTTTTCTGCCGGCACTTCGCAGTTCTCGAAAAAGACTTCCGACATCGAGCGAGGTGCGCACGCCCATTTTCTCGATCTTGTGCGAGGGATCGAAGCCGGGCATTCCCTTTTCGACGATGAACGCCGTTATCCCGTCCTGTCCGCGCGATTTATCGACGTTGGCGAAGACCACCAGCATGTCGGCGACCGGGCCGTTGGTGATGAAAATTTTGCTGCCGTTGAGGATGTATTTGTCGCCCTGCTTCGTTGCGGTGGTGGCGAGAGCGAAGGCGTCGGAGCCGCTGTTCGGCTCGCTCATGGCATTGCCGCCGATGAGGGTGCCGTTACAAAGACCGGGGAGAAATTTCTGTTTCTGCGCCTCGGTCCCGTTGTTCACCAGCGGGCTGACCGCGGTCCACATGTGGGCGTTGATGGAAAAGAGCAGACCGTTGTCTTTGCAGGCGTAACCGAGCCGCTCGAGCACGGCCACCGTCGTTAGGGGATCCTGGCCGAGGCCGCCGTATTCGGTCGGAACGAGAAGACCTTGAATGCCAAATTCGCCGCATTTTTTCCAGGCGTCGTGATTGAAGATCGCCTTCCGATCGTTCTCGATGACGTCGTAGTTGAGCTGTTCACGGGCGAAACGGCCAACGGCGTCGAGCAGCTCACGTTGTTGATCCGACCAGGCAAAATCCATCGTCTTAAGTTCTCTTTTGGTTGTAAATCGGTCCCGTTCTTCCCGGGAAACTGAGCAAGGCGGGTGCCGTTCGCTAGACCCGTCCCGCCCGGGACGGTTGCGCCAATTCTAGAGGGAGCCGCCGAGACGTCAAGCCACGCCGCCTTCTCCGGCGCCGGGGCGACCGCTATCTCGCGAGAACTCACAGTCCCGGCGGCGAGTGCCGCCGGGACCGCGAGACGAATCTGTTATCGGCGCGGCAAGGGACCCGAGAGGCTGGTGCCGGACTTCGATTTCACCAGGCCGATGTCGGCGCTGTTGAGGTTGCCGTCGACGGTGACGTCGGTGCGGAAGTTACTGCTATCGACTACCTGTCCCGATTTGGATTTGGTCTGGCCGATATCAGCGGAATTGACGCTGCTATCCGCCGTGGTATCGCCGACGAGGACGCCCATCGGCACAGTCAGATTGCCCGTGACCGCGCCGGTCATGCCGTTGAGATTCACCATCACCGTCTGTCCGCTGGTGACGCCTTGCAGGTTTACCGTCACCACGTTTCCGGACACACTCGAATTGGCGACCGAACCACCCAGAGGCGCCGTGACCGAAGCCGAACCGATAGTCACCGGACCGACAAAGGTGAAGACGACTTGGTAATCGCCTCCGGCTCCTCCAGTGCGGCATTCAATTCCCGGAGCGCCGAGCGCCGGGAGAGCGATGTCGAAGGTTCCGGCTGAACCGTGAGCTTTCCGGGAGACTGCATTAGTCAGACCGGGGTAAGGCCCGGACATCACATAGACGGCAGCATTGGCGGTGAAGTCGTTTGCCGTCGCATTCCCGGTAGTGTCGCTCGCGTCGGTGGAACGCATGAGATTACCCGGATCGGGGTAAGTGCGAGTGGAGAAGCCACCCAGCAAGTCGCCCGTGACGGGATTGCCTACTTTGTCCTTGGAGACGACGATCGTGATGAGGCCCGCAGGAGTGAAAGTGCCCGAATCGGGCGGGCCCACCGGCACTGCGGTTGGGACACCTAGGAGGACGCCGACCACCTCGGTAAAGACGGTGCCATACTCGTAGGTGATCGCGGAGTTTCCGTCGCTCGTCATGCCGACGTAGGACTGGCCAGTGGGCGCGATCGGTGAATTCCAAATGATCCTCCAGCGTCGATTCGGGAGAATCGTGGTCAGGTTAGCGACCTTCAATTGGAAGACCAGCTTGCCGGCATTCGGGCCGGTGGCCGGTTCCGAAACGTTCAGCGACTGGATGTCGAGATCCGCATTTGCGACCGGACCGCCGACCTGATCGCCAGTGGGGTCGGCCGAGACGGTGAAACCCGTGGTGGTGCTACCGACGTAACGCGCGCCGACTTCGTTATTGCTACAGGACGTCCCGATCGCGTTCACGGCCTGGACTTTGTAGTAATAGGTCGAAGCGGTGTTCGTCGCCGTGGTATCGATGTACTGCGTCTGCGTTGCGGGGACCGAAGTCAGCAACGTCTCCGCACCCGGGATTGTGCTGCGCAGAATGTTGTAACCAGTGATAGGCGAGCCGCCATTGTCGCCTACCGACCATCCCACGGAAACCAGATTGCCGTTGCGCTTGGTCGTGACAAACGGAGTGCCCGGCGCAGTCGCTGCTTCCGGTGGATCGAAGGCCGCGAGAAGGCGCTTGCCGCCGGTCTGCCGAACGATCGCGGCAGAAGCGGTGTAGGCGTTGCCGGTCGCATTCGGTCCAGCCTGGACGCACTCACCGCCCGCACAGCCGTCGGCCAGCGGAACCATTACGCGACCCTGCTGATCGATCTGGAGATCGATAAAGTCGAGCATGTTGCGGCAGATGTTCGAACCGCCGCCGAGCCAGATGCAGCCGCGCTGAACGGGGTCGTTAGGCGTGGCGTTCACGGTCTGCCAGGTCGCGCCGCCATCGAAAGTGGTCGCGATGTAAAGATGCCAGAGCCCGGTGAATCGCTCGCCCTGCAAACCGCCGGCGGTCGGCGTGCCGAGGAAGCCAAAAGCAGCGCGGTTGGTGTCGCCGGCCATGACGGCGGAGAAGACGGCGTTATTGATTCCCAAACCCGCGCCGACATCGAGCGGCTGGCTCCAGTTCTGGCCATGGTCGTCCGAGGTCGTGATCACGGCCTTGGTGTCGCCGTCGGCGTAGCCAAAGTAGAGCCGGTTGTTCGCGTCGATACCGACCGAGGGATCACTTCCCGCGGTCGTGCTGCCGGGAACGGTCCGGATCGTCCAGGTCAATCCGTTATTCTCCGAAACGATGACGCCCTGGCCGGTTCCGCAGCCTTTGTTCGGGACGTAAACCGTGCCGTCGGGCCCGACTTTGACGTGGCCGTGGAGGCCGCCACACTCGTCGGTATAAATAACCACCGACGGACCGTAGTTCGCACCGTAGTTATCACTCCGCGCGCAGCTCGCATCCACCAGCGCCTGGGAGCAATAATAAACCGGGTGCAGCGCCGTCCCCGGAGGGGCGACATCCAAGGGCGCGTGGTAAGGTCCGCCGCCCACTGTCTGGTGGTCGATGCCCGACCCGATCCCGGTTCCGTTACTGGGAACCCAGACATCTCCATCGTTCAGACTGAAGGAGGACTCGCCGACCAGGACCTGTCCGGCGAAGGTTAGAAGATGGACGATCGTGTTACCGGTAGTCCGATCGGTGAAAAGGATGGGGTCGAAATCGACCTGTGACGTGACTGGAGACTTATCTTCCCAGATGGCGCGCGGCGTATCGCACTCGCCGTTGAAAGTTGTGCGCAAGGTCTGGACGTCGGCCTGGAACATGGAGCGTCCTTCCGGATGACCGGTGACGCCAAGACCAATCCCGATGGAAGGTTCGCCGGCACGGAGACCAAGGGTGGCTGGGCCCGCTGCAGGCGGAGTATAGGTCTCGTAGCGTGGAGCAAAACCCGAGGCGGGAGTCGGAGCAGGGATAGGCGGTGCGCCCGCCGAAGCCACTGTCGCGACACCACTATACTGGTCGGCTTGGGTGGCGGCGAAATAGACGACGTGAACCGTAAAGAGACCGGTCCCAATGCTGGAGCTGGCCGGATTCAGGTCGAGCTGTTCCTGAGTAGTTCCACCGGAGCCCGAAGAAGCAACGACCGGCCCGCTCAGGGTGCCTTTATGGACATACATGTCGTAATCGGTCGCCGGCAGCGACCAATTGATCTGGACATGCACCTGCTTGCCCGCGGCGACCCAATCTGCCGCTGTGCCGGAGATAGTAAGCGCAAAGCTATCGCAGTTAGTTCCCTCCACGCAGGAAGCCTCCCCTCCCCCTGTCGGGGGAATGCCAGTGGCCGTGCCCGTCCAAGCCAGATTTGGGCCTGTCGGGGTGATAGTCCCGTTAGGCGGCGAAGCGGCGAAGACGCTAAGAAGAAGAAACAGGGCGCTGCTTAAAAGAGCGCTCGCCACGACCCCCCGAAGGGTGAAGAGGCCACTTTGACAGGCAGGTTTTTTTTTCATGGATGGTTTAATAGATTCGGCGGTACGGACATGATTGAGCTGGTTTTTTACGGTCAGGTTTGCTCACTAACGTCGACGAAATATCCGGAAGAGTTACATCGCTTGTGGAGTCACTTCTTTTCTGCCACGGAAATCGCTGCGGCGAGTCGGCCGAGAGCTGACTTCATGAGTTCCGTGGCCTTCTTGATCTTTATCTCGGCGGAGTCACTTCCGCCCACGCTCAATCGCAGATAGACATCGCGATGAAGGACATAGAGCGCATCCGGTCCCATCCAGAACGCCTCGTCCCCCACTCCTTCGATCTTCTTCGGAGGATCGTGCCGCTCACCTTCCGCGTCGCCGGAGTCTTCGCGCGCCCTCCCGGTGGTCTCTTCGGCGGGCGCGCCAGATCGGTAGGGAGCAAACTTCTCTTTCCAAAAAGCTCCCGGGCTTAGTTGCGTCGGAGAGCTTGGATCGCGGGAGGTCAGCGCCAGGTTGACCGACGAGTTAAAGTCGGTCGTCTCATAAAAGCACTGCCGAGTGAGGAATCGGCCATCGCCAGAGCTACTCCCCTTGGCCTGCTTAACCGGAGAGCTCTGGATCGCGGCGACCTCGTCCGCATTCAGGAGCGAGCAAACGTCGAGCTTCTGCAGGGCCGCCTGGTCGACATTGTCAGCCTGCGGCGGAGGGACCGGCATCGGCTTTTCGCAGCCGGAGAGAAAGAGGAAGAGACAGGCGAGGAGTAGGCTCCCCCGCCGGAGAAGCGTGGGCATCCCTCTTGCGGCACTGAGCGATCCAGTTCTGGAAGATGAGGATCCGCTCAGAGACTTAATCATCAAGAAGCCCAAATCCGAATTTTCGCCGGCGATTGGGGACCCCGGAGAAGGCATAACTCGAGGCAGTCGAGAAGCCAAGGTCGTCTATCCGGTCGAAAACAATCCATCGCGTTGAGTTACGTCAGCACCAGGGAAAGCGCGGATAGTATGGGGCGCAGGGAGGGCGGTCAAATGACCATTTCGTAGGATAAAACGATGGCGCGCGCTCGCCTAACGACGTTAGGTGCTCCGGCGTTTGCCCGCGGGAGGCGTTTAGTGCGGCCGACCGTGCCCTAAGACACCGATGAATTCCTTCAGGAAATCGATCTTCGAAAGCTGTTCCAGTCGCTCGAGAGAGAAAGCCTTGCTAACTGTCTTCTCGAGAAGTGAAAAGGCGTCCGGCACAAAAAGATCCTGTCGGTGCACGCCAAAACGCAGAACGAAAGTAGACATCAGGGCGCTCGCACCACGCTCGTCGGCCAAGCCGCTGTAAGCCATAACCGCATCGAAGAGATAGAGTTCCGTCCATTGCTCACTGAGCTCGTAACTCTCATCCTTCTTGGCATATTTGAAAAACATGACCGCGTCGCTGGGTTCAACCCGTCTCGCCTGGACGGGAGCCGTCGGCAGATAGGTGCTGGAGTAAGGCCAGGCCGCCTTCTCGCGAACGGCCGCTAACTCCATTAACAAACGATGCGCCGCCGCCGTCAGCGCGTGCACGGAGACGTAGTCATCATCAATGAACCAAAGCCAGATGGCAGATTCGATCTGGCGGCGCGCGGCTTCCAGCTTGGTCAGTTTAACGAGACGAGGTTTAATGCATCTGTCCATGAGTGGGCCGGAGCGCGCGCAGATAAACTAAGCCCCCGGGAGCGTTAGATTTGAGAATGCCTCGGTCCTTCGATTCTACTGACTTTGATTTCCGGTTGTCAATTGTCTTGCTCCATTTTCGCTCGACCAGCCCTCGTCGCGGTAAATTTAAGCGTGCATATCCAGCGCTCGGACTTCAGCATGCGCGCATGAACTTCAATAAAAACATCGGAATGCTCCTGCTCGCCGTCTACCTCATCGTCGTCGGCATCGTCGGCTTGACCGGCATCGGACCAGGGATCCTGCTTCCGATTCTCGCGCTCATCGCCGGCATTTTTATCCTGATCGGAAAATAGCCCGCCGACCGGGCCGCACTCAGAGCACACCGACGGCGCGCGAGATCAGGAGCACGACGATCGTTAGGGAAATAAACGCCTGCAACATGGCGAGTAATTTTGCCCATGGCCGCAGGATCGGCGCGTCCGTCGGGCCAAACGTCGAACTGGTCGTGAAAGCGATGAAGAGATAGTCCACGAAGCCCGGCCGCCAGCCGTCCATTCCGAACGCTTCGCGCTGCGACTTTTCCACCTGCATCTGGGGGAAGACGAACCCGCGACTGCCGAACCCGCCCCGTTCGTCGCGCTCCTGCGGGCCGCCGTCATCCAGCCGCCAATACCAGAGCGCGAAGACGAGCACATTGCTCATCCACAGGGCCCCGCCGGAAAGGAGCAGGCGCAGCGGAGGTTCCTTGTGCGCCGGGAGAGTCGTGATGAGCAAAAACACCGAGCTCATCAGGGAAATGGTCAGGATCACACTGATGATCGAGCCGGTGATGTGATTGAGCGAATGCCGGCCCGTGCGATGCGCGAAGACGGTCGGAACGAGGAGAAGAAGGATCAGCAGCGGCAACCACCAGCGCGGCCCGAGGCTGAGCCAGCGTGGCAAGGCAAACGTTGTGCCGACGGCGGCGAGTAAACCGAGCAGCGCCTGCCAGCGTGGCTCGGGTTTATCGACATGGGAACGGGATTTAGCCATCGCCCGCTTATAGCAGCAACCGCTCGGCGCGCGACCCGATTCGCGGCCCCGTTCTTTCCCTATTGAATCCGAAGCGCGACGGGCGCAGGCTCGCGCCATGAAAATTGCCACCCTTATCGTGCGGATTTTGCTCGGACTGATGTTCGTTGTCTTCGGGCTGAATGGTTTCCTCCACTTCATCCCGATGCCGCCTCCCACCGGCGAAGCGGCCAAACAGTTTGGCACCGCCCTGGCCACGACCGGTTACTTCAACGTCGTCTTCTTTCTTCAGATTCTCGGCGGCGCGCTTCTCCTCCTCGGCTGGGTGCCGCTCGGGCTTGTGATTCTGTTCCCGATTATCGTCAACATCGTCCTCTTTCACGTTTGCATGGCACCTGACGGCCTGCTGATGGCCTGTGTGGTCAGTCTCCTCGCCCTGTTTCTCCTCTGGAGTTATTGGAAAAACTTCGCCGCTCTCCTGCGGAAATAGCGCGTGGTTATCTTTCACGATCCGCGATGTGCGGACTACGTCGCCGCCGGACATCCGGAACGGCCGGCCCGGGTGCTGCGCAGTGCGGCCTTCCTGCGCGAGGCCCATCCCGGCTGGGAATGGCGCACGCCTAACGAGGCGAGCGACGAAGCGCTCGTGCGTGCGCACACTCCCGACCACGTCGAGCGGGTCCGCGCCGCGGCGCACGACTTCGACGCGGACACACCGGCCTACGAAGGCATTTTTGGCCACGCCGCGCGTGCCTCCGGCGCGGCCTGCGCAGTCGCGCGGGCGTCGTTAGGCGGAGAAAAGGCGTTTAGTCTCATGCGCCCACCCGGGCATCACGCCACTCGCGGTCAGGCGATGGGCTTTTGCTTTTTTAATCACATCGCGGTCGCGGCGCTCGACGCGCTGGAGAACGGCGCGGAACGAGTCGCGATCTGGGATTTCGACGCCCACCACGGCAACGGCACCGAAGCGATCGTGAGCGGCCATCCGCGGATCGCGTTCGCCTCCGTCCACCAATTTCCCGGCTATCCCGGGACCGGCACGCGGTCGTTAGGGAACATCCATAATTTTCCTGTGCCTCCATTTGCGCCGCGGCAAGAGCACTGCGCCGCGATCGAGCGCGCGCTCGCGGTTCTCCTCGAGTTCAAGCCCGACCTCCTCCTCGTCTCCGCCGGCTTCGACGCCTACGCTCGCGATCCGATTACGCAGATGAGCCTGGAGCCGGAGGACTTCGCGCTTTTCGGCCGCTGGCTGCGCGAATGCACGATCCCGGCGGGCGCGATCTTGGAAGGCGGCTACAGCGATGATTTACCTCAGCTCATCGATGCTTTCCTCCGCGCGTGGGAGGTTTGACGAAGCTCTCTTGAACACCCGCGCCGTCCCGGCGAGGTCGGGCGCACCGCTGGTGGTCGGAGTTTCCCAAGTGGTGCTCACAGTGCAGTATATCTTCAATCCCGGCGGCACCGGTCAGACCGAAGACGCGTTCCGCAACAAGAACGGGAGCTCCAACTACCAACGATGATGAATGCCATGACGCCATCCGCCCAATCCATTGCCGGCATGAGCCCGGAGCAGCTACCCATTCCCAAACACAAGCTTCATGGGTGGACGCATTTTGTCGGGCTTTACGCGGGCGAACACGTGGCCGCGACCGAGTTTGTCATTGGCGCGACGTTTGTCGCGTTGGGCGCCACGACCAAGGACATCCTGATCGGATTACTGATCGGAAACATCCTGGCCATCCTGAGCTGGACCCTCATCACGGCGCCGATCGCGGTCCAGACGCGCCTGAGTCTTTACACCTATCTGCACAAGATGGCCGGCGACACGATGACGAACCTCTACAACTGGGCAAACGTGCTCATCTTCACCGTGATCTCGGCGGCGATGATTACGGTGTCGTGCTCCGCGGTGCGGATGCTTTTCGGTATCCCGGCCCAGTTAAACTGGTATCCGACCAACGCATGGTTTGTGTTGGTCGTGCTCGGAGTCGGAATGATCGTGGTCTTCGTGGCCATGTATGGCTTTTCGGCAGTCGCTGAATTCTCCGGCCTCTGCGGGCCCTGGCTGGTGGTGATGTTTGTCAGCGGGGCTCTTGTCCTGTTCCCGGCCATCGCGGAGTCCGTCCTGGGCCGGACGCAGCTGCTGGGTTTCGGAGATTTTATGAAGATCGGCGATCAATCCATCTGGACGGGAGTGAATAGCCGCGGGGAACCGGGGATCGGGCTTCTGTCGGTGATTGGGTTCGCCTGGGCGGCGAATACGATCACGCACTTCGGGTTGATCGACATGGCGTTGTTGCGCTATGCGAAGCGATCCATTTACGGGCTGTGCACCAGCGCCGGAATGTTGTTCGGGCACTATGTCGCGTGGATCGCCGCGGGCATCATGGGCGCCGGCACGGCGGTGCTGATGAAGACCACTATCGCGAAACTGGATCCGGGCGATGTCGCTTACTACGCGCTGGGACTTTCGGGGTATGTCATTGTGATCATCGCGGGGTGGACCACGGCGAATGCGAATCTCTACCGGGCGGGATTGGCCGCCCAGGCGATTTTTCACCGGCATTCGCGGAAGGGCGTCACCTTTACGGTCGGCGTGGTGACAGTGATCGTGGCCTGCTTTCCGTTCGTGTTCGGACAGATGCTCCCCCTTCTGACGTATGCCGGGCTCATCGTCGTGCCGGTGGGTGGCATTGTGTTTGCGGAGCACGTGATCTTTCCGCGGATCGGATTCACGCGCTACTGGGTGACTTACCGGAAGCTGACTCATAGCACGCCGGCAGTCGTGTCGTGGGGAGCGGGTCTGGTCTTTGGCTTCGGTCTGAACGCCCTGCGCGTGATGTCGTTCTACTATCTATTCCTCCCCACCTGGGCCTTCACGATCATCCTTTATACCTTGCTCGCGAAGCGCTATGGCGCCGCGGAGAAGTATCCGGCGGAGGAAGCCGCCGAGCGACGGAAGAACGAGGCTATTGCGGAGTATCAGGCGCAGCAGGCGATCGATGAGGGTGACGCGGTGGAGGATCATTCCGCGTTGTCCAAGGTGTTGCACGGGATCTCTCGCGCCAGTCTGGCGATCATCCTGGCGCTCGCGGTGATGGTGATGTTTTGGAGCCCGGAGATGGGCGTGTATGAGAAAAATCGGGCGATCTTCTACACGTGGGGTTTTGTCTTCACCATTGTGTATTTCGTGTCCGCCTATTGGACGCTGCGCCGCACGAAAGCACTGAACCAGCAAGCAGACTAGAAACGGAGAACGTCATGAATGAACCCGTTCAACTCAGTCAGGAAAACCTCCCTCTGGTGTCCGCGGAGATCGCGCGGCCCGGATACGACAGAAACCGGGTGAAGGCCGGGATCGTGCACATCGGCGTCGGCGGATTTCATCGTTCGCATGAAGCCTACTACACGGATGAGTTAATGAGGGCGGGTGATGATGCCTTCGAATGGGGAATCTGCGGCGTAGGCTTGCGGGAGGCGGATCGGAAGATCTGTGGGGTGCTGAAGAATCAGGATTTCCTCTATACCCTGATCGTGAAACACCCGGGCGGGAAGATCGAGAACCGGGTGATCGGATCGCTGGTGGATTTCATGATGGGATGCGACGATCCGGAAGCGGTCATCGCGCGAATGGCCAGCCCGGAGACCAGGATCGTTTCTCTCACCATCACGGAAGGCGGATACAATGTGGATCCTGCAACGGGGGAATTCGACCTGCGCAATCCGGATGCGCAGCACGATCTGGAGAATCCGTTACGGCCGAAATTGGTTTTTGGATATCTGACCGCGGCGCTCAAACGACGAAAGGAAAAGGGGCTCCCTGCGTTCACCGTCCAATCCTGCGATAACATTCAGCACAACGGAAACCTGACCCGGAAAATGGTCCTGGGATTCGCGCGGAAACAGGACCCGGAGCTGGCTGATTGGATGGAAAGCGAGGTCTGCTTTCCGAACGCGATGGTGGATCGGATTACGCCAGTGACGACGCACGGCCGACATAAAGTATCTCGAGAACGAAATGGGTCTGCGGGATGAGTGGCCGGTGACCTGCGAACCCTTTTGCCAATGGGTGATCGAGGATAATTTTTCCAACGGAAGGCCCGCGTGGGAAAAGGTCGGGGCTCAGTTTGTCGCGGACGTGACGCCCTATGAGAAGATGAAACTCAGGCTGCTCAATGCGGGCCATTCGGTTCTGGGGATTCTGGGTTCAATCCACGGCCATGAAACGATCGACGAATGCGTGTCGGACGAGCTGTTCGCGACGTATCTGCGAAAGTTTATGGACGCCGAGGCGACTCCGGTGCTGGACGCCGTGGAAGGGATCGATCTGGATGCCTACAAAGACACGCTGATCGAGCGGTTCGGGAATCCGAACATCAAGGACAGCCTGGCGCGGATTTGTTTGGAAAGTTCCAGCAAGCTGCCGGTGTTCTTGATTCCCACGATCCGGGAGAATCTCGAGCGCGGCGGCAGCGTTGAGTTCGCGGCCTTGGTGATCGCGGCGTGGTGCTTGTATAGCGACAAGGGCGTGGACCAATTCGGCAAGAAACTGGAGATCGTGGATGAGATGAAAGAAGCGCTGCACCAGGCGGCAAAGGGCACGCGCAACGAGAAACTGGCCTTCCTGAAATTGACGCCCGTCTTTGGAGATCTGGTTGAGAACGAGCGATTCACCGGCGTCTACTCCGAGATGATCGACAGGCTTTATGAAAACCCGGATGTCTCGGTGCCGATGCGCACGATCCTCTCCAAAAATCGGGTAAGACGTGCAGGGGATCGCCATTCTGCACTCCTCCGGATTCATACGCCTAACATGACAGTGGAATGCCATGCCTTCGGAGAAATCCTCTGGGACTGCCTGCCCTCCGGCCGTCACGCCGGAGGCGCGCCGTTTAACGTCACCGCCCACCTCGTTCAGCTCGGAGCCTCCGCGTCGCTCCTCTCGGCCATCGGAGACGACGAACTTGGCGCCGAAATCCTCCAAGTGGCGAAGGATAAGGGGGTCAACACCGAGTTCATTGGCCGTCATCCGAAACTGCCGACCGGCACGGTCCTCGCCACGGTCGATGCCAAAGGAAACGCGACCTACGACATCGTGGAACCGGTCGCGTGGGACGAGATCGAAGTCTCAGCCGAAGCCTTGGAAGCGGTGGCGAAAGCGCGCGCGTTTATTTTCGGTTCCCTCTCCTGCCGCTCGCCCCACAACGTCCGGCAGCTTCGCGCCCTTCTAGATCTGAGCGGCCCGCTGAAGTTTTTCGACGTCAATCTGCGCCCGCCGTACGCCGATCCCGAGTGCATCATCAAACTCGCCAAACGCGCGGACGTTCTCAAACTCAACCACGAAGAGGTCGGCAAACTCGCGGCCTGGATTCAGACAGGAGAGATGAAGTCCGAGCCGCCGCTGGTGCTGAAGCCGTCGGTCGCGCCGCCGCCATCCTCGCCGAAACGACAAACACGCCGCGAATCTGCGTGACCCGAGCAGAGAACGGCGCCGCACTCTGGGATCGTGGAACCCTTGTCACGGCCCCCGCCCCCAATGTCGTCGTCAAGGATACCGTCGGCGCCGGTGATTCCTTCATGGCCGGCCTCATGATCGGACTCACGCGCGGCACCGCTCCGCAAAAGGTCCTGGAAAACGCCTGTCGCGTCGGCGCCTTTGTCGCCTCGCACCACGGCGCGACGCCTCTGCTGCCGCCAGAACTCATTCGGCTGTTTGCGGAGACAACCTGACCACAGCTAAGTGACGCTTTCCTGCCCGGCTGGGAGGTCGGAGTCCGCCGTCTCTTCCTTTTCGTTAGGCGGGCATCTTTTGAAAACGACCAGGATCCCGGCGACGCCGGAGACGATGCTGGCCGCGAGGATGCCGATCTTGGAAGTTTCGATCTCGGTGTTGCTGGCAAAAGCGAGGCTGGCAATGAAGAGCGACATGGTGAAGCCGATGCCCCCCAGCATGCCGACCCCGAGAATCTGGCGCCAGTTCACGCCGGTCGGGAGCGTGGCCAACCGCGTCCGCACCGCCAGCCAGGCGAAGGAAGCGATCCCGATCGGCTTGCCCAACACCAAGCCGCACATGATTCCCAGACTGATCGGACTAACGAGTTCCTTAAAGGCGTCCCCGCCAAGGTAAACGCCGGCATTGGCGAGCGCGAAGATCGGCATGATGGCGTGCTTGATCCAGGGCGCGAGCGCGTGCTCGAAGCGGAGCATCGGAGCCTCCGCATAATGGCTGTCGGTGGCAAGCAAACTGAGCGCCGCACTCCGCGTCGCGCTCGCCTCGATCTCATCCCCGCATTCCTCCGCGCGTCGAAACTCCTCGAGAATTTTCCCGCTCCGCTCGAGGAAGGCCGCGCCGTCGATCCGCCGATGGCTCGGAATCGTGAGGGCAAGCAAGACGCCGGCGACAGTGGCATGAATGCCGGATTGCAAAAAGGCGAGCCACAAGCCAAGCCCGAGGATGATGTAGATGAGGGGATGGCGCGCGCCGATCCGGTTCATCACGATTAGGGCCAAAAAGAAAACTCCGGCCACCGCCAGGCTGATCCAGGAAAGCTGATCGGTATAGAAAAAGGCGATGACGAGAACGGCACCGATGTCGTCGGCAATCGCGAGGGCAGCGAGAAAAACTTTGAGCTGCGTGGGCACCCGGTCACCGAGCAGCGTCAACACCCCGAGCGCGAAAGCGATATCGGTCGCCATCGGGACGCCCCACCCCGCCTGGCCCGGCCCGCTTTGATTAAAAAGAAAATAAAATCCGGCGGGCAGGACCATGCCGCCGATCGCCGCGACCAAGGGGAGAGCAGCCTTTTGCATCGAGGCGAGCTCACCGATCAGTACTTCGCGTTTGATCTCGAGCCCGACGAGAAGAAAGAAAATCGCCATCAGGCCATCGTTGATCCAGAAGTGGATTTCCTTGGAGAGAGTCGCCTTGGCGAAGCCGACGGTGAGCTTGGTGTGCCAGAGCTCGAAGTAAGCGTGCGACCATGGTGAATTGGCCCAGAGCAGCGCGGCCAGGGTGCAGCCGATGAGCAGAATGCCGCCGGACGATTCCAGCCGCGCGAATTCCTCGAACGGCTTGGTCAGCGTTTCGATCGGCGTGGCGCCTGGAAGCGGGAGTCGCTTCTGGATTTTTTTCTCTTTTCTTTCTGGTTCGTCCATTGGGTGAGTGGCCTATCTCTCCGTCGCGCTGGTAAATTTATTTGGCAAGCGCAACTGGTGCGGCGATTAGTTCGGCTGTTTCGGGCCGTAGCACAGCTTGGTAGTGCGCTTGAATGGGGTTCAAGAGGTCGCGAGTTCGAATCTCGCCGGCCCGATTCTTCCTTAAACCGCTTCTCCTGAAGCCCCGCAAGATCCTCAGCATCTTGCACCTTTCGCTCCCCTTACTCCCCGCTCGAATCTCGCTTCGGCGAGAAATTCTGCCTTCGTCGGGAGCGCGCGGCTCAAAATTAGCTCTTTAGAGCTCAACCCAGCCAACAGTCAGCCCGTAAACCATTTACATGACCCGCCTGCGCGATCGATCCATCCAGCAGAAAATCACCATCGTCACGATGGCGATTTGCAGCGTTGTCCTTTTCCTCGCCTGCGCGGTCTTTTTTTTCCTGCAGGCGCGCACGATCAAAGCGCACTTCGCCCACGAGCTGGCTTTGATCGGAAAAATGACCGCTCATGACAGTCTGACAGCACTCCTGGCGGGAGATGCCGAAGCGGCCGGACAGACTTTGGTCGGATTAAAGACCATGCCGGAAATCGTGGGCGCTCGTCTCGTCCGGAGCGACGGCCAGACCCTGGCCCGCTTTGGCCCGAAGAGCGACGAAGCGGCCCTCCGACAGGCGATCCCTCACGGGGAATCCGTCATTCGGGGAACTCGGATCTTCTTTTCCGAGCCGATCATGAAAGACGGCGAACACGCGGGGATGCTCTATCTCGTGGCCGATTCGCGCCTTATCTGGTCAAAATTACTCCAGCTCTATGGAGGGGCGCTGGTGGTGTTGCTCGGGGCTTCGCTTCTGCTCGCCCTGCTTCTTTCCCGTGGTCTGCGGCGCTTTATTACCGGGCCCATTTTGCATCTGACCACTGCCGCTCGCACTGTCGCCGAGGAGAAAGACTACACCGTCCGGGCCCGGAAAACGTGCGGCGGCGAGCTCGGCCTGCTGACCGACGCCTTCAACCAGATGCTGGCGCAGATCCAATCGCAGGACAACGCGCTCCTCCTGGCCCAGCGCGAACTGCGGATACAAGTCGCGGCCCAGGCGCGGCTGACCGCGATCCTGGAAACGACTCCTGATCTGATCGGCAGCGCCGACCCGGATGGTGCCCTCGTTTACCTCAACCGGGCCGCTCGCGAAACTTTCGGGGCACCCGACGAAGGAGATGTGTCCGGGAAAAAGTTTCTCGATTTTCATCCCGAATGGGCCGCCAAGATCATCCTTGAGGAAGCGATGCCGGCTGCGCTCGAGAAAGGCTCGTGGGCCGGTGAGACCGCGATCATCAACCGGATCGGCCAGGAAATCGACGTGTCGCAGGTGTTAATCGCGGACAAGGATGCCGACGGAAATTTGCGCTCTTTCTCCAGCATCATGCGCGACATGACGGAGCGCCGGCATTCCGATCAGGCCCTGCGCGATTCGCAGCAGCGGCTGGTCGAAACCTCGCGCCTCGCCGGCATGGCGGAGGTGGCCACCGGCGTCCTGCACAACGTCGGCAATGTCCTCAACAGCGTGAATGTCTCCGCCGGCCTGGTCGTGGAGAAACTCCGCCGCTCCAAGGCGGAGAAAGTCGGCAAGGCCGCCGCCCTCCTCACCGGCCGCAACGGCAATCTCGGCGATTATCTTCACAAGGACGAGAAGGGCAAAAAGCTTCCCGGTTACCTGGCCCAGCTCGGAGAATTCCTCGTCACCGAAAACCAGGACATCCTGCGCGAAGTCGATCAGCTCGGGCGCAACATCGAGCACATCAAGGAAGTCGTGGCCATGCAGCAGAGCTACGCCAAGGTCAGCGGTGCGATGGAAGATTTGCCCGTCCGCCAACTGGTGGACGACGCCATCGCCATGAACACCGGCGCTTTCGAACGCCACGGCGTCGTGGTTCAGAAACGCTTTTCCGAAGTCCCCAATGTCCGGGTGGACCGGCACAAGGTCTTGCAGATCCTCATCAACCTCATCCGCAATGCCAAGTACGCGCTCGACGATGTGCAGCGGATCGACAAGCGAATCACCATTTCCATTTCCGCGACCGACGATGAACAGGTCTGTGTGATGGTGGCCGACAACGGCGTCGGCATTTCGGAGGAAAATCTGACGCGCATTTTTGCGCACGGCTTTACCACCCGCCCCGATGGCCACGGTTTCGGCCTGCACAGCGGCGCGCTCGCGGCGAGTTCCATGGGTGGCTCTCTCTCCGTCGCCAGCCTCGGGACCAATCGCGGCGCCACTTTCACCCTCCACCTCCCCGTCGCCCCCGCTCTCATTTCGCAATCATGAATACCAACCTCGCTATTCCAGAACCAGAAAATCGCCGCATCCTCGTGATCGACGACAATCCCGCGATTCATGATGATTTCCGCAAGATTCTCGGCCCAGTAAACGTCGAACTTGCCGATCAACTGGGGGCCGCGGAAGAAGCGCTTTTTGGCGACACGCCCGAAGTCACACGCGCCTGGAGTTTTGAGATCGACTCTGCCTTCCAGGGGCAGGAAGGCCTGGAGAAAGTGCGCGCCGCGGTCGCGGATGGGAGACCATACGCGGTCGCTTTCATCGACGTGCGCATGCCGCCGGGCTGGGATGGGATTGAGACCATTGGGCACATCTGGAAAGAGTTCCCAGATCTCCAGGTCGTCATCTGCACCGCGTATTCGGATTATTCCTGGGACGAAATTTCCAAGGCCGTCGGCAATACCGACCACGTCCTCGTGCTGAAGAAGCCGTTCGACAATGTCGAGGTCCTGCAGATGGCCCATGCCCTCGCGAAAAAGTGGCAGCTTACCCAGATCGCCAATCGCCAGATGGCGGAGCTCGACGCGCTCGTCGCCCTGCGCACAGCGGAGTTGCGGCACGCCAACGAAGAGCTGGCGGGCGAAGTGGCCGAGCATTCTGCCGCGGAGGAATTATTGCGCTGCACCGAAGAACGCTTCTCCAAGGCTTTTCACGGAAGCCCGATCCCGATGGCCATTCAGCGCAAGGAAGACGGCTCTTTCCTCGATGCCAACCGCAGTTTTCTCGAACTCATCGGCCTGGACCGGGAGATCGCCCTCACCGGCAACCACCGCTCTGGGCCGAGGCAGAGATCGCCCAAAATCTCGCCCGTGAACTCGAATCCTCCCAAGCCGTGCGCAACTTCTCCGCCACCATCAGCACCAGTACCGGGGAAATTCGCGACGTCGTCGTCGCCGCGGAAAATCTCGAGCTGGGCAGCGCGCCTTATTACCTCCTCATCCTGCAGGACGTCACCGACCGGATGCGGCTGGAAAACGAACTGCGCCAATCGCAAAAGATGGAAGCCGTCGGCCGCCTCGCCGCGGGTGTGGCGCACGACTTCAACAACATCCTCACCGTCATCCTCGGCAACACTTCCCTGCAGCTGCGCAACCCCTGCCTCGATGAAAAGCTGACCGCCTCGCTCAACCAGGTCGTGCAGGCCGCGCAGCGCGCCACCGCGCTCACGCGCCAACTCCTCGCCTACAGCCGCAAACAAATCATCCAGCGGCGCCCGCTCATGCTCGGCGAAGTGGTCGGGGACACCGTCGCCATGCTCCGCCGCGTCATCGGCGAACACATCGCGATCGAAATGGCTCTCCCGCACGAATTGCCGCCCATCTTTGCCGACCCGAGCAACATCGACCAGGTCGTCATGAACCTGGTCCTCAACGCGCGCGACGCCATGCCCGACGGCGGCAAGATCACCCTCACCGCCACCCGCATCAAAGTCGACGCCGCCCGGCGCGCGCTCCATCCCGATGCCCAGATCGGGGAATTTGTTTGCCTCGAAGTCGCCGACACCGGCGAAGGCATGAGCCCAGCCACGGTGGAGCGGATGTTTGAGCCTTTCTTCACGACCAAAGATGTCGGCCAGGGTACCGGCATGGGACTCGCCACCGTTTACGGCGTGCTCAAGCAACACGGCGGCTGGGTCGAAGTGCAGAGCGCGCTCGGGCGCGGCACCAGCATCGCCACTTTCTTCCCCATCAGCGTGGCAGGCGAAGTGGCCGCACCGGTTCCGGTCGAGCCCGTCGTCGCGGAAAATTCAAACCCGGATGGCATCACCATCCTGGTGGTGGAAGACGAGGAAATGCTGCGCGAATTTGTCGGCGACGCGCTCGGCGCACTCGGCTATCGCATCCTCACCGCCGCCAGCGGCCGCGAGGCGCTCGACATCTGGAGCCGGCATAAGGATGAGATCGATCTTCTTTTAACCGACGTCGTCATGCCGGAATCGGTCTCCGGCCGGCAGCTCGCCGCCACCCTCATCGTCGACAAGCCCGACCTGAAAGTGATCTTCACCAGCGGCTACAGCGCGGAATTGCTCGGGCCGGAATTCGAGCAGGAAACCGAATTCGGTTTCCTGGCCAAGCCCTACATGCCCGACCGGCTCGCCTCCACCGTCGCGAACCATCTCCAGCGCCCGCCCGCGCTGGTGCACTAATCTCCGCGCGGGAGCGCCGCACTCGCCGGTATATTGGCTCTGCCCCTGCCGGGGCGCTGGCTTTCCCACGGGGCGCGGATATCCGGTGGTTTCCACCACCCCGGTGGTTTCACCCCCCCGGTGGTTTCCACCACCGGCTAATATCCGGCATCCCTTCGGGATTTGGAGCGCAGCAGCGACTTCGTAGCGCGTGCTTTGGTCGCCCGGTTACTCCTGTGCCGGAGGCACCTTCGGGATTTGGAGCGCAGCAGCAACTTCGTAGCGCGTGCTTTGGTCGCCCGGTTAGCTCGTGTGCCGGAGGCACATTGGAAATTAGCCGGTGGTGCTAACCACCGGGGTGGTGCTAACCACCGGGGGGTGGCGTTAACCACAGGTTTCTGGCATAACCAAAAACGCCCCGGCAGGGGCAGAGGAAATCCGATGCCCTCAACTCACCTCAGCCTTCATTATCATCTGGTGTTCGGAACGAAAGATCATGTGCCGGCGATCGAAGCGGCCTGGCGGCCGAGGTTGCACGCCTTCCTCGGCGGGATTGTCACAACCCAAGGTGGAGTGCCCGAGGCGATCGGCGGTGTGGCGGATCATGTTCATCTCCTTGTCGGACTGCGCGCGACGCATTGTCTGGCCGATGTGATGCGGGAATTGAAAGCGGTTTCTTCGCGCTGGGTGCACGAGGAGCTGAAGCAGCCGGCGTTTGCATGGCAGGAGGGGTATGGCGCTTTTACCGTGAGCGCGTCGCAACGGGAGACGGTGCGCGCTTACATCGCCGGACAGGAGGAGCATCATCGGACCCGAACCTTCCGGGAGGAATACCTGAAGCTGTTGCGTCGAAGTGGAGCGGAGTTTGATGAGCGCTACGTGTATTGATCCTCTGCCCCTGCCGGGGCGCTGGATATTGCGGGGTACGGGAATCCGGTGGTTCGCACCACCCCCGGTGGTTACACCACCGGCTAATATCCGACATCCCTTCGGGATTGGAGCGCATCAGGCTCTGCATCTGCATCCCCTTCCACATCCATATTCATATTCATATTCATATCCGCGTCGGCATCCGCATCCCGGTTACGAGCCGGACTTGAATTTCAAAACGGCGAAACCCGAGTCCGACGCAGAGCAGCAGATGTTGATCTAGATGCGGGCTATTAATTCCGCCGCGGCCAGTCGCAGCGGGTCACCGCGGTGTCATCATGCCGAAGCAGATTCGGGGCGGATAATGACCTTCAACGCGCGCTCGCGCGTCGCGTCTCCAAAGACGTCGTACGCCTGCATGATCTTATCGAGAGTGAAGTGATGTGTGACCAGCTCCTTCGCTTCGAGTTTTCCCGAGAGAACTGACTTCAGCAGCATCGGCGTGGTGAAGGTATCGACCAGCCCCGTCGTGAGCGTGATGTTGTGCGACCAGAGGGTGTCGAGGTTCAACTGCACCGGCTTGCCGTGCACGCCCACGTTCGCGATGTGTCCCCCGGCCGCGACGATCCGCTGGCAGGTGTCGAAGCTTTCCGGCACACCCACGGCTTCGATCGCTACATCCACTCCTCGGTTCCCGGTCAGGCTCATGACCGCATCGATCGCACGAGCGTCGGTCGTGGCTGATAACGTCGGTCGCTCCTAACTTCGTCCCCAGCTCGAGGCGATTGGTGTCGCCGTCGATCAGGATGATGCGATCGGGAGAATAGAACTGCGCCGTCAGCAGCGCCGCGAGGCCGATCGGACCTGCGCCCACAATGGCCACGGTGTCTCCCGGCTTGACCTTTCCGTTGAGAACGCCGCACTCGAATCCGGTCGGAAAAATATCGCTCAGCATGACGAGCGCTTCTTCGTCCGCGCCGGCCGGGATGGGATAAAGGCTATGCTCCGCGTGCGGGATGCGGACGTAGTCGGCCTGGGTTCCGTCGATCGTATTGCCGAGAATCCAGCCGCCGCCATTTTCACAATGCGAATACATGCCCTTCTTGCAGTTCGGGCATTTCCCGCAGGAAGTGATGCAGGAGATGAGCACATGCTCGCCGACCTTGAAACTCGTGACGCCGCTGCCGCATTCTTCGATGATGCCGACGCCCTCATGGCCCAGGATGCGGCCGGCGGTGACGCTCGGAACGTCGCCTTTCAGGATGTGAAGGTCGGTGCCGCAGATCGTGGTGGCGACGACGCGCACAATGGCGTCGGTCGATTCCAGAATCCCTGGCCGCGGTTTCTCCTGCAGCGCTCGCGCGCCGGGCCCAAGGTAAACCAGCGCCCGCATCGTCGGTCTCTTCTGCTTCGACTCCGCCGATCCCGGCGAGCGCGGTAGCGGCGGCGGAGACATCGGGACTAAGTTGGGCGACGCGGGAACATCAATCGTTAAGGGATTCTGCATCAGACACCTTCGCATGCGTTCCACTTATCCCCCCACGTTATCGCAACTAGGGCGCCTGGATAACGGCACATCGGAGCTGATTCCATGGACCCTGCCGCAGGGCTACGCAGCGTCCGCTACTTTAGGCCAATGGCTCAGGCCGCGACGGCGATGAGCCCGACCGGGAGATAGACGGTGAAGGTGGTGCCTTTCCCCTCTTCGCTCGCCGCTTCGATGTAGCCGTTGTGCAGCACGGCCATCTCGCGCGCGATGCTGAGCCCGAGGCCGGCGCCGGGTTCGCCGGAGGTGGCCGGCAGGCTGCCCTGGTAATATTTTTCGAAGATGTGGGGCAGATCTTTTTCCGAAATGCCGATCCCCGAGTCCTCGACCTCCACGCGCACGCCAGCGAAGGCGGGCTCGATCCTGACCGTGATCCTCCCGCCCGGCGGGGTGAACTTGACCGCGTTGGAGAGGAGGTTGTTAAAGATCTGCGCCACCCGCAGTTGGTCGGCGTGAATGAGCGGCTCCTCCGGCGCGACGTCGAGTTGGAACTCGATCCGCTTGGCGTTGGCGTTGATGAGGAGCGGCTCCATCGAATCGCGCACCACGTCGCTGATGCGCAGGTCGAGGTATTCGAGACGGGTTTCCTCCGGTTGCTGCACCTTGGTGGAATCGAGCAGGCTGCGCACCATCGCGAGCATGCGCCGGGCGGAGTGATCCATCACGTCGAGCAGGTGGGCCGGCCGGTCTTCGGCCCGCAGCGTTTCGATCACCATCCGGAAACCGGTCAGCGGTGAGAAAAGCTCGTGGGAAACCATGGTCACGATTTCATCCTTCTTCCGGTTCATCTCGGCGAGGCGGAGCTGGGTGTCGGCCCGTTCCCGCTCCAGCTGGCTGATGGTGCCGACGGTCCAGCGGACCAGGATGACGAAAAGGAGGCAGAGCGTGATGGCAAAAAGAAGGGTGCCGAACTCACTTTCGTAGTAGCCCTGGCGCTCGCCCCAGAGACGCAACCAGCCCAGGGAAAGGGTGAGCAAGATGAACAGGGGAAGAAGCCGGCGCGCGATCACTCCCCGGGGGTCGTTGGAGGCAAAGACCTGCGGGAGCGGCGCGTCGGGGATGGCGAAAAAGATGCCGAGCGCAAGCAAAAGGAAGGAGAAGGCGGTGTGCAACGCCATCGGGATGAACGTGGCAAAGCCGGTGAAGCTGTGCACGCCGTAGGCGTAACCCGCGAGGGGCATCAGCGCCCCGAAACCGAGGAGAATGGCGCACGCCTGCGCCAGCCAGAGCCGCGACTTGGGCAGATCGAGCGCAAGTAGCGCGAACCCGGCAATGACGAAGTTGATCGCGGTGTTCGGTGCCATCCGGTTCGGCATCGCCTCGGGGCCGCCATCCAGCTTGGAGGTGAAAAACCAGGTATCGATGTTGTGGCTGGTCGAACCACCGAACAGGCTGGCCAGTTTCACGGCCCCAATCCAGATCGTGAGCAGGGCCAGGAATCTAATCGCATAACGAACCGCTGGCCTCGGCCCCGAGCGCAGAAAAATTGTCAGCGCCGCGCCCGCCAAAACGAAGGTGATGGCGGTCAGCGGGTTCATCGCCACAAACCCGGGCACGACGCGCTTGAGCAACTCGAGGTCGAAGGTCCAGCCGACCAGGACGAGGACACCGACCGAGACGCAAAAAGCGCTCGTGATTGACGGCAGGGAACGGAGCGGGGCCGGCAGTACTCCCGCCTCGGCGGCTGGGAGCGTCGGCATCGCTGTCACTTATCACGCTCTCTAATCAGGTCAACGCGAACCTTCTTCAGTGGCAGCGCGGCGTGAGAATTCATTAGGCGTTTGCCCTCGAAAGGCTTTAGGTTGTTGACCTAGAACCCGTCGAACTGTCAATCACTACAGGTCGTTCCTTGCGCCCCTCCCCCCGTAGAAACGGCCATTTCTCCATATGATGCACGAATTCCTCACCGAAAACCGCGGGGAATTGATCGAGCGCTGCCGGATGAAAGTCGCGCGAAGACCCGCACCCCGGGCGACCGAAGCCGAGTTGGAACACGGCATCACTCTCTTCCTCGACCAAATCATAAAGACACTGAAGGCAGAGGAGGCCGCTCAGCCGCTGGAAAGCCGTCGGATGTCGGGTCCGTCGGGCGGGGTGGATGCCATTTTTTCGGAGATGGGTGTAGCGGCCAAGGAACATGGCCGCGAGCTTTTGCGCAGCGGGTTTACGATCGACCAGGTGGTGCACGATTACGGCGACCTCTGCCAGTCGGTGACCGACCTCGCGGTCGAATTGAATTCTCCGATCTCGAACGACGAGTTTCGCACCCTCAATCGCTGCCTGGACAATGCGATCGCAGTCGCGGCGACGGAGTTCAACGCCCAACGCGATAATATTTTTGCCGACAAGGATGCCCAGGCCAATGTGCGCCTGGGATTTTTCGCCCACGAACTGCGCAACCATCTCAACAGCGCCATGCTCGCGCTCGCGGCGATCAAGGAGGGTTCGGTCGGAATGACCGGCGCGACTGCGACGGTGCTGGATCGCAGCCTGGTGGCCTTGCGGACCTTGGTCGATCGCTCGCTCACTGAAGCTCGCACGGCGGCCCGCGTGCCTCCGCGCCATCGCCTGTTTTCCGTGGCCGAGTTCATCGCCGAGGTGCAACTCACCGCCTCCCTCGAGGCACGGGTAAACAACTGCCTGCTCATGGTCGCTCAGGTGGACCCGGTCCTGGCGTTTGATGCCGACCGCGATCTGGTCTTATCGGCGCTCGGGAATCTGCTGCAAAACGCGTTCAAGTTTACCAGTCGGCTGAGCGAGGTCCAACTCAGGGTCAGCGCGGTCGACGATCGCATCCTGATCGAGGTGGAGGATAAGTGCGGGGGGCTTCCCGCGGGTGACGCGGAGACGATGTTTCTGCCCTACACCCAGAGCGGAGCCAACAAGACCGGCCTCGGCCTGGGACTGCCGATGTCGCGGCGCGGCATCGAGGCGAATGGCGGAACTCTCACCGCGCGCGACGTCCCTGGGTCGGGCTGCGTTTTCACGATCGATCTGCCGCGGCACTCGCTCGCCGAACGCGTGCAGAACTAATCTTCCGGCCTGATGCCTTCGGCCGACCGCATCGCGGCAAACTTGCCCCGCCATTTGGCGACCGCAGCCGCACAGGAATCCGCCCGTTGCTCGCTCGCGCTGCGCTCCTTCGTTGCCACCGGCACGGTGCTTCCTGGCATTCCCTCGGGAAATGCGCGCAGGAACGTGTGGGCCAACGGGGTTAATCGCTCGAGGTAGATGGAGGGGTTGGCGGCGGTGCCTCGGTCCGTGGTTTCGACCAGACCTGCCGCAGCCATCTTTTCTAATTGCTCAAGCTCGGGGCGCTCAGTGACTGCTCGACGCGGTTCGCTCTGGCGAGCGGCCGCGGCAAGAAGCCAATGTGCACGGATGAAGTTCATACTGAAATATCTCCTCGATCCCACTGCGCGGCTCCGCGCGAATTTTGAGCGCCGGGCAATCGATCGCTGAAGGCAGCATAGACCTCTTCCGGCTTTTTCCTACTGATATAGAAAAATCACCCCGGGATGAGGGACGCGAGGATTCTCTTCCTCGTGTCCGATTGCGGTGCGGGCTCTCCCGCAGTAACCTCCGCGCCTATGTTGAGCGCCGGGATCGTGGGTTTGCCTAACGTTGGCAAGTCCACTCTTTTTAATGCCGTCACCCGCACCCAAAAGGCGCAGGCGGCCAATTATCCATTCTGCACCATCGATCCGAACCTCGGGATCGTGACCGTGCCCGACCCGCGGCTCGAGGTTCTCTCGAAGCTTTCGCATTCGCAAAAAATCATCCCGGCCGCGATCGAGTTTGTCGATATCGCCGGGCTGGTGAAAGGCGCGAGCGCGGGGGAAGGACTCGGCAACCAGTTCCTCAGCCACATCCGCGAAGTAAACGCGATCGTGCAGGTCGTTAGGTGCTTTGAGAACGGCGACATCCATCACGTCAGCGGCACAATCGATCCTGTGCGCGACATCGAGGTCATCAACACCGAGCTCATCCTGGCCGATCTCGCTTCGTTGCAAAAACGGCGCGACCGCCTGCAGAAGGAAGTCCGGGCCGGCTCCAAGACCGCCAAGGCCGAGAACGCCGTCATCGAAAAACTTCTCCCCCATCTCGATTCCGGCAAACCGGCGATCACGCTGGAATTGGCCGATGAAGAAAAAATCACCGCGCGCGAATTTTTCCTCCTCACTTCCAAGCCGACCCTCTTCGCCTGCAACGTCGCGGAAAGCGATCTCGCCGCTGTCGCCGGGGGCGGTGACCCCGGTAAGGGAACAGGTTCCGATGCGGCCGGGGTCAACGCCCCCGGCTACAGCGCCGCCGCGCACGTCCGCGCGGTGGAAGATTACGCCCGCACCCATTTCGCGACGGAAGCCGTCGTCATCAGCGCCCAGATCGAAAGCGAACTGGTCGATCTCCCCGAAGCCGAAGCCGCGGAATACCTGCGCGATCTCGGGGTCAAGGAAAGCGGCGTCGGCGCGCTCATTCGCGCGGTCTATCACCTCCTCGGCCTGCGCACTTACCTAACGACCGGCGAAAAAGAAACGCGCGCCTGGACGATCCACGAAGGCGACAAGGCGCCGGCCGCGGCCGGCGTCATCCATTCCGATTTCGAGCGCGGCTTCATCGCGGCCGAGACGGTCCACTTCGACGACCTGGTGACGTTAGGCTCGTTTGCCAAGGCACGCGAAGCCGGAAAGCTCCGGATCGAAGGCAAGGAATACGTCGTCAAGGACGGCGACGTGGTCGAATTCCGCTTCAACGTGTAACCGGGCTACCCGGCGAGCTACTCGCCGAGATAGAGAATCCGGCCGCACTGCTCGCAGCTCACGATCTCCAAGCCGCCTTTGACCCGGACCGAGGTCGCGGTCGTCACCTTCATGTGGCAACCGGTGCAGAACTCGTGTTCCAGCGCGACGACCGCGGCGTCGCCCTTGCTGGCGAAGAGGCGGTTGAAGCGATCGAGCAAATCTTCATCGACTTTCGCGGCCAGATCTTCCCGCTCTTTTTTCAGATCCTCGAGTCGCGTGCCTAACGTTGCCTCTTTCGAATCCAGATTCGCGACCTGCTTCGCGATCGATTCCTTCGCGGCCGCGGCCTGCTTTTCCTCGATCGCGATCTGCGCCTTGAGCACGTCGGCCTGCTCCATCAACTCCAGTTCCTGGTCCTCCAGCGTGCTGATTTCGTTTTGATAACGCTCGATCTCGCGGCCCATCGCGGAAAATTCGTCGTTCTTGCGCGTCTCGTATTGCTGCGTCTTGAGCCGCGCGATGCTCTCGCTCCGGGTCCCGACATCGAGCTCGAGGCGTTTCTTTTCCACTTCGATGTGGCGCGCCTTGTCCTTCGTCGCCTCGAGGCTGGCGGAGGCGGCGGCGACCTGCGCGTCGAGTGATTTGCGCTCCTGCGGCAGGCTCTTCAGTTCCGCTTCGACCTGGCGAATTTTCTGAGCGCGATCCTGCAGGATGAGGAGTTGCTCCAATTCGACTTGCACGCGCGCATGTTAGGAGCGCGCAGAGGCGGCGTCAATCGCCGGTCGGCACTCGGCCCAAAACAATGCAGGCGTTGATCCCGCCGAAGCCGAAGGAGTTGCTCAGGATATGGTCGACCCGCAGGTCGCGGCCATGTTGCGGGACAACGTCGAGATCGCAGGCCGGATCGGGATTTTCCCAGTTCAATGTCGGCGGCACCCAATCGCGATCGATCGTTAGGGCAGAAATCGCCGCCTCGATCGCCCCGGTCGCGCCTAACGGATGGCCGGTGTACGGTTTCGTTCCGCTGACCGGGATCTTGTTCGCGTGCGCGCCGAAGACTTCCTTGATCGCCTTCGTCTCGGTGCTGTCGTTGAGCTGGGTCGAGCTGGCGTGGGCGTTGATGTAATCGATCTGCTCCGGCGCGAGCCCGGCGTCGGCCAGCGTCTCGCGGATGGCGCGGATGCACGACTCGCCGCTCGGCAGCGGCGAGGTCATGTGAAAGGCGTCGTTGTTCAGGCTGTAGCCGAGCACTTCCGCGTAGATGTGCGCGCCGCGGGCACGGGCGTGCTCCAGTTCCTCGATCACGAGCGAGGCCGCGCCTTCGCCCATGACGAAGCCGTCGCGCAACCGGTCGAACGGCCGGCAGGCGCGAGTCGGATCCTCGTCGAACTGGCTCATCGTCTTGATGAACGCAAAAGCGCCATAGGTGAGCTGGCTGAGCGGCGATTCGGCGCCGCCCGCGACCATGACGTCGGCAAAATTATCGCGGATGTAGCGGAGCGCTTCGCCGACCGCGATCGTGCCGCTGGCGCAACTGTTGGAGTTGGTCGTGCCCGCGCCGCGGAAGCCGAACTCGATCGCGATGTTGGTGTGGGCCGAGCCGCCGAAGACCTGCAAGGCGAGCGTTTGGTTCACCGCCCGGCTGCCTTTTTTCAAAAAATGCGCGTGCTCGGATTCAGCGTTGGCGATCCCGCCCAGCGCGGTGCCGAAGCTGACCCCGATGCGGTGCTGCGGATTTTCGCGCGACCATTCGATGCCCGCGTCATCGAGCGCCAGCCTGGCCGAGGCGACGGAAAATTGCGCATAGCGATCGAGCCGCTTCAGCCGGTGCGGCGGGAAAAATTCTTCCGGCGCCCAGGCCGGGATCTCGGCCGCGCAATGGGCGTTGAAAATCGAGCTGTCGAAACTTTCCACCCGCCGGATGCCGCTTTTCTCCGCCCGCAAACCGTCCCAGAACGCCTCGCGCCCAATCCCGATCGCGGTAATGGGGCCAAGGCCGGTGATGACGGCGCGACGTTTAGGCTGGCCCATGCAGTGAATCCGAACCTCAGGCTTTCTGGGATGCTGTCACGAGATTTTTTTCGATGTGAGCTTTCATCACCCGGAGCGTCTGGTTCGCGACATGATGAATGAAGAAGCCGCCGATGATCGGTTCCGCGATCGGCGCCAGCGCCGCGATGCGAAAGCGCAGGACGTGCCCGATCTCCACCAGCACACCGGCCGGCGTCTCCTTGAAGGTCCAGACCACTTTCATCCCGCGGGTGAATTTCTTCAGATGCAGAAACCGCAGCTCCATCCGGTCCCGGTCGACGACAAACTCCGAGGTCCAGGAAATCGGAATGCCGGAGCGGACCGCGGCCATTTCCACGATGCTGCGCTGCGCATTGCTCTCGAGGAAACGGATATAGCGATAATGCGGCAGGATGCGCGGCCACTGCGCGAGATCGGCCGCCGTCTCGAAGATCGCTTCGCGGGGTGCCTGGATGATGATCGAGTTGCCGGTTTGCATGAATTTCCGTAAAAAGGGAGCGACAGGATAGACGCCGAGGACCGGCGCGCAATGAATGGACGAGAGTATGGCCCTGGAAATTCGTAACAAATGCGAAAGGTGCGAAAAAAACCTCGCCCCGGCGGACGAAGCCTATATCTGCAGCTACGAGTGCACTTTCTGCCCCGAATGCACTGGGACGCTGGAGCAGATTTGCCCGAACTGCGGCGGCGAGCTGGTCCGCCGGCCCGCGGCGCGGCGACGGGATCGGCGGCCGTCCTCACCGGGCCGGATACCTAAGCCGATAGGTGGCGAAACATTCCTCCCCGACAACACGCATCTCGATCAACGAGCAGCGCACGCTCGCGGGCAGAAATTCGGTTCCGCGGCCAGTCAAGGTCGGCGCGCCTTTCCCGCCAAAGATGTAGGGCGCGATCGTGAGGTTCAATTGATCGACCAGCTGCAGTTCGAGCAAACCGCGGAACAGCTCTGCCCCGCCCTCGCAGGCGACCCGCCGCACTCCGTACTCGCTGCGCAGGACCTGCAACATGCGCGCAAGATCGACCGTGCGCGCTTCGCTCAGGCGCAAGGTGGCTTTTTCGCGCAGCGCGACCTGGTATTTCCTCGGCATCCGCGTGGTCGAGAAAATCACGATGCGCGAAATATCAGCCTGGAAAATTTTCAGCTCCGGGTCGATCCGGCCTTCGTTGGAAACGATGACGCGCAAGCGGATACGGCGCCTGTCCGCGCGCCTCGCGCTCGGCGCGCATCTTCGGGTCGGGCAGGCCGAGGCGCACGTTGTCGTGCGAGAGGGTGCTGCGGCCAATGAGGACGGCGTCGCCTAACGACCGCATGCGCAGGAGGTGGAGCTTGTCTTCGCGCGAGGTGAAATCGACCGGGGAAAAAGTGCGGGTGGTGATCTTGCCATCCACCGTCATGGCAAACGTCGCGGCGACGAAAGGACGCGCCGCTTTGCGCTTCGCGGTCTTTTTTTCCGCCGCCTTACTCGCTCTCGGTTTCGGTGATTTCATGCTCCAGCGTCGCCACTTCCTTGCGCATCTCGCTCAGCTTCACGTGTCCCGCCTGCCCGCTCGGTTTGTAGAAGAAATAGACGATCCCGCCCGGTGCGCAGGAGACCAGCATAACGAGAAAGCTCATCGAGCCGATCAAGGCCGCGACCGCTTCCGGCACCCCGGCGAGCCCGTGGAGCATGATCTGGAAAACTTTCTCGCGCAGACCGACCCCCGCGAAGCTAATCGGCAACGACGAGATTGTGCGTTCGACCGGCATGATGGCGAAGAAATCGATCACCGCGACCTTGGCGCGGAAGGCATAAGCGACACAGAGAAAGGTGGCGAAAGTCGCAAGGTGCGCGATCACGGAGGCGCCCAGGGCCGCGAGGGTGGCGCGCCAATGATGCGCGTAAAGATGATAGGCCGCCGAGAGCTCGATCAGTTTGTCGCGCCCGGGAAATCGTTGCGGCAATTTGTGCGCGAGGTTTGCCCCGCTCACGACAAAGGAAGTAACCAACATCAGGACCGCGCTGCCGAGCACGGCGAGCAGGATCCAGACAAGATTGCGCGTTTCCGGGAGCTGGGTCAGCCAATTGTAACGCAGACCGATCAGCAGGCCGGTGATGGCGATGAGCGCGACCAGCCCGACCATGCGATCGAAGACGACGGCCAGGAGCGCGCCGGTTGCTTTGCCGGGCGTTTCCTTGAGCAGGAGATAGCTTTTCATGATGTCGCCGCCCGTTCCGCCGGGCAGGAACTGGTTGTAAAACATCCCGATCAAAAACAGTCCGGCGACTCGTGAAACGCTGAGATGGATCCGCTGCACCTTGAGCAAAATGTGCCAGCGCACCGCGGCCGCGAACTCCACCACGAGGTAGGCGAGAATCGCGCCCGCGATCCAGCGATAATCCGCGGCGCGCAACGCCACGCCCATCTGCGCGCGCTTTTGCGGATCGTGGAAAACCCAATAGAGGACCGCGAGCGTGACCGCGATCTGGAAAATGGCCGCGAGAATTTTTTTCATTTACCGAAGTGCTGCTCCCAGACTGCAACGGAACGCCGGATATCCTCGGCCGTTTTGCGCGGACTCATTTCCCAAACGAAAAGACAATCCGGCGCCAGCAGTGGAATGAGTTTCGCCAGCTTCGCGTCTCCCGCAAAGGGCGGCTGATGATCCTGCGCCGGCCAGATGCAATCCTGGACGTGACAACCGAGCGCGCGCGGACCGATCGTGCGCAGCCATTCCTCGTGATCGACGAAGCCGAGGTTCTCCTTGATCTGGATGTGGCCGATGTCGTGCCAGTAACCGACCACGGGCGAGTTGAGTTCGTCGAGGAGCGGCGGGATTTCGCGTTCGCTCGGGATTTCCTCGTAGCCGCGCCGGCCTTCGATGCCGAGCCGGACGTTTTTCGCCGCGGCATGTTCGATGATCGGCTTGAGGCATTCCTTTACGTTTTCGAGATAAGCAGGCGCGGCTGCTTCGCGTTTCGCGACCGCCTCCACCTTCCGTCGCACATATTCGCGCGAAAACATCTCGCCGGCCTTGGCCAGCGCGATCAACGGCTCCGTCACCGGCTTGATCGGCACCTTGCCGAGGTGCAGAACGACGAAGGGAGCGCCGAGTCGCGCGGCGAAATCGATCGTCTGCAAAGTCTGTTTGACGGCGCGTTGCCGTTCCGCCGCGGAGCCGCTCGAGAAGGTGTAACAATCCGGCGACGCCCCCATCACTTCGACCGGGAGCGGGCAAAAATTATGCAGGCTGCTGAAGCGCACCTCGCCGGCATCGAACATTTTCTGCACGCCGGGCATGAGCGAAATCCGGATGCCGTGTCCGAGCTCGATCATCTCGAAATCGAACTCGCCCTGGATCTCGCGCAACATCTCGTCGCCCGCGGTGTGGCGGCTGGAATTCCAGCAGGTAGAAAAGGAAAGCATGCGTTTGCCTAACGAGTTCTAGGAAGCGGCGACGGGTGCGGGAGTGGGTGATTCCAGGGTGGCGGGTATTTCATTCAGTCTTCCACCGATCCAGCTCAGAACGAAAAGCGCGGTCACTCCATAGCCGACCGCCGCCGCCGCCAGCGCGGTCCGCATCCCGATCGCGTCCGCCAGGCTGGTCACGCCGAGCCCGGTGATCGGCATCAGCCCGAAAAAAGCCAGCCCCATCACGGCCGAGACGCGACCGCGCAGGTGCGAAGGCGCGCGTTCCTGCACGATCGTGTTCGAGAGACCGAAGATGAGCGACAAGCCAAACGAAATCACCACCAGCGACGCCGCCGCCGACGCAAAGGCGTGCACCCGGCTCAGGGCAAACACCGCAAACATCACCGCCAGCGCGCCCGCCGTCATCCAGGCCAGCCGGCGCAGCCGCGGGATCGAGACGAGCGCGACCGCGCCGATGACCGAACCGACTCCCGACGCCGCCATTAAATAACCAAGGCGATCCGGGCCCATCTGGAGCACGTCGCGCACGTAGAGCGGCATCATGACCGAGACCGTCGGGAAAATAAAAATCGTCATCGAAGCGATCATCCCGACCATGGCGAGACTCGGTTTATCCGCCCGGACATAGCGGAAACCGTCCTTGATCCCGCTGGCGCGCTGTTCCTCTTCTTCCTTGCTCCCGATGGTGCGCGGCGGGAGGGAAAGAAGCGCGACGATGAGCGCGAAAAAAGTGAGCGAGTTGCTGAAAAACGCCGTCGCCGCGCCCCAGGTCCCGACAATCAGCCCGCCGACCGACGGACCGACCAACCGCGCGCCATGAAAGACCGCCCGGTCGAGTGCGACGGCGCCGGCAATTTCCTCGCGCTTCACCAGTTCCGGGACGAGGGCAGAAAGCGCGGGATGTTCAAAGGCGAACGCAACGCCTAACAATCCCGCGACCGCGATGATGTGCCAGATCTGGATTTGCCCGGTGTAAATGAGATAACCAATGACCAGCGCGAGCGCGATCTGCACCACCTGGGTCCAGATGAGAATCTTGCGTTTGTCGAAGCGGTCGGCCGCCGAGCCGCCGATCATGGTCAGGAAAATCATCGGCAAGCCGGCGGCGAAATTGACCATTCCGAGCATGATCGCCTTGTCCGTCAGGGTGCTCATGACCCAGCCTTGGGCCATGACCTGCATCCAGGTGCCGGCATCGGAAATGGAGGTGCCGATGATGTAACGGCGGAAGGGTCCGGGCCGCAGCAAAGCGAGCGCGCCGCCTCCCCAGGGTTTGGTGCCGGAACTCATCGGATGCAACAGATACGCGGTGAAACAAAGCGCCGCAATGTAGTCGCTTCGCTCTGCGAATGGCAGGAGGCGGTTTTCCGAGATCGATCACGAGCACGAGCAGGAGCACGATTACGAGATCCTAATCCTCCGCGCGCTCGCCCGCGGGACACATCTTGACCAGTTTCGGATCGAAACGCCCGAGCACGTCGACCAGATCGGTTTGTGCCGCCATGACGGTGGCAATGTCTTTGTAAACGCCGGGCACTTCGTCGAGCCCGGCCGAAAGCAACGTGACGCCGCGCTCAACGAGCAGTTTCTTCACCGCGCTCCAGGTAAACGATTGCAGCGCTTTCGTGCGGCTCATGACCCGGCCGGCGCCGTGCGAGGCGCTGGCGAGCGATTCGTCCTGGCCTTTCCCGCGCACCACGAACCCCGGCGAAGCCATCGACCCGGGAATGACCCCGAGCACGCCCGCGCCCGCGGGCGTCGCGCCTTTGCGATGCACAATCACCTCGCGTTCCGCGCCGTCGATCACGTGACGCTCTTTCCAGGCAAAGTTGTGATGATTTTCAATCGTCACGACCGCCTTCTCCCCTAACGACCGCGCAATATGCCGATGAATGAGCGCATGATTGGCCGCGGCGTATTGACCCATCAGGTTCATCGCCGCCCAATATTCCTGGCCCGCCTCATCGTCGAGCGAAAGCCAGGCGAGATGCTTCAATTCCTTCGGCAACTCCGCGTGCCGCTCCATCGCCAGCCGGCTGTAATGCTGGCAAACCTGCGCCCCGGGCCCGCGCGAGCCGCTGTGGGTGAGGAGCGCGAGATATTCGCCGGGCGGCACGCCTAACGAGTCGTCGCCCGCCGTGAAACCGCCGAACTCGACAAAATGATTCCCGCTCCCGCTCGTCCCGAGCTGGGCCCAGGCTTTGTCCCGCATCCGTTTCGTCACCGGCGACACGTTCCAATCCTCGTCCATCACTTCGTGCTCGCGGCGCTCCTTGAACTCACAGCCAACGCCGAAGCGCGTTTCGCGCTCGATGATGTTCGTTAGGCGATCTTTCTGGCCCGGCGATCGTGTCCGGTTTCAAATCGAAAACCGAAAGCCGCATCCGGCAGGCGATATCGACTCCGACCGCGTAGGGAATAACCGCGTTCTCCGTCGCGAGCACGCCGCCGATGGGCAATCCATACCCGACGTGCGCGTCGGGCATGAGCGCACCCGCCACCGCAACCGGGAGCGCGCAGGCGTTCGCCATCTGCTGCACCGCCTGCGGCTCCAGGTCAGCGCCCCACTGTCGCCACGGCGCGGATTGGGCGCGAGGCGTGAACTGCGGCTGCTGCAACACGCGCGCCAATTCTCCCACTTCGGGATCGTCGTGAAACTTTGCCGGCGCCGCCAGGATGCGGGCGAACTCGGCCTCGACCTGCGCGCGATCGAGCCCGCGCGCGAAGAGCCGGCGCAGATGCGCATGCGCAAGTTTGAGCGCGGGGCCCGCCGGGACTCCGAGTTGAATGAGGTCATTTGTATTCATGTTTTTTGTTTCCTATTCTTCGACGGCAAAACCGATCGCGCGCTTCTCCGTTTCCAGGCTCTGCGATCCCGGGTTCAGGATCTCGGCCAGAGTGAAGCTTTCGCCGCTCTCGTTAGGCACAAATTCCAAACCCCGCGCGGCCGCGATCTGCTCCGCGGTCGCCCGCTCGAGGGGATCGAAACGCCGGTGATTCATCAGCCGCCCCGGACGCAAAATGGCGGGATCGAGATCCTCCATCGCCGCGTTGACGGAACAGATGATGTGCAACCGCAGCATCCGGCCGATGAGACCGTCCGCGATGTTGAGCAGGGACGAGACCGCCTCGCGGTTGTCGCCATTGCGCCGCCAGAGCAGTCGCTCCGCATCCTCGAGCACGATCACTTTCACGCGCTCGCCGAGACGGACGTTTTGCTTCTGCCAGAACGGCACCAGCTCAGGCGACGACAAGGCGCGATCCTGCGAAACCGGGAGCGAGTAGAAGACGTGCGTCTCCTCCAGGCGCCGGATCATTTGCGTGATCAAGCTCGTCTTGCCCGTGCCCGGCGGCCCGTCGAAAATCGTTAGGCCGCCCGGCCGCTGGCGCGTCCGTTCGCTGAATTCCGCGATCCATTCCAGGATGTCGTCGCCGTAGCAAAGACGCAGGAACGAGTCGCTGACCGTTTCCGGAACGTTCTCGATCGGGTCCGCCTCGAATTCGCCGCAATCGAACCGGAGCATGTAGAACGCCGGCCGCTTCGGGCTGGTGTCGCCGTGCAAAACCTGGAGCACCTCGGCGTGCAATCGGCGCACCTGGTCGGCCCGCGGCGCGATCGCCTCGGCAAAATTCCGCCCGTCCCCGTGCGCGACGACGAAAGCGTTTTCGTCGAAGCGCAGGAGCAGCGTCGTCCAGTTCAGTTTTTCGTGCGCGAACCATTGCCGGGCGCGGAAAACGCGCTCGGGGTAATGCTCGGAAAGCTTCTGGATTCCCGCCTCATCGATCTCGAAACCGATGCGGTGGAACGGCGAAAGGGCAAAGTCCACCCCGAGATCGGACATGATCCCGTGCAGCGCCCAGTCGCCGGTAAATGTGATGGAGTGATTCATGATCTGCGAAAATTCTTTGTCGCCCTCTGCGGGCTCGCGGGATCAGGGCAACAAAAAACCCTGCGAGCCATGTTGGCCGGCAGGGTCGGAAAAGCCTTTCGGGTTTTCGCCTATCCGCCGACCGATCTGTCGTCGTTGCCTCCGAGTCCGTAGCCATAGCGGCTCGGCTGGGCTTCGCGACAGAGCGTCGCCATTCCGGCAAAGGAGCTTTGCCGGGCAGCGTGCATGGTGTTGAGCGAAGTTTTCATGGCGCGTGGTGAATGACGGGTCGCGACCTTAGGCGGTCGCGGTGGGCGCGTCAAGGGGCGCGTTGTAGCCGGGATCGGTGATCCCGGCGAGGGAAATTGTCGCGGCACGCCAGCCCGCCGGGATCACCGATCCCGGCTACAACTACGGCCGCTCGTCGATCGGCACGGCCTTCTTGCCGACCGGTTCGCCGATGTATTCGCTCAGCGGACGATAAAGACGGTTGTCCTCGAGCTGCTCGAGCACGTGCGCGCACCAGCCGGCGCAGCGCGCGATGGCGAAGACCGGAGTGAACAAATCGGTCGGAATGCCTAACGAATAGTAAACCGTCGCGGAATAGAAATCGACGTTCGCGTTCAGGTTCTTCTTTTCCTTCATCAACTGCGCGATCCGTTCCGACATTTTGATCCACTTCGGGTCGCCCAGTTTTTCGCTCAGCTTGACCGCCATCTTCTGCAGATGCGGCGCGCGCGGGTCGAGCGTCTTGTAAACGCGGTGCCCGATGCCCATGATCTTTTTCTTCTCCGCCAATTGCTCCTCGATGTAGGCGTCGACTTTGTCTTCGCTCCCGATTTCCTCCAGCATGTGGATCACGCCCTCGTTCGCGCCGCCGTGGAGCGGACCTTTCAAGGTGCCAATGGCGGAGGTGATGGCGGAATAGAAATCGCTCAGGGTCGAGATCGTGACCCGGGCGCTGAAGGTGGAGGCGTTCGTCCCGTGATCGGCGTGCAGAACAAAGGCGACGTCGAGGGTGTCGGCCGCTGCCTGTGGCTGCGGTTCGCCGTTGATCAGGTAAAGAAAATGTTCCGCCTCGGTCAGGTCGTCGCGCACGGGCGGGAGCGATTTGCCGTTGCGGGCACGGTGGAAATAAGCCGCGATGATCCCGATCTTCGCCGTGATGCTGCGGGCGCGGCGCTCGTTGATTTCGCGTGTCGCTTCCTCGTTCATCTGCGGATCGTACAGCCCGAGCATGGAAACGGCGGTCCGCATCACGTCCATCGGGTTGGCCGTTTTCGGGGCGCTCTTGATGAAATCGATCACGCCGCCGGGCAATTCGCGCTCGGCGCGCAGCTGCTTCACGAACTGCGCCGACTCCTCGCGATTGGGCAATTTCCCTTTCCAGAGCAGGTAAACGACTTCCTTGAACGTCACCTTGCCGGCGAGTTCGTTAATGTCGTAGCCGGAATAAATCAGCTGACCTTTGTCGCCAATCACGTCGCTCAGGCGCGTGCTGTTGGCGACGATTCCTTCAAGACCTTTGGCAACGGGCATTGTCCTATTTCCTCTCGTTCATCCGCGCAATCAAGGTGTCGGCCATGGTGGCCGGCGTTTCCGCGACCGCGATCCCCGCGGCCTTGAGTGCTTCAATTTTTCCCTCGGCGGTTCCTTTTCCGCCGGAGACGATCGCGCCGGCGTGGCCCATTCGGCGTCCGGGCGGGGCGGTCGCGCCAGCGATGAAAGCGGCGACCGGTTTCTGGCAATTGTCCTTGATCCAGGCGGCGGCTTCTTCTTCCGCCGTGCCGCCGATTTCGCCGATCAAGATCATCGCCTCGGTCTTGGGATCGTCGTTGAAAAGTTTGACCGCATCGAGATGCGACATGCCGTTGATCGGGTCGCCGCCGATGCCGATGCAGGTCGATTGGCCGTAACCGCGCGAGGTTAACTGCCAGACCGCTTCGTAAGTGAGCGTGCCGCTGCGCGAGATGACGCCGACGTTGCCGGGCTTGTGAATGTAGCCGGGCATGATCCCGATTTTGCATTCGCCGGGCGTGATGATGCCGGGGCAATTCGGGCCGATGAGCCACGATTTTTTGCCGAGCATCTCCGCTTTCACCCGCATCATGTCGATGACCGGGATGCCTTCGGTGATGCAGATCACGAGCTCGACGCCGGCGTCGACTGCTTCCAGAATTCCATCCGCCGCGCCTGCGGCCGGGACGAAAATCACCGAGACGTTGCAGCCGGTTTCCTGGCGCGCTTCCCAGACGGTGTCGAAGACCGGGACCGTGTTTTCAAATTTCTGACCGCCCTTTCCGGGCGTGACGCCGGCGACCACGTTGGTGCCGTATTCCATGCATTGCTTCGCATGAAAACCGCCGACGCTGCCGGTGATGCCCTGCACGCAGAGCCGGGTGTTTTTATCGACGAGGACTGACATTCGTTAGGCTGTCTTGCGTTTGTGCACGAGCAGTTTGTTTCCGTCCGGATCGCGGAATTGCGCCATCCAGCAGACCGGCGTTTCCGTTTTCTCCATGTCGAAAGTGACGCCGCGTTCCTGCAGCTGCGCGATGGCGGCATCGATGTCGTCGACTTCGAAGGCAACCGTGGTGCCGTCCCGCGACGGCTGCCAGGCCGGGTGCTGCCCGACGCCGATCGTGACCGCGCCGATTTCGTATTCCACCCACGGAACTCCCTCGGCCTGCGAGGCCGGGTTTCAACTCCAGCGTCTCTTCGTAAAATTTGCGCGCGCGCGCGAAATCGCTCACCGCGATCGCGACAAAAGCCACTTCCTTGATCATAGTTTTCCCTCCGCGGCCTTGACCGCTTTTTGCGCGGCGTCGGCCAAATCGTCCGCCGTGATGACCGCGAGGCCGCTGTCCGCGATCAATTTCTTGCCCGCGTCGACATTCGTTCCTTCCAGCCTAACGACCAGCGGCACCGGCAGCTTGACCGCCTTGACCGCGTCGATGATCGCCTGCGCGATGATGTCGCACTTCATGATCCCGCCAAAGATGTTGACCAGGATCGCCTTCACGTTCGTGTCCGAGACGAGGAGCTTGAAGGCGTCGGTCACCTGCTCCTTGGTCGCGCCGCCGCCGACATCGAGGAAATTGGCCGGGCTGCCGCCGTAAAATTTGATGATGTCCATCGTCGCCATGGCGAGGCCGGCGCCGTTGACGAGGCAGGCGATGTTGCCGTCGAGCCCGATGTAATTGAGGCCGTGCTTGGAGGCCTCGACTTCGCGCGGATCTTCCTCCGCCGTGTCGCGCATGGCGGCGATCTCGGGGTGCCGATAGAGCGCGTTGTCGTCGAAGTTGAACTTCGCGTCGAGCGCGAGGACTTCGCCCTTTTTCGTCACGACGAGCGGATTCACTTCCACCATCGAGCAATCCGATTCGATGAAAGTGCGATAAAGCGCGCTGAAAAGTTTCGCCGCCGGCTTGATCTGGTCGGACTTGAACCCGAGCTGCTTCGCCAGTTTGCGCGTCTGAAACGGCTGCAATCCGGCCAGCGGATCGACCGGCTCGCGCATGATTTTCTCGGGCGATTTCTCGGCCACGGTTTCGATTTCGACGCCGCCTTCCGTGCTCGCCACGATCAGCGGCGCGCCGGTCGCGCGATCGAGCAGCACGGCAAAATAAATCTCGCGCTCGATATCGGCCGATTCCGCGATCAGCACCTTGTTCACGACCCGCCCGGCGGGACCGGTCTGGTGCGTGACCAGCGTCTGGCCGAGCATCTTCCCCGCGACATCGCGCACTTCCGCGGGCGACTTCACGAGATGCACGCCGCCTTTGAAACCGTTCGCGAAAGTCCCCTTTCCGCGCCCGCCGGCATGGACCTGCGCCTTCACGACCAGATCATTCGTCCCGAGTTCGCGCGCGATCTGTTCCGCCTCTTCCGGCGTATCGGCGACCTGGCCACGGGTCGTGGCCGCGCCGAATTTTTGCAGCAATTCTTTCGCCTGGTATTCGTGAATGTTCATGCGCGGGGCCGGTTCGGCAGACGTGCAATTAGCTCGCGAAACGCGGGCCAGCAACGGATTTTTCCCCCTCGTGTCGCACATGGCACGCTCAATCTCCCGAATATTCTCTTCTCACCTGCCCGGTTCGGCTGCTAAAACTCTGGGCAACCGAAATTTACAAATGAAAACCAGATTCCCATTCGCTTCATTCCTGATCGCCGCCTGTATTTGCTCGACCGCGCTTTATGCCGGCACTCCGGAACAGGAGAAGGAGTTCACCGCGAAATACAAAGCCGCCTACGAGGCCAAGGATACCGCGACGCTCTATTCCTTTCTCTATACCGAAAACGCGAACCCGATGGCGCTCGACTTTTACCGGATGATGATGAGTAACGGCGCCGGCGAAAAAATTTCCAAGATCGAGCTGGTCGATCTCACCCCGGAAGAGGCGAAGAAAGCCGCCGGCACCCAGGACGGCCCGGGCGGACTGAAAACGAAGTTGCCGCTCAAGCCGACGAAGAAACTCGTCATCACCGTCGAAACAAAGGACGGCGATAACTCTTCCTCGAGCACGAGCGAAAGCTTCGTGGCCGAGAAGGACGGCAAGTTTGTCATCCCGGTGCCGGTGAACGCGAAGTAGTCGCGCCGCCGGTTCCTTTAGAGCATCGCGAGCGGCTCTTTTTTCCTCGGCGGAGGAAAGGCCGCATCCAAGTGCCGACAAATCTTCTTTGCTGAGCCGCAATTTTGCCGCCGCCGCGTTGGCGCGGACGTGATCCGGATCGCTCGCTTTCGGGATCGCGATCACCTGCGGCTGACGCAGAACCCAGGCGAGCGCAATCTGCGCCGGTGTCGCCTCGTGACGCCGCGCGATCTCGGCGAGCTCGGGATGACGCAACAAATCGCCGCCCTGACCAACGGGCGAATAAGCCATCAGCGGCATCCGGTGCGTGAGAGACCACGGCAGAAGATCGAACTCGATCCCGCGCGCCTCGAGATTGTAAAGAACCTGGTCCGTTGCGCAGCCGGGCTGGTCGAGTTCGTCGAGATCGGGCACGTCGAAGTTGGAAACTCCCCAGCGGCGGATCTTGCCTTCGGCGCGAAGTTTTTCGAAGGCCTCGACGGTTTCTTCCAACGGCGTGCTGCCGCGCCAATGCAGCAGATAAAGATCGATCACGTCCGCCCGCAGTCGACGCAGGCTGCGCGCGCAGGCTTTCGGCAAATCCGTGCGGCTGGCGTTATGAGGATAAACTTTGGTCACGAGAAAGACGTTCTCGCGCCGGCCCGCGATCGCCTCCCCCACCACTTCCTCGGCCGCGCCCTCTCCGTACATCTCCGCCGTATCGATCAGCGTCATCCCGAGCTCGATTCCGAGCCGCAAGGCGGCCACTTCCTCCACACGATCCCGTTCGCCCTCGCCCATTTTCCACGTCCCCTGCCCGAGGGCGGACACGGCTGTCTTATCGGCCAGCGCAACGGTCTGCATCATTCTATTTTCGAAAGAACTATCGCGGTACGCAAAAAACGCGCTCATCCGGCGAAGCCGAAAGAAACGCGTTCTCGCTTAGCCTAACGAACTATTTCTTAACGATCTCGGCGTTCTCGAGCATCGAGATGCCGCCGTTGCTCGCCATCTTGCCCTTCAGGGTGACGGTCTTGCCCGCGAGCGGCGCGAGTTCGTCGTTCATCGGCTTGTGCGCGCCGACCACGAGCATGGCTTTGCCTTCGCTCACGATGCCGACCGGGCCGCCGCCCTTGATGCATTTCTCGCCACAGCTGGCGTGTTTTTCGCCCATCGCATTGTGGTCGATGTAGCACATCATGTCGACGATCTCGCCGGTCACTTCCTTGGTCGCGGTGTCAGCTTTCTCTTTCGCTTCCTCGGCCACGGCAAACGGCGCAGTCGCCAGCGCGGCGGTGAAAGCGAGCGTGACCGCCAACTTCATAAACTTAGGGACTCTTTCGGTAGTTGAATACATGCCGGAACGTCCGCTTGAAGTGCGCGACGGTCAATTCGTGGGGATTTTTTTTAACCGCTGAGAGCGCCGAGGACGCAGAGAGAGAAGATGGGCTATTCCAGTGGAGAAATCCGATCCTCCTCTGCGCTCTCTGCGTCCTCTGCGGTTAATTTCTTCCCCGCTCGATCAGCCGCCCGAATTCCGCAAAGAAATAGCTCGCATCATGCGGCCCGGGCGCGGCTTCGGGATGGTATTGCACGCTGAAGATCGGCAGCTCGCGATGCCGCATCCCCTCGACCGTGCCATCATTCAAATTGATGTGCGTCACTTCGACGTCGTTAGGCAAAGAATCCGGATCGACCGCGAAGCCGTGGTTCTGCGAGGTGATCGCGACCTTGCCGGTGATCAGGTCCTTGACCGGCTGATTCCCGCCGCGATGACCGAACTTGAGTTTGAAAGTGCGCCCGCCAAAAGCGTAGCCGAGCATCTGGTGCCCGAGGCAAATTCCGAAAATAGGAACGCGTCCCATCAGGCCGCGCACCGCCGCGTGCGCGTAATCGAGGACCGAGGGATCGCCCGGCCCATTGGAAAGAAAAACGCCGTCCGGCTTGTAACTGAGCGCTTCTTCCGCCGTCGCGGTGGCTGGCAAAACCGTCACGCCAAAACCATTCTGCCGCAGCCGGCGCAGGATGTTTTCCTTCATCCCGTAATCGTAGGCCACGATCCGATGCCGGATCGGCGGGAGAGCGGTTTTCTTCTCGTTCTCCGTCGTCCAAACGACGCTCGCTTCATCCTCTGGATCCCAGGTGTAAGCAGTCGGCGTCGTCACCTCGCGCACGTAATCCATCCCGATCACGCCCTTGCCCTCGACCGCGCGGCGGACGGCTTCCTCGGGCGCCATTTCCTCGGTCGTTAGGCAGGCTTTCATCGCGCCGCGCGTGCGCAGGTGGCGGGTGAGCGCGCGGGTGTCGATTCCCTGCACGCCGGGGATGTTCCATTTCCGCAGATAATCGTCGAGCGAACTCTCCGAGCGCCAGTTGCTCGCCACCTCGCTCAATTCCTCGATCACGAACCCGCGCACGTGCGGCATGCGGCTCTCGGCGTCGGCCTCGTTCGTGCCGTAGTTGCCGATCAGGGGATAAGTCATGGCCACGATCTGGCCGCGATAGGAAGGATCGGTCAGCACTTCCTGGTAGCCGGTCATGGAAGTGTTGAAACAGATTTCGCCAACGCAGGTGCCGCTGGCGCCAAAGGATTCGCCCTCGAAAATCCGGCCGTCTTCCAATGCGAGAAGTGCGCGCATGCTGGCGGGCACTGTGCGCGCAGCGGGCAGATTGTCGAATTTGTCGGCTTTCGCAAAGGTGAGGCGATCTCGACCGATCGCGTTACAACGCGCTCCACCAACCGGCTGTCATTCTGAGCGGAGCGAAGAATCTCCGACCATTTTTCTGCCATCGGACGCAGGAAGAGGAGAAACGGTCAGAGATCCTTCGCTCCGCTCAGGACGACAAACAAAAAAGCCCGGAACGCAGGCGCGCATTCCGGGCTCCCAAAGTATTACCCCATCAGTGCCGTTTAGGTGGATTTCCCGTACCCTTCTGGTAACGGGCGGGTGACCGCCGCCGGAGCGTCTGACTTCCAATGAAGGCATGCCATCTTCTCCAAACGACCTAGCCCCCTTTGCTAACAACATCGGTCCGGGATTCACACCAGTAATCTCGAACACCGCAGGGTAAATTTTTATCCCGAAATCATTCGGGTCTGAAAGTTGTCGATAGAGAGTTGAAAGTAGACACGAAAAGGTCTTTGAACCTTCAACCCTCAAGCAACAACTCTCGGAATCCTCAAAGAACTATTCGCGCAGTTCCACGCTCAATTGGTTTCGCAACCGCTCGCGAATCCGGTCGTGCGCAGCACTCACTTCATCGGAGGTCAGTGTCCGGTTTTTGTCCGAGTATGTCAATGAATACGCCAGCGATTTCCGGCCCGGGCCGATGTGTTCCGCGCCTTTTCCGCTGAAGAGATCGAAGAGTTCGACCGTGGCGAGAAGCGGTTCGTTCGCGCTTTTGATCGCCGACAAAATTTCGTCGTGGCTCAAAGCGTCGGGCGCGATGAGCGCGATGTCGCGACCGATCGAGGGGAAGCGTTGCAGTTCGTGAAACTGGCGCGCACCCGAGGTCGCTTCGAAGTCGTTAGGCAAATCCACTTCCGCGACGAAGACCGGCGTGCTCGCGCTGCTTTGCGCGGAAATGAGCTGGCCGCCGAGGCCGCGTTTTTCATCGTCGAAAAATACTTCGGTCGCGAGCGCGAACTCCGCGCGCTCGAGATCGCCGCAGGGTCACTTCTCCCAAGCCAGCGGCCGCGAGCGCGCCCTTCAAATCGTAAAGATCGAGCGCGCGCGCCGCGCCGCTGCGCCAATGCGTCGAACCGCTCGCGCGCGCCGCAGAGAAGAAGAGTGAGGCGCCGAACTTCGTTGCCATCAGGCGGCAGGAAAACGCGGCCGATTTCAAAGAGCCGCACGCTTTTCGCGCCCGCGCGGACGTTCCGCTCCAGGGCGGCGATCAGACCGGGAAGCAAACTCGGCCGGAGCGCGACGTGGTCCTCGCTCAACGGGTTGCGCAACTCGACCGCGGTCGCGGCGAAGCCGGTGCCTAACGTCTGTCGGCCGACGAGCGCGGAAGTGCGCGCTTCCGAAAAACCGCGCGCGACCAGCCGCTGCCGCAACTGCATTTCAAAATCATAACGACGATCGGCGGCCGAAACCGGAGTGAACCGGCTGCGATCCGCGGCCGGAATCTGGTTGATCCCGAAGACGCGCACGACCTCTTCGATCAGGTCCACTTCGCGGCGCAGATCGGAGCGGTAACTCGGAATGCGCCAGCTCGCCTGCTCCTCGGTCGCGCCGAGTTTGTGCACGCCGAAGCCTTCCAAAATCCGATCGACTTCCGCCGGCGCGACCGCGACGCCGAGCAATTCATTGCAGCGCGCATAACGCAGGGCGAACCCGGCCGGCGGCGCGGGCAAGGTGCCGGCCGTGATCGTTTCGTTGGCCGGTTCGCCGCCGGCGATTTCGCGAATCAATTGCGCGGCCCGCTCCGAAGCGCGCAGGACCATCCCGGGATCGACGCCGCGCTCGAAACGATAACTGGCGTCGCTCGGGAGATTCAAATTGCGCGCGGTGCGGCGAATGTTGGACGGGCAGAAAATAGGCGCTCTCGAGCAGGACATTGCGAGTCGTGCCGGTGACGCCGGTATCTTCGCCGCCCATCACGCCGCCGATCGCGATCCCGCGCGCGGCGTCGGCGATGAGCATGTTTTTCGCGTCGAGGTTGTAGGTGCGTCCGTCGAGGGCGAGGAACTTTTCGTTAGGCTCGGCGAGCCGGACGTTGATCGCGCCTTCCAGCTTGTCGGCATCGAAGGCATGCAGCGGCTGGCCGAGTTCCAGCATCACGAAATTGGTGATGTCGACGATGTTGTTGATCGCGCGCAGCCCGACCGCTTCGAGTTTCGCGCGCAGCCAATCCGGGCTCGGGCCGACGGTGATGTTCGCAATCCGGCGGGCGGAATAAAATGGGCACTCGTTAGGCGCGCTGATCTGTACCGCATCGCCGGTCGCGGTCGGCGGCTCGGCGATCTCGAGCGCGCGGAGCGGTTTTTGGGTCAAGGCCGCGATTTCGCGCGCGAGACCGTAGTGGCTGAGGAGGTCGGCGCGATTGGGCGTGATCTCGACGTCGAGAATGGTGTCGTTAGGGAAAAGTTCGCTGATCGGCGCGCCGATCCTGGCTTCGGGCGAGAGGATGAGAAGTCCGTCGGCGTCGTCCGCGAGGCCGAGTTCTTTCCCGCTGCAAAGCATCCCCTGCGATTCCACCCCGCGCAGTTTGCTTGCCTTGATCTTGAAATCGCCCGGCAAAACCGCGCCCGGCTGCGCCAGCGGCACCTTGTCGCCGACTTTGTAATTTTTCGCCCCGCAAACGATCTGGCGCGGCTGTCCGCTGCCGTCGTCGACCTGGCAGACGCTGAGGCGGTCGGCATTTGGGTGCTGGGCGGAGGCGTTGATCTGCGCGACCACGACGTGGTCGAAATTCGCGCCGCGGTTCTCGATTCCTTCGATCTCGACTCCGGCGAGAGTGAGCAGTTCGCTCAGCTCCGCCACGTCGTTAGGCAACTCGACAAATTCGCCGAGCCAGTTCAGCGAAAATTTCATGACTCGCCTCCACGACAAATTGTCATCCCGATCCGCCGCAGGACGGAGAGGGACCTCCCAAGCGGTGGGCGACGCCCATCGCACGCTCGATCATCGAACCTGCGACTGCGAGGTCCCTCGCCGCGCTTCGCCGACTCGGGATGACAACACGTAAGGAGCAGGTTTGCGCTCATGCGAACTGCTCCAAGAAGCGCAGGTCGTTCTGCGAAAAAAGCCGGATGTCCGGGATCCCGAACAGGATCATGGCGAGCCGGTCCATCCCGAGGCCGAAGGCGAACCCGGTCCATTTTTCCGGATCGTAGGCGGTGTCGCCGCGGGCGCGGTTCACTTCTTCGTAGACGGCCGGGTGCACCATCCCGCAACCGCAGACCTCGATCCATTTTTCGCCGCTCTTGAGCGCCTTCGATTTCACATCGATCTCGAAACTCGGCTCGGTGAAGGGAAAATAATGCGGCCGGAAACGGACCGCGGTGTCGGGCCCGAAAAGTTCGCGCAGGAAATATTCGAGCGTCCCTTTGAGATCGGCCACGCTCACCCGCTCGTCGACGTAGAGACCTTCGATCTGGTGAAATTGCGCGCTATGCGTCGCGTCGACTTCATCGCGCCGGAAAGCGGCGCCCGGCGCAATGACGCGGATGGGCGGCGGCGCCGATTCCATGGTCCGGATCTGCACGGTGGAGGTGTGGGTGCGGAGGAGCCGGCCGTCGGGTAAAAAGAAAGTGTCCTGCTCGTTCCGCGCCGGGTGATCGGGCGCGGTGTTGAGCGCGTCGAAGCAATGCCATTCGTCCTCCACGTCCGGGCCTTCCGCGAGCGCGAAACCCATCCGGTGAAAAATCCCGATGGCGCGGTCGAGCATCTGGGTCAGCGGATGAATCGCGCCGATGTCGTTAGGCGTGCCGGGCAACGAGATGTCGATCTCGGCCAGTGCGCCCGCTTCCCGGGCGGCGCGGAGTTTTTCACCCGCCTCCTCGAGCGCGGCGGTGACGGCGGTGCGCGCCTGGTTGAGCAGCTTGCCGACGACGGGCCGCTCCTCTTTCGAGAGCGACTTCATCTGCTCGCCCCAGACCGCAATGCTGCCGCTTCGCCCAAGATACTGGACGCGCGCGGCGTCCAATGCCTGTTCGTTAGGGGCAGCGGCGATCTCGGCCAGGGCCGCGTCGCGCAGTTCTTCGAGCGGATGCGTCATAGTTGTAGCGTCCGCTGTCACGGCGGACAACGGGATCGTGCGCTGAGACAGCGCACGCTACAAGTTTACGCCGCTTTTTTGCTCTTCGACTCGTTCTGCTTCTTCTCGAGCGCGCTCTTCACCTGGTCGACGATGCCCTTGAAAGCGGCCTCATCGGTGACGGCGAGATCGGAAAGAATCTTCCGGTCGAGCCCGATGCCGGAGGCCTTGAGGCCCTCGGCGAAACGGCTGTAGGTAAGACCCTGCGCGCGGACGGCGGCATTGAGACGCTGCACCCAGAGCATGCGGAAATTGCGCTTGCGGGTCTTGCGATCGCGATAGGCCCAATACTTGGCCTTCATCATCGCGTCTTTCGCGTAACGGAAAAGTTTCGATCGGCGGCCCCGGTAACCCTTGGTGGTGTCGAGGACGCGTTTGCGGCGCTCCCGGCTGGCGGGCGCGTTTGTGGCTCTTGGCATGTTGTTATTCCCCGCCGAGGCGGGGCTCCTGTTTCAGCGAATTGTTCTTGTGTTTATGTAAGGCTTGCCCGACCTCATTCGCTGAATCGGCCAGCTCTTGCGAGCCCGGACCAGGTGGGCAAAGAATCCCGCGCGACCAGCGCAGCGGAGGCCCATAGTAAACCTGAACCGCTGTTGCTCAAATCGTTTTTCTGCGAGGCTCTCCGGGTCGCCCTAAACCAGCAATGAAAAGCCTTCTGCGCAAACTGCACCTCATTCCCGACGAACGGGCTCGAAGGAAGAGCGCCGGGCGGAGAAGGAAGCGCGCAATCGGGTGCGGCCAAACGCCCGGCTCTCCTACGCCGACCACATGACGAACCTGCTCGCGAAGAACGATCCCGCGACGGCGATGTCGCTCGCGGTCGGAGGCGATTATGAGGTCATGGGGGAGGCGTTGCGCGAGCGGCTGGTGCGCTTTGGGCTCCAGCCAAACGATTACCTGATCGATGTCGGCTGCGGCTCGGGCCGGTTGGCGTTTGCGATCGCGCAGTCGCCCTGGCGCGATTCGATGCGTTATCTCGGGATCGATATCGTGCCGGAGATGCTCGAGTTCGCGGCCGGGAAATGCGCGCAACCGAAGTGGCGCTTCGAGCTCGTGACCGAGCCGAAGATTCCGGAAGCCGATGGGGTGGCGCAGATGGTTTGTTTCTTTTCCGTCTTCACCCATTTGCTGGAGGAGGAATCGTTTCTCTACCTCGAGGAAGCGCGCCGCGTCCTGCAACCGGGCGGCCGGATCGTCGCCTCCTACCTCGACATCGCGGACCCGAAACATTGGGAAATTTTCGAGGCTAACGTCCGCTCGGCCCAGCAGCGGCAGGACAAACCGATGGATATTTTTCTCTCGGAAGATTTTTTCGCGACCTGGGCGAAGAAGCTGGACCTCGAGATTCTCGAATCTCGCGCGCCCGATTGCGGGCAGCGGACCTGCATTCTGCAGAAACGTTAGGCCAAATCCGCGCGCGGATTTCGTTCTCGCCAAAGGAGCCAGGCGAGCAAGCCAACGCCGGCGCCGCCGAGATGAGCGAGCGAGGAAACCGACGACATGCCGGCAAGCTGCTGGGCCGCGCCGATGATTTGAAAAGCGATCCAAAGGACGAGCGCAAACCACGCCGGCAGGCGAACCCAGCGAAAGTAAAACCAGTAGCGAAAAAGAAAGCCGAGCCGGATGCGGGGAAATTGAAGCGCGTAGAAAACAATCACGCCCGCGATCCCGCCGCTCGCACCGATGGATGGAATCGAGGCGCGCGGCTCGGCCGCGATATGCAAGAGATCGCCGGCCAGCGTCGCGACCACGATGAGCAGGAGGTAGCGCGGCCAGCGCAGGAAGTCCTCCACGTTATCGCCGAAGACGAAGAGGAAATAGAGATTGCCGAGCAGGTGAATGACGCCGGCGTGGAGAAAAAATGAAGTGACGAACGTGAGGCCATGGTGCCGCCCGGCCTGGGCCGGGATGAGGCCGTATTCATCCACCCAGGTTCGCAGGTCGGAAGCGGTCATGATCCCGACCAACACGATCGTTAGGCAGAGCAGCCAGGTGATCCAGGGCCGCGTTTCCAGCCCGGGCGCGTCGAATTCCACTGGCACGCCGAAAAAGGCCGCGAACTGTTTCCACCATTCGTCCGGCGCCTCGGAAGCGAAGTCGCTCCCTTCGGCTTCGGCCGCGATGCGTTTCACCTCGAGAAGCGCGATCGCCTCGCGCGCCGCCGCCGGCATCTCGGGCGGCGCGGCCGGGAGCGGGCGCGGTTGCAGCCCGGCGATTTCGTTCGCATCGAACCAGACGAAATGACAAAGCCGGCAAACATCGACCTGCGGCGAATCGGGTCCGTCACGCAAGCGCGACCTCGAGCATCCGCCGCCCGCAGCAGGGGCAGGCGCGCTGGCCCGATCGCTGGATCGCTGATCACATGTCGCCAGAACGGGTTGATCGATTCGTTCGTAAAAGTGCGGCGCAAAAGCTCGACGCTGAGGGCGCGTCCGCCGCACTGCGGGCAGGCCCAAAAGATGCCGTGCGCCATTTTCACCTGGCCGAGCGGCAGGTGGCAGGTCGGGCAAATAAATTCTTCGCGCACCCGCGCAAACTAAATTGGAATTGGCCGGGAACGGAAGCTTTCCTAGTATGGCCCGGTGCATAAGCTGCGCCGCCATCGCCTCCTCATCCTGCTCCTGATCTGCGGATTCTGGACCGGGCTGATTCTGCTCGGACGCCAATGGGTCGATGCGCCCTTCATTTCCGCTCCCTGGCGCGGCGAACAATCTTTCGAGGATTTGCTCCGGCGCGAAGGGCGCAAGACTCCCACCCGCGCCGACTTCGTCCTGCTCGGGATCGACCAGAGCACGCTCGAAATGCCGCCGCTTTCGCCGGAGGAGCTGGTGGATAATCGCGCCTTCCAGCTCATGACCGAGCGGCCATTTCCATGGTCGCGCGAGGTTTGGGCCATCCTGCTCGACAAGCTTTTCGCGGCCGGGGCGCGGCTGGTCATGTTCGATCTCGATCTTCAGTCCGCCTAACGACGGCGACCCGGCCTTCGCCGCCGCGCTGGAGAAATATCGCGATCGCGTGGTGCTGGGAGCCAACATCGACCTGGCGTGCCACGCTCCAGATCGTCACCCCGAACTCCACCTTGATTCCGCCGCCGCCGACCTCGGATCCGCGCGTCGGCTACGTCAATTTCTGGCCGGATATCTTTGTCGATCAGCAAGGTGCGGACCGCGGCCTTCACCACCTCGGAACGGCAACTGGCTGGGCAGGCTCCCTTCCCCGGCGACGAGGTCTTCGCATCCTTCGCCGCGCGCGGGCTCGAGCAACTCGGCCACGGTGCGGATGTGCCGCGCGATCAACGCGCTCGTCTCCTCCGCTTCAGTGAAGTCGGCGCCTATCCGCCGCGCACGCTTTACGAAGTGTTCGATCCGAGACTTTGGAAAGCGAATTTCGAAGACGGCAAATTCTTCAAGGACAAGGTGGTGATGATCGGGGCCACCTCGCAAATCGCGCACGACGTGGTCGTGACCCCGATGAGTCAAAACACGCTCGGGCCCGCGCTTCATCTCGAGGCGATGGCTGCGGCCCTGGGGCATGAATTCCTGCGCCCGACTCCGCTGAACTGGATGTTGGGCCTGGTCGGCGCGGGTGGTGTCTTCGCCTGGCTCCTGATTGCGTTCGTTAGGCGGCCGGTTGTCTGCCTGATCAGCCTGGTCGCGATCAGTGCGGTCTACCTGCTCGCCAGCCGGCTGGCGTACGATCGCATCGGTTTCCTTCTCCTCACCGTGCCGGTGCTGAGCGCGTTTCTGCTCAGCGGACTCTTTTCGCTCGGGTTCGAGTATGTCCTCGAGCGAATCGAAAAGTTGCGCACCCGGCGCACCCTCGAGCGCTACGTTTCGAAAAACCTGGTCAAAGAGATTCTCGATAATCCCGGCGGGTTCTACAGCAGCCTGAAAGGCGTCCGCATTCCGGCGACGGTTTTGTTTTCCGACATCGTCGGCTTCACCAGCCTGACGGAAAACGCCGATCCCGAAGCGCTCGTTAGGCAATTGAACGAATACCTCAGCCGGATGACGGCGGCGGTCTTCGAGAACGGCGGGACGCTCGACAAATTCATCGGCGACGCGGTCATGGCGGTGTGGGGAAATGTGCGCAGCCTGGGACCGGAGGAGGACACGCGGATGGCGGCCCGCGCCGCGCTCGCGATGCGGCGCGAGTTGCGCATCCTGAACGATCGCTGGCATGCCGCCGGGATCGCGCCCTTTGCGATCGGGATTGGGATCAACCAGGGTGACGTCCTCGGCGGAAACATCGGCTCGCAGGAAAAGGCCGACCCGACCGTGATCGGCGACGCGGTCAACCTCGCCTCCCGGCTCGAAGGCCTAACGAGAACCTACGCGGTCGATATTATCCTCGGCCCGACCGCGACGGAGTTTGTGCGCGAGCAGTTTCACGTTCGCTCGGTCGCGCGGGTGCAGGTGAAGGGAAAATCGGAGCCGGTCGAGATCTCGACCCTGATCGGCGAGCGAAACGAAAAGATCGACCCGGAATTGCTGCGGCATCTCGAAACTTACGAAGAAGGTTTTCAGAAATTCCGGCAGCGCGATTTCCAGAACGCGAAAATCTTATTCTCCCGCTTCCTCGAGTTCTACCCGACCGATCACCTCGCGAAGATGTATCTGGAACGTGCGCTCGAATACGAAGTCGCGCCGCCGGCGGAGGAATGGAATGCGGTCGAAGTCTTCAAGAAGAAGTGATTCACCCGAGCCTTGCTCTCCGTTTCAACACCTGATACTGCTCCCGCCATGCCGAAACTTTCCGTTTTCCTGGAAGACTCCAAAGCGACGCATGAATTGACCGAGGAGCGGATCACGATCGGGCGCGGACCCGACAACATGCTCCAGATCGATGACCCATCGGTCTCGAGCCGGCACGCGCAACTGCTCCTGATCGAAGACCGCTACCAGCTGAAGGATCTGGGCTCGACTAACGGCACGCGGGTGAACAGCGAACTGGTGACCGACACCTTCCTGCGCCTGGGCGACCGGATTCGTTTTGGCAAAGTCGAGGCGCGTTTTGAATCGGACGCGACGGGCGAGGCGCAACCCTTGCCTGAGGCGGGCGAGATCGAGGCGCGCCCGGCCGAAATGAGTGCCAAGCCGGCCGACTTCGCCAACGCCTCCCCTTTCCCAAACCGGCAGAAGGAGAAGGACAAGTTCGCGCTCCCGATCCTGGCGGCGGCCGCGGTCGCGGTGCTGGCGTTTCTCATCAGCATGCTCGGGCTGCTGCAGATTCACGGGCCGTGATGGCGGTGGGCGGGGCCTGATCCGGTCGCGGCATTGTAGGGCGTGCCATTTTGGCCGCCCGGTTGCGGAGTGAACCTGGGCTGCGAAATGCAGCGAACCCCCGGGCGGCCAAGATGGCGCGCCCTACACGGGTGAAGCCTACAGGCCGCGCTCTCGGATTTCCTCCGGGGTCACGCCCTGCGCGCGCAGGGTGCGCAAACTAAGCGCGTCATCGCGCTTGGCCAGCCGTTTGCCTAACGAATCGGTGACGAGCGGAAGATGACAGAAATCCGGCGGCGCCAAATCGAGCGCGCGGTAAAGAAGAAGCTGCCGAAAAGTTGAGCGAAGCAGATCGGCGCCGCGCACCACTTCGGTGATCTCCATGGCGGCGTCATCGACCACGACCGCGAGCTGGTAGGCGGGCACATCGTCCTTTCGCCAGACCACAAAATCACCGAACTCCACTCCGGCGATGGCCCGCTGCGGGCCGGCGGATTGATCGAGAAATTCCAGCGCCTCACCGTCCGGGACCCGGAAACGCCAGTTCACCCCGGCCGGATCGCCCGCTTCCGAAATCGTTAGGCCAGCGGGGCGGCAGGTCCCGGGGTAGATCGGTTCTTCATCCTCGGCGTGCGGCGCGCCGGCCGCGCTCAAGACATCGCGTCGCGTGCAGGTGCAGGGATAAATCAACCCGCGATCACGCAACCGCTGCCAGGCCGCGAGGTAGAGCGCGCGGCGTTCGCTCTGCAAGACCGGCGCGCCCTCCCATTGCAATCCAAACCATCCCAAGTCTTCCGCGATGGCCGCGAGAAATTCCGGCTGGCAACGATCACGATCGAGATCTTCGATTCGCAAAAGCAACTGCCCGTCCCGCGCTCGCGACCGCTCCTGCGCCCGCCAGAAAGTGACGGCGTGGCCGGCGTGCAAGTAGCCGGTGGGCGAAGGCGCGAGCCGGCCGCGGTAGGGAGTTTTCGATTGCAAAGTTCAGATTTCAGATTGAAAGGCCGGTCCCGGCAACCCGAAACATTTTGAATTCATCCAGGCGGCTTCTTCTTTTCGACATCGACGGCACGCTGATCGATTCCGCCGGGGCCGGAATCCAGTCGCTCAAGGACGTTCTCCAGCAACAATTCGGCATTTCGGACGACCTGCGCGGAGTGGAGATCGCGGGCAAAACCGACACCGGCATCGTTCACCAAATCCTGCGGAAGCAAAATATCGCGGTGAATGAGGAAACGACCTCGGGATTCCTCGATCTCTATCTCGAATTCCTGGCGCGGGAGCTTCCGCAGCGGAAGGGAACCGTCCTGCCGGGAGTGAACGAATTGCTCCTGCGCCTGCGCGAACGGCCGCAGAATATTCTCGGCCTTCTCACCGGCAACATGGAGCGCGGCGCGAAACTGAAACTGTCGCATTACGGGCTCTGGGATTTTTTTGAATTCGGCGCTTTTGCCGACGACCACCACGATCGGAACGAGCTCGGTCCCTTTGCCCAGCGCCGCGCGCGGGAGCGGCATGCGATCGATTTCGCGGCCGCGGAGATCGACGTCATCGGCGACACGCCGCACGATATCGCGTGTGGCAAAGCAATCGGCGCGCGCACCATTGCGGTCGCGACCGGGAGCTTCACGCGCGAGCAACTGGCCGAGCATGAGCCCGATCGGATCGTGGATGATTTTTCCGAAGTGGACGCGGTGATTCGAGACATTGGGCTGGTAACCGGCCTCGTCATCGTGCTCGTGCTCGATTTTCTGTCGATTACGATCACGAGCAGGAGCACGAGTTGGAAATTGACGGAACAAGCAAGAGTGACATGCTTTGCCACCTGCGATGGCAAACACCGAACCGAGCATCCTGCCTCTTGAAGGCGAAATCGACCTGCACGTTTCCCCGCAGATCGGCACCGCCCTCGCCAACCTGATCGCGAAGAAACCGTCGCAGCTGGTGGTCGACCTTTCCAAGGTCAGCTACATCGACAGCTCAGGGCTCGCGGTCCTGATCGAAGCGATGCAAAACGTCGGCAGCTACGGCGGGAAGTTTGCCCTGAGCGGTTTGCAGGAAAGTGTCCGCCCGATTTTCGAGATCGCGCGACTCGATCAGGTCTTCCGGATTTTTCCCGACACGTCCTCCGCCCTGGGCACGTGATTCAAGACGGCCAGCGTGCGCTGGACGTTGACGGAGATGTCGAAATGGCCGGCCCGTTCGAGGATGGCGGCGCGCGAATTTTCGCGGCGAACGGGGTCGGCCCAATAACGCAGTTCCTCTTCGATCTGCGCGGTATCTGAGGGCTGCTCGATGATCGAGCCGTGCACCCGGTGCTCGATGATTTCGCTGAAGCCATTGCCGCGCGTGGTGATGACCGGCAACCCGGAGGCGAGCGCCTCGAGGCAGGCGTTGGAAAACGGATCGTAGTGCGTCGGCAAAACGAAAATGTCGGCGGCCGCGTAGAGCGCGGGCAGGTCGCGCACTGCTCCGAGCCGCTGGACAACACCTCCACCGACCCTGCGCCCACGGCCGCGGCCGGCGACGAAGAGGCGAAAGTTTCCCCCTAACGAAGTGACGGCGGTAATCGCGAAACGCAGGCCTTTGCGTTCCCAGCCGGAGCCGACGAAGAGGACCGCGATCTCGTCCTCGCGCAGGCGCAGGATCTTGCGCCGCAACGCCCGGGCCTCGGAGTCGGGATGAAAATCGGCCAGCGGGACGCCGTTAGGCACGACCTCGATCTGCTCTGCCGGGTAGCCGTAAAACTGCGTCGCTTCGCGTTTCACCATCTGGGAATTGGCGATGACGCGCCGGGCCCCGCCCCCAAAGAGCGCCCGCTCCAGCTCGAGGGCGTCGTGGTGCTTGGCGTTGAAGTGGCGGAGCCAGCGGCGAAAGAATGGAGGACGCCGCATCGCGTCGCTGCATCCAAGCCTGGTGAATCCCGTCGCCCGCCCGGTAGACATCGCAGCTCCAGACGCGCTCGAGACTCAGGAGCAGGTCGCAATGTTCGCGCGGTTTGATCTTCTCCAGCTCGTCGGCAAAACGGTGCGCGGTCTCGCCCCGGAGGCGGGTGATCGGTCCCCAGGGCCACTCGCGCGCGGGCCAGGCGGCATCGGTAAAGAGTCGGGTCGTGTGGCCCGATTCGCTCAGTCCGCGGGCAAGACGCTTGAGGTAAGCCTCGGCCCCGCCGGTCTCGGAATGACCACGCCGGACCAGGCCAATCGTTAGGCGGGGACGGCTCATCTCGGACGACACGGAGGAGTTCTACCTTTACTTGAACGCATTCCCAACAATAATGATAAGGCCATGGTGGGTGAAACTCTAAATGCCCCGCCGCGCGCATCCTCGACGACAATGGCCCCGGGGAAACTACCGAAATCGCTTCTCTACTCGATTTTTGCGCGCATTGGCGGCTCGGGACTGGATACGGATGCGTTTGAAACGCTCCGCGCCTCCTATCGTGGCGGCTTTCTGGGCAAGGCGGTCGCCTACGATAATCGGCAGACGGAAATTCCCGCCGCCAAGATTCATTCCCTGCGCTGGCATCCGGTGCGGCTCCTTTCCTCGCTCGACAGCCCTTATTACTACGGGGCGAAAAAGAAGTATCTCGATTGGATCGCGGCCCGGCAGCTCGCGACCGGGCGTTACGATCTGTTTCATAGCTGGTCGGGCGATTGCCTGCTGTCTCTGCGCGAAGCCAAGGAACGCGGAATTCCCTCGATCGTGGAAATTCCCACCTGGCATCGCGATCGCGGCAAGATCAAGCGCGCCCCGGCGAACAACGGCGTCGAGGAAGCGCCACTGCGCTGGCCGAAGCGGTGGAAAGAAGAGCTGCTTCTCCAGCGCGATCGTTTCCTGGAAGAATACGACCTGGCCGACCTGATTCTCGTCCTCTCGGAAAAGGCGGCCGAGACCTTCCGCGTGCAGGGATTTCCCGAGGAGAAACTCTTTTATCTTCCGCGCGGCGTCGACGTGGAGCGGTTTACTCCCGGGACGCGCCCGCCGCATTTTCGCGCGGTTTTTTCCGGGGCGCTGATCGAGCGCAAGGGTGTGCATCATTTGCTCATGGCCTGGCGCAAATTGAATCTGAAGAACGCCGAGCTTTGGCTGGTCGGCTCCGTTCATGGCGAGATGAAACCCTACCTGGAAAAACTCGGCGGCGACGACGTGAAGGTGGTCGGGTTTGCGCGCGAGCCGGAGAAATATCTGCGCGATTCCACGGTTCACGTTTTCCCCTCGCAATGCGAAGGCAGCGCCAAGGTCACCTACGAAGCGGCGGCCTGCGGTCTGCCGCAAATCACGACCCGGGAAGCGGGCGATGTCGTGCAGGACGGGGTCGAGGGAATCATCATTGAGCCGGGCGACATCGACGCGCTGGCAGAGGCGATAAAGCATCTCTACGATCATCCGGAAATCGTGGAACGGATGAGCCTCGCGGCCCGCAAACGGGTGGTGGAAAATTTCACGTGGGACCATTTTCGCACTCGCCTGCTCGGCGCTTACGAGCGGGCGATGGAGATGGTTCGTTAGGGGCCGGTTGAACATCCTCCTCATCCAGCTCAAGCGCATTGGCGACCTCATCCTGACGGTCCCCGCCATCGCCGCGCTGCGAAAAGATTTTCCCGAAGCCCGGATCTCGCTCGTCGCCGCGCACGGCTCGCGTGAACTCCTGCCGGCGATCCCCGGCGTCGACCATACCCTGGTCGCGCGCGGGCGAATCTCGGATGCGCCGCAGTTTTTCGCGGTCGCGAAGAGGAAGTTCGATTACTGCCTCGATTTTTCGCGGACCGATCGCTCGGCCCTCCTCACCGTGCTCTCCGGCGCCAAGCGGCGCATCACTTACGACACCATTCGGCGCGAGCCGCTGCGGCAACTGAGCTACAACGAGTTCGTCCCGTCGCAGGTCCGCTTCGTTCACACGATCGATCATCACCTCGCGCTGCTCGCGCCGCTCGGGGTGCACGATGTCTCGCGCGAGTTGCACCTCTCGTTACCTGCCAGCGCTCAGTCGAAGGCGGCGGAGGTCCTCGCCCAGGCCGGGATCGAAGATGAATTCGTCGTCCTGCATCCCGGTTCCGCGCGGTCGGAAAAGTTCTGGCTCGCGCGCCGCTGGGCGGAACTGGCCGACCGGATTTCCGCGGAAGGGCGACTGCGCTGCGTGCTGACGGGCGCCAAGTCGCGGATGGAACAGGAGCACATCGCGCGGATCAAATCCCATCTCCAGCACCCGATCGTCGATCTTTCGGGTCAGCTCGATCTCCTCTCCCTCGGCGCGCTGTTGCAGCGGGCTCGGCTGCTGGTCACGATCGATTCCGCGCCGGTGCACCTCGCGGCCGCGCTTGGCACGCCGCAGGTCGCCCTTTTTGGTCCGACGAACCCTTTCCACTGGCGCCCGCGGACGACGCCGGCGGTGATTTTGCGCGCCGGTTACCCTTCACCGATGATCGATTTCCTGCCCAAACAGCCGCCCCGCCCAATGAAGGAGATCTCGACGGAAGCGGTGATCGGTGCTATGCAGACGCTGCTGTCGGCTCCGGCAGCGCCTGTCGCATGAGCGAGAACACGACCCCGAAGCAAAAGCAGTCTCTTTGGACCCTTCTCAAGATCGGGTGGGTTCCGTACCGGCGGCTCTTTTCCTACGCCGGGCCGTACAAGGGGCGGCTCGCCCTCGGGATCGGCTTTGGCTTTCTCGCCGGCGGCATTCAATCCATTATGCCGCTGGTCCTGGCCAAGGTCGCCGGCGTTGTTTTCCACGGGGCCACACCCGCGCCGACCATGCTCGCGGCGCATCCGGAGCTCCTGGAAAAGGGCCCGCCCATCAATTCCCTCGTCCTGATTTGCCTCGCCATTCCCGCAGTCATGATCGCGCGCAGCGTAGCCGGCTACTGCAACGCCTACTACACGACGTGGGTGAGCGCCAAAGTGCTGACCGATATCCGCACTCAGCTCTTCGGCCGGATGCTGAGCCACTCGATGGATTTCTTCAACAAGATGCAGTCCGGCTTCCTCATGTCGCGGATCACGAACGACACCCGGATGATGCAGAACGCGCTCTCCAGTCTCAGCAGCGACCTGTTCAAGCAACCGATCGCCATCATCAGCGGCATCGGCGTGCTGCTCTACATGGATTGGAAATTCACCATCGTGACCCTGGTCCTTTTCCCGAGCTGTCTCGTGCCGCTGAGCATGTATGGGCGGCGCGCCCGCAAAGCGGTCAAGGGCGAGCAGGAAGAGATGGGCCAGATGGTGGTGACGATGCAGGAAACCTTCGCCGGCATCCGGGTGGTGAAATCATTCGCCCGCGAAGATCACCAGGAAAAGTCGTTCCGGCGCAGCAATCGGATCCAGTTCGAGAACATGATGCGCATCGTCCGTTCGACGGAAGCGATCTCACCGCTGGTCGAGTCGATTGCCGCCATCGGGGTCGGCTTTGCCCTGCTCTACGTTTACTTCGCGCACCTGCCGGCCGCGAAATTCATGGCGCTGATCGCCGGAATTTTCCTGCTCTACGATCCGATCAAGACGCTCAGCCGCATGCACATCATGATGCAGCGCTCGATCCAGGCGACGGTGGAAATTTTCCGCATCCTGGATTTGACCTCCAGCGTCGAGGACAAGCCCGACGCCGAGATTCTCCCCCATTCCCAGGGCGCGCTGGAGCTGGATCACGTCACCTTTCGCTACGCCAGCGGGGTGGAAGACGCGCTGAAGGATTTCAGCCTCAAGATCGAGTCCGGGAAAAGCTACGCCCTGGTCGGCGCCAGCGGCGCGGGCAAGAGCACCATTCTTTCGCTCATCCTGCGCCTCTACGATCCGACGAGCGGTGTGATCCGGATCGACGGACGCGACCTGACCTCCGTCACGCAAAAGTCATTGCGCCAACAGATCGGCCTGGTCTCGCAGGAAACCTTCCTCTTTCACGATACGATCCTGAAAAATATCCAGTTCGGCCGGCTCGACGCGACGGAAGAGGAAATCTACGCCGCCGCCCAGACCGCTTACGCGCACGACTTCATCATGGAGCAGCCGAACGGCTACCAGACCGTCATCGGCGACAAGGGCTGCCTCCTTTCCGGTGGCCAACAACAGCGCCTCGCCATCGCCCGCGCGCTGCTCAAGAACGCCCCCATCCTCCTCCTCGACGAAGCGACCTCCGCGCTCGATTCGGAATCGGAACAGCAGATCCAGCTCGCCCTCGAACGCCTGGCCAAGGGCCGCACCGTGATCGCGATTGCGCATCGGCTTTCGACGATTCTTTCCGCCGACCAGATCGTGGTGATGGAGAAAGGCCGGATCAAAGAAGTCGGCACCCACGCTGAGCTGCTCGAAGAGTCCGGATACTATCGCCGCCTCTACGACCTGCAGTTCAACCGCAATCCCGAAGAGCCGGGCGCGGAAGTGGAACTGCTCGCCGGCGCAGTGTAGACGCCTCCCTCTGGGAGGCGCGGGCCTGCGCATCGCGGCCGCACCGGTGACCGAGCCTCGCCAGTCCCCGCGCTTCGCAGAGCGAAGCGTCTACACCGGAAGCAACTCCAACTCGCCCGGCGGCTCGGGCAGTTCCACCCAACTGCGACAGCCGCCGTACACTTTCGCATCCGGGAAACGCCAGACCGGATCGAGGCGAAACACCTCCACAAACGCCACGTGCACCCCGGGCGCCGCGTCGTATTCGAAGCGTTCCCGCACCACGTCCTCGGTCAGGATGTGCAACGGCGCCAAGGCAACAACATCTTCCCAGCAGGTCAAAAGCCGGGTCTCTTCCACCCGCGCAAAGTAACGAATCTCCACTTCGCCCGCCCGCGGCTCCGGCAGCTTCGGGTCCGACAGCCGCACCCGCTCCACCTGTTCATGAAAGAAAGTCGGGAAGAGAAAAAACTCCCGATGCCGAAAGGCAAAACCGTCGCGCCCCTCGGCGATCCCGCCCTTGCGAATGATGACCGACTGCCGTCCCTCACCCAGCGCGGCGCAGACTAACGCCCATTCCTTAAAACCGATATTTTGCATTTGGCGACCGCCAAACTACGCCCCCATGCATCCCCTTCAAGCTGCGCGCGGGCAGATAAAGCCCAGCAGCAACAGTTGGACGGTCACCAGCACCTACAATTCTGGAGCAGACCTGTCTTTCAGACTTGTAGTCGCAGGCGAATCGGAGGTAAAACGCATCTGTGTAAAAGGAAACGGCGATGAAAAAAACATGCACCTCCCGCTCCGCCTTCTTCGATCCACGCCTTTTAGTCGTTTTTGCTCTTTGCTCCGTCGCCGTCCTCCCGGCTTTGGCTGGGTGGAGTGAATCTGTAACTGGAACGATCGCTCCGAAAGCGCCAGCGGAAGCACCTGGTTTGTGGGAGACGACGGGCCGCCTGGCCACGGCGCGAGACGCCCATACCGCGACGCTCCTGCCCAACGGTCAGGTGCTCGTCGCGGGGGGATTTGACCCTACTAACAACGCTACTACGAGTGCGGAACTCTATGACCCGGCGACCGGGCTATGGACGGCAACGGGCAGCATGGCCACGGCGCGATCCTCTCATACCGCGACGCTCCTGCCCAACGGCCAGGTGCTCGTCGCTGGAGGAAATAAAGGCCTCAATCTCACGAGCGCGGAGCTCTATGACCCGGCCACCGGGCAGTGGACCACGACGGGCAGCATGGCCACGGCGCGAGAGCATCATACCGCGACGCTCCTGCTCAACGGCCAGGTGCTCGTCGCTGGGAATTTCGCCCCCGAGGCGAGCGCGGAACTCTATGACCCGGCGACCGGGCAGTGGACCACGACGGGCAGGATGACCACCGAGCATGGCGAACATACCGCGACACTCCTACCTAATGGCCAGGTGCTCGTCGCTGGGACCTATTCGGCGGGAGGTAACAGGGGCAAGGACGCGGAACTCTATGATCCGGCCACCGGGCGGTGGACGGCAACTGGCAGCATGGCTGAGAAACGATGGAATCATACCGCAACGCTCCTGCCCAACGGCCGGGTGCTCGTCGCTGGGGGAGGTTCCGATCCCCCGAGTGCAGAACTCTATGATCCGGCGACCGGGCTCTGGAGCGAGACGGGCAGCCTGAATAAGGCGCGATCCAATCATACCGCGGCGTTGCTACCCAACGGCCAGGTCCTCATCGCTGGAGGATTTAACGGGATCGATGCTCTCGCCAGCGCGGAACTCTATGATCCGGCGACCGGGCTCTGGACGGTGACGGGCAGCATGGCCGACGGGCGAGGCTTCTTTACCGCGACACTGCTTTTCAATGGCCAGGTGCTTGTCGCTGCGGGGAAGAAAGTGGTTTTTCTCACGAGCGCAGAACTCTATGATTCGGCGGTCGGCGGTACCATGGAATTGGAAAGCGCAGCCTCGAGGAAAGACCACGGCCGAGCCGGTGACTTCGATATTGATTTACCGCTTACCGGGACCCCCGGCGTTGAATGCCGGGTCGGAAGTCGCGGCATGTTTCGGCAAACCATCGTGTTTGCCTTCTCGCAGCCGGTTACCAGTATCTCTGGCGTCACGACCACGACCTGCGGCAACGTCAACCGCACCACGATCAGCGACTCGACTGTCACGGTAGAGCTTGGACACGTTACCTGCGACGGCTCCGATATCACCGTGACCGTGCCCGGCGTGAACGGGACTTCTGGCTCAGTCGATGCATCTGCCACGATGACTTTGCGGACCGGTGACGTGAACGCTGACGGCGTCGTCAACCTGACAGACTTGGAGGAGATCAGGATGAACGTGGGTCAAGGCTTGGTGACTCAGGATAACTTTCGCGACGACATCACGGTCGATGGGACGGTGAACCATGCCGACACGACCCTGGAGAAATCGAAGCTCTAATCGGAAGGTCACAAACCGGCCGCAAAATTAGAACCTCAAATCAAACAAGAAATGGGTCCGGAATGGGAGGACCTATCCTCGGGGGCCATCCGCTCTTCCAGATCGATAGCCTCGATTTGCTGGCGGCGTTGAAAAGGCGGGCCTTGCTTGCCTCCCGAACTGCCCCGCTGCTCCCCAAGTCCAGCACGCCCTCCGAAACCGATCCTTTGCATTTCGCGGCTCGCAAACTACGCTCCCGCGCATGCCCTTCAAGATCGACCTGCACACGCATTCGTTCTTTTCGGGCGACGGCGTCTCCAGCCCGGAGGAGAACATCGCCTCGGCTAAGGCCAAGGGCCTGCACGGTTTTGCCCTGACCGATCACAACACCAACGACGGCGTTACCTACCTTTTGGAAAAGGGCCTCATGCGCGAGGACGGCATGCCGGTGGATGATTTCCTCGTCCTTCCCGGCGTCGAGGTCACGACCGCGGAAGGGCACCTCCTCTGCATCGGCGCGTCGCTTCCCTATCTGAAGGGGCGACCGGCGCGCGAGGTCTGCGACCTCATCCACGAACGCGGCGGACTGGCCATTCCGCCGCACCCGTATGATTTGTTTCGGGCCGGGATCCGGCACTCGACTCTCGACACATTGCCGATCGACGCCCTCGAGGTCTTCAACGCCGCCACCACCCTGCGCCGCTACAATCAATACGCCTTCAAATACGCCAAGCTCCGCGGCCTGCCGATGACCGCGGCGAGCGACGCGCACCATCACGCCGCGATCGGGACCGCCTACACCATTCTCAACACCGAAGACTTTTCGCTCCGCGGCCTCCTCGCCCAGATCCTGAAAAGCAATGAGCTGAACCAGGAATACCTCACCCCCAAGGACAGCGTGCGAAAAACCTGGAATAACTGGATGCGGCTGCGCCGGCGCAAGATTCCCACCGCGCGCCCGGCCGAAGTGGACGGCGCGCCCTAACGACTCAGCAGCTTGCGCAGCTCTTCGACGGAAGTGACCGGCGCTTTGCAGGCAAAATTTTCGCAGACGTAGGCGGCCGGTTTCCCGTCGATCGGCTCCATCGCCTTCATCTCCTCCAGCTTGCCCGCGAGATATTTCTGGCCTTCGCCGCCGTCGGCCAGGAGCACGATCGTGTTCGGCAGGTAATGCCGCCGCGTTTCCTCGAGCAGGTCGCGCGTCTCCGGCGCGTCCGGTTTGCCCGCGATCACGATCTGCTTCGCTTTCGTTAGGCTGAAGTCGAGTGCGACCAGCATTTGCGGCATCGCGCTCGGGTAATGATTCAGCGCCGCGGAAAAAGCGGCGATCGTTTTCTTCGCCTTCTCGCGCCACTCCTTCGAGTCCCGGATTTGCCCGAGCCGGAGCAAATTGAGCGCGGCGATGGAACTCGGAGCCGGCTCGGCGTTGTCGTTGTCTTCCTTCATCCGGAGCAAGATGTTCGGGTCGTCGCCGGTATTGGAAAAATAGCCGCCACCTTTCTCGTCCCAGAACAGCCGGTCCTGCGTCGCCTGCAATTGCTCGGCCAGCTTCAGCCACTGCACGTCGAAGGAGGCCTCGTAAAGATCGAGCAGCCCCTGGATGTAGAAGGCGTAATCCTCCGCAAATCCGCCGATATCCGAGGCGCCGCCCCGGATAACTGCGGCGCAGAGTGCGCGTTTTCGCGTCGTAAAGATTATCCCGCACGAACTCCGCCGCCCGCGTCGCGGTCTCGAGATAATTCGGATCGCCCAGCACCTGCGCGCCCTGCGCAAAGGCGGAAATCATGAGCCCGTTCCAGGCGGTGATGATCTTGTCGTCGAGGTGCGGCCGCGGCCGTTTCGCCCGCAACTCGAGCAGCGTCGCCCGGCGGTATCGCATCGACTCATCGACATCGAGCTCGCTGCGCTTGAAGTGCTTCGCCGTCTCGGCAAATGTCTGCCGCTCGTAGAGGATGTTCTTGCCTTCGAATTCCCCCTGCGGATCGCTCCCCTCGGGTGCGTTCCCCGCCTCCTCCACGCCGTATTGATAATCGAAGACCTCCGCGTACTCGCCGAGCGCCTCGTCGATCTCCTTCTTCGTCCAGACGTAAAACGCGCCTTCGGCTTTTTCTTTCCCGCCCGCTTTCGTTAGGCTGTCGGCATCCTCGGCGGAATAAAATCCGCCCTTCGCATCGGTCAGGTCGCGCCGGACGTAGTCGAGCGTGTCGCGCGCGATCGCTTCGTAGCGCAGGTCGCCCGTGATTTGGTAGGCATTGAGGTAAGCGCTGGCCAGTTGCGCCTGGTCGTAGAGCATTTTTTCAAAATGCGGGACGCGCCAAAGCGCATCGACCGAGTAGCGATGAAAGCCGCCGCCCAGTTGATCGTGCATCCCGCCGGCCGCCATTTTGCGCAGGGTGAAGAGCGCCATTCCCAGCGCCGCTTCGCCCGCTTCCGACTTCGGCGCGGAACGCTGGTAGACGTGAAAAAGAAACTCGAGCGTGACCGGCCGCGGAAACTTCGGCGAGCTGCCGAACCCGCCTTCGCGCGTGTCGTAGCCGCGTGCGATTTGCTGGTAGGCGGCATCGATCAGCTTCGGATCGACCTTCCCGCCCTCCGCCGACCCACCCGAGGTCGAGCGCTCGAGCGCGGCCATGATTTGGCTTCCGCTCTCGCTGATCTTGCCGTGGTCGCTCTGCCACGCGTCCGCGATCTTGCGCAGCACTTTGAGGAAACTCGGCTGCCCGTGGCGATCTTCCGGCGGAAAATAAGTGCCGCCGACAAACGGCTTGAGCGACGGGGTGAGCCAGACATTCAGCGGCCAGCCGCCACCGCCGGTCGTGGCCTGGACGAAGGTCATGTAAACGCGATCGACATCCGGGCGTTCCTCGCGGTCGACTTTGATGTTCACAAAGCGCGAGTTCATGAAGGCCGCGACTTCTTCGTTCTCGAACGACTCCCGTTCCATCACGTGGCACCAATGGCAGGTCGAGTAACCGATCGAGAGAAAGATCGGTTTCCGTTCCTTGCGCGCCTTGGCGAAGGCTTCCTCGCCCCACGGATACCAATCGACCGGGTTATGCGCGTGCTGGAGAAGGTAAGGTGATTTTTCGCGAGCGAGACGGTTGGTGTGCTCGACGTGCGCAGGTCGCGCGTCGGCCACGGCTGGTGGAGTCGGAGTCACGCGTGCAACCTAACCGAGGTGGAGGCGGGCGGAAAGCGCAAGGTCGCCGCGGTGCAAGCCTAACGATGACAGAACCAGCGCACCGCGGAAGGATGTGCTTCAGTTGCACCGGTGGACACGACGCATCTGGCACTCCTTTTCGTGGTCATCGGCGTTGTCGCGTTTCTCTACTCCTCCGTCGGTCATGCCGGCGCCTCCGGCTACATCGCGGTCATGACGCTGTTCGGGATCGCGGCCTCGACGATTCGGCCGACCGCGCTCATCCTGAACATCCTCGTCGCGACGATCGGCTCGATCCAATTCGCGCGCGCCGGTTATTTTCGCTGGCAGTTGTTCTGGCCCTTTGCCGTGCTTTCCGTTCCGGCGGCGTATCTCGGCGGTTACCTGGAACTGCCGGTCGTGATCCTGAGAATCCTCATCGGCCTCGTTCTCCTCTTCTCCGCCGCGCGTTTGTTTTTTCGAAAAAGCGATCCGCCAGAGGTCCAATCACCCGCGCCCCCGGCGGCGATCGGCCTCGGTGGCGTCGTCGGCCTGCTCTCCGGTCTCACCGGCACCGGCGGCGGAATCTTTCTCACGCCGATGCTGCTCTTTTTTCGCTGGGCCCGGATCCGGGAAGCGGCCGCGGTCTCGGCGCTCTTCATTCTGGTGAATTCGATCGCCGGTCTGGCCGGTTATTTCATCGCGCACCGATCCATTCCTTCGCTCGGCCTCATCCTTTCCGGGGCGGCGGTGGTGGGAGGCACGGCCGGTTCCTATTTCGGCAGCCGGCGTTTTCCGGTGCGGACGATTTCGTTAGTCCTGGCGGTCGTTCTCGTGATCGCCGGGACGAAGCTGATCTTCACCCGGTAACACAGGCGTCCCGCCTGTCTCGTCGCACGGGCGTCCCGCCCGCAGCGTCGCCGCAGCGGGCATGACCGGCGCCGGTTCTGGTGCATCAACCGGCGGGCGGGACGCCCGCTCGACGCTACAGGCGAGACGCCTGTGTGACGGTGAGCTGCGGCGCTGATTCCGGATTCCACGGATTCTCGCGGTAGTCCGACGAAACGATCGCCTCGGCCTGCCGGCGGAGCAGTTGCACCAACCCGGCCACCTCAAACCGGTGCCGCACCGGCCCGTAGGGGGCGAGATTTTTCTCCGCGAGCCGGAACAACCGCACCGCCGGATACATCCGCCGCCCGTCCTTCGGATGCGTCGGCCGCGCGTGCTGTTTCTGCAGGTGCACAAAGCCGCCCGCGGCCTGGATCAGGCCCTTGAAATAATTCGCGTCCTCCGATTTCGTCTGCAGCCAGAGATGCTCGAGCACGTCGTGCGCTTCGTAATAACGCTGCTCATTCCAGCAGCGGAAAAACCCGAGATAACAGGGATGCGCCGCGATTTCACCGCCTGCCTCCCCGGACGCAGTGCCGCTCAGTTGCTCGACGAGCTGGGAAATCCTTTGGCCTTTGTTCACGGAAAGCTTAGTTTCGGGGCGGCAGTGATGACCGGCAACCGAGCACGCATTCTTTTTCCAAGGGAGGGCTTTGTGCATACGGCCACGGGTAAGGAATGACGGCAGTCGGGCTCACGCTTCTCCTCTTCGCGATCGTTTTCCTGGTCTCCTGTTCGGCGCTTTTTTCCGGCCTGGAGACGGCGCTTTTCACCCTCAAGAGCCACCAGATCCAGCGGCTCCAGGAGCAACATCCGTCGCTCGCCGATTTCCTCCGCACCTTTCGCGATAACCCGCGCCGCGTCCTCAATGTCCTCTTGTTAGGCGACACGGTCGTCAACGTCCCGCTCGTCATTCTTTGCCTGGTCCTGGTTTGGGAAGGTCCGCTCATCACCCACCTTCCGGCCTGGCTGGCGGCGCTCGCGATTTTCGCGCTCATCGTGATTTTCTGCGATCTCATCCCCAAGCTGCTCGCGCTTTCCACCGCCTACCGGATCTCGGCCGCTCGGCGTTTTCACCCTCAAGGTGATGATGCCGTTGCTCGATCGCGTCGGGCACTTGCTCGAAAACGCCAGCACGCTCGTGATCGATCGCCTCACTCCGGCCCGGCTGCGCGTCCGGCCGAAGATCAGTGACGAAGAACTCGAGACCCTGGTCGAGATGGGCGAAGCCGAGGGCACGCTGCACGAAGCGGAAGGCGAGATGATCCAGGAAATCATCAAGCTGGGCGACAAGACGGCGAAGGATTGCATGACCCCGCGGGTCGACACTTTTGTCCTGCCGGACGATTTGCCTAACGAAGAGGCGATCCGGCTCTGCAAGGAACGGCGGCATCGGCGGGTCCCGGTCTATGCCGAGACGCCGGATGAGATCGCCGGGATCATCGACGTGAAACAATTCCTGCTCGATCCCTCCGAGCATTATACCGAGACGCTCATCCCGCCCTCGTTCGTCCCCGAGACGATGCCGGCGATCGAATTGTTGCGCCGTTTTCTCTCTCATCCGCAGGGCCTCGCGATCGTGGTCGATGAATTTGGCGGGACAGAGGGAATCATCACCCTGGGCGACATCATCGAGGAAATCCTGAGCGATGCCGCGCCTCTCGGGGACGCCGATCTCTACATCGAGCCGCTCGAGGACGGGCGTTTTCTCGCGAGCGGCAACGCGCGGCTCGACGACCTGACCGAGCACGTCGGCTTCGAGCTGATAGCGGACGGGATCGACACCATCGGCGGTTATGTTTTCAACCGGCTGGGCTATTTGCCTAACGTTGGCGCGCGGCTCGAAATCCCGCGCCTCGCCATCACCATCCGGCAGGTCAGCCGGAAGCGGATCGAGAAAGTGCTCCTCGAAAAAACCGCGGCCGGGGCGGATGAGACGCCGGCAGAAGTTTTCGATTCCGAAGCATGATCTCCTGGATCGCCATTTTCATCTGCTGGGTGGTGTCGTTTGTCTTCGGCGGGATCGAAGCCGGCCTGCTCTCGCTCGACCAGGTGCGACTCCGGCACCAGGTGAAGCTGCGCAATCACTCCGCCATCCTGCTCGATCAACTCCTGAAAAAGCCGGAGCGCCTTCTCGCCACCATCCTCCTCGTGACCAACCTGGCCGACATCACGGGCCTGCTCCTCCTGACGAAGCGGCTCGTGACATTGTTAGGCACTGCCGGTTATCCGGTCGCGCTCCTCGTCGCGGGCCCGATTTATCTTTTCCTCCTCGGCGTTTTGCCGAAGTCGCTCTTTCGACGTTTTCCCTACCGCGCCCTGGCCGCCTTCGCCGGTCTGCTCGTCTTCACTTCGCGTCTGCTTTGGCCGGTCCTGGAACTGGGTTCCCGGCTCGGCCAACTCCTTTTCCTGCGCACCGCTGCACCCCCTCGCCTCTTCGCCGCACGCGAGGATTTGAAACAGCTGGCGGTGGAGAGCGAACGCCAGGGCGCCCTCAGCTCGACCGAGCGCGCCATGATCCATAACGTGGTCGATTTCCGCACCGTCAAGGTGGGCGACGTCATGGTGCCGCGAGAAAAAGTCGTCGCGGCAGACCCCGAGACAACCCTCCCGGAACTCCTCGAGTTGAGCGCAAAAACCGGGATCGATCGCGTGCCGGTGATCGCGCAAAACGGCAGCGCCCTCGGGCTGATCAATGTGATCGACGTGCTGCTCGATCAATCAACGCCGCGCGATCTGGGCCAATTCGTGGGCCACATCGTTTCCGCCACCGAAGGTGAATCGGCCTACCGCACCATCCGCCGCTTGCGGGCCGCGCATTCCACCCTCGCCGCCGTCTTCGACGAGCAGGAACGGCTAACCGGAATCGTGACCGTCGAAGATCTCGTTAGGCGCCTGGTCCAGAGCGCCTAGCCGGCTCAATAAGCGCTCGGGGTCAGAAACTGGTAAGCGACGACCCGGCCGCGCTGGAACGAGACCGTTTTCACCGGATAACTGACCGTGGCAGGAAAGGGGTAATAAAAAGGATCCCAATAAGGATCGACAAAAGCCCCGTAAAAACGATGGCGCCCATGATGGCCATAATAACCGACGCGGCCAGCGTAGCCATAGCCGTAACCAAATCTGCCATAGGGATAAGGTCCATAAGCGGCGGTGGAAAGGGTGTAGACCCAGGTCTCAGTCGGGACTCCCTTTACCATTCCGGCGCTCTTTTGCTGCGGCTGGCCCCACGCGATGTAAACCGCCTGCTGCGACATTCCGCCCTGGATTTTGCCCTCGCTCACGAGCGCCTTCTGCGCCGGCGGGAGCTGCTCGAAGGTGGCGCGATCGGCGTCGATCCGCGACCCGACCGTGCTGCAGCCCGAGAGAACCAACGCGCCCGTTGCGATGCACGCCAACAGCGCCCACGAATACATTTGACGCTTCATGCATTAAACCTAGGCGAGGGCGCAACAGCGTCAAACCGCCTGCCGAGGAGCGGGCCATGAAAAATGTAACAGGATCGAAAGCAGCGTCGCCTCCGGTGCGCTGAGGACAGCGCACGCTACAACCTCCCCCAATGCCCCATCTTGATTCAGGAAACGGTCCACCGTAGCCTCGGCCATGGAGGATCGCTTCGGACATCGCATTTCGTATCTGCGCGTCTCCATCACCGACCGCTGCAACGAGCGTTGCACCTACTGCATGCCACAGGAATTGCAGGAATGGCTGCCGCGCCATGACATCCTCACCTTCGAGGAAACGATTCGCCTCATCCGCATCGCGAGCGATCTCGGCGTCACGAAAATCCGCCTCACCGGCGGTGAGCCGCTCACCCGGCGCGACGTGATCAAACTCTTCCGGCAGCTGCCCGGCCTAACGAATCTGCGCGACATCGGCCTCTCCACCAACGGCACCCTCCTGACCCGGGAAGTGGAGCCCGGCCTAACGATGGCGCAGGCGGTCCGCGCCTGCGGCTTCAATTCCGTCAACATCTCGCTCGATACCCTCGACCGGGAGGAATACGCGCGCGTCACGGGCCGCGATTTGTTGCCCGACGCGATCGCCGGGATCGATGCGGCCGTGGCGGCCGGTTTTCCCCAGATCAAAATCAACTGCGTCCTGATCCGCGGACGCAACCAGGAAAATCTGAACGCGCTGATCGAGTTCGCGGCGGAGCGAAATCTTCTCCTTCGCTTTATCGAGCTGATGCCGGTGAGCACGACCGAGGTCCTGACCGAGACCAATTTCCTACCCGTCGCGGAAGCCCGGCGCGCGATCGAAGCCAGGTTCGGCGCCTTGATTCCGCAGCCCGAGTTCAAGACGAACGGGCCGGCCAGTTATTACCAAATCCCGGGGCGCGACCAGCGCATCGGCTTCATCGGCGCGATGACCAACCTGCATTTCTGCGAGAGCTGCAACAAACTGCGGCTCACCTGCGACGGAAAATTGCGCCCCTGCCTCGGCAGTTATCTCGAGTTCGACATCATGAAACCGTTGCGGGCCGGGGCGAGCGACGACGAACTGCGCCAGTTCTTTCTCGACGTCGTGGAGCGCAAACCGGAACAGCACGATTTTCGCACCACCTATCAACCGGGCCGCAAGATGGTCGCGATCGGCGGCTGACAGGCGATGGATACGCCAACCTTGACCCCACATCGCGAGCGACGGGAGCGCAAAAATGGTCGACGTCTCGGCCAAACCGCTCAGTCATCGCGAGGCGATCGCGAGCGGCCGGATCGAGCTGCAACCGGCCACGCTCGAGTTGATCGCCTCCGACCGGATCGCGAAGGGAAATGTCTTCGCGACCGCGCGGCTCGCCGGCATCCAGGCGGCGAAACAAACCGCGCAACTCATTCCCCTCTGCCACACCCTCGGCCTGAGCCACGTCGAAGTCGGCCTAACGAGCAACGCGACCGGCGTCGAAGCCACCTGCACCGCGCGCACCACCGCCCAGACCGGCGTCGAAATGGAAGCGCTCACCGGCGTTTCCGTCGCGCTCCTCACCATCTACGACATGTGCAAAGCGGTCGATAAAGCGATGCGGCTTCACGATGTCCACCTCGTGCGCAAGACGAAGAAGGAAGTCGGACAGGATTTACAGGATTAAGAGGATTAGAAAAGACGACCGCTGCGGAGTTCTTCTCCCATCCAGTAAATCCTGTTAATCCTGTCAAAAAATGCAAATCACCGTCGGCATCATCACCGTCTCCGATCGCGCCAGCCGCGGCGAATACGACGACCTCGGCGGCCCGGCCCTGAAAGAAGTGGCCTCGAAGAACAACTGGAGCGTCCTCGCGGAAGCGGTTGTGCCCGATGAAATGGAGCGGCTGCAAGAGACGATCCGATCCTTCGCCGCGCAAGGTTGCGGGCTCATTCTCACGACGGGCGGCACCGGGATCGCCGCGCGCGATATCACTCCCGAGGCGATCCGCGGCCTGATGCGGGTCGAGTTGCCCGGTTTCGGCGAAGTGATGCGCGCGGAATCGATGAAAATCACCCCGAACGCGATCCTGTCCCGCAACCTGGCCGCGGTCGTGGACCGATCGCTGGTCATCGCGCTCCCGGGCAAACCGAGCGGCGCGGTCGAATGTCTCGGTTTTGTCGCGGGCGCGATCCCGCACGGCGTCGCCCTCGCCCAGCGCGCGCCGACTTCTTGTTAGGCATGTGGCTTTTTTTGAATCCAAAATCGTGCTTCGCCGCATCTCACTGGAGAACCCAATGAAAAATAAATTTTCCTTCATCGCCCTCTCACTGTTCGTTCTGCTGTCGGCTGGATGCGATTGGCGGGGCGTGCGCGGCAACGGCACGCTCAAGACCGAACAACGACCGGTCACCGCTTTCACCCGCATCGACGCCGGCGGTTTCTACGACATCCAATGGCACCCGGGCGCGCCTTCCCTGAGCGTCAAGACCGACGAGAACTTGCTCGGCAACATCGAAACCAAAGTCGTCGGAAACGTGCTCAAGATCGAAATCCAGGGACAGATCTCCCCGACCCGTGGCATCACCATCGTCCTCACCAGTCCCTCGTTAGGCGGAGCTGACTTGAGCGGCGCGCTGAAGCTGGAGGCGGCCGATTTAAGCGGCGAACGCTTCACCCTCGAGACCAGCGGAGCGACCAAAGTCACACTCGCCGGCCGCGTTAATCGCCTGGTCGCGAGCCTGACCGGCGCGAGCAAGCTGGACGCGGACAATCTCCAGACCGAAGAAGTGGAAGTCGCCGTCACCGGTGCCGGCAAAGCCGAGGTCAACGCCACCAAATCGCTCAAGGCCGCGATCACCGGCGCCGGCCGCGTTACTTACGGGGGAAACCCGCCCACGGTCCAAAAGAACGTCACCGGAGCGGGCAAAATTTCGCCCCGCGACTGACGAGCCTTGACGCGCCTGCGGGTTGCGCCGGATGATTCGCCGCGAACCCGCGCATGCATCCCGAACCTGTCTTTCGCGTCTTCGGCTTCGCCCATCTCGTCGTCCTCTTTCTCATTGTTGCCATCCCGGTCGGGCTCGGGATCGCGGTTCGCCTAACGAACTCGCAGCGAATCGACCGCGCGGTCGCGATCTGCGTCGCTCTCCTCCTGGCCACGAACTACCTCGGCTACGCCGTCTACATCTGGCAGCACCAGCTTCTCTTCTGGAAACAGGCGTTGCCCTTTCAGCTCTGCGATTGGGCGATGGTCACGATCATCGTCGCCCTGCTCACGAAGCGACACAGCTGGACCGAGGTCTCCTACTTCTGGGGAATCGGCGGCACCTTCCAAGCCCTCCTTACGCCCAATCTCCAGGTCGATTTCCCCGATATCCGCGCGATCAGTTTTTTCGTCGGCCACGGCGGAATCGTCGCCGGAGTGATCTACCTCCTCGTCGCACGCCGATTTCGACCGACCCTCGGCTCGGTCGGGCGCACCCTGGCCTGGTCGCAGCTCTATCTCGTCTCCACGCTCCTGGTCGATTACCTGACCGGCGTGAACTACGGCTTCCTCCTTCACAAACCCGTCGTCGCCTCGATTCTCGATTACCTCTCCGACACCCGCTGGATTTACATTCTGGAACTGGAAGGCCTGGCGCTGCTCTTTTTTGCCATTCTCTACCTTCCCTTTGCGTTCCGGTCCGCGAGGAGACCAAACCGTGGCGCCCTCCTGGTCGGCGTCATCGTTCTTACCACGTTCGCCAACGTCCGCGCCGCGCCGCCGCCGGCGGAAAAGCCGGTCGAAGCGCTGATCCCCTGGCTTCTCAAGGAAGACGAGCAACTGCGCGAAATTCCTTTCGCAAAAGTGATCGAGGACACGACCGGCCGGAAGGTGCTCGCCATCGATCCCAAGAACCCAACCGACGAGCGCGTCCTGAAACAAATCGGCGGCGTCCTCGACGAGGTCGTTAGGCAACTAAACGAGCCCGGGAGCGCGATCCAGGACGTGTCCCGGATCAACGAGGCGAGCAGCCATTTCGAAGACCTGATGCGCAAACTGCTCGACGCCGCGCCGGGATTGCGCTGCGATTTTCCGCGCACGGCGGATGGCCATGCGCAACGCTCCGGGTATCCCGATCTGCGCGTCCTGGATGAGGAATCCAAGCGCGTTTATTACCTCGACCCGAAGCTCTACGCCGCCGGCAGCCGGGAGAGCAGTTTCCGCACGTTTTATTTCGAGCCGAAGAAGGCGACGAACAAGGTGCTGGACGACGCGGTGCACCTCGTGGCCGGGTTTGAGCATGCGCCGCGGGAGGATGGCCGCTGGAAATTCACCCGCTGGGATCTGGTCGATCTCGCGCGGTTCCGGGTGCGGCTAAAGGCCGAGTTTCAGGGGAGTAACCGCGACCTTTACCGGCCGGAAGCGATCGTCGGGTCGAGCGCGAAGTGAATTCCCCGTTGCCGAGGACGGGCGCGACGGCAATGGTAAGAGGGTGATCATCCAGGCGCCGGAAGCCTTTCAATTCGACACGATTGACGATGTGCTGCGCGATATCGCGGCCGGGAAAATCGTGATCGTAACCGACGACGCCGACCGCGAAAACGAGGGCGACCTGATCATGGCGGCGGAGAAGGCGACCCCGCCGACAATCAATTTCATGACCATGCACGGCCGTGGGCTTATCTGCGTGCCGATCGTGGCGGAGCGGGCCGACAAGCTCGGCCTCCAGCGCATGGTGGCGCAAAATCGCGAAATGTACCGGACCGATTTCACCGTCTCGGTCGACGCGGCCAAGGGCGTCACGACCGGGATCAGCGCGCATGACCGGGCCGCGACCATCCGCACGCTCGCGCGAGTCAAATCCGGGCCTAACGACCTTGTCCAGCCCGGCCACATCTTTCCGCTCCGGGCCAAGGAAGGCGGCGTGCTGCGGCGCGCCGGTCATACCGAGGCGGCGGTCGATCTCGCGCGCATGGCCGGCCTGCAACCGGCCGGCGTGCTCTGCGAAATCCTGCACGACGACGGCACGATGGCGCGGCTGCCGGAGCTGATGCAATTCAAGAAAAAGCACAAGCTGCGCATCTGCACGATCCAGGCCCTGATCGCCTACCGGCGCCTGCGCGAGAAATTAATCGTGCGCGAGCAGGTGGTGAAATTGCCGACCGATTACGGCGATTTCGAGCTCCACATGTATCGCTCGACCGTCGACAACGCCCATCACCTCGCGCTCGTGAAAGGCAAAATCTCCAAGTCCAAGCCGACGCTGGTGCGCGTTCACAGCGAGTGCCTGACGGGCGACGTTTTTGGTTCACGACGCTGCGATTGCGGCAACCAGCTGCACGCCGCGCTCAGCCAGATCAGCGAAGCGGGCGGGGTGCTGGTTTACATGCGGCAGGAAGGTCGCGGCATTGGCCTGGCGGCGAAAATTCACGCTTACAAGTTGCAGGAGGAAGGTCTCGACACGGTGGAAGCGAACGCCAAGCTCGGCTTCGCCGGCGACCTGCGCGATTACGGCATCGGCGCGCAGATTCTGCATGATCTCGGGGTGCGGAAATTCCGTTTCCTCACCAACAATCCGAAGAAGGTGGTCGGACTCGAGGGCTACGGCATTCAAATGGTCGAACAGGTGCCGATCCGGAGCGCGCCCAATCCGCATAACGCCAAATATCTCGAAACCAAACGAGTGAAAATGGGGCACCTTCTTTAAACCGTGGCCACACCACCGATGTCGAAATTAGTACCGCCAAGGCCGCGCATCATGAATGTGAAGCGCGGCTTCGTTCTCGTCGCGAGTCAGTTCAATGCCAAGTATGTCCAGGGCTTGGTCACGCATTGCACCGACGAGCTGCGCGCGCTTTCGCCCGCCTCGAGCGTGGTCTTGCATCTCGTCCCCGGCGCTTTTGAAATCCCGATCGTGGTCCAGGAAGTGGCCCGGCAGAAAAACGCGGACGCGATCGTGGCGCTAGGGGTGATCCTGCAAGGCGAAACGCCCCACGCCGAACATCTCGCGCATTCCGTTACGCAGTCGCTGCAGCAGATTTCACTCGAGCACGGCATCCCGGTGATCAACGTCGTCCTTAGTCTCCTCAACGAAGAGCAGGCCCGGAAACGCTGTTTGGAGGACAAGATCAATCGCGGCACCGAAGCAGCGCGCGCGGCCTTCGAAATGGCGAACCTCCTCGCCGAACTGCGCAAGTAGCATGGGCAAACGCCACGCCGCGCGCCGGGCCGCGCTTCAATATCATTTCTGGCGCGATCTCCATGGCGGCGCGGGACCGGAAAAGATCGAGGAGTTCTGGGAGCTGTGCCCGGCGAAAGCGAAGGTGCAGCTTTTTGCCCAGCCGCTGATCGACGGCATGCTCGCGCACCTGCCCGAGATCGACGAACGCATCACCCGCTACTGCGAGAATTACGAATTTCGCCGCATCTCCGCGGTCGACCGCAACGTCCTGCGATTGGGAATTTTCGAGATGTTTTACCGGGACGACATTCCGCCTGTGGTCTCGATCAATGAAGCGATCGAGTTGGCGAAAGAGTTCGGCGGCCCGGACTCCGGGCGCTTCGTCAACGGCATCCTCGACCGGGTGAAAAACGATCTCTCGCGACCGCTGCGGGAAGCGGCTCCCTCCGGCGAAAAGCCTGCGGCCAGCGAAGAAACGCCCAAGCTTCCTGAATAGCAGCAAGCTAGACTCGTTAGACCGGCTTCTGGATCAGGCCGACGCCGCAGAAATCCTGGTAAACCATCCCCGGCGTTTCCATCGCGGGAACGTTGTGATTGAGCGAAATCACTTCGATCTCGGGATGTGACTCGCGCCATTCTTGCAGCGCGCGCCGGACGCCGCCTTCGCCGGTGACGTCAAAGCTGGCCGCAAATTCACTCGTGTCATGAAGCACGATGAAACCGCCGGATGAGAGCGCCGGATACCAGGCCTCGATCTCATTCAGCGTCTGCCGGTATTCATGGGAGCTATCGAGAAAAACCAGCTCCGGCGCGCCGCCCAGATACTCGCGGGCCAGGCCGGGCGAAGCGGGATCGAGCGAGCTGCGCAATTCCACCCTCACCACCTCCGCGAGGCCGGCGCGCTCCAGCCATTCTCTCGCAAAACGGCAAAGCGGTTCGTCGATTTCAAAACTGAAAAGGCCGTGCTGCGCGTGCATCTGCCGCAGATAAAAACCAAGGAGCAAGGAGGAGTAACCGGCATGCGTGCCCAATTGCACGATCCGCTGAATCCCGCTTCCCATGACCATTCCATGAAGGAACGACATGATCGGGACAACGCATTCACCGATCAGGTTCTGGCGGGTAGTCTCGGCAAACCATTCCTCCATCAACTGCCATTCGTCGTCGCTCAGACTCGCGAAAATTGGCGGCACATAACTGCTCCGCGGCAGCCGGTGCCACCAAAAGCGCGGCTCGCTTGAAGAACCGAGGGAAAGAGAGCGATCTGCGTTCTCAGGACCGGACATAGCCGAGCAACTTCAAGTGGCGTCCTGCGGTACGCAAGTTGAGATTGGCTCGCGCTATCGCTAGGGAGCGGCGTGGCTCGCCCATGTTCTTTTTCGCGTCGTCGGCCACAGAATCCGCCCAAGCCGACTACTCCCGCGCTCGAAAGTCAGATAACTGGCGTAAGCGACCGCGAAAAGCAGCGCGAAAGCCACCGGGAAGACGATCATGGCATGCCATGGCTCCGGCATCCCCTGCGCGATCGGAATCCGGTGCAGCAGCTCCGGGATAAAAGGATAATGCAGGAGATAAAGCGAATAACTGCACAGGCCTAACGGAACAAGAAGCCGTTCCCAAAGACTTACATCCCGCTCGCGCCAGAGATAGCTTTCGACGAGCAAGACGAGGGCGCAGGACGAGAGGGAGAAAGCCAGGGCGTCGCCCGGTTTCCAAAACGTGGCTAACACGAGAACCAGCACCGCTCCGATCCGGAGCAAGATCGACCGGGGAAAGGCGCGGCGGCCGGCCAGGAATTCCTCGGCCAGGTAAGCGCCTAACGTCCAGTCGAACCAGAGCATGGTCGGAAAGGTCCAGACCGTTCCGGAGAAATCCTTGCTCCAGTCAGTAAAAACAACGGCGGCGACCAGCCGCGAGAAGAGACTCAGCGCCAGCGTGGCAAGCAGCGCGCCGCGCATCGTCCAGTGACGGCGCATCAACCAAAGGACAGGATAAAGCAGGTAGAGCTGCGCCTCGACTGCGAGGCTCCAAAAGGCGCCGCTAATCGCGAAGATCCAGGCCGGGCTAAAATTATAGAAAAGGAAAACGTGCGAAAAAATCTGGGCACGGCCTTCAGCGGTCGAAAAATCCAGGCCGTCGCGCCAGGCAAAGTAAGCGAGCCAGGCGAAATAAGGCGGACAGATTCGCCAGAAGCGTCGCCAGAAAAATCTCCCGGCCCGCAGCTCGCCCGCCTGCAAAGCGGAAGCGTGAATGCAAAAACCGCTGATGAGGAAGAAAAGCGAAACCCCCATCCAGCCGTAACTCAGCGGATAAAAAGCCCAGAACGCCGCACTCGGAGCAGTGGCGAAATCGCGCACCAGCCCTTTCCACTGCAAATGATCGACGCCAAAAGTCGCGCCGAACCAGTGCAGCAACAGGACCGCGAGAATCGCAAGAGCGCGCAGGACATCGATGCGGCGGAGATGGAGCTTGCGATCCACCGCATGCGCCGCCGCCGTGCCTGGCTCGACTCCCATTACTTCAGATCCGCCTCGAGACGATGCGGATCGTGCGCGCGCAGGCGTAGGTGCACTTCAATTTCTTCGCCCGGCGGGATCGTCACCATCGGGAGATGAAGCTGCGGATCGATTCCGGTGATTTTCACTCGCAAAAATTTTGGGTTCGGCACGCGCTCGGCATCGCCGCCCAGGGTAATCCCGCCGAAGCGCTGATCCGCCGCCGCGTCGTAGCAGGTATTCCCAGCGGCTCTCACGCGAATCCGGCCGACGTCGACCACCGGGAACGGGCTGATAAAATCGATCCGGAGCGGCGCGCCGGCCGCGCCCTGCGGCAACCGGAAGACGACATCCCGCCATTCGTTAGGCGCGAAGCGCAGGTAGAGCGAATCGGCTTCTCGCAATTCTCCGCCTAACATCGGAAAGACCTCCACGATCGTATCCGCCGGTCCCGGCCCGGGCTGAAAACGCCACTTCAGCCAGGAGAAAAACGCGAGCCGCAGGCGCAGTCCGAGCGGGAGCTTCGGCTTGCGCGCGATGAGGACCGAGTCATGCCATTTGTTGTTCTCGTTGTCGTATTGCGGGAGGTCCTCCCACTGTGTCTGCGCGTCGAGCACCTCCAGGTGGGCGTAGCGCGCGACCGCGGCAAAGCCATCGGGGAAAATGCGCCAGCAATCGCGCGGATAACGATGCTGCGGTCCGCAGGAGGGCGCGATGATGCAGCAAAGTCCGCCCGGTTTCAGGACGCGCGCGATCTCGCTCATCGTGTCCCAGAAAAATTCCGTGTGCTCGAAAGTCTGCCCGGAAACGAGCACGTCCGCGCTCTCGCTCTTCAGCTCGCGCCAGTGGTAAGCGTCCTGCAAAACGAGGTCGACGTTTGGCCCCGGCGTGAGGTCGACGCCGATGTAACGCCAGCGCGGGTTCGCCAGGACTTGCGCGATAGGAACCGTTAAAATCCTGGCTCCCGAGATCGAGAATCGTGAGCGCCTCGTTTTGGCGCGCGTCGAGATGCTCGCGGCGAAAGTCCGCCATCAGGTCTAACGAGTGTTGGTGCATCGTGAATTCGTTACCGCCGCGCCCAAGCTATCCCGAAGTTCATTCCAGTCGATCCGGTTCGGCGCCGGTTTTGACCCAGCGCGAAATTGTCGCCCCCACCCTGGTGTAAGTCGCGCCGCGCATGTGCTCGTCGAAATCCCAGTAAAGATGCTCGCCATTCTCCTCGGCGCGACGGAGGAGCGGAGTCAGGTCGAGGAAAGGAATCGCCAGCTCCGCGCAACTGCGGCGGAGCGATTCCTGGTGAATCTGAAATTCCGGACCGCGCAAAGATTCGACCTCGTGTTGCGTGGCGTATTTCTGTTGGAAGGGAACGTAACGATCGGACACCTGAGTGGAAAAAGGAAGGTAGACGAGCCGCAATTCGGTCCCTTGCCCGCGAGTGAAGTCCTGCAATTGCCGCAAGGTCTCACTCATCTCGATCGGTTTGCGCAACTCGCTCGCCGCCTTGTTCAACACATCGACGACGAACGGGTTGAAGTCGCCTTTGCGCATCGCTTCGGCGATCGACGGATCGACCGCGGAAAATTCCGGCGGCGGCTTCGACCAGGGATTCAGGGGATCGGGCACCACCGGGACAAAGAGAACAGGCTGCGAATGCCAGCGACGCGGGACCGGCTCGTGCCGGGCGACCCGCGCGAGTGTTTGAAGCAAGCGCGGCGTCCATGGGTTCGAGCGTTGCGGCCGGAAAGTTTCTTTCGGCAGCAATCGCGATCCGTTACAGGCAAGTCGTTGGCATAAAGCACAACAATTAACCGGCGCGGATGGAAGAGCGGGACGGCGTCGTGAATCAACGCGAGATATTCGGGAATCCCATTCCCGCCGATCCCGCAGTTCATCGCCTCCGAATGATTTCCCGCGGCACTTTCGTAACCGTGCGCGATCGTCTCGTCATCGTTCGCCATGAATCCTTCCGTCAGGCTGTCGCCGACGAACATGACCCGTTCCGCTCCTCCCGACGCAGCGACATTCCACTGCCGGTCGCGAAATCCGTAGAGATTCAGATGACTAACGAAACTGGCGTGGTCCGGTTTTGAGTTCCAAAGAAACGACGCGTTCATCGCCGGCTGGCGCTTGGCCAAAAACGACGACGCACCCTCGCGCGCGAAAGCCGCGTAATTCACCCGGTTGAAATTCGTCACCTCCGGCAAAGGAAAAATCGCGCGCACGATCGCTTCCTGGAAAGCAAAGAGAAGCGCAAGGAGCAGCGCCCAATTCACAAGCTGCTGCTTCATGCGTGGGCGATTCGTCGCTTGAACCCGGCACGAGGTGGAACCACGCTCGGGCGCGGCATGAACATTCTCGGCATCTCCTCCTTTTATCACGACAGCGCCGCCTGTCTCGTGCGCGACGGCGAAATCCTCGCCGCCGCCCAGGAGGAACGCTTTACCCGGATCAAGCACGACTCGGCTTTTCCGAAGCACGCCATCGCCTATTGCCTCGAGGCCGCGGGCCTGACCAGCGGCAGCGAACTGGACCTGGTGGCGTTTTACGAAAAGCCGTTCTCGAAGTTCGATCGCATCCTTTCCACCTCGCTCGCGATGGCGCCGCGCGGGCTGCAACCTTTCCTCAAGGCCGCGCCGACCTGGATCAAGGAGAAGATCTGGCTCAAGGAAACCATCCGCCGCGAGCTGGAATTTGAGGGAAAAATTCTTTTCCCGGAGCACCACGAATCGCACGCCGCATCCGCTTTTTTCCCCTCGCCTTTCGAGGAAGCCGCGATCCTCACGATCGACGGCGTGGGCGAATGGACCACGACCAGCATCGGCCACGGCACGGGCAATCGGGTCGAGCTTCTGCGCGAGATGCGCTTCCCGCATTCGCTTGGTCTGCTCTACTCCGCTTTCACCTACTACCTCGGTTTTCGGGTCAACTCCGGGGAATACAAAGTGATGGGACTCGCGCCCTACGGCGAGCCGCGCTTCCGCGATCTCATCCTCGACGAACTGATCGATCTCAAGCCCGATGGTTCGCTTCGGCTGAACCTGAAGTATTTCAATTTCCTCGCCGGCCTAACGATGACGAACCGGCGCTTCGCCGCGCTTTTCGAAGGTCCGCGCCGCCGGCCCGAGATGGCGCTGACCCAGCGTCACATGGACGTGGCGCGCTCGCTCCAGGCCGTGGTCGAGGAAGCGATGCTGCGCATGGCGCGCCACGCCCACGCCCTAACGAAGTCGCCCAATCTCTGCCTCGCGGGCGGGGTCGCGCTCAACTGCGTGAGCAACGGGCGGATCCTGCGCGAAGGGCCCTTTGAGAAGATTTGGATCCAACCGGCGGCAGGAGATGCGGGCGGCGCGCTCGGGGCCGCTCTGCTGGCCTGGCATCATTTTGAAAACAAGTCCGCGGAAGGTCGTCGGCGAACGGCGCGGACCAACAACAGGGCTCCTTCCTCGGTCCCGACTTCGACGCGCGCGAATTTCTGCGCGAGCAAAAGATCGCGGCGACGGAATTGCCTAACGAAGAGCTCTTCGCCGAGGTCGCGCGGCTCCTGGCCGACGGTCACGTCGTCGGTTGGTACCAGGGCCGAATGGAATTCGGCCCCCGCGCGCTCGGCAACCGCTCGATCCTGGCCGACCCGCGGAATGGGAAAATGCAGGAAACGCTCAACCTGAAAATCAAATTCCGGGAAAGCTTCCGCCCTTTTGCGCCCTCCGTTCTGCGCGAGCGGGTCTCTGATTATTTCGAGCTGGAAGAAGCGAGTCCCTACATGCTCCTGGTCGCGGCGGTGAAATCCAACCTGCGCAAAGACGGCGCCACGAAGGTCGAGGGCGCGGACTTTATCGAAAGGCTGAACGCGCCGCGGTCCACGATTCCCGCAGTCACGCATGTCGATTACTCGGCGCGCGTCCAGACGGTCTCGACAGATGAAAATCCGCGCTTCCATCAATTGCTGACGCGAGTTCGAAAGACAAACCGGATGCGCCGTGCTCGTGAACACCTCGTTCAACGTCCGGGGCGAGCCGCCGGTCTGCACGCCGGAGGATGCCTACCGCTGTTTCATGCGCACCGGGATGGATTATCTCGTGCTCGGCAATTTCCTCGTCGCCAAAGCGGCCCAACCCGAAACCTGCACCGTCCCACGCTGATGAGCTTCTCACCGCTAGCCTGGATTAACGCGGAATACCGCAAGCTCGATCGCTCCCCGCGCGCGTTGCGCAAGTTCGGGTTCACGATGGCGGGCGTTCTCTTGCTTATCACCCTCCTGCTCGTCTTCCGCGGTCGCGCGACGGCCTGGGTTTGGGGCTCGGGCGCGCTCGGGTTCCTCCTCGCGGCCGCTCTCGTCCCGACCTGGCTCGGACCGTTTCACCGGGTCTGGTTGGGTTTGTCGATCGTGCTCGGGGCGATCATGACGCCGGTCATCCTGACGATCTTTTTCTTTGCGGTTGTGACGCCGGTCGGACTGTTGCAACGTCTCTTCGGCAAACGCAGCGTCGAGCTCCGGTTCCGCACGCAGGAGGAAAGCTACTGGCGGAAACGACCGGTGCGCGAGGCGGATTATGAGAAGCAGTTTTAATTTCCGATGAACGGCAAATTTGCCATCGCCCGTGAGTTCCTCACTTTTCTGCGTGCGCGCAAGAAATGGTGGATCGCGCCCATCCTCGTCCTGCTTCTCCTTATCGGATTGATCCTCGTCCTGACCGAAGGATCGGCCCTGGCGCCATTTGTCTACAGCCTTTTCTAGGGGCGTCGCGGCGGGGATAGGAACGGGCGGGCTTCCAGCCGACCAACCCCCCAACCGACAGGCCCGCTCAATCAGCCCTTGCGCAGCTTTGGGTCCCAGCAAAGATGAGCGAGGGACCGAACCGCGTGCCGTCACTAATCCTTTCAGCCCTTCGCCGGATCGGGATTCTCCCCCAGGTTCGCGTTCTCTTCTTTTTTCACGAAACGACGTGGAGCGGCGCGCCGATTCAGCTCTGGCATATCGTGCGGGCGCTCCAGGCCCGCGGATATCATGTCGCTGCCGCGGTGCCGAAGACCGGCGCTCCGGAGTCCGGGCCGATCTCCGGGTTGCTCGCGCGCATCGGCGCCGAAGTGTTCCCGCTGGTGGATCTTTCCGCGGCGCCGAAGAGGGATGAACTGCGGGCTTTGTGCCGGCAATACGACGTCATCGTCGCCAATACGCTCGTGATGTGGGCGGCAGTCGAGTCAGCTCACTCCGAGGGCGTCCCTGTGATCTGGTATATCCACGAAAGCCGCGTGGCGGAGCAATTACTCGCGCACAATCCCGGGATGCAGCCGGCGCTTGCACTCGCCGATCTCGTCGTCATGCCGACGCGCCGGACGGCGCAGCTGTATGCGGCTTTTACCGATCGGGAAATAAAGGTATTACCTTATGGAATCCCAGCCGCGCCGGGAAAGCCAAAGCGGCCGGATCGTGCGCCAATGAAGTTTCTTCTGCTTGGAAGCTACGAAAGGCGGAAAGGGCAGGATGTTTTCCTCGAGGCGATCGCGCAGATTCCGGACGAGATGCAACCGCGAGCCGCGTTCCAAATGGCGGGCCGCAAATTGGAGACCGAATTTTACGAGGCGCTCGAACGAGGGGCTTCCGAATTGCCTAACGTCGAACTGCGCGGCGACCTCGAACATGAAGCCGCGCTCGCCGCCACGAACTCGGCCGACGTCCTGGTCTGCGCCTCGCGCGATGAGACGATGCCCATCGCGATCCTGGAAGCGATGAGTCTCGGCAAGGCCATTGTCAGCACGGACGTCGGCGGAATCGCGGAATGGCTGAGCGATGGCGAGGACGCGCTCATTGTTCCACCGGAAAACAGCGCCGCCCTCGCGCAGGCGATGAGCCGGTGCCTGAGCAAGCCCGAAATCGTGGCAACGTTAGGCGCGAACGCGCGCCGGACGTTCATCGAAAATTTCTCGATCGAACGACTGGGAAAATCATTCGCGCGCTTGATCGAAGAGGTGCGAGGAAAACGATGACTTACCCGGAGTGGATCGCGGCCTACGACACCCTCGCGTCAAAGGAACGCGACGCGCTGCGGCGCGAGGTGGCCGGCCTGAGCGAGCAGCCGCTCATCTCCGTCCTGATGCCGGTTTACAATCCTGACTTCAAATTTCTCGAGGACGCAATCGATTCGGTGCGCGGCCAGATTTACCCAAACTGGGAATTGTGCGTAGCCGAGGATCATTCGACCGACGAAGAAGTGCGATCTTTCCTTGAAAATATGGCGGGGCGCGATTCGCGCCTCAAAATTTTCTTTCGTGCCGAAAACGGCGGAATCGCCCTCTGCTCAAATTCTGCCCTCGCACTCGCGCGCGGCGAATGGTGCGCCTTGCTCGATCAGGACGATCTGCTGGCGGAAAACGCGCTCGCCGAAGTCGTCCGCGAAATCGATCGCCAACCTGAAGCGGGGCTCATCTATTCCGATGAGGATTTTATCGATTCGTCAGGCGCGCGCACCAACCCGTTCTTCAAGCCGGATTGGAACCCCGAGCTTTTTCTCTCCCAGAATTACCTCAATCACCTCGGAGTTTATCGCACCAGCCTCCTGCATGAGATTGGCGGATTCCGCGCCGGATTCGAAGGCTCGCAGGACTACGATCTCGCCCTCCGTTGCAGCGCGCGTTTGCGCGCCGAACAGATTCGGCACATCCCGCGTCTCCTCTATCACTGGCGAATGGTGACCGGCAGCCTGGCCGACCAGCCGGATGCCAAACCGCAGGCGCGTCACGCGGCGCGGCGGGCGTTGAACAGCCATTTGCAGGAACGCGGGATTGCGGCGCGGGCCGAAGCCTGCCCGGAAAATCCGGAATCGCATCGGGTCGTTTACTCGCTCCCGGCGGTTCGTCCGGGGGTCACAATTCTCCGTCCCGCGCGAGAAGGCGCGGACCCTTGGCTCGAATGCGATTATCCGGTCCTGGAATGGATCGCTTCCGCGCCGGGGGCAGCGGCCGCAAATGCGAGCGCCCAGAAAGCGAGGGGAGAGATCCTCCTCTTTTTGAGCAACGGGATTTCCGCGACCGAGCCCGGCTGGCTGACCGAGATCGTTAGCCAGATCGTTAGGCCAGAAGTGGGCGCGGTCGGCGCGCGGCTCTGGTCGCCGGAAGGAACGCTGGAAGGAAGCGGGCTCATTCTCGGGCTGGGCGGAATCGCCGCCCCCGCCTGGCGCGGGTCGCCGCGCGGTCATCCTGGATATTTCAATCGCGCCTGGCTCCAGCAAAATCTTTCAGCTGTCTCCGGCGCCTGCCTGGCGATTCGACGAGCCGTCTTTCAGCAGCTCGGAGGATTCGATCACGAGAATCTGCCCGACCATTTCTATGACGTCGATCTTTGCCTCCGGCTGCGGGAACATGGCCTTCAGGTTATTTGGACCCCGTATGCCAGCCTTCGCCTGGCTCCCAGCCACGCCGAGGAGGCGGCAACTTCCTTCGCGGAAGCGGATTACATGAAGAAGCGGTGGGGCCCGCTTTTGCGCCACGATCCTTTTTACAATCCCAATCTGTCGCTGGAGCAGCCGGGATTCGTGCTCGCGGTCCCTCCTCGGCCTAACGACATTGATGGCAAAGGACGGCCCGGGTCATGATCGAGAAAAGGGGGGCGGATTCACCTTGGGCCCTGCGATGAAAGGGGCGAGCGAGGCGCGGGTCTTCGGCTTGGATTTTCTCCGGGCGCTGGCAATTTCGGGCGTCCTCTGCGCACATTCCTTCTCCCTCCTCTACACACACCTGCCGGTCTGGTTTGGCCTTCTCGGGCACCTCGGCTTTTACGGGGTCGAGCTTTTCTTTGTCCTGAGCGGATTTCTCATCGGGCGCATTCTGATCCGCTCCGGCTCCGCCTTGCGCAACGCTGACAAGGTCGGTGCTTTCTATCTTCGCCGCTGGTTCCGCACTCTGCCGCTTTTCTGGCTTTTCGTCCTGCTCAACGTTTTGCTCGAGACGCAGGTGAAGAATCACTCTCTCTCGTTAGGGGAAATCCTGGAGCATGGATTTTTTCTGCGCACGCTGGTCACTTATCACCCTGCTTTTTTCCCGGAATCGTGGAGTCTCGCGATCGAGGAATGGTTCTATCTCCTCTTTCCGGCCGCGATCTGGCTTGGGCTGCGTTTGACGAAAAGTTTTCTCCCCGTCTTTCTCACTGCCGCGGCCGCGTTCTTTCTCTTTTCCACGGTGGGTCGGATGGTCTCGGCGCTGCAACCAGACGCCACCTGGACACAATGGCAGCGCCTGATCGTGATCTACCGGTTCGATGGGCTCATGATCGGAGTGGCCGCGGCCTGGATTTCCCTGCGCTGGCCCGATCATTGGCGAGCGCGACGGGCTCAGTTGGCGGTCATCGGTGGCGCGCTGCTCCTGGTTCTTTACGCTTCGCTCTGGAAATGGGACGGAGAACATCTCGCCTTTAGCGCGGATGATTATTTTGCCCGCACCTTCCGCTTTACGCTCGTTTCGCTCGGCTTTGCCCTCCTCCTGCCGTTCGCATCTATGTGGAAGATCGAACGAGAAAACTTCACCAGCCTGAGTGTGCGCAAAATCGCCCTCTGGTCTTACGCGCTTTACCTGACCCACCTGCCCGTGCTCCTGCTGGTGACCAAATATGGAGGACGGAGGTCGGGCGAAACCCTGGGGCACGCCCTTCTCCTTTTCCTGCTCGCGATGGCTGGTTCGGTCCTGCTGAGCGCGCTTCTCTTTTATTTTTACGAGCGGCCCTGGACCGGATTGAGGGAACGTTTCGCGCCTGCCCCGGCGAGAGTTTCGAAGGCGAGGTAACCGCCGCCGGCGTCGGAAAACAATCTTGCAATCGGGGCGACCCGACCCGAATCCTGAACGCGATGCGCAAAACCCGAATCATCTGCACCCTCGGACCTGTCTCCGAGACCTCCGAAGTCATCGAAAAGATGATCCTGGCCGGAACCGACACTTTTCGGCTCAACATGAGCCACGCCAAACACGAATGGGTGCGCGACATCGTCCCGCGTGTCCGGTCGATCGCAAAGCAGTGCGGCCGCAGCGTCGGCATCCTTCTCGACACCCAGGGCCCGGCCATTCGCACCGGGGTGCTGGCACAGGATCTCCAGCTCGCAGTTGGCGATACGCTCGAGATCACCGTCGGCGACGCGAGCGCGACCGAAAAAAACTCGATCACGGTGAATTACGACGGCCTGATCGACGACGTCTCGGTCGGCGACGTCGTGCTCCTCGACAACGGCCTCATGCAGGTGCGGGTGAAGGAGAAAAAGAATAACCGCATTCGCACCACCGTCCTCACCGCCGGCGCCCTCGGCTCGCGCCGGCACATCAATCTCCCGGGCGTGCACGTGAATCTCCCCGCCCTGACGGAAAAGGACCTCGCCGACGTCGCGCTCGGGATCGAGCTAAAGGTCGATTTTGTCGCTTTGAGTTTTGCCCGGAAAAAGGAAGATCTCGATCAGCTCCGCCGGCTGTTGCGCAAAGGCGGAAGCGCCGCCTCGGTCGTGGCCAAGATCGAAAGCGCGAGCGCAGTTCGTGATCTCGACAAGATGATCCGCGCGGCTGATGTCATCCTGGTGGCGCGGGGCGATCTCGGGATCGAGTGCCCGATGGAGGATCTGCCGATCATCCAGCGCCGGATCGTGAAGCGCTGTCTGCGCATCGGTAAACCGGTCATCGTCGCGACGCAGATGCTCGAGTCGATGATCGAGAACCCACTCCCGACCCGGGCGGAAGTGACGGATGTGGCGAATGCCGTCTTCGAGCAGACCGACGCCATCATGCTGACCGGCGAGACGACGAGCGGGCGTTATCCGGTCGAGTGCGTCGAAGTGCTCGACCGCGTCGCGTGCCGGATCGAGCGCAGCGGCGGCGCCGGTTATGGGAAGGATGCGCTCCTCGAGGACGCCCGCCAAAAAACGGTCGCGGCCGCGGTCACACTGGCCGATTCGCTCCATCGCCCCAAGATCGTGGTCTTCACCCGGCACGGCACGATGGCGCGCTACGTCTCCAATTTACGCCCCGGCCACGCCACCATCTTTGCCTTTACGCCTAACGAGGTGGTCTATCGCCAGCTTTCCATCTGCTGGGGCGTTTTCCCGATCCTGCTCAACTTTACCGATGATCCGAACGCGACGATCGAGGCGGCCCAGGAATATCTGCGGGAGGCGAACCTGATCGTTTCGAACGACAACCTGGTCGTCCTGAGCGACGTCCGGGCCGGCCAGGACTTGATCGACTGTGTGCAGTTGCGGCAGGTGCACTAAGGTGTGAGCACGTCCGTGGAACTGCCCAGCCTGCTCGCTTTCCAGCCCCACTTTTATCGGGGCGGCCCGATTCGGCATCACCTTGCCTTTCTCTACGACTTGGTCGCAACCCAACGGCCGCGCCAAATCGTGGTCGTGGGGTTTGGGAATGGCGAAGCGTTCTTCACCCTTTGCCAGGCGGTCAGCGAAATCGGCCTCGAGGCCAAATGCCATGCGACCTGGCGCGGGGCGCCGGGTGAAGCGAGCGAAGCCGACCCGGCGTGGGAGGAAGGGAAAAAATACGCCGCGAAGACCTATGGCGATTTCGCGCAGCTCACCTCGGATGCTCCAGAGATCGCGGCGCAAAAATTTGCCGGCAAAAGGCCGACCTGCTCCTGATCGATCAGTGTGAAAGCGGAGCGGAACTCACCGCGCTCCTCAATCACTGGAGCGCTTTCGTTGCCCCAGGCGGAATCATTCTTGTTCATGGGATTGGATTAGATCGGCCCGACGCTCCGGGAAACGCCTGGCGCGAATGGTTGGGCCAGCGGCCAAGTGCGGAATTCTCCGCCGGGAACGGCCTCGGCGTCGCCGCGCCGGACGGGCATTCCATTCCGGCGGCAGCAGGAGCGGAACAACTCTACGCTCTCGCGACCGCGCGGATCGAAGCGCAGGCGCAGAGCAATCGCAGCCAGCGCGATCTCGCGGCGGCGCAGGCCCGGCAAGTTTGGCTCGATTCACTCCTGGAAGATCGCTGGGCCGCGCAGGCGATCATGGATGACCAGGGCAAACAAATGGAGGAATTGCTCCTCGCCCAGGCGGAACTGGAGAAACGCTTCGCCGCCCTCGGGCGCGACCGGGCCAAGGCGCAGCTCGTGATGGACAGTCAGCACGAGCAGCTTCGCGTCTGGGTGACGGACCTCGAGTCGCGCAAAAAAGAGATCAGCAAACTCAAAAAAGAAGTCCGAAAGCAGAAGGAGATTCTCAACTCGGCCAAGAGCGCCTGTCGCAAAGGAGGCAAATGTTTCCGGCCCGCCGGCGGCCCAAAAACGCGACGGCCGTGGTCGGAGCGGATCCGGCGCGAACTCTCGCGCATCCCGGCCAACCTCGGCTTGCGCGGCGCGGCCCCCGCCGTTTCTCCCGTCGGAACAAAGACAAAAGAGGCGGCCGAACCACCGGTCGATCGTTATGCCGCCTGGCAGGAGGAACACGAGCCTAACGACACCGCGCTTGCCCGCCAGCGCGCGGAAGCCACGCTCTGGGTCGATCCGCCGACGATCAGTTTCCTTCTCCCGGTGAAAGATCCGCCGGCGCGATTCCTGGAGGAATTGCTGGAGTCGATCGCCGCCCAAACCGCGCCGAACTGGGAGGTCTGTCTCGTCGACGGCGGCTCTGCCTTGAGCGAAACCCTGGCCACGATCAAAACCTGGAGCGACCGCGAGCCGCGGATTCGGGTCGAGCGGCTGGAGGAAAATCTCGGCATTTCCGGGAACACCAATCGCGCGCTGACGATGGCGACGGGCGCTTTCATCGCCTGCATCGATCATGATGATCTGCTCGCGCCCTTTGCTGTTTACGAGCTGACCCGCGCCATCCAGCGCGCGCCGAAAGCCGACGTCGTCTACAGCGATGAAGATCGCTGCGATATGGAGGGCCGCCGGCATTCGCCTTTCTTCAAACCGGAGTGGAGTCCCGAGTATCTCCTCTCCTCGATGTATCTCGGCCACCTGACCGCATACCGCCGCGCGCTTCTCGACCGAGTCGGGAACTTTCGCAGCGAATTCGATTTGTCGCAGGACTACGACCTCGCCCTCCGCGCGACGGAGCAGGCCGCCGCGATCGAACACGTGCCGCATGTTCTTTATCATTGGCGCGAACATCCCGCCTCTGGATCGACTGGCGGAAAACCGGACGCGCGCAAGACCAACCTCGCCGCCCTCGCCGATGCGATGAAACGGCGCGAACTGCCCGCCGAGATCATCGAGTATCCGACCGCCAACCGCGCCCGCCTAACGACACCGCAATGGCCGCGGGTTTCGATTGTTATCCCAACCGATTCCCCCACCCGCTCCCAGGTTTGTGTCGAGGAATTGCCGCGCCTGTCCCGCTATCCCGATCTGGAAATCATCATCGTGACGAACAGCGCGCTGGCGGACCAGTTGGAAAAGATCGCGCCGCAGGAGCCGGCCGTTCTTTTCGTGCGCTACGATCAACCCTTCAATTTTTCCGATAAATGCAACGCCGGGGCGCGCGCGGCGAGCGGTTCCCGCCTGATTTTTTTCAACGACGATGTCGAAAGCGAGCAGACGGATTGGATTCAAAACCTGATCGAGCCGCTGGAGAATCCAGAGATCGGGGCGGTCGCGCCCAAGATGCTCTACGAAAGCGGTAAGATTCAGCACGCGGGACTTGTCACCGCGGTGCGCGGGCTGGTCGGCACTGCCTGTCATCAATGGCCCGCCGATTCCACCGCCCATAGCAACTTCGCGCAATCGATGCGGAATGTTTCCGCGCTTTCCGGCGCCTGCCTGGCGATGCGGCGCGACGATTTCTTCGCGGTCGGCGGGTGGGACACGGAGAATGCCCCGGTCGCGCACTCCGATCTGGATCTTTCCTTCAAGATCCGCGCCGCGGGGCTGCGCTGCGTTTACACGCCGTTCGCCACGCTGCGACATCGCGGCCACGCCTCGATCGGAACGCAGGAGCCCACTTTGCACCCGCGCCCGCGTGAGAAGGCGAATGTGTTCCTCCTGCAACGCTGGCCCGGCTACACCTGCCACGACCCTTATTTTCCCGATAACGTGCGCGACTGGATCTACGCCGATTCGCCCACGCCGATCCGGATGTGGGCGCGGGATGTTCCGTTAGGCGAACCGGGCAAAGCCGATCTCCTCCTCGTCTCGCATGACCTCAGCCTGAGTGGCGCGCCGCTCATCCTTTTCCAACTCGCCCGTTGGTGCAAAGCGCAGGGCTATTTCGTGACCGTGATGTCGCCGGTCGATGGACCGGTCCGGGCCAAATTTGTCGAGGCCGGGATTCCGCTCCTGGTCGACCCGTTGATCATCACCGGGCACCCTTCTTTCGCCGAATTCGCCCGCGAATTCGATTGCGTGATCGCGAGCACCATCTTCGGTGCGCCGCTCATCCAGGCCGCTAAAACCGCCGGCATTCCACACCTCTGGTGGATCCACGAGGGCCGCGTGGCCGAGCATTACCTGGGCGAGGACGACCAGATGCGCCGGACGTTGGCCCAGGCTGATCTCATCGTGACGCCGGACACGAAAAGCGCGCTCGTTTATCAACCGTTCAGCGATCGCCGCATCCGGGTGGTGAACTACGGGATCACCGATCCGCACGACGAAGTGCCGCCAAAAAACGGCTCGAACCGAAGGGGACAAGATCAAATTCCTCCTCCTCGGCACGGTCGAATATCGCAAAGGCCAGGAAGTGCTGCTTCGCGCGCTCCGCCAATTGCCCGAGGACGTCCTGGAAAAGTCCAGTTTTCAAATCGTCGGGCGCGCGCATGACCTGGAACTGACCGAGACGATCAAAGCCGGCGCGCGCGAAATTTCCGCCCTCACTTACGAAGAGAGCGTGCCGCACGAGCTCGCGCTCAGCCGCATCCGCGACGCGGACGTGATGATCTCAGCCTCGCGCGACGAGACCGGTCCTCTCATCCTGATGGAAGCGCTCGCCCTCGGCACGCCGATCCTGAGCACGACCGTCGGCTGCGTGGCGGAGAACCTCGCGCCCGAGGAAGGAGCGATCTTTTTTCCGCCGGATAACGATCGCCTCCTGGCGGCCGCGATCACCCGGCTGGTGCGCGAGCCCGACCTGCGCGAGCAACTGCGCGCCGCGGCCCGGCCCGCTTACGAAAAACATTTCGCGTTCGATCGCTTCGGCCGGGAATTTTCCTCATTGATCGAGCAGGCGATCGCGACCCGTCAGCCTAACGAGCGAGCTGGGAATGAAATTTAATCGCCCGAAAGAGGCGCGACGCGAGCCGCCGCCTTCCTACGCGGAATGGCTGCGACGTTACGGTGCGATCGACGAAGCCACCCTTGGGCGTGAAGTGCGCGGCTTGCGCCAGCAGCCGCTCATTTCGATCCTCGTCCCGGTCTACAATCCCGATCTCGAGGCGCTGGCGGCGGCCGTCGCATCCGTCCGGCGACAGATCTATCCGCGGTGGGAACTTTGTCTTGCGGATGACGCTTCGACCGATCCGAAAGTGCGCCCCTGGCTCGAGCAGACCGCCTCCGCAGACACGCGGATCAAGCTCGCTTTGCGTCCCAGCAATGGTCATATCGCGGCCTGTTCCAATTCCGCCTTCGCGCTCGCGCAAGGCGAGTGGTGCGCGCTGCTCGACCAGGACGATCTCCTCACGCCCGACGCCCTCGCCTGGGCCGCTCTCGAGATGGCGGCGCACCCCGAGGCCGGCCTGATTTATTCCGACGAGGATAAGATCGACGCCGCCGGCGAACGTTCGAGCCCCTATTTCAAGCCGGACTGGAACCCGGAACTTTTCCTGGTCCAGAACTTCATCAATCATCTCGGACTTTATCGGACCGATTTGATGCGTGAAGCCGGCGGTTTTCGCGAAGGCTTTGAGGGCTCGCAGGATTACGATCTTGTCTTCCGCTGCGTGGAGCGATTGCAGCCACGGCAGATCCGCCACATTCCCCGCGTCCTTTATCATTGGCGGATGGCGGCCGGAAGCGTGGCCGCCGCCCCGGACGCCAAGCCGTATGCGCGCGAGGCCGCCCGCCGCGCGATCGCGGAACATCTCGAACGCGCGAGCATTCCGGCGAAAGTGGAAGCCAACCCCGAAAACCCGGAAGCACATCGTGTCGTTTATTCGTTAGGCGAGAATGCTCCTTTGGTCTCGATTATCATTCCTTTCCGCGACCAGGTGGAGATCCTCCAGCGCTGCCTGGAAAGCATCCAGGCCCAGACCGACTATCAAAACTTCGAGTTCGTCCTCGTCGACAACGGCTCGAGGGACAGGAAGACGCTAAAGTTTCTCCAGACCCTGGAGCAGGCCGAGAGAACACGCGTTTTGCGCGACCCAGCGCCATTCAACTTCAGCCGCCTGACCAATCACGGCGCGGCCGAGGCCCGGGGCGAAATCGTGCTTTTTCTAAACAACGACATCGAAGCGACCGAGCCGGGCTGGCTGCGCGAAATGGTGAGCCACGCGATTCGCCCCGAAGTCGGCGCGGTCGGCGCGCGCTTGTGGTATCCCGACGGCACCCTGCAGCACGGCAGCGTGATCCTCGGCCTCGGGGGCGTGGCCGGTCATGCTTTTCCTCACCTCAAACGCGGCCGGGGTGGTTATTTCAGCCGGGCTCAACTCCAGCAGAACGTTTCCGCGGTGACCGGTGCCTGCCTCGCGGTGCGGAAGGAGCTTTTCGAAAAGGTTGGGCCCTTCGATGAAACGAATCTCTCGATCAGTTTCAATGACATCGATTTCTGCCTGCGCCTGATTGCGGCGGGCTACCGCAATGTCTGGACGCCATTTGCCAATTTGATCCACGCCGAGTCTGCCTCTCGCGGACATCAGCCGACGAAAAAGGAGCAGGCTCATTTCGTGAGCGAAGCCACTTTCATGCAGCAAAAGTGGGGCTTCGAGCTGCTGCACGACCCCTCTTACAATCCGAATCTGTCGCTCAACCTTCCCGGCTTCGACCTCGCGGTCCCGCCGCGGTTGTAGACGCTTCGCTCTGCGAAGCGCGGGGGGAAATTCCGCGACTAAATCGATCCGCGATCGGAGCGCAGTCCAGCGCTTCGCAGAGCGAAGCGTCTACAGCCGCGCAAAAAAAACGCGCGGATGTTTCCATCCGCGCGCTTAAATTCGTTAGTCTCGGAAGACTTTAGACCTCGGCCGTCAGTTCGACGTCGACCGGGCGCTCTTTCTTGCTCAGCGCACGGCGCAACTTCGAGAGCGCAATATTCTGCAGCTGGCGAATCCGCTCGCGCGTGACGCCAAACTTCTTGCCCACTTCCTCGAGCGTCTTCGGCTTTCCGCCGTCGAGCCCGAAGCGCGAGAAGATGATCTTGCGTTCGCGATCGTCGAGCACGTCGAGCAAACCGCCGACTTCATTGCGCAGGTTTTTGTCCCGGAGCAATTCAAACGGTGTCTGCGCATCCTCGTCGCCGACGATCTCACCAAACTCGGTCGAGTCATCGTCGCTGATCGGCGCGTCGAGCGAAGCCGGGCGAATCGAAACGGTCTTAAGCTGCGAGACTTTGCCCGCGGCAATGCCGATTTCTTCGCCGAGCTCGTCGTCGGTCGGTTCGCGGCCGAGTTCCTCGCTCATCTGGAGCGAGACGCGGCGCATCTTGGAGATTTTATCGACGAGGTGCACCGGCAACCGGATCGTCTTGCTCTGGTTGGCCAGGGCGCGTTTGATCGATTGCTTGATCCACCAGGCGGCGTAGGTGCTGAGCTTTCCGCCCTTGGCCGGGTCGAAACGCTCAACGGCTTTCATCAAGCCGATGTTGCCTTCGGAAACGAGATCGAGCAGCGGGAGCCCGAGGTTGGCGTAATCGTGCGCGATCTTCACGACCAGGCGCAGGTTGGAGCGGATCATCAAGGCTCGCGCCTCTTTGTCGCCTTTCTTAATTTTCGCGGCAAGTTCGATCTCCTGCTGCGGTGTGAGGAGCGGGATTTGCCCGATCTCGCGCAGATAAATTTTTATGCCTGTGTCGCTATCTTCAGCGGCCATATAAGTTCTCATGAATTAGGTCGAAAGGTGGGTGGTGAGGGCACAAAATACCGGCGATTTCGAACTCCCGGGTTTTGTGGAATGCGTGTTGTAGCATCGGCGCAACTACTTAACAAGGTTAAATATCGGAATTAAGACAGCGAATGGATGCTTGTTGTTCATTTCTTTCCCTCTGTCGAGCATCATTTTTCGCCAGAACCGAAACCTTGAGGCTCGCCGAGGTTAAGATGCTGGAGGAAGGGACTTTATTCCTTCCCCGTGCTGGCATCGTCTCTGCCTCCTAACTCATTCGTGCGCGAAGACTTTCAGGACGTCTTTTTCTTAAAACAGCCAGAATTTCCGCCAGGACGCTGACCGCAATCTCGGAGGGCGAATCCGCCCCAATATCGAGCCCGATCGGGGCATGGACCGCACCTAAGGTTTCGGCCGTTATTCCCTGAGCACGAAGCTGTTCGAAGACATGACGGACCTTTCGAGTGCTCCCAATCATGCCGATGTAACCCACTCCCGGCGCCCGA
>CAVUGD010000030.1:0-58914 GCA_963740715.1 uncultured Verrucomicrobiae bacterium | reverse complement strand
AAATCCGGTAAAGCTGCGGCGAACCTCCCTGGTCCGAAGAGTAGATGATCTCGCTTCCATCAGGCGACCAGGTCGGGCCCGACTCGACTCCACGGGTCCGGGTCAACCGCCGCGCGCCCCCGCCGCTCGCGTTCACGGTGTAAAGCTCGGGGTTGCCGTCTTTGCTGATCGTTAGGGCAAGTTCCCCGCCGCTCGGCGAATAAGTCGCGCCGCTGTTCGTGCCCGGGAAATTCACGATCCGATTGCGCGAACCGCTCGCGATATCGATCACGTAAACATCGGCATACCCGCTCTGGTAACCGGTGTAGGCGATGCGCCGGCCATCCGGACTGAGCGAAGGATGCACGCTGATCGTGCCGTCGCGGGTCAGTTGCCGGACGTTGCTGCCGTCGAAATCGGCCAGGTAAACTTCCTTCTTCCCGCTCCGGGTGGCGATGAAGCTAATCTTCGTGCCGGCCAGGCCTTTGTGGCCGGTCAGCGTCTCGATGATGTCGTTGGCGAACTGGTGCGCATTCTCGCGCGTATCCTTGCCGTAGGTTTTGGAAAGGACCTTCCCGCCGCTGTGATCCGCCACCTGCCCCTGCAGACTTCCGCCGTCCGCCGAGCCGCTCACGGTGTAGGAGCTGTCCGCGCCGCCGAGCTTGAAATAGCCCGAGAGCACGAGGTCGTTCTGCACGATCTTCGTCGCGGCCGCGCCCTCGGCCCCGCTCAGCGGCGAAACCTGGAGGTTAATCTGGTCGCCCTTGCTGACCGTGATCGTCGGCACGTCCTCGGCCGCGTTCATCGTCCCGATCGTTAGGCACAAAGCCAGCGCACCGCCGATCCACTTGGAAATTTGTCGTCTCGTCATCGTCTAGTTTAATTCAAAGTTGATGTTCACATCATAATAATCGTCGCCCAGGCCGGAAGGCAAAGCGTCGACCTGCTTGACCCGTGCGGCCGCGGCCGTGACCGAATCGTCCACCACCGGGTTGCCGGATGATTTGGCGATCGAGTAATCGGAGATGCGGCCGTCCTTATTGATCCGGATCCGGAGCAGGACGGAAATCTTCGAGGTGCGAACGACGGAGGTCGGCTGCACCCACTCGCTGTAGAAGCGGTCGTGCAACATGTTGGCGTACCAGCCGAACTCCGAGGCGCCGCCTTCGCCGGAACCTTTGCCGCCGGAGCCCCCGCTGCCTTTGCTTTTCTTGTCACCGCCCTCGCCCGCGGCGGTCGCTTTCTTGACCGGCTTTTCGGAGGTTTCCTCACCGCTCTCTTCCTTGTCCAGGGCCGCTTTCGCGATCGCCTTTTTCTTCTCCAGTTTCTTCGCCGCTTCTTCCGCTTCCTCGTCTGGCGTCGGTTTTGGTTTCGGAGTTGCCTTCTTTTTCGGGGTCGGAGAAGGCGTCGGCTTTTTCTTTGGCGTGGGTTTCGGCGTTGGCTTGGGCGTCGGTTTTGGGGTCGGAGTCGGGCTCGGCGTCGACGTGGGGGTTGGCGTCGGTGTGGGCGTTGGAGTGGGCGTCGGTGTAGGAGTCGGCGTGGGCGAAGCCGTTGGTGTCGGAATTTCGATCTCGCTCTTGGCGGTGTGCACAATTTCCGGCGTCGGTTCCTCTTTCACCTCTTCCGGGGTCGCCTCTGGAGTCGCTTCCGGCGTTGCGGGCGGCGGCGTTTCCGCGGCGGCGGCCGCACTCGCCCCGGCGCCACCTTCCATCCAGACGATGTCTTTCGGCACCTTCGAAGGCGTCCGGCTCCACCAAAGCAGCCCGAGCAACACCACGACGTGGACCAGCCCCACGATGGTGACGTTGCGCCAGAAACGCGCGTCCCGGGTCATCGCTATTTCGGCTCTTCCTGCGTCGCGATGCCGACCTTCGTGATCTCGGCGCGCTGCAGCGTGTCCATCAGGCTAACGAGTTTCTGCACCGGCAGGCTGCGATCGGGGCGAATCACGACCGCGAGATTCGGATCGGCCTGCTTGAGCGCGGCCAGCCGGCTCTCGAGCGTGGCCAGGTCGACCACTTCTTCGTTCAGCCTAACGACTTCGTTGCGATCCATCGAGAGGGTTTGCACCGCGGCCGGGTTGACCGGCGCGTTCGTCGTCGCGCTCGAGGGAATGATGAGCGTCTTGCTGTTCTCGAGCAGCGGGGTCGTGATCATGAAGATGATGAGGAGAACGAAGGCGAGATCGAGCAGCGGAGTGATGTTGATCTCCGAGAGCGTCGAAAGGGAAGTGCGGCTGGAGTAACGGCGCATGCTCTTCAGTTCGATGTTCGACGTTCGACGTTCGACGTTCGGCGTTGCAGTTGCAGGAAATCAGGAAAAAACGTCCAACGTCTGAACGTCGAACGCTGAACGTTCCGAATTGCGGAGAGTCACGCTCTCTCATCGCCGGAAATCGGAAACGCGGCGCCCGTGCTCGACGTATTTGTGCTCAAACTCCGAGGCCAGCTCAGCCGCGAAGTTATCCATCTCCACCGTCATGGCGCGGATGCTGGTGACGAGAAAATTGTAGCCAAACATGGCCGGGATCGCGACGCAGAGCGCGGTCACGGTGGTGATGAGCGCGCCGGAAACGCCCGGGGCCATCGCGGCGAGGTTGGCCGAGCCGGCTTCGGCCACGCCGGTGAAAGTATCCATCACGCCCCAGACCGTGCCTAACAATCCCAGGAACGGGGCGCCGCTGACCGCGGTCGCGAGCAGGATCATCTGCGACTCGAGCTTGAGCGCGGTCTCGCCCACGGCGCGCTCCATCGCGGCGTTGACCGCGTGCATTTGCGCGGGCGTGATTTTGTCCGCGATGTCGAGCCGGGCGCGAAAAGTTTCGTCCAACTCCGCCGAACCGAGGAGGTGAAAAGTCAGCTCTTCGCAACCGGCGCGGTAAACCTGGAAAACCGGCGAGCCCGGAAAGCGCACGCTCGATTCAAACAGGCGCAGCGGCTGCCGGTCCTGGCGAAAAGCGGCCAGAAAACGATCGGTCTGTTTCCGGGCGAATTGCACGACGCGCATCTTCGTCACCATGACCGACCAGCTGAAGATCGAGCCGATGGCGAGAACGAAGAGGACCGCTTTCCCGGCGACGGTGGCGTGTTCGAAGGAAAAAACCAGGCCGCCGGCCGCGAGAAAATGCCCCGGGAAAATCAGCTCCGTCATTCTGCGTTAGTAATAGCGGAACTCGCGCGAAACGAAAGCGAGCAATCGACTCACCGCGCGAAGGCCGGGGCGGAGTAACGGGCGCGAATTTTCCCGACGATGATGAAGGCGAGCCCGATCGCGATGACGAAGAAGGAGAAAAACTGGCCGCGGGTAAAGCCGGCGATGAGCGAGGCGTCCGGTTCGCGGAAATTTTCCACCACGATCCGGAAGATCGCGTAGCAGATGAAGAACAACCCGGTCAGGACGCCGTCGGGCTGGCGCGTGCGAGTGCGGGCCAGCCAGAGGATGGCGAAGAGCACGACGCCTTCGAGCAGCGCCTCGTAAATCTGCGAAGGATGGCGCGGGGTGAGGATCGGGCGCAGCACTTCGCCGAGCTGCGGCTGGGTATGCAGCCCGTTCACGATCGCCTCCGGGCTCGTTAGGCTGGGATTCACCTGCTGGACGGCGAGGAGCGCGCGATCGGCTTCGGCGGCTGTTGCGCGGTTCGAGCAATTCTTTCGGGAAAAGCATCGCCCAGGGCACGGTCGCGATCCGCCCATAGAGCTCGCCGTTGATGAAGTTCGCGCAGCGCCCAAAGAAGAGACCGAGCGGGACCACGACCACGAGATTGTCGCCCAGGTTGGTCCAGGAGATTTTGTGCCGCCAGGCATACCAAAGGGTGAAGAGGAGGACGCCCAGCATTCCGCCGTGACTCGACATTCCGCCTTCCCAGACGCGCACGACAGAGAGCGGATCGCGCAACATTTCCGGGCGATAGAAAAGGACGTAGCCGATCCGGCCGCCGAGCATGACGCCAAAGAGGGCGCACCAGGTAATGAAGTCGCCGACCTGTTCCGGGCGCAGTTGGGTGTAGCCGCGCCTGGCCAAAACGCCGAACAACCAAAACCCGCAGGCAAAGGCGAGGACGTAGGCCATTCCATACCAGCGCGGCCCGAAGTCTCCCCAGAGGTGGAAGATGAACGGATCGAAATTGTGCAGGTAGTAGGCGAACATCGGGGCGCGCGAGTTTCCGCGAGATTGCGTGCGGCGGCAAACGCCGCCACGCTCCAGCTTGTCATCCCGAGCCGCGTAGACGGCGAGGGACCTCGCTATTGCAATTTGCGTTTCCTTGACGATGACGACCCGTCAATTGCAACTGCGGGGTCCTTCGCCGCGCTGCGCCGGCTCAGGATGACAGAGCTTTCTTGCTCGCGGCACTCTCGCGGCCTTGCGCGAGCACCTCGCGCAGAAAACGGCGCGGTCCGGCTGAGCCGATTCTTCGCCACTTCTTCCGGCGTTCCCGCGGCGACGATTTCTCCGCCTAACGAACCGGCTTCCGGGCCCGATATCGATCACGTAATCGGCTTCCGCGATCACGGTCAGGTTATGTTCGATCACGATCACGGTGTTCCCGTCATCGACCAGGCGATGGATGACGTTGAGGAGCAATTCCACATCCGCCATGTGCAGCCCGATGGTCGGTTCCTCGAGCAAATAGAGGGTCGACTTCGGCGTCCGCATTTTGCGCAGGCGTTCGTTCGTCGCCCGGCTGACGCCGCGGGTCAGTTTCGTTGCCAGCTTGAGCCGCTGCGCTTCGCCGCCGCTCAAGGTCGGGCTCGGCTGCCCGAGTTGGAGATAGCCCGAGGCCGGTTTCGACCAGCAAGGAAAGCGGGCGCGCGATCTTCTGGTTGGCGGCGAAGAATTCCGCGGCCTGCGCGATCGTCATCTTCATCACGTCGCCGATGCTGCGCTCGTGATAGAGCACTTCGAGGGTCTGCGCGTTGTAGCGTTGCCCGCCGCAATCTTCACACGGCACGTAGCTGCTCGGGAGGAAACTCATCTCCAGCTTGAGCACGCCCTGGCCGCTGCAGGTTTCGCAACGGCCGCCTTCGGTGTTGAAAGAGAAACGGCTCGAGGTGTAGCCGCGCACGCGCGAGACCGGCAGTTGCGCGAACAGATTCCGGATTTCGTCGAAGACCTTGATGTAGGTCGCCGGCGTCGAGCGCGAAGTCTTTCCGATCGGCGATTGATCGACTTCGTAGATCGCCTCGAGCGCTTCGATCCCGCTCACGTTGGCCGGGGCGCCGCGTTTGCGATCGAGACCTTCCTGCACCGCCGGGAGGAGAACGGAACGCATCAGGGTCGACTTGCCGGAACCGGAAATGCCGGTGATGACCGTCAGCCGTCCGATCGGGAAACGGACATCGATGTTCTTCAGATTGTTGGCCTGCGCCCCGCGGATCTCCAGCCACTGCGTCACCTTGCCTAACGAGCGGCGGGATTTGCGCACCGGGTGGCAAAGCGGCTCGCGCAGGCAGCGCCCGGTCTGCGAATCCTGGCTTTGCTCGATCTCGCGCAAGGTCCCGGCGGCGACCACTTCGCCGCCGTGCACGCCGGCGCCCGGGCCGAGATCGATGATGTGATCGGCCTGGCGCATCGTTTCCTCGTCGTGCTCGACGATGACCAGCGAATTTCCTTTTTCGCGCAGCGCAGTCAGGGTTTCGAGAAGGCGGACATTGTCGCGCGAATGCAGACCGATGGTCGGTTCATCGAGGACGTAAAGCACCCCGCGCAGATTCGAGCCGAGCTGGGCCGCGAGCCGGATGCGCTGCGATTCGCCGCCGCTCAAGGTTTTGGCGGAACGCCCGAGCGCGAGATAACCGAGCCCGACGTTTTCCATGAAGCGAAGCCGCTGCTCGATCTCCGGCACGAGATCGGCCGCGATCACTTTCTGCGTGCCGCGAAAACGCAGCTTGCCGACTAACGAGAGCGCTTCGCCGGCGGAGCGGGCGGCGAATTCGTCGATCGTTTTTCCCTGCAAACGCACGTGCCGCGCGACCGGGTTCAGGCGCGAGCCGTGGCAATCGGGACACGGCACCGCTTCTTCTTCCTCGACCGATTCAAATTTCCGCTCGGCGTTCATCTCATTCTCGAGCATCGACTCGCCGGTCTCTTCTTCGTTCTTCTGCAATTTCTCGTTCCAGATTTCGCCGAAACCGGCGCAGGTCTCGCACCAGCCGTGGGGCGAGTTGAAGGAAAACAAACGCGGATCGAGCTCTTCAAAAGCGCGCCCGCAACCCGGGCAGCTCATCTCCGTGCTCACGACCGTGAGGCGATTCTTCGCGTCGAGCAGATGCGCCGTGCCGCGGCCGATCTCGAGCGCGCGCTGCACGAGATTGCGCGCCTTCAGGATGCGCTTGGCGTCGATCATTCCGACGACGGCGTCGATGGTGTGTTCCTTGAAGCGCTCGAGTTTGCGGAACTGCGCGACCGGGATGAGCTCGCGATCGACGTAGAGCGTGTCGAAGCCCTGCCGCTCGGCCCAGCGCGCCACTTCGGTGTGGAAACCTTTGCGCGCTTTGACCAGCGGCGCGAGGACCTTGAGCGGTCCGCGCCGGGCCGCCGTTTCCACCAGCCTAACGATCGCGGCGAGGCTCTGGGTTTCGACCGGCAGATCGCAGTCGGGGCAGTACTGCGTCCCGGTCTTGGCGAAAAGGAGCCGGAGAAAATGATAAACTTCCGTGACCGTGGCGACGGTCGATTTGCCGCCTCCGCGGGTGACGCGCTGCTCGATCGCGACCGTCGGCGGCAGGCCTTCGATCAGGTCGACATCCGGTTTCTCGAGCTGTTCGACGAACTGCCGCGCGTAAGGCGACATGCTGTCGAGAAAACGGCGCTGGCCTTCGGCGAAAAGGAGATCGAACGCGATGGTCGATTTGCCCGAGCCGCTCAGGCCGGTGATCACGACCATCTTGTCGCGCGGGATGGCGAGCGAGATGTTCTTGAGGTTGTGCTCGCGCGCGCCGTGGATGGCGATGGCGCGCTCGCGGGTCGCGCGAATTCCGGGGAGCGCGGGCGCCCCGCCCGCACCGTTCGGCGCCTCGCCGAACGGCTCTTCGGCGGCGCGCAAGGCAGGCTCCTCGCTGTCTGGCAAGACGTAGCGCGCAGAGGTTTTCGGCGAGGCGCCGAAAACTGCGGGCGGGGCGCCCGCGCTCCCCGGATGGGAAAGCAGTTCGCGCAGATAACGGCCGGTGTGGGAATTCGCCACCTTGGCGATCTCTTCGGGCGTGCCGCTCGCCACGACGCGTCCGCCTTCTTCGCCGCCTTCGGGACCGAGATCGACGATCCAATCGGCGCACTTCATCACTTCCAGGTTGTGCTCGATCACGACGATCGAATTTCCCGCCTCGACCAGGCGCTGAAACAGCCTAACGAGCAGGGCGATGTCGTCGAAGTGCAGCCCGGTCGTCGGTTCGTCGAAGATGAAAAGATCGCCGTTCTTGCGCTCGCGATTGCCGCCATCGGTCAGGTGCCTAACGAGCTTGAGCCGCTGCGATTCGCCGCCGGAAAGCGTGTTCAGCGGCTGGCCGAGACGAAGATAACCGAGGCCCACTTCCTCCAGCACGAGGAGCGGCCGGGCGAGCGTGCCGGCTTCGCCGAGCGCGGTGAAAAACTTGATCGCTTCGCTCACCGTCAGCTCGAGCACTTCGTGGATGGAGCGCCCTTCCAGCTTCACTTTCAGGACATGCGGCTGGAAACGGCGCCCTTCGCATTCCGCGCAGCGGACATAGAGATCGCTCAGGAATTGCATCTCGATTTTCTCGAAACCAGTCCCGCCGCAACGCTCGCAACGGCCGCTCCCGGAGTTGAAGGAGAACGCGCTCGCGGTCAGGCCCTGCGCCATCGCCACGGGCAAGCCCGCGAAAAGCTCGCGCACCCGGTCGTAAATCCCGAGGTAAAGAATCGGGGTCGAGCGCGGAGTGCGCGAGAGCTGCGCCTGGTCGACCATCACGATTTCGCCGACCCGATGCGCGCCGGTCACGCTCTTGCAGGCGCCGGCTTCCTCACTCCCGGAGCCGCGAGCCCGGAGCAGATTTTGATAGAGGACTTCGTGGATGAGTGTCGACTTTCCCGAGCCGGAAACACCGGTCACGCAGGTGAAAACGCCTAACGGAATCTCGACGTCGATGTTCTTGAGATTGTGCTCGGTCGCGCCTTTGATCTTGAGCGCGGTCGGACGAGGTGCGGCGCTTCTTCGGAAGCGGAATGCGATTTGCGGCCGGTAAGATAATCGGCGGTGAGCGAGGATTCGCCTGGGTAGCGCACGCGTCCCGAGTGCTGGTCGCCGCGTCTCGCGGCGACGCGAACTTTTCGCCCGGCGGCGTTTCCCTTCTCTGGCCGCGGTCGAGGAAGTTCGCGACGGCGGGACGCCGCGCCAGCACTCGGGACGAGTGCGCTACCCAGCATTTCTGCAAGCGTCCCTTGGAAAACCAGCTCGCCGCCGCTCTTCGCCGCGGCCGGGCCCGATATCGATCAAATTATCGGCCGCGCGGATGATCGCTTCCTCGTGCTCGACCACGAGCAGGGTGTTGCCCTTGTCGCGCAGGTCGTGCATCACCCTAACGAGCCGGCCGACGTCGCGCGGATGAAGACCGACGCTCGGCTCATCCATGACGAAGAGGGTGTTGACTAGCGACGCCCCGAGACAAGTCGTGAGGTTCACCCGCTGGACTTCGCCGCCGCTCAGGGTGCGGGTGGAGCGGTCGAGGGTGAGATATCCGACCCCGACTTCGCACAGATAACGCAACCGGGCCACGATCTCGCCCCGCAGCATGATCGGCGGCGGAGTCGTTAGGCGGAAGAGTCAGGCTGGTGAGAAATTCGCGCGCCTGCGTAATCGGAAGGGCGGCAAATTCCGGGACCGTGAAGGCGACGTCATCGCCCGTGACGAGGCGGTAATTGAGCGTCTCCGGCTGAAAACGGCCGCCCTGGCAGCTCGGACAACTGGTGTAGGCGCGGTAACGGCTGAGCAAAACGCGCACGTGCATTTTGTAGGTCTTGCTCTCGAGCCATTTGAAAAATCCGCGGACGCCGTACCAACGATCGCTCTCGTAATCATCCTCGCTGTATTCGCCCGCGCCCTTCTCGCCGTTGATGACGAAGTCCTGGTCGCACTTCGGCAATTCCTCGAACGGCAGATGGACATCGATCTCTTCCCGGGCGCAGGCGCGGAGCAGATCCTTCTGCGATTCGCCCATCTCTTCGCCGCGGAAAACCCGGACCGCTCCCTGCGCGATGGAGAGAGCGCGATCGGGAATGGCGCGATGAAGATCGATCGCGATGGTGCGGCCGAAGCCGCGGCATTCCGGGCACGCGCCTAACGGATTATTGAAACTGAAAAGCCCGGGCGTGGGCGGGCGAATGTCGAGATCGCAATGCGCGCAGTGCCAGCCCGTGGAAAAAGGATGTTCTTCCTTCGTTTCGAGATCGATGAAATTGATCCGGTCCTTGCCGAAGCGGAGCGCGGTCTCGATCGATTCGACGAGCCGGGCGCGGTTTTCGTCGGCGATCGTGATCCGGTCCTGGATCACCTGGACGCGGGCGCCGAGCCGCAGCTTTTTGTTTTCGCCATCCGCCCTAACGACTTCGCCGCCGAGCCAGATGCGCAGGTAACCCTGCTGTTGGAGAAAGGCGAAAAATTCGACCGGGTCGGTCTTGGCGGGAACCGCGACCCAGAAAGTGAGGAGCCCGCTTTTGCCTGAACTCTGCGCCGCGATTTCATCCGCGATCGACTTCGCGGTCTCCGGCCGGATCTCGCGCGCGCAGTTCGGGCAAAAGGCGCGCGCCACCCGCGGCATGAGCAGCTTCAGGTAGTCGTTGATCTCCGTCATGGTCCCGACGGTGGAGCGCGAACTCTTGACCGGGTTCGATTGCTCGATCGCAATCGCCGGCGGAATGCCGCGAATTTCGTCGACCCGCGGCTTGTCCATCCGGTCGAGGAATTGCCGCGTGTAAGGGCTGAAGGTCTCGACGTAGCGGCGCTGGCCTTCGGCGTAGATCGTGTCGAAGGCGAGGCTCGATTTTCCGCTCCCGCTCGGGCCGGTCACCACGGTCATCTGCCCCAGGGGCAAGTCGAGATCGAAACCCTTCAGGTTGTTCTGGCGGGCGCCGCGAATCTCAATGCAGTCCGCTGCGGCGGATCAACGGGCGCGGTGAAGCCGGGTTTTTTGCCGTTGGTGGAGGCCACCGAAGACAATCGTTCTGGCGACCGAAAGCGCAAACAACATGTTCAGATGAACCTGTAACCGCTGCTAGCGAACGATCTTCGCCAGCTCCCGTTCGAGCGCGGCTTTGGCTTCGGCGTCGTTTTCATGACCCCAGACCGCGAGCTCGAGCATGCGCGCGCCGAGCTCGCGTTTGCCCTGCCACGCGGCGTGGAGACGTCCGCGCGCAGTCCAATCCTCCGAGGCCGCCGCGGCATCGTCGACGTAGGATGAGCGACCATCCCAATAGCAGTAGTAAATGTGCAGCGGGCGGCCGTTGTCATCGAAGCGATAAGAGCGAATCGGCAGCTTCGCGTTGTTGACCGTGACGAGATGGACGCCGCTCTGCTGCTCCATCGTTAGGCCGCTGGCCGGCAGGCAAATATCCGGCCGATGATTTTTGACAAAGAGCGCGGCGGTCCGGCCGGGCAGCCAGTGGAAGGAATACATCATCCAGCGGCGATCGTCGGCCGAGCGCCAGGTGGCGGCGCCGCCTTCGTTGTAACGCAGGAGGGTCTCGACGATGTCGGGGATTGGCTCGCGGCGATAATTTGGTTCGCTCGCCGGCCAGGTCACGCTCCATGGCGCGCTGCTCACGTTTTGCGAGGGACCAGAGTACCAAACTGCGGTCGCGATCTCGGCCAGGCCAAGCCAAAGGATGAGCGCGATCGCAAGCCAGCTGCGCCCGAAGCCGTGCGCGACCGGAGCTGCGGTCGCGGTCTTGGGCGGGACGCGCGGTTGCAGCCAAAGGCTCAATCCCCAGAGCGCGAAAAGGCAGATGCCGAGAATGGTGAACCCGGCCGGATCATGCCAGCGATGGATCGCTTCGACGCCGGAGGTTGCGGCCACTTCGCAGAGGATGAGGGTGCGCCCGATGTTGCAGACAAACGCGATCACGGCCCCGGCGACGACGAGCAGAACGCGACGCCCGAAACGCATCCGGTAAAATTCGCCGAGGAAAAGCGCGACCATGAACGTGGCCTGGAGCGAGCGCACGCCGGTGCAGGCGTCATCGATCCCGACCTGGCCGGTACTCAACTCGATCACGTTCCCGTGCTGAACCGCGAGCGTGCCGATAAAATTCAAAATCTGGATCGTGATCGCGGTGTCGGCGCGCATGAGCGATTGCACGACGAGTTGCTCGAGCTGCACCGGCCACGGGACCGCGACGAGAAAAAACAAAACCGGAAAGGCAAAGTGCCGCACCCAGCGCGAGCCGCCCGCGAGATGCAGCGCGCAAAGCGTGATGACGACGGCCGCGAGCGACATCGTCCAGCTGATTAGCCGCCAGTCCGGATTCGCGACCGCGACAAGACGCGCGGGCAGAAACACGGCGGCGGCCAAGAGCGCGACGGTGATCGTTAGGCCACGCTGACCCGTCGGCGCGGGCGCGGGCCGGCCACTCCAGCGCTGATAAAATATCCAGCCGGCAAGAAACGGCACCGTCCAGCCGTAGCCGTATTGCGGGTTGAGCGACCATTCGCTCTGGAGCTGGAGAACGATTTCCAGCCAGAGAAAAAGAAAGGCGAGCGCGGCGAGGGCGAGCGGCCAATGGGAGACCATTCCCACGCCGCGCGCATTTTCCTCCCGCGCCGGCGCTACCGCGATGGAATGGGACATGCTAATTTCTTAGCAGTTTGTGCGCCCCAATGCCACCGCTGGCAGCGGGGTGCGCCCACTCCACACCATGGGGAACGTTCCAGAATCCAGTCTCGACCTCTTACACGAGAGAGCCGAGAAGACCTACGTCCGGCTCTGGCTGATCGTCATCGGCGGCGCTCTGCCTGCTCGTCGCCGTCTCCTGGGGCGGGCACCGTTTTTATATCCGCTGGCAGGAGCACAAGTTGATGCGGCAGGCCCATGTCGCCTTTGATAAAAATGATCTGCGCTGGGCCGCGATGGCCGCGCAGCGCGCCTACGCGGTCGATCCGAAAAGCGCCGATGCCTGCCGCACCCTGGCGGCGATCGCGGAGAAACAGAACACGCCGGAAGCGATCGATTGGCGGCGCCGGACGGTCGCGCTCGTGCCGGAATCGATGCCCGACCGGGTCGCGCTGGTGGAGTGCGCGTTGCGTTTTCAACAGCCGGGGATCGCGGCCGAGGCGCTGGCGAAGGTTCCGGCCGCCCAACAGAACGACGCCCGTTATCACACGGCCGCGGCGCATCTGGCCCTGACGAAAAAGGATTTTGCCGGCGCGGAGAAGCACCTGGAAACGGCGGTGCGGCTTGCGCCTAACGAACCGCGCCGCGCGCTCGAGCTGGCCGAGTTCCAGATCCGCTCCGACGACGCGGCCAAACAGGAAGCCGGCCGCGCCCTCGCCGAAAAATTAAAGAGCGAACCGGAATTGCGGCTCGAAGCGCTCCACGTCCTGGTTAACGACGCCGTTCGCCGGCGGAACGATACCGCCAGCCTCGCGCTGGCGAAGGAACTGGACGCTTTTTCCGAGGCCACCTATGCCGATCGGCTCCTTGCGCTCGGCATTCTCCGCGGGCTGAAGGATCCGGAATTCACGTCCGCCCTCACCCGGCTCCAGGCGGAGTCGGCGAAGTCGGCGGAGAAGGCAGTCCGGCTGATCAATTGGATGAACAGCCAGGGGCTGGCTTTGCTCGCGATGGATTGGAGCAAGCGACTGCCGCCGGAAATGCTCGACACGATCCCGATGCGTCTCGCGCTGGCCGACGCTTATGTGCGGTTGCGCGACTGGGCGGCGCTGAAGGAAATGTTGCAGCGCGGCTCGTGGGAGCGGGGCGAACCGATCCGGCGCGCCCTCCTCGCGAAAGCGGCACGGGAGACGGGCGACGATATCGGCTTCGAAAAAAACTGGGTGGCAGCGGTCGGCGCGGCCGACAATGATCCCGCCCACCTCAACCTCCTGCAAACCGTCGCTTTCCAATGGAACTGGCCCGACAAGGGAACCGCGGTGCTCTGGATGCTGGCGGAAAACCGCGACGCGCAACGCGAAGCGCTCCAGGTGCTCTATCGCTACTACGCCAAGGAGCGCGACACGACCGGGCTTTATCGCGCGCTCTCGCGGCTGGTCGCGGTCATGCCCGAGGATCCCGCGGTGCGGAATAATTTCGCGCAAATTTCGCTCCTCTTGAAAGCCGAGACTTTCCGCGCCCGCGGCATTGCCCGCGACCTGCACGAGGCGCATCCGCACGACGCTGCCTACACTTCGACCTACGCCTTCGCGCTCTTTCAATCGGGCGACGTCAAAGGCGCGGTCAAACTCATGAGCCAGCTCACCCCGCAACAACTGCACGAACCTGCGGTCGCGGCCTACTACGCCATTCTGCTCGCCGCGGCGGGCCAGAACGACGCCGCAACGGAGTACTTCGGCCTGGCGGAGAAAGCGAAATTGCTGCCGGAAGAAGAGGAAATGGTGGCCAAGGCCAAGGCCTCGCTCGCCCGCCAGTAGCAGTGCTAGCGGCATATCTCCTGCTTTTTACGGCCGGAGACGCTCGTCCTGGCGAGCTCTCCACCATATGCGATTCCATTCCGGCAATAATTTTCCTGGCTCTCTCCTCACGCAGGCCCAGGCGGGAGTCGATTTCACCCCGACCAACGGCGAGCGGATCCTGGAAGGAGTTGTTTTCAAACAGATCCTTTTTCACCAGGACGGCCGCACCATCTCCTACGAGGCTCCGCGAGGCTGGACCGTCACGGGCGACTCCCGGGCGTTAAAACTTACCCCGCCTAACGTGTCCCAGGCCAGGGCCTCGATGGAGCAGATCCCGTTGCCCGCGCCCCAGCCACTCGATGACGCGACGACCGCGAAACTGGCCGGGCAGGTGCTGTCCTCTGTGCCTAACGAATCGCAAAACGTCACCCTTGTGGCCGAGGAAAAAAATCCGCTGCGGATCAACCAGCAGGAAACTTACGCGGTGACGATTTCCTACACCTATTACAGTCAGGACTACGCGCTCAGCGTCCTTTTCGCCAACCTGCACGACACGCAATTGCGTTTCCGGGTGGTGGCGCGGAAAGACAATTTCGATGCGGTCAATCGCGCCTTTCGAGCCAGCCTCTTCAGCCTGAGCTGGCTGTAGACGCTTCGCTCTGCGAAGCGCGGGGGAAAGCGGCGCGCCGGCCTGTGTTTCTTGCTCTCTGCTCTTGCTCTTGCTCGATCAAAAACAAAACTGTCATTCTGAGCGGAGCGAAGAATCTCTGACCATTTCTTCTTCCACATCGTGGGGGGCGGAAATAGTTAGAGATCCTTCGCTCCGCTCAGGATGACAATCGTTAGGGGAGCACGCGCAGGGGCAGGAGAGCAGGGAGGAGCTGGAGCTGGCTGAAACGAATACCGCGCCGTTACCGCCGCGCCTCCCAGAGGGAGGCGTCTACAGCGCGGGGCTGAGGGAGCGGAGCTTGCCCACGATCCGCGGGATGATCTCGAGCACCTGGTCCAGCTCCGCCTCGGTGTTGTAGCGGCCGAAGGAAAAACGGATGCTGCTCCGGGCGCGCTCGTTCGTCATGTGCATCGCGCGCAGGACGTGCGACGGCTGGACCGCCCCGGTGGTGCAGGACGAGCCTAACGAACAACAAACGCCTTCCTGGTCGAGCTTGAGGAGGATGGCCTGGGCGTCAACGCCGAGGAACGCGAGATTGGAAGTGTTCGGCAGCCGCCCGGCCGGGTCGCCGTTGATCTCGACCTGGTCGAGCTCGGCCCGGAGCGTTTTTTCAAAGCGATCGCGCAAGGCGCGGACCCGGGTGTTTTCTTCCGCGATCGTGGTGTGCGCCATCTCGGCCGCTTTCCCGAGCCCGACGATGGAAGGGACGTTATCGGTCCCGGCCCGCCGCCCGCCTTCCTGCGGCCCGCCGACGAGGAGCGGCTGGAAGCGCGCCTTGCGATTGACGTAGAGCGCGCCGACGCCTTTCGCGGCGTGCAGTTTGTGGCCGGAGAGGGAGAGAAAATGGACGGGCAATTCCTTTAGATCGATCGCCATTTTCCCGACCGCCTGGACGGCGTCGGTGTGAAAGAAAACGCCCTTGCTGCGACAAAGCGCGGCGATTTCCTCGAGCGGATAAATCACCCCGGTCTCGTTGTTCGCCCACATGACGGAGACGACCGCGGTGTCGGGACGAATGGCGCGCTCCAGTTCCGCGAGATCGAGATGCCCCTGCTCGTCGACCGGGACGATCGTCGCCTCGCAGCCGCGCCTAACGAGTGCTTCGCAGTAATTAAGGACGGCGTTGTGCTCGACCGCGGTGGTCACGACGTGCCGCCGCTCGGGCGACATCTGGAGCGCGGAATGCAGCGCGGTGTTATCCGATTCCGTCCCGCCGCTGGTGAAAACGATCTCGTTAGGCTCGCAACCGAGGAGCGCGGCGACGCGTTCGTGCGCGAGCTCGATCGCTTCCTTTACCTGCGAGCCGAAACGATGCGAGCCGGAAGGATTGCCGTACTGCGTGGTCAGGAACGGCATCATTTCCTCCAGGACCTCGGGATCGATCCGGGTGCTGGAGTTGTTATCGAGATAAATGACGGTTTCCATGGCGGCCTGCGAGATCACCCTTCGGAATGACTAATGACAAATGACCAATGACGAATCAATGACGAAGTCCCAATGACTAATGGCAGGCCCGGCGGACGGCGCTCATTGGTCATTCGAGCTTGGTCATTCCTTCGTCATTGGAAATTAGTCATTGGTCATTGCGCCCCGCGCCTATTCCGGCGGGCGCGGCTCGTTCCCCGGATGTTGCGCATGATAATGCGTCCAGCGGAAGTATAAATTGCGCAGGTAAATCGGCAACGGGAGCCCGGTTGTCAGGACGCCAACGGAATCGTGCCGATAAATGGCGAAGTAACTGAGGAGCAAAATCGAGCCGAGCGCGCTGCATTCCCAGAAGCCGATCGGGATGACGCTCTTCTTTGCCCGCTCCGAGGCGACCCATTGAATGACGAAGCGGAGGCCGAAGATAAGGCTGCCGGCGAGGCCGACAAATTTCCACGGCGTCAGGGTGATGTGGAACCAGTTAGTCACAACGGCGAGATCAGGTGCGTCCATAGCGAGGAACGGTTCGACAGAAGTGAGCGACTGAACAGCCTTTTTTCACGGAAGCGGCCCTCAGTGTGCAAAGCAAAATCGTGCGAACCAGCCGGCCCGCGAGCTGCGTTTCCGATGGGAAGATAGGCATTTCGCGCGTAAGCTGCGCGAGGCCGAGAGCGTTCCATGTCTGAGACCATTGCCAACCCGAACGACCCCGCCGCGACCGAGGCGACGAGCGAGAACGCGCGCAACGGCGCCCAGAAAACGGCTCGACCCTAACGAACCCTCCGCCGTCGTCGGCCTCGGCGCTTCCGCCGGCGGGATCGCGCCGCTCCAGCAATTTTTCGCCGACATGCCGGCCGACAGCGGCCTCGCCTTTGTCGTCGTCATGCATCTCTCGCCGGAGCACGAGAGCAACCTCGCCGCCGTCCTCCAGCAGAAAACCGCCATGCCGGTGACGCAGGTGACCGGCCCGGTCAAGGTGCTGCGAACCACGATCTACGTCATTCCGCCTAACAATCAGCTGATGTTCGAAGACGGCCATCTGCGTCCTGATCCAGCCGCAGCAGACCCGCGGCCGGCGGGTCACGATCGATCTTTTCTTTCGCACTCTCGCCCAGTCCTACGGGCAGCGCGCCGTCTCCGTCATCTTCTCCGGGAGCGACTCGGATGGCTCGATCGGGTTGAAGCACGTCCGCGCCCAGGGCGGGGTGACGATCGCGCAGGACCCGAACGAGGCCGAATACGACAGCATGCCGGTGACGGCGATCAGCACCGGGATGGTCGACTGGGTCTTGCCGGTCGGCGAAATGCCGGCGCGCCTGCTCGAGTTCGTGCGCAACGAGCGCCGGATGAAGTTGCCGCCCGAGATCGACGGCGCGGACGAGCCGCACCTGAAAGAACAGGAAGCGCCCGGCGGCGAAACCGATCTCGGCAGGAAACCCACGACCCGGCCGATGAAGAGGCGATCGCGAAGGTGCTGGCCGATCTGCGCGCCCAGACCGGGCACGATTTCTCGCACTACAAACGCGCCACCGTCCTGCGCCGGATCGCGCGCCGGTCTCCAGGTCAACTCGCTCGAGAGCATCCCGCAGTATCTCGATTTCCTCCGCCAGCATCCGGCGGAAAGCGCGCGCGCTCCTCCAGGATTTGCTCATCGGGGTGACCCATTTTTTCCGCGACCGCGAAGCCTTCGCCGCGCTCGAGGCGCACATCCCGCAACTTTTCGCGGGCAAGAAACCAGGACGACCACGTCCGGGTCTGGGTGGCCGGCTGCGCGACGGGCGAGGAAGCTTATTCGATCGCCATCCTCCTCTGCGAACACGCCGCGCGGCATCGCGCATCCGCCCAAGATCCAGGTCTTCGCCTCCGATGTCGATGAACAGGCGATCGCCGATGCGCGCGACGGTCTCTACCCGAGCACGATCGAGGCCGACGTTTCGCCGGAACGGCTCCGGGCCTTTTTCGTTTCCGACCACGGACGTTACCGGGTGCGGAAAGAGATCCGCGAAAAAGTGCTTTTCGCCGCGCACAACGTCCTGCACGACGCGCCTTTTTCGCGCCTCGACCTGGTCTCCTGCCGCAACCTGCTCATCTACCTCAACGTCGCCGCCCAGACCCAGGTCTTCGACATTTTCCATTTCTGTCTCGTCTCCGGCGGGCTGCTTTTCATCGGCGGCGCGGAAAGCGACTCGGCCGCCAGCGCCCTCTTCTCCACCCTCGATGCGCGCAATCGGCTCTACGTGCGCCGATCCGTGCCGCGCCCGGGCTGGAAAGTACCGATCGTCCCGCTGCGCGCGCCCGGCATTGCCCGTGACGCGCGGCCCGCGGCCGTGCCGGCGCGCTCCCTGCCGCCGCTCCTGCCGCTCAAAATGGCCAAAGACGAAAGACGAACTCCGGCGGCGCGCAATCCGGCCAGAGCCGGCGCGAGGCGCTCTTCGGCGAGCTGCATCTGAAGCTGCTCGAACAATACGGGCCGCCTTCGCTCGTCATCAACGACATGCACGATATCGTCCATCTCTCCGAGAATGCCGGCGATTACCTGCAATTTCGCCGCCGGCGAAATCACCGCCAACCTGCTCAAGGTCGTGCACCCGGCCCTGCGGATCGAGCTGCGCACGGCGCTCTTCAAAGCCGAACAGATGAAGGAAACGGTCCGCGCCGCGCCCCAGGCGATCGAGGTCGACGGGCAGACGGAAGCGATCACGGTCAGCGTTTGCCCGATCCGGCAGGATGGGGTGGACGAGGATTATTTCCTCGTCCTTTTCGAGCAGGCAACACGATCTCGCCGGCCTCCCGCCCGGGCCCGCCCAAGCACGACGCGATCAATCGCGACCTCGACGACGAGATTCACCACCTGAAAGACCAGCTCAACGCCACCGTCGAGCAGTACGAGGCGACGAACGAAGAACTCAAAGCCTCCAACGAAGAGCTCCAGGCGATGAACGAGGAGATGCGTTCCGCGACCGAGGAACTGGAGACGAGCAAGGAAGAATTGCAGTCGGTCAACGAAGAGCTCACCACCGTCAACCACGAGCTCAAGAGCAGCGTCGAGGAATTGAGCCGGGCCAATGCCGACCTCAACAACCTCATGGCCTCGACCGATATCGGGACCATCTTTCTCGATCGCCAGTTGCGCGATCCAGCGTTTCACCCCGAGCGCGCAGAAGATTTTCAATCTCATCCCGGCCGACATGGGCCGGCCCGCTCTCCGACATCACCCACAAGCTCGCCTACGAGAGTTTCCTCGAGGACGCCGAGCAGCGTCCTGCGCGACCTGCACGTCGTCGAACGCGAAGTGCGCGTCGGCGAAACGGGCTGGTACATGACCCGGATCGCCCCCTATCGCACCGGCGAGGATCGCATCGCCGGGCGTGGTCGCCACCTTCATCGACATCACCCGGCGCAAAAATGCCGAGGACGAGCTGCGCGAGAGCGAGGCGCGCATCCGGCGGGCGTTTGAGATCGAGACCGTGGGCGTGATTTTCCTCAACTACCGACGGGCAGATCACCGATACGAACGACGCCTTCCTCCGCATGAGCGGCTACAGCCGCGACGAAGTGGACAAGGGCCTGGTGCACTGGAAAGAACTGACGCCCACGGAATGGCAGCCGCTGACCACGAACGCGATCGATCAACTGCAACCAGGAAGGCAAGACCGGCACCTACCAAAAGGAATACCTGCGCAAGGACGGGACGCGCTGGTGGGGCCTCTTCAGCGCCGCCAAGCTCACCGACGATCTCTCGGTCAAGTACGTCATCGACATCAGCGAGCAGAAACAGGCCGAGGAAGCGCTGCGCGAGAGCGAAGAGCGCTTCCGCCAGTTCGCCGAGAACACGACCGACGTTTTCTGGATCATCAACGCCGGCACGCGCCAGCTCGAATATCTCAACCCCGCCTACGAAGAGATGTTTGGCGAAGCGCGCGAGCACATCCTGCGCGACATCAATCGCTGGCAGGAGCTCATTCACCCCGCCGATCGCGAAATCGGCGACGACATGCTCGACCGCCTCGACGCAGGGGGAAACCGTCACCGTCGTTTACCGCATCGTCCGGCCTAACGACGGCGCGATCCGCTGGATTCGCGACAGCGGCTTTCCCATCCGCGATCCGCAGGGCACCATCTCACGGGTCGCGGGCGTCCTCCAGGATATCACCGAGGATCGGGAACGGAGCGAAGCGCTGGCCGAGAGCGAAGAACGTTTCCGCCTCCTGATCGATGGCGCGCCCGACTACGCCATGTTCCTGCTCGATCCCGGCAACCAGATCATCTACTGGAGCGCCGGAGCCGAGCGCGTCTTCGGCTGGAGCGCGGATGAAGCGCTCGGGAAGAGCGGCGAACTCATCTTCACCCCCGAGGATCGGGCCCGGAAACAGGAAGAAAAAGAAATGCTGATCGCGCTGCGCAAAGGCGTCGCGCCCGATCGCCGCTGGCACCTGCGCAAAGATGGCAGCCGGGTCTGGATCGACGGCATCATGCGCCGGCTCGACGACGAGCAGGGCAACCTGCGCGGTTTCGCCAAGATCGGCCGGGACGCGACCGAGCTGCACCTGGCCGGCGAGCAACTCCAGCATTCCCACCGCGACCTCGAGCTCCGGGTCGAGGAGCGCACCGCCCAGCTCACCGCCCTGAACAAGAAGCTCAAGAGCGAAATGAAAGAGCGCGTCGCGGTCGAGCAGGAGCTCCTCCTCATCAGCGAACGCGAGAAACGCCGCATCGGGCAGGACCTGCACGACAGCCTCTGCCAGGAACTGGCCGGCGCCGCCCTTTTCCTCCAGACCGCCGCGCACAAGATCGAGAAGAAAAACGTCTCCGGCGCCAAAGTCCTCGCCGAAGCCGCCCGCATCGTGAACGACAACGTCGGCCTCGCCCGCGACCTCGCCCGCGGGCTCCACCCGGTCGAGCTCTCCTCCCATGGCCTGGCCAACGCCCTGCGCGAACTCGCTTTTCGCACCAGCCAGCTCCGCTCCGTCACCTGCCACTTCGATTGCCCGCGCCAGGTCCGCATCCGCGACGAAGCCGTCGCCCTCAACCTCTACCGCATCGCGCAGGAAGCCGTCACCAACGCGCTCAAGAACGGCAAAGCCACCGTCATCACGATCAAGCTCGTGCGCGAAGGCAAAACCCTGAAGCTCTCGATCAAGGACAACGGCAAAGGATTCTCCACCGGCAAAGCCCGGCAGGGCATGGGCCTGCACATCATGAAATACCGGGCCGACGTCATCGGGGCGGAGTTGACCCTCAAATCCGCCGACGGCAAAGGCGCCCTCGTCAGCTGCGTCCTGCAGTCGGCCTAGCCGTCGACTGGCCCCGGACGCCCGCCGGCTACAGGCCCGGCCGCCCGGCTGCCCAAAATCGGCCAGGAAATCCATCTCGCCGGCGCCATTCGGCGCCGGGGGCGCCGGCTGCGCCGGGGTCGGCCGGTAAAGAAACCAGTGGCTGTAAGTGCCGGGGCAACCATCGGTCGGGCAGGCGAGCGAAAACTTTTCCGGCCCGCCCTCGATCCGGATCTCGCGCCCGCTGATGATTCGCTCGCAGATCAGGCAAAGGCGTTTGTCATCCACGGTGTACCAGCGGCGTTCCTGATCGGTCAGGCGCAGGATTTTTAACCGCTCGTGGGGCGAAAGTTCCTGGGACATGGAAGAAATAAAAACAAAATTCCTCCGGCCGACAATCGGGCAGCAGGCAAATCGCGGCCTAACAAAAAACCGTAGTCCATCCGCCGATTCCGACCGCGCGGCCGATAGTTACAAGCGCGTTACCATTCGCGATTCGCCAGCATCATCGCGGCGGCTTACCCATCGCCACCATGAAAAAACTACTGCCACTCCTTGCCCTGGCGCTGCTCGCAGTGCCTTCAATTATCAAAGCCGATGTCGAAGATCGTCTCTACGATTTCACCGACGCCTACTACACCCAGAACGGGGTTAACCCCGCCCTCATCGCCGGGCGGATGCAGCCCGGCCCCGTCGCGGTCGAAGATACCCCGATCTTTTCCTACCAGCGCAACGTCCGCGCCCTTCTCACCCTCCCGGCCTACGATCACAGCGCGGGCATTAACTACTTCACCGTCCTCGGTGGACTCTCCGATGCCGGCTTCACCAACAACGCCGCCGGGATCGAGGCCAAAGAAATCGCCAACAGCTTCATCGAGTACGTCTTTCCCAAAGCCGGCACCGACCCCGTCGGCCTCGGCGCCCTCCGCCAGTCCGTCCTGCTCGACATGCGCAACGGCTACTTCAGCAACGACCCGCTCGGCCTCTGGCTCCACGTCTGGGTTTCCTACACTCCCAAGGCCTTCACCAAGGCCGGCAAGAAAGCCTTGAACCCGATCGCAAAGAAAAACGGCCGCGACCTCGACGGCACCCCCATCATCGCCACCACCGGCGACATCGATACCCTGCTCAAGGGCGGCTACATCGCCTTGACCGAGCGGGCCACGACCGATTCCTTGCGCTACGCCATCTGCCCCGTGATCGAGGACCCGACCGACGGCGGCATCGCCCCCGATCAATTCCTCGCCATCACCCTCAAGGCCGACGGCACCCCGCTCGAGCCGGAATTCCAGGTCAACTTCCAGAGCCTCCAGACCACCGGCGACTGGGATTAACGGAAGCCCGGCCCCGCAGGCCCAGCCTCGCAGCAGTTTTCTCGATTCACGACCAGATCGAGAGCTGACTGCGAGCTGCGGCCCGCCCGGGAGGGAAGCGCGGGAGCCGGCCCGCCGTGGCGGATCGCTTCCGCCGCGATCGCGTTCCGGCACCATCCTTGCCTGCCAACTCCACCCCCGCGGCACCGACAACGCGGTGCCCTCCAAAGCCCCGCGTCGCAGCAGCGAGCTGCGGCGACTTATGGATTCGGCGGCGTCGGCTCGGCATCTCCAGTTTCTGGCGAGAAGCCGGCCGGTTCTGGATCCTTTCCAGATCGATCCACTTCTCGTTAGACCTAGGCATCCGCCACCCCGGCGAGCGGCGTTTTCTTCGCGGATGATTCTCCGTTTCGTCTTTCTGGCGGTACTCCTGTCGGTGCCTTCGATCGCCTCGGCCTGCGCGGTCTGTGATTCCGAAATCGGCATCGCCGTGCGCGCAGGCCTTTTCAACGGTTCCTTTTTTCCGACACTTCTCGAGGTTTTCGCACCGTTCCCGGTGTTCGGCTTCGCCATCTACGCCATTAGCCGCTACCTGCCTGACTGATCCTATGGACACTCCACGCATCACCAAACCACTCACCCGCGCCGGCATCTTCCTCGGAGTCGGCATGGGAGGATTCGTCGATGGGATTCTCTTTCATCAGATTCTCCAGCTCCACAACATGCTCACTGGACGCATCCCGAAAGACACTATTCCACACCTCGAGATCAACATGGTCTGGGACGGTATCTTCCATTCCTTCACGTGGATCATGACAGCGATCGGGTTGGCTCTTCTGTTCCGCGCTGCCGCCGTCCGGAACATTCTTTGGTCGGGGCGCGCCTTTGTCGGCGCGCTCTTTCTCGGTTGGGGCCTGTTCAACCTCATCGAAGGCTTGGTGGACCATCACATTCTCCACCTGCATCACGTTTATGAACGCATGGGGGTATCCATTTTTGATTACCTCTTCCTCCTTTCCGGCGTGGTCTTTATTATTTTCGGTTGGTTCGCCATTCGTTCAGCCCGGGATAGCGCGCCAAAGACATAACCATGCGATCGAGCTGACTGCGGCCTGCGCCCGCCCTGGAGGGAAGCGGTCCGTCGCTTCCGCCGGAACAGCGCGCCGCCTCATCATGCCACCACGTCCACCCCCGCGGCACCGACAGCGCGGTGCCCTCCAAAGCCCCCCATCGCAGCAGCGAGCTGCGGCGACTTATGGATTCGGCGAGAAGCTGGCCGGTTCTGGATACTCTTAGATCGATTCGCTAGCTATCCTACATCGGATCTTTTTGTTTCGAGCCAGCGGGCGGATAGGTTACGAGCGAGCGGGGATCGATCGCTCTGATTCGGTCATGTTTCGCTGATTCTCGGCCAATCGCTTCGGCCGGGCGTCGGCCTGGTCCCCCCGGGGTGACCGCCGGCCTTTCTGCTTGCTGTCTCCTGCCCCGCCGGGCACGATCGCCAAAATGAAACCCGCCTTGAACCTGCCTCCCTCGGTAAGCGATGGATTATACGGAGTAATTCCGTCTACATCTCGTTAGGTGCTATTGCTCCTTTTTGTCGATTATGGCAACTACATCACGAATCAAACGCTCCATCAAAGCCTTCAAGCAAGCGCTGGGACCGCAGCGTTATGAGGCTGCTGGGAAGATAGTTATTTGCTCACACTGCGGCGGCGATCGCTTTGCGGTTTCCGGCTTTTCCGTGGTTGGATACGTTTATGATTGCTCCACCTGCAATATGCGGTTGTTTTTTAGTAAGAAGATTAGGCTGTTGGTCGATGTCCGCACCTAACCAGGCGCTGGAGCTGACTGCGAGCCGGCGTACGACCTCATTCTCCATGACTTCCACCCCTTCACCCGCTGCCGTGCGCGCGCTCGCTCGCAGCAGCTCAGCTTGTTCTCGTTAGACCTATGCGTCGCGTTCTGATCGGGTTGTTCGTCGCGATGGGATTAGGGATCGCGTTCTACGCTGGCTTTGTGACGGCCGCGGTGCAGAAGTCGGCTTTTCACGCCTCGTTCAACATTATCCTCGCGAGAGACATACTGCGAGCGACGCCCGTGAGCTCAAAACTACGGTCGGACGCCCGCTTGCTACTGGAGGCTGCTATTCTCACCCTGGGAGCGGATCGGCCTTATGTCATAAGGTCGAGCCACCGCCACCGCATTGACCGCTCTCTCGACATGGCGGGCAAGCTGCTTGCCACGCTGCCAGGCGAGGAGCGGGTATTGGTCCCGTCGCGCGGAACGCAGTCGGACCACGAGTGGCGAGCCCAACGGCAGGATCAAATTGCTTCCGTTGTTGCGGCGGCCCGAGAGCGTATGGTTTCTGCGAACCGTTAAGGCCTACCCATGCGATGGAGCCGACCCGCAAACCGTCCTTATGTCCAGATTTTCATGCTCATGAACGACACTCCTGATTCGCGCGGTGGCTCATCTTGTTCTCGTTAGACTCCTTCATGCGAGCCCGCAGCATCCAAGACTGGACCGACAGAAATTTCGCCCGTTTTGTGCCGATTCTGGCGATTTTCGGCTGCGCCACCCTGAGCATGACTCCAAGCTCGGCCTTCAGCACCGCGATTGAATTGGTCTTTCGGTTTTGCGGCGCACTTGGCTGCTTCCTGTGGGCCGTTTACCTTCGGAAAGCGTCTCCGGGTATCTGGTTGCTCCTCGGCCTCATCCCTTTTCTGCCGGAGCTCTATTTGTTTGCTTTTCATCGCGGCCTCCGACGCGCACATCACGAGTTTGCTTTCCCGCCGGTCGATTGCCCTCGCTGCGGCACATTGTTGTCCGAAGCTCACTCTTGCCCTAACTGTCAGTGGGTGTTCGCCAAGGCCTAAAGCTGACCCCGAGCCGCCGTACGACCTCGTTTTTCATGAGCACTTCCTTTTCACCCGCTGCCACACGCGTCTCGCTCGTGGCAGCTCACCTTGTTCTCGTTAGGTCTATTGGCATGTGCCCCTTAAGATTCTCGTCGCAGCTGTTAATATTTCTCGCATTGAGTCTGAGTACGACGGCCGCCGTGGGCGCCGCTGTGCCACTCGAAGCGAGATCCTGTAGTCCGCCCAATCATCTCGAACCCATCTCGCAAAGTCTCGACGCCTACGACGAAGTCCTTCAGCAGCGCCTTCTTCCACTCTATGGCGATTACGGCACTTTTCTCTTCCGCCCGTCTTTTGAAGGCGAGATGGGCGTTGCTATCTCTGGGGCAAATTACACCGCCGGTTCCCCGCGTGAGGCGCGTTCGTTTCGGATCACCGTGATGCGAGCTACCAAGAGTCTTTGGTATTCGATGGCGGACAAGAACGATCCGCGCACTGCGAAAACGGTTCATATCGTTCGCACCGACATCGCAATTGACCACGATCTGGCAGTGGCGATCCAGCGCGCATGGGCAACCATGCTCCTGCGGACTCGCTATCCCGCCGGGAAGTATCGCGGTTTGGATGGCTTTACAGCGCAGTTCTCCGTGTTCGTTCGCGGCATGGGCCAACTTTATGGCGAGACTTGGAGCCCTGATCGGGGATTGCCGAAGGAGTTTGTGGACCTTGGTTTCGCGGTCGCCCAATACGCGTCCGCCGCTCCATCTGCACGACCTGAGCTGCGCACGAAACTCATCAAGCGACTGCAAAGCTTTGAACGCCGAGCACGTAACGCCTAACCATGCGTGAGCCGACCACGAGCCGCCGTCCGACCTTGCTTTCCGTGACTCCATCCTTTTCACCCGCCGCCACACGCGTTCCCGCTCGCAGCAGCCCATCTTGTTCTCGTTAGATGTCATGTCGCTACCCGAGATCTTCGCATTCGATAACCGACACAAGGTTGTAGCCATCACTCGGGAGTTCCTCGCTGGCTGCGTCAGCGTCATCGAAGCCGCGAACAGATCGACGCATTTCGCGGCGACCGAGTTGCACTGGATGAGTTTGATCCAGACTTTTTCACTTTCCAACGGCACCCAGGATTAACTTTTGAGCCGAAGCTGGCCTCCCGCGCAGACGTCTCCCCCTTCTCCAGGCATGGACGGATTCCATTGAGACGGCGGACTCCCTAAAACAAGGCGACGGCACCGACGGACCGGTGCCCTCCAAAGCCTCCCGTGGTCTTCGTCGTGAAAAAAAATCACCAGCAGCGGGCGAATCTCAATCAGCCGGCGCGGGAAACGATCGAGATTATTTCGGCTCCGCGCCTCCCGAGAAACGACTGCGGGATGTCTCTCCTGCGATCATAAGCGATGGATACAACACCTTACTGGCTCGATCCGAAGCCGGATGATCGTTTCGGACCTCTCACCCGCTCAATCACGGTCGATGCTCTCGTCGTCGGCGCCGGCATCGCGGGCGTGACCACGGCTTACCTGCTGCGCCGCGCCGGCCTCAGTGTCGCCTTGCTCGATCGCGGCCGGATCAGCCGGGTCGATACCGGCCATACCACGGCGCATCTCACTGCCGTGACCGACCTGCGATTGCATGAGCTGGTGGAAAACTTCGGCCGCGACCACGCCCGCGCGGTCTGGGATGCGGGCGCGGCGGCGATCGACCAGATCGAGGAAATCGCGGCCCGGGAAAAGATCGAGTGCGAGTTTACCCGCGTCCCGGGTTATCTGCACGCGCCGGTCGCGGAGGGCGGCGAGGTGGACCGGGAGAAATTCCGGGAGGACGCGCGCCTGGCGAATGAATTTGGCTTCGAGGCGGCCTTCCTCGAGAGCGTGCCGCAGATGGAACGGCCGGGCGTTCGCTTCTCCGACCAGGCGAAATTTCACCCGCTCAAGTATGTCTCGGGGCTGGCCCGGCTCATCCCGGGCGCGAACAGCGATGTCTACAGCGAGAGCGCGGCGGAGGAGTTTGACGAAAAGAAGCGCCGCGCCCGGGTGAATGGGCATTGGGTCAACTACGGCCTCGTCATTCTCGCGACCCATAACCCGCTGACCGGGGAAGCGGGCGTGCTGAGCGGGATGGCGTTCCAGACCAAGCTCGCTCTCTACACCAGCTACGCGGTCGGGGCGCGCGTGCCGCGGGGGACGATCCCGGCCGCCTCTTTCTGGGATACGAACGATCCTTATCTCTACCTCCGAATCGACCGGCGCCGCGATGGCGACGACTACGCCATCCTCGGCGGCGAGGATCATAAGACGGGCCAGACGGAGGACACGGTGGAGCGCTATCGCCGGCTGGAGGAAACGCTGCTCCGGCTGGCGCCGAAAGCGATCGTCGATCACCGCTGGTCGGGGCAGGTGATCGAGACCAACGACGGTCTGCCCTTTATCGGCGAAACCAGCCCGGGGCAATTTGTCGGGACCGGCTTCGCCGGGAACGGGATGACTTTCGGCACTCTCACCGCCATGATGGCGGCGGACTGGGCGGCGCAGAGGAAGAATCCCTGGCGCGATCTCTTCGCGCCGGCGCGCAAGAAACTGAAAGGCGGCGCCTGGGATTACCTGAAGGAAAATGCCGATTATCCCTACTACCTGCTCAAGACCCGCCTCGAAGCGCCGGAAGGCGATTCTCTGGCGGAGCTGAAAGCGGGTGAAGGAAAGATTCTCAAGCTCAACGGCCGCAAGATGGCGGTTTATCGCGACGCTGCCGGCCGGGTGGAAAAGCGCTCCGCGATCTGCACGCACATGGGGTGCGTGGTGCGCTGGAATCCGGCGGAGACGACCTGGGATTGCCCCTGCCACGGCTCGCGCTTCCGCACCGATGGAAGTGTGATTGCGGGCCCGGCCGAAACGCCCTTGGCGAAGTGAGCGGGCGCGACCTACTTCTTCTCGCCCAGCAGCGCGACGCAGGCGCGCGCGCAAGCCTGGCACGCCTCCGCGCAAATGCGGCAGTGCTCCATCCGCTCGCCATGTTTCTCACAGATCTTGCCGCAGCGTTCGCACACTTCGATGCAGGCCCGGAGCTGCGCGCCCGCGACGTGAAAATCCGTCAGGGTGATTCTCGAAACAATCCGCGCCGCGGCCAGGCAGACATCGGCGCAATCGTTGCAATCGCGGATGCACTGGACCATTTCGGCCAGGTTGGTTTCGCCGAGGCAGGCATCGGCGCAGGCATTGCAGGCTTCGGCGCAGGCATAGGCGGCGGTGATGCATTCGATTGACTTCGCGTGGTCCGATGAGGCGTGCACCGGATGTGTCTCGAACATTTGTTTGATGTAGCTCATATCTTCAATTACGAACGGCGACTAAGGTTGGCGGCCCGACTACGACTTCGCGTGGGCGAGCGTTACTCTCTCGATCAACTGGTGGAGTGACTCTTTGCCCTCGGCTACGCCGGCGAGCAGTTCGTCGGCCAGCTTTTCCTGGTTCAGGATGGACGCGAGGACCGCGTTCTCGTGGGTCCAATCGTGTTCCTCCGCGGTGGCGCAGAGTTGGGTGTAGCTGGAAATCTCGAACTGCTCCGCCTTGCGGCCGGCGTCGATAATGATCGCGTCGCGATCGGCGGAACTGACCAGGCTTTTGGCCAGCGCCTTCTCGGCCTCGGAGATCAGGTCGCGCACGGGCTGGCATTTCTTATCCGGCAGGTTCTGGCGGCTGGTCGCGGCCAATTCTTCCAAACTCCGGGCGTGGGCTTCGGTTTCTTTCAGGTGGACGCCGAGGAGGGTTTTCAGGTCGGGCGATTTCGCCGCCTTCTCCATCAGGAAAAGGGCTTTGGTGAGCTGCTCCTCCGCGTCGAGCATTTCACCGAGCCGCTCCCAAAACTCGCCGGAGACGGGCGTGGCGGGCGAGCCGGTGCTGGTCGTCTGGTGGGCGCGGGTGGTGTGACCCGGCCCGGTGGAGCCTCGTGTGATGGCCCCAATCTCGGCATTGGTCTCGGCGGACCGGTCGCTGGTTTCCCTGGCTGTTTCCTTTTCCATAAATCCCCTTTTCTTATAATAAGATCGCGTCCGGACGGCCGATGGGATTTACGAAATTCGGAGTCTCAATCCGGCTCGAGACTTTGTGCTTTCGGCCAGGCTCTGGCGAAGCGAAGGAAGCGCTCCTTACGGGTTGCCGCCGCCGCCCATGGCTCCGTAGATCTGCCCGGTCGCGTAACTCGCATCGTTGGCCGCGAGTTGCACATAGATCGAGGCCAGCTCGACCGGTTGCCCGGGGCGTCCCATCGGGGTCTGGCTTCCGAATTCCTTCAGCTTCTCCTGGGTGGCGCCGCCGCTCACTTGTAACGGGGTCCAGATCGGGCCGGGGGCGACGCCGTTGACGCGAATGCCTTTCGCGGCCAACTGCTTCGCGAGCGACTTCACGTAGTTGGTCGTGGCGGCTTTGGTTTGGGCGTAGTCGTAAAGCTCGGCCGAAGGATCCGTCGCCTGCTCCGAGGTGGTGCCGATGATCGATGAGCCCGGCGGCAGATGCGGGACGGCCGCTTTGATGATCCAGAAGGGCGCATAAATGTTGGTCTTCATCGTGGCGTCGAAATCTTCGCTCGAGACTTCGAGAATCGAGGCGCGGGTCTGCTGGCGGGCGGCGTTGCAGACCACGATGTCGAGGCCGCCTAACGCTTTGATCGCGTCGTCGACCAGCTTCTGGCAGAACGCTTCTTCGCGCAGATCGCCCGGGAGCGCGATGGCCTTGCGCCCTTCCGCTTTGATCAACTCGATGACCTCTTTCGCGTCGGGCTCTTCGGTTGGGAAATAATTGATCGCGACGTCGGCGCCTTCCCGCGCATAAGCGATCGCGGCCGCGCGCCCCATCCCGGAATCACCGCCGGTGATCAACGCCTTGCGGCCGGCCAAACGGCCGGAGCCCTGGTAGCTCTTCTCCCCGTGATCGGGGCGCGGATCCATCTTGCTCGCCAAACCCGGCCAGGGCTGTTCCTGGCCTTTAAACGGCGGCTGGGGATATTTTTTTGTCGGGTCCTGTAATTTTTCGGCTGTCATATTTGATTTCCTCTTTCCTTCGGCCGCGAAAGCGCCCGAAACCGCCAGCCCGGCAAAGCCTGCGCCGATTCCGCCAAGAGCACGTCGACGGCTCATCTTGTTCTGTTCGTTCATCCTGTGAAGAGCTGGTTTCTAGGCCTGCGATTTTGTTGTTTTTCCACCGGCAAAACGGTTCGACCAGGCACGGGGAACCGGATGCACAAATGAGAGTTACCTTTTCACATCGCCGCGGTCGCCCTGGCCTTTCGGGACCTTGGTCTTTGCCTTCCGCCGTTTGTCGGCCGAGAGCGAGCGGCCGATGTCGACCTGCTTTGTGAATTCGCCCTCCTTGTTGCGCCGCACGTAACGGCGGTCGCCGGGGTGGGGCTCGATCACGGTGCGTTTGCTGGTTTTCGATGCGGTTCTTTTTGTGGCCATGTTCTTATTGTCGTTAGGGCTTGAGGACGACCTTGATGCAGCCGTCTTTCTTGTCGCGGAAGGTCTTGTATAACTCCGGGCCGTCCGCGAGCGGGCGGTTATGGGTGATGACAAAGGAGGGATCGATCTCGCCCGCGTTGATCCGGTCGAGCAGCGGCTGGGTGTAACGTTTCATGTGGGTCTGACCCATCTTCATGGTCAGGCCCTTGTTCATGGCCGCGCCCATCGGGATTTTGTCGAGATACCCGGCGTAAACGCCCGGGATCGAAACGGTCCCGGCCTTGCGGCAGCACAGGATCGCTTCGCGCAGGACATGCGCGCGATCGGTCGCGAGATAGACCGCGGCCTTGGCTTTGTCGATGACGGCATCGAAGCTGCCGCTGCCATGGGCTTCGGCGCCGACGGCGTCGATGCAGCGGTCGGGTCCGCGGCCTTTGGTCATCTCCTGGAGGCGATCGTAGACGCTGCCTTCCGTCTTTTCGAAATTGATGACTTCGGCTTTGCCTTTCTCTTCCGCCATCCGCAGGCGCTCGGGCACGCGGTCGATCGCGATGACTCTCCCGGCGCCAAACATCCAGGCGCTTTGGATGGCGAACTGCCCCACCGGGCCGCAACCCCAGATCGCGACCGTGTCGCCCGGCTCGATCTCGGCATTCTCCGCCGCCATGTAACCGGTCGGAAAGATATCGGAGAGAAAGAGCACCTGTTCGTCGGTGAGAGAGTCGTTCTCGATCTTGAGCGGGCTGACGTCGGCGTGCGGGACACGGAGATATTCCGCCTGACCGCCGGGATAGTGACCCGTGAGATGAGAATAACCAAAGAGGCCGGCAGGGGCATGACCCATCAGCTTGGCCGCGGCTTCAGCGTCGCGGTTGGTCGTGTCGCAACAGGAGTAGAGCTCTTTCTGGCAAAAGAAGCACTCCCCGCAGGCGATGGTGAACGGCACCACGACGCGATCGCCGACCTGGAGGTTCTTTACGCTCTTCCCGACCTCGACCACTTTGCCCATCGGCTCGTGGCCGAGGATGTCGCCTTCTTCCATCGCCGGCATGTAGCCATCGAAAAGGTGCAGGTCCGAGCCGCAGATCGCGGTGGTGGTGATCTGCACGATGACGTCGCGCGGATCTTCTATTTTCGGGTCCGGGACGGTGTCGCAGCGGACGTCGCTCTTGCCATGCCATACTAATGCTTTCATGAATTTGTTCCTATGTTGAATGATGACTGTTGTCGGAGGTGGTCTTTACCGGTGGTGCGGTCGCTTCCGGTAACTCTGGGGTTTTTTTGACCGCGGGATGGGATATTGAAGCGAAATGGTTAGAGATCCTTCGCTTCGCTCAGGATGACAGTTGTAGGGTTAAGGCCTCCACTTTGGAATTGAGCCGACAGTTGTAGGGTTGAGGTCTGCACTTCAAACTGAGACAGCTGCGAACTTTGCGAAGGGAGTACGATCGCGGGTTATGACTTCTTTTTCTTTTTCGCACCGCCCTTGGAGGCTTTGCCGCCTTTCCGGCCACCTTTGCGCGAGCTGACCTTGCTCGATTTCTTGCCCCGACCGGAACCGCTTTTCTTGCCGCCCTTGTCTTCCTTGTTCACCGTCGCCCAGGCCCGGCTCTCTGCTTCCTTCTTCGAGACGCCACGCTTTTCGTAGCCTTCCTCGATGTGCTCGGCCTTGCGCTTCTGTTTGTCGGTGTAACTGGACTTATCTCCTTTTGGCATTGTCTCTGACCTTTCGTTGAGTTTCCCCTGCTCGTTTTGCATTGGGAAACGTTTGCCGCGACGGCCTTGGCTGGAGGGCTTTCACTGATCAGGCACCCAGAAAAAGACTGAGTGTCGGTTCCGGCGCGTGACTCCGGGCGTCGAATAAACTCCGCACACGCACTTGATCGGTCATTTACGAAAAAACAATGTGGACGCAGTAGAACGAAGAGCGAAGGCAGAGATGCGCGAGGCGGACGCGCTCTTCAGTCGCGAGCCAAATCGTCTGGCCGCCCGGTTGCGGCCACGAATCGCGCGGAAAAACGGTCGCTGGCGTGTGGAAGAAGAAAAGACCGGGACCGTCGGAATCGGGTGGTCCCTGGAACGGGCGGTCGAAAGCTGGGAATCTAACTACCGCGAAGCGACCACAGCCCAGCAATAAGCCTCAGCCGCAAGCTAAAGGACGACTCCGGCTTAGAACCGCCCGGTCAGAACCAGGATGAGGACGATCAGCAGGACCAGTCCGATTCCCCCGGTCGGGAAATAACCCCAACTGGAACTGTAAGGCCAGGCAGGGAAAGCACCGATCAAGAGAAGGATGAGGATGACGATTAGAATTGTACCCATAATATTTTGCAGCTCCTGCCTTGATTCGATTTTCGCCGCTCGTCCGCGTGTCTCGTTAAAATGGCATAAATAGGGGCACGCGAACGTCGTAATTACTCCGATTGAAACAGTGTGAATATCCTTTTAGTCGAGGACCACGAAGATAGTCGCGTCGTTCTTTCCAATTTACTGATTCATTGCGGCCACGAAGTGGCCAGTGCGGGCAACGTGAAGGATGCCCTGCGTCTGCTGGACCATTTACGCTTCGATGTGCTGGTGAGCGACATCGGTCTGCCCGACGGCAACGGGCTCGACCTGGTGGTGGAGGCAAAGAAGCGACAACCCTGGAAAAAAACGGTCGCCCTGACCGCTCACGAACGCCGCGGCGAAAAGGAGCGCGGGCTGCAGGCGGGATTTGATGAATACCTGACCAAGCCGTTCGACTTTCATAAGCTCCGCTCGCTCCTGGCGGAAGCTCCGGCCTCCGGCGGAGCGCTCAGCGCCTAACGGCTCCCGGGGCCCGGCGTCCTGGCGCGGGAACCTTCGCGGCGCAGATCGTAATGCTGAGGAAACAACACGTGCCGATGATGCAGCGCCATTTGTTCGCTGTCACGGCTGTCGACCATCGCGCCGCAGGCCGGGCAACGATACTGGTGTTCAAGAGCAGCGTTTTCGGTGGCAGGCTCGGGCAGATCTTTTTTCGCGGAAGAGCGTTCGAGCGGAGTTTTTCGGCTTCTTTTCATTTCGTTAGGCAAAATCTCGGATTGGAAGGCAGCCGCCGCGAGCGGGGCGGGTCCCAGGTGCGTTTTCTCTCGGCAGGGAGCGGGCTTTTGAACTTCTCGAGGCTCTTTTTTGTGCCCGCCCAATTGTCTATCGCAACGCCGCGCAGAGCCCGATGCCTCTGTTTTTTGAGGCGGAAAAATTTGCGCCGCCGGGGCAGAGCGGAAGACGGCCGGCGTGGAGAATTTCCTAACCGGCGGCGGATAAAAACCTATGTTATTTGCGGGCGGACGGCGAAATTGCAATCCAGCGAGCGCCGTCCTGCGATTGGTTATGGGGCGAGGACAGCTCTGAGCGGCAGGCGCTTAGACGGATCCCATGCTCCAGCAACCTATGAAAGCCCTGAAAAACGCTCCAGCCGCCGGCAAAGTGAAAAAGCGCGCCATCCTTTTGGTCGATGATCACCCGCTTTTCCGCAAAGGGATGACCCAGTTGCTCGATTCGCAGCACGATCTGCAGGTCGAGGCCGAAGTCGACAACAGCGGGGGTGCGCTCAACGCCATTCGCTCCCAAAGTTTCGACCTCGCGGTGGTGGACATCGGCCTGCGCGGCGGGGCCAACGGGATCGAGCTCACGAAATCGATCAAAGCCGAGAAGCCCGAGCTGCCCGTGCTCGTCGTTTCCATGCACGACGAGGCGCTTTATGCGGAACGCGCCCTGCGCGCCGGCGCGCGGGGCTACGTCATGAAACGCGAAGCGCTCGATTCCATTCTCCAGGCGGTCCGGAGCGTGATCGGCGGCGAGATTTACATCAGCCCGAGCATGACCAAGCGGATGCTTTTCGATCACATCAACGGCGGCGGCGAAGCGCGCTCGGCGGTCGATCGCCTGACCGATCGCGAGCTGGAAGTGTTCCAATTGATCGGCGAAGGCCACGACATGCACGAGATCGCGGGCGAGCTGCACCTGAGCAAAAAAACCGTCGAAGCCCACCGCGCCAACATCAAGGAAAAGCTCGGCGTCCCGAGTGCGCGCGAAGTGGTGCGCTACGCGACGCAGTGGGTGACGCAGCAGCGCTAAGGCGACGAGTTCCCGTCGACGTCCCCCGGTAGACGCTTGGATTAACCGCGATTACCGTTCTCGATGATCCGCCGGCTTGTCCTTTTTCTCTCTTTGTCCTGCGTTCCGGCGCTTCTCGCCGTCCAGCCGCCGGATCCGAAACCGAACCCGCAAATCAGCGCGGTGGTGAAGGAAATCTCGGCCAAAAATATCGAGACCAGCATTCAAAAGCTCGTCGGCTTCGGCACCCGTCACACTCTTTCCGAAACGGAAAGCGAGACGCGCGGGATCGGCGCGGCGCGGCGCTGGCTGCAATCGGAATTTACCCGCTACAGCAAGGATTCCGGCGGCCGGCTCCAGGTCGCGATGGATAAATTCCTTCAACCGCCCGATGAGCGAAACCCGAACCTCGTCGAGGTGGTCAACGTCGTCGCCACCCTCCCGGGCGAACAGGCCGAATCCCGCGACCGCATTTATGTCGTGAGCGGCCATTACGACTCGCGGGTGAGCGATCCGTTGAACGCCGAGGCCGACGCGCCGGGCGCAAACGACGACGCCTCCGGCGTCGCCGCCGTGCTCGAGATGGCGCGCGTCATGTCCCAGAAAAAATGGGACGCCACCATCGTCTTCATGGCGGTCGCGGGCGAAGAGCAGGGCCTCTACGGCTCCACCCATTGGGCGCGGATGGCGAAGGAGAAGAAGTGGAACATCGCCGGCATGATCACGAACGACATCATCGGCAGCTCGCGCGCGGAAGGCGGCCAGTTCCCGAGCACGCATGTGCGGCTTTTTGCCGAAGGCGTCCCGCCCTTCAAGGAAATGCCCGACGCCTGGCAGAAGCAGATCAAGACCGGCGGCGAGAACGACAGCCCGGCCCGCGAGCTGGCGCGTTTCATCAAGACCAATGGCGAACGTTACGTAACCGGGATGACGGTCGACATGATCTATCGCAAGGATCGTTACCTGCGGGGCGGCGATCACTCGCCTTTCCTCGAAGCCGGCTTCCCGGCGGTGCGGATGACCGAGCCTAACGAGGACTACCGCCACCAGCACCAGGACATCCGGAAAGAAAACGGCGTCCAGTTCGGCGACCTGCCGGAGTTTGTCGATTTCGAATACGTCGCGCAGGTGACGCGGATTAACGCGGCGGCGTTAGGCGCGCTCGCGCTCGGGCCGGCCGCACCCAGCGCGGTCGAGATGGAAACGAAGGAATTGACCAACGACACGACCCTGCATTGGCAGGCGAACAAGGAACCCGACCTCGCCGGCTACGAAGTGGTCTGGCGGGAAACGACCGCGCCGCTCTGGCAGCGTTCGGCCGCCGCCGGGAAAGAGACGCGTTTCACCGTGCCCAAAGTCTCGAAAGACAATTATCTTTTTGGGGTTGCGGCGATCGACGCCGATGGTAACCGGAGCCCGGCGGTCTATCCGGCGCCCTCGGCGAAATGAAGTTTTACCCGCGCAGTCACGTCAGACAGAGCGAATTATAAAGGAGTCACAATGAAAAGGTTCACCATTCCAGCTTTGCTTCTCGCGGTCCTCGCGCTCACTTCCTGCGGCACGGTGCACGACGCCGCGGTCACTACTTTCAGGGTCGTCGATACGCCGCATCAATACGTCCGGCGCCAACTCGGGGTAAACGACGAACCGCAGCAAACGACCACCACCACCACGACCGAGACTTATTCCGACACGTCGTATCCGCCCTCCCAACCGTATGTCGTCCAGCAGCAGCAGCAGGCGCCGCCGCCTCCGCCGCCGGTGCAGCAAACTCAGCGCCGCGTTGTCGCGTCCGACAGCAGCAGCAGCCTCCGCCAGAACCCCGGCCGACCGCGACGCCGCGCGTGACTACTCGCGAGAGCGCGCCGCCGACCACGACTTCGACCCAGCGCACCGCTTCTTCGACGGGAGGTTCCGATTTGCCCTACGCCAAACCGGTCCCCGGCAAGCCCGGCTATGTCTTCAGCCCGTTCGATAAAAACGGCGGCTATGTCGACGTGACCGGTTACAGCCCCGGCCAAAAGGTGAAGGACCCCTACAGCGGGAAAGTCTTCCTCGTGCCGTAACACAGGCGTCCCGCCTGTTCCGTCGTGCGGGCGTCCCGCCCGGACATTGGCAGCGACCGGGCGAGACGCCCGCTTGACGAGACAGGCGAGACGCCTGTGTTACGTCTTCTCTTCGAGCGCTTTCACCCGCGCGAAAAGTTTTCCCAGCCGCCGCACCCACGCCAGGTGCTGCATCGAATCCTTGAGCGGCTCCGCCGGCGTCGCCCACCAGGTGCCGCCATGCAGGCTTTTCGAGACGCCAGTTTGCGCCCCGATCATCGTCCCGTCATCGATCTCGATGTGACCAATAATTCCGGCCTGTCCGCCGATCACCACGCCCGACCCGATCCGCACGCTCCCCGCGATCCCGACCTGCGCGACGATGATGGAATGTTTCCCGATGACCACGTTGTGCGCGATCTGGACCAGGTTATCGATCTTCACTCCCTCCTGGATCCAGGTGCGGCCGAAGCGCGCCCGGTCGATCGTGGTGTTGGCGCCGATCTCGACGTCGTTGTCGATCTGCACGATCCCGATCTGCGGCACCTTCTTGTGGCCGCCCGCCGCCATTTCGAAACCGAATCCGTCCGAGCCGATGACGGTGCCGCTGTGAATGATGACGCGCTCCCCGATCCGGGTGCGTTCGCGGATGGTGACGTTGGGATAAATAAATGCGCCCGCGCCGATGGTCGATTCATGCCCGACGTAACTGTTGGCCCCGATCCGCGCGCCCTCGCCGATCTCGACTCCGGGCTCAATAACCGCGCCCGGCGCCCACGAAAACATCTTTGCCTAACGACGCGTCCGGCGCCACGACCGCGCTCGGGTGAATCCCGGGGCTCGAAGGAAATTGGCTGCGGAGCAAACTTGAGCACGACCTGCTCAAAGGCCTTGGAAGGATTCGCGGTCCGAACCTGCGCGCCGACAATTTCCTCCTCGAAATCCGCCGGCACGAACGCGGCCGAGGCGCGCGTCTTGCGAAAAGCGGCGAGGTAACGCGGGTTGCCGTAGAAGGTGATCTCGCCCGGCGTCGCTTCCGCGAGCGAGGCTGCGCCCGTGATCGTTAGGCCAGGATCGCCGCGCAATTCCCCGCCGCACATTTCCGCCAGCTCTCGCACCGTGAAGGTCATCGCTGCAATGTTGTAGCCGGGGGCGTTGACCCCGGCAACCGTTGTCCGCGGGTTTCGCTTACCCACCGGCCGCGAAGCCGGGGTAAAGCGTCATCCCGCCATCGACGAAAATGGTCGCGCCCGTGATGTAATCCGATTGATCCGAAGCGAGCCAGACGGCCGTGCGCGCGATGTCTTCCGGCTCGCCGATCCGGCCGTCGGGGATGAGCTTGAGCAAATTGTCGCGCGCTTCCGGCGTTTCCCAGGCGTCGCGGTTGATCGGCGTCTTGATCGCGCCCGGGGCGATGCTGTTGACCCGGATTTTTTTCGGCGCCAGCTCCTGCGCCATGCTTTTCATCAGCTGCATGATGCCGCCTTTCGAGGCCGCGTAATTTACGTGGCCCGCCCACGGGATGACTTCGTGGACCGAACTCATGCAGATGATTTTCCCGGCCGCGCGCGAAACTTCCGGCACCACGCCGCGGCGCAAAAATTCGCGGACCGCTTCCCGCGCGCAAAGAAACTGACCGGTCAGGTTCACTGCGATGACGCGCTCCCATTGTTTGAGCGTCATCTCGTGAAACGGCGCGTCCTGTTGCAGCCCGGCGTTGTTGACCAAAATGTCGAGGGTGCCGAAGCGCTTGATCGTTTCCGCGAACATCGACTGCACGTCGTCCTCTTTGCTGACATCGGCCTTGATCGCAAAAGCCTCGCCTCCGGCGGCTTCGATCGCCTTCACCACTCGATCCGCTTCCTCCGCGCTGGAACGATAGTTCACCGCCACCGCTGCCCCAGCCGCACCGAGCGCGAGCGCGCAACCTTCGCCAATCCCGGAGCTGCCTCCGGTGACGAGCGCTTTTTGATTCAGCAACGGGCGATTGGGATCGGCGGACATGATAAGCAGCCATATTTCGCGGGCGCGCGAAGGCAAGGGAATTTCCACCCATTCGAAGGAAGAAGCGGGCACAGATCTAGCTATTTCAATCGTGCGGCCGCGGCCGTGTCCGCAATGGCAACAGCAATCCTCAATCCACACTCGCAACTGCCAGGCAAACCAGATGAAAACGATGCGAAAAAAACCGAGGCACTTCCTCTCGAAATCGTTCCGGCAACGAGCGCGGACTATTTTGAGGTCGTTGCCAGGGCTACGAATGATGCGATTCGGGATTGGGATGTAAGAACCGGCACCCTGGCCTGGCCGCGCGGCCTCGACAGCCTGCTCGGTTACGAACCCTCCGACGAATCGACCAAGATCGGTTTCTGGCTGCGCCACATTCATCCCGACGATCTCGCGCGAGTCCAGAATAGTCTGCGCCTCGCCTTCGCCGGAACCGCCAAACGCTGGTCGGGCGAATATCGTTTCCGGCACGCCAACGGCGAATATCTCCACATCCTCGAACGCGCCCTCATCCTGCGCGAAGCGGATGGGACGGTGGTGCGCCTGGCCGGGCCGATGATGGACGTGAGCACGCGCAAGCAATTGCAGGCCGAGGCCTGTCGCTCGCAGCGGATGGAAGCTTTCGGACAACTAGCCGGCGGGGTGGCGCACGATTTCAATAATTTCCTGACCACGATCCTGGGCTACAGCGACCTGCTCCTGTCCGAGAGTTCGGTCAAAGGCCGGGTCGCGAGCCAGATCAAGGAGATCCGCGCTTCGGCCGACCGCGCTTCCGCACTCACGAACCAACTCCTCGCCTTCAGCCGCCGCCAGGCGCTCGAGCCGACCGTCTTTGAGATCAACGCTCACCTTCATAATCTCGAGCGCACCCTGCTCCGCCTCCTCGGCGATAACATTTCGATCGATTGCCGGTTCCAGCAGTTAAAGAAGGGCGCGCACGTCAAGGTCGACGCGGACCAGTTGACCCAGATTATTTTAAATCTCGCGGTCAACGCGCGCGACGCCATGCCGCACGGCGGCTGCCTGACGATCACGACCGCCACGACCGAGATCGCGCCCGACGTGAGCAGCGCGCTTTCAACCGCCCCGAAGCCGCTCCCGGGAAAATACGTCGTCATCGACGTGACCGACAACGGCCACGGGATGAGCGAGGAAATCAAAGGCCGCCTCTTCGAACCGTTTTTCACGACCAAGGAAACGCATCGCAGCGGCCTCGGGCTCGCCACCAGCTACGGCATCGTTAGGCAAAGCGGCGGCCACATCTGCGCCGAAAGCGTCCTCGGCGAGGGCACCACTTTCCGCATTTTCCTGCCCCTCCATCCGGCGCCGCCGGTGACGAATTATCGCAAACCCGGCCCGCGCAAAAATGCCTCCGGCACGGAAACCATCCTCGTCCTGGAGGATGAGGTCGGGGTCCGGCATCTCTCCGTCCGCGTTCTGCGCAGTCTCGGTTACAACGTTTTGGAAGCGGCCCATGGCGAAGATGCGAAACGCCTCATCACCCGCGCCGGCGCCAAGCCCGTCGACCTGCTCCTGACCGACATGGTGATGCCGGAAATAAGCGGGCGCGATTTCGCCGATTGGCTCCGCCAGACCAGCCCGGCCACGAAAGTGATCTTCATTTCCGGTTACCTCGAGGAATCGGTCCACCCGCGCGATCGCCGCGAGCCCGGGATGAGTTTCCTGGCCAAGCCGTTTAACGCCCGCGAGCTGGGCAGCAAAGTGCGCGAAGTGCTCGATGCGATCCGAGCGTGTAGGGCGCGCCATCCTGGCCGCCCGGGGGCGGGTTGTTGGCAGAATCGACGACCCCGTCGGCGGCCAAGATGGCGCGCCCTACACGCTTTCCAGTTGCTCCGGCCGGCTTGATGGCGGAAAGACCCCTTCAACCGACTCGGCCAACCCTTGACCACGTTCCACGAAATCGAAGCAGCCGCCGGCCGCATTCAAGGCGCCGTCTACGAGTCGCCCTGCACGCAATCGATTCCGCTCAGCGAGCTGACCGGGATGCAGATCTACTGCAAGCTCGATAACCTCCAGCGCACCGGAAGTTTCAAGGAACGCGGCGCGCGCAACGCGCTCGTCCAGCTGCCCGACGCGCAGAAAAAGATCGGCGTTATCGCCGCCTCCGCCGGGAATCACGCGCAGGCGCTGGCTTACCAGGGGCGATTGTTAGGCGTACCGGCCACGGTCGTGATGCCGAAGTTTGCGCCGCTGATCAAAGTCAGCAACTGCCAGAAACTCGGCGCTACCGTCATCCTCGAAGGCAAGGATTTCGCGGAGGCGAAAGCGCGCGCGCATGAGATCGCGGCCGAAAAAGGTCTCGCTTACATCGATGGCTACGACGACCCCGCGATCATCGCCGGCCAGGGTACCGCCGGGCTCGAAGTCGTGGCGCAGGTTCCGAATCTCGACGCGGTCATCGTGCCGGTGGGCGGCGGCGGGTTGCTCGCGGGCGTCTCGCTCGCGGTGAAGACGCTCCGCCCCGAAGCGAAAATCATCGCGGTCGAAGCCGATCACGTCGCCAGTTTCTCCGCCGCGCTGGCCGCGGGAAAACCGGTGCACATCGAAACCCGCCCGACCCTGGCCGACGGCCTCGCCATTGCCCAAGTCGGGAAAAACGCCTTCGAAATCGCGCGCCAGCACACCGACAAAGTCGTGCTCGTGAACGAGGAACAAATCGCGCTCGCCATTCTCCGCCTGGTCGAATTGGAAAAATCCGTCGTCGAAGGCGCGGCCGCGACGCCGCTCGCGGCTTGCCTCTCCGGGCAGCTCGCGGAACTCGCCGGCAAACGCGTCGTGCTGCTCCTCTGCGGCGGCAACATCGATCCGAATGTCCTCAGCCGCGTAATCGAGCGCGGGCTGGTGGCCGACGGACGGCTCTCGCGTTTCAAGGCCATCATCAGCGATCGCCCGGGCGGCCTGGCCGATCTGACCACGCAAATCGCGGCGGTGGGCGCGAGCATCAAGCAGGTCGTGCACGATCGCGCCTTTGCCAGTTCCGACGTCTCCGCCGTCAACGTCCTGTGCACGGTCGAGACGCGCGATCGCAAGCATCTCGAGGAAGTTCTCGCGCGCCTGCACGAAAGGGGCGTTCAAACCTCGGGCGCGAGTTAGCAAACGTTCCGCCCTTGTCATCCCGATCCGCCGCAGGACGGAGAGGGACCTCTCAGTTGCAATCAAGCCACCCCGGGCCAGGAGCAATCGTCGATTACAATAGCGAGGTCCCTCCCCGCGCTTCGCCGGGTCGGGATGACAACGCGTTGGCCGTCTCCCGTGCCTTGAATCAGAAACGTTCCCTCGTAGGGTTCGCAATGGATTCGGTTGAGACTCAGGTGCTGGAAAAAAACACCCCGCCAAAGGCAAAAAAAACGAACGCACCTGGCCCCGATCGAGACGAAGAACTGAGCCGCTTCGTTGCCCGCCACATCGGACCGAACGACGACGAAGTCAGCGCCATGCTGGCCGAAGTCGGGTTCGAAAATCTCGACGCCCTGATCGATGCGACCGTTCCGAAAGACATTCGCCTAACGAGCCCGTTCGATCTCCCGGCCGGCAAATCGGAACAGGAAGCGCTCGCCGAGCTTCGCCAGCTCGCGCAGCAAAACAAGGTCGTGCGCAACTTCATCGGCGCCGGTTATTCCGATTGCGTCGTCCCGCCCGTGATCCAGCGCAACATCCTGGAAAATCCCGGCTGGTACACCGCCTACACGCCCTACCAGGCGGAAATCGCGCAGGGCCGCCTCGAGGCGTTGCTCAATTTCCAGACCATGATCACCGACCTGACCGCGCTCGACATCGCGAACGCGTCGCTCCTCGATGAAGCGACCGCCGCGGCCGAGGCGATGGCGCTTTGTCACGCCGCTGTGCCGGGGGCCTGACCCCGGTCGCGCGAAACGCCGACTTTTTTTGTCTCGGAAAGTTGCCACCCGCAAACCATCGCCGTCGTGCAGACGCGGGCAAAACCGCTCGGCATCGAAGTCGTCGTCGGTAATCACATCACCTTTGATTTTAGCGACCAGGTCTTCGGCGTTCTCCTGCAATATCCCACCACCGACGGCGCGATCATCGATTACGAGCCGTTCATCAAGTCGGCCCACGACGCCGGCGCGCTCGCGATCGTGGCGGCGGATATCCTCGCCCTCACGCTCGTTAGGCCGCCGGGCGAAATGGGCGCCGATGTCGCGGTCGGATGCACCCAGCGTTTCGGGGTTCCGTTAGGCGGCGGCGGACCGCATGCCGCGTATTTCGCCACCCGCGACCAATACAAGCGCCACATGCCGGGACGCCTGGTCGGCGTCTCGCACGACGCCGCCGGACGTCCCGCCTACCGCCTCGCGCTCCAGACGCGCGAGCAGCACATCCGGCGCGACAAGGCGACGAGCAACATCTGCACGGCCCAGGTCCTCCTCGCCGTCATGGCCTCGATGTATGCCGTTTATCACGGACCGGAAGGCCTGCGCCGGATCGCGCGCCGGGTGCACGACCTCACCTGCCGCCTGGCCGATCGCCTCGAGCAGCTCGGCTACAGCCTCGCGCATGACGAATTCTTCGACACCATCCACGTCGATCTCGGGAAACGCGGCAGCGGCGAATTCATCCGCCGGGCGGTCCAGCAAAACTGCAACCTGCGCGACCTCGGCCCGCACCGGATCGGGATTTCGCTCGACGAAGCGACCACGCCTAACGACCTCGAAACGCTCGTCGCCATCTTCAGCGAAAACCGCGCCCTCCTGCCCGGCGCCGTCGCCGCCTGCCGCGAATCGAAGATCGAAAATCGGACCTCCGATTTTCTGACCCACCCGGTTTTCAACACCCACCACAGCGAAACCGAGATGCTGCGCTACCTGCGCCGGCTCGAGTCGCGCGACCTTTCGCTCTGCCATTCCATGATCCCGCTCGGCTCCTGCACGATGAAGCTGAACGCGACGGCGGAGATGTTTCCCGATCTCCTGGCCGGAGTTTTCCCGGATTCATCCTTTTGCGCCTAACGACCAAACCGAGGGCTACCGCGCGATGTGCCAACAGCTCGAAGGCTGGCTGGCCGAGATCACCGGTTTCGCGGCGGTTTCATTACAGCCTAACGCCGGCTCGCAGGGCGAATACGCGGGCCTGCTCGCGATCCGCGGTTATCACGAAGGCGCGCGGCGAAGCGCATCGCAATGTTTGCCTCATTCCCACCTCCGCCCACGGGACCAATCCCGCCAGCGCGGTCATGGCCGGCTTCCGGGTCGTGCCGGTGCGTTGCCTGGAAGATGGCGACATCGACCTGGCCGATCTCCGGACCAAGGCCGACGCGCACAGCAAGGATCTGGCGGCGCTGATGGTGACCTATCCATCGACGCACGGCGTTTTTGAAACCACCATCCGCGAGATCTGCCAGATCGTGCACGACCACGGCGGCCAGGTTTACATGGATGGCGCGAACATGAACGCGCAGGTCGGCCTTTGCCGCCCGGGCGATATCGGCGCCGATGTTTGCCACCTCAACCTGCACAAGACTTTCTGCATTCCGCACGGCGGCGGCGGCCCGGGCGTCGGCCCGATCGGCGTGGCCGAGCATTTGACCAAGTTCCTCCCCGGCATCCCCACCATTAACCAACAACCAGTAACCAAGAACGCGGCGCATCCGGTCTCCGCCGCGCCCTACGGGAGCGCGAGCATTCTCACCATCTCCTGGATGTACATCCGGATGATGGGCGCCGCCGGCCTAACGAAAGCGACCGAGGTCGCGATCCTGAACGCGAACTACATTGCGAAACGGCTCGACCCGCATTTCCCGGTTCTCTTCAAAGGCAAACACGGCCTCGTCGCGCACGAGTGCATTCTCGATCTCCGCCCATGCAAAAGCGCCGGTGTGGAAGTCGAGGACGTGGCCAAGCGGTTGATGGATTACGGCTTTCACGCGCCGACGGTTTCCTGGCCAGTCCCGGGCACGGTCATGATTGAGCCGACCGAGAGCGAGCCGAAACACGAGCTCGATCGTTTCTGCGAAGCGATGATCGCGATCCGCGGCGAGATCGACGCCATCGGCAAAGAAGGCGCGGACAAGAAAAACAACCTCCTCAAAAACGCGCCGCACACCGCGGAGCAGGTGACGGCGAACGAGTGGGATCATCCCTATTCCCGGGAAGAGGCGGCGTATCCGGCGGATTGGACGCGGCAGCAGAAATTCTGGCCGGCGGTGGCGCGGATCGACAGCGTTTACGGCGACCGCAATCTCTTCTGCACCTGCCCGCCGATGGAAGAGTTCGCCGGGGAGAAGTAGGACAGGGAAGTTATTGTCCGCAGATTTCGCAGATTTACGCAGATGAAGACTCTTGCGAGAAGTCAGCTGATCACCCCAAAAAAATCTGCGTAAATCTGCGAAATCTGCGGACACATTTTCCCCAAATGCCCTCAAACCGGGAGATAAATCTGCCCCTCAACGTAGGTGACCGCTTCGCCACCAATTCCGACGCGGCCGCCGCGGTCTTCGCAAAACAATTCGCCGCCCCGACGCGAAATCTGGCGGGCGAAAAGCTCGCGTTTGCCGAGCTGTTGCGACCAATAGGGAATGAGCGTGCAGTGCGTCGAACCGGTGACCGGATCTTCCGGGATGCCGGCGGCTGGCGCGAAATAACGCGAGACGAAATCGCAATCGTCACCCGGCGCGGTCACGACCACGCCTTGCCCGTCCAGTCCGGCGATGGCCGCGAGATCGGGTTTGATCGCCGCCACCTCCGCCTGCGAAGAGAAGATGGCGAAGTAATCACGCCCGTGGAGCATTTTCGCGGGCTTCGCGCCTAACGACTTCGCAACGGCCGCGAGGTCGCCCCCTTCCTCCGCCGGCCGCGACGGAAAATCGAGCACGAGACGATTGGCGCTTTGTTCGACGACCAATTCTCCGCTCTGCGTCTGGAAGCGCACCGTTTTCCGCGCATAACCGCGATGGCGCAAAAGGACATGCGCCGCGGCCAGGGTGGCGTGCCCGCAGAGATCGACCTCGACCGCCGGGGTCATCCAGCGCAGATCGAAGTAATCGCCGCGCTCGACCAGGAAGGCGGTTTCCGGGAGAGCGTTCTGGGCCGCGATCGCCTGCAGTTGTTCGTTAGGCAAAAATTCCTCGAGCAGGCAAACCCCGGCCGGGTTGCCGGCAAACATCCGGTTGGTGAAAGCAAAGACCTCGAAATACGGAATCGTTTTTGAATTCATTGGCGTCGCCAATTCCATTCGCCCGAAAAACGCCCGGTTCAAGCCGCCGTCTTGCGCCAGACCCGCCGGCCGAGCGCGATCGCCGTCATCGTTAGGCCAGCGGTCAGGCCCCACCACATCCCGGCCACCCCGAGCCCGAGCGGGAAAGCGAGGCACCAGCCGAGCGGGATCGAGATCACCCAGTAGGCGACAAACGCAAGCAAGGCCGGGACTTTGACGTCGGAGAGCCCGCGCAGCGCGCCCCCGGCCGAGACCTGGAGCGCGTCGCTCACCTGGAAGGCGGCGGAGACGAGGAGCAGATGCGCCGCCAGCGCGACGACCGCCGGGTCGGTCAGGAACAAGCCCGCGATGGTGTGATTGAAAAAGAAAAAAAACTGCGCGCTGAAGGCGGTAAAACCCAAAGCGAGTCCCCAGCCGCTAACCAGAATCAGACGCAGCCGTTCGCGCTCGCCCGCGCCCCAGGCTTCGCCCATCCGCACGGTCAGGGCCATGGAAAGCCCGAGCGGCACCATGAAGATGGTCGCGGCGCAGGTGATCGCGACCTGGTGCGAAGCGAGCGCGGCCGGGCCGAGGGTGCCAATGACGAGCGTGGCCATGACGAAAGCGCTCACTTCCGCGAGCAGTTGCAGGCTGGCGGGCAGCCCGATCCGGATGAGGTCGCGCACGGCCGGCCATTCCGGCGCGCGAAACCAATGCAGCGGCACCCAATCGCGCACGGCAGGTGAGCGCACGCACCACCAAAGGATGGCCGCGAGCATGAAGACGCGCGCCAAGAGCGTGGCGACCCCCGCGCCGTCCAGGCCGAGGCGAGGCGCGCCGAGTTTTCCGTAAATAAAAATCCAGTTGAAGAAAACATTGAGCCCGCCCGCGCCGAGCATGATCCAGAACGGCGTCCACGGTTTGTTCATCGCGTCGGCGTGATTTTTCACCGCCATCGTCGCAATGGCCGGGATCATCGACACCGCCACGAGGAGGAAATAGCGCGGGACGGCGCGGACAATCGCCGGATCCTGCCGAAAAATTCCGAGGTAGGGCTGCATGATCAAAACGGCCAGCACGGTCAGCACCCCGACTGCGAGCGCGAGAAAAAGACCATGCCGCAGCGCGGTCCGAGCCGCTTCTCGATCGCCGGCGCCGCGCGCCTGCGACACCCGGATCGAGACGGCAATGGAAAAGCCGAGACCGAAGATGAACGGCAGATGGAGCACGTTGTTGGCAAACGTTGCCGCCGCCAGCGGCAGCACGCCGAGCCGCCCGACCATGATCGTATCGGCCAGCGCGATAAAAATCTGGCTGAGCTGACCGGCGATGAGCGGCAGAGCCAGCGCCGCGGTCAGCCGGCCCTCATGCCCAAGACGGCCGAGGATGTTGTGATCAGATTGCATGGAAAAATTGAGGCGCCCGAGGCGATTGGCAGTCCGACATTACAAATTCGTTAGAAAAGTCTTGCCAACTGGCATGCTCTCCGCTCTCATCCGCGCCATGCAATTTCAATCGCGCGTCTTATTTACCTCCGCATTTCTAGCCTGCGGCTTCTTGTTTACTCAACCGGGATTCTCCCAATCGGCGGTTACCGCGGAGATGGCGACAGAGGATGAAGCCAGCGCCGGCGAGGCAAAAGAGGATTCGCAGGAAAGTCATCGTCACTCTCGCAGCGGCACGCCCGCTCGCGTCACCTCGAATGGCACCCAGTTGCCGGAAGCGGACGCGGACCTCTCCCATGCGCTCGTCGGTTCGCCGGTCGAGACCGCGCAACTCATTATCGAAGGCACCGAGGTCAACCCCGTGGAATACCCGGCGCTGCCCGAAGTGCAGGGAACGCGGATCAACTCGGGCAAGAAGACCTCGTTTGTGAAACCGGAGGAATTCCCGAGCATCGCGAATAACGATTACCGGGAAGCGCTCGCGACCACGCCGGGCCTTCTCGTGAGCGAAGAGCCCTCTTCGCCGATCGTCAATTTCGGCTATCGCGGGCTCGACTCGCAACGGAGCGAGTTCATGCAGGTCCTGAAGGACGGCGTCTCGATCAAGAACGAGCAGTTCGGTTTTCCGGAATCGCATTACACGCCGATCCTCGACGCGGTCGAGCGGATCGAATTCATCCGCGCCGGTGCGGCCCTGCAGTTCGGCCCGCAACCCGGTGGCGCGCTCAACTTCGTCATGAAGATGCCGCCGCGCGATGTGCCCTTCCAATTCGAGAGCAAGAATCTCTTCGGGAGCGACGGGCTCTACCAGAATTTCACCAGCGTCGGCGGCACCGTCGGGCAGTTTGGCTACTACGGCTATTTCGATCATCGCGAGCGCGACGGTTTCCGCACCAACAGCGGCTACGACTTGAACGCCGGGAGCGTGAAACTGGTTTTCGACCCGACCGACGACAGCCGATTCATCCTCACCCTCGACGCTTATGACGAAGAACACGGCGAACCCGGCGGTCTGACGGAGGTGTTCGTGCCGGGCGCCTCGCTCTATCAGGTCGATCGCAACGCCTCGACTCGCTTGTACGATCTCTTCCGGCTGAAGCGCTACTACGGGATGCTGGAATACCAGAAGGTTTTCTCGGAGCGGACACAGCTCGACATCAAAGCCTTTGGCGGCTACCTGCAGCGCTACAGCCAGCGCCAGCGCGGCGGCGATTTCGGCATCGCGCCCAATCCGAACCCGGCGCCTGGTTCGGCCGCCAGCACGAACGACATCCAGGATCGTGAGGACTACACCGAGGGCGTGGAAGTTCGCTTCCGCCACGATTACGATCTCGCGCACGACACCTCCACCTTCACCGGCGGGGTCTATTTCTATCACGCGCTCCAGGACCGGCACGACGAACGCGGCACGACGCCGAACGCGAGCAGCGGCCTGCTCCGCCGCTTCAACACCGGCGAGACGACCGACTTCGCGCTCTTCGCCGAAAACCGTTTCAAGTTCGGCCGGCTCTCGATCATTCCCGGGATGCGCCTCGAGTTCTTTGAGCAGAGCCTTGAGGAGCACGTCAACATCACCAAGCCGGCGGGCGAGCTGATCTCGCAATCGGACTTTTCCTTTGTGCCGCTCTTTAGCCTCGGCGCCGGTTACGTTCTGGTCGAAGGCCAGGTCCAGGCCCCCGCGACAGAGTCGATGGGCAAAGACGGCAAATCGGTAGTCAACGCGGCTTCGATGGTGCCGGGCGGTCCGCCGCGGCTGGAACTCTACGCCACGGTCGCGCAAGCCTATCGCCCCCGCACCTACGGCGAGCTCGTCTCGACCGCGCCCGACGGCGTGGTCAATGGCGACCTCAAGGAAGGCGACTCGATCCAGTTTGAATTGGGCGTGCGCGGCAAGCCGCTCCCTTACCTGACCTTCGACGTCGGCGGTTTCTATTTTGAAGTGAACGACCAGGTCGGAGAAATCACCGGCGTCAACGCGGCCGGCGCCACCTTCACCACGACGCAAAACGTGGGCGACGCGCGCTATGCCGGGATCGAAGCCGCGGCCGAGCTCGACCTTCTCGGGATGATCAATGGCGGCACCGAAAGCCCCTACGGCCGCTTCAACCTCTACGGCAACGTCACCTTCCTCGACGCCGAGTTTACCGGCGGCCCGAACAAGGGTTCGACACCACCTACGCGCCTGATTACCAGCTGAAACTCGGCGGCATCTATCGCTGGAAAGAAACGGTCAAGGTCGGCCTCATCGGCAACATGGTGGGCGATTCGTTCGCCGACGCGAACAACACGAAGTCGCACTTCATTCCCGCCTACACCGTCTGGGATCTGACCGCGGAGGTGAAATTCCTCGATGGCCGGCTCGGCGTTTTCGCCGGGATCAAGAACCTGTTCGACGAGGATTTCTACGCCGAGATCCGCGACGAAGGCATCGTCCCGGCCTATCGCCGGAATTATTACGGCGGTTTCAGCGTCAAGTTCTAGCGAGCCGCAGTGCGCCTCCGTCCCCTTTCTTGTCATTCTGAGCGGAGCGAAGAACCTCTGACCATTCTCGGGCGTCGGAAGTGTCGCTCCATGGCCCGGTTGGAACCCGAGACAGGCAGTGATCCTTCGGCCGTCCTAACGGCGGCTCAGGATGACAATAAAGAGGGGTCTCGCCAGGCGGTCGCCACTGGATTTAAGGTGGCGGCCGCATGCGCATCCTGATCGCGCCCGATAAATTCAAAGGCTCGTTAGGCGCGGAAGAGGTCGGGCGCAGCATCGCGGCCGGCCTCAAAACAGCCTTGCCTGATGCCGAGTGCGAGATTGTCGCCCTGGCCGACGGTGGCGAAGGAACAAGCGAGGCGATCTGCCGCGCGGCTGGCGGCGAATGGATCGAATGTCGCGCGCACGACGCGCTCGGCCGCGAAATCACGGCCCGCTACGCCTGGCTGGCGGAATCCTGGGCTCGCCGTCTGCGAAATGAGCGCCGCGGCCGGCCTGGCACAACTCGCGCCTAACGAATGCGATCCGCTCCGCGCCTCGACTTTCGGCGTCGGCGAAATGCTCCTTGCCGCCCTCGCCCGCGGCCCGCGCCAGATCATCATCGGTCTCGGCGGAAGCGCGACGAACGACGGCGGCTTCGGCCTCGCCCGCGCACTTGGTTTTCGTTTCTTCGGCCAGGACGACCGCGAGCTGGCCGGGCCGGTCGACGAGTTACTCGATCTCCTGCGGATCGACTCGCCTAACGAGCTCTCGCTGCCGCCGATCACGGCCGCCTGCGACGTGAATAATCCGCTCCTCGGTCCGCAAGGCGCGACCCGCACCTTCGGTCCGCAAAAAGGAGCCACGCCCGAACAACTCGAAATCCTAGAGCGCTCGCTCGCCCGTCTTGCCGACGTCGCGGCGCGCGCTTTTCATTGCGATCACCGCGAAGCGCCCGGCGCCGGCGCGGCCGGCGGTCTTGGCTTTGGCCTGCTCACTTTTTGCAGCGCCCGGATTCGTTCCGGTTTCGACGTGGTCGCGGAAGCGATCGAGCTGCGCGCCAAAATCGAGCGGGCCGACATCGTCATCACCGGCGAAGGCAAACTCGATCGCCAGACTCTTACCGGCAAAGGCCCGGCCGGGGTGGCGCAGCTCGCCCGGTCGTTAGGCAAGCCGGTCTTCGCGATTGTCGGCCAGGCGGCAGAGGACGCGGAGGTGAGCCAGCTCTTCGATGGCGTGACGACGCTTCGCGGCATGTGCCCCGATCACAGCGACACCGCTGAAATGCTCGTGCTACGCGCGCGCGAACTAGGGCTTCGTCTCCGCTGAACGGTAGCGCTTCGCCACCTCGACGTATTTCAGCGCCCAGCCCTTGAGGGCGGCCTGCTCCGCGGGGCTCAATTGCCTAACGACTTTCCCGGGCGAGCCGAGAACGAGGGAACCGGGCGGAACTTTCATCCCGGCAGTGACGAGCGCCTTCGCCCCGATCATGGAGCGCGCGCCGATCTCCGCGCCATCGAGCACGATCGCGCCCATCCCGACCAGCACCTCATCGCCAATGGTGCAGGCGTGGATCACCGCGGCATGACCGACCGTAACCAATTCGCCAACGAGCGCGGGAAATTCATCCGAGACGTGCACAATCGCGCCATCCTGGATGTTACTGCGCGGCCCGATCGCGATCCGGTTGATGTCGCCGCGCAGAACCGCCTGATACCAAACACTCGCTTCCGCGCCTAACGACACTTCGCCAAGCACGGTGGCGTTTGGTGCGAGGTGCGCGCGTGGGATGGATTTGCGGGCCGGCACGGAGTCGACGCTCCACTGTTTCCACTCCAGTCTGCTGCTGATCGGTCGCCATGGCGTGAGAACTAACCACGAATGAGCGGGAATGTGGAGCCGAAGGCGGGGATTGAACCCGCGACCTGCTGATTACGAATCAGCTGCTCTACCACTGAGCTACTTCGGCGAGAAAGTGAGGCGGAAGATGACATCCGACAGCGCCTTGGGCAAGGGAGCAGAACGTCCGCCTCTCGTCGGCATTCCTCCGTCAAATCCCTAGCTTACTTTCAGGGTTTGTCGCCCGCTGCGTGCTTGCGGGAACAAAGCCGGACCTTATGCTCGACGCGGAAATTCCTGCGCAAATGATGATCCCGACCGAACCGATTGGCAGCATCCCCCGGCCGCTGCAGTTGATCGAAGCGTTTAAAAAAAACGAGTGCGACGATCCCGCGCTCGATCCGCTCTATGAGGAAGCGATCCGCGACACGATCAAGCGTTTCGAGGAAACCGGCTCGCCGGTCATCACCGACGGCGAACAGCGCAAATATCATAATTTCGCCACCTACTGCGTCGACGGTCTGCCCAATCTGGCGCCGGACGGCTTCAAGCTCCCCTTCATTACCCATACCCGGCGCTGGCCGCGCCTGACGGAAGGTCCATTTCGCTATCGCCGTTCCGCCGACCGCTTTCTCGAGTTCGCCCAGCGCTTTACCGACCGGCCGATCAAACAGGCCGTCATCTCGCCCTCCGCCCTCGGCCTGATGTATCCGGCGGCCGGCATTCCCGGCTACTCCCGGGAAGAATTCATCGACGACCTCCTGGCGAGCATGAAAAAGAAGTGCGCAGTTGCCTAACGAAAGGGGCGCACAACGTGCAGATCGATTTCACCGAGGGCCGGCTCGCGATCAAGATCGATCCCTCGGGCGAACTGCTGAACAGTTTTATCGAGCTGAACAATCTCGCCCTCGCCCGTTTCACCGCGGAAGAACGGAAACGCATCGGCGTGCACACCTGCCCCGGGGCGGACCGCGATTCGACCCACAGTGCGGAGGTCGATTATGCCGAGCTCCTGCCCAGTTTGTTCGAGCTCAATGCCGGAAATTTCTACATCGCGCTCGCCGGCGAAAAGGACCGGACCCGCGTCTTGAAAATCATTCGGCAACATCTCAAACCGGAGCAGCGGGTCTTCATCGGCGTGGTCGCGCCGATCAATCCGCGGATCGAAACCGCGGAAGAAATCCGGGATCGCATTCTGGAAGCGGCTCAATACATTCCGCTCGAACAAATGGGGACGACAGACGATTGCGGGTTTTCCCCCTTCAGCGATGACACCTCCACCAGTCGCGACACGGCCTTTGCGAAAATCAGGGCGCGCGTCGAAGGAACCGCGTTGGCGGCCCGGGAAATCGGAGGGCGCTAGTGCAGCCTAACGACGAGGAGGACTCGCTCCGCTCCGCCGCGCTTCAGACCGCTAACATCGTCCTGCTCGCACGCAAAAAAGCGGAGCACGAACTGCGCGCCGCCAAGGAGGAACTGGAGCGCAAAACCGAAGCGCTGGCGCATTCCCTCGCCATGATGCGCGCCACGCTCGAATCCACCACCGACGGCATCCTGGTGACGGATTACGACGCGCAGGTGACCGACTTCAACCAGCAGTTTGTCGAGATGTGGCGCATCCCGCCGGAAACTCTCGCCACCGGCTCGCATCAAAAATTGCAGGAAGTCACGAGCGAGCAGTTCGCTTACCCGGAAGCGTTCCGGGCCCGGATGAAAGAGATCTACGCCCAACGGCCGCCCGAAACACACGACCTCCTCGAGTTGATCGATGGCCGCGTGATCGAGCGGGTCTCCAAGATCCAGCGAATCGGAGATCGCAACGTCGGGCGGGTCTGGAGTTTCCGCGACATCACGCAGCGGATCGCGAGCGAGGCGGAATTGCGCGAGCAAAGCGAGTGGTTCCGCGTCACCCTCGGCAGCATCGGCGATGCTGTTGTGACGGTGGATAACGATTGCTACGTCACTTTCCTCAACCCGGTCGCGGAGGAACTCACCGGCTGGACGACGGCCGAGGCGGTCGGTCGTTCCATCAACGAAGTGCTGCGCCTGATCGATGAAAGGACGCGCCAGGAAACGAGAAATCCCGTCGCGGACGCGCTCGAAGAAGGATCGACCGAGGGCCTGGCCAACCACACCATTCTCGTTAGGCGAGATGGCAGCGAAATTCCGGTCGAGGACAGCGCCGCGCCGATCAAAAATCCTGCGGGCAAGATCATCGGCGCCGTCATGGTTTTCCACGACGTCGCCGATCGCCGGCAAAAAGAGCAGGCGCTGAAAGATGAATACGCCATCACCGAGCACCTCTACGAGATCGCGAGTTCCATCTCGACCGAGCTCGACCTGGAGAAAGTGGTCCAGACCATCACCGACGCCGGCACCCGCGTGACCCGGGCGCAGTTTGGCGCTTTTTTCTACAACGTCCTCGATGAAAAAGGCGGCGCCTACATGCTCTACGCCCTCTCCGGCGTGCCGCGCTCGGCCTTCGAAAAATTTCCCATGCCTCGCGCCACCGCCATGTTCGGTCCCACCTTTCGCGGCGAGGGCGTCATCCGTCTCGATGATGTGCGGAAAGATCCGCGCTTTGGAAAAAACGCGCCCTTTCACGGCATGCCGAAAGGTCATCTGCCGGTCGTTAGTTACCTTTCGGTCCCGGTTATCTCACGTTCCGGCATTGTCCTCGGCGGTTTGTTTTTCGGCCACGAAGACGCCGGCGTCTTCACCCTCCGCGACGAGAAAATCATCCTCGGCATCGCCGCCCAGGCCGCTTCCGCGATGGATGTGGCGCGGCTCTACCAGGCGGAACAACAGGCGCGCGCCTCGGCCGAGCAGGCGAACCAGTCGAAGGATCTTTTTCTCGCCGCCCTCAGCCACGAGCTGCGCACTCCGCTCACGCCTGTGCTCGCTATCCTCTCCAGCCTGCGGGAAGACTCGAGCATTTCGGACGCGGTGGCCGAGGATCTCGAAACCGTTAGGCGAAATGTCGAGCTCGAAGCGCGCCTGATCGATGACCTGCTCGATCTCACCCGCATCACCCGCGGGAAACTCGAGCTTCATTGCGAGCGCGTCCGCCTTCATCGCATGGTCGAGGACGCGATCAACGCCTGCCGGCCCGACCTGGAGTCGAAACACCTGGAGTTGGTGCGCGATTTTGCCGACGAGAAAACCAATCTCCTGGCCGACAGCGCGCGCGTCACCCAGATCCTCTGGAACCTGCTCAAAAACGCGATCAAGTTTACGCCCGATGGCGGCACGATCACCGTGCGGACAAAGGTCCATCCGGGCAGCGCCGATGGCACGGTCACGGTCGAAGTGGAAGACACCGGCATCGGCATCGCGCCCTCGCAGATCGAGCGAGTTTTCGACGCCTTCGAACAGGGCGATCGCCAGATCACGCGCCAATTTGGCGGCATCGGCCTCGGGCTTGCGATCAGTAAAGCCATCGCCGAATCGCACCAGGGCAGCCTAACCGCGGCGAGCGAGGGACCGGGACGAGGCAGTACTTTTGAGCTCACACTTCCCTTCGACGGTTGCGAAGAAGAGGACGGCAAAGTCCCGGGCACCACCCGCTCCACCCTGATCAGCGCCGTGCCGCCGCCCGCGCTCGAGGCGACCGCGCGACCGCAGCGGATTTTGCTCGTGGAAGATCACGCCGACACCGCCGCGATCTTGGTTCGCCTGTTGCGTCGCATGGGACACGACGTTCTCCACGCCGGCACGGTCGAGGCGGCCCTTAAACTGGCCGAGCAAGAAATGCCGATCACTCCGCTCAACTTCGTCATGAGCGATCTCGGGCTGCCCGACGGAAGCGGCCTCGATCTCATGCGCCAGCTTTCCTCGAAGTACGGCCTGCGCGGCATCGCGCTGAGCGGTTTCGGGATGGATTCCGACCTGGCGCAAAGCACGGAGGCCGGATTCTCACGGCATCTCGTCAAGCCGATCGATATTGCCACCCTCCGGGCGACCGTGGCCGAGATGGCCGGCGGCGCCTAACGACCGGGCAGCGGCCCCTCGCGGAGCAGAATCGCAAATCTGTGCGATTCGTTTCCCGTGCAAAACCAACCCGCCGCCCATCTTTTTTCACCGCTGCAAATGCGCGGCGTGCAGCTTCGCAACCGCATCGTGGTCTCGCCCATGTGTCAGTATTCGAGCGCAGACGGCTTCGCTAACGACTGGCACCTGGTGCATCTCGGGAGCCGCGCCGTCGGCGGAGCTGCCCTCGTTTTCACCGAGGCGGCGGCGGTCACCGAGGAAGGGCGGATCAGCCCGGAGGATCTCGGGATCTGGAAAGATGCGCAGATCGAAATGCTGAGCCGCATTTTCAAATTCGTCGAGGCGCAGGGCGCGATCCCGGCGATGCAGCTCGCGCACGCCGGGCGCAAAGCGAGCACGAGCGCGCCCTGGAAAGGCGGGAAGCCGTTAGGGCCTAACGAGACCGGCTGGAACCCGATTTTCGCCCCGAGCGCGCTTGCCTTCGACGCCGGCTACCAGACGCCGCAGGAGCTGGATCGCGCCGGGATCGACCGGGTGCGCGGCGCGTTTGCCGACGCCGCCCATCGCGCGGAGCAGGCGGGCGCGAAAGTGGTCGAGATCCACGCCGCGCACGGCTATTTGCTGCACAGTTTTCTCTCGCCCCTCAGCAATCAGCGCACGGATGATTACGGCGGTTCTTTCGAAAACCGGATCCGTTTCCTCTGCGAGACGACCGAGGCCGTGCGCCGGGTCTGGCCGGAGAAATATCCGCTCTTCGTCCGCATTTCCTCGACCGACTGGACCGAAGGCGGCTGGACCGCCGCCGACTCGGTCGCGCTCGCGCGAAAATTGAAGTCGTTAGGCGTGGACCTGATCGATTGCTCGAGTGGTGGGAGCGTGCCCAATGCCACCATCCCGGTTGGCGCCGGTTACCAGGTTTCGTTCGCGGCCCAAATCCGCAAGGAAGCGGAGATCGCCACTGGCGCCGTCGGGATGATCACCGGCCACGAACAGGCCGACCAGATCGTGCGGACGGGCCAGGCCGATCTCGTCCTGATGGCGCGCGAGTTCTTGCGTCATCCCTACTGGCCGCTCAACGCCGCGCGCCCGCTCCATCAAAAGATGGACGCGCCGCCGCAATACGGTCGCGCTTTTGCCTAACGAATTGGACGTTCGCAAAACGAGGCCGCCTTTAGCACACCTTGGCTTGGACAGCGCGGATTCGGCGGTCACAGATTGCCGCTACAATGGAAGATCTTCGCGGCTAACGTGCGTCGAGCCCCTGGCTGGAGGGACGGGCGCCGTCCCGTCCGTGTTTCTGATAGGGAAACCAAGCGCAGCCTAAACCAACCTCGGACGACATCCGCCGGCGGTCGTCCCTCCACCGGGCGACAAGAAAGTGCGATGACGCGCTAGGAGGAAGAAACCACGAAGCGATTGCCCTCGCTGTCCTTGAACATGGCGTAGCTGCCCCAGGGCTGTTTCTCCGGCGGCCCTTCGAACTCAACCCCGCGCCCGCGCAGCTCCGCGTAAGTGGCGTCGATGTCGTCGCACGCGTACGACATCGGCATCATCGAGCCGATCCGCTTTTCCTCGCCCTCGGCCGTGAAAAGCACGACCCGCGTCTCCGCTTTGGGCACGCGCAATTCGATCCAGCGCTGCTTCTCATCGAAAGGCTGGTCGGTGATAATCGTGAACCCGAGCTTGTCCGTGTAAAAATCCAGCGCCCGATTCTGATCGGCCACCGGGATGCTGATGAATTTGATCTGTTTAATCATGGCAGCGGCAGGCTAGGCCCTCCCGCCCGCCAGCGTCCAGACCCGACCCGGCTGCGGGCGATGAAATCGCTGTCCATTTATCGGTATAGCGATAATCTTCGTCATGCCGCGTTTCCGCCGGACCGTGCCGGTCGACGATTACGTCCTCGACGTCCTGATGCGCGACCTGGTTGGCCATGATCGGCACCCGGCCGCTTTTCTCGTCTATCTCCGGCTCTACTACGCCGCACAACGGCGCCGTTGGCGGCCAGTCGCGGCCAGCCTGCGCACGATCGCGGAGGAGACCGGACTCTCGAAGAGCGCCGTTCAACTCGCCCTCGAAAACCTGCGCCGGCGGGAGCTGATTCAATCGACCAGCGCGCACGCCACCGCGCTTCCGGAACATCGTGTTTTGCGGCACTGGCGTGAACCCCGCGGCCCGGCCGAAAAATCTCCAACCCAGAAAACGGCGCCGTTCCCGCATTCGTTAGGGCAGGCCGCTCTCTCGCGCGGTGTTGCCAAACAACGTCCAATTCGGTTATTCCTCTGTAGAGGAGGAACTTAAATGTCGACCGGCCAAATCATTCTCACCGTCTGGATCAGCTACGCCCTCCTCTTTACCCTGGCCATCTGGCGCCAAGCGCCGCAGGGAAGAAAAGCGCCCCGGGTGTCGTTAGGCAAAGACAAGCCGCTCCGCCTCCTGATCGTTGGCGCAACCGGCGGCACGGGCCGACAACTGGTCGAACAGGCGCTCAAACTCGGGCACGAAGTGACGGCGCTGGCGCGCGATCCCACGAAACTTTCCCTCTCTGACCCAAAGCTCCGGGTCCTCCAGGGCGACGTGCTGGTGCCGGCCACGCTGGCGCCCGCGATGCAGGGTCAAGACGCCGTTCTCTGCGCGCTCGGACACAAACGTTTTCTCGGCCCGACGACGATTCTTTCGCAAGGCACCGCCAACATCATGCGCGCGATGCAGGATGCGGGAGTGCCGCGTTTCGTTTGCGAATCCTCCCTCGCGCTTGGGAATTCCACCGGCCGCGGCGGACCGATCGCGACCTTCTTCGTTTATCCGCTCATCCTGCCCTTTTACGTTTGGGACAAGTTGCGCCAGGAAAAGTTCATCGAAGCCAGCGATCTTGACTGGATCATCGTCCGCCCGGCCGCGCTCACCAACGGCCCAGCTCGCGGCCAGTACCGGCATGGCCCAAACGTCGGCAGCTATTTTCTCCCCGTGCGCATCTCGCGGGCCGACGTGGCCGATTTCATGTTGCGGCAATTGCACGACGATAGATATCTCGGCAGCGCAGTAGGCCTGAGCTACTGAGCCGCGCGTGCAACGTTTCAGCTCTTATTCCTCGCGATGGGCGGCCAGCTGACTGAGCAGGCTTTCCACTTCGCGCACGCCGAGATCGGTTTTCGCGTAATCGAGCGGGACCGCGCCATGCAGTCCGCGCTGCGGCGTCTTGAGCCAGAGGCGCGCTTCGTCGAGGTCGCCAAAAAGATGGACCGCGTGACCAAGCAGCCGGGCAAAGGAAACGACCTTGCCTGATTCAGCGCTCGTCAGGCGACCGGCCGCTTTGCGCT
>CAVUGD010000029.1:0-57660 GCA_963740715.1 uncultured Verrucomicrobiae bacterium | reverse complement strand
TTTCCACTTCGCGCACGCCGAGATCGGTTTTCGCGTAATCGAGCGGGACCGCGCCATGCAGACCGCGCTGCGGCGTCTTGAGCCAGAGGCGCGCTTCGTCGAGGTCGCCAAAAAGATGGACCGCGTGACCAAGCAGCCGGGCAAAGGAAACGACCTTGCCCGATTCAGCGCTCGTCAGGCGACCGGCCGCTTTGCGCTCCGCCACTGTGGCCCGGGAAAGACCGAGCCGCGCGCTCAATTCCTCGAGTGAGAGATCGAGATGACGGCGCAGGGCTTCGAACTCCTGGAAAGCGAGTTCCGAAACCGGCGCCGCCGATTTCTTGTCGCGCGGGGTTTTCTTCGGAGCAGGCTTCTTTGCTTTCGGAGCGGGGGCGGGGCGCGGTGCCGACTTCTTCGCGGGCCGGGCCGGCTTGGCCTTGATCGCTTTCTTCATTTGGGCACTCCTCTTAACAGATCGCCCAACGACGTGACAAGCCCGCGTGGCTAGTCCCACCTGCAGCGCGGCACAAATCGACTTGCGGGCGACCGGGCGCGGCCAGTACCCTCATTGCATGAATACGAACCCGACGGAATACGCGCATCCCGAGGCGTTGGTCGAGGCCGATTGGCTCGAACAACACCTCAACGACAAGGACATCCGCATCGTCGAATCGAATGAGGACATCCTGCTCTACGACACCGGCCACATCCCGGGCGCGGTCCACATCGACTGGCGCGCCGACCTGCAAGACCAGGTCATCCGCGATTACATCGCGCCGGATAAATTCGCCGAGCTCTGCAGCCGCAACGGCATCACACCGGAGACGACCTGCATCTTCTACGGCGACAAAGCCAACTGGTGGGCCTGCTACGCGCTCTGGGCGTTCCGGCTCTTCGGACACAAGAACGTCAGGATCCTGAATGGCGGCCGCGACAAGTGGAAAGCCGACGGGCGCACGATGACGCGCGAAGTCCCCAAATATCCGAAGACCGAATATCCCGTCCCGGCGCGCCGGATGGATAAGGAGATCCGCGCCTTTGCCGATGAAGCGCTCGCGCAAAGCAAAGCCGGCAAACCGCTCGTCGACGTTCGTTCACCGGGCGAATACAAGGGCGAGATCACCCACATGGCGGAGTATCCGCAGGAAGGCGTGCTCCGCGGCGGTCACATCCCGGGCGCGAAGAGCGTGCCGTGGAAAACCGCGACGAAGGACGACAACACCTTCAAATCCGCGCCGGAGCTGGCGAAGATTTACTTCGAAGGCGCGGGCGTGAAACCGGATGTCGACACCGTTGTCTATTGCCGGATCGGCGAGCGCTCCAGCCACACCTGGTTTGTCCTCACTTATCTGCTCGGCCTCGACAACGTGCGCAACTACGACGGTTCCTGGACGGAGTGGGGCAACAAGGTCGGCGCCCCGATCGAAAGCGCAGCGCAGCCAGTCCCGGCTGTCAGTCATCGGGCGTCGCGCCTGCTGGCTCGACATGATGCGGGCCGGACGCCGCAGCACGGTCGAGCGGTTGCCGATTACGAGCACGATTTCATCGAGCACGAACTGTGGAAATTCCTGTCCCGATGTATCCCGAGAAACTGCAAAACATCATCGACCTTTTCGATCACCTGCCGGAGGTGGAGCGGCGCGAAACGCTCGTCGCCTATTCCGACAGCGCGCCGAAACAGGAACCGAAACCGGACGAGAAGTTCGATCTCGAAGACATTCGCAAAGACGAGGAATGCGCCGATAAAGTCGGCGTTTATCTCCAGGTCGACGACGACGGCCGGGCCCATCTCCGCATGACCCTCGGCCCGGAAGTGCAAACCCTCACCCGCGCCATGACCTCGATCCTTTGCAAAGGACTCGACGGCGCCACCCCGCAGGAAATTCTCGAGCTGCCGAGCGATTTCGTCACCCGGATCGTCGGCGCCGAGCTCGTCCGGGTGCGCAGCCAGACGACCTATTACGTGCTCACCCGGATCAAGGGCATCTGCAAAGTTTACCTCGATCGGCAGCGCGCCCGGCAGGTCGCGTAGGCAAATAGCGGAGCAGAAATCACGGAAAGAGGCCGATTGCCTCGACCTCGGCTTGTTTTTGCATACGCTCCCGCAGCGCATGCCGCGGAACGATCAACTACACAAGATTCTGCTCATCGGTTCCGGCCCGATCATCATCGGCCAGGGCTGCGAGTTCGATTATTCCGGCGTGCAGGCCTGCAAAGCGCTGCGCGAGGAAGGCTACGAAGTCGTGCTCGTGAATTCGAACCCGGCCACGATCATGACCGATCCGGAGTTTGCCGATCGCACCTACATCGAGCCGATCTCGCCCGAGGTGATCGAGTCCATCCTGGAACGCGAAAAGCCGGACGCGATCCTGCCGACGATGGGCGGCCAGACCGCGCTCAACGCCGCGATGGAACTCAATCGCAACGGCGCGCTCGTTAGGCACGGCGTCCAGTTGATCGGCGCCAACGCGCTCGCGATCGCGAAAGGCGAGGATCGCCAGCTTTTCAAGGAAGCGATGGTGCGGATCGGCCTCGATGTCGCCCGCTCCGGGATCGCGCGCTCTCTCGCCGACGCCGAACGGGTCGCGGCTGAGATCGGCAGTTTTCCGCTCATCATCCGGCCCGCCTTTACCCTCGGCGGCTCGGGCGGCGGCATCGCCTACAACCGCGAAGAGCTCGCTTCGATCGTCGAAAACGGTCTCGATCTTTCGCCCGTGAGCGAAGTCCTGATCGAGGAGTCATTGTTAGGCTGGAAGGAATTCGAGATGGAGGTGATGCGCGACCGGGCCGACAACTGCGTCGTCGTCTGCTCGATCGAAAACCTCGACCCGATGGGCGTGCATACCGGCGACTCGATCACGGTCGCGCCCGCGCAAACGCTGACCGATCGCGAATACCAGGCGATGCGCGATGCTTCCTTCGCGGTCATTCGCGAGATCGGGGTCGAGACCGGCGGGTCGAACATCCAGTTCGCGATCAACCCGGAGAACGGGCGCATGATTGTGATCGAGATGAACCCGCGCGTCTCGCGTTCGAGCGCGCTGGCCTCGAAAGCGACTGGTTTCCCGATCGCCAAGATCGCGGCCAAGCTCGCGGTCGGCTACACGCTCGACGAAATCCGGAACGACATCACGCGCGAAACGCCGGCCAGCTTCGAGCCGACGATTGATTACTGCGTGGTCAAAGTGCCGCGCTTCACCTTCGAGAAATTCCCCGAAGCCGAGGCCACCCTGACGACGCGGATGAAAGTGTCGGCGAAGCGATGGCGATCGGGCGCACCTTCAAGGAAGCGCTGCAGAAAGCGCTGCGTTCGTGAGATCAAGCGCTTCGGACTCTGCGGCGACGGCCGCGAGGCGCGGGTCGATGCTGAGACCCTGCGGCGCAAACTGAGCGTGCCGAATGGGGAGCGGATTTTCTATCTGGCGCAGGCGTTTCAGGATGGGATGTCGATCGAGGAAGTCTTCGGCCTAACGAAAATCGATCCTTGGTTCCTGCAAAACATCGCGCAGATCGTGGCCGAAGAGGCCGAAGCTGAATCAAGACCGATCCGGCCGCCCTGCGCCGGGCCAAGAAGTTCGGGTTTTCCGATCGGCAGCTCGCGCATTCGTTAGGCAAAAAGGAAGACGATGTCCGGGCCGCGCGCATCGCGGCCGGCGTGCGTCCCGACCTATCGCCTGGTCGATACCTGCGCGGCGGAGTTCGAGGCATATACTCCTTATTATTATTCCACCTACGGCGACGAGAACGAATTCGGCCCCGGGACGAAACGCAAAATCATGATCCTCGGCGGCGGCCCGAACCGGATCGGCCAGGGGATCGAATTCGATTATTGCTGCGTTCACGCCGCCTTCGCCCTGCGCGAACTCGGGATTCGAAACCATCATGGTGAACTCGAACCCGGAGACGGTTTCGACCGACTACGACACGAGCGACAAACTCTATTTCGAGCCGCTGACGCACGAGGACGTGCTCAACATTTACGAACAGGAAAAACCCGACGGCGTCATCGTGCAGTTCGGCGGACAGACCCCGCTCAATCTCGCGGCCGGACTAAAAGCGGCCGGCGTCCCGATCATCGGCACCGCAGCCGGAAAGCATCGAGCTGGCCGAAGACCGCAAACTTTTCGCCGAGATGCTCGACCGGCTCGGGCTGCGCCAGACGCCGAGCGGCTCCGCCGTCAGTGAAGACGAAGCGGTCGCGATCGCCGAGCGGATCGGTTATCCGGTGCTCGTTAGGCCGTCGTTTGTTCTGGGCGGGCGCGCGATGGAGCTGGTCTATCACGCGGAAGATCTGCGCCGCTACATGCGGAGCGCGATCGAGGTCAGCCCGGAGCGCCCGGTCCTGGTCGATCGTTTTCTCGAGGACGCGATCGAGGTGGATGTCGATTGCATCGCCGACGGCGAGATCGCGGTCGTGGGCGCGATCATGGAGCACATCGAGGAAGCGGGCATTCACAGCGGCGACAGCGCCTGCGTCATCCCGACTTTTTCCCTTTCGCGCCGCGATCCTGGACGAGATCACGAGCGCGACCAAGGCGATGGCGAAGGAATTGAAAGTGCGCGGCCTGATGAACGTGCAGTTCGCGGTCAAAGGCGACATGCTCTACGTCCTCGAAGTGAACCCGCGCGCCTCGCGCACGGTGCCGTTTGTGAGCAAGGCGATCGGCGTGCCGCTGGCCAAGCTGGCCGCCAAGGTGATGACCGGCGCGTCGCTGCGCGAGCTCGGTTTCACCGAGGAAATCGTGCCGACGCATTATTCCGTGAAGGAAGCGGTCTTCCCCTTCCTCCGTTTCGAAGGGCGTCAACATCTCGTTAGGGCCGGAAATGAAATCGACCGGCGAAGTGATGGGGATCGACGCCGACCTCGGCCTGGCCTTCGCCAAATCGCAGCTCGCCAGCCAGTGGCCGCTGCCGACCGCGGGCAATGTCTTCATCAGCGTGAAAGACGCCGACAAACCGAACGTGATCGCGGTCGCGCGCGAGTATGCCGACCTTGGTTTCGGGATCATCGCCACCTCCGGCACGGCCGACATGCTGGCCGCGGCCGGCGTCGAAGTGACGAAGGTGTTCAAGATCGCGGAAGGCCGGCCGAACGTGCGCGACCTGGTCAAGAACGGGCAGATCCAGTTCATCATCAACACCCCGAGCGGCAAAATCCCGCGTGAGGATGAAGTCAAAATCCGCACCGCCGCCCTGACCGAACGCATCCCGATCATGACCACGATTCGCGCCGCCAACGCCAGCGCCGAAGGGCATTCGCTCGTTGCAAAAAGGCGCGCTGACCGTGAAGAGCCTGCAGGAATATCACGCCGCCGACCACTCGCGGCGCAAGGTGCGCCTAACGAAAAAGCGCGGGCAGTTTGAGGAGCGTGTTGTAGACGCCCCAGATCAGCGGCACGCCCACCACCACCCAGGAGATCAGGAGCCTGACGGTGTTCCGATTTGGTTTCGTCGGCCATATTATTTTCGCGGTCGGGTTGCCTTTGAAATGGTAGCCGTTCCGCCACCGGGCGGACCGTCAGGTTGCAGAGCAGCGCGACGACGAGCAGGCCGGCCATCAGATACATCGTCGGCGCGTAAAGATCGACGCCGGTCGCTCCGCGATCCTTCAGATAGACGCGAATGTAATTCACCAGCACCGGCCCGAGAATGCCGGCGGCCGACCACGCGGTCAGCAGCCGCCCGTGAATCGCGCCCACCTGCATCGTGCCGAAGAGATCCTTCAGGTAAGCCGGGACGGTGGCGAAACCGCCGCCATACATGCTGATGATGATGGCGCAGACGGCGACGAAAAAGATGGCGTTGCCGCTATGCCCGGAGAAAGGAATCAGGCAGTAGAGGATCGCGCCTAACAAAAGGAAGATGATGTAGACGACTTTGCGTCCGGTGTAATCGCTGAGCGAGGACCAGATGAAACGGCCGGCCATGTTAAAGAGACTGAGCAAAGCGACGAAACCGCCCGCCGCCGGCGCCAGAATTTTGCCGGGGAACATCTCCTGAATCATGGGCGAAGCCTGCTCCAGAATGCCGATGCCGGCGGTGACGTTGAAACAAAGCACGACCCAAAGGAGCCAGAACTGCGGCGTCTTGGTCGCTTCGCCGCGCCTTGACGTTGGCGGTCGTGATCAGGCCGTGGGACTTGCGTCGCCGGGACGTAGCCCTCGGGTTTCCAGTCTTCCGCCGGCACGCGCACGATGAAGGAGCCAAACATCATGTAGCAGAAATAGATCAGCCCGAGGGCGAGGAAGCTTTTGCCGACCCCGGTGCTGGTCGCGCTCTTGAAAGTGTTCATGAGGAGGAGGCTCAGGTTCGAGCCGATGAAGGCGCCGCCGCCGAAACCCATGATCGCCATGCCCGTCGCCATGCCCGGGGCGATCGGGAAACCATTTCACCAGGGTGGAAACCGGAGAGATGTAACCGAGCCCGAGCCCGCAGCCGCCGAGCACGCCGTAGCCGAGATAGATCAGCCAGAGCTGGTGCCACCAGACCCCAAAAGCGGAAACGATGAAGCCGCCGCCAAAACAGAGCGCGGCCACCGCCATCGTCTTGCGCGGACCGACCCGTTCCACCCAGCGCCCGAAAACCGCCGCGGAAGCGCCGAGGAAGAAGATGGCGAGGCTGAAAATCCAGGCCAGCTGCGGCTGCGTCCAGTCGTTAGGCGCGGAAGCGTGATCCCGATCGCTTTGGTCAGCGGCAGCTTGAAAACGCTGAAGGCGTAGACCTGTCCGATCGAGAGGTGCACCGCGAGCGCGGCGGGCGGAACCAGCCAACGGCTAAAGCCGGGTCCGGCGACAGTGTTTTCCCGATCGAAGAAGCCCATCTGCCAGAGATAACGAAGGGCAATCGAACTTCCGGACGCCCAGCCATTTGGAATTTCGTGAGATGGCGCGAGTTTTGTTGAATCCGGAATTGAACAGCCAGCGAATCTTTCTCGTGCGATAAAGTCATGATGCAGTCCCTCGCCGATCTCATCTTGAAATGGCCGCTCGTGCGCCAGATCCGTCGAGCGCAAAGACGGCACCGGCCTGGAGGCGATGTCGGAGAAGACGCGCGAGATGCATGCGCGGATCGACGACGCCGAAGTTGCGCGCTCGATTTGTCCTTACTGCGGGGTCGGCTGCGGCCAGCTCATTTATCACAAGAACGGGAAGCTGGTTTCGATCGAGGGCGATCCGGAGTCGCCCATCTCGCAGGGAAATCTTTGCCCGAAAGGCGCGGCCTCGTTTCAGCTGCTCACCCATTCGTTGCGCGAAACGAAAGTGAAATATCGCGCCCCGCGCGCGACGGCGTGGACGGAAATTTCGCTCGCGAACGCGATGGAGATGATCACCGAGCGGCTCTGGGATTCGCGCAAGCGCACCTTCACGCGCGAGAAGAACGGCTCGGTCGTGAATCACACCACCGCCGTCGCGCATCTCGGCGGCGCGACCCTCGACAACGAAGAAAATTACCTGATCAAGAAACTGTTTACCGGAGGCCTGGGCATGGTGTGCGTGTCGAACCAGGCCCGGATATGACATAGCAGCACGGTGCCCGGTCTGGGCACCTCCTTCGGCCGGGGCGGAGCTACGACCGCGCAACAAGATCTCGCGCGCTCGAACTGCATCCTGATCGAAGGCTCGTCGATGGCGGAGGCGCATCCGGTCGGATTTCGCTGGGTAATGAAGGCGAAGGAAAACGGCGCCACCATCATTCACGTCGACCCGCGTTTTTCGCGCACCAGCGCGATGGCCGACATCTGGGTGCCGATCCGCGCCGGGAGCGACATTGCGTTTCTCGGCGGAATCATCCGGCACGTGATCGAGAACGATCTCTTCTTCCGCGATTACGTCGTTCATTACACCAACGCCTCCTGTCTCCTGCGCGAGGGATTTGAGGATCACGAGAGCGGATATTTCTCCGGCTGGGATGAAGAGAAACGCGCCTATTACCCAGAGACGTGGCTCTACGAAGGCGAAGGCCTGAGCTATCCGCAGCGCGATCTCACCCTGCAGGATCCGCGCTGTGTTTTCCAAACGCTCAAGCGCCACTACGCGCGCTACACGCCGGAGATGGTGGAGAAGGTCTGCGGCATTCCGCCGGAGCTTTTCCACAAAGTGGCGGACGCCCTAACGAGCGCTTCCGGCCCGGACAAGACAGCGGCGATCTGTTACGCGGTCGGCTGGACGCATCACTCCAAAGGCGTCCAGATCATCCGCACCGCCGCAATGCTGCAGCTCTTGTTAGGCAACATCGGACGGCCCGGCGGCGGCATCCTCGCGCTGCGCGGTCACGCTTCCATCCAGGGCTCGACCGATATCCCGACGCTTTACGACACGCTCCCCGGTTACCTCGCCATGCCGCGCGCGGGCAAGGGCGAGGACACGCTCGACGATTACCTGAAGAAGCACACCAACCCGACCGGGCTCTGGAATAATTTCCCGAACTATTTCATCAGCACGCTCAAGGCCTACTACGGGAAGCGCGCGACGAAGGAGAACGATTTCGGTTATTCCTGGCTGCCGAAACTGACCGGCGACCATTCCTACTTCGAGTTCCTCTACGACATGCTCGACGGGAAAATGGAAGGCATGTTCGTGATGGGGCAAAACCCCGCGGTCGGCGCGCAGAACGCGCGGCTCGAACGCAAAGCGCTCGCGAAATTGAAGTGGCTCGTGGTGCGCGATCTGGTCGAAGTGGAGACCGCCTCCTTCTGGTACAACTCGCCCGAGATCGAGCGCGGCGAGTTGAAGACGGAAGAGATCGAGACGGAAGTTTTTCTCTTCCCGGTCGCGGGCCACGCGGAGAAAGAAGGCGCCTTCACCAACACCCAGCGCCTCCTGCAATGGCGCGAGAAAGCGGTCCATCCGCCGGGCGAAGCGCGGAGCGAAGGCTGGTTCATTCATCAGCTCGCGAAACGCCTCATCGCCGCGCGCGCATGCCTCCGACGATCCGATCGACGAGCCGCTGCGCGCGCTCGATTGGTGGTATCCGGAGGACGAAGAAGGCGAGCCGAAGATGGAAGCCGTCCTGGCCGAGATCAACGGCTGGAAAACTTCGCCTAACGAGCGCGAAGGCAGCGTCGTCTTCGGCGAAGATCGCTCCGGCCAGCCGCATCACGGCGCGCAGATCGATGGCTTCAACGCACTTGAAAGCCGACGGCTCGACCGCCTGCGGCTGCTGGATTTATTCCGGCTGTTTCCCGAGCGACGGCGTGAACAAACCGAAGGAGCGCAAAGCGCACGACTACCTCGGCCACGGCTGGGGTTTCGCCTGGCCGGCCGATCGCCGCATCATTTACAACCGCGCCAGCGCCGCGCCCGATGGCAGCCCGTGGAGCGAAGACAAAAAACTCGTCTGGTGGGACGCCGCGCAGAAGCATTGGACCGGCGAAGACGTGCCCGATTTCCAGAAAGGAAAAGACCCGGCCTACAAACCGGACGGCCACCACAAGGGCCTCGATGCGCAGCCGGGCGACGCGCCTTTCATCCTGCACGAAGACGGCCTCGGCTGGCTCTATGTGCCGAAAGGTTTGCAGGACGGCCCGATGCCGAATCACTTCGAGCCGCTCGAGTCGCCGGTCTCAAACGCGCTTTATCCGCGCGACACCAACCCGCCGATCAATTGGTTCACGCGCGAGGGAAACAAATTCGCGCCGCCGGGCGATCCGAAATTTCCCTTCGTCCTCACGACCTATCGCCTGACGGAACACCACACCGCCGGCGGGATGAGCCGCTTCCTCCGTCATCTCGCGGAGTTGCAGCCGGAAATGTTCATCGAGCTTTCGCCCGAGCTCGCGACCGATCTCGGGATCAAAAACACCGATCACGTTTCCGTGGTCACGATGCGCGGCGCGGTCGCGGCGCGCGCGCTCGTTAGCCGGCGGATGCGCCCGTTGCATTTGAATGGAAAGACCGTGCATCAGGTCGCGATCCCGTTTCACTGGGGCGCGAGCGGACCGGTCCGCGGCGATGTCGCAAACGATCTCATGGCCATCTCCGGCGAACCGAACGTGACCATCATGGAAACCAAGGCGCTCACCTGCAACATCGTCCCCGGCAAACTGCCGACCGGTCCGGCGTATCTCGATTTCATGCGCAAATACGCGCCGCAAGGCGACAAGCCCAACCTGCATCCCGAGCAACCGCCGCCCGGCGCGCCCGAGGGCGGACGGCTCACGCCCGGTCACGGACACGGATGGACCAAGCTACGGCGCAAAGCAGCGGAAACGATTCTTACTGGATTCCTCGTTCTCATGATCGGCGAAGGCGTTCTCAGCACGAATCAGCGCCGGCACACTTTCGTGCAGGACAATGTCGAAGTCGGTTTCTTCACCGACCCGAGCGTCTGCATCGGCTGCAAAGCCTGCGAGGTCGCCTGCAAGGAATGGAACGAAGTGCCGGACGACGGCTTCACCTGGACGGGAAATTCCTACGACAACACCGGCCATCTCGGCGCCTCGACCTGGCGGCACGTCCTCTTCGTCGAACAGGACCTGGCCAAAGGGAAACCAGGTGACCGGCCCGATGCCGTCAGGCAACGAGACACGACGAAGATCCGTTTCGCTGGATTTTCGTCTCCGATGTTTGCAAACATTGCGAGAACGCCGGCTGCCTCGAAGCCTGTCCGACCGGCTCGATCGTGCGGACCGAAGTCGGCTCCGTCCTGGTGCAGAACGACATCTGCAACGGCTGCGGCTATTGCGTCGTCTCCTGTCCCTTTGGCGTGATCGACAAACGCCCCGAGCCGCTGCCCGACGCCGGCGGCGCCTTCAAATGCACCTTCTGTTACGACCGGCAAAAAAGCGGACTCACTCCCGCCTGCGCCAAGGTTTGCCCGACGGAATCGATCGTCTTCGGCCGGCTCGACGACGTCCGCGCCCGCGGCGCGGCGCGAGTGAAAGAGCTTCAGGCGCAGGGCTACGACGACGCGCAAATTTACGACCCGCAGGAATCGCGTCGGCGGCATTCACGCCTCCTTCCTCCTCTTCGGCGGACCGGAGGCTTACGGGCTTCCGCCCAAGCCGCAGGTGCCGACGATTTATCTCAAATCTTCCTGGACCGCGGCCATCGCCACCGCCCTCGGCGCGATCGCGGCGGTTGGTGCAGCCTTCGCCTTTTTCGCGTGATGATGAATCCGCCTAACGATTTCGCAGAACTCCATTCGGGGAGCGCAGGCGCCTCGCCTGCTGTTTTTGGCGCCTCGCCGAAAACTTCTTCTCTGCGCATCGAAGAAGTTTTCGGCGAGGCGCACAACGACAGCGCGCGAGGCGCCTGCGCTCCCCGGAATTGGCGTTCTGGCGCCACCTCACATCTCACATGAGCACCGATCAGAATTTCGAAGACAAGCTCGAGACCTGGCGCAAGGAAGCGAAACACGGCGGCGCGGTGACCGGTCGCGGGGTCGACGTCGCGGGCGGCCCGATCCCGAAACGCCCCGGCTACTACGGCGAGGCGGTCGTTAGGCCGCCGGTCTGGACCTGGGAAATCCCGCTCTACTTTTTCATCGGCGGCGCGGCCGGCATGGCGCCGCTTTTTGCCTGTGCCGGATTCTTTCTCGGGATGCTGGACCTGGCGCGGGCCGCGCTCTGGATCGCCGCCGCCGGCGCGATCATCTCGCCGATCCTGCTCGTGATGGATCTCGGCCGGCCGCAGCTTGTTCATCAACATGCTGCGCGTTTTCAAATACCAGTCGCCCATGTCGGTCGGCTCCTGGATTCTCTCCATTTTTGGCAGCGTTCACTGTTCCGGCCTGTCTGGTTTTCGAGCTCTATATCAACCAGGCTTTCGCCGCCTCGGTCGCGCCGTTTGTCCTCATCCTCGCCATCCTCCTCACGATCGGGTCGGCGATTGCGGGCGTCGGGCTTGGCGACTTATACCGGCGTCTTGATCGGCGCGACCGTGATTCCGGCCTGGTTTCTGCATCGCGTCCTTCTCCCGATTCACTTCGGCACCGCCGGGCTCGGCTGCGCGGCGGCCATTCTCGAGCTGCTCGGATTTCAGATCCGCCCGCTCTTCCTCATCGGAATGCTCGCCGCGATCATCGAAACGCTCCTCTGGATCTGGCTCGAAATCGACAAGCACGGCGCGGCCGATCGCGCGCTGCACGAAGGCCGCTCCGGCTGGCTCATTCGCGGCGGAGAATTTTTCAGCGGTCCGCTCCCGATCCTTCTTCGCCTAACGAATCTGGTCCCGCTGGCCGCACTCTCCTTTTTGCTCGGCGCGTTCCTCAGCCGCTTCGGCTGGATCGCAGCCGGCCGCGTCTCCGGCCAGTGATCCGGAAGCGGCTTTTGCCACGCAAAGGTAACAGCCAATCCGATTAACAAAGTGGCTAACGACGAGGAGCCGAAGAAGGCGAAGAAGGCCGACAGCGAGGAGAAGGAAGTCGAGGAGCGCTCTTCGCCCGGCGGCCACATCGTCTACGAGGCCGTCCACAAGGAAGGCCATGGACGAACTCGAGCGGACCAATTCCGCCCTCGCCTGGTCCGGCCTGGCGGCCGGCCTGTCGATGGGTTTTTCGCTCCTGAGCGAAGGGCTTGTTGCACAGCCATCTGCCCGACACGCCCTGGCGGCCTGCTGATCGCGAAGTTCGGTTACAGCATCGGATTTCTCATCGTCATCCTCGGGCGGCAGCAGCTCTTCACCGAGAACACCCTGACCGTCATTCTCCCGCTCCTGCGCAAACCGCGATGCGCGCACTTTCTGCAACGTCGCCCGGCTCTGGAGCATCGTGCTGGCGGCCAACCTGGTCGGCGCCTTCCTCATCGCCTGGCTGATGGGGAACACCAACGCGCTCGAGCCCGAATGTGCGCCAGGCGATGAAGGAGATCGGGCTCGCCAGCATGAATCACGATTTCGTCACCCTCATGATGCGCGGCATTTTTGCCGGCTGGCTGATCGCGCTCATGGTCTGGCTCCTGCCCTTTGCGGAAACGGCCCGCGTCGGGGTCATCATCATCATCACCTACATCGTCGGCATCGGGGAATTTTCCCACATCGTGGCCGGCTCGGTTGACGCCTTTTATCTCGTCGGCACCGGGCGTGAAAACCTTCGGGCAATATTTCGTCTACATGGTGCCGGTCCTGATCGGGAACATCATCGGCGGCTCCTCCATCGTGGCCACGATCGCGCACGCGCAATACGTCGGGAGCGGCGACGGCGAAGGACAAAGAGAACGACGACGCCTAACGATCAGGCTTTGACGCGCGGGCGCGGCGATCGCCCTGACGTTGCGTCAGGCCGTCGCGATCGCAGCGCTCGAGCAACGGGATGAGCACGCGCCGCGTCGTCCCGAGAACTTGGCGCAACTCGCTGGCCGTGGCCGGTCCGCGCTCGCGCAGCGCCTGCGCGATGCGCGATTTCATCTGCGCGAAAGCGTCGGCGGAGAGGATCAGTTCGTCGCTGATCACAACGACCTCGCCGTTTTCGCTCGAGGAAGCGAAGCGCCTGCTGGTCCTTCGCATCGGTGACCAGCTCCTTGCGCGCCGGTGGATCGAAAGGTTGCCGCGCCAGCGCCGCGCGAATCTTCGCGCCTGCTTCCGCCAAACCGGGCGGAAGCGAAGGACGATGATTTTGGCGCCGGATCGCGCCCTGCGCGGAGGAAAATCCCTGCGCGCAAAGATCCGCGATGAGCGCCTGGTGCAGTTCCGGATCGTCCAGCGAGAGAGCCGCGCGCAATGCGGCCAGATCGAGACCAGCGCGCTCAGGATGCGCGGAATGTTCTGCATCGATCAACGGCAATCGCGCGCTCGCGCAGCGTCTTCCACCATGAGGAATCAGCGACGATCGCGCCGTGAACAAAAGCTTCGCCATTCGTGAACCAGGCGCTCGATCGCAGCTGCGATGCTCGCTTCGCTGAAATTCGATTTCACGAGAAGCGACGCTCGCTGCGCCACCCGGTCGCGGACGAGCTGAGAGCGGACAAGATCGACAACGTCGTTAGGCGCGGCGGCGCGGGACTGGAGAAATGCGCGCTCGCGTCGTGGAGCGAAATTTCGTTCCCTCGGCATCGGGATTAAGCACGATGCCGCCGGCAATGGTCGCGCGGCCCGATGAATCGCGAATGATGAAACGGTCGCCGACAAAGACGAACACCGGCTTCGTGCAGCGCAGTCGCGCGATGGATTTTTCGCCCGGCAGCAATTCGCGGCGATCGAGCAAAATGATCCGGGCGGTGAAGCGGGCGCTCCCGTAATGCATCTGGATCACAGACGCATTTTTTAGCGGACGCGGACTGAGTGCACGCTCGTTCGACCAGAACGTCGATCGTGCGACTCGCTTCCTCAGTTTCCACGGTGGTGAGAACGGTCCCGCGCGGAATGTCTTCGAGTCGAAGATCGGGGAGATTGAGCGCGGTCCGCGTCGCCGGAAGAGCGATCTCGAGCGGTTGGTTATGGCTTTGAATAGCGCGCACCCGGGCGCGGAGATTCTGCGGTTGGAGCAAAACGTTATCGCCTTGCTTGAGTTGTCCTCCGGTCAGCGTTCCGGTCACGACCGTGCCCGTTCCGCGCACGGTGAAGACGCGGTCGACAAACAAACGCGGCTTTCCGATGTCCGGCGCGGCCGGGAGCGTCTCGCACACCTCCGCGAGGGTCCGCTTCAATTCTTCCAAACCGGTTCCGGTTCGGACGGAGGTGCGCACGATCGGGATTTCGCCTAACGAATGTGCTGCCAGTTTCTCCCGCACCGCCGCTTCGGTTCGCGCGGCATCGCCGAGATCGCATTTCGTGATCGCGACCACGACGCGGCGCACGCCGAGGTAATTCAGAATCTGCCAGTGCTCCTCGGTTTGCGGCATCCAGCCGTCATCCGCCGCCACGACGAGGAGCGCGAGATCGATCGCGCCCAGGCCGGCGATCATGTTGCGGATGAAATCCTCGTGCCCGGGCACGTCGATCAACCCGAGTGACACGCCGGGCAGAGTCGAGGTGGGCGAAGCCGAGATCGATCGTGATCCCGCGCGCTTTTTCCTCGGGCAACCGGTCGGTGTCGACGCCGGTGAGCGCCTTGACCAGCGCGGTCTTGCCATGATCGACATGGCCGGCAGTCGCGAGGATAAAATGCTTCACGTCGACTTCGTTAGGGCGGCGACGATCACTTCATCCTGAGCGGGAAATATCGTGCGCAGATCGAGCAGGAATTTGCCCTTCGCGATGTAGCCGATGACCGGCGGATCGCTTCTCCGCAAACGGCTGGCCAGTTCATCCGGTGAAATCTTGTCGGACGCCACTGCGAGGGCAACGGAAGCAATCGCCGAGCGCGGCAAAGTGCCGCCGCCGATCTCGGCTTTGCATTCCACCAGTCGCGCCTGGAGCGGGAGATGCGTCAGCGATTTGATCAGTTTTTCTCCGCGCTCGCGCAGCTTGTCGTTAGGGATTTGGAGGAGCGAGAGAACCGGCACTTCCTCATTCCGCAGGTGCGCATCGACCGTCGCGCCGAGCGCGGCCATGACCAGTTTGTCGCAGCGCAGGGCGCGGAAAAGCGGCTCCCGTTTCAAGGCGGCAATGAAACGCGCTTTCCCGGCGATGATCCCGGCCTGCGGGCCGCCGAGCAGTTTGTCGCCGCTGAAACAGACCAGGTCCGCGCCGCGTTTCAGGGTTTCGTTAGGCGTGGGTTCGTGTTCGGCGAGACCGAGCTTCTCCGTCGCCACGACCGCGCCGCTGCCGAGATCCTCGACAAAAGGAATCCGTTTGGAACGCGCCAGCCGGCTCAGCTCTTCGTTAGGCGGAGCGCCGGCAAAGCCGCTGATGAAGAAATTGCTCTGGTGAACCTTGAGGATCAGGCCGGTCTTGGGTCCGATCGCCTTCGCGTAATCGCTCAGAACGGTTTTGTTCGTCGCCCCGACTTCGCGCAGGCGCGCGCCGCTCGCTTCGAGGATCTCGCCGATGCGGAATCCGCCGCCGATCTGGACCAGTTCGCCGCGCGAGATGATCACCTCCGGTTTCGTGCTGGTGAAGTGGCGCACGATCAAAACGAGCGCGGCGGCGCAGTTGTTGACCACGGTGGCGGCTTCGCTGCCGCAGAGCAGGGCGAGGCCTTGTTCCAGGTAACCGGCGCGTTTCCCGCGGGCGCCGGTCGTGAGGTCGTATTCGAGGTTGTTGTAGCTCGACCCGATTTCGGCGAGGGCTCGCAGCGCCGCGGGGCCGAGCGGCGCCCGGCCGAAATTGGTGTGGAGGATAATGCCGGTGCCGTTGATGACGGGCTGGAGCCGGGTGCGTTCGAGGTCGGCGAGGCTGCGGCGAATTTCCGCCACGATCTCGGGCAGCGGCGGAATGTTCGCGCCGGCGCGCAACTCGGCGAGATTTCGCCTAACGAGTGCGACAACAAACGGACGCGGCAACGCCGTCTGACCAAGCGCCTGGAGGATTTTCTCGACCGGCGGGATGGCCCGAAGGTCTTCATCTGCGGGAGCGCACGCGTCTCGCGTGCAATGGTTTCGGCGCCCCGCAGACACGATCTTTCGCGGCCAGTGACGCGTGGACCACAAGTCCGCGACGGCGGGGGCGCCGTCGACCAGCACGCGAGACGCGTGCGCTCCCCGGAATTGCCGCGACGCTTTCATGAGTTCGCAGGCTGATCAGTGGTTTGCGCGTCGGCCAGGAGATTTTGCCGATCACCGCGGAGCAGGCGGCGTGATCCACTCGCTCAGCAGGCTTGAAGCACTTCGTCCAGTTGCCGCGCGGGACGCAGAGGAGCAGTCCGCCGCTGGTTTGGGCGTCGGCCAGGAGAAGTCGGCGCTGGATGCCGGGCGTCTTGTTCCACTCCACATCCGGTTTGGCCGTTTTCAGGTTTTGCCGGGTGCCGCCGGGGACGCAATCGCGCTCGATCAAGCTGAGGGATTTCGTCGCTGATCGCCGGGACATCGTTCGACGAAAATCTCCGCGCTGACTCCGCTCGCGCGGCACATCGAGGCGAGGTGACCGAGCAAACCGAAGCCGGTGACATCGGTGGCGGCGCGGACGAGGCCGCGCTCCGCGAGGTCCGCGCCGATCTCGTTGACGCGCGACATCAGGGCGATGACCGCTTTCGTCAGGCTGCGACTCGTTAGGCCTTTTTTGATCCCGGTGGTGGCGATGCCGGTGCCGAGCGGCTTGGTCAGGACGAGTCGATCGCCCGCGCGCGCCTTGGCGTTGGTCAGCATTTTTTTCGGCGAAACCATCCCGGTGACGGCGAGGCCGTAGATCGGCTCGGGATTGCGGATGGTGTGGCCGCCGATGATGGCGCAGCCGACTTCGCGCGCTTTCTCGAGGCCGCCGCGCAGGATGGTGGCGATGGTTTTCTCGGAAACGAAATCGGTCGGCATGCCCATGATGTTGAGCGCGGTGAGCGGGCGGCCGCCCATGGCGAAGACGTCGGAGAGCGCGTTGGCCGCGGCGATCTGGCCGTAGGCGAACGGGTCGTCCACGATCGGGGTGAAAAAGTCGGTCGTTTGCACAAGGGCATGGGAGTGAAAAAGTCGGTCGTTTGCACAAGGGCGCGGTCGCGATCGAGACGGAAAACCCCGGCGTCATCGGCGGTCGCGGAACCGACGAGAACGTTGCGATTCGGATACTGCGGGAGCTGAAGCAAAACTTGCCTCAGGGCCTTTTGGCTCAACTTGGAAGCTCAGCCAGCGCAGGACGAGAGCGAAGTCAGGGTGCGAATCTGTTCGCGCGACATGCGGATCACCTCCTTTCGGTAGGGGAAAAGAATGAATTGGAAGGCAGGAAGAAGGAGGAAATAGAAAGGAGCTTTTTCCTGGTTTCCTGCTTTCCTGATTGGATCGAAAGGCGGAGAGGATAGGAATCGAACCTACCTCGGCCGGTAAGGACCGACGGCGATTTTGAAGATCGCGAGGGCCACCAGGCACCCTTCACTCTCCTGGAAGAGGAAAACGTCCAACGTCCAACGTTTAACGTCCAACGTCGAACGAAGAGGGGAAAAGAGCGCGCCGACCGGCTATTTGAGCTTCTTGACCTGGCTGACGACGGCGTCGAAGTCCGGCCACTCGCCGTCTTAGGCCTTCATCTTCTTGATCTGGCTAACGACGGCGTCGAAATCCGGCCATTCGCCGGAATCGAGTTTGGAATGGAGCAGTTTGCCATTGGCGCTGACTTCGAAGGCGCCGCCGCTCGATGGGACGAGGGTGAGCGACGCGATCCGATCGCCGAGCTCGAGAATCTTAGCCGCCAAACTGACGGCTTTCGGTGCGTAGTTTCAAACGCTGCAATACTCGATCCGGATTTCGGTTTTCATCGCTCCCTCCTTTCCGCTGCGAAGTTATGGGCGCGGCCGCAACCGGTCAAGGCGGCGCGCCTGCTCGTTAGGCCGCGACGGCGTTGGCGGCGCGCTTGCGGGCGTTGGCGTCGAGCACGCGCTTGCGCAGGCGGAGGGACTTCGGCGTCACTTCCACGTACTCATCCGCTCCGATGTACTCGATCGCACGCTCCAGGGTCATCTTTAAGGGCGCTTCCAATTGAATGCCTTTGCCGTCGCCCTGGCTGCGCATGTTGGTGAGGTTTTTCGCCTTGCAAGGATTGACCGGGAGATCTTCCGGGCGCGCATTTTCGCCAATGATCATCCCCGCATAAATTTCCTCCTGCGGTCCGATGAAAAGTTTGCCGCGCGCCTGAATGTTGTTCAGTGAATAGGCCTTGCTCGTGCCGGCTTCCATCGAAACCATCACGCCGCGATTGCGGCCTTCGAGTTCGCCTTTGAAGGGAGCGTACTCGCGGAAGATGTGGCTCATGATGCCTTCGCCCCGGGTCAGGTTGACCAGGTCGCTCTCGAAACCGATCAGGCCGCGGGTGGGGATGATGGCCTCGACGCTGACGCGAGTGGCGTGGTGATCCATGCCGACGACCTCACCTTTGCGCGCCGCAATCGCCTGCAGGACGTCGCCCAGGTTTTCGTTAGGCACTTCGGCGTAAAGAGTTTCAATCGGCTCGAGCAGGGAGCCGTTTTCGTCGCGCTGGAAGATGACTTCCGGGCGCGAGACCATGACTTCGAAGCCTTCCCGGCGCATTTGTTCGACCAGGACCGCGATCTGCATTTCGCCGCGCGCGTTCACTTCGAAGGCACCGGAGGATTCCGTGTCCTTGACCGCGAGGGAGACGTTGCCGCGGGTTTCGCGGATGAGGCGCTCGCGGACGTGGCGGGCGGTGACGAATTTGCCTTCGCGGCCGGCAAAGGGGGAGTCGTTGACCAGGATGCGCATCCGGATGGTGGGCGGATCGATGTCGACAAACTGGAGCGGGGTGCGCTCTTCGCGATCGGTCAGGGTTTCGCCGATGTAAACTTCTTCAAAACCGGTCAGGCCGACAATGTCGCCGGCGCTGGCGTGCTGGGTCTCGACCTGCTGCATGCCGGCGTAGGTGTAGAGAGCGGTGACGTTGCTGCGCTCGCGGCGTCCATCGCGATGGATGCACACGATCGGGTCACCGACCGTGACGCGGCCGCTGACAATGCGCCCGAGGGCGATGCGGCCGAGGTAATCGCTGTAGTGCAGGTTGGAGACGAGCATCTGGAAATAGGGCTCGGCCGCGATGGTCGGAGGCGGGATGAACTTGATGATCGCCTCGAACAGCGGGGTCATGTCTTCGCTGTTCTCGTGGATTTCGCGCATGGCGAAGCCGTTCTTGGCGCTGGCGTAAACGATTGGGAAATCGAGCTGCTCGTCGTTCGCCTTCAGCTCAACGAAGAGATCGAAGACCATGTCGAGGACCTTGTGCGGCCGGGCGTTTTCGCGATCGACTTTGTTGATGACGACGATCGGTTTGACCTTGTTCTCGAGTGCTTTCTTGAGCACGAAACGGGTCTGGGCCTGCGGACCGTCATGCGCATCGACGACGAGCAAAACGCCGTCGACCATTTTCATGATCCGCTCCACTTCGCCGCCGAAATCGGCGTGGCCGGGAGTGTCGACGATGTTGACGCGGTAACCGTTCCAATTGAAAGCGGCGTTCTTGGCGCGAATGGTGATGCCCTTTTCGCGCTCGAGATCCATCGAATCCATCATGCGCTCCTCGGTCTTTTGGTTGGAACGGAAGGTGCCGGATTGGCGGAGGAGTTGGTCGACGAGCGTGGTCTTGCCGTGGTCGACGTGAGCGATGATTGCGATGTTGCGGATTTTGTCCATGACGTTACTTGCCTCGCCGTGCATAAGGAGGCGCGCCGCCTACCGGAGCGATTCTGGCAACCGAAGCGGCCGCCGACGAGGAGCGCGGAATATGGACGCGGGAGCCCCCAGCGTCAACCCGCGGCCGGAGCGTCGGTCAGGTGGCTGGGCCGGGCCTGAGAATTTTCCTTAATTCGGCCGATCTCTGGAAATTTACGGGAATAAGGTGGGCCGACCGAGTCTCAAACCCACGTTTATTCCATAAAAATGAAAATCCATCAACGCACAACCCTGCTTAAAGTGCCGTCGCTTCTGACGGCAATCCTGCTCCTCGTTCTGTCGGCCGCCAGCCTCCAGGCTCAGCGGAATTCACCTGCCTGGGGGACCGTCCCGAGTCCGAATGCCGGTTTCGGCCCTAACGAACTCTTCGGCGTCGACGTCCTGTCGGAAAACGACATCTGGGCAGTCGGCAATTTCGGCGACTTCGTTTCGCCCTTGCCGCAGGTCCAGCATTGGGATGGGACGGCTTGGCGACAAGTCCCTGTGCCGGGAGCAGTGGCGGGCGATCTGATCGGGGTGTCGGCCCTTTCCGCAAACGATGTCTGGTTTGTCGGCGGCGCGGCAAATACCGGGCAGTCTTTTATCTACCACTGGAATGGGACCAACATCACGCAGTCGACGAGCGTCAACCCTGGCACCTTCAACCGCCTCTACGATGTGGTGGCTTTGGCGGCGAACGATGTCTGGGCGGTGGGCGAATATGCCAGCGGCGGGGTGAGCAAGACCCTGATCGAGCATTGGGACGGAACAAAATGGAGCGTGGTGGCGAGCCCAACCTCGAGAAACGAATACACCAAGCTGCTCGGGGTAGCGGCCGTCGGCCCGAACGATATCTGGGCGGTCGGCGAAGCTGGCTCGAACACCTATGCCCTGCACTGGGACGGGAACAGTTGGAGTTTGGTCAACACTCCCAAGCTGAGTTTTTCCAGTTTCAAAGACGTTTCTGCCACGCCGGCCGGAGTGGTCTGGGCGGTCGGTGAAAAATCGGGCGGCACACTGACGGAGCGCTGGACCGGGCAGGCCTGGGAAGTGGTGGCGAGCCCCGCGCCAGGCGGTTTCGCGAACGACCTCAATGGTGTCGTCGTGCTCGACGCAAACGACGTCTGGGCAGTGGGCACCTATGATCAGTCGGGGAATTTCAAGACACTCGCCTTGCACTGGGACGGCACGCAATGGACTCAGGTCGCGAGCGATTCGCCGGACTCTTCGTACAATACGTTGAACGCGATCGATGCCGACAGCCTGAACACCCTCTGGGCGGTGGGCCGGGGCAAAGGAACACTGACGGCCCGTTGGAACGGCGCCGCCTTTGCCACCGTGGCGAGCGCCAATGCCGGCACGGGCGCGAACGAGTTGAAGAGCATTTCGGCCGTGAGCGCGAACGACATCTGGGCGGTCGGCAGCGCCGCGGGAGATCCGCTCACGATGCATTGGGATGGAACGGCGTGGACGATCGTGCCCACGCCGGAGTTCGCCCTCGACGTCGTCCTGGAAGGAGTCACGGCGATCGCCTCCAACGATGTCTGGGCGGTCGGATTCCAGTCCATTCCTTCCAGCTCGGATTCCTCGAACGTCATCCTGCACTGGAACGGCACCGCCTGGAGCGAGGTCGCCAGTCCCAATCCCGGCGGCAATCGCCTCGATAAACTGCATGACGTGAAAGCGGTCGCCCCGAACGACATCTATGCGGTCGGCGAATACTCGAACCAGCACCGGCCAGCAGCTGGCGACGATTCTGCATTGGAACGGCGTGAATTGGACAGTGGTGCCGAACAATTGCAGCCCGCTCTTCGGCATCACGGTGATCAGCGCGAACGATATCTGGGCGGTCGGTTACTCCACTTGCCACTATGACGGCACGAGCTGGACGCCGATTTCGATTCCGGCTCCGCCTTCCGGTGGCGGAGTGACGCTGAACGACGTCTCGGCGGTCTCAAGCAACGACGTCTGGGCGGTGGGCACGAGCGTCTTCTGCGACGGCTTTGGCTGCTACTTCTCGCCCTACGCGATTCACTGGGACGGAACAAAATGGAACCTCACCAGTGTCCCGGCGGGTGCCTCGCTCAGCGGAGTGGAGGCGTTGTCTTCGAAGAACGTGACCGCCGTCGGAACATACAGCATCGGGACCCTGATCATTCGCTGGAATGGGAAGAGCTGGAAAACAGTTCCGAGTCCTGATCCGGAGGTCGGCGGTGCGCTTGAACGAGATCACCTCGACGAGAGGCAAGCTCTGGTCGGTGGGATATTTCCTCGACGGCAGACTACGACTCGCGCACGCTGGTGCTGGATAATCCTTCCGCCACCCAAGGGACAGTGACTGGAAACACTGGCGTGAGTGACGCGATCGTCTCCTGGTTCGGCGAAGTCACCGGCTCGACCACGACTGATAGCTTCGGCAATTTCGCCGCGGCCGGTCTGCCGGCGGGGAGTTACACCTTTGTCGCGAGCGCGGATGGTTGCAGTCCAGGGATTGCCACCGTTCAGGTGGTCGCCGGGAAAACGGTGCGGCAGGAATATCACGATCAAGTTGCGGGCAGTAGACGACCCGTCGCCGTGACGGGCACGCACGCGTAGACGTGCTCTGCGAACGCTGGGTTCGATCACGCTAAGAGCCGCCACGCCACAGCCGCGTTTCGCAGAGCGAACTCTACGGCACGAAGCACGGGATCATCGATCCCGGCGACAACAAAAACGGCAGGCCATCGCTGGCCTGCCGTTTCTGGTTGAGTTGTTGTTAGGCCGTTATTCCAACGGTTCGTTCACCGCGGCTTCCGCGTTGATGAAGCCGTAGCCGTCGAGCACGCTGTAACCACTTCCGATCTTGTTTCTGAAGACCCCGTCGAAGGCGCCGTCGCTGGTCATGCCACTGAAGGTCATGCCGCCGGGAGCGAGGGTGCCCTCAGGAATGAGGATGTTCGCCCCGAGCAGATCGGCCGAGTTGCCGCCGACGGTGCCGTTCGGCCCGAATGCGTCCGCTTCGTCGCGATCCACTCCGAAGTTGAAGCCTTCACGTCTGGTTAAGGAGCCAGGCGCGATGTCAACCGTGAGGGTATAGAAGTGATTGCCGACAATCGCTGGCGGGGGCGCTTGATTGGAAAGCGTGCCGGTGATGTCGCTCGACATGACGCCTCTGAGGTCGCCCAGAGTGAATGGGAACCCAAGCGTCGGCGCCCGGTTGTCGAAGACAAGGCCGGGACGCGAGGTGAATCCGACTTCCGCATCGAACGGCTCGGTCGTATTGCCCGCGGTCGCATCGGTTGCTTCCGGATTGAGGACGAGCTGGTTCAGGCTTCCCTGTCCCACGAAGCGGACCTCAAACGCATTTGGATTCATCGTGCTGATCAGGCTGCTCCCGTCAGACTTCATCCGAATGCTGACCCGGGAAGGACCCGGGGCGCGAGTTTTGCCACGCGCCTGATAAGGATCGAGGTCGTGTTGGAACGCGCTCCGCTGCAGAACACCGCGCATTTGCTCCGGCGTGACTGAGCCCGGACCGCCGTTGGCTTCCAGGACCAGGGCCGCGATGGCCGCAGCATGCGGCGCGGCGGCGGAGGTGCCGAAGAAGTTCGGGAAAAGGTCCTTATCCTGGTTCGCGTCGGAGACGAAGAACGTGGTGTTCGCGCCGTCCATGGCTGCCATGTCGGGCTTCTGCCGGATTTCCGGTTGCGGAAGGCGATTGTTATCCTTGTCGAAGGCAATGATCGACGGTCCCGGCGAGGTGAAACCTTCCGGAATAAATGGCGGATAGAAGGCGTAAGCCGCTACTCCATTGCCGCCCGCGGCGGAGTTATGACCGAAGGTGATCGGAGTATTGTTATACGTGAAGTACTCCTGCGGTTCGCCAGAGGTGAAGGTGACGTAGCGCACCTTGCTCGCCGGCTGCGGATCAGGCGGCGGCGTATTGGAACGCGCGAACACGACCTGCACGATGTTGCCGGCCGTGGTCTGGCTCGGCAGGATCTGCGCGATCTCGACTGGTCGGCCAGTCTGGATGTTGTTCTCGCCCGTCGCGCCGATGTAGGTGCCATCGCCCTTGAAGAAGAGGATGTTGAAATCGGTCGTGACCAGCTGCTGGCAGCCGTCGATCACTTCGTCGACCGAGTAATCGTAGTCGCCGCCGGTTTGGGTGCCGAATTGAGTCACCCGCACGGTGTAGGTGCCGGTCTGGTCGAGGCTGAGGACCAGGAGTTCATCCGTCCCGGTATCCTGCACGATGAGCGAGGTGCCGTCCGGCGCGATCACTTCGATGATCGCGTCAAACGCGGTCGCGTCGGGATGGTCCGTGACCGTGATCTGGACGCAGTCGCCGGTGGTGCCGGCGAAAGTGAAATCGTCCGAACCGCCGGGCGGGACGGTCCCGGTACCGCTGACGATATTATCGCCAATGGTGCTCGGGTTGACGTTATAGGCGTCGTCCCATTGGAAGTCGAAGATCGCAGCCGAAGTGCCCGTGCTGCTCCCGCCGATGAGGACGCTCTGAGCGATATCCTTTTGGCCGGGGGCAGGATTGAAGTTATGAAAACCGCCCGCATAAAGTTCCGGCGGAACGCTGCCCAGATTGATGTTGGTGCCATCCGTCGCCGTGCCGTCGTTCGCCACGAACCGGAAGTCCGAGTAATACCCCTGCGTCGCCGGCCGATTGCCTGCGGACGAGAAATAGGAAACGCCCTGCGCCACGACATCATCCACCGCGCGCGCCACGGTCGTGTCCTGGAACATGCCTTCGGCGAAATAGATGACGTCGTCGACGATCACTTGCGATCCCGCGTCGGCCAACGCCCGGATGTTATTGCCGAAACCGACTTCACCAGTGTTGGCGGTGGCGAAGGCCATGTCTGCTGCCGGCGCCATATCATGGATGATCTGGCACATCGCGCGACCCTCGTCGCTGCTCGCCGGGAAATCCTCCAGCACCAAAACCGGGGTCGAGTTATTCGGATTGCCCGGTCCCGGAAGATCGCCCGAAGCGATGTCATCCGCAGCGTGCGTGATCGAGGTCGTCGAGGTGTCGAACGAATTCGAAAGCACGCCGACCATGATGCCCGCGCCCGTGATCCCACTGACCGGGACGTCGTCCTGGTTGGTAATCTGATCGATTCGATGCTGGTGAACACCCTGACTGGTCGTCGCACCGACATCAAACACCGGGGCCAGAGCGAGGTGAACTGACGAGACACCAGCCGTGTTGGCCAGTTCCGTCACCCGTGCTGCCGGGACGTAAACGTCCATCACGCCACCCCTTACATCGACGGCCTTGATCACGACATCCTTGAGCTTCGCCACGGCCGCGCGAGCCGCTGCGTTTTTCAAGTAGACGGTGACCAGGAGACGGCCTTGAGCGTCGCGCATGGAGCGGTCGCCGAGGTCGACATTGGACCCGACTCCGGGTCCGGTCGACCGTTTTACCGGCCTTGGCGGCCAATTCGCGGGTCACAACTTTTTGCAGGTCGCTCGCCGATATTTTTCGGGTTTTGAGTGGCGGCGAAGAGGGCGGAGGAGGATTGCCAGACTCAAGCAAACGGCTATCGAAAGAAGCATGCGCTTGAGCATGGCCGACGTTAGGCGCCTCGGGCGCGAACGGTGGGTTTCTCTAAGGTGACGGTCTTTTTTCATGGTTGTAAGTGCTTTCTTCAACTGCATTTATGCGCCGTGCCAGAGGGGCAAGCGGCCGCGGAGGACCTATATTTTTACCGGGCGATCGCCCTGCAGGTCAATCCTTTTCGAGAAAAAAGATTACTGCAGCGTAATAGAACGCTTGTTGCGTTAAATCCGATTCGGCCGCCGCGATCGACGCCACTTCTTACGGTGTAAGCTGCCCCTAACGAAGGGCTTCGGCCTCGTCGGCTGGCTCCGATTGTGGTTCGGCCACCGGCTCCACCCATTTGCCGTGTTCGCGGATCAGATCCTGCAACCGATCCACCGCTTCGGCCTCGGGGATGTTGAATTTTACCGCCGTTTTGCCGACGTAAAGGTTCACCTTGCCCGGCGCGCCGCCGACGTAACCGAAATCCGCATCCGCCATTTCCCCCGGCCCGTTCACGATGCAGCCCATGATCGCGATCTTGACCCCTTTGAGGTGGATGGTGGCGGCTTTGATCTTCGCGGTCGTGGTCTGGAGGTTGAAAAGCGTCCGGCCGCAGGAAGGGCAGGCGACATAGTCGGTCTTGAAAATCCGGGTCCCGGCCGCCTGGAGGATGTTGTAGGAGAGGCGCAAAGCCTGACCCGGCCCGTGCTCGCCTTGAACCAGAATGGCGTCGCCGATGCCGTCGCAGAGAAGCGAGCCGATATTGGTCGCCGCGGTCAGGAGCGTGGGGAGGAATTCCGCGTCGGGGTCTTCGGAAACCGTTAGGCGATCCTTGAGCAGAATCGGATGCCGGCGATCCAGCTTCGCAGCGAGCAGGCGATACGCCGCGATCACCGGCAGGTCGAGCCCGTCGGCCACCGCCACCATTTTCGCGTCCGTCTCCTGGTTGAGCGAGGCGATGCTGGCGTCGTCCCGAGGATCCACCTCGACCACGCCGGACTTTTCGTAAACGAACTCCGGTTTGTAGTCGCCCATGCGATCGACCTTGTGCGCGACCTTCTCGAAGTTGGCTTGGCGGATCGCGACCCGAACCGTTTCCTCGCCGCCCAGCCGCACGTCGCCGACCGCGATCGGCGCGGTCTCGCGGCGTTGATAAGAAAACGGATCGAAGGAAAGACCGGTCGCCGGAGTTTCGAGCGCCGGATGACCGGAGCGCGCAGCCGCCTGCGTCGTCTCGACCAAGGCGTGCGCCACCGGAATCTCGTGGATGCTGTCTTCGGTTAACGAAACGCGGATGGTGTCGCCGATCCCGTCCCGCAAAAGCGAGCCGATCCCGATCGCGCTTTTGATCCGCGCGTCTTCGCCTTCGCCGGCCTCGGTCACGCCGAGGTGGATCGGGTAATTCCAATCCGCCCCTTCTTCGCGCAGGCGGGCCACGAGCAGCCGGTAAGCCGCGATCATCACCTTGGGGTTGCTCGATTTCATCGAAAAGATGAGCGCGTGATAATCGAGATCGCGCGCGATCCGGGCGAACTCGAGCGCGCTCTCCACCATCCCGAGCGGCGTGTCGCCGTAGCGGTTCATGATCCGGTCGCTGAGCGAGCCGTGGTTGGTGCCGATGCGCATCGCGATCCCGCGCTCCAGCGACAGCCTAACGAGCGGGGTGAAACGCTCGCGAATCCGCTCCAGCTCGGCCGCGTATTGCTCATCGCTGTATTCGATGATCTTGAACTTCTTCGAGTCGGCGTAATTGCCGGGATTGATCCGCACTTTCTCGACCCACTTGGCCGCTTCCATCGCCGCTTCGGGCTTGAAATGGATGTCGGCCACGATCGGCACCTCGCAGCCGCGCTCGCGCAATCCCCTAACGATATGCTGAAGGTTGGCCGCATCCTTCACCGTCGGCGCGGTGATGCGCACGATCTCGCAACCGACCTGCGCCAGCTCGAGCGACTGCGCGATCGACGCCTCCGTGTCCATCGTGTCGCAGGTGATCATCGACTGGACGCGGATCGGGTTCGCGCCGCCGACCCCGACCTTGCCGACCATCACTTCGCGGGAAACGCGGCGCTGGTAGTGCAGCAAATCGTCGCAATAGGAAAGCCGGCTCATGGCAGAAGGTAGCAAAGCATGAACGCTCTGCTTTGAAAACGCCGCAACGATCCGTTAGGGAGTCGGGCTGGCCTGCGTTTCCGCGGCCGGCGCCTCACTGCGCCTGTCGCCCAGCCACCAATCGCCGACATCGAAGAAGCTGACGTAAGCGATGTAGCCGATGATCAAAAGCGCGCAGCCGGTCTGCACGATCTCGAGCACGCGAATGTTGACCGGTTTCCGCCGCACCGCCTCGACCAGCGCGAGCACGATGTGTCCGCCGTCGAGCACTGGAATCGGGAGCATGTTCAGGATCGCGAGGTTCACGTTCAGGATGACGCTGAACCAGAGCGCGAGCTGCCAGCCGCGATCGCTCTCGAAGAGCAAATAATAAATCCGCACGATCCCGACCGGACCGCTGAGATGCTGCAACTTCACGTCGGACTTCGGCGAAGCCACCGCCTCGATCGTGTTCAACGTGCTCGTGATGCTGTCGTAGACCTGCTCGAGCGGGTTCGGGTGCGCGATGGTGAGTTTCCCGGTCGTGTCCCACGCGATGCCGATCCGCGGCATCAACTTCCCGCGCGTCATCAACATCGCCGGAGTCAGCGCGGTCTCGAAACTCTGATCGCCCCGTTTCACCTCGAGCTTCAACTCGTCCTTCGGATGTTGCCGGATGAAATCCGCCAGCGCGATCGCGTTATACATCGGCTGCCCGTTGAAACCCTGGATGACATCGCCCGGCTTCAAACCAGCCTTCGCCGCCGGCGAATCCGCTTCCACCTCATCGATGATCGGTTTCGACGCGGGATAAATGAGCACCTGCCGCACGCTCTTGCGCCGCCAACCGCTGGTCGCTGCGATGTAAGGCGTGACTGAAACCGAAACCTGCTGTCCATCGCGATCGACTACGAATGGGATCTGATCGCCTTCGCTTCGGATCACGTTCCAGGTCACGCTGTCGCTCATCCCGGAGAAACGCGTCACCGGTTTTCCATCCACTTCGAGAATCTTGTCGCCGGCTTTGAGCCCGGCCTTTTCCCCGGGCGAACCGGGCTCGACATAACCGATCACGGTGGTCATGTCGGACTCGCCCACCGGATGTCCGACGGCCCAGACCAAAGTCGCAAACACGACCGCGAGCAGCATGCTGAAAAGCGGTCCGGCCACCGCCACGATGATCTTATCGAGGACGGAAATGCGCGGCAGCTTGGCCCGATCGGCGTCGGTTTCGCCCTCGATGATATCCATCGGCGCGAGCTGCGGGAGGGCGACGAAGCCGCCGAGCGGGATCGAGCCTAACGAGTACTCGACGCCGTTGTAGGTTTTCTTCCAGAGCGGTTTCCCAAACCAGACGCCGAACTTCTCGATCACCAGCCCGCGCCAGCGCGCGGCCAGGAAATGGCCCAGTTCATGGACCACGATGAGGAGGTTAAAGAGAACGATAACCTCGAGCAGGATAAAAATGATGCGTAGGGCGTGCAGAAACATGGCGCTCGGAACTGGCGGACTCTAGCGGGCCAAATCAGCGGCCCGGCCGGCGGCTTCCTCGCGCGCCCAGCAATCGGCCTCCAATATGGCATCCAGGCTCGGGTTGGCAACGGAGGTATGGCGGTTCATCACTTCCTCGACCAAATGCCAGATGCTCGGGAACGAAATCCGGCGATCGAGGAAAGCTGAGACAGCGACTTCATTGGCGGCGTTCATTACAGCAGGCAGGGTGCCGCCGGTCTCGCCCGCGCGCCGGGCCAGGTTGAGCGCGGGGAAATCATCCAGCCGCGGCGCGGCGAATTCCAGTTTCTGGAGTTTGCCGAAATCGAGCGGCGGGAGCGAGTTCGGCACGCGATCGGGCCAGGTCACGGCGTATTGAATCGGGAAACACATGTCGGAATGCGAGAGCTGCGCCAGGACCGAGCCGTCGGCGAACTCGACCATCGAGTGCACGATGCTCTGCGGATGCACCACCACTTCCACCCGCGCCATCTCGACCCCGAAGAGCCAGTGCGCCTCGATCATTTCCAGTCCCTTGTTGAAGAGCGTGGCGGAATCGATCGTGATCTTCGGCCCCATGCTCCAGGTCGGATGTTTCAGCGCCTGCTCCGGCGTGATGCTGGCAAACTGGTCGTTAGGCGTCTCGCGGAACGGGCCGCCCGACGCGGTCAGGATGATGCGGCGAAGATCAGAAACGTCCAACGTCCAACGTTGAACGTCGAACGTCGAACTCTCTGCATTCGACGTTCGATGTTCGACGTTCAACGTTGAACGTTTCCCCTCGAGACATTGAAAGATCGCATTGTGCTCGCTATCCACCGGCAGCACCTGCAGCCCCTTCGCCGCCGCGCCCTTCATCACCGCTTCGCCCGCCATGACGAGAATCTCCTTGCTCGCCACCGCCAGATCTTTCCCGGCCTCGATCGCCGCCAGCGCCGGCCGCAACCCGCCCGTCCCGACCACCGCCACCAGCACCATCTCCGCGTTCGTTAGGCAGGCGATCTCCACCAGCCCGTCCTCGCCCGCGAAAATCTTCGGCTTGTAATCCAGGTTGGCGCAGAGCTCGCCGAGATGCGCTTCGTCGACCAGGCAGACCGCTTCCGGCCGCACGAGGTTGGCCTGCGCCGCCAGCTTCTTCGCGTTCGACTTCGCCGCCAGCCCGACGATTTCCATCCGGTCCGGGATATCGCGCGCCACCTTCAGCGCGCTTTCCCCGATCGAGCCGGTCGCGCCGAGCACGACTACGCGTTTGCGTTTCATAAAAGGACAGGATTTACAGGATTAAAATGGATTCCAGAATCTCCCAATCCTGAAAATCCTGTTAATCCTGTCTCTCTTTTCTACGGAACGCGAATCACCAGCCGCAGATAGAAGAACAAAAGCGGCGCCGTGAAGAGCAGACTATCGACGAGATCGAGCGCGCCCCCGATCCCCGGCAGCATGTTGCCGGAATCCTTCACCCCGGTGCTGCGCTTCACGATCGACTCCGCCAGATCGCCGATGATCGCGGCGAAACCCAAGCAGCAACCCGAGCACGACCGAGTGCGTCCAGTTCAAGACCGAAAGCTGCGCCGGCATGAGGGCAAACAACCCCATGCTCGCGAGCAACGAAAACGCCAGCGCGCCGAAAAATCCTTCCCACGTCTTCTTCGGGCTGATGTGCGGCACCATCTTGTGTTTGCCGATCACGCTCCCGGTGAGATACGCCCCCATGTCGCTGAATTTCGTGATCGCGATGCAGTAGAAAACGTAGAACTGCCCCGTCACCTCCCCGTTAGGCGTGCGCGGCGTCACGTAAACGATCTTGGTGATGAAATTGAAAAGCCAGAGCACGTAAAGCAGCCCGAAGAGCGTGTAAGCCATCGTCCGGAGCGGCTCGTCGTCGCGCAGGCTGTCAAACATTTGCCGGGTAAAAACGGTCAGCAAAAAGAAGAGCAGCACCGCCACTTCGAAGTCGTAGGAGCGGGCCGGCCCGTACTTGGCGAAGTAATAAAAACTCCCCACCAGCATGACCGCGCCGCTGATCATGGCCGTGATCTTGAAATTCGGGAGGCCCTTGTGATCGAGCATCCCGTAAAATTCCCAGAGCGCGATCATCCCGACCACGCCGATGAGGGCAAAGAAGCCCAGCTCATACCCCGAAAAGATGATGAGCAGCGCGACCGACCAAAGAACGAGCGTGCTCGCGAAACGAAAGATGAACGTCAGGCGAGCGGTCGTGGGCGCGGCCGAAGGTCGTTCGATGGTCTCGGGCATGCAGCCTGCACCATCCCCGTCATAGGAAAAATGTCCACCCCGGACTCAGGCCGTTTTCTTCCCTCTTCCTTCAACCTTCATACTTTCTTCAGCCCGGCATGAGATCGGCGATGCGTTCCGGCTCTTCCCCGAGCCACTCCGGATTCTTCGCTGTGGAATCGAAGATCGAGCGCGTCTTGAAAAGCTCATACTCGCCCTGCGCCGCGGCCTCCTTCGTTTTCGCCAGCAACGCCTCGCGCTCTGACGCGCTCATTGGCTGGAAGTTCCGCGCCACCTCGCAGGCCTGGTCGAGGATTTCCATGCTGTCGATCCCGGTGATCACGACCGAGGTCGGTTCGCTCAAGGCATAACGCAGACATTCCACCGCCGTCACCGTCTTCGATTTCAGGATGATCCCGTTCCCCAACGACTTCATCCCGAGCACGCCGATCCCATCGCGCACCAGCTCCGGCACGACCAGCCGGGCGAAGCTGCGATAATGCGCGTCCATCACATTGATCGGCATCTGCACGGCGTCGAACTGGAAGCCATTCTCGCGCGCGACCGCGAGCATGTGGAGATGCACCTGCGGATCCTTGTGCCCGGTAAACCCGATGAAGCGCAGCTTGCCTGCCTTGCGTCGCCTCGAGCAGCGCGGCATTGGAGCCGTCGGGATCGAACACCCGATGCGCATCATCGAAGCGGATGACTTCGTGATGCTGCACCAGGTCGATGCAATCCACCTGCAACCGCTGGAGCGATTCCTCGAGCTGCCGGGTCGCCTCCTTTTTCGTGCGCCCGTCGATCTTCGTCATCAGGAAAACCTTGTCCCGATAGCCGTCGCGGAGCGCCTGGCCCATCCGCTTCTCGCTCTCGCCCTTGTTATAATCCCAGGAGTTATCCATGAAATTGATCCCGCGATCGATCGCGGTGCGGACGATGCGGGTGGCCAGCTTCTCCGTTACGTCCGGCAAAGCCAGATGCCACCCGCCGACGCCGATGCACGACACGCGTTCCCCGGTGCTCCCGAGATCGCGATAAGGAATTTCAGAATTCGAGCCCATGGAAAAGGAAACGCTTTTCCCAAGGCTCCCGGCGGTAAGGAAAGGCCCTGCCTATTGCTTATTGTAGATTTCGACGATGCCGACCCCGCTCCCGCCGTTCCCGGCAAGAATTGCGGTATAGGAGCCCGGCGGAAGACTCACTTCCAAGGCGGCTTCGAGAGGGTTCTCGGGCGCAAGCCCGCTCCCAGCGATCAACGCGGACTGCGCGGAGTCGTCCTGCCAGTTATCGTCGGCCTTAACCAGGGCGCCGTCGCTGTCACGCAGTTCCAAGGTCGGATCGGCCAGGGCGCCGGACACGCCCTGTGCCGTGAGCGAAGGTCCAAGTGCACGCACGACGACGTCGGCATCTTTCTGTTCGATTCCGAGGATGAAGCCGGCAATGACAACGCTGTCCTCGGATTGAACCGAAGCTCTGGTGCTATAGTTGGCCAGTCGCGAAGTGCTGTCGGGACTGAGATCGTAGACCTCCAGCAAGGCAACACCCGTGTCTGTACCCTGACCGCTCAGAATCACTGTGTAAGTGCCGGGATTGAGGGTAGCCACGATCGCTGGTTCGAGATCGTTGGCCGGGGCGAGGCCCGTTGCGAGAATTTCTGTCTCCTGATTATCCCGCCAGTTATCGTTACTCACGAGAGTTTCGCCCGCGGGGCCATGTAGGTCCAAACTAGGATCAGCCAGCAACTGAGCGATCCCGTTGCCGCCAAGAGACGGGCCGATCCCGCGAATGATTACCTTCTTCGGGCTCCCCGGCGTGATTATGAAACCACCGATACCCTGGGAGTCGCCAGTCTGCACGAGCATGCGAGCCGAAATATTCTGAGTCCGCGCGCCCGGCGCGGGTGTCAGGCTGGGGGTAGGAGTCGCGCTTGGGGTGGGAGTGACTGTTGGTGTAGGCGTAGCGGTTGGCGTCGGGGTTAACGTTGGCGTCGCAGTAGGGCTCGGAGTGATTGTAGGAATTGGTGTCGGGGTGGGTGTCACAATGGGAGAAGGCGTCGGTGTCGCCGTCGGACTCGGACTTGGCGTCGCCGTAGGCGTAGGCGTAGGCGTAGGCAAGGTAGCAACCACGACCGATTGATTTGTGTCGTTACACTCACCGTTCACCGCGGCATTGTTCACGTCGCCGCTATAACTTGCCACCCAGCGATAAGTCCCGGCTTCACTCGGCGTAAACGAAGCGGATGTGTAACTTCCATTCCCGGCAATCGCCACCGTCGAGGAAAAGATTGAGGCCGCCCCGCAAGTCTCGTCGTCAGGGCCGTAGAGGTCAAAGGTGACGCTGCCGCCCGGGACAGTGCCGCCGTCCAGAATGGCGGTGTCAGAGACGGTTCCTCCGATGACGACGCCGTCAGAGGCCTGGGCCGTAAGCGTGGGAGCGGTCTGGTTAACCGTGAGATAGCGAGCATCGCTCGGAATGCCGTTCGTGAAAACAGTAACCAAAGCTGGGCCGGCGGGAAAATCAGCGATGACCGCCGATGTGAAAGCGGTATCGGACCAGCCGGTCGCCTCATCCACAGGCAGAAAGACTTCCTGTTCATTTCCCAGGCTGTGCAGTTGCACCACGGGATGGTTGCTCGAGGAGTCGATCGTTGATCCGCTCGAGGCGGCCGAGATACCTTGGAAAAGAGAACCGGAAAGGACGAGACTCTCGCCGATCGTTAGTGAGGAATCGACACCTACAATTTGCGGCTGCCAATCCGGCCGCGTGAAGCCCAAACCCACGTCGTAAAGTTCGGCCGCAGTCAGATACTCATAACCAACTCCACCCACGATAATGATCTTACCGTTGGGCAGCAGCGCCGCGGTATTGTAAACGCGAGGGCTTATGATGGCGGCGGTCGTGGTCCAGCTACCGCTGGCCGGATCATAAAGCTCCGCGTTCGTCTGATAGCCGGCATTGGATTGCCCGCCTGCGACTAAAACCTTGCCGTTGGGCAGCAAGGCCGCGGTGTGTTGATAGCGAACGTTGGCCAGAGCGCCGGTGGGGGTCCAAGTCTCGGTCAAAGAATCGTAGAGTTCCGCGCCGGACATAATGCCAGACGGGCCTGCTCCGCCTGCGAGTAACACCTTGCCGTTGGGCAGCAACGTCATCGTGTGACCGTAACGAGTGCTTGCGGGGCTACCGGTCGCTCTCCAAGTCCCGGTTGATGGATCATAAAGCTCGGCACTGGGTTCGAAGCCATTATCGCTAAACCCGCCCGCGACCAGGACCTCGCCATTGGGCAGCAGCGTGGCGGTGTGGTAGGAGTGACCTAGCACGAGGTTTCCCGTAGCCGTCCAGACTCCAGTCGTGGGATCATAGAGTTCAGCGCTGGCTGATGCGGCTTCCGAGCCGTAGCCACCTGCGACCAGGATCTTTCCATCAGGCAGCAAAGTCGCCGTATGATAGTAACGAGCCGCATTCATAGCGCTAGTCGAGGTCCAGCTGCCGGTGGAAGGATCGTAAATCTCTCCGGTCGCTATCAAGCCATTGTTACCGATACCACCCGCGACGAGGGCCCGGCCATCGGATAGCAAGGTCATGGTGTTATAGTAGTGAACGTCTGCCATGCTGCCGGTAGGGGCCCAGGTGCCGCTCGAGATATCGTAGAGTTCGGCACTGGAATTACCGGTATAGTCGTTGTATCCGCCTGCCGCCAACAGCCTGCCGTTAGGCAGCAGTGCGGTGGTGGGGAAAATCCGGATGGTATTCATGGACCCAGTCGCGCTCCAGGAGCCGTTAGCCGTTTCGTAAAGCTCGGTGCTGGCCAGGACGCTGCCGTCGCTATCCAGCCCGGCGGCGAAGAGCACCTGCCCGTTTGCCAGCAACGTGGCCACATATTCCGCGCGCGGGCTATTCAGGCTGGCGGTTGTCGTCCATTGACCGGCGTTCTGATCGTAAAGCTCCGCACTCCCTAGAACCGTGTCGCCATTCCCATAACCGCCGGCCGCGAGCACGTTGCCGTTAGGCAGTAAGGTTGCGATAAACCGGGCGCGTGCATCGGTCATGTTGCCGGTGTTCCACCACACCTCGGCGTTGTAATCGTAAAGTTGCACACTCGCGAGATAGCCATTCTGATTACTGCCGCCCACGACCAGAACCTGACCGTTAGGCAACAAGATCGCCGAGTGGTCGGAAGTAGGGTCTGCCATATCGCCGGTGTAATGCCAAAAGTCTTCCGCCGGATCGTAGAGCTCCGCGAGCGCGAGATAACCGTCGGCGCCGATCCCGCCCGAGACCAGGACATGGCCGTTAGGCAAGAAGTGTCGCGGCATGATTGTAGCGGGGCACGAGAATGCTCCCGCCAGTCGTCCAAATGCCGGTCGTCGGGTCGTAAAGTTCGCAGTCGGGCACGAGGCCGTCCTCGTTTTGCCCCCCGGCGAGAAGCACCTTGCCACTCGATAACAAAGTCGCGGTGTGATAAGCGCGCGCCGCGTTGAGATTGCCCGTCGCCGTCCAGACCCCGGTCGCCGGATCGTAAAGCTCCGCGGTATCGACGAAAGTATTATTCGTGCCGCCGGCCACCAGCACCTTCCCGTTGCGCAGGAGAGTGGCGGTGAAGTGCACGCGACCATCCAGCATGCTGTCAGTCGGCGTCCACGCGCCTGTCGCCGGGTTATAAATTTCTGCCGTCGCAGTTCGGCCAAACCGGTCCGCTCCGCCCATGGCGAGGACCCGGCCATCGGAGAGCAGGGTCGAAACTGCCTGCTGGCGCTCGGTAAGCAGACTACCAGTAGGACTAAAGGTAAAAGGCGCGCCGGCCTCAGCCTTGAGAGCGAGTGAAAGAGTCAGGCCGATGAAGAGGGTCCGCGACAATCGGAGATGTCGGCGAAGAAATTTGGCAAGGTAAAAATGGGAACCCGGGAAGATGTGCATCCGCCGGTTGAGCAGCATCCAAGCCACCAGGACATGTCCTTTTTTCCATCTGATACCTATCGGAACGACCGCGTCGCCACGGGGCGGTTCGGCGTGGTTAATCTCCTGCGACGACGGCAACCCGGTGCTGCCGAAAAAAATTCAAGACGCGGGCACCATAGAAGAGCCGGACATCTCGACTCCACTTTCCTGCTTTCGTGCGTTCCTGATTCGCCTAGTTTCCTTCCGTGCAAAAGACGATGAAGGCATTGGTCAAACGCAAGGCGGAGCCCGGTCTTTGGCTGGAGGATGTGCCGGTGCCGGAAGTCGGCGGCGACGATGTCCTGATCAAGATCCGCAAGACTTCGATCTGCGGGACCGATGTTCACATCTATAACTGGGACGCCTGGTCGCAGAAGACCATCCCGGTGCCGATGGTGGTCGGCCATGAATTCGTCGGCGTGGTCGAGCGGGTGGGCGAGCGGGTGCAAGGTTTCGCGCGCGGGCGATCTCGTGACCGGGGAAGGTCACATCGTCTGCGGGCATTGCCGCAATTGTCTCGCCGGGCGGCGGCATCTTTGCCCGAACACCGAGGGCGTGGGGGTGAATCGCCAGGGCGCGTTTGCGGAATATCTCTCCATCCCGACCTCGAACGTCTGGCACGCCGACCCGAACATCCCGCTCGATGTCCTTTCCTGTTTCGATCCGCTGGGCAACGCCACGCACACCGCGCTTTCCTTCGACCTGATCGGCGAGGACGTGCTCATCACCGGCGCGGGCCCGATCGGCTGCATGGCGGTGGCGATTGCCCGGCATGCCGGCGCGCGCAACATCGTCATCACCGACATCAATCCCTACCGGCTCGAGCTGGCGAAAAAAATGGCGCCGAATGTTTTCGCGCTCAACGTGCGCGACGCGACCCTGGCCGACGCGATGAAGGAGCTCGGGATGAAAGAAGGCTTCGATGTCGCGCTCGAGATGTCGGGCAGCCCGAAGGCGATGGCCGACCTGCTCCCGGCGATGTTTCACGGGGGCAAGATCGCATTGTTAGGCATCATGCCCGACTCGGCCGCGATCGACTGGAATGTGGTGGTCTTCAACGGCCTGACGATCAAGGGAATCTACGGCCGGGAGATGTACGAGACCTGGTACAAGATGACCGCGATGATCCAGAGCGGGCTCGATATTTCGCCGGTCATCACCCATCGCTTCCCTTACACCTCGTTCCAGGAAGCGATCGAGCTGATGAAGTCCGGCAACTCGGGCAAGATCGTGCTCGACTGGTCCAAGGATTAGACCGGCGCGGGGCGCGGGCAGCGCTTTTTTGAAACTTTTTGGCCTCGTTTTGACCCGATTCGCGCATTACCGGGTATGGACCAAAGGTTTCCGTGCGCGGGTTTCGCTCGACACATCCGGCAAATTGTTAGGTAATCGCCAGAACAAGTCGCGATGCCTGATACCGACACCGAGCCCGCCCTGATTGACAGCAAGGTCATTTTTGTCTGCGAAGATCGTTCTTTTACCGGGCGCGACATCGTCGATGCCGCCATTTTCCGCGGCGAACTGGAGCCGGAATGGAAACATTTGCTTCGGCTGCTGGCGGCGGAGCGCCGGGCCGAGGAAGAGAATCTCGAGTTCGATGACGACGCGATCGATACCGCGGCGGAACAATTTCGTTACCAGCACGACCTGATCACGGCCGAGGAAACGGAGCAGTGGCTGGCCCAGCGCGGTCTCACCCTGGGCGATTTCAGCGCCTATTTTGTGCGCAATTACTGGGGCGGCAAATGGGACGATGTCGAAGCGGAAGAGCTCGATTATTTCAGCGCGCCTAACGACACCCGCAGGATGCTGCTGGACGAGCTGATCCTCTGCGGCGAGCTCGACCGGATGGCGGAACGCTTCAGCCGGCGGATTTCCTCGACCTGCGCGGGGGGTGAAGCAAAACCGGACGCGGAGGCGATGGAAAAGGAACGGGCCGCTTTCTTCGAACGGAGCGGGATCGGCGCGGAGGAATTGCCGGCGTGGCTGGAGAAACTGGGCCGCGACCAGGAATGGTTCGACGACGCGCTCACGATGGAAGCGATTTATCGCCAGAGCATGAGCGGGCTCCTTTCCCAGCAGGCCCGCCAACACCAGCTCGCCGCACTCCGTTTGCCGCTGACGCGCTTCGAAGTCGAGACGATCGAGCTCGACTCGCTCGACGCCGCCCGCGAAGCGCTCATCTGCGCGCGCGACGACGGCATGTCGATGGAGGAAGTGGCGGCGGAAGGCCGCTATCCGTACCGGCATCCGGAAGTCCTGCTCGAACAGGTGCCGGAGGATTTGCAGCAGAAATTTCTCAGCGTGCACCCGGGCGAAATCCTCGAGCCGATCGCGCGCGGCGACGGTTTCCATCTCTGCCGGATCATCGGCAAAGAGGAACCCGACCTGGAGGACCCGGTGGTGCAGGAACGGGCCGACCAATGCATTCTCGACCGGCATTTCTCCGACCTGACGACCCGCTTCATCCAGTGGCGGCTCTTGTTGGCCTAACGACATGAAAGCGACCGACGAGAATCTCCTCCGCCGTTCGTCGCTCTTTCAATTTCTGCCCGACGAACATTTCGAGCAGCTCCGCTCGCTCCTCCAGGAAGAAAGCTACGAGTTCGGCGATCTTCTCGTTAGGCAAGGCGAACCGGCGGACGCGTTTTACGTTCTCCTCTCGGGCCGGGCCCGGGTGGTGAAGACCGACCAGAACGGCAACGAAATCGTGCTCGCGACTTTGAAACCGGGCGACAGCTTCGGCGAAGCCGCGCTCGCCGAAGGCGGCACCCGGAGCGCGACCGTGCGCTGCAGCACGGCGGTCGAGGCCTTGCGCCTGGATCGCGCGGATTTCCTGCAACTGGCCGAGGAAACGCCGGAGCTAAAGCATTACGTCGAGATGACCGGGCGGCATCGCTCGCTCCACGGTTTCCTTTACGAGTTCAGCAATTTCGGCCGCCTGCCCGTGCCCGCGCTTCGGACGCTGGTCGAGAAGTTGACTCCGATCGCAGGTGCCCAAGGGCGAATCGATCATCCGGCAGGGCGATCCGCCGGGCGCGATGTTCATCCTCGAGAAAGGCCGCGCGCGCGCCTTCAACTCCAACAACGGCACGCAACACAATCTCGCCTTCTATCGCGACGGCGATTTCTTCGGCGAACTCTCGATCCTGAACGGCTCGCCCCGCGCCGCCTCGGTCGAGGCCTACAGCGATTGCCGCCTCCTCGCGCTCGAGCCGGAAGCGGTCCGCGACCTGAAACGCCGCTACCCGGAATTCGGCAAGCTGATGGAGGAACGGCTCGCGCAATACGAGGCGAAAACCGAGGCGCGCGTCCCGCTCGATTTCACGACCGAGATGCTGCCGGCGGAAGTGGCCGCGCACGACAAGCTCGCCGTCGACAAGAAAGCCCCGCCCGCGAAAGAAGGCACGGAAGATCCGTTCGCGGATGAGAGCGGCCTGTTTCGCAAAGGCAAAAAGCGCATCCGCAAGATCGAGGCGATCGAGCAGATCGACGAGATGGATTGCGGCGCGGCCAGCCTCGGCATGATCTGCCGGCATTTCGGGCGCAAGGTGAGCCTGGCCCGGATTCGCCAGCTCTGTCACACCTCGACCGACGGCACGAGCTTGAAAGCAATCTGCCGCGCGGCGACCGAGCTCGGGCTCGCCGCGCGCGCGCTCAAGGTGTCGCTGCGGAACCTGCCCTTGATGCCGCTGCCCGCGATCGTGCATTGGGAAGGCAACCACTGGATGGTGCTTTACGACGTCACCGAGACTTACGTGAAGGTGGCCGATCCGGCGCGCGGGTTGCGCAAGATTTCGCGCAAGGAATTCGATCAAAGCTGGTCCGGTTACGCCGCGCTTTTCGATTACACGACCGCTTTCGAGAATGCGCCGGAGAGCAAGCCGAGCCTGGCCTGGATCATCCCGTTCATGCTCAAGTTCCGGACCATTTTCCTCCAGGTCATGCTGCTCGCGGTCGCGATCACTTTCCTCGAGCTGCTCTTCCCGATCTTCACCGAGATGGTGGTGGACAAGGTCATCGTCGAGAAAGACGTCGGCCTGCTCGAAACCATCCTGCTCGGGATGGGCGCGGTCCTCTTTTTCACCCAAGCCGCGTCGCTCGCACAGGAATATCTCCTCTCGTTCGCCGCCGTTAGGCTGGACACGGCGATTCTCGATTTCCTGAGCCGGCAAATGTTGTCCTTGCCGATGAGTTATTTCACCAGCCGACGGACGGGCGACATCCAGCGCCGGCTCGATGGCGCGCGGCAGGTGCGGGAATTTGCCGTCCACCACGGCATCGGCGCGCTCCTCGCGCTGGTGCAGCTGATCGGCGCGCTCGGCCTGATGGCGCTCTACAGCCCGATGCTCACGTTCGCCTTCCTCGCCACCACGCCGCTCTACGGCGGGCTGATGTATTTCTCGCAGAAGGTGCTGCGCCCGCTCTTCGCCGACGTCGAGGAGAGCCAGGGGAAATACAGCTCGCACCAGATCGACGCGATCAAAGGCATCGAAGCGGTCAAGGCCGCCTCCGCGGAAAACGTCTTCCGCGACATGATGCTGAACGAATTCCTCTCCGTCTCGCGCAAGATTTTCCGGAGCAGTTTCATCGTCATGACCTACGACAGCGTGCTGCAAACGATCGGCATGCTCTCGACCGCGATCTTCCTCTGGGTCGGCGCCAACCAGGTCATGGTCGGGCAGTCTCAGCATCGGCGGTTTTGTCGCCTTCAGCTCGCTCACGGCGATGGCTTACGGCGGGATTTTGCGAACGTTAGGCGTGTGGGACAACATGCAGTTCGCGACCGTCCTGCTGAATCGGCTGAACGACATTTTCGAACAGGAACCGGAACAGGGCCGCGACCGCAGCCGCCTCGCGCCGGTCCACAGTCTGGAAGGCCGGATCGAGCTGAAGCACGTCAGTTTCAAATACGGCGGACCGGAAGCGCCTAACATTCTTCAAGACATCAGCCTCGACATCGCGCCCGGGCGAATGGTGGCGTTTGTCGGCCGGAGCGGCTGCGGGAAAACGACCTTGATCAAGCTCATCGCCGGCCTGCTCGAGCCGACCGAGGGCACGATCCTCTTCGACAACACCGACCTCAAAACCCTCAACTACCGCGACGTTAGGCGGCACATCGGGATGGTCCTGCAGGAGAACCACATCTTTAACGAATCGATCGCGCGCAACATCGCTTTCGGCGACGCCGAGCCCGATCTCGATCGCGTCCTCGCCGCCGCCCAGACCGCGGCCGCGCACGACTTCATCATGCGCCTCCCGATGGGCTACGAAACCAAGATCGGCGAGTCCGGCCTCTCGCTTTCCGGCGGACAAAAACAGCGGATCGCGATCGCGCGCGCCATCTACAACAACCCGCCCGTCCTCATTTTCGACGAAGCCACCAGCGCGCTCGACACGGAATCGGAGCGCGCCATCCAGGACAACCTCGGCCGCCTGACCGCGGGCCGGACCACGATCGTGATCGCGCATCGCCTGAGCACGATCCGCGAGGCGGACTCGATCGTCGTGCTCGAACGCGGGATGGTCGCCGAGGTCGGGAACCACGATCAACTGATGGCGCAGCGCGGTCTTTATTTCTACCTCTCGAGCCAGCAGCTCGGAATCTGATTTTGCCCTAACGATGCCTACCGAACTCATGCAGCGTGGCTCGGCCGACAGCGAGTCGGAGATGTTGCCGCAGGATCCGCCGCCGTGGTTCATCCGCTCGATCGCCTGGCTCCTGATCTCGATGTTCGGAGTGGCGTTGCTCGCCGCGATCGTGATCAAGCTGCCGGAGACGGTGATGTCGCCCTTCGTTCTCGTCGGCGCGGGCGGGGCGGACCCAATCCAGTCGCCGCGCCTCGCGGTCCTGAGCCAGGTCAGTGTGAGGGTGGGGCAAAGCGTGAAGCTGGGCGATCCGCTTTACGTTTTGCGCTCGGACGAAATCCGCGGCTGGGGCACGGAGCAACAAACGTTAGGCCAGGACCTGCAAACGCATGAGCAAGGGCTGGTGAAAGCGGACGCCTCCTACAAGTCGGCGGTCGAAATCAAGACCGCGGAAATCGCGCAGGCGGAAAGCGAAGTGACCTTTCCGCGAAAAGCACGCCGCCAGCAGTCGCGAACTCCTCAATCGCCTCGAGAAGCTGACCAAGAGCGGCGGCATCTCGGCCGTCGAAGTCCTGCAACATCGACTCGACGCCGCGGAATCGGAGAAAGACCTGAGCGTCGCGCAACGCACGCTCGAGCAGGTGAAACTGGAGCGCCAGCAGATGGAGGCGGAATACGCGCGGTCCCGGGCGGAGAACGTCGCCGAGATCGAAAAACTGAAGATGCGGCTGGCGGCGCGGAGTGGCGATCTCGAGGATTCGAAACAGAATCTGCTCGTGATCCGCGCGCCGTATGCGGGCGTGGTCATCGCGCAGGCGCAACGCAATGCGGGGAGCGTGGTGCAGAATGGCCAGGAGCTTTGCCAGCTCGCGCGCGCCGACGCGAAACCCGTCGCGCAACTGACGTTCGCCGAGACGAGCGTGCCGAAACTGGCCACCGGACAGCGCGTGCGGCTCTTCTTCGAGGCCTTTCCGTATCAACGCTATGGCACAGTGGATGCAAAGCTGGATTGGGTTAGCCCGTCCGCCGTTTCCACCACCGAGGGCCAGCATTTCGCCGGCCTGGCCTCGATCGACCAGACCGAGCTGACGAAAAAGAACCACCTCGCCCTGCGGGTCGGAATGGGCGGTGAAGCGCGCATCGTCGTCGGCAGCCGGACGATGATCGAATACGCCTTCGAACCGATCCGGCAACTGCGCGAAAACATGCGCGAATAGAATCTCATGCAACGCGCCCTTTCCCGCCTCAAAGTTGAGGACCTAACGACCGCGAACGAAGCGATGAAGCGCTGTCTGCGCCTGGCCGCGCTTGCCGCCACGACGGATGTACCGGTGGTTTTGCTCGGCGAAACCGGCACCGGCAAAACGCTTCTCGCCCACGCCATCCACAACTCCTCGGAACGCGCCGATCGCGCCTTTGTCGCCTTCAACGCCTCCGCCATGAGCGACACCCTGATCGAAAGCCAGCTTTTCGGCCACGAGCGCGGCGCCTTCACCGGCGCGCAATCGACCGTGAAAGGAAAATTCGAGCTGGCCAACCAGGGCACGCTTTTCCTCGACGAGATCGCCGACATGAGCCCGCTCGCGCAGGTGAAAATCCTGCGCGTGCTCGAGTACGGCGAATTTGAGCGGCTCGGCTCCGAGCAAATGCTTCACGCCGACGCACGGATCATTTGCGCGACCAACTGCTCGCTCCTCGAGCGGGTGCGGCAGGGAAAATTCCGCGAAGATCTTTACCATCGCCTCAATGGACTGACGCTCCTGATTCCGCCGTTGCGCGAGCGGATGGAGGAACTCCCGGCCCTGATCGCGGCCGAACTGAAAGCCTCCGCCGCGAACGAAGGCAAATCGATCAACGCCATTCATCCCGAAGCGATGGACAAGTTGCTCGCCTATCCCTGGCCGGGGAATCTGCGCGAGCTCAGTCACACCGTCCGCACCATGACGCTCTTTTGCGAGGGTCGCGTCATCCTGCCCGAACACGTCACCTTTCCGCCGGATTTGAAATCCCACTCCAGCCCGCCGCCGGAGGAACCGGCCGCCGCCTCCCTGCCTAACGGAAAGTTGGACGGCGTGCGCGATCTCTCACTCTCCGGCGCGGTCGCCCGGCATGTGCAATTTGTCTACGACCAGGCCGGGCGAAACCAGCGGCGCACCGCGCGCATGCTCGGCATCTCGCGGGCGACCCTGGTGCGGCATCTGAAAAACGTGGCCCAAAAATGAGCCAGGCATGGAGTCAGAGCCAGCTCATTTTGCCTCGCATTAAGGCCGCGCCAGGGAGCGCAATTCGTGCCGGAATTGCGTTCGTTAGGGAAATTTTTTGCAGGTCGGAAAAGTCTCGATTTACGAGGGAAAACAGACCCAGAGTTTGCCCGCGTTCGTTAGCCGCAAAGGCACTCCAGACTGGCCATGGCATGAATGATGTTAATAGGATGCAAACGTGAGTACACCGAAAAAAAACGCGAACGCCGGCGAGTCCAAAACTCCAAAGCGGTCACGGAATAAAGAAAAGCTGATCAAGCTCGATGACCTGATCCCAAAAGGAAATGTCTCGGGCGGCCGTCAACTGCTCTTCGGTGCGACTGACATCAACCAAACACAACAAAACAAGGAGACAGAAATAGTATGGCTCAGAAAAAAGAAGTAAAAGTTCGTGACCTCAAACCGTCGAAAGACGCCAAGGGCGGAGCCGCCCGTAACGCAGCCAGCTCGACTTCGCGCAATGCGTCGACCTCACGCAATGCCTCGACCTCGCGCAATGCCTCGAGTTCCTCGCGCAATGCGGCGAGCCGGTCCTCGTTCTAACAACCACCCGGCTATCTCGGTCCGCCGCTAAAACCGGCGCGACCGGGAGTCAACTCAACCAAACAAGGACAAAATCAGTATGGCTACAAAGAAAAAGAACGTGAAAGTCGGCGACATGAAACCGTCGAAAGACGCCAAGGGCGGCGCGGGCCGCCGTCAGACTGCCGGCGGCAGCACCGCGGGTCGGACGACCGCCGGTCGTACGCTCGCCGGTCGCACGAAGCAGCAGTAACCGACGCCCCCCAACGGACAAACCGTTTCGCGGTCCGATCCCGCCAAGCGGTCCAGCTTTCTCAGCAGGTTAGGAAAACAACCGGTCCACTCGGACCGGTTGTCGATTTTTTGGCGAAAGCCTAGAGCCCCGCCGGATGACGCGGGACAAAGCCGCGCGGCGGCCGGTCGGTCACCTGCCAGCGCGGCGCTTCGCGATCGCTGCGCTGATTCCAGGCCGTGGTGTCGAGCCGCAGGCCCGCGATGACGGCAAAGGCATGTCCATTGCGAGCGTAAATCGTGATCCATTTTCCGCGCCCGCGATTCCCAAACCGGGTCAGCTCCTTGGAATTCATCGGCACCCGGAGCAGGCCCGCCGCCGCCAGCGCGTAGGAAACCGTCCCCGAACAGTCGTAGCCGCGGTCGAAAAAAGAAGCGTGGCCGCCGCCCCAGCGATACGGTTTTGCGCGCAGGTTGTTCCCGGCCCAGATCGCGCGTTTCACCGGGAGCGGCGCTCGCGCCGGAGCGTAGGCAACGCCCCGTTTCAGGCAGGCGGTCGTGCCCGGGACGGTCGGGCCGTGAGTCGGAAACGAGTTCGCAAAACCGCGCGGGAGGATGGCCAGAAAGAGACTGCTGAAAAGAAATGCGAAACGAAAACCAGTAAACATCAAGGCGTTGGAAGAGCTGCGGGCGTGCCAAAAAGCGCCCGGCGCAACGCATTCTGAAGTTCTTCCTATCGACGCGTCGAATTTTCCGCGCAACAATTTCCTGTGCCGGAGATGAAAAAAGAACAGATCGTCGAGGTGCTGGAGACGATCGCGACCCTGCTCGAACTGCAGGAAGAGAACCCGTTCAAGATCCGCGCCTACACCAACGCGGCCCGCTCGATCGAGACCTGGGGCGGAAATCTGCGCGAGCTGGCGGAAGCAGGATCGGCTCCAGGAAATCCCCGGCGTCGGGAAAGCGATCGCCGGGAAAATCAAGGACCTCGTCCTGACGGGTGAGTCGCAATTCTTCGACGAGCTGCGGGCCAAATTTCCTCCCGGCCTGCTCGAGCTTTTCGGTCTTCCGGGCCTCGGGGCGAAAAAGATCAAGGCGCTCTATGAGAAACTGCAGATCGGTTCGATCGCGGATTTGAAAAAGGCCTGCGAAGAAGGCCGGATAGCGGAACTGCCGGGCTTCGGGAAAACGACCCAGGAAAAACTTGCCCTAACGATCTGCGAACCGGGCCAAACATGTCGGCAGTTTCCGGCTCGGCGCGGTCGCGGCCGAGGCGGAGGAGTTGCTCGACGATCTGCGCCAGCATCCCGACGCCTCGCGGGTCAGCAGCGCGGGAAGTTATCGGCGCCGGAAGGAAATCGTGCGCGATCTCGATTTCATCGTCGCGACGAAAGCGCCGGAAGAGATCACCGAGTTCTTCGTTAGGCACGCGCTGGTCGAGAGCGTGATCGCGCGCGGCGCGACCAAGACGAGCGTGCGGCTGCATTCCGGCATCCAGGCCGATCTTCGCGTCGTGAGCATGGCCGAATTTCCCTTTGCCCTCGGCTATTTCACCGGGAGCAAGGAACACAACATCGTCCTGCGCAATCGCGCCCTGCAGCGCGGCTGGACCTTGAACGAATACCGGCTCGCGCCCGCCGAAACAGAGACGACGAAGAAGAAAAAAACGGTGCGCGAGATTCCCACGGTCCGGGATGAAACGGAACTTTATCGCGCGCTCGACCTCGATTTCGTCCCGCCGGAGCTGCGCGAAAACTCCGGCGAAATCGAAGCGGCGGCCGAAGGGCGCCTCCCGCGCCTGCTCGAGCCGGAAAATTTGCGCGGGACATTTCACTGTCACACCACCGCAAGCGACGGGCGCAACTCGCTCGAGGAAATGGCCGCGGCCGCACAGGAACTCGGCCTGCAATATCTCGGGATCGCCGACCACAGCCGCAGCTCGATCCAGGCCGGCGGCATGGATGCCGCGCGCCTCCGTGTCCAGGTCGCGGCCATCCGCAAACTGAACAAAAGCTTCGATAACTTCCGCCTTTTCGCCGGCGTCGAGTGCGACATCCTGCGCGACGGTTCGCTCGATTTCGACGACGAGACGTTAGGCGAACTCGATTACGTCGTCGCCTCGGTCCATTCCGCTTTTCAACTCCCGGAAGCGGAAATGACCAAGCGGATCATCCGCGCGATCAGCAATCCGCACGTCACCTTCCTCGCTCATCCGACCGGCCGGCTGCTCTTGAGCCGCGAGGCTTATGCGGTCGACATCCCGGCCGATCATCGAGGCGGCCGCGGAAACCGGCACCTGGATCGAAATCAACGCCGCCCCGAAACGCCTTGATCTCGACTGGCGCTGGTGGCCGTTGGCGAAGGAAAAGGGAGTGAAATGCGTGATCAATCCCGACGCGCACGGGGTCGAGAAATTGCAGGAACTTTGGTTCGGCGTCGGGGTGGCGCGCAAAGGCTGGCTGACCAAGGACGACGTCATGAATTGCCTGCCGCTGGGGAAAATCGAGCGGGCGCTGTCGCAGAAACGCGATCGTTAGGCAGGCGCAGCGCTGCGCGTCCAGGGGATATCCGCCTGTTCCCGCTGCGGCAGCAACATGGTCAGGCATTTGCAGGCGCCGCCGGCCTTGAGGAACTCCGTCATCGGGAGCGGATGGCAATTAAAACCGCGTTCGCCTAACGACTCCATCAGCTTCGGCGCGCCTTGCGGCAAAACCACCTCGCGCTCGAGCACGACGGCGTTGCAGGAAAAATGCGCGGCTTCTTCTTCCACGACATCGATCAGGTTCGGGATGTGGTCGCGAATGGTGCGCTGGCCGTACTCATCGAAGGCGGCCGGGAACCAAACCGCGCCGCCATCGGTCAGCGGACAGAAACAGGTGTCGATGTGGTAGAAGCGCGGATCGACCAGTTCAACCGAGATGACCCGGCAATTGAAGATCTCCCCGACGCTGCGGTGGGCGCTCACGTCGGTGCGGAATTTGTAGCCGCAGAAAAGCGTGTCGCCGGCAAAGAGGGCGTCGCCTTCGCCTTCGAAAAATTGATCCTCCGGCAGCCAGACGATTTCGTAGCCGTGTTTTTCCATCCACTCGGCGAAAAGTGGCGCTTCCGCGGCCCGCTCCTTGTGCCGAAAATTACTCGGGATAAATTTCTTCCCCACGGTCAGGCCGGCGTTGGCGGTGAAGACCATGTCGGGCAACTTCGGTTTCGGCGGGACGAGCTGAACGTTGCACCCGAGACTAACGAGTTTCTCGTGCAGCCCGCGCCATTGCGCCTGGACGAGCGGGGTGTCGGCGCCGCGGGCGCGGCTCATCCACGGGTTGATTTCGTATTCGATGCCGTAGTGGTCCGGCGGACAGAGCAAGAGGTCGCGCATAAAGAATCTACGCCTAACGATCGGCGGCGATGAAATCGGTCAACTCGCGCAGGAACGGCTCGATGTCCGTGACCAGCCCGACCGCCTGGAAACTGCCGCGATCGGCCAGCTTCGTCACGACCCCGGGATTGATGTCGACGCAGATCGTTTTCACGTGGGCGGGGAGTAAATTCCCGACCGCGATGGAATGCAACATCGTCCCCATCATGACCGCGTGGGTCACGCCTTCGATCTTGGCCCGCATTGCCTTTTGCGCCTCGATCGCGTCGGTGATGACATCGGGCAGCGGCCCGTCGTCCCGGATCGAACCAGCGAGGACAAAGTCGACGTTGTTTTTGACGCAGGTATACATGATCCCGCTCTTGAGCAGGCCGCTCTCGACCGCCTGCCTGATCCCGCCGGCGCCGCGGATGGCGTTGATCGCGCGCATGTGATTCTGCGTGCCGTGATGAGCGAGGGCGCCGTGCTCGAGGTTCACGCCTAACGACGTCCCGAAAAGCGCGTTCTCGATGTCGTGGGCGGCGAGCGCATTGCCGGCAAAAAGAAGGTGGATGTAACCCCACTCGATCAATTTCTCGAAATGCTCGGCCGCCCCGGTGTGGACGATGGCGGGACCGCCGACGACGAGGATGCGGCCGTTTTCTTCCCGCGAGCGTTTGAACTCGCGCGCCATTTCGCGAATGACCGCGCTCTTCGGTTTTTCGACCGAGACGTTGCTCGACATGAAGCCAAAGACATCGGCCCGGGCGGTCGAACGTTGCAGCGGCACGATCCGGATACCCTGGTGGCCGACGACGATCTGCATTCCCTTCTTCACCCCGTAAAACTTGATCGGCTGGGCTGTTTTCGCGACGGGATCGACCACGATCGCGCTGTCCATCAAGGCTGGTTTCACTTCCACTTCGCCGTCGTCGAGCTGGACAAAAGTCTGCTGGTTGGTGGTGACGTAAAAGCCCTGCGGGTAAACGCCGTCGGCCGGCGCGACGGCCAGTTGCGCGCTCTTCTTTTCCGTCACCTCGGCGCCGTGCTGCCGCATTCGCAGCATGAGCTGGTCGAGCTCGTCGGCATTTGGCGGCGTTGACCTCGATCCGGGCAAAACTCTGGTCCGTCCGGTTCTCGCCGATCTTGATTTCGCCGATCTTGAAGCTGCTGCCGGAGGCAATGATCTCGTCCAGCACCTTCGGGAGAATGAGTGAATCGATGATGTGGCCGCGCAGTTCAATGGTCTCGGTTGGCATCGCCGGAACTTAGCCACGGAACGCCTCCGCGCCAGTTGAAGCCGACTAACGAGTTAAGCGGGCCAAGCTTCCCGTTGATGAAAGGGCGGCGGATTTCCGCTTGTCGAGCGCGCTCGCGCAGCTATTTAATGCAGCTTCTTCCAACGCCAACGCCTTGAACGACCCAAAATTATCTAACGCCTCCTATCCCCAAGCCGGAAACGGGTTTCGCATTTCCGATGCGCCTGTTTTGCGCTCTAAGGGCGCCTCCGGCAACGGATCTCGAGCCGGAACTTTCCCCGCCTCCAACGACACGGACCTGCTTTACGTCATCGCCCGCGATCCGAAATCGCTTTTCGTTTACTGGGATCTCAATTGGACGCGCGTCTTTGGCGGGGCCGGGCTTTCCGCGCGACAAGTGCATCTGCGAATTTATCGGCAGGACGGATCGGTCGAAGCGACACGCGAGATCAATCCTTTTCTCGGCCATTGCTACGTCGACGTCGCGGCCGCGGGGACGGGTTACTACTGTGAGCTCGGTTGTTTTGACGACGAAGAATGGAAGAGCCTGGTCCGCTCCGGCAAAGCGGCGACCCCGCAGGACCGCATGTCGGAGGATGTCTCGGCGCAATTTGCCACCCTGCCGCTGCACCTGAATTTTCAGCGCATGCTCGACATCCTGCGCACGACGGAGGCCGAGAATGCGACACTCGCGCAGACCGTCGCCAGATTGCAGGAAAAGGCCCGCGCCACAGAGAAAAACGGTCACGCCACCAACGGCGCCAATGGAAACTCGTGCCTCCGATTTAGCCGCGCTCTTGCATGCGCCCGACACGGCCGCGCCGACGCCGGAAGAGCGCGCGCAATGGACGAATCTTGCCGACGAACTGGGCAGCTCGAGTTGGGGCGGAGCGAGCGGGAGCGGGTTTGGCGGAAGCAGTCCGGCCTAACCCACCGCAGAGGAGAAATTCCAGGCCGGCGCGAAGAATCTACGCGCGGCGAATAAATCTCGTTGCCAGTCGAACTCGATTGCCGCTAATGAGTGGGCGGATGCGGAGAAATCGCATCTTTTGTCTTCCAACAACGCTTCCAGCCTAACGACCGCAGAGAAATCCGGACTATGAGCAAAGAAAAGAAACCAATGGAATGGGGCACGCGGGTGGGAGTGATCCTCGCGGTCTCGGGCTCGGCGGTGGGATTGGGAAATTTTCTCCGTTTTCCCGGGCAGGCCGCGGCGCATGGCGGCGGCGCCTTCATGATTCCCTACATTTGCGCGCTGCTCCTGCTCGCGTTGCCGATCGGCTGGGCGGAATGGGCGATGGCGCGCCACGGCGGAGAAAGAGGATTTCACAGCGGGCCGGCCATTCTCGGGATGGTCGGGCGCGGCCGGATTGCGCGCTACTTCGGCATCATCGCCGTCCTCGTGCCGATGGTGGTCTACATGTACTACGTCTACATCGAGGCGTGGTGTCTGCGTTACGCCTGGGAATATTTGATCGGCGGGATCCAGTTGACCGGCCCGGTCGACGAGCAGGTGAAGAGCGCGGCCGTCTTCTTCGGCCACGCCACCGGGACGAACACCGACGGCGTCCTGAACATGAGCGCGGTCTTCTGGCTCATCGTGGTCTCGATCAATATCATTCTGGTCTTTCGCGGCCTGCGCGGCGGGATCGAGAAATTCTGCCAGTTCGCGCTCCCGGCGATGGCGGTGCTGGCCGTGATCGTGCTCATCCGCGTGCTCACGTTAGGCACGCCGCACCCCGATCACCCCGACCAGAATGTCCTGAACGGGCTCGGGTTTTTGTGGAATCCGGATTTTTCCAAGCTGAGCGATTTCGAGACCTGGCTGGCGGCGGCCGGACAGGTTTTCTTTAGTCTCTCGGTCGGCTTCGGCGTGATTTTGAATTACGCCTCGTACTTGAAGAAGAAAGACGACATCGCGCTCTCCGGCTTTACCGCGAGCGCGACGAACGAACTCTTCGAAGTCGGTTTCGGCGGCCTGATCACGATCACGGCGGCCTTCGTTTTTCTCGGAGCGAGCGGAGTCGGCGGCGGTTTCGGGCTTGGGTTCCAGACGCTGCCGGTGGTCTTCGCGCAAATGGGCGGGATCGGGCGCTGGGTCGGGTTTGCCTGGTTTTTCCTGCTCTTCCTCGCCGCCATCACGAGCTCGATCTCGATGTTGCAGCCGGTGAAAACATTCTTCGAGGAAGCGCTCGGCGTTTCCTCCGGCAAAGCGATCGCGATGGTGTCGGTCGTCTGCGGCCTGGGCTCGTTCTGGGTGATGTGGTTCAGCAAAGACATGGTCGCGCTCAACACGATGGATTTCTGGGTCGGCACGTTCTGTATTTTCCTCCTCGCGACCGTGCAGATCATCTGTTTCGGCTGGGTCTGGGGGATCGAGAAAGGCGCGGCCGAGCTCGACCAGGGCGCGCTGATGAAAATTCCGCGTCCGTTCTTTTTCATCATGAAATATGTCGCCCCGGCCTATCTCCTCGTGGTCCTGGTCGGTTTCATTTTCTACAACGGCCGGGCGGAAGCGATCGCGCTCATGGGTAATCGCGTCGCGCTCTTGACCGTCGGGGTCATCGTGCTCGTGATCGCCCTGCTCCTGGCGATGGTCGCGATCGGCGAACGGCGCTGGCGCGCCGCCGGTTTGGATCTCGACGGCAAACGATAAGCAAAGGAAGATACTGCAATGACTACTGGTGGCTGGATATTCATGCTGACCTCGCTCGTGCTCGTCTGGGGCACGACGATCTGGGCCTATCGCCGTTTGTTAACTGCTCCGCGCGAGGACGAGAAAGATTAGGATTGGTCGGGCGGCGGAAACTGCCGCGGCGGTCCGTCCGTCGTCGGCAAATTGCGAAAGCTGGACCTGAGCGGTCCGCACGATAATGGTCACAACCATGCTCGCTGCTTACGTTGAGGGACCGACGGTGTTCGGGGTTCCGCTCGATTTTATCCTGTTCGGGCTCACCCTGCTCGGGGTGGCGGTTTTTCACCATCACACCCTGCGGGTCGCGCTGACCGGCCTGGTCACGATCTCTCTCTACAAGATCATCTTCACCGGCTTTAAAACCGGGCCGGGAGCGGTCGGCTTCCTTTTCCATCTCGAGCACGAGTGGGTCATCGTGATGAATCTGTTTTGTCTCCTGACCGGCTTCGCGATTTTGGCGCGGCATTTTGAGAAAAGTCACGTCCCGGTCGTGCTCCCGAAGTTTTTGCCGAGCGACTGGAAAGGCGCTTTCGCCCTCCTCGTCCTGGTCTGGATCATGTCGGCTTTTCTCGACAACATCGCCTCGGCGCTGATCGGCGGCGCGATGGCGCACCAGCTTTTCCGCGCCAAGGTGCACATCGGTTATCTGGCCGCGATCGTCGCCGCCTCGAACGCCGGCGGGGCCTTTAGCGTGGTCGGCGATACCACCACCACCATGATGTGGATCGACGGCGTTTCCCCGCTCGTCGTCTTCGAGGCCATCATCGCCGCCTCGGTCGCGCTTTTCATTTTCGGCATCCCGGCCGCGATCAAACAGCAAAAGTATTCGCCCATTCTCTCCCATTCCCACGAACACACCCACGTCGATTGGGCGCGAGTCGGCATCGTCGGTCTCATGCTCGTCCTGGCCATCGGCACGAACGTCTTCGTCAACCTCCGATTCCCCCAGTTCGCGGACCATTTCCCGTTCATCGGAGTGGCGGTCTGGGTCGCGATCGCGCTCTCCGTGGCGGTGCGCCGGCCGGATTGGGAAGTGCTGCCGGAAGCGGTCAAAGGCTCCATCTTCCTCCTCGCGCTCGTCCTCTGCGCTTCGATGATGCCGGTGGAAAAATTGCCGGCCCCGTCGTGGCATTCGGCTTTTGGTTTGGGCTTCCTCTCCTCGGTTTTCGATAATATCCCGCTCACCGCGCTGGCGCTGAAACAGGGCGGCTACGACTGGGGCTTCCTCGCCTACACCGTCGGTTTCGGCGGCTCGATGGTCTGGTTCGGCTCCTCTTCCGGCGTGGCCCTGACCAATCTCTACCCCGAAGCCCGCAGTGTCTGGCAATGGGTCCGGCATGGCTGGCTCATTGCCGTCGCTTACGTCATCGCTTTCTTCTTCATGCTCGCCGTCTGGCCCTGGCATCCGGACGATCCGCACCGGAAGAAGATCGCGCCCGTCTCGAGCAGCCAACCGGCGCACTAAGCGTTTTCCGTCCCGGGCAGACGTGTTACCCTCGGGCGCGTGAAGATTCCCAAGGTCCGACTCAGCCCCGTGAAATTATCCCGTCTCCTGGTCACGGCGTGCACCGGCCTGCTCCTCACCGGCACCGTCTTCGGCGCGAAGCCGAACCGGCCCCAGCCCGCCTTGGAGGGTTCGCAATTCCAGGCCCTGCCGCTGGAGCGTTCGAAACAAAATCATCTCCTGGTCCGGGCCGAGATTAACGGCAAGCCGGCGCTGCTTGGCGTCGATACCGGCGCCCCGGTCAGCGCGATCTCCGCCTCGCGGCGCGCGCACTTTGGTATGTCGGGCATCCCCGGTTCCTCGAAACTTCCCGCCCGCCTCCGGATCAACGGCGGCTTCAATCGCGTCACGATCGCGAAACGCCTGCGCCTCGGTGCTCTCACCTTGATCGATGAGCCGATGGTCGCGATCGACCTGAGCGGGCCGGCCCGGGCCGCGCACGATTTCAAGGAGCAGGAACTCGACGGCATTCTCGGGGCCGACATCCTTTTCCCGACCGAGGCGGTGATCGATTGCAAAAAGGAGATCCTCTACATGAAGATCGATCCCGATGCCGAGGGCGCAGTGCCGGGGATCAATCGGCGCGGGTGGAAAAACATGCCGATCCGGGTCACGAAAGGCTGGAACCTCTACGTTGACGGGCAGCTCAACGGAAAACCGGCTCAGCTCATGATCGATACCGGCGCCTTTACGACCCTGATCCATCGGCCGTTCGTGCGCGAGATGCGCCTCAAGACCCGCGACACACCTTACACCTCCGGCGCGGTCAATCTCGAAGAACGCGGCCTGCAGCTCGCGGTCATTCGGCGTTTCGCGGTCGGGCCGTACCTCGTCAAAGGCAAGGAAGTCGGGGTCATGAATCTTGATGGCCTGATCCACGGCGACCTCCTGAAGGGCAAGCCGCCGGTCGCGGGATTATTAGGCTCGGAGTTTCTCCGGCGAAATAACGCCATCATCGATTTCGGGAACCGGACCCTTTACCTGAAACTTTGAGACAGCGTCACAGGACTCTCAGGACGCGCGGGGGCCAACAGCATCTTCATCGCGGCGATCCCCTATTCCTCCGCGTTTCGCAGACCGAAACCTCTACAGCGGCGCGCTTCCGGCGAAAAATCGAATGCACGCCCGCTCCATCCATGTCACTGGTCTGTGCATGAAACCAATCTTGTTCTGCTGCCTGCTCGTCTGCTCCCTTGGCCTGGCGAATGTTCGCGGCCAGGACGCCAACAAACCCGAAGAAAAGAAACCCATGGAAACAAATCAAAAGGAAGTGGCCGTGCTCAAAACCAGCGACGGCGAAATGGTGGTGGAATTTTGGTCCGATGTGGCCCCGAAGACGGTCGAGAATTTCAAGAAACTGGCCCGCGAAGGCTTTTACGATGGCACCGCCTTCCATCGCATCATCCGCGGCTTCATGATCCAGGGCGGCGATCCCAACACCAAGGATCCCAACAAGGAAAGCAGCTACGGCACCGGCGGCCCGGGTTATAAAATCCCGGCCGAATTCAACGATCGCCCGCATCTCCGCGGCGTCCTCTCCATGGCCCGCTCCTCCGATCCGAACTCCGCCGGCAGCCAGTTTTTCGTCTGCCTCGGCACCGCCAGTTCGCTCGATCACCAGTACACCGCCTTCGGCAAAGTGATCAAAGGCCTCGACGTCCTCGACAAAATTGGCGCCACGCCCGTCAGCCGCAGCAGCAGCGGCGAGAACAGCAAGCCGAACACCCGCGTCTCGCTCGAGAGCGTGAAAGTGGTGCCGGCCGATTCCGTCAAGTAGCCATGCCTAACGACAGCTCGCGGGTCGCACTCATCCAGATGCAGTGCGGCCCCGAGCCGGAGGCCAATCTCGAGAAAGCCGTCGCCCGCGTCCGCGAAGCGGCCGAGCAGGGCGGGCAGATCATCTGCCTGCCGGAGCTTTTCCGCTCGCAATATTTCTGCCAGTCGGAAGACCACGCCAATTTCGAGCTCGCGGAAACAATTCCCGGCCCGTCCACCGAGGCGTTAAGCACGGTCGCGCGCGAAACCGGCGCGGTCGTGGTCGCGTCGCTCTTCGAGAAACGCACCGCCGGTCTTTACCACAACACCGCCGCCATCATCGGTCCCGACGGCGAGCTGATGGGCAAGTATCGCAAGATGCACATCCCGGATGACCCCCTGTATTACGAGAAGTTTTATTTCACCCCCGGCGACCTCGGTTTCAAAGCCTGGCCGACCAAGCACGGCAACATCGGCGTCTGCGTCTGCTGGGACCAATGGTATCCGGAAGCCGCCCGCCTAACGAGTCTGCGCGGGGCCGAGATGCTCTTCTATCCGACCGCGATCGGCTGGCATCCGTCGGAGAAAGCGAAATACGGTTACGCCCAGCATTCCGCCTGGGAAACGATGCAGCGCAGCCACGCCATCGCCAACGGCTGCTTCGTCGCGGCGGTCAATCGCGTCGGCCTCGAAACACCCGTCGGCGGCGACGGGATCGAGTTCTGGGGCCAGAGCTTCATCGTCGCGCCGAGCGGCGAGATCCTCGCGAAGGCGAGCGTCGACCGCGAAGAAATCATCTTCGCCGATGTGGAATGGAAGCGGGTCGCCGAACACCGCACCCATTGGCCCTTCCTCCGCGACCGCCGCATCGACGCCTACGGCGGGATCGAGCAGCGGCTGCTCGATTAGGCAGGCGTAAACCGCGCTGGAGGGACGGGCGCCGTCCCGTCCGGAGTTTCCCGCGATTTCCGCGCAAGGCGGTACCTTCCCCCATGAAAACAAACCGACTTCTCCACCTCGGATTAGGCCTGCTCGCGGCGAGCGCGCTCTCTGTCGTCACAGCCACCGCCCAGGAACCGACCAAAGCCATCGCCGTCCTCCATCCCGACCAAGGACAGCAAAGTTGAAGGCACCGTCACCTTCACCAAAACCGGCGACGCCGTGAAAATCGTCGCCGACGTCACCGGCCTCACCCCGGGCAAACACGGATTCCACATCCACGAATTCGGCGACTGCTCCTCGCCCGACGGCAAAGCGGCCGGCGGCCATTTCAATCCGACCAACAACCCGCACGCCGGCCACGACGCCGAGGCGCGCCACGAAGGCGACCTCGGCAATCTCGAAGCCGACAGCTGCCGGCAAAGCGCACCTCGAGTTGACCGACAAAATGATGACGATGAGCGGCGAGAAATCGATCATCGGCCGCGGCGTCATCGTGCACGAGAAAGAGGACGACCTGAAATCGCAGCCCGTCGGCAACGCCGGTGGCCGCCTCGCCTGTGGCGTGATCGGTATCGCCAAGCCCTAACGACAAGATGTTCCTCCCGAAACGCAGCGCGCGGTTGGCCACGACAGTTTTCCCCTGTCCAACCGCGGGTGACCTGTGCGAATTTCCTTCCGCCATGCAATTGATGACGCTGAAGGAAGTTCGCCAGGCGGTCACCCAGGGACCGCTCGAGGCGCGCGTCCACGTCCAGCTCGAGACCGTCGCGGCCAAGTTCACCCGCGAACAAAAACCGTACTGCGAACTCACCCTCGCCGACTCCGCCGACCGCATGACCCTCCGCGTCTGGAGCGATCACCCGAGCTACAAAGCCTGCGACTCGATGGCGAGCGGCGATTTCGTCGAGATCACCGGCGAGTTTTATCAGCACCAGCAATACGGCCTCGACGTTAGGCGCTGGAAAACGCGTCCGCTCACCGAAGAAGAGCGCGCCCATCTCCTGCAAGGCCCGCCCGCGCTTGCGCGCGAAACAGGCCGCCGATTGGGAATTCATCGTCGCCACCACGGCGGCGATTCGCGACCCGCGGCTTTACGCGCTCTGCGCCGAGTTCATCGCGGAATACGGAGAGCGTTTTCGCCACACCGCCGGCGCCCGC
>CAVUGD010000028.1:0-76974 GCA_963740715.1 uncultured Verrucomicrobiae bacterium | reverse complement strand
CCATCTCGGATTGCGCGACGGCCAGCAGATCGCGCAGATCGCGGTCGATCCGCGCAACGCCGATCACCTCCTCGTGGCCGTCCCCGGGCATCCCTACGGGCCTAACGAAGAGCGCGGGATCTTTCTTTCCAACGATGGCGGGAAGACTTTCGCCAAGACGCTCTACAAGGACGAAAACACCGGCGCGGCCGATGTGCAGTTCGATCCGACCAATTCGCAGATCGTTTACGCCTCGCTCTGGGAAGCGCGCGAGGGTCCGTGGGAAAACGCGGAGTGGAACGGAACCAACGGCGGCATTTTCAAATCCGTCGACGGCGGCCAGACCTGGCAGAAGCTGACGAAGGGTTTGCCTAACGACTTCGTCCAGGCCCAGCTCGCGATCGCGCCGAGCAACCCGCGCACCCTCATCGCCGCCGTCGCCACCCTCGATGCCGGGAAACTTTATCGCTCCGACGACGCCGGCGAAAACTGGACCCTGGCCACGACCGACCCGCGCCCGGGCGCGCGGATCGGCGGCGGCGATCTGCCGGTCATCCGGATCGATCCGAAAGATCCGAACGTGGTTTATGCGGCGAGTGTGGTCTGCTGGAAATCGACCGACGGCGGCAAGACCTGGGAAGGCTGGCGCGGCGCGCCGGGCGGCGACGATTACCAGAACGTCTGGATCAATCCGAACAACCCGCAGATTATCCTCCTCGCGAGCGACCAGGGCGCGATCATCACGGTCAACGGCGGCGAGAGCTGGAGCTCGTGGTATAACCAATCGACCGCGCAGCTTTATCACGTCAGCGCGGACAACGCGTTCCCCTATCGCCTTTACAGCGGGCAACAGGAAAGCGGCTCGGTCGGGATCGCGAGCCGCGGGTCCGAACGGCGCGATCACTTTCCGCGATTGGCATCCGGTCGGCGCGGAGGAATACGGTTACGTCACCGCTTCGCCTAACGATCCCGACATTATTTTTGGCGGCAAACTCTCGCGTTACGATCGCCGCACCCACCAGACGCAGAACATCCTGCCGAAACCGTTTCGTTCCGACGAATTCCGGATTATCCGGACCGAACCGGTGATTTTTTCGCCGACCGATCCGGCCACGCTTTATCTTTGCCGCCAACACCCTTTGGCAGACGCGCTCCGAAGGACGGAACTGGCAGGAGATCAGCCCGGACCTGACCCGCAAGACTTTCGAAGTCCCGGCGAGCGTCGGAAAATTTCGCGATCAACCGAACGCGCAACCCCGGCAACGGGGCGTCATCTACACCGTCGCGCCCTCGCCGCTCGACGGCAGCCGGATCTGGGCCGGAACGGACGACGGCCTGATTCACCTAACGACTAACGCCGGGAAGAATTGGACCGACGTGACCCCGCCGCAGATCGGGCCGTGGTGGAAAGTGTCGCTGATGGACGCGAGCCATTTCGATGCGAAGAGCGCCTACGCGGCGGTGAACACGATCCGGCTCGACGATCTGCGTCCGCACATTTACCGGACGCGCGACGAAGGCAAAACCTGGCAGGAAATCACGAACGGCATTCCGGCCGACGAGAACGTCAACGTGGTGCGCGAAGACCCGCAGCGCCGCGGGCTCCTCTTCGCCGGGACGGAGCGCGGCGTTTACGTCTCCTATGACGATGGCGACCACTGGCAGTCGCTGCGGCTGAATCTGCCCGCGACCTCGGTGCGCGATTTGATCGTGAAAGACGACGACCTCGCGATCGCGACCCACGGGCGCGGCTTCTGGATCCTGGATAACATCACCGCGCTGCGGCAAATCCAGCCTAACGAAAAGACAACGCTGCTTTTCAAACCGCAAACCGCGCTCCGGGTGCGCTGGAATTCCAACACCGACACGCCCGCTCCCGCCGGACGAACCGGCCGGCGAAAACCCGCCGGAAGGCGCGATGATCGACTATTCGTTAGGCGAACAGATCAGCGGCCCGGTCACGCTCGAGATCAAGGACGGCAAGGGCGAGGTGGTGCGTCGTTATGCGAGCAACGATCCGGTGCCGCCGGAAGATCCGAAGCTGAAAATCCCGCGCTACTGGGTGCGGCCGCCGCGGGTCCTTTCGGACAAGCCGGGCTTGCATCGCTTTTACTGGGACATGCACGGGACGCCGTTGCCGGACACGGAACCGTCATACCCGATGACCGCGATCTATCCGCGAAACCGCGCCGCAACCGACCGCGCCCTGGGCGCTTGCCGGGGAATTATTCGGTCGTTCTGACCGCCGGCGGGAAAAGTTTCACCCAGCCGCTGACCTTGAAAATGGATCCGCGGCTGAAGGTGACCGACGCCGAGCTGACGAAGCAGTTTGAGCTGTCGAAAAGGCTGCAGGATTTGCGCGCGGAACTGGCGCCGATCGGCAAAAGCTACGAAGCGCTCGCCGGCGAACTGAAAAAAGCAAAGGAACGCGCCGGCGAAAAAGCGGAGGTGCAGGAGACGATCAAGAATCTGCGCACGTAAGCTCGAGGAATTTGCCAATCCCGCCGCGGTGCGGGACGGCGACTCGCTGGAACTGGATGTCCTGAACAAGGTCGTGAAACTTTTCGGCGATCTGCAGGAGGTCGATGCCGGACCGACCGCGCAGCAGGAAATCGCCTGCGGAGATTTGCAGCGCAGCGCGCGCGCCGTCCTGGAACGCTGGCCCGCGGTGCCGCCGGAAGTGACGGCGTTGAATGCGAAACTTCAGGCCGCCGGCATCGAACCGATCAAGTTTCCCTGACCTAAATCCGCGCGAGCGATCGGCTGGGAGATGGCGAAGACTTCCCATTCTCCCGGCACGCTGTGGAGGGCGTGTTTGCCCATCGGCTGCAGTTCGAAATGCTCGACGATGAGGGACTCGACCGCCTTGCTCACGACCAAGTTCGGCGCTCACTTTTTTGGTCAGCTCCTGCATTTTCCAGGTCACGTTGACGGCGTCGCCGATGACGGTGAATTCCATCCGCTGCGGCGAACCGATATTGCCGACAATGACCGGGCCGTGGTTGAGGGCGATGCCGACATTCAATTCCGGCAAACCTTCGGCGCGCCATTTTTGATTGAGCCGCGACCAGTTCTTCGCGCATGGCCAGCGCCGCGCGCACGGCCGCGACCGCATCCTCGCCCGGCCCGGCGCTGCGGACGTTGCCCCAGACGGCCATGACCGCGTCGCCCATGAATTTATCGAGCGTGCCGCCAAACCGAAAAACGCACTCGACCATGGCGCCGAGATATTCGTTCAGTTGCCTAACGAGCACGTGCGGATCGCTCGCGGCACTGACTTTGGAGTAACCGCGGATGTCGGAAAACAGGATCGTGACCCGCTTGCTCACGCCGCCGAGCGACTGCTCGAAGAGCTCGGGATGATCGAGCATCTCGCGCACGAAATCGCGCGAAACGTAGCGCTCGAGAGTCTGGCGGACGCGCCGTTTCTCCACCCGCTCGAGGGCGAAATCGGCCGCCAGCCCGAGCAGCAGGATGGCGTTGAGCTGAAGGCCGGGAGCGGCCATCGGAATAAAAATCGAGGCGTGATTAAAAGCGTACATCGCCAGGCCCGCCCAGCTGGCGTCGATCGCGATGAGCGCGACAATCCGGAGCCCGGGTGATCGAACCGTGAACGAAACAAGAACGGCCAGCACCCCCGCGCCGACGGTGACGAGGAGAACGATGAGCGGCGGCATCTCCGAGATGAACTCGTGCTGGAGCGCGGCATTCATGGCGTTGAGATGCAGCTCCGGCCCCGGCATGGAGCCGAAAGGCGTCGGGTGCTCGTCGTGCTGCCAGTTCCCCTCCGCTCCGACGACGACAATCTTGCCGCGGAAAAATTTCCCCGACTGGTAGTTTTGCTTCCAATATTCCGGAACAAAAATCTCGAACAAGGAACGGGGCGGAAATCCGCTGCCGGGGCGGCGCGGTGAAGCGGAACAGATGTTCATCCAGTCCCGCCGGGATCGCGTCGGCCTGCCCGGCCTTGGTCAAGGCGAGCGCGGCGAAGGAAAGATAGCGTTCCGAATCCGCCTCCGGCAGGTCGCCCTGCGCCTGCTCGAAGGTGATCCGATACTGCGCGTGCCTAACGACATCGTCTTCGTCCGGCCAGAAGTTGCTGTAGGCGACGCGGTCGTCCATCGGCGTCGTTTCCGGGATGAGCGACTCGGGCGGGCGGGTCAGGCTCGCGCCGGTGGTGGAAAAACCGCGGGAAGCAGCGGAAATAAAATTGCTCGCGACCACGGCGTGCTCCCGGTAGCGATCGAGCGCGAGGCGGAAGGGCTCGTCCCCCGGCGTCTCGGTCGGGAAGGTGAGATCGAAGGCGACCACTTTCGCGCCGGCCTCGACCAGGCGCTGCAGGACGAGGGCGTAAACCTCGCGCGGCCAGGGCCAGGATTTGCTCATCAATTTCAGCGCCCGGGCCTCGAGCGAGGTGCTGCCGGAGAGATCGTAGAGCTCCTTGATGTCGGTGGCGTCGAGACCGACGGAATCGGAATCGATCGCGAGAAAAACAAGATCGGGATTGGCGGCGGCGGTGCGGCCATGCGCGCTGACGGCATCGCGCTCGAGCGCGCGAAGCCGGAGTAAAAGTTGCGGCTGCATCGCGATCGAGGAGCGAGAAGCGCGGCGAAACAAAGCACGGCGATCCCGCTGAAGATGAGGAAACGCTGCCGCAACATGAAAATGAGTGGAGCGGAAAACGTGCCCGGCTTCCGCGCGGCGCGGGAACGTCAGGCCGCCAGGCTTTTCTGGCGGCGCCTGCGGCACGAGTTGGGTTTGTTCGCAGGCGGCCTCGACTCGCATGAGCGATCCGCTCTCCGTCGACCTGCCGGCGAGCCTGGGCGAGGAGGGCGTCGATCTTTTCGTCGTCGTGCTCGGGATCGTGGTGAAAAAGAACGAGGCTGCCGACCCGCGCGCGCAGGGCGAGGGCGACACTCTCATCAAGGCAGCCGTGGCCCCAACCGATATGGCTTGGATATTCCGTCCGGTCGTATTGCGAATCGAGAATCAGCAGGTCGCAATCCTCCAGGAATTCGAGCAGCGCCGCCTGCGCGCGTTCCGCGGCGGCGGCGACATTTGGATCGGTCGAAGCGAGCGCGACCTGGTAGGGCTCGTGGTCGGGCAGGTAGGCGATGGTCACGCCTTCGGCGGCCAGGCGGAACCCGGTGCAGCCGCCGGGATGGTTAAGGGAAATGGTCCGCACTTCGAAGCTCCCGATGGTTGTCCGATCGGCGTCGAATTCATCGATCGCCGCGATCCCGGCGAGGGCCTCGAGCGCGACCGGGAACTGGAGCGGATTCATCTGGCTGGCGAGCGCGGCCTGGAGCCGGGCCCGCGTTCCAGTCGCGCCGAGAATCCGGATTTCGTTCGACGGCGCGTAAGCCGGGCGGAAAAAAGGCAGACCCTGGATGTGGTCCCAGTGGGTGTGCGAAATGAGCAGGGTGAGGTCGAGCGCTTGCGTCTCCAATTCGCGCGCGAGGGCGAGGCCGAGCGGGCGAATCCCGCTCCCGGCATCGAGAATAATCACTTCGTTATCGAGTCGCAATTCGACGCAGGAGGTATTGCCGCCGTAGCCAACCGTCTCGGAGCCGGGACAGGGAATGGAACCGCGCACACCCCAGAAACGCACGATCAATCCCGGTGCGGGATGAAGGAGAGGATCAACCCGCATAATGACGGCGGGCGGCTGGCTGGATGGCGATCGTTAGGCCCATTGGCGTCTCTTTCAGAGCAACCATTGTGCCTTTCCCGGCCTGAGGGCTCGCCCAATCCCGCAGTCCCTGAAAGGCATGGACCCTGCTAGGACGGAGATGTTGCGCGTGAAACCCTCACTTTTTCTGGGACTGCTGATCGTCCTGTTTCCCTCGGCTTTGCCAGCCCAGGAAGCAGTCTCGGCGATCGATCGCTCCCGCCTTTACCAACCGGCCCCGGCCGAACCGGTGCCCGCGGTGGACGCCAACGGCAACGCGCTCGGCGAAGTCGAGCCGAGCGAAGACGCCAGCTTCGGCGCGCAGTTGATCCTGAAGGATCAGCCGCGCATTCGCGCTTTTACCCTGAGCGGCGGCGGCTCGATTTTTTTCACCAACAATGTCGCGCTGACCCGGAGCGACACGCGTGATGACGTCTTTGCGGTGCTCAACGCCGCCGGGAGCTGGAGCCGCGCGCTCCGCCCGGGGCTCGACCTGGCGGTCGGTCTCCAGGCCGCGGCGTTTCGCTACGATCGTTCTTCCGTCCTCGATTTCGACAGTTTCGGCGGCGGGACGACGCTTTCGTGGTCGCCGCCGCGCTGGAGTGGAGTGAACATCTCCGGGCGTTACGAATTCACCGAGCTGCTCAACCGGCACGGGAACGAGATCCTGCAGGATCACCAGTTGTCGTTAGGGGTACAAAAGATCTTCGTCCTCGGCCGGGCTCATGCCGTGACTATTGGCGCGCTCGGCTCGCTCGGGTTCTCGGACCCGCGCGCCGCGCAACGCGACCAGGTGGGCGTGTTCGCAGGTTACCAATTGCAACTGACCCGCTGTCTTTCGACCGATCTGTTTTACCGGATCGCGGGACAATTCTACAACGAAGGGGACCGGAACGATCTGAACCAGACCTTTTCCTGGAACCTGCGCTATCGCCTCGGCGGTTGGGCCGAAGCGAACGTCAATTTCACCTTTGGCGGCAACCGCTCCAGTACGGAGGCCTTCGATTACGACGCCGCTTCGACCGGCGGCGGGTTGGGGTTCATCACTCGCTTCTAGCCTCTGCCGTCATGCGTCGCCCCCGTTGAAGCCAGCTCCTCGGGTATGGTTGCTGCTTTCATGTGACCGGAGTCTTCATCATATGAAAACCGTATTAGTGCTGTTCGTACCCCTGTTGTTCGCCCAACTGCTTCCGGCGGCGCCGCTAACGCAAGCGCGCGTGACCAAGATCATCAACTTCGTCGAAGTGGTGGAACCGGAGAAGGGCTCTCGTCCCGCCATCCTGAGCGAAGTGATCAAAGACCAGATCGGTCTGCGCACCGGGAGCAAATCGCGCTCGGAGCTGATGTTTGACGACAACACCCTGACCCGGATCGGGCCGGACACCTATTTCAGTTTCAAGGCCGGCACGCGCGATCTCACCCTGCGACAGGGCACGCTCCTGCTCCAGGTGCCGAAAGGCCAGGGCGGCGCCAGGATTCGGACCGCGGCCGTCACCGCGGCCATTACCGGCACCACCATCATGATGGAATACTGGCCGGACAAATCGCTCAAGGTGCTCGTGCTCGAAGGCAGCCTGCGCCTCTCGCGCAACGGCGTCTTTGGCGATTCCCTGCTCCTCACCCCCGGCAAAATGGTCATCATGCCGCCGAACGCGAAGCGCATTCCCGATCCCGTCTCCGTCGACCTGAAACGAGTGATGAAAACCTCCTCGCTCATCCGCATGGGCGGCAAAAAGGGCGAAGCCGATCTGCCGAGCGTGGCGCTGATCGACCAGGAAATCGAGAAGCAGAGCCAGGGTAAAAACAATAGCGACCTGGTCGACACGAATCTCGTCATCCTCGGCCGCGGCACCAATGTCGTCCTCGGCAGCGACGAGATCATCGGCGCGCTCGATTCGCGGACGAACGCGGACGACACCCTTTTTGCGGCCGGCCCGAAACCGACGCCGGTCCCGACGCCTCCGGTCACACCGACGCCGGCGCCAAGCGCGACGCCGGGACCGAGTTCAACTCCAAGCCCGACCGCCACGGCCACGCCGTCTGCGACCGCGACCCCGTCTGCGACGGCCACGCCATCCGCCACCGCCACGCCTTCGGCAACCGCCACGCCTTCCGCAACTGCCACGCCTTCGGCGACCGCCACCCCATCCGCAACGGCGACACCTTCGGCCACGGCAACACCGACTTCGACTCCGACTCCGACGGCAACCTCCACTCCGACCGCCACTCCAAGCGCGTCGCCGACCGCGACGCCATCCGCCTCCACCACGCCATTGCCGACTCCGAACCTCTCGGCCACGCCCGCTCCGTCACCGGTCTCGACGCTCAATTCACCGCCGACGGTGAACGCCGCGATCACGCTCGACGGCAGCAAAACGATCGAGACCAACGCGCCGAAAATCAAAGGCGGCGGCAATTCCAACGGTTCCTTTTACGAAGGGCCAGCGGTCGACGGCCCGGCTTCGTGGTTCGTCTTCGGCAACAGCTCCACCTACGACGCGCAGCGCTTCTTCGACGATCGCTTCGGCACCAACTACGACCAGACGCTCCCCGCTGGAGGGATCGCGGTCGTGCGGTTCGACTCCATCACCTTTGCCGCCGCGCCCAAGTTGCAACTCAACGGACCGATCGACGTCGCCCTCATCGGCGACACGGGAATCTCCGATACTGGTCCTTTCACGATGGACCTGAGCCCGCTCGGCTCCTTCACTCTCGCGACCAATAACGGCACGATCGCGCTCAACGGCGCGACCTTCACCGCCACCGGCAGCACGCTCAAGTTCCTCCAGTTCTACCAGCGCGGCACGATGGGGATGACCTTCGATGGCGTGGTCAACATCCCCAGCGCCTCCTTCTACGTCGACTCCGGCGGCAGCCTCACCCTCGGCGGCGGCAGCAGCCTCACGGCCAGTCGGATTGAAATGAACGCGACCGGTTCATTGACTCTGAACGGGGCGATCGACACCAGCTTCCTTCAGCTCACCTCGCAGTCGGATATTCAGCTCAAGAAAAAACTAACCGTCCCGCCCATCCTCTACGCCTACGCGCCTTACTTCAGCACCACGCAATCGCTCGATGTGCAGGGCGGTGATCTTGGGATTGGCGTCGGCGGCATCAGCGCGGGCGCGCTCGACCTGACCGGCTTCGACAACATCACCACCGGCGGCTACCTCGTCGCGAAAAACGTCAGCGTGAAGAATCAACTTTCCGTCGGCGGCACCTACTACCCCGGAATCAGCGCGAGCTCGGTTTCAGGCTTTGGCATTGAAATTCTCGGCGGCATTTATGGCGTCGGTTCCAGCGGCGGCATCGGAGGCAATCTCACTTTGCAGGCGTCGAGTCTTTTGGTCGACAGCGGTCCCGGCGCGATCAACGGCATCAACCTGAATGGCGGCGACACCATCTTTGGAATCGGCGGCAGCGGCGGGACCTTGAATATCGGCACGAGCGTGACCCCGATTCCGGGCAACGTCACGGTCAACGTTCCGATTACCGCCACCACCGGCTCCAACTTTTTCTCGACCGGCGGCAACGGCGGCACCGTCAATGTCACCAGCGGCGGCACCGTTGCGGTTAGCTCCACCATCAAGGTTTCGGAGAGCGTCTCGCCGAAAGCCAGCCGGACAGGCGGGACGATTAATGTCACCAGCAACAAGACCACCGGCACCGCCATTTCCATCAGCAGCAGCGGACAATTGCTCGCGCTCCTGAACGGCCTCGCGCCCGGCCCCGGCGGCACCATTAAACTCACCTCCGCCGGCGGCGACGTGAACGTCAACGGCACCGTCAAAGCCAGCCGCGGCACGGTGGAAATGACCAACACCGGCGCGACCGGCGTCGTCAACGTGAACAACGCCACCTTGAACGGTGACGTCGTCAAAGTCGGCGCTCTTGGCAACAACGGCACCCTCAACGTCGGCGGCGGTTCGATCGACGCCGCGAGCACGATCAAACTTTACGCCGGCGGGAGTAACGGCCAGGTCAATTTCACCGATAACGTCACCCTCAGCGGCAACAGTCTCAAGATCATCGCGGCCGACACCGTCACCATCTTCAACGGCAAAGTCGTGACCGTGCTCGGCACCTCACCGGCCAGCGTCTTCACCAACATCCCGAACTACACCGGGTTCGGCGGCAACGGCACCACTACCGGCACCTTCGGCGGGAACGGCGCCACCACCCAGTCGCTCGACGCGGCCCCCGGATTCTAATGCAGCGTGAGCACGAATACGCCGACGACGCCGCCGGACGCGGCATTCCTGCCGCCGCGAGCGAGCTGAACAATCTCCTCCAGATCGTTTCCGGCACCGTCTCGATGCTGGAGAACGTCTGGGAAGGCGCGCCCGGTTCGGAGAAATATTTCGAGATGCTCCTGGTCAGCGTGGAACGCGCGGCCAAGGTGACGGCGCAGCTCGTGCAGCAGGTCGGCGGGGCCGACGACAAGATCCTTTTACATCCCGCGCTCGTGGCGGAATTCAAAACCAAACCGGTGACGAAACGCGCGCCGAGTCTCGCGCTGCATCCTGATCGTGGACGACGAGCCGATGGCGCTTATCCTCGGCCAGAGAATTCTTTCCCAGGCCGGCTACACCGTGGTCGTGGCGCAGTCCGGTTTCGACGCGCTCGATCTCTTCCGGGCCAACCCGCGCAAGTTCGATCTCATCCTGCTCGATCTCACCATGCCGTTCATGGACGGCGAGGAAACTTTCAAGCGGCTCCGCTCGGTCGACCCGCAGGTGGCGGTGCTTCTCAACACCGGCTTCATCGAAAAAAACCGGCTCGAGCGCATGATCGCGAGCGGCCTTTCCGGATACCTCAGCCGTCCCTACCGCCCTAACGACGTCATCGAGCAGATCGAAATCGTCCTGCAACAGGCGGGCGAGCGCGGGCGCGACCTGCCCCCGCAGCCGGCGGCGGCGCGCAATCTCGTTTCATGAACTCCTCCGCCGCACAGATTTTTGACGGCCTCGCCAGCAATCGAATTTTCGAGGGCATCGAGCCGCATGTGCTGGAAGAAATCGCGCCCGAGGTCGGCGTCGTGCAGCTCCAGCCGGGCGAGATCATTTTCCGCGAAGGCGACCCGGGCGACCTGCTCTATCTCGTCGGCCAGGGCTCGGTCAAGATCTCGAAGTCGGGCCGGGGCGGCGAACAGGAAACCCTCGGTTTCATTCAACCGGGAAACTTTTTTGGCGAAATGGCGCTGCTCGACGGCCAGCCGCGTTCCGCCATGGCGACCGCGGTCGATGCCACCCTTCTCGGGACGGTCGACGAACCGACCTTCCAGCACATTCTCGCGCTCGCGCCCAGCCGCCTGCACATGAATTTCCTCCGCTCCGTCACGGAACGCCTGCGCACGGTCAACTCCCATTTCATCACCGAAGTGATGCGGACCGAGCGTCTCAGCCTCGTCGGCTCGATGGCCAACAGCATCATTCACGATCTCAAGAATCCGATCTGCATCATCCGCGGCTGCTCCGACCTGATCGCGAGCGAGACGAAGGATCCGCGCCAGTTGCAGCTGACCAAGATGATGGACAAGGCGGTCGACGGCATGCTCTCGATGACGCAGGAGCTGCTCGATTACGCGCGCGGCCAGTCCGCCCTCGAATGCAAGACGGTTTCCGTCTGGCGTTTGCTTGAGGAACTCAACGTCCAGTCGCTTTGTCTGCACCGCGGCGAAAAAATCCAGATCGCGAAAGACATTCGCTACGAGGGCAATCTCCACATCGACCTCTCACGCTTTGTCCGCGTCCTCGGCAACCTGATCAAGAACTCTCTCGAGGCCATGCCCAACGGCGGCCTCCTCACCCTCGGCACCGATCTCGCCGACGGCCAGGTCGTCTTCCGCATCTCCGATACCGGGATTGGCATTCCGCCCGAGCTCCTGCCGAAGCTTTTCGAGCCCTTCGTCACCCACGGAAAATCGCACGGCACCGGCTTGGGAATGGCGATCGCGAAATCGATCGTGACCGGACACCAGGGCACGATCGAAGTCACGAGCAAGAAGGGCCGCGGCACCACGGTCGAGATCCGGCTGCCGCAACCGGGCACGACCAGGCTCACCATTTCCCCCGAGCCGTCCGCCGCCGAATAAGTTGCCAAACTCCCGCCCTCGATCGCAGGTTGGGGGCGCGTGATCGAACTGAGCGACCATCTCCGCGCCGCGCGCCGGATTTTTCTTTTCACCGGCGCCGGCATTTCCACCGGCAGCGGGATTCCCGATTTTCGCGGGCCGCAGGGCGTCTGGACGCGGCGGCAGCCGGTTTACTACGAGGATTTCATGAGCTCGGAAGCGGCCCGGATCGAGCACTGGGATTACAAACTGGAAGCCTGGGAATCTTTTCGCGACGCCCAGCCTAACGACGTCCATCGGGCCATCGTCCGGCTGGAAGAAGCCGGGCAAGATTCGAATGGTGGTGACGCAGAATATCGACGGCCTGCACAGCCTCGCGGGCACGAGCGCGGCGCGGCTGGTCGAGTTGCACGGCACGAATTCGCTCATCGAATGCCAGAGCTGTAAACGCCGGAGCGATCCGGAGCCGCATTTCGATTTCTTTCGCGCGCAACGCACGCCGCCCCTCTGCGAATGCGGCGGATTCTTGAAGCCGGCCACGATCAGCTTCGGGCAAAGTCTCGAGCCTAACGAACTGGAACGCGCCCGCCACGCCGCCGAGGAAGCGGACCTGGTCGTGGCGCTCGGTTCCACCCTTTCGGTTTACCCGGCCTCGGCTTTTCCGCTCATGGCCGCGCAACGCGGCGTGCCCTACGTGATCATCAATCGCGGCGCGACCGAGCACGACCACGAGTCCTGTGTCTCGCTCCGGATCGAAGGCGAAGTCGGCAAGATATTTCCGGCAGCGGTGGAGTCCGCCTGTAGCCGGGGCGATGCGACGAGCCAACCCGGCGGGGTCGCCGCCCGGTACAATGAAGGTCAACCGCTGTTACAGTGACGCACATGATTTCGCTCCGAATCTTTCTCGTCCTTCTCTTTTCGTTAGGCACGCTTCTCCGTCGCGGACGGCGCGGAGCGCGAGTTCCGCGGGGCGTGGGTCGCGACGGTTTACAATCTCGACTGGCCTTCCAAACCGGGCCTGCCCGCCGCCACCCAGAAAGCGCAACTGCGCGCGCTGCTCGATCGCGCCGCGGCCTTGAAGCTGAACGCGATCCTGCTCCAGGTCCGCCCGGCGAGCGATGCGCTCTACGCCTCGAAGAAAGAGCCGTGGTCGAAATTCCTCAGCGGCAGCGCGGGCGTGTCGCCCGGTTACGATCCGCTCGAGTTCGCCATCGCCGAAGCGCACGCGCGCGGGATCGAGCTGCACGCCTGGGTGAATCCTTTTCGCGCCGCCGTCAGCTCGAGCGAAAAACTGCCGTCGAATCACGTCGCCAAAGCGCATCCGGAATGGGTCCGGCGTTTCGGGAAACAACTCTGGATCGATCCAGGCGAACCGGCCGCGCGCGCTTATGTGATCGAGGTCATCACCGACATCGCGCGGCGTTACGACGTCGATGGCGTGCATCTCGACGATTATTTTTATCCCTATCCGCTCAAGCCCGGCGACGCGTCGTTTCCCGACGACGCGAGCTGGCAGCGCTACGGCGCGAAAAGCGGGCTGAGCCGCGCGGATTGGCGCCGGGAAAATATCAACGACTTCGTGCGCTCGCTTTATCGCTCGGTGAAATCGAGCAAACCGCGGGTGCGAGTCGGGATCAGCCCGTTTGGAATCTGGCGACCCGGCGTGCCGCCGACGATCGAGGCGCAGCTCGATTCCTACGCGCAGCTTTTCGCCGATTCGCGCAAATGGCTCGCGGAAGGCTGGGTCGATTATCTCGCGCCGCAGCTCTACTGGGGCATCGAGCCGGCGAAGCAGAGCTTCCCGGTCCTGCTCGATTGGTGGCGCGCGCAGAGCCGTGGCAAACCGGTCTGGCCCGGGATCGCGACGGAACGAATCGGCTCGAAGCGACCGGCGCGCGAGATCGTGGAACAGATCGCGCTCACCCGCCGCGGCACTTCCTCGCCCGGGCACATTCACTGGAGCATGAAAGCGCTCCTGCAAAACCAGGGCGGGATCGACGGCCTTCTCCAGGCCGGACCCTACGCCGAAAAAGCCGAGGTCCCCCCTCGTTAGTCACCTCACGACTCGTATTTACTCACCCTCCACGCGCAGGACGCACGACACCTCGGTAACCGAGGTGAGATGCCGAAAAGCCTCAAGTGAGGCCGCCATCGCGGCTTCGGTGGTCATTTTCGTGACCCAGAAAATTTCCGCGGTCGCGCCATCGGAATGCTTTTGGACAAGAGAATCGATGCTGACCCCGTGCTCGCCGAAGACGGCCGCGATTTTCGCCAGCGTTCCTGGTTGATCGACCACCTGGAGTCGGACGCAGAAGCGCGTTTTGATGTCCGGAAAATTCCGGGACGCCGCCGCGGTAAACTTTCCCGTGCCGACGCGGCCGGTCGAGTTGGTGCGAATGTTGCGCGCCGCCGCGACGAGATCGCCGACTACGGCCGAGCCGGTCGGATCGCCGCCCGCGCCGCGGCCGTAGAACATGACGTTGCCGACGGCGTCGCCGGTCACGAGGACGGCGTTGAAAACATCGTTCACGCTCGCCAGCGGATGATTCCGCGGCAGGAGCGCAGGATGAACGCGCAGCTCGATCTCGCCGTTCTCATGCCGGCGGCCGAGCGCGATCAGTTTCACGACATAACCAAGCTCGCGCGCATAATCGATGTCGCGCGCGCCGACCTTGCGAATGCCTTCGCGAAAGATTTTCTCCAGCTCGACCGGCACGTTGAAAGCGATGCTGCCGAGAATCGCAAGCTTGTACATGGTGTCGAAGCCATCGACATCGGCCGAAGGATCGGCCTCGGCATAACCAAGCGCCTGGGCCTCGCGCAGCACTTCGCCGAAGTCAGCGCCTTCCGCGGTCATTCTCGTGAGGATATAATTCGTGGTGCCGTTGAGGATGGCCATCAATTGCACGACCCGGTTGCCGACCAGGCTTTCGCGCAACGGCGCGATGAGCGGGATGCCCCCGCCGACGCTGCCTTCAAAAAGAAAATCCACTCCCGCGCGATCGGCCGCTTCCAGAATTTCCGGGCCGTGTTTGGCGATCAATTCCTTGTTCGCCGTGACGACGGACTTGCCCGCCGCGATCGCGCGCAGGACGTAATCGCGCGCCGGATCGACGCCGCCGATCAACTCGGCCACGAGGTGAATTTCCGGATCGCTTAAAAGTCCGTCGACATCGTTGCTCACGATCTGCCGATCGAATTGGACCGGCCGCGCCTTGTCCGGCGTGCGGGTCGCGATGCGCGTGACTTGCAGGTCGCAACCGGCGCGCTGCGCGATGAGCGCGTGGTTGCGTTGCAGGAGGCTGAGCGTGCCGCAACCGACCGTGCCGAGACCGAGAATTCCGATGTTAATTTGCATGAGTGTGTTGGGCTTCCGAGAGCGACGGAGCCGTCTGAAATTGTTCGTGCGCACGGATCAAATCTTCGAAAGCGGGCCGCTCTTCCATCGCAATCTCGGCCGGGAACTTGGCCTGGGAACGATTCCAGCGTCCGAGCCAGGCGCGGTCGAGCAGTTGGTGGGAATGAGCCGATGCGACCGCGGCGGGCGTGAGCGCGATGGTGGTCTCTTCCTTCACCCCGGCACTGCGCCCCTTCGCAATGAAGAAGCCGGCGGCGAGCAGCGCGGCGCGTGAGGCAGTGGAGTGGCGTGTAGGTGAAAAGTTCGACCGCCCGTCCGGCACAGGCGGCAAAAAGCCGACGAAACATTTCGAGCGTCCATTGCTCGCGATGAGTGCGGCTCGAAAACATGTCGTAAAAAATCAGATCGGGCGGGAGCGGCGCCTGCGTGACGGTTTCGAGAAAATCGCCCCTAACGAGCTGCCAACTGAGACCGGGGTGTTGCTTCGATTGCCACGCGCCCCGTTCCAAAATGCCGACCGGACCGCCGTGCCGGAGATAAAGAAACTTCTCGTCGTGCCGCAGCGCGAGGGTGAGCGAATCGAGATCGTTCTCGAAACTGATTAGGTGCAGCGGGCGGACCGGACCGAGCTTGGCCTGCGCTTCGTAGCATTGGATTGCGGCCATGGCGTTGGCCGCGGCGCCGAGGCCGACATCCCAGATCACGAGCGGCTCGTCGGAGAAAGTGAGGCGCTCGGCCAGCTTCGATTGCTCGACGTAAAGGCTGTGCGCCTCTTCCATCGGCGGGGTGCGCATGTGCATGATCTCGCCCGAGGAGACCTGCCGGACGCTGGCGAAACCTTCGTGCGCAATGTGGACTTCGTAATTGCCTAACGACATCGACTTGACCCGGGCCGGCTTGGGGTGGAGCGCGGGATATTCGCGGTCCGACTCCTGCAGGATCTCGCGTTTCTCCCGGTAAAATTCGCGCGAAGCGACCGGCTCAGGATGCTGGCCCGGATGTCGCGCATGAGCTGGTGATAGAAATGGATGTTGTGCTTGCCGAGGAGCTGCCAGCCCAGCGTCTCGCTCGCTTTCGTGAGGTGATGGAGATAGGCGCGCGAGTAGCGGGCGCAGGTCGGGCAATTGCACTCCGGGATCGAGTTTGTCGTTGGAAAATTTGTAAACCCCGCGGCGCATCTGGAGAAAGCCGCGCGAAGTAAAAACGGCGCCGCGCTGCGCGAGCTGGGTCGGCATGATGCAATCGAACATGTCGACCCCGCGGTGGACGGCTTCGAGGATGTCGAGCGGCGTGCCCACGCCCATGAGATAGCGCGGCCTGTCGTTAGGCAAAAGCTGGGCGGTGAATTCGCAGATGTCTTCGCGCTCGCTCCGGCCTTCGCCGACCGCGAGCCCGCCGATGGCAAAACCATCGAAGGGCATTTCGCCTAACGCCGCCGCGCTCTCGCGCCGCAGATCCTTGAAGAGCGCGCCCTGCACGATGCCAAACATCGATTGCGGCGAATCGCCCCGCGCCGCCAGGCTGCGCGCCGCCCAGCGATGCGTGATCTCCATCGCCGCGCGCGCACTCGCTTCATCCGCGGTCGAGGCGATGCATTGATCGAGCGCCATCATGATGTCGCTCCCGATCGCGATCTGGGTCTCGATGCTGACCTCGGGGCTGAGCAGAATGGTGCGGCCGTCGAGGTAACTCTGGAAGCGCGCGCCCTCTTCGCTCATGGCGCGGGAGTGCGGGAGGGAGAAAATCTGGAAGCCGCCGGAATCGGTCAGGACCGAGCGATCCCAGCTCATGAAACCGTGGATGCCGCCGGTGCGGCGAAAAACTTCCGGGCCCGGCCGGAGCAGGAGGTGATAAGTATTCGCGAGCAGAATTTGCGTGCCGGCTTCCTCGAGCGTGCGCGGGAGTTGCGCCTTGACCGTCGCCTTCGTGCCGACCGGCATGAAGAGCGGCGTTGTCACTTCGTTATGCAAAGTGCGAAAGGTCGCGGCCCGGGCGCGCGAGCCGGGCGCCTCGGCTTCGAGGCGGAAATTAAGGCGGGAAGGAGTCATCGAGTGCGGTCGCTAAGGAAAAGCTTTGTCATCCGGAGCCGCGCAGACGGCGAAGAGCCTGCACTGAGAGGAGCGAAGCGAAGTCAAACGTGGCCTCGCAATTGCAATATCGGCTTCCTGAGAAAGCGAAACCGCAGCTTGCAACTGCGAGGTCCCTCTCCGCGCTTCGCCGGATCGGGATGACAAATTGATTTAGGAGCCAGCGCCTACGACTTCTCATGCGCGAGTGTTTTGCGGATTTTTTCCAGCTCTTTGCGGTGCGCCGGGTCGGGCTGGGGATAGGACATCTTCAAATCCTTGAGGGCAGCGACGATCGCGTCGGCGATGATGAGGCGCGCGTTCTTCTTGTCGTCGGCCGGGACGGCAAACCATGGCGCTTCTTTAGTGCTCGTGGCGCGAAGGCAGGACTCGTAGGCGGCCATGTATTTGTCCCACAGTTCACGCTCGGCGAGATCCGCGACGCTGAATTTCCAGTTCTTCTCCGGCTCCTCCAGCCGGGCGAGGAAGCGCTGGCGCTGTTCTTCCTTCGAGACGTGGAGGAAAAATTTCAGGATGCGCGTGCCGCTGCGGGAGAGATGGCTCTCGAGATCGTTGATCGAGCGATAGCGCTCTTCCCAGATCGTTTTTTCATCGATCGCTTCGGCGGGTAACGATTGGGCGCGCAAAATCTCGGGATGGACGCGGACGATGAGCACCTCCTCGTAATAGGAGCGGTTAAAAATCCCGATTCGTCCGCGCTGCGGCAGGCAACGGGTCGTCCGCCAAAGAAAATCATGGTCGAGCTCTTCCGCGCTCGGGTGTTTGAAACTGAAAACCTGGCAGCCCTGGGGATTGACGCCCGACATGACGTGCTTGATCGCGCTGTCTTTGCCGGCGGCGTCCATCGCCTGGAAAATGAGGAGGAGCGCGTAACGATTGTGGGCGTAAAGCAGGGTCTGGAGCTCGCTCAATTCCTCGATCTGGCGGTCGAGCATTTTGCGGTAATGCGACTTCGATTTGTAGAGGGGATTGATCGCGGTCGGCGCCTGGTCCAAGCGCCAGCCGCCGCCCGGCGGCACGAGAAATTTCGAAGAGTTCACTTTCACGACGCGCAAGCTACCCAGAAAGCCGGGCGCGGCACGTCCCTCGCCCGGGAAAACGGCCGGACGCGAAAGTTCTCCCGGCGGCACTTGAGGTGCTCCCATAGATCGCGATGGAATCTAATTTGAGCGCCCGCCTGCCCGCCCGTCTGCTGGGAATGGGAGTTCTTTTCCAATGAGAGAAGACTTTTCCACCACCCAGGGGACGAAACAGGCCGACATGCTCCCGGCGGCCGCGAGCGAGATGAATAACCTCCTCCAGATCATCGCCGGCACGGTCAAGCTGCTCGAGAAAATCTGGGACGGCGACACGCGCGCGCGGAAATATTTCGACATGCTCCACCTGAGCACGGACCGGGCGACCGAAGTGATGAGCCGGCTGGCCGAGCACGCCGGGGGCAGCGAACGCAAAATCCTGCTCCATCCCTCGTTCGCAAACCCGGGCCGGTCGAGCGCCGCGTTCGGTCACGGGAGATCCGGCTGCATCATGGTGGTCGACGATGAACCGATGGCGCTCGTTCTTTCCCGGCAAGTCCTGATGCAGGCGGGATTTGAGGTGGTGACCGCGCAATCCGGAATCGAATGTCTCGAGCTTTACCGGTCCCGTCCCGGACGTTTTAGCCTCGTCCTGCTCGATCTGACCATGCCTTTGATGGACGGGGAAGAGACTTTCCATCGGCTGCGCGAGATCGACCCAAAGGCGCTCGTCGTCCTCAACACCGGCTTCATCGAAGAAGCGCGGCTCTCGCAGATGATGGAGGCGGGCCTGGCCGGGTTCGTCCGCCGGCCGTATCAGCCGATGGAAGTGATCGGGCAAATCAAATCGGTCCTGGCGACGGCTGCGAGCACCCGAGAAGGCGGCCCCCCGCTCTCGCCGCTCATTCCCTTTTAGAAAACCGGCTCCGGTTTCTTGGCGTATCGCTGCGCGTGCGCGGAGTTGATTTGCGAATTGTCGTTTGCGCTTTAAAGATTCGTAGCGCGTCCTCGGCCCAACCACCGGGGCGCGGCGGAGAGCATCGAGATACCCCGTGGTGTAACGGTAACACAGCGCCCTTTGGAGGCGTTATTCATGGTTCGAATCCATGCGGGGTAGCTTGCTTCCGGACCCCATGAACGCTCCTCGCAAAAGCGTGCTTGACCTTCTTTCCCAAAAGAGTAAAAGCGCGGAATGTTCAAATCCGTTCTTGGAATAGCATCAACCCTCTGCCTGGCCGTCGGATGCGCCGGACCTCAACCCGCCGCCAGCCCCCAGGCCGCGACTACTTCATCATCCACCACCGTCGTCTCCTCAGTCGACTCCGCGCCCGCCGCCGATACACAGGAATACGACACGGTTTATGTTCCACCACCAGTGGGCAGCTTGCTCGGAGGCGGCTCCGTTCGCGTGCCGAAAAAATATGCCGGCGCGGATGAGAGAGCGCTCAACGGCAACATCCGGAGCCTCAACGCGGCTGCCGGCACGTCGGAGGAGCGTCCGTTTGTCGTGAATGCGGTCGCCCGCGCCACCGGTGTCAGCGAACAGGCTTTGCAGGCGCAACAGGATAGCTTGCGTCTGCGTTTCGGCGAGCTCTGCGCGATCAATGCCATCGCCCGCGGCAATACCACCAAAGTGAAGGAGATCGCCAGCCTCCGGTCGCAAGGCCGGAGTTGGACGGATTTGGCCAAAGCCAACGGCTTAAGTGTCGCCACCGTGGCCCAGGTGACTCGCAATGCTTCCGAGATGACGGCCACCAGCTTCTCCAATAACGCGGAACGGAGAAAGGGCGGACAGCGCAAGTTGCACGAAATCGGAGTCCGCGATAAGGCCCGGCCCGGGACCTAATTTACGCACGGGAGGGACTGGCGCTTGGTCGGTCCCTCCCTTCCCCCGGGAAATCTCTGACGCCTTACCGGCGAACGATTTTTCGCCTTGACGCTTTCTCGCGCCCAGGGATATAAACCGCCATGCACAAGCCGCTTGTCGGTGTCGTTGCGACCCTTTGCATGGTCGCCGGTTGCTCCGCTCCGCAGCAGTCCGCTAACTCTGGAGCCGTCGCGGGTCAGTCCGTTGCCGTCGGGTCGGTCGACTCCCCCATCGCCGAAAATGAGGAGGATTTCGAAACGATCTATGTCCCGCCGCCGGTTGGGAGCCTGCTCGGAGGCGGTTCGGTGCGGGTTCCAAAAAGATCCTACGCCGGGAACGACGAGAATGCGCTCCTCGGCAGCATTCGGCGCCTCAATGCCGCCGCCGGGAACAAGGATCGGGCGTCGCTTCGCCGTCGACGCCGTCGCCAACGCCACCGGAGTGAGCGCGCGAGAATTGCAGGCGCAGCAGGATCTTTTACGACTGCGTTTCGGCGACCTGTGCGCCATCAACGCCATTGCCCGCGGGAACAGCAACAAGGTGCAGGAAGTCGCGACTGCCCGGAACAAAGGCCAGAGCTGGACGAGCCTGGCGACCTCCAACGGCTTGAGTATCGCGACCGTCGCCCAAACAACGCGCAACGCCAGCCGACATGTCAGCCGCCAGTTATTCCAGCGCCATGGAACGGGCGAAAGGCGGCCAGCAAAAGCTGAAGAGCATCGGAATCAAGGTGCAGCCAAACGCCCGGCCTAACGGCTAATTCCAAGAGGATCCCGAAATCCCCCAAGACCATCGCGCCCTACGGACTCGGAGTGGGGGTCACCAGCGGCGACGTCGTCGGAATGAGTGAAGGCGAAGGCGTCGGAGAAGTGGAAGGAGATTCGCTCGGAGTCGGGAAAGCAAAGGTCGGCTCCACCAGCGGTGTCGGGGTCGGCGTCGCACTTTCGTTAGGCGACGGGCTCACACTCGGCGCAGCGGACGGGGTCGGAGAAGGTGTCGGGGTGGGCGACGGCGTAGGAGTCGGCGTCGGGATCAGGTTTTCCCAGCGATGCAGCGGCACGCTCGCGCCGCCCATTTCCTGCACCAGCTTTTCGCAGCGCGCGTGGATTTTTTCCAGGTCGGGCGGGCCAAAGGGCGTGTCCGCCGTGCCGGGGAAAATGAGGTAGGTGACCTTGAGATCGCTCACCGGCCGGCTGTAGGGGGTCGAGATCGGGTTGATCTGCTTCGCGATCCGAAGCGCGGCTTCGCCCACCTTGTCCGGCGGGCCGACGTCGCCCACGATCGCGGGATAAATCGCGTTCCCGTAAATCACCACCGCGTAATCGCCCACCCGTCCGGCATTCCCGGCCCGGCTTAAAATTCCCGGGAGCACAATGTAGGGATCGGTCGAGGCGATGAGAAAACTGAAGCGCTTGAGCGAATCGACTTCGGCTTTCATCCGCTGGATGCCGATCCGCAGGTCGCGGTTTCGCTCCATCGTTAGGCCTTTCTGCGCGAATTCCTTTTCGTAGCGGAGCAGCTTTGCCTCCGCCGCGGGTAGAAACGAGCTCGGCACGCGCCGTCCTCTTTTTCCAGCGGTAACTGGTGAAGGGCTGGAAGTTTGCCGAGCTCCCGTCGATCCCCGGCATCCGGTCCGAATCGGAGCCGTCGGCGTCCACGTCCATCTCGGACTGGAGCAGGATGGCGCTCCGTTTCGTCTCCGGATGCTGGAGGCGCAGGATGGTCTGGCAGTCGTAGAAATTGTGCCGGGAAAGAAGCTGATCCAGCCTAACGAGATCGTTCCGCAGGGTCTGGACCTTGAGATCGTAAAGCTGCTGGAAGAGCGGCGAGACCGGCTCGGGACCGATCGTCTTCGCCAGCTCCGGCAGGAGTTTCGGCAACTCCGGCGTGACCGTGGCCAGCTCCTCGATCGTCCGGTTCGGGGTCGGCACGCGCACGTTCAATTTCAAATCGAGCACATAACTCTCCGGGTCGTTCCGCTCGATCGAGGCCGCGGCGCCGGGCGTCGGGTTCACCTCCGCGTGGACCGTGATCCCGCTCCACAATTTCGCCGTGTCCAGTTTTCCGCCGATGACCGGCGGGCGCGTCGGGGTCGGAATAATATCAGGAGTCGCGCTCGCCGTGGGATGCGGGAGAGGGCCGAGCTGTTGCAGCCCGAGGCGCAGACGCTCGAGCGAAATCCAGCGCAGGACGATCGCGCCGAAGAGGCCGAGGAAAAGCAGGAGCGCGACCCAGCGCAGCGTTCGTAGTCGGAACTTCCGCACGCGCAGCCGCTATTTGCGGATCCAGGCGGCGATGGCAAAGGCGACGCCGAGGATGCTGAGAAGCGCCATCATCCCGTCCGGCATCATTTTCCCGGCCTTGAAGAAAGCGGGTAAAAATCTCGCGGCGAGCAAAAGCGAAACGATTCCGCCGAGCGCGAGCCCGACCACGACATGGCTGGGCAAAAGCAGCGCCGCCACGATCAGGAGAATGCCGCTGACCCCGCCGGCAATGAGCGAAGCCGTGCTCCCGGCCTTGACGTATCCCATGATGCCGCCGGCGATGGTCAGGAGACCGAAGACGATGAAGTAAATTTTTGTCGGACTAAACATAAGGTGAACCCTTCGGGAATTCGTTAAGCCAGATCATCCCGGCTGTCCAATTTGCGACTCGGGGTGGACGAAGGTCTCGCCGATCTCGCGCAGCGCGATCCGCTCCGGCTCGTCGGCCAGCGCCCTAACGAACCGCTCGATCGGTTCCCGGAACGGCTCGAAGCTCAGCTTAAAGGTCTGGTGATGCACCGGCAGGATGAAGCGCGCCCCGGCTTCCGTCGCCATCGCGCACCGCCTCCTCCGGGTTGCAGTGCGAACGAATCCACGGCTCGTAGGCGCCGATTCCCATGATCGCGAGCTCGTAGGGCCGCTCGTCGCGCAATGCCGCGAAACTCGTTAGGGCAGTATCCCCGGCGAAGATGACCCGCCGGCCGTTTCGCTCCAGGACGTAGCCGTTATAGCCGCGGTAATCATCGCTCCGCATCCGCGCCCCCCAATGCCGGACGGGAAACGCCCTAACGAGAAGCGAACCGGCCGGCGTTTCCACTGTCGTCGCCTCGCCCCAGCCCAGCTCGGTGATCCGGCGCAACTTTGTCCAGCCGAGCAGGTCGCGAGTGCGAGACGCGGTCACGACCTGCGTCCCGCTGCCAAAGCGGCGCAGTGTGCGCCAATCGAGATGATCGAAGTGCGCGTGCGAAAGCAGGATGAGATCGATCGGCGGCAGTTCCTCCACCGTCAGCGCGGGCTCGGTCAGGCGCTTCGGCCCGATCGCGGTGAAAGGCAGCGGAATCCCGATTCGCAGCAACAGCACCGGATCGGTCAGAATTGTGACCCCGTAAAAATTGAGCAAGACGGTGGCATGGCCGAGCCAGGCGGCGGTGAGACGATCGTTAGGCCATTCCGCCGGGTTGGGACGCGCGGCGGCCGGCAGAACCGGCCGGCGAAGTTCAAAAAGCCATTCGTGCCAGAGATGCGCGATCCAGTTGCGGCGTGCGGATGGGGAAATATTCGGAGTCGCCATTGGCAAATAAGAAGAAGATCGCGCCGCCGGCCCAGGGCGTCAGGTTCGCGCCAGCCGGGCCTGACAGTCAGGCGCCTTCCGGTGATACGAGACTGAGTCTGTAAACATAGAAGCCCTTGTCTCGCCGCCAGCCTTCGCGCTCATAAAGGGCCTGGGCAGCCTGGTTGCTTGTGGCAGTGCTCAGTTCCAGTTCCACGGCGTTGGCGGCGCGGCCAAAGTCGGCGGCGGCGCGCAGGAGCGCAGCACCGGCGCCGCTCCGGCGGGCGTCTGGATGAACAAAAAGATCGTTCAGGATGAAGAGCCGCGCCGCAGAGATGGAGGAGAAGCTGGGATATAATTGGGTGAAGCCGATCGCCCGCTGCTGTCCATCGAAGGCGAGGAAGATGACCGACTGATCGCGAGTCAGTCGTTCCCTGAGAAAGGAGCGGGCGAGGGCTGGGTCAGACAGCTGCTCGTAGAACTGGCGATAACAGTCGAAGAGCGGAACCAGCTGATCGAGGTCCTGGAGTGTTGCCTGACGAATATTCATGACGGAAGACGCTACCAAGTCGCCTGACGAAAATGAGGCGGAACTTTTTCGCCTGTTTTCGGCTGGGCGATTAAACCCCGAAAATCTTCGGATGGCGGGCGGCGCTATTTCACCACGCCGATTTCGGCGCGGCGATTTTTCGCCCAGGCGGATTCGTCGGAACCGGGATCGGCCGGCATATCGGCGCCGAAGCTGACGGTCTGGATGTTCTGCGCGTCGGCACCCATCGCGATGAGGGCTTCGCGGACGGATTGGGCGCGGCGTTCGCCGAGGCCGCGGTTGTATTCCGCTGTCCCGCGCTCATCGGTGAACCCGGCGATGATGATCTGAGCGCTGCCCTGCTGGAGGAAGCTGGCGACCTGCTGGATTTTGCCGTTCTCGGAGCTGCGGATGGTCTGGCTGTCGAAGTCGAAATAGATCGGCTGAAATTGATTGCGATCGACGTTGCCGCTGAGGAAAGAGGTGCCTTCCTGGCGATCGGGCAACGGCGTTCCGGTGACGTAATCGCCGGTGCTGCCGGCGCCCTGGCCGCCCTTCTTTTTCGAGCAGGCCGGGAGAAGAACGAGGCCGAGGATGAGAACGAAAAAGAGGCTGAGCCTAACGAGAAGGAAACGGGATTTTTGATTCATATGCGAGCTGGCGCAGCATAACGGCAGCGCTTGGCCATGCAAGCGATGTAGCGGCGGCCGTGTCGGCCGCAGGCGCAGCGTTTCGCGGCGGGCCACTTGCCGCGACCCTTTGCGGGCGACACGCCCGCCGCTACACCCGCGGAGCGGCGGTCTCCCGACTCGTTAGGCGCCTTTGCCCGCGCCGAAGCCGTGCAGGAGGCGATGGAAAAATCCGCCCTCCGCGTCTTCGTGATCGACGATCTTGCCCGCCCGCGCCACGAGCACGGGACAATCGGCGCGGTTCAAAATCCCGCGGGTCAGGTCGCCCATGATGTAATGGCGGAAAGTGCCGCGCGCCTGCGAGGTGCCGGTCACGATCAGGTCGTGCTCGCCCTCGCGCACTTCGGCAAAAATCTGGTCGAGCGCGAGCCCGTGCCGGACGCGGATCTCGACCTCCAGGCCCATCTTTTCCAGGCTCTCTTTTTGGCCGCGCAAGTTGCTGCCCGAGCTCGGAATCGGAAGTGAGCAGACGCTCGACGTCTTCTTCCAGCCTAACGAGATCGGCATAAATGGCGGGCGGTTCCGCCATGACGTGGAGGAGGGTGACGGTGCTGCCGACGCACTTCGCGATCTCGCCCGCCAGCTGGACGGCGTCGTCGATGTAGCGTTTCCCGCCGGTGCAAACCAGGATCCGTTGCACTTTCTTGACCTCGCCCATCGCGACCAGCACGGGCGGCGGGACGGCCTTGATCACCTCGTAGGTTTTCTCCGGCCGCCAATACAGTCCCGCCGCTCCCTTTGCGCCGGGCGCCGACGATCGCGAGGTCGTATTCGTTGGCCGTCGTCTCGGCCAGGATCTGGCGAATCGGCTCGCCCGAGCGGACGACGATCGACGGGCGTGACATTCATCTCCCGCAGCATGCCCGGCTTCGCTTTCAAGCGCCTGCCGCAACGGCTCCTCATCGCTCTGCGTCCTCGGCGATGCCGAGCAAGGTGGTCTGCGCCTGGCAGGGGCCGGCGATCAGACCGCCGAGCCGGGTCGGGTTATCCGCCGGATCCGTTCCATCGCTGCAAATAAGAAGGCGCATGGTCGGCTAAAGTTTGTGTCCGGTGAGCAAAGTGTAAACGACGATGGCCGCCCCGATGAGCGGCAGGGGGACGAAGAAAAGACGGATCTTCGGGCCCGGCGAAATATTGGGTGAGGATGGCGCCGATCTGCGCGCCGATCGCCGCGCCCGTGTTCATGACGAGGGCGACCATAATATCGACGTTGCCTTTGATGGCATGGCTGAAAGTTCCGTAACTCGCGGAGATGATAATTTCAAACAGATCTGTCCCGACCGCGAGATGAGTCGGAACCCCGAGAAGGTAAACCATCATCGGCATGCGGATGTAACCGGCGCCGCCGCCGAGGAAGCCGCTGAAGAGACCGCCAATAAAGGAGACGAGAATGATGACCCAGAGCGAGATAGACTTGATCCCGGAGGTGGGGAGCGAAACCATCGGCCAGAGCGGGACGTTCTGCACCGCTTTCGTTAGGCCGGCAAAGGAGGATTCGTCCTTGGCGTGACGCCCCTTGCGCGATCTTCTCCCCTTTCTTCACTTTCTCCTTTTGCAGCCGGAGGGTTTTCCAGCTTTCCCAGATCATGAAAGTCGAAATGCTGCAGTAGATCGCGATCGAGATCACGCTGACGACGAAGTCGACGTTGCCCCGGCGTTTCAGGAGCTCGATCAACTGCGCGCCGCATTCCGCGCCGACGATCGTGCCCGCGGCCATGATCAGGCCGAGGCGCAGATCGACATTGCCGAGGGCGCGATGGCGCTTCGCGGCCACGACCGATTTGCCGACGATGTGGGCGAGATCGGTGCCGACGGCGAAATTCCAATGCATCCCGATCGCGCGCAGCGCCGGGCCGGCGATGAAACTGCCGCCGACGCCAAAAAAGCCGCCCATGATTCCGATCAGGAACCCGATCACGACCAGGTAAATCGGACTGATCTCCGTCCCCGAGATGGGGAAATTCATGGCGAGGAAAATCATTCGGAGCGGCCGCGCATGAGCCGGAAGATGAGGGTCGTGACCGACTCCAGGACGACGGCCTGGCCGATGATCAACCCGATGGCGACGAGGGCGTAGAGCTTGACGTTCTCCTTATTCAGCTGCGCCAGCCAGTCGCCGAGGAAATGGAGGACGAGAAAAAAGTAAACGACGACGAGGAGGCCGTAGACGACGAGCTCGCCGAGAAAGGAATAGAGCGTCTTGCGCGTTTCGGATTTCATAAGGGCGTCAGGCGCTGCAAGAGAGATCGGGCACCGCTGATTTGGCGGCTGCGTGGCCTGCCGTCAAACAGGAAAATGATTGCGTGGGCAGTGAATCTTCCTACGTTTCGAGGCCGAACCCGCCCCGGAGTGTTTTTATGGCTGATGTCGCAAACAAATATAGCGAAAACGTAGACGGCAAATTCTACGTCGATGACCAGTGCATCGACTGCGATCTCTGCCGCGAAACCGCCCCGGCCAATTTCAAGCGGAACGACGACGGCGGCCACTCCTTCGTCTACAAACAGCCGGAGTCGCCCGAGGAAGAATCCCTCTGCAAAGAGGCGATGGAAGGTTGCCCGGTCGAGGCGATCGGCAGCGACGGCGGGTAGTCTTTCCGCTTCGAGCGGCGGTCCCTGATCGCCGAAATTCCCCGATGGCGCAGCAGGCAGATCGACGATCGCAGGCCGTTGCCCTCACCATCGCCGGCTCCGATTGCAGCGCCGGCGCCGGCCTCCAGGCCGACCTGAAAACCTTCGGCGCGCTCGGCGTTTTCGGTCTCACCGCCGTGACCTGCGTGGTCGCGGAAGTGCCCGGCAAAGTCTCGCGGATCGACGGCGTCGACCCGGAAAACGTGCGCGAGCAGATCGAGCTTTGCCTAGCGAATTTCCCGGTCGGCGCGATCAAGACCGGGCTGCTCTATTCGCCCGAGGTGGTCGAGAGTCGTGGCCAGTGTGCTCGAGAAATTTAATCACATCCCGCTCGTCGTTGATCCGGTCATGATCGCGACCAGCGGCGACGCGCTGCTGCAACCGGCGGCGGTTGAGACCTATCGCGCCCGGCTCTTTCCCCGCGCCACTTTGGTGACGCCCAACATGGCCGAGGCCGCCGCCCTGACCGGCCGGCCGGTGGGCAACCTCGAGGAGATGCGGGTGGCCGGCGAGCAATTGGTGCGCGAGTTCGGGACGCGGTTTCTGATCAAAGGCGGCCATCTCCGCGCCGGGGAAGCGACCGATCTGCTCTTCGGCAAAACGGCGGTCGCGGAATTTTCCGCGCCTTTTGTCGAAGGCGTTTCGACTCACGGCACGGGCTGCACCTATTCGGCGGCGATCGCGGCCCGGTTCGCGCTCGGCGACGAGCTCGAGGAAGCGATCGCGCGGGCGAAGGATTTCGTCAGCCGCGCGATCGGCGGACATTTCGCCTGGCCGAATTCGTTAGGCGAAATCCACGCGCTGAATCACGTTTTGTAGGGCGGGCGCATCGCCTGCCACAAGGATCTCGTTAGGGCACGGTGCTGTCGATTTTTTTCACCCAGAGCTGGCCTTTCAGCGCGGCCAGGGCCGCGGCGGTTTCGGCCTGCTTTTTACTCCGGCCGCTCCCTTCCCCGAGGACCTGGCCTTCCCAGACGACCCGCACCTCGAAGGTGCGCTCATGCTCGCGCCCCTGCTGCGAGAGAAGCTCGTAGGACGGGCTGCGCGGCGAGATGGCCTGGAGCAATTCCTGCAGCTGACCCTTGGGATTGACCTCGAGCGGCTCTTCCTCGAGCCGGTCGAGGTCTTCCTTCATCTCCTCGAGAATAAAACGGCGGACCGTCTCCAAGATCGCTGTCGAGATAGATCGCGCCGAGGAGCGCTTCGAAGGCGTCGCCCAGGGTGGAATCGCGCTGCCGGCCGCCGCTCGCTTCTTCGCCCCGGCCCATCAACAAGTGCCGGCCGAGATCGAGCGCGGCCGCGCGCACCTTGAGCGATTCGCGCGAGACGAGGCGCGAACGGCGAGTCGTTAGGCGGCCTTCCCCGGCTTCGCCGTAACGGGCGAAGAGATGCTCCGTGACGACGAGCTGGAGGACGGCGTCGCCGAGGAACTCGAGCCGCTGGTTGTCGAATTGTTTCCTCTGTTTTTCGTGCGCCACGCTCGGATGGGTGAGGGCCTCGAGCAGGAGCTGCGAATTTTGAAATTGGTAACCGATTCGTTCTTCGAGAGGATGCACGGGGTGATCGTTAGGGCGCGCGGCTCGTTTGTTTTTCGTAGACTTCGATCGAGGTCACGAGGTCGACCCCGCGCTGCAGCACGGTGTCATGCAAGGCCAGCGGGGCGGGCCCGTTCTGGCTCCGGCGTTGCTGCGCCGCCTGCGCCGCCTCGATCTCCGGATTGGTCCCGGCGATGAGGGCCGCTTCGTTCAGATGCGGCCGGTCCGTTTCGAACACGAACGGCGCCATCCCTTTCGTTAGGCTCTGCTGGAAAATCTGTTGCTTGGTCGCGACCGCGAGCGCCACCGGCAGGTCGGGCGGAACGCCCTCGGGATAGCGCGCGTGTTCATCCGGCAGGATCGCTTCCGCGACCGCGACGCGCAGGATGCGGCCGCTCGGCAGCGGCAGATCGGAGTAATCGACCGCGCCGCCCGGCGGTGGTCTGCCCGATGAGGATGGCGCGGTTGGTGAAACGCAGGAGGGCGGCCAGGACTTCCGTCGCGCCGGCGGTCTCGCCGTCGACGAGCAGGACGATGAGTCCGGTGTAAAGCGGCGCCTGATCGGAAACAAATTCGCGCACCGTCTTCCCGCCCGGGCCGCGGAGCGAGAAGAGCGGTTTGCCCTTGGGCACAAAACGTTTCGCAAATTCCGCCGCGGTCGCGAAATCGTTCGTCTCCACGCTGCCGCGCAGGTCGAGGATGACCGCGTCCACTTTTTTCCCGGCGAATCCGCGCAGGGTGGTATCGAGTTCCTGGAGCTGAGGGCGGCTCAAATCTCCCGGCCGCAAATAACCGATGTGGCCATCGATGATCTCGCGATAAAAAGGCGCGGGCGTGGCGGCGGGACCGGTCTTGGCCGGGAGCAAGCGAACGCGGCGGCCGAGATGCTCGAGCAGACCGGCGAGGGTGGCGCGTTGCAGTTCCGTTTCGCTGAGGGCGGCGGGATTGACGTAATGCTCGCGCAGGAGCGGGATGGCCTGCTGCAGATCGGCCGGGGTGAGCGCCTCGAGCTCGGACGCGGGAGAAGGAGACGGCGCGGCGCCGGCGGGCGCGGGCGTCTGGCCGCAGAGCGCGCTGCAGATGAAAATCGTTAGGCTAGCGCTAAGGAAGGGCCGGACCATCGGTCGCCTCGACCTTAGCCCCAACCGCGGCAAGAGCAATGTCGCGCCGATATTGGCAGCCCTCGAACTGGATTTTGGCCGACCGCTTCATAAGCGCGATCGCGCGCCGCCGCGACCGTTTCGCCGAGCGCGGTGACCGCCAGGACGCGGCCGCCGCTGCTCAAAACTTTGCCATTTTCCCGCCGCGTCCCGGCGTGGAAAACGACGACATCTTTCATCTGCGCGCATTCCTCGAGGCCGGAGATTTCCTTGCCCGCGTCGACGTTGCCCGGGTAGCCGGCCGAGGCCATGACGACGGTGACCGCGGCGCGATCGTCGAGCTCGAATTTCAATTCGTCGAGTCGCCCGTCGATCGTGGCTTCGAGCAGCGGGAGGAGATCGCCCTTTCAACCGCGGCAGGATGACCTGCGTCTCCGGATCGCCGAACCGGCAATTGAATTCGAGGACGCGCGCGGTCGGGCCGGAGATCATCAGCCCCGGGAAAAGCAGCCCGGAGAAATGAATCTTCTCGTCGTGCAGCCCGCGCAAAAGCGAGCGCATGATCTCCTCGTGAAATTGTTTTTCCAAGGCCGCATCCCACGCCGCCGCCGGACTGTAGGCGCCCATGCCGCCGGTGTTCGGACCTTCGTTTCCGTCCCGCAGCCGTTTGTGATCGCAGGCCGTGCCGAGCAGTTTGTAGTGCTCGCCCGAGACCAGCACGTGGAGGGAACATTCCCAGCCCTCGAGAAATTCCTCGATCAGGACCTGCGAGCCGGCCGCTCCGAATCGGCCGCGATCGAGCATGTCTTCCACCGCGTCCATCGCGCTCGCCGCGTCCGGGGCGATGATGACCCCTTTGCCCGCCGCCAAACCGTCGGCTTTGACCACGATCGGGTAATGCAATTTCTCAAGCGAACCGGCAGGCCTTCCCGCTGTTGTCGAACACGCCCGCCATCGCCGTCGGCACGCCAGCACAGCGCATGATTTGTTTGGCGAAAACCTTGGATGATTCCAGGCGCGCGGCCGACTTGGTCGGGCCGAAGATGCGCAGGTTTTCTTTTTGAAATTCATCGACCAACCCGGCGGCCAGCGGATCGTCCGGTCCGACCACGGTCAGCCCGATCTTATTTTCCTTCGCAAACTGGACCAGCCCGCGGCTGTCATCGGGACGGAGCGCCACATTCTGGCCGAGCGCTTCGGTGCCGGCATTGCCCGGCGCGCAAAAAATCGCGTCGACCTGCGGGGACTGCTGAAGTTTCCAGGCCAGCGCGTGTTCGCGCCCGCCTCCGCCGACAATGAGCACCTTCACCAGCGCAGCCTCCTAATATTTGCAGATGATCATGGGAAACGGCGTCCGGGAGGACCGCCTGCGCGCAAAACAGGATTGGATTGCTGCCTTCGGTTCCTCGGGGAACGCATTCGGGGGGAGCGTTAACAGATATATCGGTACTGCCAAGAACAAAAATCTGCCTTTATCGTCCAATGTCCCCGCCGCGCCCGAAGGATCGGATACCCACCCGGCGGAGAGTGACTCTCCGTTTGCGCGCGAAACAGGATGCCGTTAAGAAAAACCCATGCCCGCTCGCGCCAAGGCCGCCTCTGTCATGAACGCGCATTGTCTTTCCCGCGTCGTCCTGAGCCGGATCGCAGACAAGTGGACGGCCCTGATTATCCATGTCCTCGCCACCGGCACCCGCCGTTACGCGGAGCTGCAGCGCGAGATCGGCGGCATCTCGCAGAAGATGCTGACCCAGACCCTGCGCAGCCTCGAGCGAGACGGCCTGGTCTCGCGCAAAGTGCATCCGGTCGTGCCCCCCAAAGTCGAGTATGCCCTCACTCCGCTCGGCCGCACTTTGATCGAGCCGCTCAATGCCATTTGTCATTGGTCGGAAAAGCACCTGCCGGAGCTGGAGGCGAACCGGGCCCGGGCCCGGACTGCCGCGGCCAAAGCAGACACACGCGCCTAACGAACGCTGGGGAACCGCGCCATGCATCACGCCGAGCCGGTTGTGCTCTTGCTCGTTCTGGTCGCGGGCCTCGTCATCCTCGCGAACAAGCTCAAGGTTCCCTACCCGGTCCTGCTCGTCCTCGGCGGCCTGGCGCTGAGTTTCGTTCCCTTTCTGCCCGTCATTCGGCTCGATCCGAATCTCGTTCTGTTTTTCTTTCTCCCGCCGCTGCTTTATCCGGCTGCGCTCTTCACTTCCTGGCGCGATTTCCGGCGCAACCTGCGCCCGATTCTCTTCCTCGCCATCGGGCTCGTGCTTATCACCATGACCGTGGTGGCGTGGGTGGCGCACCTCATAATCCCTGGCCTGCCCTGGGCGGCGGCGTTTGCTCTCGGCGCGATCGTTTCGCCGCCCGATGCGGTCGCGGCGGAAGCGATCCTGAAACGGTTGCGCGTTCCGCTCGCGAATCCAGGCTGTCCTCGGCGGCGAGAGCCTGGTCAATGACGCGACCGCGCTCGTCGCCTACCAATTCGCGGTCGCGGCCATGGTCACCGGGCAGTTCTCGTTAGGCGAGGCCAGCGTCCGTTTTGTTTTGGTCGGTGTCGGCGGGGTCGCGCTTGGATTGTTCGTCGGCGTCGTCATGCGCTGGATCCAGAAACAGCTCGATGATCCGCCGGTCCAGATCACGATTTCGCTGCTCACGCCCTTCGCCGCCTATCTGCTCGCGGAACGCTTCGGCGTCTCCGGTGTTCTTTCGACCGTGGCCGCGGGCGTCTATCTCGGCTGGCACTCGACCGCGCTCTCCGCCCGCACCCGGCTCCAGGCGCAGGCCTTCTGGGAAATGATCGCGTTCCTCCTCAACGGTTTCATCTTCATCATGATCGGGCTGCAATTGCCCGGCATCCTGCGCAACCTCAGCCACGAGCCGCTCTCCCGCCTAACGACTTACGCCCTCCTCATCAGCGCCACGGTCGTGCTGGTGCGGATCGCCTGGGTTTTCCCCGCGACTTATCTGCCGCGCTGGTTGAGCCCGAAATTACGCGCGCGCGATCCTATCCCGCCCTGGCAGCACAGCGTGCTCATCGCCTGGGCCGGGATGCGCGGCGTCGTCTCCCTCGCAGCCGCTTTCGCGCTCCCGCTTTTGCTGGCCGATGGCCAGCGCTTTCCCGGCCGGAGCTACATCCTGTTCCTCACTTTTTGCGTCATCCTGACGACGCTCGTTTTCCAGGGCCTGACGTTGCCGATCCTGATCCGAAAACTCGGAATCGAAGACGACGGCGTGATCGATCACGAGGAACGCGACGCGCGCCTGCAGGCGAACGAAGCAGCGGTCGATTTCATCGAACAAAAAGCGCTCGCGGAACATTTCCCCGAGGAAGTGATGGTCCGGGTCCGGGCCGAGTATTGCGACCGGATCGAGCAGCTGAACACCTGTTGCGCGGAGACCGGGAACCCGGGCGGTGTCATCACCACGCCGATTTATCAGCGACTCCAGCACGGCGCTTTGCAGATCGAACGCCAGACCATCATCGCCCTGCGCAATTCGCAGCAGATCAATGACGAAGCGCTCCGCCGGATCCAGCGCGATCTGGATCTGGCGGAAGCGCGGCTGACCGGGGATTAGAGGGCTGCGTTTTTTTTCGATATTTTAGGCTTGCAATGTTTCGCCCGGAGTCCGCAAATCAGGGTTTGTGAAAGGCAAGTCCCTCCGAATTGCAGTGCCCGTGCTGGCGATTTTTGGCGCGGTTCTGATTCTCTCCTGCGCCGAACATGTCGTAGTCACTGGAAGCGGCAGCCCGACGGGCGAAGTCCCAGCGGGCCAGAAAGAGATCAGCGTGGAGCAAACGGGAATTTTCATCCCGGGAAGCGCGGTCAGCGAAGAGACTCGGCGAGCGATGGAGGCGGCGCTGGCTCGTTACGACAAGTTGCTCTACAAAGTGGAGACCTATCGGGATGGGAAACTGGTCCAGTCCAACGGTGATCTCCCGGACAAACTGATTGTCAATGCCGCGCAGATCAGGCGAGACGCCAAGTTGAATCGTCTGACCGGAGTCGCGCTACAGATAGGGCTGCACATTGGGACTCATTTCAAGACTTCCACTCCCAGCCCGGGCGCGAGCATCGGCAACCGTTATGCCACGCCCACTCCGCATCCCGGAAAGTTTATCGGCACCCGGCATGCCCAACTCGCGGCGGACGGCGGTGGTGGTCATTTTGAAACACCTGAGCCTGGTTTTCCGGTCGGGAACCGTTACCAATCATCGATCGCTACGGCTAACGATTTCATCGATGCGGAAAAGCTGGTGAAAAGGCTCAAATCAATCGTCAACGAGTAGCCAGAAGCCAACAACGGAGCCCGGACTCGCCATGGAAAGGCGAAAGGTCATTTTCCTCCTCTGCGGCGGGTTACATATTTTATTCATCGTTGTCGTATCATTGCGCGATACGGCTGCGATTCTCTCCGAAGGCGGAAATCTTCTGCCACGCTCCCTGGATAACCACTGGGCCTATACCGCGAAAATGGCTTCAAAAACAATCGGCCAGCGCCTGGATGATACGAACCCCTTGCGAAGAGGAGTCACCGCCTATTTGCATGCCGCTGGCATAGAGGCGGGTTACGCGTTCTTTGCCCCGAATGTTCCAAGCACTTACAAGCTCGTCTTTGAATTGCACTATCCTGATCGGCCAGTCGGTTACGTATTGCCCGAGGTTCGCAGCACGGCCGCGGGATTAAGGCTGGTAAGTCTATTCGATCGCCTTGGCCGGACGACTTATCCGCCGCTGCGCGAGATGATCTTCCGGATGATCGCCCGCTCTACCCAGCACGCCCATCCGGATGCAATTACGATCCGAACCGTGTTTGGCTATGTGGAAGTGCCCTCACCAGAAGGTTATCGGCGAGGGGAAAGAGACTATTATGAGTTCCTCTACGCTTATGACTTCCATTTCGAGCACCGCGTCGCCAAGCATGGAAAGGATTAACACGAGAAAAATTCCCGGATGGCTGGATCGATTCTTCTTCTCACCCGGCTCCGATCGGTGGCTCTCCATTCTGCGGATCGGCCTGGGCCTGCAAATTATCCTGTTTTGCTGGTCACTCCGTTTGGATTGGAATGTATTCTTCAGCGCGGATGGCGGACCCGGCTTGATCGGCCGGGAGGTCGCCGAAGCGCTCCTGGAGTTTGGAACCGAGTGGGTCCCGCGGCTGAGTTGGTGGACTGCTCCGGCCGAGGCGCTCGGCCTGAGTGAGCAACTTAGTTTAGGGATCACCTGGAGCCTGTTGCTAGGGGCAGGATTTTTCCTGGCGGCCGGGCTCTTTTCGCGAGAGGCGGCCATCACTGCCTGGTTGCTTCACCTCTCCGCCGCTAAAAGCGCAGACCTTTTTGCCTATGGGATGGACAACTTCACAACTATCGGACTTTTCTATCTCATGCTCTCTCCTTTGCCTGACCGCCTCTCCGCCGATTTTCGGCTGCGCAGCCTGAAGCCAAAGGCGCCAGATCTGCAAACTTTTTTCCGGCGCATCCTGCAACTTCATCTTTGCCTGGTCTACTTTTTCGGCGGCATCACCAAGAGCGCCGGTCTGGGCTGGTGGAATGGGATGAGTGTCTGGCGGGCCCTGGTTTCTCCTCCCTTTGATCACGTCCCACCCGAAGTGCTGGTGTCGTGGCAGGCGCTTTTACCGGCCATGGCTATCTCCGTCTGCCTGCTCGAAGTCAGCTATCCCATTTTTATCTGGTCTCACCGCACCCGGCGCCTATGGTTAGGCGCGGTTATCGGAGTACATCTCGCCATCGGAGGTGCGATGGGACTCTTTCTTTTTTCGATGGTCATGATCGTGCTAAATCTGGCGGCGTTTGGGCCTTCGCCACAAAGCGAAGATGCGATGAGCGCCTCTTCCCGGACCGGCCTTTTTCTATCTCGACTTCGTAGAATGCGGACGGAATAATCGGCCCCGGCGCAAGACGCGGCCTCTCTGACATGGCTTCTCCGGCCTCTTCGACTCCGTTGGAAATCGGACACGTGCTCGTGATCGATATCGTGGGCTACTCGAAGTTGCTCATTCACGAAGAGAGTGAAGTGGTGCAGCGGTTGGGCAAGGTCGTTCGCGCCACGCAGCAATTTCGGGAGGCTGAAGCAACTGGAAGATTAACCCGGCTGCCGACCGGCGATGGGATGGTGCTGGTGTTCTACGACAGCCCAGAGTCACCGGTCAGGTGCGCGACCGAGATCGCACAGGTCGCCAAGGCAGAGCCGATGCTGCAACTTCGCATGGGTATTCATAGCGGACCGATCAACGAAGTGCAGGACGTCAATGATCGCCTGAATCTCACCGGTGCTGGCATCAACATCGCGCAACGCGTCATGGAATGCGCCGAAGCCGGCCATATCCTGCTCTCCAAGCGGACGGCTGACGACTTGCTGCCCTTCGGACATTGGAAGCCACACCTCAAGGAACTCGGAGAATGCGCCACCAAACACGGCGCGACGGTGAATGTCGTTAATCTGGTTACCGATCAAGTGGGGAACCCGCAACTCCCAACCCGCTTCCGCCCGATCGAGTCCGGAGCCACAGTTACCGCTTCGGGTTACCCGAGAGTCGCCTCCCGGCTCCTGGTGATGCTTGGAATCGCCCTTCTATTCGGCGCAGCTTATCTGGCCTGGATGCGCAGCCGAGAGACCCTCCCGGTTGAGCCAGGCGTCTCCCAAATCAAAAGCGTGGCGGTTCTACCCTTTGAGAACCTGAGTGATGACAAAGAGAACGCCTACTTTTCCGAGGGCATGCAGGAAGAGATCATCGGCGATCTCACCCGCGTGGCTGACCTCAAGGTCATCAGTCGCACTTCGGTGATGCAATATCGGACCGGAGCAAAGCGCAACCTTCGCGAAATTGCCGAGGCTTTGGGAGTGACTCACGTCATCGAAGGCAGCGTCCAGCGCTCGGAGGGCCGAGTCCGGGTGCACGTCCAACTGATCGATGCGCGCAGTGACTCCCACGTCTGGGCCATGCAATACGATCGCGACCTGGCCGATGTCTTCGCGATCCAGAGTGACCTTGCCGAAGCGATTGTTGCGCAACTTAAAGCGACGCTCTCGTCCACCGAGAAGGAGGCAATCGAACAACGCCCCACCTCGGACATCGCGGCCTACGACCTCTACCTCAGGGCCAAGGTCCTGAGCGACACCCTGTCGTTTTCCTCTCGAGGCCACGATAACCTTTTTGAAACCGTCCGGTTACTTGATCAAGCGGTGGCGCGCGATCCCGAGTTCTTCGGCGCCTATTCGGAGCTGGCCCAGGCTCATGACAAGATTTACCTGCTGGGTCTCGATCACACCCCGGCCCGAGTGGCCTTGGCGGAAAAGGCGGCCCGAAGAGCCGTCACCCTCCGCCCCACCTCCGGCAACGCGCACCTTGCCCTGGCGCATCATCTTTACAGCGTTCTGGATTACGACCAGGCCCGCAAGGAACTGATGATCGCGCAGGCGGCTCTGCCTAACGATCCCAGAGTCTATCTGATCGCGGGCTACATTAACCGGCGCCAAAATCGCTGGGAGCAATCGGTCCGCGACATGGAACGGGCTCTGGGGTTGGACCCACGCAATACCGAGATCCTGCAGCAAATTTCTCTGACCTACGAAAACTTGCGCCGCTTCCCGGAAATGGCGGCTTTCCTGGATCGCGCACTGAGCCTGGCGCCGGAAAATGCCGGCATTCGCATCGGCCGTTCCTATGTTGACCTGGAATGGCGGGCCGACCCGAAACCTCTTCAGGCGACAATCGATTCCATTCTGGTGGAGCAACCCGATGCGGCGGGGGATGTCGCGCAGGCCTGGCTTTACCTCGCGCTCTGCCAACGGAACTGGGAACAAGCTTCCCGCGCGCTCCAGTCCATGACTCCCGATGGTTGCCGCGCCGAAGGCATTGCCTTCCCGCATGGGTTCTGTGAGGGCCTGGTGGCTTTCGCTCGAGGCGATACCGCGGCCGGGCGCTCCGCTTTTGCCCAAGCGCACAGCGAGGCGGAAAAAACCGCGCGTTCCCAGCCGGAATCGGGCGAAATCCTCTGCGCACTTTCGCTCCTCGACGCGGGACTCGGAAATAAGGACCTCGCCTTGCGCGAGGGACGCCGGGCGATTGAGCTGCTGCCGCTGGCGAACGACGCCATCAACGGCACTCTGGCGCGGGAATATTTGGCCGTTACCTACACCTGGCTGGGCGAGAAGGATCTCGCACTCGAACAATTGCAAATGGTCACGAAAGTCCCGGGTTGGATCAGCTATGGACAACTGCGTTTGCATCCGTTCTGGGATCCGCTGCGGGGCGATCCGCGTTTCGATAAAATCGTCGCTTCTCTCGCACCGGTTGATCCTCCGACGCAAAGCCCGCGCTAGATTTTCTTGCCACGCGCAGTCGCGCTCTCTATCAAAAATTGCGACGTTACTTTCTTTCGTCGCCTAAATGACATCCGCTCAAGCCGCACTCTCTCGTCGTTCGTTTGGCCAAACGATGCGGACGGATTCGTGGTGGGCTCAGCCGCTGGTCATCTTTCTCGGGCTTGGCGCGTTCGTCGTTTACTCGACCTGGGCGGCGTTTCAGGGGAAAAATTATTTCTTCGGGCCGTATCTTTCGCCGTTTTATTCGCCGGAAATTTTTGGCGCTTCGCCGCACAGCTGGTTTGGTCCGAAGCCGCTCTGGTGGCCGGCCTGGCTGCTCTTTTCGCCGGCGCTGCTCGTGCTCTGGGCGCCGGGCGGATTCCGGCTCACCTGTTATTATTATCGCGGCACCTACTACAAATCTTTCTGGGCCGATCCGCCCGCCTGCACCGTCGGCGAGCCGCGCAAAACCTATCTCGGCGAGCGCTCCTTCCCGCTCATCCTGCAGAACGTGCATCGCTATTTTCTCTACCTCGCGCTCCTCTTCATTCTCGTGCTCGCGAGCGATGTCTGGAAAGCGCTCTGGTTCACGGATCCGGCTTCGGGGAAAACGTCCTTCGGGATGGGCGTCGGCACGCTCGTGCTGGCGATGAATGTCGTGCTCCTCGGCGGCTACACATTTGGCTGCCACTCCCTGCGCCATCTCGTCGGCGGATTCCTCGATCAATTTTCGAAATCGCCCACCGCTTTTCGCGCCTACGCCTGCGTCGGCTGTTTCAACAATCGCCATGGGCTGTGGGCCTGGATGAGCTTGTTCTGGGTCGCGTTTTCCGACATCTACGTGCGGCTGTGCGCGGTCGGCATTTGGCACGATCTGCGATTTTTTTAAACGCCGCGACACATGCCTGATTACGCCACTTTTACTCACGACGTTCTGGTCATCGGTGCGGGCGGAGCCGGGCTGCGAGCCGCGATCGAGGCTTCGGCCGCGGGGGTCAAAGTCGGGATGGTCTGCAAGTCATTGTTAGGCAAAGCGCATACCGTCATGGCCGAGGGCGGGATCGCGGCCGCGCTCGCCAACGTCGACGATCGCGACAACTGGCAGGTTCATTTCTCCGACACCATGCGGGGCGGGCAATACGTCAACAATTGGCGCATGGCCGAGCTGCACGCCCGCGAAGCGCCGGCCCGGGTGCGCGAACTCGAGGCCTGGGGCGCGGTCTTCGATCGCACGAAAGACGGGCGGATTTTGCAGCGAAATTTTGGCGGCCACAAATATCCGCGGCTCGCCCATGTCGGCGATCGCACCGGCCTGGAAATGATCCGCACCCTGCAGGATCACGGGATCCACCAGGGGATCGATGTCCACATGGAGCACACCGTCCTCGCGCTTCTGAAACAGGACGGCCGCGTGGTCGGCGCGTTTCGGTTACGATCGCGAGCGCGGCCGGTTCAAAGTTTTCCGGGCCAAGGCGATCGTCCTCGCCACCGGCGGGATCGGGCGCGCTTTCAAGATCACGAGCAACAGCTGGGAATACACCGGCGACGGTCACTCGTTAGGCTACAACGCCGGGGCGGAGCTGGTCGACATGGAGTTCATCCAGTTTCATCCCACCGGGATGGTCTGGCCGCCGAGCGTGCGCGGCATTCTCGTGACCGAAGGCGTGCGCGGCGAAGGCGGCATCCTGACGAACAAGGAAGGGCGCCGCTTCATGTTTGACGACATCCCGGAGAACTACAAAGCGCAGACCGCCGACAGTGAAGAGGAAGGCTGGCGCTACTGCCAGGGCGACAAGAACGCGCGCCGCCCGCCCGAGTTGCTGACCCGCGACCACGTCGCGCGCTGCATCGTTAGGGAAATCAAGGCCGGGCGCGGGAGTCCGCACGGCGGCGTTTTTCTCGATATCGCCTGGATCAAGAGCAAGCTTTCGAACGGCGAGGAATACATCAAAAGGAAGCTCCCGAGCATGTATCACCAGTTCAAACAGCTGGCCGATATCGACATCACGAAGGAACCGATGGAGGTCGGGCCGACGACGCATTACGTGATGGGCGGGATCCGGGTCGACTCCGATACCCAGATGTCGCGCGTGCCCGGATTATTTGCCGCGGGCGAATGCGCAGCCGGGATCAACGGCGCCAACCGGCTCGGCGGCAACTCGCTTTCCGACCTGCTGGTTTTCGGAAAACGCGCGGGCGAATTTGCCGCGCAGTTCGCCAAAGAAACGTCGTTAGGCGAAATCGACGCGGCTGCGATCGATGAAACGGCGCGGCAGGCGCTGGCGCCGTTCGAGCGCGAGTTCAATCAGGCCGACGGCGCCTACCAGGTGCAAAAGGATTTGCAGGAGATGATGCAGGCCAACGTCGGCATTGTTAGGCGAGAAGACGAAATGCAGGTCGCGCTCGAAGGCATCGCCGCGCTTTGGGAACGCGCCGCGCGCGTCGGGGTGGATGGCAATCGCGAGTTCAACCCCGGCTGGCACACCGCGCTCGATTTGCCGAATTTGCTGATCGTTTCCGAAGCCGTGACCCGGGCCGCCCTCGAGCGCAAGGAAAGCCGCGGCGCCCAATTCCGCGAAGATTACCCGGAGAAGAGCGCCGAGTTCGCGAAGGTGAACACGATCGTCTGGAAAGACGAGGAGGGCCGAATGCAAATTCGACGCGACGCGATCCCGGCAATGCGGGATGATTTACAGAAGGTGATTGAGGAGATGAAATGAGCGCTCACTTTGTTGTCATCCCGAGCCGCCGCCGGACGGCGAGGGACCTCGCAAACAACGTGCGACGCTCATTCTCGGCCGCAATGTCCCACGGCACCTGCGAGGTCCCTCGCTCCGCTCGGGATGACAATTTTTGTAGCGCGCCGGTCACAACACTCCGCCGCATGAATGCGACCTTCCGAATCTGGCGCGGCGATGCGAAGGGCGGCGAGTTCCGCGATTACACGACGGAAGTTTCGGAAGGCATGGTGGTGCTCGACGCGGTCCACGACATCCAGGCGACGCAGGCGAACGACCTCGCCTGTCGCTGGAACTGCAAGGCGGGCAAGTGCGGCTCCTGTTCCGCTGAGGTCAACGGCATGCCCAAGCTGATGTGCATGGCGCGGTTGAACGATCTCCCGCTCGATCGCCCGGTCACGATCGAGCCGATGAAGGCGTTTCCGCGTCTGAAGGATTTGATCACCGATGTTTCCTGGAATTTCGCGGTCAAAAAGCGGATCAAGAAATTCAAGCCGCGCCCGCCCGATGCGGCCGACGGCACCTGGCGGATGGCAGCAGCAGGACATCGATCGCGTCCAGGAATTCCGGAAATGCATCGAGTGTTTTCTCTGCCAGGATGTCTGTCACGTCCTGCGCGATCATCAGAAACACGACCAGTTTATCGGGCCGCGTTACCTCGTTTACGTGGCAGCGCTCGAGATGCATCCGCTCGACACCGACGACCGGGTGGAGGAATTGCGCGAGGCGCAGGGGATCGGTTATTGCAACATCACCAAGTGCTGCACGAAAGTCTGCCCGGAGGACATTCACATCACCGACAACGCGATCATTCCATTGAAGGAACGGGTGGTGGACGATTACTATGATCCGCTAGGGTGGCTCTGGAAAAAAATCCGGCAACGCAACGAACGCGCCCCCGAGCCACCTTCAGCCTAACGACCATGTCTGAGCTCAAATCACTTTCACGCGCCGCCATTCCCGGCGGCGCTGGAAAAAGCCGAGCGTTACCGCCTGCTCAACGAGCCGGGCGAAGCGGAAAGCATCTGCCTCGATGTCCTCGCGACCGACCCGGAAAACCAACCGGCGTTGATCACACTCCTGCTCGCGCTGACGGATCGCTTCAGCAAAGGCTACGGGGTGAGCGACACGCCGGCGAACCAGCTGCTGGCGCAGATCAAAGGCGATTACGAGCGCGCCTACTACGCGGGCATCGTGGCCGAGCGCCGGGCCAAGGCGAAGCTGGCCCAGGGCAGCCCCGGCGCGGGTCATTACGCCTACGACGAGCTCTGCGAAGCGATGCGGCAGTTTGAGATCGCGGAAAAAATCGGCCGGCCGGCAACGACGACGCCCTCCTGCGCTGGAACACCTGCGCGCGCATGATGACCAAAAACAAACTGGCCGCGCGCGAAGAGGACCGGACTGAGCCGGTGCTCGAATAAGCGAGCACACCGTGGCGGATCCGCAGGCAGCCGATCGCGATCCGGCGGCGGTCCGCGAAATGTTTGAGCGGGTCGCGCGCCGCTACGACCTGGCCAATCATCTCCTCAGCGGCGGGCTCGATTTCTGGTGGCGGCACCGCGCTGCCGAGATCGTTAGGCGATGGCGCCCGCGCCAGCTGCTCGATCTGGCCACTGGCAGCGGCGACCTCGCCCTCACCATCCAGCGCAGGCTGCCGGAAACGGAAATCACCGGGGCGGATTTTTCGCCCGAGATGCTGGCCGTGGCGCGGCGCAAGGGCTTGAAGAACACGGTCGTGGCCGACGCGCTCCACCTCCCCTTCGCCGAAGACAGCTTCGATGTCGTGACGGTCGCATTTGGTTTGCGCAACATGGCGGATTGGCCGGCCGCGATTCGCGAAATGGGACGCGTCCTTCGCCCCGGCGGACATCTCCTGGTGCTCGATTTTTCCCTGCCCCAGGGAGCGCTCCGTCCGTTCTACCGTTTTTATCTGCATCGTTGCCTGCCCTGGATTGCGGGACTCGTCACGGGTGAACGCGCGGCCTACCAATATCTCGGCGCGTCGATCGAAAAATTTCCGAGTGGCGCGGCGATGTGCGAGCTGCTGACGCAGAGCGGCTTCCGCGATGCGACCGCCGCACCCGCTTTCCGGCGGCATCGTCACGCTCTATCGCGCGACGAAGCTGAATGCTCGTTAGGCGACAGGCGCTGGCATCCGGCGAACCGTGACCGACGCGGCGCGGCGTCGCGACTGATGGCGGCAGGCGAGGCGTTGGCGACGGCGCGGCCGCTTTGCTCAGCGGCAGCCGGAGCGCATTCAGATCCGGCAAATTGATGACGAAGGTCCCGTCGCGTCCGTCGACTTTGGCGAAATACATCTGATCGTCGGTCGCGCTTCCGATGGTCAGTTTATGCAGCGCCTTATCATCGGGCGAAGTGGTGAAGGTCAAAACCAGCGCCGGCTTTTCAAACCCGTGCGCCGGAGTGGTCGCGCCGGCCCAGCGCACGGCGCGGAGGGAGGCGAGGGTGTTGAGGAGCGATTGCAGATCGTTGGGGTCGATTTCGCCGCTGCCCGTGATCCATTTCCAATCCTTCGGCCCGTTCCGGACGAGCGATTCCTCCCGCTCGGTCACGCGCGAGACCCGGTGAATATTGTCGGGCTTGAAACTGAAAACGGGCAGCGTCTGCCAGCGCAACGGATCGGCCCAGATCTGGTCGAGCAGCTCGCGCCTGACCGCCACGATGAACGGTTCCTCGCCCACCCGCGCGTAAACTTCATCGCCCTCGATTTTGCCTAACGAGAGGGTGAGAAAAGGCTTTTCGCCGGCGCCGGTCTCGGCTGTGTTCTCCGAGGCGAAGGAGCTGAAGGTCAGTTTCACCTGGGGCTGGTCGAGCCCGTATTTCGGCAGCTCGGAAGCGGTGTCGGCGACAAATCTGGTCACTTCCTGATTGTTCAGGGTGTCGATCAGGCGGCGGACTTCATCGCCATTCGCCGGCTGGTCGCTCCGGCTCGCGATGGTCCAGTTCTGCTCCTTGCGCGCGAGAACCGTCTTCGGCTGCCCGGTCGCTTCGATGTTCAGGCGATCGAGATTATTGGTGTCGAGCCGGACCAGATGCCGATCGCGCAAATCGTTAGGCCGAGCGGTTAGAATCTCTTCGGTCTTTTTCGGCAGGGCGTAGACGGCGTTGCGCGGCAGGTAGCGGACATAAACGGCTTCTTTGATTTTCTCGCTCTCGCTCACCGCCCCGAGCTGGAGGGTTCGTCCTTCCTTCTCGTCCGCGCCGAAAACCGTGATCGATCCGCGCGGCTCGGAGAGTCCGTAGGCATGGAGGTCGCCCGCATCGTCGGCAACGAATTCCTGGATGCGCGCGTTAGTTACCTGCGCGAGGAGATCGCCGATCTTCTGGTCGTCGCCGCGGGCCTGGAGCGGCTTCACGATTTCCCAGTGCTCGGCCCTTTTCGCGAGCTCGATCTCGCCCGGCCGGGCTTTTCAGAACAGCACGCGTGACCTGCGCCGTCGTTAGGTCGGTCAGCTTCCGGTCGCGGAAATCATCCGGCTTTTTCGCGATGTCGGTCCGGACCGTCTGGGTCGCGATGTAAACGTCCTTGGCCTCGGCGAAGCGGACATACATTTGCCCTTCGAAGGCGGTGTCTTTTCCAAACAAAATTTCGGGCGGCATGTCCGGGCCGCTCAGGCGCAGGCGCAGCTTCGGCTGGACGAGGCCGAATTCCGCCATCCGCCCTTTCTCCGCCGCCATTTCTTTCGCGGGGATGCTGCCTTCCTTGCGCCAGGTCTCGATGTCGCTGATCAGGTTGTCGACGACCGCGCCATCGGCCTGGTCCTTGACCGGCGCGGTCAGGCGCCATTTTCCGGCCTGCTGGCGGAGTTCGATCCGGTCGTCGCCGTTTTGAATCGTGATCCCCTCGAGCTTTTCGCGGCTGAAATTGACGACGTTGCCGGCCTCGCGTTTTGCCGCCGCCGTGTTCGGTGTTTTGCTTTCGAAGAACTTGATCCAGACGCCGAGCGCGACGACGAGGATGAGAAGAAGAAGCGTGGTCCTGGTTTTCATGCCGGGAAATCGTTAGGCGCGCCGCCGCCACCAGACGAAAAGCCCAATGATGGCGGGGACGAGCGGCATCAGGACGAGAATGAGCCAGCGCATGCTGCGCAAGGCCTTCTCCTCCAGGGTAAAGGTGAGGGTTTGCGGGATTTTGGGCGCAATCCCGATCATCTGCTCGCGGCTGAGGAGCCAATTGAGACTGGCGGAGATGAAATCCAACCCCTGCTGGCCCTGGGTGAGGGCGTTATCCTGGATGAAGGTGGCGTTGGCCACCACGACGAGGCGCGCGGAATTGATCTCGACCCGCGCGTCCGCGCTCCCGCCTTTTTCGACCGAGGCCGCGATCGTTAGGGGATCGCCCTTGTCCTTGGCGGGATCGAATTGCAGGAGCGTTTCATCGTCGGAAAAATAATCGGTTTCGCCCCAGTAACCCTTCTCGGCCTGGGCGAGCGGGGCGAGATGAATATTGGCGGCGCGCGACCTGCTGCGAGTTGAGCGTGAGCGTGCTGGTCGAGCCGAAGAACGGCGCCCGCACCTCGGCGAGCCGGCTCGTGACCGGGTTGTCGGGCTAAAAAGTGCGCGACCACATCGCGCACCCGGGCGACTTCTTCGATCCCGGTCTTGACCATCGCCATGAGGCGATCGTCATCCACTGTCACCCCGAGTTCGTTGAGGAAAGCGAGCAGCTTGGGCGTCTTCGCGGCGGGATCGACGAGGAGCAGGATGCGGCCGTCCTTGTTCCAGAAATCGCGCAGCAATTTCATCTCGCGCTCGGAGAAATCGTACTGCGGTCCCGCGATCATGACGACTTTCACGTCCGCCGGGATGTCCGGCATTTCGAAAAGATTCAGCTCCTTGAACTGGATGTTTTCGTTCTCGATAAACGTCTTCAGGACGGCGACCGGGCTCGTCCCTTCCAGCGCCGGTTCCTTGTGCCCGACGATGTAGCCGACGGTGTTCTTCTTCCCTTCCACGATGTCGATCAGCGCGCTTGTGATCGCCTGCTCGCCCTTGAACGCCGTCACCTTGGGCGGCTCGCCAAACATCGGATTGCCCTGGTCCATGTCGGCCATCTCCGAGGCCTTGACCGACTTGCTCCGGCCGTCGTAGTCGACGATCAGGACGCTCTCGTCGGTCACCACTTTGTATTTGTCGAAGAGTTCCTTCGCTCTCGTCAGGTTGCGTTCCGGGTCGACGTATTCGACGTCGATTTTTCCGCGCGAGGAGTATTGATATTCGGTCAGCAAATTCGTCACGTCGCCCGTGATCGGATTTTGCGAGCCGAAGAAAACGGTCATCCGCGCCTTGCCCTTGAGGCTCTGGAGGAAGTGCTTCGTTTTGTCCGAGAGCTGATACTTCTTATCGCGCGAAAAGTCCCAGCGCTTGTAATGCTCGAAGCCGAGATAATTCACCATCGCGGCCAGGACGATGATGATCGCGACCTGGATGATCAGGTTCAGACCGATCTGGAAGCGGTGAATCTTTTGCGGCTTTTCCGCGGGAGTGTTCTCGTCAGCCATCGCTTAGAGCCTCCATTTCCGTGATTGAAATGCCTGATAAGTGAAGACCAGCATCACGATCGTCATGCTGAGATAGAGGACCATCGGCCGGGTATCGATCTCGCCCCGGGAAAGCGTCCCCATGTGTTCGATGGCGGAGAAATAACCGAGCAGCTGGCGCGTCTCCGAGCTGATATCGAGGAGGATGAACGAAACCAGCCCGAGGAAGAAAAGCAGGGTGATGGTGGCGAAGGAAATGATCGCGGCCACGATCTGGTTGCGGGTCAGGACCGAGGCGAAACAGCCGATGGAAAGATAAAACATTCCGAGGAGCAGGAGCATGACGTAGCTGCCAAGGTAGGCGCCGATCGAGCTCGCCGCCGGCTGGTGCGTGATCGCCTGGAAGATGACGAAATAGAGCAGCGTCGGGAGCCAGAGAACGATGTAGAAAAAGAGCGCGCCGAAATATTTCGAGAGCACGACCTGCCAGTCGCGCACCGGCGCGGTCATGAGCGGCTCGATCGTGCCGAGTTTAAATTCCTCGGCAAAAAGCCGCATCGTGATGAGCGGGAAAATGAGGACGAAGGCGAACCAGAAGAAGACCGAATTAAAGAAAGCTTCCTGGACCGAGTAAGGAACGGCCCGCCCGTTCATGAAGGAGATCTGGAAATAGAAATCGACCCCGCTGACGAGGAGGAAAAAGACGAGCACGATGTAGGCGATCGGAGAGTAGAAGTAGCTCCGGATTTCGCGCGAAAGAAGAGTGAAGAATTTACGCATAGTAACTCAGGCGTCCCGCCTGACCCGTAGCGCGGGCGTCCCGCCCGCACGATTCCCGTTTGCGGCCACCTGCACGAATGACCGGGCAGGATGCCCGGTTGACGCGACAGGCGGGACGCCTGTGTTACGCCTCGGCATGAGTGATCTCCACGAAAACATCTTCGAGTGTGGCGCGGCGTTGCGTCAGCTCTCGCACCGCCCAATGCCGCTGACTCGCGAGCCGGAAAACTTCCGGGCGCACATCGGCGTCGGCTTCGGCCCGGAGCGAAAAGATCTGCCAGTCTTCGTCTGTCGTTAGGGTGACATCCTTGACGCCGGCGATTTTTTTCAGCTCCTCGATCCCATTGTCGTTCCCGGTTTTTGCCTCCAGCACCACACCGGTCGCGGTCCGCATCTGGTTCAAAAGATTCTCCGGCGTGTCGCAGGCCTCGATCTTGCCCTTGTTGATGATGATGATGCGGCTGCAGGTCATCTCGACTTCCGGCAGGATGTGAGTCGAAAGCAAAATGGTGTGCTGGCGGCCGAGATTCTTGATCAGCTCGCGCACCTGGCGGATTTGGTTGGGATCGAGACCGCTCGTCGGCTCGTCGAGAATGAGAAGATCGGGCTCGTGCACGAGCGCGTCGGCCAGGCCGACGCGTTGCCGGTAGCCTTTGGAAAGCGCGCCGATCAATTTTTTCTCCACGTCTTTCAATCCGCAAAGCTCTTTCACGTCGCCGACCCGTTCGTTGACCCGGCGATGCGGCACGCCCTTGAGCGCGGCGCGATAATCGAGGTACTCGGTCACGCGCATGTCGTTATAGAGCGGCACGTTTTCCGGCATGTAACCGAGATGCGAACGCGCCTGGAGCGACTTCTCGAAAATGTCGAAGCCGGCGATCGAGGCGCGGCCGGAAGTCGGCGGCATGAAGCTCGAGAGGATGCGCATGGTGGTGCTTTTGCCGGCGCCGTTCGGCCCGAGGAAGCCCATGATTTCGCCTTTGCCGACCTCGAAATTGAGATTGTCGATCGCGGTCTGGCCGGCGTAGCGCTTGGTGAGATTTTCGACTTTGATCATGCTGCGATGAGTTTTACTGACAACGCCAAGTCGAATCCGTTGGCAAATTTTTTCGACAAAATCGATCCGACAACGAGATCCGGGACAAAATATTTCAACACGGTGTAGGGCGTGCCATCCTGGCCGCCCGGGGGTTGATATCGCTATCCGGCGAACCACCCGCACCCCCGGGCGGCCAAAATGGCACGCCCTACACCCGTCCGCGTAATTAGCGCGCCTCGAGATTGACCGTCTCGACGCGACGGCCGCGGCCGTTCCGCCCCACGAGGCCGACCGCGAAGTCCACACTCGACCCGCTATCGGCCTGCGCGAGCAGTTTCTCGACGTCCTTGACCGAATTCACGTCGAATTTCCCGAGGCGAAAGATGACCAGCCCGCGCTCGAACCCCGCGCGATCAGCCGGGCTCTCGGGCTCGACCGCGCTGATGAGGACGCCCTCGCCCGCGCGCCAGGCCGAGGGCACCGGCGAGGTCGTCGGTTAAATCCTGGAGCTGGAGACCGAACATCCGTTCCGCGTTGGTCGAGCCGGTCTGCTCCTCGGTCGCGCCCGGTCGCGGCGTCGGTTGTTTGTCGGCGATTTTCTTGAACGCCTCGACGTTTTGCCTAACGACATCGGCAGGAATGGCAAACCCGAGCCCCTGGGCCGGGACGCCCTGCGGAGTAAACGCCATTTTGGCCGAGCTGATCCCGACCAGCCGGCCGGAAAGATCGATCAAAGGCCCGCCGCTGTTGCCGGGATTGATCGCGGCGTCGGTCTGGAGGAGGTCGTGGTAATCGATGTTGTTGATCGAGATCTCCCGTTTCACCCCGCTGAGGACGCCGCGGCTGATCGAGCTGCCGTAACCGAGCGCATTCCCGACCACGATGACGGTCTGGCCTAACAAATTGGGCGAAATATCGTGCAGGTTCACAAACGGGAGCGGCTGGTCGCTGTCGATTTTGATCAGGGCCAGGTCCTTCTTCGGGTCGCCGGTGATGTAGCGGCCTTTGAAAGTTTTGTTGTCGTTCGTGATGACCTCGATCTTGAGATCGGCCGCGCGCTCGACCACGTGCTCGTTGGTCACGATGTAACCGCTGGGGTCGACAATGAATCCGGAGCCGAGGCTCTGCTGAGTCTGGCGAATCTCGCGCGGGCGATTGCGATAAACGCCGAAGAACTGCGCGGCGAAATCATCGAACGGATCGCGCACCTGCCGCCTAACGATGCGCTCAGTGTTGATGTTGACCACCGCGGGCAAAACTTTCGCGACCGCGAGCACGGCCGGCTCGGTCGCGGGATCGACCGCGGTGCCGGAGTTCGCCTGGCCGAAGAGCGAGCGCGAAGAGGGCAGAAACGCACGCTCCGAGCGCGCGAGGGAAGCGCCGAACGCAAGGACGGCGCCGGCACCCGCGCTTCGCAGAGCGAAGCGTCCACGATCGTAGTCTTATCGACTGTTGCCTTGGCTCACTTGCTGCCGAACATCGAAGCTGACCCTGCACTGTCAACTTGCCGCCCGGGCAAACGCCTGCAAGGTACTGGGACATGCGACCCTCTTTTGCGACCCGCGGCAATCTCGACCTGATCGACGACCAATACCGCCGTTGGGAAAACGATCCGGACTCCGTCGACGCCACCTGGCGCGCCTTTTTCGAAGGCTTCGAACTCGGCAATACGCCCTACCGAAACGGCGCCGCGACCGTGCCCGCGCCCGCCCGCACCGGCACCGAGGAAGCGCCGCTCCAGACCCGCATCGACGGGCTGGTCTACGGTTATCGCACGCTCGGGCATACGATCGCGCGAGTAAATCCGCTGGCCGACAAGCGCCCGGAAAACCCGCTCCTCACCCTGCGCGAACTCGGGTTCAGCGAAAAAGATCTCGATCTCCAGGTCTCGTCGAAATTCTTTCTCAACAACAAAAAGATGACCCTGCGCGCGATGATCGCGGCGCTCGAGGAAATCTACGCCGACACCATCGGGACGGAATTTCAGCACATCCAGAATCCGCGGATCCGGAACTGGGTGCGCGACCGGATCGAGTCGCGCCCGACGAAGCATCAGGCCTCGACCCAGGTGGAGATCGCGCTCCTGCGCTTGCTCCTCGAATCAGAAGCGTTCGAGGTTTTCCTGCACACCCGCTACGTCGGGCAGAAACGCTTTTCGCTCCAGGGGGCGGAATCCCTCATGGTGATTCTGGACACGATTCTGCACCGTTGCCCGGGGGACGGGATCGAGGAAATCTGCATGGGCATGGCGCACCGCGGCCGGCTCAATGTGCTGGCGAATTTTCTGCAAAAATCGCTCAGGGTGCTCTTCACCGAGTTCAGCACGAACTTCATTCCCGAGCTCGTGGCGGGCGACGGCGACGTGAAATATCACCTCGGTTACCAGACCGTGCGCAAGCTCGCCTCCGGGGCGGAGATCGAGATCCGCCTCGCGGCCAACCCGAGCCATCTCGAGGCGGTCGACCCGGTGGTCGAGGGGATCGCACGCGCCCGGCAACGCATCCGCGGCGACACGGAGTTTCGCCGCAAAGTTTTGCCGCTGCTCGTGCACGGCGACGCGGCCTTCGCCGGGCAGGGCATCGTCGCGGAAACGCTCAACATGTCGCAACTGCACGGCTACAGCACCGGCGGCACCGTCCACGTCGTGGTCAACAACCAGATCGGGTTCACCACGCTCCCCGAGGACGCGCGTTCCTCGATGTACGCGACCGACATCGCGAAGATGATCGAGGTCCCGATTTTCCACGTCAACGGCGACGACCCGATCGCGGTCCGTTATGTGACCGAGACGGCGCTCGATTTCCGCCAGGAATTTGGGCGTGACGTGATCATCGACATGTATTGCTACCGGCGCTACGGGCACAACGAAGGCGACGAACCGCTCTTCACCCAGCCCGATCTCTACGCGAAAATCGCGAAGCGCCCGTCGGTTGCGCAGCTTTACAAAACGGAACTGATCGAGACCAACGTCCTGACCGCGGAGGCGGCGGCGCAGTTGGAGAAAGATCTGCAGGCCCGGCTCGAAAACGCGCTGGAGGAAGTGAAGGCGCTCGAGAAAGAGCCCGCGGCAAAGCGAAATCGGTTCACGGAATCGACCGCGGTTTTCCAGCCGGAATATTCCGGCAAATCCGGCCCGACCGCGATCAAGCCCGAGATGCTGAAACAGATCGTCGACGGCCTAACGACCGTGCCGGACGACTTCAACATCCTGCCCAAAGTGAAACGGATCACGGTCGACCGGCAGCGCGAAGTCTACAAAGCGGGCGGTCCCTACGACTGGGGCTTCGCCGAGGCCCTCGCCTTCGGTTCGCTCCTGCTCGAGGGCGTGCCGGTGCGTTTGTCGGGACAGGACAGCCGCCGCGGCACGTTTAGTCATCGGCACGCGTTTCTCTACGATGCGAAGACCGGCAAGCCGTATCTGCCGCTGCTCCATCTCGCACCCAACCAGGCGCGCATCTGCATTTACAACAGCCTGCTCTCGGAGGCCGCGGTGCTCGGATTCGATTACGGCTACTCGCTCGATTACCCGAACATGCTTTGCCTTTGGGAAGCGCAGTTCGGCGATTTCGCGAATGGCGCGCAGACCATCATCGACCAGTTCATCGTCTCGGCGGAATCGAAATGGCAGCGCCCGAGCGGCATCGTTCTGCTTCTCCCGCACGGCTACGAAGGCCAGGGACCGGAGCATTCCAGCGCGCGGCTCGAGCGCTTCCTCCAAGCCTGCGCGGAGGATAACATCCAGGTCTGCAACCTGACCACGGCGGCCCAATATTTCCACGTCCTGCGCCGGCAGATGAAACGCGATTTCATCAAGCCGCTCATCATCATGACCCCGAAAAGCCTGCTCCGCTCGGAGGCGGCTTCCTCCCGCACGGAAGATTTCACCGAGGGCAGTTTCGCGGAAATTCTCGGCGCACCGGAAGCCGGACCGCCGGAGAAGATCGAGCGTGTCATCCTCTGCACGGGCAAGGTCTACTACGACCTGCTCAATCATCGCGCAGCCGAAAAGATCACGACCGCGGCACTCGTTAGGGTGGAACAGCTCTACCCGCTGGCGGAAGAAAAACTGCGCGCCATCCTCCAGCCTTTTGCGCAAGCGAAGCAGATCGTCTGGTGCCAGGAGGAATCGCAAAACATGGGCGCCTGGACCTTCATGGAGCCGCGCCTGCGGGCATTGTTAGGCCGGGAAATTGCCTATGCCGGCCGCAACGCCAGCGCCAGCCCGGCGGTCGGCGCTCTGGCCGTGCACAAGCGCGAGCAGGCCTGCGTCATCGCGGAAGCTTTCTCGGTCTGAGGCCTGGCCGAAAAGCAATCAACCGCGCCATGAATGCGCGGTTGATCGAGAAGCCGGCTGTTCCAGCGCCGGTTATGGACTGACAATTTTTGGTTAGGGATAAGGCGACCAGAAAGAGGTATTGGCCACGTCGGAGAGGGAGGCCCGGGTCGCGGTCGGCACCCTCGGCAGCGAGTCGACCGTGAAGGTCGGTCCGTAGAGATTCCCGAGAACATCGGCCCCGGTGTTATACAAGGCGCCGCCTTTTTTCAGGTAGACCTTGAGGTCGTTAAAGTTGGCAAGGGAGCCGGTGACCTTGTTGTTTTCGATCGCGTATTGATCGATCGAGCTATCGATCAAGCGCAAGTCATTGATAATGCGACTGGCCTGCGAGCGTTTCCGCGCCCGGAGGAAGCCGGGGACGGCGATCGAAGCCAGGAGTGCGATGATCGCGACCACGATCATGATTTCGACGAGCGTAAAACCGCCGCGCCGACGAGTGTGAAGTGAACTTAGTTTCATATGATTGAGTGCAATTTCTTGCCTCCTTACAGAAGCAATGCCGGGGCCACCGTGCCGTGGAGAGTTCTTTCTTTTTGTGTAGTGAAAGTCACTACAAACCCTCGGCAATCTCGTTAGGGCGGGTCGACCCGGTAAAGGCCTAGGCCGCCGCTTGTTCGGTGTTCTGCACCCAGCGCAGCGCTTCCTGCTGGAGCCGGGTCCCGTTCTCGAGTTGCAGCTTCTCCTTGATCCGCGCCCGGTAGGTTTCGACCGTCGCCGCCCCGAGACTCAAGGCCTCGCTGATCTCGCGCGTCGTCTGGCCGCGCCCGATCAGGTTGAAAACTTCCAGTTCCCGATCCGTCAGCCGATCGAGCCCGATGGCCGCGTCGCCGCCCCCGGCGATCTGACCCAGAATCTTGGTGGCCATCTTTGCGCTCAGATAAATTTCACCGGCCAGCACCTGGCGGAGTGCGGTCATGATCTTGGCGGAAGCCTGGCTCTTGGTGATGTAGCCCTTGGCCCCGGCGCGCAGGACGCGCTCCGCGTAGAGACTCTCGTCGTGCATCGAGAGGACCAGGATCGGCAAAACCACTCCGGCCGCTTTCAGATTCTTGAGCAACTCGAGACCGCTCGAGCCCTGCAGGGTGATATCGACGATCGCGACCTCTGCGCCACCGCGCGTGATCAAGTCGAAACCGTCGCGGATGTTATCCGCTTCACCGCAGACCTCGAGGTCGGGCTCGCGATTGATTAATTCCGCCAGACGTTCCCGGAACATGGGGTGATCCTCCACGATCACGACGGATTTTTTCTTGTCGTTAGGCGGCGGCATCTTCCTCCTCCAGTGACCATTCGCGTTGTGGAAATGTGCAGGCGATGAGGGTGCCGCCGTCGTTAGGCTCGGACATCGCCAGCTCTCCGCCGACGAGCCGGGCGCGATAACTCATGATGCTCAACCCGAGGCCGGGCGAAGCACTCGCGGTGCGGGAAAGACCTTGTCCATTGTCCGTCACGCTCAGCGTGGCGAGCGGGCCTTCGGCCAGGAGGGCGATCCGGATCTGGTCGGCGCGACCGTGGCGGGTCGCGTTATTGATCGCTTCCTGGGCGATCCGGTAGAGATGAGTCGCGGCAGAGGTGTCGCCGATTTTTACTTCGCCCTCGACCCGGAAAGTGCAATCGATGTTTTGCAGGCGGGCGACCGAGGCCGCGAGGCCTTCGAGGGCAAAGGGCAGGCCAGCTTCGTCCATCGGCACCGGGACGAGGCCGCGCGCCAGGTCGCGGGTTTGCACGACACCGCCTTCCAGCAGCTCGGCCAGTTCCCCGGCCACGGCCGCTTCCTTGGGCAAATTTCGCCGCAGCAGATCGGTCTGCAGCGCCGCCGCCGCGCAGCCGGTCGCGGCGAGATATTGGCAAAGTCCGTCGTGCAGATCGCGCCCGATCCGGCGCTGTTCGCGTTCGCTGATTTCGATGATCTCATGTTCCAGCCGCTGGGTGCGCTCGAGGAGCGCGATGCGGGTGCGGACGGCGTCGTGTTTTTCTTTCAACGCCGCGCCGCCGATCGCGACGAAGGCGAAATAGCCGAAGCGCGAGGCCGGTTCCCAGATCGCCACCCAATAATGCGAGTAGAGGTGACCGGCCAGGATGTCGGCCCACCACCAGGTGATGCCACAAAGGATCGCGACCAGCAGTCCGTTTTTGCGATCGCCAAACCAGATCGCGAACATGATCGGGATGCCGTAAAAGAGCGACATGCTGATCTCGAAGCCCGAGAACCAATCGATCGTGCCGCAGAACAGAACGAGGAGCAGCGCCTGGACGAGAAAGGCGTTACTGGATTGTCGGTAAACGAAGGCCGGAAATTTCATGCGCGACTGGCTGGGCCTGTAAAGCAGTTTCCCGGCCAAAACCGGCCCCGTTACGGCCGACCGGTTATTTTGGCGGGACTTCGAGGTGGCGCCGGAAAAAAGCCACCGCGCTGGCCCGGACCTCGGCCTGCGCCGGTGGCCGCAAGATATGGCCCTCACCGGGAAAAAACCGCGTCTCGAACGGATCGCGATGCGCGCGCAGGAAATTCATCAGCGGCGTGGTGTACTTGGCGAAGGGCACGCGCTGATCGTCGAGCCCGTGGATGAGCAACATCGGGGGCAACGGCTGGCGCGTCGGTCCTTCCGGTTGGGCGTTCCAGAAACCGCCGGCCTGTTCCACCACCACGCCCACGGCTGGGTTGCGCCGCGCTTCCTCGATCGCGGCAAATGCGCCTAACGAGTAACCATAGATCCCGACCGTCGGCGCCTCGGGATGCCGCGCGCGCACCCATTCGACCGCGTCGTGCACCGTGCCGCGCCAGGTCGGGAAGAGTCTCAGGAGCACCGCCTGCCGCGCGAACCAGGTATGGGTGCGGTTAAAATAATGCACCTGGTAAACTGTGTAGCCGGCCCGAGCCAGGTCGCCCGCCACCCGCGACATCGCGGGCCCGTCAAAAAGCATCCCGCCCGCGCCGTGCAGGACGAGAATCGGCGGATGCGGACCGGCGCTGCGCGGCCGGTAAACATCCGTCAGGATCTTCACCCCACTGCTTTCGAAATGTTCCTGCGTCACGGTAAACGCCGCCTCCCGCGCGGGTGGCGCCGCGGCGCAGCCGAGACCGAGCGCGCCCACCATCGCCGCCCATAAAATCCGCTGCGACAAACTCTTCATCTCCGATTTATACGACGGCCGGACGCCTTCTCCATGCTTGCACGACTCCCGGATTTGGCGCTTGTTGCTAGGGCATGAGCGCAGCGAATCACGTTTTCACCCTCGGGATCGAAGAAGAGTTCCAGATCATCGATCCGGAAACGCGCGAATTGCGTTCCCACATCCAGCAGATCCTCGGCGAAGGAAAAGTCACCCTCAACGAACAGATCAAGCCCGAGATGCACCAGTCGGTCGTCGAGCTCGGGACCGACGTCTGCGGCAACATCGGCGAAGCCCGCGCCCAGGTCATCCGGTTGCGGAGCGAGCTCGCCACCATGGCCGGCCGCGGCGGGTTGAAGATCGCTTCCGCCGGGACGCATCCGTTTTCGCATTGGTTCGATCAACACATCACCGAAGGCGAACGCTACGCCACGATCGTGCGCGACTTGCAGCAGGTCGCCCGGGCCAATCTCATCTTCGGGTTGCACGTCCATGTCGGTATCCCCGATCGCGCCGTCGCGATTCACGTCATGAACCAGATCCGGTATTTCCTGCCGCATCTCTACGCGCTCTCGACTAACTCGCCTTTCTGGGTCGGCCGCAACACCGGCCTGAAAGGTTATCGCCTCAAAGTCTTCGAGCGTTTCCCGCGCACCGGCACGCCCGACGCCTTCGAGAGCCTTTCCGAGTACGAAGATTTCCTCAAGCTGCTGATCAAAACCGGCTGCGTCGACAACGCGAAAAAGATCTGGTGGGACGTCCGCCTCCACCCGTTCTTCGACACCCTCGAGATCCGGATTTGCGACGCGCAATCCCGGGTCGACGACACCATGGCGCTGGCCGCGCTCATCCAGGCCATCGTGGTCAAGCTGCACAAATTGCAGCACAACAACCTCAGCTTTCGCATCTATCGCCGGCGCCTGATCGAGGAAAACCGCTGGCGCGCCTCGCGCTACGGGCTCGACGGGAAGCTGATCGATTTCGGCCGCGAAGCCGAAGTCGACACCTGCGACCTGCTCAACGAACTGCTCGAGTTCGTCTCGACCGAAGTCGACGAGCTCGGCAGCAGCCAGGAGATCGCGCACGTCGAGAAGATCATGAAGGAAGGGACCGGCGCCGACCGGCAACTCGCCGCCTGGGCGGACCAGCACAACATGCATGACGTGGTCGACCTCATCGTCAGCGAAACCTACGAGCTTCTGACCGTCCCGAAACCGGACACGACGGCACACGGCCCAGGCTTGAACCTGCGTTGCCCCGGGCGGGGTTTCGCGCCATGCTGGGCACTCTCCGCCATGCCAAATCGCCTTGATCAAACCACCGCCTCTGTCGACGCCGAGCTGATCCCCGGCGCGCGCAACGCCATCCGCGATTGCCTGCGCCTCCAGCCTAACGAGCGCATCACCATCATCACCGACGAAGCGACGCGCGACATCGCCGCCGCCCTCCAGGCCGAGGTCGAGCAAGTCGGAGCCAAACACGCCGTCTTCGTGCTCGAGGAACTGGCCGAGCGTCCGCTCAAAGGCATGCCCCAGGTCGTGCTCGACGATCTCGCCACCTCCCAGGTCTCCATCTTCTGCGCCCAGACCCAGCGCGGCGAGCTCGGCTCGCGCATGCAGATGAGCGACATCGTGAACAAGAATCACATTCGCCACGGGCACATGGTGAATATCAGCCGCCAGATCATGCTGGAAGGGATGCGGGCCGATTTCAAAGCCATCGACATCCACAGCCAGGGCCTGGTCGAGCGCGCTCGCCGCGCCCGTCGCATCACCTGCCGCACCCCGGCCGGGACCGATTACACCGCCGATCTCTCGGCCAACCTGCGCTGGCTCAAAACCAGCGGCATCATCACCCCCGAGAAATGGGGCAACCTGCCCGGCGGCGAAATTTTCACCTCCCCCTTCGACAGCAACGGCATCTTCGTCGTCGACGGCGTGGTCGGCGATTATCTTTGCCAGAAATACGGCGACATCCAGGCCACTCCCCTAACGATTGAGATCAAGGACAACCGCATCCAATCCCTCGCCTGCGAGAACAAGGAATTGCTCGAGGAATTCCGCGCCTACACCAGCACGGATGAAAACAGCAACCGGGTCGGCGAATTCGCCGTCGGCACCAACACCGCCTGCAAGAACATCATCGGCAACATCCTCCAGGACGAAAAAATCCCGGGCATCCACATCGCCTTTGGCCATCCCTACGCCGAGCACACCGGCCAGACCTGGCTTTCCAAGACGCACATCGACTGCGTCGGCCGCGACTTCGACATCTGGTTCGACGACGAGCAAGTGATGTCGAAAGGCAAGTTCCTCGTGTAGGGCGCGGCGTGCCGGCCGCCCATTTCGCGCGCGCAAAGCGCTTGCTCCGGGGAGCACGGGCAGCCTGCCCGTAGTTCGCGGGAGTCTCCCGCGAACCGAGAACGCTCACTAAAATCCGACGATAGCGAATTTGCTTTGCGCATCGCCGAAGAGCCGCCGGGCTATCAGCCCGGCGGAACGGGGTGGCACCCCGTGCTCCCCGGAATTGCCCCCACGGGGTAGGCGCGCCATCGCCATTCGCGCGCGAGCACAACCACAGCTTCACAATTTCGCTCGCCAGCTGATCCTTGAGCCGCCACTGCGGATGCTTCTTCGACGTGAGTCTTGATCCCCCGCTATTGGCCGCGCGGCTGGGCGAAGTCGGCGGCGACGTAGAAGGGCGCGGCCTGGCGGAAGAGGTTGGCGATGTAGACGGGGTCGGTTTCGTCGACTAAACCGTGGCCAATGTCATCCTCCCGGTCGCTCGCCGCGGCGATGACCATGTTGAACTCATGGTAGATGGCGGGGTCGCGCGGATCCATGAGGAGGAGGAACTGGTAACCGCGCCCGCTCGGGGCGACGGCCGCGCCGCTCGGGCTGCGGAAGATCCAGACGGCGCGAAAGTTTCGATGCTTGCGCAGGACCTCGAAGGCCGCCTGGACAAGTTCGGTCGGATAGTCCGCGGGATCGAGAAGATCGAGGGCGAACTCAACGTCGTTGTCCTCGATGCCAAGCGGCTCAAAGACTTTGCCGCTGGCGATGTCGCGCATGAGATCGGGCGGCAGGATGAACTGCGGGGTGCTGCAGCTCTTGTTCAGCACGGCGCGGACCCCGGCTTTGCCGAGGACTTCCATCACTTGGATGGCGGGCATGGAGACGATGTACATTGTATTGGGAGGGACTTTGCCTCTCTCCAAACCTTCCTGGGCCCGCGCCTCGGAGGAGAAAATCGGGATGAGCTCGCCCTTCTCGTCCTGCAGACAAACGAAAGGAGATTCCATCCCGTTCTCGAGTTGAAAGGCGTCGCCTAATTCCATATCCGGGCTGTAAGGGATGAGGAGAAAAATTTCGCCCTGGCCCAGCTCGCGGTAGAGCTGCGGGATGGCGGATGGACCGCGCTGCACAGCCACGAGTGCCTGATCCAGATCATTCAAGGGGATGGAGCTCACCGCTGCTATTAAAGGGAAAGCGAATCGCAATTCAAGAGGCCTCTCGTGCGATGAGAGGTGTTTCAGCCGCACGCCGCCCGCCGGTCTTTGCCCACCGGTTAGAAGATTGCTCTTGAGGCCGGTTATCGCTATGATCCCGTCATTCCTGTGAAAACTGCCCCTCAGCCTCGTGGCCCATTAAGCGCGGCCACGCAATTTCGCTCTCTCGTCGTGCGCGCGGTCCTCTTCCTTTTCGTCCTCGCCTGCCTCGGCGGCAGCGCCGTAACCAGGGCGCAGCATCCCGGGCCGGAGGCGCCCATGGCGATCGATCCGTCGACGGTCATTTACGTTTCGAACTTTAAGAGCAGTAACGTGCAGAAGTTCTCCTCCACCGGGGCCAGCCTGGGCGTGTTCTGCAATGTCATAAACGCCACTGGCGTGGCCTTTGACCAGGCCGGGAACCTTTTCGTCGCGAACACGAAATCCGGCAACGCCATCCAGAAGTTCGCCCCGGACGGTTCCAGCTCCTACTTTGCCACGAGCGATTTGTCGGCTCCGCACGGCCTCGCCTTCGATCGGGATGGGAATCTTTTTGTCGCCAATACGTTCAACGCCACGATCAGAAAATTCACCCCCAACGGGGTCGGCACCGTTTTTGCCGATGGCGCTGATGGCATCCAGCACCCGACCGATCTTAAGTTTGACGACGCCGGAAATCTTTGGGTCACGAACGCCTACGGCGGACCGACCGGGACCGGCTCGGTCCAGAAGTTTACCCCGGACGGGATCGGGACGGTCTTCGCCGACAGTGTCTTCAGCACGGCTTACGGGATCGCGTTTGATAGCGCCGGAAATGTCTATGTCTCCAATTTAATCGGCGATAACGTCCTGAAATTTGCCCCCGACGGAACGAACCTGGGCGTCTTCTGCAGCACGCCGTTGAACGCGCCGCACGGGATGTTCTTCGACAACGACGGCATCCTTTACGTGGCCAATAATGCCGCGGCGACGATCGAGAAATTCTCTCCCACCGGGGCGTATCTGGGTGTCTTCGCCTACACGGGATCCGGGCCGCACTTCTTCGCCCTCTCAATCCCGACCCCGACCCCAAGCCCAACTCCAACGCCGACTCGCCACTCCCACCCACCACCGAAACGCCCACGCCAACAGCGACACCCACCCCGACTCCGACCGCGACTCCTACCCCGACCGCCACGCCAGTCCCGCCGACTATTGTCACTCAGCCGGCCAACAAGACCGCCTCCATCGGTCAAACCGTCACCTTCAGCGTCAAGGCGACTGGCGGCGCGCCCTTGCTTTACCAGTGGCAAAAGAATGGCGTCGACATCCCGGGCGCGAGTCAATCGACCTACACGATACCGCCCGCCACCGAGTCGGATAACGGCAGCCTCTTTCGGGTCACCGTGAGCAACGGCGGCGGCAGCGTGACGAGCAACTCCGCGACCCTGTCGGTCAACCTCCCTCCGACCATTACCGTCCAGCCCCAGGACAAAACCGTGAGCGTGGGGGGAACGGCCAAGTTTACCGTCAGCGCGACCGGGACGAAGACGTTGACCTACCAGTGGATGAAAAACGGGACGAACATTTCCGGCGCCACCCTGACGTCCTACACCACACCCCCCGCCACCGCGGGAGATAACGGCGCCCTCTTCTCCGTCGTCGTGAGCAACCCCTACGGCAGCGCGACGAGTAACAGCGCCAAGCTCACCGTCAGGTAGAAACGTGCTCCAGCGTCCGCTATCCCCAGCGGAAATCTCCGCGCGGGCGCAGTTTCGCAACGCTTTCACCCGGGCGAAGACGAAGATGCCACCGGAGCCGGCGCGAAGATCGCGCGCTGCGCCAGTGCGCAGCGCGCAACCCGCTTCGGCTAGTGATGATGGGCGTGCTCGGTGTGGGGATTGGCGCCGGCGAGGGTGGTGCCTCCATCGTTCATCGGGCGGCGGCGCGTACTGGCCTCGACCAGTTTGATCCGCTCCGACGCGAGCTGGACGCGACTAACGAGAAAGGCGGAACTGACATCGAGCTGCTGCGCCAGCTCGCCCCAGGTGCGGGTCCGTCCGCGCATCTCCACCACTTGCTCGACACTTTGCTTGCTCTTCTCAGCCAGGACATTTGCGAGGAGGAGTTCGCCATAGCTCAGGCCGGTGGCGGCCTGCTGCTGGATAACTTTGCGCATGGGCAGCCTGCTCTGCCAGGCCACCGCGGCCGGGACCAGTCCGAATCCCCGCACCGGCGTCATGCCGAGCCCTTCGAGCGACTCGATGGCGCGGCGCAATTTCGGTTCTTCCTTCTTGATCGTGCGGGCGCGGATATTGGTCAGGTAAGTGCTGACGTAGCCGCGGCCGATCAGGCCGCCGGTCGAGCTGGTGACCCAGACGGTGATATCGCGGGTTTTGGCTGCGGGTGCGGTTTGCGCTCCATGAGTGAGACCGGGAACAAGGGCAAGTCCGCCTAGGGCGGCCAGGAATGTATGGAATGTCTTCATACCCTGTAATGCAATATCCGGCCGGAAAACGGCTCATCTGCCGTTAGGCTGGATCGAGAGTGTGCGTTGACCGCGCCACCCGGCCGGGAGTAAAACGTATCTCACGCGATGACTGACAGAATTTCACGGCGGCAGGCGGCGAAATTGATCGGCGCGACGGCGGCGGGCGCGTTGCTGCCGTTCGGCGGGGCGCGGCTCTTCGCCGCCGGTGAATCTTCCCGGCTCATTTTGCGCGCGATTCCATCGACCGGCGAGAAGCTGCCGGTCCTGGGGCTCGGGAGCGCGCTCACTTTCGATGTTCCCTCGCGCTCGCCGCAGGTCGCGGCGATCGGCGAGGTGATTTCGCTTTTTGTGAAACAGGGCGGGAAACTGATCGATACTTCGCCCGCCTACGGCAACGCGGAAAGTCTCATCGGGGAACTGGCCTTCAAGGCTGGCCTAACGAAATCGCTTTTTTTCGCGACCAAAATCTGGACCCGGGACAAACTGCAAGGGATCGCGCAGATGGAAAAATCGCTGCAGCGTCTCCGCACTCGCACGATCGACCTCGTGCAGGTGCATAATCTGTCCGACGTCGATCGCGAGATGGGTTTGCTCAACGAATGGAAGGCGAAAGGAAAGATCCGTTACACCGGGATGACGCATTCCGAGCGCAAAGGGCACGGCGAAATGGAACGGGCGATGAAGGTGCACAAGCCCGACTTCATCCAGATCAACTACTCGCTCATGGATCGCGCCGCGGCGCAGCGCCTCCTCCCGCTCGCGCGCGACCTTGGCAGCGCGGTCATCATCAACCGGCCTTTCGGCGGCGGCGGCATCTTCCAGGTCCTGGCTGGAAAGAAGGTCCCGGCGTGGGCGGCGGAATTCGATTGCCATTCCTGGGCGCAGTTTCTCCTGAAATGGATCGTCTCGCACCCGGCGGTCACCTGCGTCATCCCGGCGACGAACGATCCAAAGCACCTCGTCGATAACATGGGCGCGGGAATGGGCCGGCTGCCCGACGCGAAAACGCGCGAGCGGATGGCAGCGCTCTTCGTCGGGTTTTAGCCAATTGTAGGGCGTGCCATTTTGGCCGCCCGGGAACAGACGCGGCCGAAATCTCTCCCAGGCGGCCAAGATGGCGCGCCCTACACGCGCTTTTGTCGGCGACGGCGGTCTGTGCCATGCTGCGGGCCGATGGAACCAACCCAGCGCGCCCGCTATAACGCCGACTTCTCCGAGGAAAAATACACCGCTCTCGTCCGGGCGGTGAACGAGACCGAAATCTGGCCGGCGGATTTCCGCATCTCGGAGACGCCGATCTTTCTTACCCCGGAATTCACCGCGGAAATCACGGGCGCGGCGCGCGAACTCATCGCGCAGGTGCAGACGCCGGAGTTTCGCGCCCACGCCGAGCATGCGATCCCGCCGCGGCTGGTTGTGCCTAACGAGAACCCGCATCCGCTCTTCGTCTCGGTCGATTTCGCGGTCTGTGCCGGAGAAGATGGCCGTCTCACGCCACGCCTGATCGAGCTCCAGGGTTTTCCCAGCCTTTATTCCTACCAGCTCTTTTTCTGGCGCTGTCTGCGCGAAGCCTTTCCCAACCTGACGCCGGGATGGCAGCCGTTTTTCAGCGGGCTCGACGGCACGGCTTACCTCGCGCTCCTGCGAAAAGTGATCGTCGGCGACGCCGATCCGGAGAATGTCGTCCTGCTCGAGATCGAGCCGGAGAAACAAAAGACGCGGATCGATTTCGCCTTTTCCCGGAGCGATGTCGGGGTCTGGCCGGTTTGCCTAACGAGCATCCGGAAACGCGGCCGGCAGCTTTTCTATGAGCGCGACGGACGCGAGATCCGGATCGATCGCATCTACAACCGGGTTATTTTCGATGAACTCCTCCGCCGGCCGGAGCTGAAACCGGGTTTCGATTTCCGGGACGATCTCGACCTGAAATGGGCCGGGCATCCGAACTGGTATTTCCGGATCAGCAAACATTCGCTCCCCTTCCTGAAAAGCGCCTCCAGCTCGCCGGCTTATTTTGCGGATGAATTTCCGCCTAACGAGTCGCTGGAGGACTACGTGCTCAAGCCGCTCTACTCGTTTGCCGGGCTCGGAGTGGAGATGGATCCGACCCCGGAAAAATTGGCCGCGCTGGAGCGAGCCGCATACCTGGATCCTGCAAAGCAAAGTACCATATGCAGAGTTTGTCCCGACGACCGACGGCCACCGCTCGAAAGCCGAAATCCGGATGATGTTCCTCTGGCCGGAAGACGGCGAGCCAGTTTTGGTAAACAACCTCGTCCGAATGAGCCAGGGCAAAATGATGGGGGTCGACTTCAACAAGGACAAAACCTGGGTCGGCTCCTCCATCGCGCTCCATCAAGGCGCCTGACGTTATTCGCGCCGACGGAATACCTTTCTTCGTTAGGCACTAGGGTTCGGCCATGTGGAGCCGCTGGAGAAACATCGCCAGCCGCGGGTCGGAGCGAAGGTTGTCGAAATACGGTTGCTCTTTGAGGTAAATCACTCCTTCGGCGCGCTCCTCCATGGCGCGTTCCATCCAGGCAAAGGCGGCATCGGCATCCTTCAGGCCGGCCGCGACGATCATGATGCTGGTCGGCTGAGATTGATGTTTCGCCATCCGCGCTTTCAGCTCTTCGTAAATCAGGCGCGCTTCCGCCTCCCTCCCGGAAACCGCGTAGGCGTGACCGAGACCGACGATGCCGGGACCGAGGGGAGCTATCTCCTGCGACTTGAGATAGGCGGCGATCGCCTCCGGGTAGCGGCCCTTCCCTTCATACGCCATCCCCAGGATGAAGTGGGTCATGGCGTAGTTGTGATCGAGGTCGAGGGTCTTTTGCAGTTGGGCGAGGGCGCGGTCATGCTGTCGCGCCATGTAATAGGCCCACCCCAGGCTGCCGGAAATAATCGGCGAAAGCGGATCGAGTTCTTCCGCGCGCTGGATTTCGGCGATGCCTTCCTCGAAGCGCCCGAAATAAGTCAGGAACTCGCCATACCAGAAGTGCGCCGTGGCGTAGTTGGCATTGAGCTCGATCGCGCGCTTGAATTCACGCTCCGCCCCGGCCCAATCCCAATCGTAGGCGCGCTTGATGTAAGCCAGCGAGGTGTGGGCCTCGGCCAGGCTCTCGTCGATTTCCAGCGCCTGCTGCGCCGCCCGCCGCGCTCTCGCATAACTCTGCGCCGGATCGGTCCCGCCGTAGTAGTTGAGCAAGGCATAGGAGTCGGCCAGCCCGGCATAAGCCAGCGCGTAGGTCGGGTCCTTCTCAATCGCTTCATTGAAAAAGAGGATGCTTTTCTCGAGATCGTCGAAGGTCCGTTTGTTCCAAAAGAAACGCCCTTTGAGATAGGCCTGATAGGCTTCGGCCACCGTCGTCTGACCATGCACCGGCCGGGCGGCTGATCCTGCGGCGAGCGCCGGCCGGAGCGCGGCGGAAACACTGCGGGCGAGCCCATCCTGAAGTTTAAAGAGATCGCGCTGCGGCTGATCGCTCGTCTCGGTGGCCCAAAGCACGCCGCCGTCCCGGGTGCTCACGAGCCGCAGCAAGACGCGCGCGTTTTCGCCGCTCATCTGCACGCTCCCCTCGACGATCGCCATCACCCCGAGACGACGGCCGACCTCGTGCGGATCGATCTCCTGATTCTTGTAGGGAAAAACCGAGCCGCGCGAGATGACCTTCAAACCCTTCAGGCGGGAGAGTGAGTGAATCAGCCCTTCCGTCAGTCCGTCGACCAGGTAATCGTCCGTCCCGCCCGAGAGCGTTTTCAAGGGAAGCACCGCGACCGAAGTAATCGAAAGCGGGTCGACCGGTTCGCGCCGGCTGAGTGTTTCATAGAGCGCGCCGGCGCCGAGCAGAAGCACCGCGGCGGCAGCGAGCGCGCCGAACCATTTCGCTTTCCGACTAAACCGCGCCGCTGGTTTTTCCTCGATCGGCGCGATCGGTCCGCGGCGGGCGTCGTCTCGATTTCCGCCTCCGGCCGCTGGTGTCCATTGTGTTGCCCGTTGCTCTTCTCCGCCACGGGCTCGATCACCTCGCGCGCCTCGACCGACAAAACGATAGCCGACCCGCGGGATGGTCTCGATAAACTCGTCGCCACCGCTCCCGTTATTCGCCAGCGCTTTGCGCAAAAGGGAAATCGCGACGGTGAGATTCGCGTCCTCCACGATCTGATCGTGCCAGAGCTCTTCCATCAACTGCTCGCGCGGCAGGATCTCGCCCGGGTGCTGCACCAGGACGGTGAGCACCTCGATCGCCTTCGGAGAGAGCGGGACCGGGTCTCCGTCGCGCCATAAGCGGCGCCGATCCGATTCCAGGCGGAAGGGCCCGAAAGCGAAGTAACGCCGCGAGCGATGAGGGGCCGGCTGCTTCACCCTGCGGGTTTTAGAACATTTTAGAAAAATTTAGTCAATCCTTAAGGACGCCCCGCGCCTTCGAGCGGTAGGACTGGTTCCATGAAGAACCGTCCCAAAGAGCAGCAGAAGTTCAGTCACCATCGACTCAGCTTGTTTCCGTCGGCCATGCGATTCGCGCTTGGCTTTGTTTTTGCAATCGCCGCGGCCGCCACCCTGTCGGCCGCCGACTTCACCGTCACCAATACCAATGACGCCGGGGCCGGTTCGCTCCGCCAGGCGATCACGGATGCGAACGGCACGCTCGGCGCCGACACGATCCTGTTCGCCATTCCCGGTGCCGGCCAGAAAACGATCACGGTGCTAAGCCTTTTGCCGCAGATCACTGAGACGGTCACAATTGACGGCGGCAACAACGGCGACGCGACCAACCGCGTCGAGATCACCGGCGCCGGCGCGATCTCCACCGGCCTCGACCTCGAAAATGCCGCGGCCAATGGCAGTGCGGTTCGCAATCTCGTCATCAACGGTTTCACCACGCGCCAGATCCTTTTCATCAGCGTCGGCAGCGGCTTCATCCAGGGGAATTTCATCGGGTTGGATGCGACCGGCAGCAGCACTGGAGTCGGTAATGGCGGTGGAATTGAAGCCTTCGCCTCCGCCGTGCTGATTGGCGGCGCCGACCCGGCCGAGCGCAATGTGATCAGCGCAAATTCCGCCGCGGGCATTGAAATCAGCGGCAACGGCTTTTGCACCATCCAGGGAAATTATATCGGGTTGGATGTCTCCGGAACGACCCGGATCGGGTCGGCCGTTTGCCGCGATCTCGGTCAACAACGCCTCGGCCACCGTCGGCGGCACCGGCCCGGGAGAGGGCAACGTCATCGTAGCCAACGTCGGCGTCAGCTTCAGCGGAAACCCCGCGCTCATTCGTTCCGGCGGCAGCGTGCAGGGCAACTTCATCGGGACCGACGCGACCGGCATGGTGGCGCTGAATCTCGGGAGCGGTACCGGCGTTCAGGTCCTTGCACGCCACCGGCGTCCTGATCAACGGCGGAAACGTCATTTCCGGCAACGGCACTGGGTTGGCGATCAATTCCAATCCGGTGCGCGGGACCGTCTTCGGATTCGACCACGGTGCAGGGCAACTTCATCGGCACCGCCGCCGATGGCGTCACAGCCGTCGGCAATAGCGGCGTCGGGATCGACCTCTTTATCAGCCCGGGCAACCGTCATCGGCGGGACCGGTGTCGGCGAAGGCAACGTCATCGCCTTTAATGGCGCAGCACGGGGTGCAGCGTGAACCTAACGACCGTCCCGATCCAGGGGAATTCCATTTTTCGGCAATGGCAGCCTCGGGATCAACCTCTTCGGAGGCGACGGAAGACGCATGGATCAGGCGTTACGCCTCAACGATCCCGGCGACGCCGATACCGGCGGAAACAACGCCCAAAATTTTCCGGTCATCACTGGCCTACGATCGCCAGCGGCGACGGTCACGATCGACGGCACCCTGAACAGCGAAGCGAGCAAGAGCTACCGTCTGGAATTCTTTGCCAGCGCAAAACGGCGACCCGAGCGGTCACGGCGAAGGCCAGACCTTTCTCGGATTCGAGGAGGTCACGACCGACGCGCAGCGGCGACGCGACTTTCAGCGTGAACTTTCCGGTCACGGGCAACCCCGGCGCCGTGACCGCGACGGCGACCGATCCCGACGGCAACACCTCGGAATTCTGCGCCGCCTTCACCACCAAGCTGCTCAACATCTCCACCCGGATGCAGGTGCTGACCGACGACAACGTGCTCATCGGCGGCTTCATCGTGACCGGCATTTCGCCCAAGCGTGTCATCGTGCGCGCGATCGGGCCCGCCCTCAGTGGACTTCGGCGTGCCCGGTGCATTGATGGATCCCATCCTCGAACTAAACGCGCCCGATACCGCGGTGACGACAAACGACAATTGGAAAGACGACCAGCAGGCCGAGATCGAAGCGACTGGTCTCCAGCCGTTGAACGACGCCGAATCCGCCATCGTGCAAACGCTCGACGCCCGGCGCCTACACCGCGATTGTGCGCGGCGTCGGCGGCACCACCGGCGTCGGCCTGGTCGAAGCCTATGATCTCGACCAGGCGGCCGATTCCGAGCTGGCTAACATCAGCACCCGCGGCTTCGTCGACACCGGGGACAACGTCATGATCGGCGGCTTCATCATCGGGCCGGAAGACCTCGGCGACACCACCGTCCTGGTCCGCGCGATCGGACCCTCGTTAGGCAATTTCGGGGTCAACAACGCCCTGCAGGATCCCGTCCTCGAGCTCTTCGACGGCAACGGCGCCACCATCGCGATGAACGACAACTGGCGTGACACCCAGGAAAGCGAGATCACCGCGACCGGCCTCATGCCGACCGACGACGCCGAGTCCGCCATCCTGCAAACCCTCGCCGCGGGCGGCTACACCGCCATCGTGCGCGGCGTCGCCGACACCACCGGCGTCGGCCTCGTCGAGGTCTATCGCCTGCAATAACCAACCCGAAACGCATCTGTCATCAAACTCAGCGAAAGGAGAACCGATCATGAACCGTTCCAAAAAAATAAGTGGCGGCCGGGATGCAAACCTGCACGAGCACCGCCGCCGGGCAGAGTCCGAAACGCCAGTCCCGATGACATCGCAGGCAACGAGGCACAGAGGCTTCGCGCCGATGATGAGCCATTTTCGCGCGATCGGGTTGGCGCTGCTTGTCCTGGCTGTCGTTCCGCCGCGCTTGCCCGCGACCATCGTGTTGAATACCCGCCTCTCGCAGGCGGGCGCCCTGGCCGACGGGGGTGCGAACCGCGACATGCCCCCGGTCATGGAGCGAACGGATTTCTTGCCTGCGGATCTCAGCGCTTCAGCGGCGGCTGCCGACGGCGACACATCGGCCAGTGCCAGTGCCAGCCTCCATTCCGACATCACTCTTGATACGGCGGCCGGAACTCTCCGCGTGACAGGCAATGGCGCCACTTCGGGGGAAGCGACGTATGGACAAGGGACGATGAAAGGCTCCGTGGGCAGCGGCGGGGCCCTAGTCATCGATCTGAACTTTGACCTGACAGCAGTGTCTTACACCTACACGCTGACTGGGCAGATGTCCGCATCATCAGGCGACGGACAATATAATGGGGACTGCCAAGCATTGCTGCTATCGACGACGACTATCTTCGCTGTAATTACTCAAACAGGGGAGACCAAGCTTCTCTCGGAGAGCGGGACACTTCCTCCGGGAAATTATCGTTTGTTCATCAGAGCACAAGGGAGTGCGCCCGCGACCCTCCTGGAACTCCCCCACTCATTGGGCAACGCGAACGCGAGTTTCGTCTTTACGCTGGAGCCGGCGGGGTCACCGACGCCCACACCAACCCCGACGCCGATCCTACACCGATAAAATGGAACAACTCTGCCGGTGGTTCCTTTCATGTAGCGAACAACTGGGATCCGAAGCAGGTCCCCGGCGCCAACGACACCGCGGTTTTCGGATTGCAGACGGTCTATTCGATCGACGTCGGCACGGCCTCGACCGAACGGCTCGAGATCCGCAACGGTGATGTAACTTTCACGAACGCGAGCTACACCGTCGGGGCGACCGATCTTGTTCCGGCTGGCACTGTGCTCGATAACTCTGTCCTCACTCTCGCCGGTGGCTCGTTAAGCGGGATCCATCTCTTGATCGGGGAAAGCGCGGCCGCGCGGGTGAACGTGAAGCCGCCAGGGTTGCTTGTTTACAGCGGCAGCCTGCAGGTCGGCGGACCGGGTAATGGCATCCTGAATATCGAAGAGGGAATTGTCGCCAGTGGCGAAGGCAGGATTGGGAATGGAGTCGGTGGCGGCTTGGCGACGTTGACCGGCGGGACGGCGTCCTGGAACACGGGGAACTTTTCGGTGGGCCACAGTGGCAATGGGACGCTCACGATTAGCGACGGAGGAACTGTCACCAGTGGCGAGGGATTTGTCGGCTTCGGCAACGACACGACGGGCGAGGTAACGATTCAAGGCTCCGGATTTGCGGGCGGCACGGTGGTGGCATCAACCTGGAAGCTGAATCAGGGATTGACCATTGGCCTGGAGGGCACCGGTTCTGTCGAGGTGCTCGATTCCGCAATCCTGGAGGTATTGGGTGAGACCACGGTGAACGGCACGCTCTCCATCGCCGGCGGCGCGGTCAGCGTTCATTCTTCCCAGCCGGTCACAATCGGCGGATTTGCTGCCGGCGTCGTTTCGGTCGCGGGTTTCGGCGCAGCTTTGCCCACACGAATGAACGCGATCAGCGACCTGACCGTGGGCGAGTCGGCGGGGGGAGCCCTGGTGGTCGAGGACGGGGGATCGGTCGCGTGCGACAACCTCTTCATCGGAGATTTCGCATTCGGTAGCGTGGAGATAGCCGGGGTCAACCAGGCTCCGTCAAGCCTGGTCGTCTCAAATCAGCTCAACGTCGGCAACTCCGGTGTCGGGTTCCTCACGATCCACGATGGTGCGCAAGTGACCGCCGATAGTGTCACGGCCGGAGCGCAGGCCGGCTCGAATGGCAACATCACTCTCCTGGGTACGTCAGCCTCCAATCCGACTCTCCTTACCGCAACCCTCGGCATCAATCTCCCCAGCCTCGGCGGGACGGGAACTCTTACCATTGGGGAAAATGCAAAACTGACCTGCGGCTTCGCGAATGTCGGATTTTTCAATGGCGCCGTCGGGGAAGCGAACCTTGGGTTTAAAGACGCCTCTGGAACTCCCGCCCAATGGATCGTGAACGACTTTCTGATTCTCGGCGGCGTATCTGGACCCGGGACCATCACCCTGCACAACGGCGCCAATGTCGCCATCGCTCACACTCTTTATATTCAGGCCAATGGACATATCGGAGGCACCGGCACCTACTCGGCAGAAGAGGTGCTGCTTGGTTTCTTCGATCCTCCCCCGAAAACTTCCCTGGCGGAAGCTGTCCCAGGGAGCGCGCTCATCACCCCGGGAGATCCCATTGGGACTCTGGTCATCGAGGGCGACTACGAGCAGACCGCCATCGGCAAACTATCGATCGAAACCAACGGGCTGGCCGACGGTGAGTTTGACGTCCTGCATATTACCGGCGCCGCCACGTTCGGCGGGACTCTGGAGATGCTCTTTCCCGGAAGCTATCTGCCCAAGACAGGCGACTCGTTCCAGTTCCTCGAAGTCGATGGAGTCATCAGCGGCGAGTTCGCCGAGGTCACCTTTCCGCAACTCCTGCCCGGCTTTCAATTCGACATGACCCAGACGCCCGGCGGAATGGTTTTGACCGCGCTCAACGACGCGGTGCTGGCGCCGACTTTCCTGCTCAACATCTCGACCCGGCTCCAGGTGGGCACGGATGAAAACGTCCTCATCGGCGGATTCATTCTTTCCGGCACGGAACCGAAACAGGTCCTGATCCGCGCCGTCGGGCCTTCCCTCGAAACGCTGGGAGTGAACGGCGCCCTGGCCGATCCCACCCTCGAACTGCATGACATCACCGGCGCCTTGATCGGCCAGAACGACAACTGGCGCACCACCCAGACCGGCGGCCTGATCACCGAAGATCAATTCCTCGCCATTCATGCCACCAACCTCCCGCCCAGCAATGACGCGGAATCGGCCATCATCGCCACCCTCGACCCCGGCGCCTACACCGCCATCCTGGCCGGGGCCAACAGCAGCACCGGAATCGGCCTGGTCGAAGTTTACGATCTCGGCCCGGCGCCGGCCGCGGCCAAGCTCGCGAACATCAGCACGCGCGGCCTCGTCCAGACGGGCGACAACGTCATGATCGGCGGCCTCATCGTCGGCAACCAAACCAGCAGTGTGCTGGTGCGCGGCATCGGCCCGTCGTTAGGCGCGGCCGGAGTAAACGGAGCCCTGGCTGATCCCACTCTGGAACTGCGCGACGTCAACGGCGTCCTGATCGCCTCGAACGACAACTGGCGCAGCGACCAGGAAGCGGAGATCGAAGCGACCGGACTTCCGCCTAACGACGACCTGGAATCCGCCCTCCTCCGCAGCCTCGACCCCGGCGCCTACACCGCCATCCTGCGCGGAGTCGGCGACACCACCGGAGTCGGTTTGGTCGAAGCCTACAACCTCGATTAAGCCGGCCCGCCTAACGACCGACGAGGCGATTATCGAAAGCAAAGTCCACCGCTTTGTGCCGGCGGAGTTTGCCGAAGTCCGGGTGGGCCGGGTTGAGCAGAAAATTTCTTTCCGACGGGAGAATCGCACTCGGCAGGGAGAGAATGACGGAACGCCCTTCCCGCACCCACTGGTCGCCGACACGCATCGTCGCCGGCCCGGGGGGCGAGTTCCGCCAATCCGGCGGCAACTTTTTCGGCGAGAGCTTCTCCATTTGCGCCTCCTCCCATTCCACGAAATAGGCCAGATACTTTGCGTGCGGGACGAGCGGCTGGAGATGGACGAAAATCTCGAGAGCCGCGAGCGATTGATGTTCGCTCAGATAAACCACCGCCACCCCGGGCGAATTCCAACGCCCGCCAAAACGCCGCGCGCCCTTCGCCCGAAAACGCTTCGCGGCCCGGTTGATCGATCCGCCAGCCGGAAGGCATCAGGAGTAAACGCCGTAGTCGATTCGGCCGAGGAGATTTTCCACTTCGCGCGCGCCGGTCTCGGTCTGCGCATAATCGAGCGGGACCGCGCCGCCGAGGCCGCGCTGGGGCGCCTTCAGCCATTGCCGCGCTTCCTCGATCCCCCCGAAGAGCTGGACCGCCTGGCCGAGAAGCCGGGCGAAACGCAGGACTTTGTCCGATTCGTCGCTCGTTAGGCGGCCGCTCGCTTTGCGCCGATGCAGGGTGGCGCGGGCGAGGCCGAGCTGACTGGCAAGGCGATCGAGCGGCAGGTCGAGTTGTTCGCGGAGCGATTCCAGCTCGGCGAAATCCAGTCCCTCCTGGACGATCTGGATCACCTTCGCCGGCGAAGGATTCGGTTTCTTCGTCGCGATATGCAGCGCGACCAATCCGTGCCCCAGGGAACTCGCTTTGGCCCGTTTCATATGGAGCAATGTAACGTATCAGATGAAACAATGCAACTTCGGTGGCACTTCCTCTCCGGGTAGCGCGCGCATTCTGCGCGCTGGCGACGGTGTTCCACCGTCGCGAACTTTTCCGAGTGATCGACGATCTGGTAAAGGGCGCGGAAAGGAAAGTTCGTCGCGGTGGGGCTGGGGTCTTTCAGCATTCCGCTGCTCAATATCTCGACCCGGATGAATGTCGGGACGGGCGACAACGTCCTGATCGGCGGCTTCATTGTCGTCGGGACGGACCCAAAGAAAGTCCTCCTCCGCGCCATTGGGCCATCATTGGCCGATTTCGACATCATGAACGCTCTGGCTGATCCGACGATCGAATTACACCAACCCGGCGACGTGGCTGTGACTAACGACAATTGGAAAGACACCCAGGAACCGGAAATCATGGCCTCGGGTCTCGCCCCTACCAATAATCTGGAATCAGCCATCCTCGCCACTCTCGACCCGGGTCTCTACACCGCGATTGTGCCGGCCCACAATGACGGGACCGGGGTTGGCCTGGTCGAAGTCTATGACCTCGATGAAGCGGCCGATTCTGAGATGGCCAACATCAGCACCCGCGGCTTCGTGGATATCGACGACAACGTCATGATTGGGGGATTTATTGTGGGCAATGGAGTCAGCACCTCCGTCGTGGTGCGAGCGATCGGACCCTCCTTAGCCGGGGCCGGGGTGGCCAATCCGCTGCAGAACCCGACCCTCGAACTGCACGACGGGAACGGCGCGGAAATCGCCTCCGACGACGACTTGAAGGACTCTCAGCAAGCCGAACTCGAGGCTTCCGGACTGGCGCCGGTCGACGATCGCGAATCAGCCATCGCCGCTGATCTCAATCCCGGCGCGTATACCGCAATTGTGCGCGGGAAAGACAACACCACCGGCGTCGGGTTGATCGAAGTGTACAATCGGTAGTAACACTCGTCGGCTCGCAGCCAGACTGGCCTACATCAGCACCCGCGGCTCTTGGTCGAAGTCTAGAGCGTTTTCAGTTTTCCCGTAGCCGCTTCTAGTGCCGGAGGCGCGTAAGATATTAGCCCCGGGCTTCAGCCCGGGGGTTTGCATCTAGAAACAGGTGAGCCCCGGAGGGGCGGCAGAATCCTTGGAAAGCAATTTCTGTCGCCCCTGCCGGGGCTAATGGTCTCCAAAATCAACTGACCCCGGGCTGACGCCCGGGGCTAATTTCTTTCACGCCTCCGGCGTTCTCAAAACGGTCACGGGATTTTTAAGATGCGCTAGCACCTGCAATAGAAGCAAGGCGCGCTACCCGGCAGTTCCGCGTTCGTTTCCGCAAAAGCCTTGACCGCGAGTTCCAGTTCCGCGCGCGAATGTGCCGCGCTCACCTGGGTGCGGACCCGCGCGGTGCCGTGCGGCACCACCGGGTAGAAAAAGCCGACCACGTAAACGCCCTTCTCCAGCATGCGAGCGGCGAACTTTTGCGAGAGCGCGGCGTCGCCCAGCATGATCGGGACGATCGGATGCGTCCCGGGTTTAATCGTTAGGCCGGCTTCCGTCAGCGCGGCGCGGAAGAACTTCGTGTTCTCTTCCAGCTTGTCGCGCAACTCGGTCGAGTTAGTCAGAAGCTTTAGCACCTTGAGCGAGGCGGCCACAATCGGCGGCGCGACGGTGTTGGAGAAAAGGTAGGGGCGCGAACGCTGGCGCAGGAGCGCAACGATCTCCTTCCGCCCGCTGGTGTAGCCGCCGCTCGCCCCGCCGAGCGCTTTGCCCAGCGTCCCGGTGAGAATGTCGATCCGTCCCTGCACTCCGCAATGTTCCGGCGTGCCGCGTCCTTTCTCACCGATGAAACCGGCGGCGTGGGCGTCGTCCACCATCACCATCGCGTCGTATTTCTCCGCCAGGTCGCAGACCCCTTTCAGGTTTGCGATCGTGCCATCCATCGAGAAGACACCGTCGGTCGCGATGAGCCGGAAGCGCGCATCTTTCGCCGCCTGCAACTGCGCCTCGAGATCGGCCATGTCGGAGTTCTTGTAACGGAAGCGCTGCGCTTTGCAGAGCCGGACCCCGTCGATAATGCTGGCGTGATTCAACTCGTCGGAAATGACCGCGTCTTCCGCGCCTAACAATGTCTCGAACAAGCCGCCGTTGGCGTCGAAACAGGAGGGATAAAGAATCGTGTCCTCCGTCCCGAGAAATTCCGTCAGCGCTGCTTCCAGTTCCTTGTGAATGTCCTGCGTCCCGCAAATGAAGCGCACGCTCGCCATCCCGAAGCCGTGAGAATCGAGCGCTTCCTTCGCCGCCGCGATGAGCGCGGGATGATCCGCCAGGCCCAAATAGTTATTCGCACACAGATTAATCACCCGCCGACCGTCCGCGATCGGGATCTCGGCGTTTTGCGGTCCGGTGATGACGCGCTCGGTTTTGTAAAGCCCCTGCGCTTTGATTTCCTCGAGGGTCTTGGAGACGTGGTCGGCAAATTTCGCGAGCATCGCGCAACTTCCGGCAAAGCGTCGGCGATGCAATGTAGACGCTTCGCTCTGCGAAGCGCGGGGGAAAGCGCCGAATTCATTTGCCGCGAGTTTCCGCAAAAGCTTTGACCGCAAGTTCCAGTTCCGCGCGCGAATGCGCCGCGCTCACCTGGGTGCGCACGCGCGCGGTGCCGTGCGGCACGACCGGGTAGAAAAAGCCGACCACGTAGACGCCTTTCTCCAGCATCCGGGCGGCGAACTTCTGCGAGAGCGCGGCGTCGCCGAGCATGATCGGGACGATCGGGTGCGTCCCGGGCTTGATCGTTAGGCCGGCTTCCGTCAGGGCGGCGCGGAAATACTTCGTGTTCTCCTCCAGCTTGTCGCGCAGCTCGGTCGAGCTGCTCAGAAGCTCGAGCGCCTTGAGCGACGCGGCCACGATCGGCGGCGCGACGGTGTTCGAGAAAAGATAGGGCCGCGAACGCTGGCGAAGGAGCGCGACGATCTCTTTCCGTCCGCTGGTGTAGCCGCCGCTCGCTCCGCCGAGCGCTTTGCCCAGCGTTCCGGTGAGAATGTCGATCCGGCCCTGCACCCCGCAATGTTCCGGCGTGCCGCGCCCCTTCTCACCGATAAAGCCCGCGGCATGGGCGTCGTCCACCATCACCATCGCGTCGTATTTTTCCGCCAGGTCGCAGACCCCTTTTAGGTTTGCGATCGTGCCATCCATCGAGAAGACACCGTCGGTCGCGATGAGCCGGAAGCGCGCATCCTTCGCCGCCTGCAACTGCGCTTCGAGATCGGCCATGTCGGAGTTCTTGTAACGAAAGCGCTGCGCTTTGCAGAGCCGGACGCCGTCGATGATCGAGGCGTGATTCAGCTCGTCGGAAATGACCGCGTCTTCCGCGCCTAACAATGTCTCGAACAAGCCGCCGTTGGCGTCGAAGCAGGAGGGATAAAGAATCGTGTCCTCCGTCCCGAGAAATTCCGTCAGTGCTGCTTCCAGTTCCTTGTGGATGTCCTGCGTGCCGCAAATGAAGCGCACACTCGCCATCCCGAAGCCGTGGGAATCGAGCGCTTCCTTCGCCGCCGTGATCAGCGCGGGATGGTCGGCCAGTCCCAAATAGTTATTCGCGCAGAGATTAATGACGCGCCGGCCGTCCGCGATCGGGATCTCGGCATTCTGCGGCCCGGTGATGACGCGTTCGGTCTTATAAAGCCCCTGCGCTTTGATTTCCTCGAGGGTCTTGGAGACGTGATCGGCAAATTTCGCGAGCA
>CAVUGD010000027.1:0-138157 GCA_963740715.1 uncultured Verrucomicrobiae bacterium | reverse complement strand
CCGCGCGGGGTCCGGGCCGCAAACGGCTGTTCGATCGACCTGCCGCCCGTTGGCCTCGTTTTGCGCACCATCCTCGGTGCGCCGCTTCCCGGTCGCGTTCGATTCCAGCGGCACGAGCACCGAGGCCGACCGAGACCCTGCACGTCGCGGAGCGCGTGGCGCCGGAAGATTCCTTCCACCGCTCGCCGGCGCGGTGCACCCGGCTCCAGGAAGAGGAAGCGGCTGACGAGCAGAATGACGGCGGCCAGCAGGCGTGGCCGCCATGGCGCCGCAGTGGGAGGCGAACAGTATTTGCCGCGCGGGCGCGCGCCTGGAAAGGCGACCGGCTCACTTTTTTTTTCGGCGTCGGCGGGCGGCCGACCGCGTCACGACCCGCTCGAGTCGTCCGCGCCGTAATTATGATCTCGATCCGGCCCCGTTTTTCGCCGTGCTGAACGGTGACGTCGGTCGCGAGATACTGTTGCAGCCGGTTCTCGAGATCGCTGATCGCGGCGGAATTCTCCGCCGCGGCCGTTTCAGTCGCCTCGTGCCGCCGTGTTTGCCGAGCAGGCGCCGACCATCCGCTCGATCGTGCGCACGGTCGAGTTTTGCCGCAAAATTTTCTCCGCCAGGAGGCGCTGTTGATCATGCACCTTCGCTCCGAGCAGGCCTTGGCGTGCCCGACCGACAGCAAATCCTGCACGACCCAGGTCTGGACTTCGGATCGAGATGAGCAGGCGCATCGCGTTTGCGATCGAGGCCCGGCTTTTCCCGACCTTCTCCGCGATGTCTTCCTGGCGCATCCGAAATTCGTTCGCCAGCCGCGCGTAGGCCTGCGCTTCCTCGATCGGGTTCAGATCGGCTCGCTGCAGGTTTTCAATCAGCGCCAGCTCCAGGACTTCGAGGTCGTCGCCTGCCTGACGATGACGGGAACTTCGGTGAGCCCGGCTTGCTTGGAGCGCGCAAGCGGCGTTCGCCGGCGATGAGCTCCAGTTTGTTGTTTACCTGCCTAACGATCAGCGGCTGGATGATGCCGTGCTCGCGGATGGAATCCATCAGCTCGTTGAGCATCTCGGGCTGAAATTCCTTGCGCGGCTGGAGCGGGCTGGGGACGATATTGACGAGACTGATCTGCTGGACCCGCTCGCCGCCTTCCGGTTCGGCTGAACGCAGGGAAGGGGAGGCGCTGATTAACGCGCCGAGACCTTTGCCGAGACCGGATTTTGCCATCGCGCGCTCAGGTTATCGGAGCGCGCCGTGCAACGGAATTGCACCGTGCCGCGCGGGGTCCGGGCCGCAAACGGCTGTTCGATCACCTGCCAGCCATTCGCCTCGAGTTGCGCGCGAATGTAGGTGCGCGCTTTTTTGATCGCCTCCGATTCGGGCGGGCGTGGCCCGAGGCCGACCAAAACTTGGACGTAGCGGAGCGCGTTCGTGCCGGAATATTCCTTCCACGGCTCGCCGTAACGCGGAGCGCCCGGCCGCAGGAATAGAAAAAGACTAACGAGCAGAATTGCGGCGGCGAGGAGGGCATAGCCGCCATGGCGCCGCCAGTCGAAAGCGAACGGTGTTTTCCGCGCCGGGGCGCGCCTGGGGCGGCGGCTGGGCCGCTTCTTTTTGTTAGGCATCGGGCGGAAGGCCGAGCCGCGTCACGACCCGCTCGAGATCGTCCGCGCCGTAATACTCGATCTCGATCCGGCCCCGTTTTTCGCCGTGCTGAACGGTGACGTGGGTCGCGAGATATTGTTGCAGCCGGTTCTCGAGGTCGCTGATGGCGGCGGAATTTTCGGCCGCGGCGCGTTTCAGTCGCCTCGTGCCGCCGTGTTTGCCGAGCAGGCGCGCGACCATCCGCTCGGTCGTGCGCACGGTTGAGCTTTGCCGCAAAATTTTCTCCGCCAGGAGGCGCTGTTCGTCGTGCGCCTTCACTCCGAGCAGGACCTTGGCGTGTCCGACCGAGAGTAAATCCTGCACGACCCAGGTCTGGACCTGCGGATCGAGATCGAGCAGGCGCATCGCGTTTGCGATCGAGGCCCGGCTCTTCCCGACCTTCTCCGCGATGTCTTCCTGGCGCATCCCAAATTCGTTCGCCAGCCGCGCGTAGGCCTGCGCTTCCTCGATCGGGTTGAGATCGGCCCGCTGCAGGTTTTCGATCAGCGCCAGCTCGAGGACTTCGAGGTCGGTCGCCTGCCTGACGATGGCGGGCGCTTCGCTCAGGCCGGCTTCCTTGGCCGCGCGCCAGCGGCGTTCGCCGGCGATGAGCTCAAACTGGTTGTTTACCTGCCTAACGATGAGCGGCTGGATGATGCCGCGCTGCCGGATGGAATCGATCAGCTCCTCGAGCGCCTCGCGCTCAAATTCCCGGCGCGGCTGGAGCGGGCTGGGGACGATGTTGACGAGGCTGATCTGCTGGACCCGTTCGCCGCTTTCCGGGTCGGCTGAACGCAGGGAAGGGGAAGCGCTGATTAATGCGCTGAGACCTTTGCCGAGACCGGATTTTGCCATCGCGCGCTCAGGTTATCGGAGCGGGCCGCGCAACGCAAACCGGGTTTGAATTTAACGACCTGGATCGAAGACTGGCGGGTCGCCATCTTTGGCGCAACGTTCACGCGCTTGCGGTGTAGACGTTTCACTCTGTGAAACGCGGGCGCGGGCGGCGCGGCGGGAGGAGGGTTGTCGAGCGCGCGAGGCGGACGCCCGCGTTTCGCAGAGCGAAACGTCTACAGGCTCGCCGCGATGGCGGCGGCTGCCTGTCCGAGGAGCCGGCTCTCGGCGGCGACGAGCGGGTCGTAGCCGTCGCCGATGATCGGCTCGCGGAAACTGGCGCTGTGCCGGGAAAGCGTGGCCCCGCTCGCGCCGTCCTTGATCCGCCAGCTCAGCTCGAGGATTGCCTCCTGGCCACTGATGCCGTGGAATTGCCGGAGGTCGAGCGCCACGCGATAGCGCGGATTGAAGCCCGGTTCGCTGCCGGCGCGCACGTTACTGGAACCGAGCACCTGGCCGAGATCGCTCGCCACGGTGCGGGCGATGTTTTCCTGGAGGGAGCCGATCCAAAGCGCGTTGGTCGGGATTTGAAACTCGTTAGGCCCGCTCGCGAAGACGATCTCGGCGCGGTCGATGTAACTCGGGAGTGTGACCGGCCCGATCGCCACGCTCAGGCCGGAGGCGGAGGCCCCGCGCGAGGCCGGCGCGGTGGCGCTGAGCCGGTAATAGTTGTCGCCGGCGCCGCCGCAGGCGGCGAGCAGGCTGGCGAGAACAAAAGGCAGGATCTTATTCCACATAAACGAACGCTCGTTAGGGCTGCTGCGAACCTCTGGGCGGCTCGACTTTGCCCGGCTTGCCAAAGATGAGGGAATTCGGTTTGCGCTGGATCGTGCCGGAGAGTTCGCGAATCGAGCGCAGCGTGTCGTCGAGCTGTTGCAACGTTTCGTTGAGCTTTTGGTAGAGCGGTCCGTTTTCGCCGAAGCCGTTCACGGTCTTGTCCAGCCCGGCGACCGTGCTCCGGATCGTGGCCAGGGTCGCGGTCGCTTCCTTGATCGTGTCTTCGAGTGGCAACGCCTGTAATTTGTCCAGCAGTGCGGAGGCCTTATCGAGCATCCCGGAGAGGCTCGAACCGCCGACCGGGAGCACGCGATAACCCGCGATTTCGGTCACGCTGGCGGGCGACGCGCTCTTGTCGAAATCGAGGTCCACATACATCTGGCCGGTGAGGTAATTGCCGGTCTTTAGGCTGGCGCGGAGACCGTTCTCGACCGCGGTGGCGACGAACTGCTCGGCCGGCTCCGTGCTTTCCGCGGGCAGATTGGTGATGAGCCCGGGATCGATCTGCACCAGCACCGGCACCCGGCGTTCGGCATCGTTAGGCAAATATTTGAAGGAAACTCCGATCACGGTCCCGATGCGCACGCCGCGGAAATCGACCGGGGCCTCGTCGCTCAAGCCGCGCACGCTGTCGGAAAAGAGCAGGAGGTAGGGGATGCTGTTCTGCATGACGAATTTCTTCGTGTCGGTAAAGCTGCTGTAAAGTTGGAAGGTCGCGCCATCGCTCACCGCCGGCGCGGTCGCGAGCGGGTCGATCTGGCCAAAAGTGATTCCGCCCACGAGCAACGATTCCAGGGTGCCGGCATGGAGTTGCAAACCATCCGCGCCGAGTTGCACGTCGATCCCGCTCACGTTCCAGAACTTGGTGTTCTTGCGCACGAGCGGGGCGAACTGCTTCGAAATAAAAGCGCCGAACTCGATCTTGCCGTTGCGCGGATGAAAGGTGCGCGACTCGATTTTGCCCGCGCCCAGTCCCTTGTAGAGAATGGGCGTGCCCGGTCCGATGCTGCCGGCTTCATCGGTGAAAAAGCTGATGTGCAATCCCGGCACGTTTTTGGGAGTGACCGGCGGATTTTCCAAGCCGACGAATTCGCGGCGATCTTCCTGAGAGAGTCCCGGCTCGAGCTCGATGTAACTGCCCGAGACGATCGTGCTCAAGCCCGAGATGCCGGACGCTCCGCCATAGCGCGGCCGCACCACCCAGATCTGGGCGTCCTTGGTCAGGAGATCGGTCGCTTCGCTCGTCATCTGCATCGTCACGATGACCCCCTTCAGGTCTTTCGTTAGGCGAACTTTATCGACTGTGCCGATGGTGACGTTCTTGCAGAGGACGGGGGTTTTGCCGCCGACGATTCCCTCCGCCGTTTCGAACCGGACGGTAATCTCCGGGCCGCGCGCGGCGTAGTATTTCCAGGCGAGCCAGGCACCGAGCACGGCGGCGAGGATCGGAATAATCCAGATCGGCGAGAGCCGGCGGCCTTTTTTGACGACCGGTTTCAGGGTCGGCTCGGTGGCTGAAGAAGTGTCGGGCATGGTCAAGGCTGGGGCGAACTGTCGGACGGCGCGTGCGCCGCGGCATCCCAAATGAGACGCGGATCGAAACTCATGGCCGCGAACATCGTCAAAATCACAACCGCGGCAAAGGAAAGAGCGCCGGCACCGGGATGAATGGAAATGGTGGACCCAAGTTGCACCACGCCCACGAGGATGGCCACGACAAAGACATCGACCATCGACCAGCGGCCGACAAATTCCGTCACCCGGTAGAGCCGGGTCATTTCGCGGGGCCGATGCCCGGAGCGAGAGGCGAGGCAAAGCGCGGCGATGGCGATGATCTTCAACACCGGGATCAAAACGCTGGCCGAAAAAATGATGATCGCGACCGGATAATCTCCATGCTGCCAGAACTCGATCACCCCGCCCATGATGGTGTTTTGCTGATCGCCGTAGAACGATTCCACCCGCAGGACCGGGAGCATGTTGGCCGGGAAATAAAGCGTCACCGCCGCGAAGGTGAGAGCCCAGGTCCGCTGGATGCTCTCCTTCAATCGCAGGTGGAGCCGGCTGGCGCAGCGCGGGCAGCGCTCCTCGCTCACCGGCGTCGCCAGGTAACAGACGTGGCAGAGCGCGAGGCCGCGCGCGGCCGCGGAATCGGGAGCGAAATCGTTCATGCTTCCGGCATCTCCAGTCGGGCCCAAAGTTCCCGGGGATGAATCGAAGCCAGTGCCGCCGTTAGGCAAACAATCAGCGCGATAAAGGCCCAGAACGAAGTCCCGAGGGTGAGGGTGGCGAGCTTGCCCAGCTTGAGCAGACTAACGAGTGCGCCGAGAAGGAAGACCTCGATCATATTCCAGCGCCGCGCCCAGAGCACCCAGCGGCAAATCGGCACCGCGCCCGGGAGGCGACTATTCCACATCAAAGGCAGCAGCAGGTAGAGCAGCCCGCCGATGAGCAAAGCTGGTGCGGCGAGGATGAACAACGAAACTGCGACCGCCAGATAGGGATTGCCCTGCGCCTCCAGCCCCCACGCGCTTTGCCAGAGCCGCATCTCGCTGTGGCGATAGCCGGCTTCGAGGGTCATGAAGGGGAAGGCGTTCGCGACGATAAAAAGAAGACCGGAGGCAAAAGCGAAAGCGGCGGTGCGATGGAGGGAGTTGCGCGGATTGCTCAGGAGCGGCGCGACGCAGCGCGGGCAGACTGCCTTTTCGCCCTCCTCCAGGTCGGGCATCTCGAGGAGCGCGTCGCAGTCGGGGCAGACCAGGCGTTGGGTGGAATGAGACGGATGCACCGGTGGAAGTACGGCAGGAGTGCGCTTCGCGCAAAGTTAGCCGGCGAGCTTCGTAAGCGCTTTTGTCATCCCGAGCCCGCCGCAGGCGGCGAGGGACCTCGCAAGCGCATGCCAGGCGTATATTGCAGGATCACGCTCCGGCATCGCCTGCGAGGTCCCTCGCCGTCCGGCGGCTCGGGATGACAGCGCTCGCCGGGCTCGGGATGACAATGGGGATACGCTCGTTTAGCATCACCGCCTTATGGCGGCCGATGGAAAGCGCGTTTTCACTCTGGGGCATTCACCCGATCCGGATGATGCCTTCATGTTTTACGCCATGGCCGAGCATAAGATCGACCTGCGCGGCTACGAATTTGAGCATCGCCTCGAAGACATCCAGACCCTGAACGAACGCGCCATGCGGGCCGAGCTCGATATCTCGGCCATCTCGATTCACGCCTACGCCTACGTGAGCGATCGTTATGCGCTCCTCTCCTGCGGCGCGAGCATGGGCGACGGCTACGGCCCGATGCTGGTCGCGACCGACCCGGCGGCGCCGACCGCCGCTTCGCCTAACGAGTTGCGGGAATGGCTGCGCGGGAAGTTGATCGCGGTCCCGGGCAAAATGACGAGCGCGTATCTCGCGCTCCAGCTTTACCTGGGCGAGTTCGAGCATGTCGTCGTGCCCTTCGACCAGATCTTCGACGCCGTGAAATCCGGCCGCGCCGCGGTCGGGCTCATCATTCACGAGGGCCAGCTCACTTATGCGAGCGCCGGTTTCCGCAAGCTGCTCGATCTCGGGGAGTGGTGGAAAAACAAAACCAGCCTCCCGCTCCCGTTAGGCGGGAACGTCCTGCGCAAAGGCCTGCCGCCGCAGGTGCAGCAGCGATCTTTCCCAGATCTTGCGCGAGAGCATCGAGTACGGCCTGGCCCATCGCGAAGCGGCGGTGCGCCATTCGCTGCCCTATGCGCGCGACATGGACGCGGCTTTGGCCGGTGAGTTCATCGGCATGTATGTGAACGATTACACCCGCGATTACGGCGAGAGCGGTCGCCAGGCGATTCGTGATTTTCTGCGCGAGGCCAAGCGAGCGCGGCTACGTGCCGGCGGCTGCCTGAGCTGGAGTTCGTCGCCTGACGTTGACTCGTTAGGGCTTGGCGGCGTCTTTTTTCTTCGCCGGATGGGCGGCTTCCTGGACGAAGTTCGAAACCCGCTGGGCTTCTTTCTGGAAACCGGGGACGAAGTCATTCATGCCGTACTCAAACAGCACGACAAAGCAGAAAGTGAAAAACACAAAAAGCGCGAACCAGAACAGAGTGCGGAAGAGTCCCACGCGCCGAGGTTAACTGATGGGTTCTCTGCGGTCAACGACTCTCACACGACCTTTCCGGCCTTTGCCTAACGGCCGCGCCACGCTCGAAACTGGCCAGAGCGGGTCAGCCATGCTTCGGTAGGCCATGCGCGTACCCTTGCTCGACCTGAGCGAACAATACCGGCTTCTCGCCGAGCCCATCCGCCAGGAACTGGACGAAATCCTGCGGACCCAGAGTTTCATCCTCGGCCCGAAGGTGGAGGAATTTGAGCGCGCCCTCGCCGAATATTGCGGGGTCAGGCACGCGATCGGCGTTTCCTCGGGCACCGACGCGCTGCTCGATATCCTGATGGCGATGGAGATCGGCCCTAACGACGCCGTTATCACCACCGCCTACACGTTTTTTGCCACCGCCGGCTGCGTCGCGCGTCTCGGCGCCACGCCGATTTTCGTCGATATCGATCCGGTCACTTTCAACATCTCGCCCGCGGCGATCGAGCAATTTCCTGGAAACGAATGCCGCCGCAATCGAGCGCGGCGACGCTGGTCGATCTCGAGGGCGGCCGGGTGCGTTAAGGCAATCATCCCGGTGCATCTCTTCGGTCTCTGTTGCGAGATGGATGCGATCAACGGCCTCGCGGCCTGCTTCGGTCTCCCCGTGATCGAGGACGCGGCCCAGGCGATCGGGGCCGAGTATCCGTCCAAAGACGGCACGCGGCAGGCGGGCACGATGAGCGCGGTCGGTTCCCTGAGTTTTTATCCCTCGAAAAATCTCGGCGCGGCCGGCGACGCGGGCGCGGTCATCTGCAACGACGACGAACTGGCGGGGCGCTTCCGCATCTATCGCCAGCACGGGATGGAGCCACGCTATTTTCACCACGTCATCGGCGGGAACTTCCGCATCGATGCAATCCAGGCCGCGATCCTGAAGATCAAGCTCCCGCATCTCGATGGCTGGTCGGCGGCGCGGAGAAAAGTGGCCGATGTTTACCGGGAAGAATTCAGCACGCGCGGCCTAACGAACAAGCTGACGCTGCCGGCCGAGCCCTACCGCGAGCGCGGCCTGACGAATCATCACATTTATCACCAGTATGTGATTCGCACCCCGCGCCGGGACGACTTGCAAAAGCATCTCACGGCGCGCGGGATCGGTTCGGCGATCTATTACCCGCTCGGTCTGCACGAGCAGAAATGCTTCGCTCATCTTGGTTACCACAAGGGCGATTTGCCGGAGACGGAAAAGGCCGCGCAGGAGACGCTGGCCCTCCCGATTTATCCGGAGCTGACGCGCGAAATGCAGCAGGCCGTGGTCGAGGCGATCGCCGAATTCTTTGGGAATGACTGAACCCGGTTTCGTTCATCAGTTTCTCCCGGGCACATCGGATCGGACGCTGCTCGTCCTTCACGGAACGGGTGGCGACGAGGAGCAACTCATCCCGCTCGGGCGCGAGCTCGATCCGGCCGCCGCCATCCTGAGCCCGCGCGGGAACGTGCTGGAGAACGGGAACGCGCGCTTTTTTCGCCGGCTGGCGGAGGGCGTCTTTGATCTGGAAGACCTGAAAGCGCAGACCGATGCCCTGGCTGCGTTCGTTAGGGCAGCGGCCAGTCATTACCAGTTCGACCTCGAGAAATTGGTCGCGGTCGGGTATTCCAACGGCGCCAATATCGCGGCCAGCATTCTCCTGCGCCGCCCGGGCCTGCTCTCGGCCGCGATGCTCTTGCGCGCCATGGTCCCGCTCATTCCGGAGGAGTTGCCGGATCTGAGGCGGAGTCGAGGTTTGGATCGCGGGCGGGAAAGAGGACATGCTCATTCCGCGTTCCAGCACCGAGCAACTGGCGGAAATGCTGAGCGATGCCGGGGCGGAAGTGACGGCGCGTTTCTTCGACGCCGGTCATGCCCTAACGAACACCGAGCTGGTCCTGGCCAAGCGCTGGCTTGACGCTGACAGCAGCTGCACCGGCGGATTGAGCCCCGCTTCTTCGAGCGCGGCCCGGTCCCATTTCCCGCAGGTTGAGGCGGCGTCGTAGGTGCTTTGCGCGAAGGCGAGGAGCGCGTCGTCGGGCACCTCGGCCGCGCGGACCGCGTCGTAGGGCAGGATGAATTCGTGCAGCGGCGCGTAATAGCTCGCCTCCGCCGGCTCCACCTTTGCCTCCGCGAAGCCGGGCGGCTCCGGGTAGGCGTAGGAATAAAAGAGCGGCGTCGGGCTGGCGGCATTGCCCGGCCAGAAGCCGACGCTGCTCACTTCCTGCGCGTAGGCTTCGCGCGTCACGTTGTCGGGCAAATGCGGAATCCCGCCCGGATGCGGCGGCGCGGGCCGGCCGGAGAAACGCGTCACCGCGAGGTCGTTGCTGCCCCAGAAGAAATGCACCGGACTGCATTTGCCGCAGAAACGAGAGCGAAATTTTTTCAACACCCGATCGGTTTGCAGAAGCACGCGCCAGTAGCGATTCGCGTATTCCGGGTCGTAGGCGCGATGCGTCTCATCCTGGTCGAACGCGATCGGGTCCGTGATCTCGTTAGGCATGAGATTGATCTGGACCGGCAGATCGAGCGCGCGCAGCGCCTCCATGACCGCATGGTAGAAAGCCGCGACCGATTGGGGCGCGAGCGGGAGGGTGCGCGATGCGCCGTCGCTTTTCACGATCCGCAATTCGTGCCCGATGAAATCGAACTCGATCTCGAAAGTATGGAAGCCGTGCGGGATCGGCGAAGTCGTTAGGCCGCGCGCCGTCAGGTAAAGCGTGACGTGCCAGGAGTGGTTGATCCACGGCGTGAGCGCGAGCCGGATTTTGCCCACGATCTGCGTCCACATGTGCAGCGTCTCGGCCGTGGCCTGCCATTCCGGGTAGGGCAGGGGTGGCCAAAACTCGTCGCGTTGCGGTCCGGTCAGGGTTGGAAGAGCGGGTGGCGTGTGCATCTCGACTGGCAGCCTACAACAGTGGCAAATCAGTTGCGACCTCGGGCGAGCGAGCCTATATCAAACGCTCGCAATCCGGGTGCGACGGGTAGGTACCGAAGTGGTCAAACGGGGCGGACTGTAAATCCGCTGGCTTACGCCTTCGCTGGTTCGAATCCAGCCCTGCCCACCACACCACGCTAATTCGCGTCGTCCGATTTCAGCGGCTTGGCCAGGCCACTCTCGGAACCGGAAACAAGGTCCACCCGGACGATCGGGTCGTCCGGCTCGGCCACCGGCCCTTCCCAGCGCAGAAACTCGGCTGGTGGCTTGGTCAGCCAGATCAGTGTGTCGGGCACTTTGACAAACAGGGCAGCGATGGCCGGAATTTTGGCATGAATGATAAAGCGATCGCCGGTCAGGAGCCGGTCCGACATCTCCATCTGGTCGGTCCCGCCATGCGAGATCTGGACGGTGACGGTTTTTGGTTTCGGGGTAAAACCAATCGCTTCCAGTTCGACCTGTTCGCCTTTAACCAGGCGCGACCGGAGATTCTGCACCGCGAGCATAAAACCATAGCCGACAAAAGTCCGGCCGGGCAGGATCTCGATCTTCTCCGACCAATCTTTCATCTCGCCGTTCTCACGTTTTTTCGCGGTGGCGGTCTGGGTTTTAAAATCGACCGCAAACTGGCGCACGACGTCGCCCTCTTTCAGTTCGCGCCACGACCATTCCTCCTGGGTAAGCTCGGGCTTTTGCCGGAAGACGGCTTTTTCCTCGGTGCGTATGCCGCCGCGTTTGAATTTGTATTTGAGCGTGATGGAGAGGCGCCCGTCCTCGAGCTCCTGGATGAACTCGCCATCCGCGAGCTTTTTTCCATTCAAGTCCACCATCGAGGGAAAGCCGTGCGCGGTCCCTTCGAACCCGGTGACCTCAACCGCCGGAGCGGACCATGGGGCGAGGAGGGCGAGGCCAAAGAAGAGCGAGACGATTTTTGATTTCATGATTCGATGCAGCCGGAATTTTCTCCACCGACAGGGGAGAGCGCTCCCTAGGACCGGACTGCGTCTGCCGTCTGCCACTCGGTGTCGCGCACATTGGCGGTGCGCCACTGGGCACCCACGCGCGGGTCGGGCAGGTTGCGGAGCAAATCCACCAAAGCGTGGCGATAGCTCCGGAAAGGCGGCCGTTCTTCCACGGCAACAGGTTGAAGGTCGGCGGCATATTGCGGCAGTTCAGCATGCGGCAGGCCGGAGCGCTTGTGGTGGACACCGTGATACGGCTCATGAAGGAGCGAGAACGAGACGAGCCGGCCGAGCGGGCCCTCCGCCACAATGCTCCGGGTCGAGCTGTTCACCGTGTTCCCATCGAGCCCGACGTGTTCGATGTATTTGCGCCAGCTTTGCAGGTTTGCGGCGATGATCGCCGGCACCAGATACATCCAGAGAAAATAGCGCCCGACCCCGAAGTAAACGACTCTGGGCATTCACCCGATCCGGATGATGCCTTCATGTTTTACGCCATGGCCGAGCACAAGATCGACCTGCGCGGCTACGAATTTGAGCATCGGCTCGAGGACATCCAGACCCTGAACGAACGCGCCATGCGGGCCGAGCTCGATATCTCGGCCATCTCGATTCACGCCTACGCCTACGTGAGCGATCGTTATGCGCTCCTCTCCTGCGGCGCGAGCATGGGCGACGGCTACGGCCCGATGCTGGTCGCGACCGACCCGGCGGCGCCGACCGCCGCTCGCCTAACGAGTTGCGGGAATGGCTGCGCGGGAAGTTGATCGCGGTCCCGGGCAAAATGACGAGCGCGTATCTCGCGCTCCAGCTTTACCTGGGCGAGTTCGAGCATGTCGTCGTGCCCTTCGACCAGATCTTCGACGCCGTGAAATCCGGCCGCGCCGCGGTCGGGCTCATCATTCACGAGGGCCAGCTCACTTATGCGAGCGCCGGTTTCCGCAAGCTGCTCGATCTCGGGGAGTGGTGGAAAAACAAGACCGGCCTCCCGCTCCCGTTAGGCGGGAACGTCCTGCGCAAAGGGCTGCCGCCGCAGGTGCAGCATCGATCTTTCCCAGATCCTGCGCGAGAGCATCGAGTACGGCCTCGCTCATCGCGAAGCGGCGGTGCGCCATTCGCTCCCCTATGCGCGCGACATGGATGCGGCCCTGGCCGGTGAATTCATCGGCATGTATGTGAACGATTACACCCGCGATTACGGCGAGAGCGGGCGGCAGGCGATTCGTGAATTTCTGCGCGAAGGGAGCGAGCGCGGCTATGTGCCGGCGGCTCCCGAGCTGGAGTTCGTCGCCTGACGAATGACTCGTTACGGTTTGGCCGGTCATCTTTTTTCTTCGCCGGATGGGCGGCTTCCTGGACGAAGTTCGTCACCCGCTGGGCTTCTTTCTGGAAACCGGGGACGAAGTCGTTCATGCCGTACTCAAAGAGCACGACAAAGCAGAAAGTGAAAAACACAAAAAGCGCGAACCAGAACAGAGTGCGGAAGAGACCCACGCGCGGAGGTTAACTGATGGGTTCTCCGCGGTCAACGACTCTCACACGACCTTTCCGGCCTTTGCCTAACGGCCGCGCCACGCTCGAAACTGGCCAGAGCGGGTCAGCCATGCTTCGGTAGGCCATGCGCGTACCCTTGCTCGACCTGAGCGAACAATACCGGCTCCTCGCCGAGCCCATCCGCCAGGAACTGGACGAAATCCTGCGGACCCAGAGTTTCATCCTCGGCCCGAAGGTGGAGGAATTTGAGCGCGCCCTCGCCGAATATTGCGGGGTCAGGCACGCGATCGGCGTTTCCTCGGGCACCGACGCGCTGCTCGATATCCTGATGGCGATGGAGATCGGCCCTAACGACGCCGTTATCACCACCGCCTACACTTTTTTTGCCACCGCCGGCTGCGTTGCGCGTCTCGGCGCGACGCCGATTTTCGTCGATATCGATCCGGTCACTTTCAACATCTCGCCCGCGGCGATCGAGCGATTTCCTGGAGAACGAATGCACGCCGCAATGCAGAGCGGCGACGTTGGTCGATCTCGAGGCGGCCGGGTCGTTAGGGCAATCATCCCGGTGCATCTCTTTGGTCTCTGTTGCGAGATGGATGCGATCAACGACATCGCCGCCTGCTTCGGTCTCCCCGTGATCGAGGACGCGGCCCAGGCGATCGGGGCCGAGTATCCGTCCAAAGACGGCACGCGGCAGGCGGGCACGATGAGCGCGGCCGGTTCTTTGAGTTTTTATCCCTCGAAAAATCTCGGCGCGGCCGGCGACGCGGGCGCGGTCATCTGCAACGACGACGAACTGGCGGGTCGCTTCCGCATCTATCGCCAGCACGGGATGGAGCCGCGCTATTTTCACCACGTCATCGGCGGGAACTTCCGCATCGATGCAATCCAGGCCGCGATTCTGAAGATCAAGCTGCCGCATCTCGATGGCTGGTCGGCGGCGCGGAGAAAAGTGGCGGATGTTTACCGGGAAGAATTCAGCGCGCGCGGCCTAACGAACAAGCTGACGCTGCCGGCCGAGCCCTACCGCGAGCGCGGCCTGACGAATCATCACATTTATCACCAGTATGTGATTCGCACCCCGCGCCGGGACGACTTGCAAAAGCATCTCACGGCGCGCGGGATCGGTTCGGCGATCTATTACCCGCTCGGTCTGCACGAGCAGAAATGCTTCGCTCATCTTGGTTATCACACGGGCGATTTGCCGGAGACGGAAAAGGCCGCGCAGGAGACGCTTGCCCTCCCGATTTATCCGGAGCTGACGCGCGAAATGCAGCAAGCCGTGGTCGAGGCGATCGCCGAATTCTTTGGGAATGACTGAACCCGGGTTCGTTCATCAGTTTCTCCCGGGCACATCGGATCGGACGCTGCTCGTCCTTCACGGAACGGGTGGCGACGAGGAGCAACTCATCCCGCTCGGGCGCGAGCTCGATCCGGCCGCCGCCATCCTGAGCCCGCGCGGGAATGTGCTGGAGAACGGGAACGCGCGTTTCTTTCGCCGGCTGGCGGAGGGCGTCTTTGATCTGGAAGACCTGAAAGCGCAGACCGATGCCCTGGCTGCGTTCGTTAGGGCAGCGGCCAGTCATTACCAGTTCGACCTCGAGAAATTGGTCGCGGTCGGCTATTCCAACGGCGCCAATATCGCGGCCAGCATTCTCCTGCGTCGCCCGGGCCTGCTCTCGGCCGCGATGCTCTTGCGCGCCATGATCCCGCTCATTCCGGAGGAGTTGCCCGATCTGAGCGGAGTCGAGGTTTGGATCGCGGGCGGGAAAGAGGACATGCTCATTCCGCGTTCCAGCACCGAGCAACTGGCGGAAATGCTGAGCGACGCCGGGGCGGAAGTGACGGCGCGATTCTTCGACGCGGGTCATGCCCTAACGAATACCGAGCTGGTCCTGGCCAAGCGCTGGCTTGACCGGACTACAACACTTCCACCGGCGGATTGAGCCCCGCTTCTTCGAGCGCGGCCCGGTCCCATTTTCCGCAGGTTGAGGCGGCGTCGTAGGTGCTCTGCGCGAAGGCGAGGAGCGCGTCATCGGGCACCGCGGCCGCGCGGACCGCGTCGTAGGGCAGGATGAATTCGTGCAGCGGCGCGTAATAGCTCGCCTCCGCCGGCTCCACCTTTGCCTCCGCGAAGCCGGGCGGCTCCGGGTAGGCGTAGGAATAAAAGAGCGGCGTCGGGCTGGCGGCATTGCCCGGCCAGAAGCCGACGCTGCTCACTTCCTGCGCGTAGGCTTCGCGCGTCACGTTGTCGGGCAAATGCGGAATGCCGCCCGGATGCGGCGGCGCGGGTCGGCCGGAGAAACGCGTCACCGCCAGGTCGTTGCTGCCCCAGAAGAAATGCACCGGGCTGCATTTGCCACAGAAACGAGAGCGAAATTTTTTCAACACCCGATCGGTTTGCAGGAGCACGCGCCAGTAGCGATTCGCGTATTCCGGGTCGTAGGCGCGATGCGTCTCATCCTGGTCGAACGCGATCGGGTCCGTGATCTCGTTAGGCATGAGATTGATCTGGACCGGCAGCTCGAGCGCGCGCAGCGCCTCCATGACCGCCTGGTAAAAAGCCGCGACCGATTGCGCCGCGAGCGGGAGGGTGCGCGAGGCGCCGTCGCTTTTCACGATCCGCAATTCGTGCCCGATGAAATCGAACTCGATCTCGAAAGTATGAAAGCCGTGCGGGATCGGCGAAGTCGTCAGGCCGCGCGCCGTCAGGTAAAGCGTGACGTGCCAGGAATGGTTGATCCACGGCGTGAGCGCGAGCCGGATTTTGCCCACGATCTGCGTCCACATGTGCAGCGTCTCGGCCGTGGCCTGCCATTCCGGGTAGGGCAGGGGTGGCCAAAACTCGTCGCGTTGCGGTCCGGTCAGGGTTGGAAGAGCGGGTGGCGTGTGCATCTCGACTGGCAGCCTACAACAGTGGCAAATCAGTTGCGACCGCGGGCGAGCGAGCCTATATCAAACGCTCGCAATCCGGGTGCGACGGGTAGGTACCGAAGTGGTCAAACGGGGCGGACTGTAAATCCGCTGGCTTACGCCTTCGCTGGTTCGAATCCAGCCCTGCCCACCACACCACGCTAATTCGCGTCGTCCGATTTCAGCGGCTTGGCCGGGCCGCTCTCGGAACCGGAAACAAGGTCCACCCGGACGATCGGGTCGTCCGGCTCGGCCACCGGCCCTTCCCAGCGCAGAAACTCGGCTGGTGGTTTGGTCAGCCAGATCAGGGTGTCGGGCACTTTGACAAACAGGGCGGCGATGGCCGGGATTTTGGCGTGAATGATAAAGCGATCGCCGGTCAGGAGCCGGTCCGACATCTCCATCTGGTCGGTCCCGCCGTGCGAGATCTGGACGGTGACGGTTTTCGGTTTCGGGGTGAAACCAATCGCTTCCAATTCGATCTGTTCGCCTTTGACCAGGCGCGACCGGAGATTCTGCACCGCGAGCATGAAACCATAGCCGACAAAAGTCCGGCCCGGCTGGATCTCGATCTTCTCCGACCAATCTTTCATCTCGCCGTTCTCGCGTTTTTTCGCGGTGGCGGTCTGGGTTTTAAAATCGACCGCAAACTGGCGCACGACGTCGCCCTCTTTCAGTTCGCGCCACGACCATTCTTCCTGGACGAGCTCGGGCTTTTGCCGGAAGACGGCTTTCTCCTCGGTGCGGATGCCGCCGCGTTTGAATTTGTATTTGAGCGTGATGGAGAGGCGCCCGTCCTCGATCTCCTGGATGAACTCGCCATCCGCGAGCTTTTTTCCATTCAAGTCCACCATCGAGGGAAAGCCGTGCGCGGTCCCTTCGAACCCGGTGACCTCAACCGCCCGGGCGGACCATGGCGCGAGGAGTGCGAGGGCAAAGAAGAGCGAGACGATTTTTGATTTCATGATTGGATGCAGCCGGAATTTTCTCCACCGACAGGGAGAGAGGCGATCCCTAGGACCGGACTGCATCTGCCGTCTGCCACTCGGTGTCGCGCACATTGGCGGTGCGCCACTGGGCACCCACGCGCGGGTCGGGCAGGTTGCGGAGCAAATCCACCAAAGCGTGCCGATAGCTCCGGAAAGGCGGCCGTTCTTCCACGGCGACGGGTTGAAGGTCGGCGGCGTATTGCGGCAGTTCAGCATGCGGCAGGCCGGAGCGCTTGTGGTGGACACCATGGTACGGCTCATGGAGAAGCGAGAACGAGACGAGCCGGCCGAGCGGGCCCTCCGCCACAATGCTCCGGGTGGAGCTGTTCACCGTGTTCCCATCGAGCCCGACGTGCTCGATGTATTTGCGCCAGCTTTGCAGGTTCGCGGCGATGATCGCCGGCACCAGATACATCCAGAGAAAATAGCGTCCGACCCCGAAGTAAACGACCGCCGACACGACCACGATCCAGAAGACCGCGATCGAAATAATTTCCATCCAAATCCGCCGGCGAACTTTCTTCTGCCGAATCGGCGAACCGTCGCGCAAGAAAGTGCGCTGAAACAAAAACGGCGTGAAAAGCAGCCCGGCGAAGAGCTCGAGAAAAGCGGCCAGTACCCGGCCCCAGCGCGGGATGCGCGGATGAACGAACGGCCAAAGCTCCTCGTCGCGTTCGGTCCCGAGATTCGCGTGATGCGTCTGATGCGCCGCGCGATAAAGACTGAAGCTCATGAAACTGAGCGTGCCGAGAATGACTCCGTTCACTTCGTTGAAGCGGCGGTTGCGTTGCAGAAGCCCGTGGGACGCCTCGTGGAAACCAACCAGCGAGCCGTGCATGAGATGGCTGATGACCAACACGAGCGGCACGATCAGCCAAAGCGACGCGCCCTTCGCCAAAGCCACGGCCAGCGCGATTTCGCTCAACAAAAAGAGGGCGCTGACGATGTGGTAAGCCGAGCGGCTCACCCAATCGGGCTCTTCGATCGTGGTCGATGATGTTTTCATGAATTGCTCACAGCGTGTTCGGGAAGCGCGTCGATGCGGCTCTCCGGCGAACGGCAAACGCTGGCCAGCACGGCCTGGTAAATTTCCCCCAGCTTCTGGATGTCATCAATGCCAAACATGTCCCGCCGGAACAACCAGGCCACCTCCAGACCGTCACCGTCCTCATTGATTTCGCAGCCGAGGTCGAATCGGGCCGTGCCGGTGGAGCGAATCCTGAGTTTTAGCGACAGGCCCGGCACCGCCGCGTCCGCCGCGGGATGGTTTTGCAAAGCGAAACGCACTTCGAAAATCGGGTTGCGTCCGGGCGACGCGGGCTCGTCCAGCGCGCGCACGAGTTCGGCGAATGGCATGGCGTTGGCGAAGGATTCGACCGTGGCCTGGTGCACGCTCCGCAACGCGTCGGAGAATTTCCGGGTCCGATCCACCTGGCCGCGCAGCGGCACGATGCCGGCGAAGTAGCCCATCGTTTCGCGCACCGTTTGTTTGCTCCGATTCGCCACCGGCGTACCAACCAGAATATCGTCCGCGCCCGTCCACTTCGAGAGCGCGATCTGGAACGCGGCCAGGAGCGTGCTGAAGAGGGTGGCGCCATTTTGCCGGGCCAGTTCGCGCACCGCGCGGCCGAGATCCGGCGGCACCATCGAGACCCAGCGTTCCCGTTCGCCCGACGGTTGGTTTCGTTAGGCGAAGACCAGAGCCGGCGTCGTGCCGGCGAGGGTGGATTTCCAAAAAGTGGCGCGTCGCTCGAGTTCCGCCGGTTGCCAGAAAGCCCGCTCGGCGGCGCCCCATTGCGAATAGGAAAGTGGCACCGGACGCGGACCGGTCTGGACCCCGCGCAATCCCTCGATGTAAGCGGCGACCAGGTCCTGGAAGAAAACGCCTAACGTCCAGCCATCGGCAATGGCGTGATGAATCGCGAAGACGAGGACGAAGTCATCCGCGGCGCGGCGCAACATCTCGACGCGATAGAGCGGGCCCTGCAGCAGGTCGAAAGGCTTGCGAAAAATTTCCTGCGCCAGTTCGTCGATCGCTTCCGGCGTGCTCTGCGCACTCGTTAGGTCGCGGACCGTGAAGTTCGGCTTGCCCGTGCTCCGGATCATCTGCATGGAGCGATCTTTGCCGGGGAGAAACGAGAGGCGGAACACTTCCTGCCGGTCGACCACCTTTTGCAGCGCGGCCTCGGAGCGCTCGGCCGTCAGTCCGCCTCCGGCATGGATGATGGCGCAGATGTTGTTCGAAACGTCGGCCACCGGCAGGGGCGAAGCTTCCCAAAGTTCGCGCTGCGGATAGGTGAGCGGCTCGAGCCGGGCTTCACCGCTCGCCAGCCATTGCTTGAATCGGGCGCGTTTGTCTCCGGACATGGCGCGTCGTTAGGCGCGCACTTCCGGCGCGGTGTTCTCGGTGACCGCGTCGTCTTCGAGCAGTCGATCGATCTCTTCGTCGGAAAGCGCTTCCAGATCCACGGCGTCGGCCTGCGCGGTTTCCGTCGGAGCGGCGGACGTGGTGGGCGCAGGGACAGCGGCTTCGGAATTGCCGCCCATGTATTCAGCGATCAGGGTCGCGATCTGGCCGATGGTGCGGGCGCGCATTAGGCTGGCCGGCGGCAAGGCGATGCCAGTGGCGGATTCGAGAGAGTTTTCGATCTCGACCGCCATGAGCGAATCGAGCCCGAGATCGGTCAGCGGCTGGTCGTCGCGCAGACTCTCCGGTTTCACCCGCAGAACCGAACCGACCACGTCGCGCACCGCCTGGCCGATGACGGCTTCGCGGTCTTCCGGCGCGGCGCCTTCGATCTTGAGCGCCCAGTTGCTTTTCGCGCCGCTGGTTTCGTTTCCGTCCCCGCCCGCGACGATGACGTTCTCGAGCAAGGGCGAATCCTGGATGCCGCGGAACGACTGCCGCCATTTCGACCAATCGACCCGCAGCGCCATCGCCTGCGCGGCGCCGGCGGAGAGAATGATTCGAGGAGCACGGTCAGCTCCGCCGGGGTCAGCGCCGTTAGGCCGAGGCGGGCGAGGTATTCGGCCACGCGCTCGTTGCGCGCGACGTAACCTTCGCCGCCGAGCGCGCCCCAGTTGATCGCGAGCGCCGGCAAACCGAGCGCCTGGCGATGATGCGCGAGCGAATCGAGAAAGGCATTAGCCGCCGCGTAGTTCGTCGATCGCTTCCGGCTCTCTCTGCGCACTCGTTAGGTCGCGGACCGTGAAGTTCGGCTTGCCCGTGCTCCGGATCATCTGCATGGGCGATCTTTGCCGGGCAGAAACGAGAGGCGGAACACTTCCTGCCGATCCACCACCTTTTGCAGCGCGGCTTCGGAGCGCTCGGCCGTTAGCCCGCCTCCGGCGTGGATGATGGCGCAGATGTTGTTCGAAACGTCGGCCACCGGCAGGGGCGAAGCTTCCCAAAGTTCGCGCTGCGGATAGGTGAGCGGCTCGAGCCGGGCCTCGCCGCTCGCCAGCCATTGCTTAAACCGCGCGCGTTTGTCTCCGGACATGGCGCGTCGTTAGGCGCGCACTTCCGGCGCGCTGGTTCTCGGTGACCGCGTCCTCTTCGAGCAGTCGATCGATTTCTTCGTCGGAAAGTGCTTCCAGATCCACGGCGTCGGCCTGCGCGGTTTCCGTCGGCGCGGCGGAGGTGGTGGGCGCAGGGACAGCGGCTTCCGATTTGCCGCCCATGTATTCGGCGATCAGGGTCGCGATCTGGCCGATGGTGCGGGCGCGCATCAGGCTGGCCGGCGGCAAGGCGATCGCCAGTGGCGGATTCGAGGGAGTTTTCAATCTCGACCGCCATGAGCGAATCGAGCCCGAGATCGGTCAGCGGCTGGTCGTCGCGCAGACTCTCCGGTTTCACCCGCAGAACCGAACCGACCACGTCGCGCACCGCCTGGCCGATGACGGCTTCGCGGTCTTCCGGCGCGGCGCCTTCGATCTTGAGCGCCCAATTGCTTTTCGCGCCGCTGGTTTCGTTTCCGTCCCCGCCCGCGACGATGACATTCTCGAGCAAGGGCGAATCCTGGATGCCGCGGAACGACTGCCGCCATTTCGACCAATCGACCCGCAGCGCCATCGCCTGCGCGGCGCCGGCGGAGAGGAATGATTCGAGGAGCACGGTCAGCTCGGCCGGGGTCAGCGCCGTTAGGCCGAGGCGGGCGAGGTATTCGGCCACGCGCTCGTTGCGCGCGACGTAACCTTCGCCGCCGAGCGCGCCCCAGTTGATCGCGAGCGCCGGCAAACCGAGCGCCTGGCGATGATGCGCGAGCGAATCGAGAAAGGCATTGGCCGCCGCGTAGTTGCCTTGGGCCGCGTTGCCGAAGACGCTCGAGACGGACGAGAACATGACGAAGCAATCGAGGTCGAGGCCGAGCGTTCCTTCGTGCAGGAGCCACGCGCCATGCGCTTTGGGCGCGAGCACTTTCTCCATGCGCTCGCGCGTGAGCGCGGCGAGCGGCGCGTCGTCGATCACCATCGCGAGATGGAACACGCCCTTGAGCGGATGCCCGGCGGCTGAAATTTCAGCGAGCAACCGCTGCACGTCTTCCGGCGAAGCCGGCATCCGCCCAGCACGACCTGCACGTCCACGCCGCGACCGCGCAGTTTGGTCAAGAAATCTTCCGCTTCGGGAGTGGTCGGACCGCTTCGACTGGTGAGAACGAGATGACGCGCACCGCAATCGGCCAGCCACTCGGCCAGCACCTTGCCGAAGCCGCCAAACGCGCCCGTGATCAGATAACAACCATCGGGTTTGACCTCGAAACCCGGAGCCAGCGGCTCGCCCCGTCGCGCGACGAAAGATTCCGGAAATGCCACCACGACTTTTCCGGTGTGTTTGCCCTGAGCCATCCAACGGAAGGCCACGTCAATGCGGCAGGCCGGGAAGGAGCGGAACTGCAGCGGATGCAGCGCGTCCTGCGCGACAAGGTCGGTAATTTTTTCCAGGAGCCGGCGGGTCTGTTCTTCATCGCCGGTAAAAATCGCGTCCATCGCGACGACATGGAACGACGCATTCCTGCGCATCGGCCAGAGCGGGAATGCGCGAGTTCTGATAGATGTCCCGTTTCCCGATCTCGACGAATCGGCCGAACGGCGCGAGGCAGGAGAGGCCCATCGGGATCGCTTCCGCGGCGAGCGCGTTGAGGACCACGTCGACGCCTTTGCCTCCGGTAATTTCCATGACCGATTCCGCAAAGTCGCCGCGCCGCGAATCGATCACGTGCTCCACTCCGAGAACTTTCAGCAGCTCGCGCTTCGCCGGACTGCCCGCGCTCGCGATGACTTCCGCGCCGAGATGATGTGCAATCTGGATCGCCGCCATGCCGACACCGCCGGCACCGGCATGAATGAGAACGCGCTCGCCCGCCCGCAGGTGCGCGACGGTTTCCAGCGCGTGCCACGAAGTCATGAAGACCACCGGCAAAGTGGCCGCTTCTTCAAAAGATAATCCGTCGGGGATAAGGCGAACATCGCCGCCGCGCGCCATCGCGTGCGTCGCGAGGCCGAACACGGCGAGACCAAAAACGCGGTCGCCCGGCGCCACATGAGTGACTCCGCTGCCAACCGCTTTGACCACGCCAGCCACTTCGTCGCCGTAGATCCGCGCGTCGGCCGTTTCGGCGGGATAAAGCGCGAGTGCCTTGAGCACGTCGCGGAAATTCATGCCCGCGGCTTTCACTTCGATCACCACCTGGCCCGGGCCGCATTCTGGCAGGGCGAAGGGGACGAGGCGCAGCGAACTGAGCAGTCCGCGCTCCATCGATTCCATTCGTAACGGCACCGCCGGATCGAGCACCTGCTCGCGTCGCGCCAGGCCGCGTTCGATCCGCCGCACGTAACGGGCCTCTCCGCGGAAGGCGACCTCGCATTCGGAATCTTTCTGGAAGAGTTCGTCCCACACCAGGACCGCATCCGCCGCCGAGGCGACCGGCGGCAGGTCAATGCCGCGACAGGTAAGATTCGGGTATTCGTTAGCCGCGACGCGCAGCAAGCCGATGACCGGCGCCTGCCCGACCGCCACGACATGCCCGCGTCCGACCGGTTGCGCTCCGCGCGTGACCAGATCGAGGCGCCGCTTGGTCGTTAGGCCGAGAACTTCCAGCGCCTGGGTCAGATGCAACAAAGCATCGCTGCCGAACAAGGCGGTATCCTGGCCGGAGCCCGGTTCGCCCTCGTCCAAACTCCAGAGGTAAACGAGCCGCTCCGGCGCTTCCTCCAGGCATGCCTCAAGCAGCTGTTTCCAATCCGCGGGCTCTTCGGCTCGCAGGGTGAACGCGTCATTTTCTTCCGCTCGCGAAAGCATTGCCCCGGCGCGCCACCCGGCAACGCACCCCGCTGGCCCGAAGTTGCCTAACGAGTTCGTCACCGACGCCGGATTCATCCGCGAAGACGAGCCACGATTTTTCCGCCGGCGGCTCGGCCGCGGCCGGCGTCAACGCTTCCGGCTCGATCCAGGTCTTGCGCGCCATCAGGCCAATCAGGCTTTCGCCGCCTTGCGAGCGCACCAGCCCGGGCAGGGAGGCGGTTTCGCTGAAGCCGCACTCTTGCAACGCTTTTTCCCATTGCGGACGCTGGAGCAGCGGATGCTCGGGACGCAGATCGTGATCCGTGAAACGCCACCAGCCGCTGGTCAACCCGAAGACCGCGTTCAACCACAAATGCGGCGTCGCCACATCGACGAACAACAAGCTTCCGCCCGGCACGAGCAGATCGTGGAGGTTGCGCAGCGCGGCGCGCACGTCGCTCACCGCATGCACGACATTGGTGCCGATGATGAGGTCGAAGGCGCCCGCTTCGAACTCCTGCTCCACGGCGGGCTTTTCGAGATCGAAGTGTTTGTATTCGACTTCCGGAAAGGCCGCGAGTTTCTGGCGCGCGGCGGGAAAGAACACTCCCGACACATCGCTGAAGACATACGAGTGCAGGCCGCGCTCGAGCATGGGCAACACTTGCGAGGCCAGTCCACCGGTGCCGGCCCCGATCTCGAGGATGCGCAATCCGCGGCCTTCGGGAAGATGGCGTGCGACTTCCTCCACGGCGGCGGCGATGGCGGCGAGCCACGGGCTGGTGACGAGTCCGTCGCCGTAAAATTGATCGAGATGTTCCGGTCCGTCGCTATTGAACAAGACCTGGATCGCGTCCTTCTCGCCGCGCAGGATGGGACCGAGTTCCGCGCAGTTCGCGGCGCAGAGCAAAGCCTCCTGCAGATGACCCGGATAGACTGGAGATGCCGGCGCGAAAGAGTTTCGGCGTGGCTTCGGCCGAGATCGTGAAGGCGGGGGTCGGGCGATAGCCGTCACCGTCCTCGATCAGCAAGTTGTCCTGCACAAGGCTGGCCATCAGCTGCGTGAACGCCGGTTGCATCGCTTCCGCCACGCCGAGCGATTGCGCGGTGAATTTTTCGTTCGATGTGACCCCCATCTCCCGCACCCCGCGGGCAACCTGCGCCGCGGTCAATTGATCTCCGACGGCACTGGCGGCTTGCAGAGCGCTGCGCCCGCGCATGTCGAAAACTTCCTCCAGGACCTGCTTCGCCGCGTCATGCAGGCGCGCCAGGGGCGGCGGTGCATGGTGCGAGAGTTTTGCCGGCGCGCGCGGTTTTTTCCCACGCCACGTGATAAACCAGGTCGCGGCCTTTGCCGGTCCGGCCGGAGCGGCGCGCGCCCTCCACGCTGATGGCGCGGAAGCCATCGATCCGGACGCAGGGCTGGCCGTCCTCGTTGTAAAAATCGATGCCGCCCTCGAAAAATTCGTCGTTCGCCTGCGTCACACCGGCCCGCACAAAACCGGAGGCGCCGGGAGAACGGAGAAACAAAATCCGGGCGAAACGCACGGGGAGCCGCAGCCCGGCGGTGCGTCCTTCCATCGTCGCCGCGCCCGCGGAAAAGACTTGCAGCGCGCCATCAAAAAGAACCGGGTGCAGGGAATACTCGGCCGCGCGCCGTGCGCTCGCTTCGCCTAACGAAACGCGTCCGGCCGACTTGCCCGCACGCGGCGGACAATTCGCGGATGGGCCGGAATTCCTCGCCATAGCAGAGGCCGAGATCGCTCATGTGGCCGTAGAAAGTGTCGATCCCGACTGCCTCCAAACCAGACGCCGGGGAAGTCTCCCACTCGGACGCGGCAAAAGTGGATTCGGTGCGCTCGCCGCGCATCGACCCGACGACATGGACCGACCAGGAGGCCGCGTTTTCAAAGCGGCTCTGGATGGCAAAGGTGCGTTCGTTAGGCTCGTAGGTCAGCTCGAGGAGCAGACCGGATGGCGGATCGGGCAGGATGAGCGGTTTGCGGATTTCGAAATCCTCCACCACGAACGGTTTTCCCTCGAACCATTGCGCGCCTGCTTCGAGCACCATCTCGACGAAGCCCGCGGCCGGGAAGATGATGAGATTTTCGACCCGGTGATCCTTCAGAAAAGCCATGTGCCGGCTGTCGAGCCGCGCGCTCCAGGTCGGGGTGGCGCGGGGCAACCGGACATCGAGCAATCCGCGGCCGCCCGGGGCCAGCCGGCCTTCGCGCACGTCGCTCGACTCGTGCCATTGCCGGCTCTTGTCCCACGGGTAGGCGGGCAGATGGAGCAGGCGACGGGACGGTGTGACGGCGGCAAAATCGAGCGCGACGCCGGCGAGGTGCAGATCGAGCGCGGTTTCGAGCAGGGCTTCGTGTTCGCGTTCGCGGCGGGTCGAGGCCAGGACGGCGTTCTTCGCGCCCTGTCTCCGTTAGGCATTCCTGGATCGAACGGACCAAGCGCCGGGATGCGCGCCGATTTCCAGCCAGGCGTCGGCGCCGAATTCGGAGATGGTGGCGATCGCCTTGGCAAACTCCACCGGCTCGCGCACGCCCTGCGCCCAATGTTCGGCCGTGCAGGATTCACCGGAAATTTGCAGGCCACTGACGGTGCTGAAGAATGGAACCTTCTCCGCCTGCGGCGACAGATGAGCCAGCGCTTCCTGGAGCGCGTCGGCCGCGGGCTGCATCATGGCGTGATGGAAAGGGAGACTCGTTTGCAGGAAGCGCGCGAAAACTCCCTGCGCCTCCAACTCCGCGGCGATGACCTCGAGCGACGTTCGCAAACCGGAAAGCGTGACGCGAACGCGGCGCGTTGAAGGCGGCGATGCTGACCGTGCGATCGTGGCGGGCGATCACCGCCTGCGCTTCCTCCGCGCTCATGCCGACGGCGAGCATGGCACCACCTGAGGGCGCGTGTTCGTGCATGCAACGTCCGCGATGCACGATGACTTCGCGCGCCTTGCTCCAGAGTGAGAATACCGGCGACGCAAGCCGCGGCGTCTTCGCCCACGCTGTGGCCGACGACCGCGGCGGGCTGCACGCCCCACGATTTCCAAAGTTCCGCCAGCGCCATCTGCATGGCGAAAATGGCCGGCTGCGAAATATCCGGGCGCTGAATGCGCGACTCGGCTTCCGGGCGCGCCAGTTCCTCGAGCAACGAAAAACTCGCGAACGGTTCCATCGCTTTCGCGCAGGCTTCCATCGTCCGGCGGAAGACCGGCTCGTGCCGCATCAGCTCGCGGCCCATGCCCCACCATTGCGGGCCCTGACCGCTCATGACGAAGACGACGCGAGCCGCTTTTTCCAGGCGCGGGGTGAAGGCGGTGCGCAGCTTGGGGCTCGATTGTCCGGTGGGGAAAGCGCCGAGTTCCTGCGCCAGCTCGGAGACCGAACGAGCCGTCAGCGCGAGCCGGTGCGAGTGGTGATTGCGCCGCGCGCCGAGCATGTAAGTGAGATCCGGGAGCTGCGGCGAAACCGACTTTGCCATTCAACTTCGCCTGGTCCTCCAGCCACGCGCCCAACTCCAGGGCGGACGCTTTGAGCGCTTCCTCCGAACGCGCGGAGAGCATCACCGGCCAGGCGCGATCCGCTTCGGTCGTCGACTCGCGCCGGCAGCGGGCGCGGTGGCGCTTCCGCGAGAATGACGTGGGCATTGGCTCCGCCGAAACCGAACGAATTAATCCCCGCCATGCGGACTCCATCCGTTTCCGGAAACGGTTCGGTCTTCACCGGCACCCGGAGTTTCAAGCCGGCGAAATCGATGTTGGGATTGGGCGTGTCGAAATGAAGATTGGGCGGAATGAGGCGGTGCTTCAGCACCAGGGCGGCCTTGACCAGGCCGACCAGACCGGCCGCGGTTTCCAAGTGGCCGAGATTCGTTTTGGCGGAACCAATGACGAGGGCGTTTTCGTCCGTTCGGCCTTCGCAGAGAGCTTCGGAGAGCGCCTGCGCTTCGATCGGGTCGCCCACCGCGGTGCCGGTGCCGTGCGCTTCGATGTAGCCGATCTGCGAGGGTTCGATGCCGGCGTTCGCGCAGGCCTCGCGCACCAGGCGGGTCTGGGCCTCGGTGCTGGGAAGCGAAATGCCGTTGGTGTGGCCGTCCTGGTTCACGGCTGATCCGGCGATCACCGCGTAGATCGGATCGCCATCCGCCACGGCGTCGGAGAGCCGCTTCATCAGCACCATGCCCGCGCCTTCGCTGCGCACGAAGCCGTTGGCCGAGGCGTCGAACGCCTTGCATCGGCCGTCGGGCGACAGCATCCCGGCCTGGGAAAATCCAATAAAACCATCGGGCGAAATCAGCACGGTCACGCCGCCCGCGACCGCCATTTTGCAGCGCCCGGCCAGGATGTGTTCGCAACCCAGATGCACCGCCGTGAGCGCCGACGAACAGGCCGTGTCCAGCGCGAGGCTCGGGCCGCGCAGATTCAGGCAGTAGGAAATGCGATTGGCCGCGATGCTGTGCGCGGTGCCGGTGGAAGTGTGCGCGCCGATGCCCGGCACGGTCCTGCAGCCCCTGGTAATCACTGTGCGAAAGCCCCACGAAGACGCCGATGTCCGTGCCCTTCTCCAAATCCAAAACCAGGCCAGCATCTTCGATCGCCTCCCAAGTGGTCTCGAGCAGCAAGCGATGGAGCGGATCGACAAACGGCGCTTCCCGCAGCGAGATGCCAAAAAACTGCGGATCGAACTGATCGATCCCGGCGACAAATCCTCCGCGGCGCGCGATCGACTTTCCCTTCACGCCGGGCTCGGCGTCATAAAAACGATCGACGTTCCAGCGATCGGACAGGCACGTCGGAAACCGCCTCGCGCCCTTCGACGAGCAGTTTCCAGAACGATTCCGTGTCGTTTACCCCGCCGGGAAAGCGACAGCCGATCCCGACGATGGCGATTTGCTCTTCGTTCATGCCTGGCATTGAGAGCGGGCGCAATGAAACGGGGCAGGCGAAGCTAGAATGATTTTAGGGAAGAGATGGATTCACGATTCCGTGCCTGGGGAGGTCTCGGCCGCGAATGGGAGAGCATTCGGCAGCGTCAAAACTACATGCGGTGAACGCCCATGGCAACGGAGTGAAAAAATTCATGCGGGTCGAGTCGTTTTCGAAATCCTCGGAGCGAGTTAAAACTAGATTTGCGGAACGCGAAGTGTTTCTGACGAAAACACGGCCGTTCTATTCGGCATTTGGCTGGTTTTCGGGCCGCGAGCTCGTTTTAAGTAAATCGGATTGGCTCTTGCGTACGGTCTGAACTAAAGGATGGCCCATGTGTGGGATAGCGGGTGTTCTCGATCTGGCCGGACGGCGCACCGTGCCGGATGATGTCATTCAACGGATGGCCGAGGCGATCATCCATCGGGGCCCGGACGAGGACGGTTTCCTCCAGCGCCCGGGAGTCGCGCTGGCCTCGCGCCGGCTCAGCATTGTCGGGTTAGCCGATGGCCGGCAGCCGATCGCCAATGAAGACCAGCAAGTGCAGGTGGTCTTCAACGGCGAGTTGTTCGATTACGTCGAGAAACGGGCCGAGCTGCAGACGCGCGGGCATCGTTTCGTCACGCATTGCGACACGGAAATCATCCCGCACATGTGGGAGGAAAATCAGGAAGGCATGTTCGAGCGGCTGCGCGGGCAGTTTGCGATCGCGCTTTGGGACGTGCGCCGGCATCAACTCACGCTCGGCCGCGACCGCTTCGGCATCGCGCCGCTTTATTGGACGCGGCAAGGCGACTGGCTCCTCTTCGGATCCGAAATCAAGGCGCTTCTCGCTTCCGGCATGGTCCCGGCCAAGACCGGACCGGCGCGGTATTGATCACATCTTTACCTTCACCGCGATGCCGGGGCCGATCACGTGTTTCGAAGGGGTGCAGCTTCTGCGGCCCGGTCATTATTTGCAGATCACTCCGGGGAACGAAGCCGGCGCGGCTCCCGTCATCGACGAACGCGCCTATTGGGAAATGGATTTCCCGGATGAAGGCGACGAAGACCCGGGCGACGAGCGCCAGTTGGTCGATGAATTTGAGCAGGTCCTGCTCAACGCGGTAGAGAAACGCCTCCGGGCCGATGTGCCGGTCGGTGCCTATCTCTCGGGCGGTCTGGATTCGAGCATGATCGTGGCCATGGCCTGCAAGCTCAAAGGGCCGGCGATTAACACTTATACCATCCGGGTGGACGATCCCGCTCTCGATGAACTGAGCGCGGCCAGCCTTTCGGCTAAACATATCGGAACCAAGCCGCCCGTGGTGCAGGATTTCCGAGCCAGCGACGCGCTTGAGACTTATCCGGAGCTGATCCAGGCCGCGGAATCGCCGGTGATCGATACTTCATGCGCGGCCTTGCTGCAGTTGGCGCGGCGCGTGCATTCCTGCGGTCAGAAAGTCGTGCTCACCGGAGAAGGAGCCGATGAGTGGCTGGCCGGTTACCCATGGTACAAGGCCGCGAAATTACTCGGCTATCTCGATGTCATACCCGGGCTAAGACTAAGTAACATCGCGCTCCGCGCTTATCTCGGTCTAAGTCATATTCCTCAGTATCCAGCGGAATTCCGGCGCAACGTGGAGGCGTCGGTCGGCGGCCCTAACGCCTGGGTGGAGGCGTATGGGATGCTGGGGCTTTCCAAGCTTCTCTTCTACTCGCCTGCGATGCGAGAAGTGCTGGAGCAGAATCAGCCCTGGGCCACGCTGGGAATGGACCTGGAGCGTGCGAAACGATGGGCTCCGCTGAACCGCGGGCTCTGGGTGGGCGCGCGCGTCACGCTGGCCGGGCTCTTACTCCAAGCGAAAGGAGACCGTGTCGCGATGCACTCTTCCGTGGAAGTACGCTATCCATTCCTCGATGAAGATGTCTTTGCCTTTACCGCCAAGCTGCACCCGCGTTGGAAGCTACGCGGATTCCGCGACAAATATCTCCTGCGCCTCGTGGCGGAGCGCTGGCTGCCGAAGGAAATCGCCCGCCGCAGCAAAGTCATCTTTCGCGCTCCGTTGGATAGCTTTCACATGGATCCGGAGCCGCCGTTTGTCGGTCAACTCCTAAGTGAGGAGTCACTCCGCCGGACTGGTTATTTCGATGTTGCGGCGGTCCAACATTGGCGCAAAGCCTTTCGCCAGATGCGCGCCGGTTCCTTACCGCGTCTCTCGGTGGAAATGGGACTGGTGGCGGTCGTGGCGACGCAACTCTGGCATCACACCTATATCGACGGCTCATTGTCAGACTTACCGTCGCGGGCCGGCCTGATTGAGGCGACGCAACTAGCCTAGAGCGCGTCGTGCACTTTGGAGAAATTCGCGAGGCGGGCTGTAGACGCCTCCCTCTGGGAGGCGCGGGTATGTGCGCGTTCCCTCCTAGCCGCGTCGATACCCGCGCTTCGCAGAGCGAAGCGTCTACAGATGAAGCCACCCGGCAACGTCGACGATTTAAAGTGCATGACAGGCTCTAGGGAAGCCTGGCCAGGATCTCGCGCCCGCGCTGCTTGGTCTGCGCGATCTTCTTTCTCTGTCTCCCGCATCGCCAATCCCTTGTTCAGGACACGCCGGGCGTCAGCCGTGCGACCCATGCGAGAATAAACTTCGCCTAACTCGATATGATTCAGGACCCGGTCGGGTTTCAGGGCGATCGCTTTCTCGAAACACCCGGCTGCCTCTTCGTAAGTCGAAACAGGCAGCTTGCCATAAGTGAGTTCCGCGAGCGATCGCTTCATCCCCGTGATCTCGGCGTAGCCCATGTTCCAGCGTCCCAGGACATGCCAGGCCAGGTCGTTGAGAGGATCGAGCCGGATCGTCTTTTGCGCCTTCTCCTTGATGATGCGCGAAGTTTCTATCTTTTCTTTGGTGCCGACCAGCGGCTGAAGCCTGCCGTAAGTGATGGCTACTGCCAGTTGCGCATCCGGCTCATTCGGTCCCAACGCAGCGGCCCGCTTTGCGTAGTCGAGCGCAATTTCGCCCAGGCGCAGCTTTTCGCCTGTCTTAGTTGCGTCGTCCATCAGGTATCGATATTCGCGCGATATTCGCACGAGAAGACGCACCTTCTTTGGCTCGAGTTTCTCGGCCGCGAGAAAATCCTTCAGCGCTTCGGCGGTCTGAAAATGCAGAGCGGCGGCATCGCCTTTGGCCATGAGGTCATCCACGGACTGGCCTCGGGAGGCGACAGCGGTCAGCAGGAGTGAGGCAGCAACAAAGAACGCACTGCTGGAGAACGAAAGAGGCATGGCTCTTAGCGCCTCGCGTCGACGAGGCGACCGGCGTTCAAGAGTTCCGCTTCGCTCAGGCGCGGTCCGATGAGTTGCAGGCTGGTCACCGGCACGTCTTTCCCTGGCACCGCGTTCGGCATCGCGATCGGAATCGCCAAGGCGGGGTTACCGGCGAAGTTTACCGCGATCGTGTTCTGCATGTCGTAGACGAGTAACTCAAAGACGACTGACCGCATGAAGAATGGAACCCTGGGCGTCAGTTTCTTCATCGTGGGCAAGGCGATGAAATCCACTTTCTCAAAAACCTTGCGCAGCTCGCGTTGCCAGGCGGCTTTTCTCCTGAGGGCTTCGTTGTAATTATCCGGGTAATTGAGTGCGCCAACATTCACCACTGTCTTGGTCGTGATGGAGACCCCGTTATCGTCGAGGAACTTCTTATCGTGGACCCAGGCATCGGCAAAGACGACGGTCGTTCCATCTTTCTCTGCCTGGACCCATTTGGCCTTGAAGGCATCGTTCAGTCTCACCACTTTGAAGTGGCGAGCAGCGAGAGCGTCATCCAGGGCTTTGTCGATCGCCGGATCGGTCCCGTCGATGTAAAGCCGCCCGATCTTGATATCTCTCGCCGAAGGGTTGGCGGCGACGGCTCTTTCATACTTACCCGCGAAACCTCGCTGCAATAAGTCCATCCCTTGGACGAGGTGAGGCATATCCTTGGCCATCGGACCGACCGTATCGAGATGTTTGGGTGAGATAGGAAACACACCCTTGGTCGAAACAAGACCGTAGGTTGTCTTCAGTCCCATGATGCCGCAACAAGCCGCCGGGACTCGAATCGAGCCGCCGGTATCCGTGCCGAAGGCGACGTCCGCCATGCCACTTTTGACAGCGACCGCGGAGCCGCTCGAGGAGCCTCCCGGGATATACTTGTGCTTGCCGTCGAGAAGATTTTTCGGAGTGCCAAAGTAGCGATTCTTTCCCGAAACAGTCACGGCGAGTTCGGTGAGATTCGTCTTTCCCACGATCTGCACTCCGCGCTCGCGTGCCAGCGCCAGGCATTGCGCATCCTTCGCAGCCGGTGGAGCGGTCCGGGCAATATATTTCGACCCGGCGGTGGTGACCTCGCCTTTCATGTCGATCAGATCCTTGACCGCCAGCCGGAGTTGCTTGTTCTCGTTCGAAGGCGGCCAATAGGAGACGAAAGCGTTATTCGCGGTCGCGGAACGGGACGGCCCAGGCTCACGCAGCCACCGAGACCACTGATCAGACTGAGCCCGAGCATCAATCGGGCGGCAAAGAGTTTACGTTTAATCACAGGTCTCCTATATCGGAACCCGAGGCTCGGCTACGTGTGAGACGGGCCGAGGAGCGCACGATCGATCTCGCTCAATTTCGCGCAGCCGCAGAGGAGCATCGCTTCATCGAGCTCGCGGCGCAGGATTTCGAGCACCTGCCGCGCGCCTTCTTCGCCATTGACGCACAAACCCCAAAGGATCGGCCGGCCGAGGAGAACCGCGCGCGCTCCGAGCGCGATCGCTTTCAAGCACATCGCTCCCGCGCCGCACGCCGCCGTCGACATAAATCTCGCAGAGATCGCCCGCGGCCTCGACCACATGCGGCAGCGCTTCGCAGGTGGCAGGCGCGGTGTCGAGCTGGCGTCCGCCGTGATTGGAAACGACCACCGCTTTCGCGCCGTGCTCCGCGCAGCGACGCGCGTCGTCGCCGCGGCAGACGCCTTTCACCACCACCGGCAAACGGGTCGCGGCGCATAACCAATCGAGATCGTCGAACCCGAGATCGGATTTGAAATTGGCGCGCACGTAAGCAGCCAGCCCGGAGCCGGGCATTTCCGGCATCTCGCCTTTGCCTAACGGGGATAGGTTCTCCACCGTGAGACCTTCCGGGAGACTAAAGCTGTTGCGCACATCGCGTTCGCGCGTGCCCCAACCCGGAGCATCGACCGTCAGCACGATCGCTTCCGCGCCGGCCGCCTCGGCTCGTTGCACGAGTTCGAGAGTCACTCCGCGATCCTTGTAGATATAAAGCTGAAACCAGCGCGGACTCCCAGCCTCGGCAAAGACCGACTCCATCGCGGTATTTGAGAGCGAGCTGAGGATGAACAGCGTCCCTGCCGCCTTGGCCGCGCGGGCGGCCGCGACCTCACCCGCGGCGCAAGCCAGCTTATGAAAAGCGGTCGGCGCCACCAGGATCGGCATCGAGACCGCCTGACCGAGCACGGTCGTGGAAAGATCGCGCTCTCCGATTCCGGCCAGGACGCGGTAATACAGTTTTAGCCGGCTCCAGCTCTCGGTGTTGTCCCGCAGCGTCACCTCATCCAGCGCTCCGCCTTCGTAGTAATCGAAAGCCTTCCGTTCCATCGCCGCGCGGGCCGCGCGGGCGTAGTCAGCGACGTTCAGAAGCGGCTCGTTAGGCGCGGCGGACGAACTCATACTCCCGGCATCGCCTTCTTCAAAGGCCGGAGGAGCAAGAGGAGCACGATGGCCATGAAAAGAGCTGACCCGCTCAGCAGAAGCCAGAAGGTCGAATGCAGCCAGTCATCCCAGAGCGCGCCGATTTGCGTCAGCTTGTTGCCGATCGCGGTCGCGAGAAACCACCCACCCATCATCACGCCACGGAAACGGACGGGCGCGACCTTCGAGACTAACGACAGCCCCATCGGCGAGAGCATCAGCTCGCCTAACGTCAATACCCCATAGGCACCGACAAGCCAGATCGGCGAGACCTTGAAGGCGTAGGGATTGTCGCCCACGACCGTCGCTTCGCCCATCTTCGCGCCGACAAAGAGGATGAGAAACGCGAGCCCGGTCAGGATCATTCCGAAAGCCATCTTCGTCGGCGTCGAGGGTTCGAGACCGCGCCGGTCGAGCCAGCCCCAGAAAGCGACCAGCGGGAAAGTGAGAATCATGACCCAGCCCGGATTGATCGCGTTCGAGATGATCCCGGTCACGTTCCAGTTCGTGTTCTCGTTCGCCCAATAAGTCAGGGTCGAGCCGTTCTGGTGGAAGACCATCCAGAAGACGATCACGATCAGGTAAATCACGATCAACGCACCAATCCGCTTCCACTCCGGCACCGCGTGCATCGTTTCATGGCGCACGGTGTTGGCCGCATCCTGCGCGCTCACCCCCGCCGGGGACGCGTCGACTGTGACCGCGGAAGCATCCGCCGTGGCCTGCGTGTCGCCGGTCGCAGATTGCTCCGCGTCCTCCACGAAGCGTTTGAATTTCCACATGATGAAAACCGAGATCGCCATCCCGCCGGCGGCGACGGCAAAGGCGGGATGGAACCCGAACTTGCCCTGCACAAACTCCGCCACGACCGGCGCGAGAAAGGCGCCGACGTTGATCCCCATGTAAAAAATGTTGTAGGCGCGATCCTTCAGGTGGCTGCCTTCGGGATACAGATTCCCGACCAGGGTCGAGACGTTAGGCTTGAAGAGACCGTTGCCGATGACGAGACAGGTCAGCGCCACGTACACGATCGGGATCGAGCGAAACGAGAGCAGCAAATGCCCCGCCATGAAAAAGAAGCCGCCGATCATGACCGCGCGGCGATAACCCAGTTTGCGATCCGCCAGCCAGCCGCCGATGAGCGGGCTGAGATAGACGAACATGAGATAGTTCGCGTAGAGCCCGGTCGCGGCGTCCGACGACCAGCCGAAGCCCTGCCCGGTGTCGTCGCGCAGGTAGAGCGTGAACATCGCCAGCATGGAGTAGAAGCTGAAGCGCTCCCACATCTCGGTGGCGAAGAGGACGTAGAGACCCTTTGGGTGCCGGTCGCGCGGAGCGGCTCCCGGGATTTGGCTGGCGGTAGTGGCGGTCATTTCTTTTCCTGGTTCTTGAAACGAAGAGCCCGTGTTTGCGGCCGACCTTCACTGTGAACCGCCAGGCCGCAGCGTGCATCCTTTTTTCCCAGCTCGTTCCGCGATAGGTTAGGCGCGAGAGACCGCCACGATGATTTTCCAACTGGTTTACCAAAGCACAGCCGCGCGCCATCTCTCGGCGGAGGACCTGCTCCAGATCCTGGAGAAGAGCCGGGCTAACAATGACCGTCTCCAGATCACCGGCATGCTGCTCTATCACGGTGGACATTTCCTGCAGATGCTGGAGGGAGACGAGGACGTGGTCCGCGAACGCTACGAAATCATCACCCGGGACGAACGCCACAAGTGGGTCGCGATCGTCATGACCGGGCCTAACGCCGCGCGCGATTTTCCCGATTGGACGATGGGCTTCCGCGACTTGGGACCGGAGAAAACGCCGGCCGAAGGATGGACCGACTTTCTCGAGTCGACCGAACTGCCGACGACTCTGGCCCCGGCCACCAACTACGTGCGCAATATCTTCCTCGCCTTCCGCGATCGGCCTAACGAGGACTGATTAACCGCCCCGGCCTACCAGTGCGCCGTCTGCGAGAAGACGACCAGGAGCGAGGTCAGCGGCCAGGCGACGAGGCCGATGACGAGAGCAAACACGCCCAACTCGAGCCGCGCGCCGAAGGACGAATTGTCCTCCAGGTAGCTGCCGCTCAATTGCCGAAAAGCATGCAGGTCGATGCTCTTCGTCGTCGCCTCATCGTCGCGCAACGTTTGCGCGTCGACCGTGACGAAATCAGCCTTCGAGACATTGCGCAGATTTTGCCGAGTGTGATCGGGCTGACGCGTGAGCGGCTGGTCGTTCGTTAAAAGTGAGGATGATTTCATGATCTTTGGTTGTGATTTGGAAATGGCGATGCCGGAGGGTCTTGCGGATAGCCGGGGCAAATCCCGGGTAAACTGACGCCTGATTGCAAAGCGTCTTTCATGCCTGACGACGGAAGTTGGAACGCTTTCAGCGCTTCCGGCGCGCCGCGTCCCACACAAAGCCTGCTTCCCGCCTGCGCGAATTCCTGATTCAATTCGCCCAACTTGAAAACCAAAGCCGACATCGTCGCGAACTGGCTCCCCCGTTACACCGGCACGCCCGCAAAAGAATTCTCGAAATACGTCCTGCTGGTGAATTTCTCCAACTACGTGCAGCTCTTTGCCGACGCCTACGGCGTGCCGGTGCGCGGCCAGGATCGCCCGATGCCGAACGCCACCGCCAACGGCATCACCATCCTCAATTTCGGCATGGGCAGCGCCAGCGCCGCGACCGTCATGGACCTGCTCAGCGCGATCAAACCCAAGGCCGTCCTCTTTCTCGGCAAATGCGGCGGCCTGAAAAAGAAAAACAAACTCGGCGACCTCATCCTCCCGATCGCGGCCATCCGGGGCGAGGGGACCTCGACCGATTACCTCCCGCCCGAAGTGCCCGCGCTCCCCGCTTTCTCATTGCAGAAAGCCATCTCCACCACCATCCGCAACCACAAGCAGGATTACTGGACCGGCACCGTCTACACGACCAACCGGCGCGTCTGGGAACACGACGACGCCTTCAAGAAATACCTCGCGCGCGTCCGCTGCATGGGGATCGACATGGAGACCGCGACCATCTTCATCACCGGCTTCCACAACGAGATCCCGACCGGCGCGCTCCTCCTGGTTTCCGATCAACCGATGGTGCCCGAGGGAGTAAAGACCGCGGTCAGCGACGAAGTCGTCACCAACCGATTCATGGAGCTGCACCTGCGCATCGGCATCGACGCGCTGACCGAGCTGATCAACAAAGGCTTCACCGTAAAACATCTCCGCTTTTGATGTAGCGTCGGCTGTGTAGGGCGTGGCATCCTGCCCGCCCGTCCCGTTCCGCCGCCCGCCGGGCTCCAAGAATCACGCAGTCGTGACCCAAATAGTAATGCTCTACATTCGCGCCCACCCGGTTTACAGGTAGGAAGCGGCGCCTCGGCATCTCACGCACCCCGGCGCGCTGCGAACTGAAAAAACAACCACCATGGCCAGACCTAATTACTCCGGCGAAAAACGCCGGAAAGAGCTCGAGAAGCGCAAGAAAAAAGAAGCCAAGAAACTGCGCAAGCTGGAAAACGCCGGCTCGTCCGAAACCGGCGACGGCGACGAGACCCCAGTGGCCGAAGGCGGCGAGACCGCGCCCCCATTGTAGGGCGGCCATTCCTGGCCGCCATTTCGCGGGGCATCCTGCCCGCCGTCCCGGCATAGCGTCGGCCGTTTGTGGCCCGCCGCCCCGATTCTCGCCTCGGCTCTCTCCAGCCGCACCCTCTGCTGTCGCCTCCGCCATCACAGATCCTTATCATTCCGCTTGCAATGCCGCGGCCATTTCGAGCAAGATGACCCAAGCCAGCGACGACCAGCTAACCCATTCGGACGTTGCCGCTTCTCGCCGGACCAAAACTGCGCGTTTCGCAGGAAGTCGAAACCAACACCGAACCATGCAAATCAATCGACCTGCACGACTGACCGCCGCCGCGCTCGTCAGCCTCGTTTTCCTTCTTGGCCTCATCCCGGTTTACGGACAAAAGGCCGGCACCCGAGCCGCGACCGAGCGCGCGCTGCGCGAGGTGGATGTGCAATGGGCCGCCGCCGCCCAGGCCCGCGATTTCGAAAAAGTCTTCTCCTACTATTCCGCGACCGCGATTGAGCTGCCGCCCAACGCCCCCGCGAACAAAACCAGGGAAGAAATCAAAAGATCCTGGCAACCGCTGATCAAGGCCCCGGGCGTCTCCCTCAGCTGGCAGCCGACGAAAGTGGAAGTCTCCGAGTCGCACGACCTCGGTTACATCGCCGGCACCTACGAGTACACCACGACCAACGCAGCCGGCAAAAAGATCGTGGTCGACCGCGGGAAATACCTCGAAGTCATGCGCAAGATCGACGACGGCTCCTGGAAATGCGTCGCTGTGAGCTGGAACTCCGATCTCCCGGCCGCCAAACCGAAAAAAGTAACGGACAATTGTAGGGCGCGGTATTCCTGCCCGTCCATCCGATTGTAGCGTCGGCTGTGTCAGCCGATCTTCGATTGTAGGGCGTGGCATTCCTGCCCGCCATCCCCGGCATTCCTGCCCGCCATCCGCCGTCGCCGGGGCGGCCAGGATGGCACGCCCTACACGGATGCGCCGCTTCGCGTCGCGGAACCCAATTGCAACCCGCGGTCTAAAGCCGGAAGATCAAATCCATCAACCCGCCGCCGAACAAGGAGCCAAAAACGAGAAGCCGCTGGTTCTCGAGCTACGGCCTCATGCCGGCTGCTTACACCGCGTTCCTGCCCTTCTTTATATTGCTGCTCGCTCTTCTCATTTCCACGCTGCTTTATCGGTGCACCGGGAACGTCCCCTACACTCCCGGCCCATGAAGCAGCAATCGCCCACGCCGGACCCAGATACCCCCATCGCCACTCCGGCCGACTTCGACCCGGATGGCGCCCTGAGCCGCGACTACCTCCTGCGCCGCGGCCGCTGTTGCCAGGAAGGCTGCCGCAATTGTCCCTACGGCTTCGTCGCCCCCGAATTGTAGGGCGGGCATTTTGACCGCCACGGCGGCGTCCCGCCGCCGCCCGTGTAGGGCGGGCATCCTGCCCGCCGGTCCGGTGTAGCGTCGGCTGTGTCAGCCGATTTGTAGGGCGTGGCATCCTGCCCGCCGCTCCGCGTGGCATCCTGCCCGCCGATCCCCGATCCACATTTCCGCCCCCAAGAACCAATCACAAATAACCAATAACCGGCGGCGGCGTCCCGCCGCCGCCATAGGCCCAGCCTATAACTGCCAGAGGTACTAAGTATTTCAAGACCGCTGGCGGTGGAGCGTTATTCCCTCATGCCAATACTAACTTTCAGCAGCCACGTCAGACACATTCCCGGCCAGTTGCCCAATTCAGGAACCCCGATCCGCCTGCGCGCTTTTCGCTTCGTCAGCGCGCGTTTCGCGCAGCGCGATCGCACCGGCGTCTTCGCCGAGTTCTTCCTTTTCGGGCTCATCGCCGTCACCGCCACCTGGGCCATGATTCCTCTGGTCCAGGCCCTCGGCCTGCACCACTAATTTTCAGTTTCGCCTCGCGCGGTGCTTAGCCGGGTCGGACCGGCCACCCGTCAGGTTTCGAAGGCTGCCGCGGCTTCTTCTCGGAAGGCCGCGGCGGCCTTGCTCTCGAAGCGCAGCGGATTGCGCAGCAGGGTCAGCTCGCGCGTCGGCACCGGGCGGGCAAACGGCACCGCCACGCAGCCGCGGATGAACCGCGTCTCGGCCATCATCTGCGGGATCACCGTCACCCCCAGGCCGGCCGCGACCATGCTCGCGATCGTCACCAGCTGCGCGCCCTGCAGCACCACCTCCGGGTTCAATTTATTGATCGCGAGCAGCTCCCGCACTTTCTTCGCCAGCGAATGCACCTCGTGCAGGAGAAGAAACTTCTCCGTCGCCAGGTCGCTCCACTTCACCCGTTCCTTGTGCGCCAGCCGATGCTTCTCCGGCAGCAGCATGAGCAGCGGCTCCTCGCCCAGCGAATGATGCTCCAGGGTGGGCGACTCGTCCCCCGACGAAGCCAGCACCACCTCCAGCGTCCCGTCCTCCAGGCGTTGCGCCAGCTTGTCCGTCGTATCTTCAAACACCTCGAAGGTCACCTTCGGATACCGCTGCTGGAATTGCCGGATCAGCCGCGGGCAGCACATAGAGCGCGATCGACGGCACCGCGCCGACCGAGAGCCGGCCCGACACCTCCTGCTCGAGCGCGGCGACGGAGCGGCGGGCATCGGCGATGCCGGTAAGAATCTGCCGGGCATAACCGAGCAGCGAACGGCCGGCGGCGGTCAGCACTACGGCGCGCGGCAGGCGATCGAAGAGCGGCTGATTCAGCTCCGCCTCCAGCTTCTGGATTTGCTGGCTGAGCGAAGGCTGGGAGACATGCTCGCGTTCGGCGGCATGCGAGAAACTGCCCTCCTCGGCCACGGCGACAAAATATCGGAGCTGATGGATCTCCATCCTGCGACCCTCCGCTGGCCAGCGCCCTTTGTCGAAATGTAGGGCGGCCATGCTGGCCGCCATCCCTTGTAGCGTCGGCTGTGTCAGCCGAATGATTGTAGGGCGGGCGCTCCGCCTGCCGTCCCGTTGTAGCCGGGGGCGATGACCCCGGAAATGCAGCGTCCGCTGTGTAGGGCGTGGCATCCTGCCCGCCGTCCCCAATCGCAGGGCGCGGCATCCTGCCCGCCATCTCTTTGTAGCGTCGGCTGTGTCAGCCGAAACAAAAAACGGCCGGAGTCACCGCCTCCAGCTACAACATCGGAGAGTTAGCGGCCTGCCTCCTTAAACCCGCCGAAAATAATCCAAAATAAGCTTGTCTGCTTTCACCCGAGATCCTAAACCAATGGACAGAATGTAATTAGCCATGAAAACAACCTGCTTCCTCCGGACGTCGGTCTCCTTCATTCTTTTCGTCAGCGGCTGCGCGCCGACTACGATTTCCAGCCGCAGCGGCGACCCGCCCGACCAGGGCAACCAGACGCTGCCGGTGCATGGCATGCCGTATTACCTCCCGATCGGAGCGATCCTGATCAAAGGCGAATATAAAGCTCCCGAAAAGTCCAAAGATAAAGCCGCTTTAAACTTGGAGAAGCATAAGGCCGTGCTGCATCCCAATGTGGAAAACAGCTTCGGACTCATTCGATTCGGCGCCCTCGCCGACAGCCCGCCGAAGGAAGCCGATCCCAAACCGGCCTCGGGCGATTCCACGGCGAACTCGGTCACCCTTACGGTGGGCGGCTGGACGATCACGATCACAGCCGGGGTCGAGGCCGATGCGCAGTGCCGGTTCTACGCCGTGCCACGGCGCAATTATGTTTTCGACGACGACTACAAAATCGCGGTCAACGCCAGGCACCTTTTGAGCACGGGCAACAGCGTCGCCGATGACCGCACCGCGGCCATCATCGGGGAGGTCGCAGCGATCGTGGCGGAGGGCGTAAAAGCTCTCACGCCAACTCCACCGGTTCCCAACACGGACCCTTTTCTCGTTTCCTTCCGCACGAATAATTGGGAGGAGTACAAGCTGGCCTGCGCTGTCTTGCAAGAGCGTGAGATCGATCTGCAAATGTCGCCGGCTCCATCCGCCTTCGTTGCGCCGGAGAAGGGGTTCAGGCCGGAGAGGGGACTGGTGTTTCGCCTGGCGGAGGCGTATCGCGTGACCCTGCAATATCCGAAGGGTCTCACGGCCGCTAATGGCCTGCAGCTAAACTACAGTCACAACTTCCTTCTGCCCGGGGTCCAACCCTACGTGATCGCTTACGAGCGGATGCCGTTCGTCAAGAAGGCGATCGACGTGGGATTCGAGGATGGGATGCTGACGAGTTACCACGAGAACGTGCCCAGCCCGGTGCTGGGAGTGTTGGGAATCCCGAAAGCCATCGTCGGCGCAGTCGTCCCCCTTGTCGGTGGTGGATCGCTGGGTGGTTCCGCGCCGTCGTCTGCCACAACCGCGCCCGCGCCCTAGGGCCGGCGCTCCGCCTGCCGTCAGTGTAGGGCGGCCATGCTGGCCGCCATCCCCAAAATTGTAGGGCGGGCGCTCCGCCTGCCGTCCCGTTGTAGCCGGGGGCGGTGACCCCGGAAATCCCATAGCGTCCCGCGCCATCCCCAGCTCTCACGCCAGCCGGGAAAAGAGGAAAACGACATAGGAAACGAACATCGCCGCGGCGAGCAGGGCCAGGAACTTATGATATCCCTCGCGGGCGATCATCAGCCCGCCGACCGCGAAGGCCGCCCACAAAACGTGAAAGCCGAGGTTCATCGGGTCGGGCAACTTATGGTGCAGGATGAGATCCCGTCCCAGGCTGAGAGCCGTTGAGCCGAGCGAGAGCGAGAAAAAATGCCGGCGCTGCGCGAAGTAATGCGCCCGCAGATCCACCGCGCGGTCCGGAGAAAAGTCCGGATAGACCAGGCCCGTCAGGAGGTAGAGTGCGATCGTCTGGGCCAGGAGAATGGCGAAAGCACTGAAGTCCCACTCCGGCCGGGAGCGCAGATCGAACATGGCCCACCAGGTTTGCGTGCAGACCAGCAACAGCACGCCGGCCCACACCTGGGTCGGCCAAAATCCGCTTACCCGCTCGCGTCCCAGCATCTGGCCGCGCATCCCGGTCAAGAGCTGCGTCACCGCCAGGCCGATGATGATCGAGAGAAGAACCGAAAGATAACTGAACGCGTCCATCAGGTCTGGATTGTTGCCAGCTTTGCGCAAAATCGACAACCGCCAAACGCCCGATCCCCTGTAGCGTCGGCTGTCTCAGCCGAAATGTAGCGTCGGCTGTGTCAGCCGAATCCAATTGTAGGGCAGGCGCTCCGCCTGCCGCATTGCAGCGTCGGCTGTGTCAGCCGAAATGTAGCGTCGGCTGTGTCAGCCGAAGAATTGTAGGGCGGTCATCTTGACCGCCATCCGTTGTAGCCGGGGGCGGTGACCCCGGCCGCTTTCCCGATTTCCAACGCGCCGCCGCCCTGCCCCTCACGCGCGAGGCAGCCGGGCTGCGTCCGGTTTCTTCCAGAAAAAAAGCAGGTAGCCCGTGCCGAGCCAGAGAATCCAATAGGCGATATTGAGCAGGACCGAAGCGGTCTTTCCCACCCAGCTCGATTTCATTCCCAAAAAGAATTGCGTCGGCAGAGTCCGCTCCGACTCGGGAATGGCGCGGAGTGCCTGGAGGGTGCCGATCGCGACGCCTGATTCCAGCAGCATCATCCCGAGATAAGCCAGCATGCCGCAGGTGTAGATGGAGAAGACGAAAATCTTCATCCGCGGGCCGGCCTGATGGAGGAAATAGTAGATCGCCACGACCATGGCGAAGGTAATGGTAATGACCTGGGCGAAGTCGGTGCTGATCGTCTGCCCGCAGGAGCGCGCCAGATTCAGAAGGTCGAGTTGAGACATGAAAAATCTGCGGAGTCCAGGCCGAGGAGACGCGGAACGGCCGTCGAAGTCAATTGCCAATCAGGCGCTTAGTTTGCGTTTGGCCGCCAACCCCCATTGAACCCATGAACCAATAACAATTAACCGGGCCGCGCCTGTCGCGTCCCAATTGTAGGGCGGGCATGCTGCCGCCATCCCTTCCGCCAACCATGAACCAATAACGAATAACCCAGCCGCTCCCGCGCCTGCCCAACCACAATGGGCAGCGTTTACCCCCCATCCCCGATCAAAATGTTGATCGATGTTAATGAGACTGCCTCGTGAACTTATTAAGTTTGGAGGGCAAGCAAATGAGACTGCCTCGTGAACTTATTAAGTTTGGAGGGCAAGCAAATGAGACTGCCTGGTGAACATATTAAGTTCGGAGGGCAAGCAAATGAGACTGCCTGGCAAACATATTAAGTTCACAGGGCAAGCAAATGAGACTGCCTGGCAAACATATTATGTTCACGAGGCAAGCAAATGAGACTGCCCGGCAAACATATTAAGTTCGCAGGGCAAGCTTATGAGACTGCCTGATGAACATATTAAGTTCAGAGGGCAAGCAGATCAGCCTGGGAGGGCAAGCAGACCAGCTTGGGATGGCAAGCAGACCAGACTGGGGTGGCAAGCAGACCAAACTGCCGGGCGAACACGTTAAGTTCGGAGGGCAAGCAAATGAGACTACCGGGCTGTCAGTTGGCACCGGTCGGGGGTCAGAGATCGGACTTCTTCTATCCTTCCGCCTTCACACTTCCCGAGCCCTCGCGGCGCCCCGTCCATCTCGCTCGCCCCACTCGTTCGATTCAGCTTTGCAATCTCAAGAGCGCCTGCTAGAAAGGCGCGTCTATGCCCCGAACTGCGCGCTCCTCCGCGAAGAAGGACTTCACCGCCAAGCTCGGTTTCGAATCATGAGCGAACCTCTCACGCAGCGGGAGATGACTTCCACCTTGAGGGATCGAGCCGCCAAGGTCATGCAAGCCGTGAAGAAGAACGAGAAATTGTGCACGCAAAGCAACGCGCGCTTGCTTGCCGAGATGGCGAATCTACTCGACCGGAGTGAGGGGGGAGAAATCACGGCGGACGAGTGGGAGGATCATGAATTGGCCTGGCAAGCCTATGTCGCGCAGACGCGGGAGGCAGTGGTGGAGGGGAGCGCGCAGATCATGCTGGCGTTTGAAGCGATGGCGCGACACGAGCCGGAAAAGATTACGCCTGAGATCGCGGAAAAATTGGATTGGTGGCAAAACCAGGGCGGCCGGGAATCGCTCCTCGGCGAGCTGCCGATCGAAGTGCGGCGAAGATTGGAAGAGGCGGCGAGCAAGCTGCCCCGGCGGGAGTAAACGCGGCCAGCACAGCGGGTCTCCGGCTGCCGCCCGCTCCAGTGCAGGTGAATCTCGCAGGGCAAGCCGGAAGGCAGACCCACGCCAACGAAAGCGGTTATCGGAACAACAGAGACCAGAGCTGACCCCGGACCTCGCCCCAAACGCGGCCGGCGTTTTTTTCTTCCTACTTTCGCCTTTCTCCTTTCTACTTCGCCTTTTATGCCCCGCGTTTCCTCCTCCGCGAAGAAAGACTCCACCGCCAACCTTGGCTTCGAATCTCGCCACCGCGGGATCTGGCTCGCAGCCGACGAGGCCCGACCCAACTTGGACGCGGCCACTTTCTACTTTCGCCTTTCACCTTTCCACTTTCTGGATGTCCACCACCTCGCGCCCCACGGCATGGCCGGCTTCGTCCTCGTCCGGTTCTGGTTTTGGTTAAAACACAGTACCACAGGGCCAGATCACGCGAGGAGACAGGCCTCGCTTCTGGCGCATTCAACGAGGCGTGTACAACGCGAACACGACCTGCTCGTGATCTCAGACACCAATGTCGACCGACTAACCTTCATCAAGCACCGGGCCTTCAGCTTCATCCACTATCTGGCGCGCCAAGGTGAGCGTTAGCGGCTCGTGAAGATACCTCGTAAAAGGAAGCCGGTTCAGAAACCCAACCATCGATTGGGGGGGCGCGCGACCGCCGTCGGGGTGGGCTATGAAGCGCAGGTTGCCGCCAGCATCGCTGTCAAAATGCTGGGAGGCGATCGATCTGTGGTTTGGGATGGGATAAGTGGCGCAGCGATCGCGGCGATTACGATGCAGGATGCGGAACCGGTCGATGATGTTGTCGTGACGCTCCGCAAGGCACCGAAGGGAAAATTTTATTTCCGCCAAGCACCGATCTGGCGCCATTGCACCGACCGCCAACAGCCCGGCGTTTGCAGAGGTCGTCACTTCATTTGTGCGCCAGTTTCGTCGGCTGGCGCCCGAGGTTCGGCGCAAGAAAGTCGTTTCATGTGGGCCGTTCCGTCGGTTCTCGGAGGCGCCGGAGGAAACGCAAGACCTGCGCAAGGTCTGGAAATTTTCCGGGAGGACGACAGCGCGAGCTTCGTCGACTTCGCGAGACGGCGGGCTGCACGCGAACGGAAGGCGATGATATCGCTCATTGATCAAGCCAAGGTCCACCTGGAAGTCCGAAACGAAGAAAGCACCGACCGACGCGGAACTCCGTGAATTCCTACGAATGGTCCATGTCGAAGTCTTCGATTTTGGGAACAGGGGACAACCACGAGCGACAAGCTGAGGAGGCAATTCGAAACCTGTTAGCTGTCGAACCGAGAACGTCCAACCGGATCTGGAAACAGCTACAGGCACATTTCGGTGCGGCGAACCGACAAGGACTCCGTTCGACCACCGCGTCACTCAGGCAGGTGCTCGCGGCGGAGGGACTAAAGGTAAAAGCTACGCCATCCTTCGCGGGCGACGTTGACCTTCTTAGGCGACTGACAGCAACCAACCTCGCCCGTTTAAAAGATCACACGTTACTTCGTTTCGCGAAAGCCGAGGTTCATCTCGAACGCGACGACTACTTGTCCGCGATGGTCACAGCCGCGAAGCGTGGGCATCTTCTCGTGACCGGCGAGCCAGGCTGCGGTAAAAGCGGCCTGATTCAACCCTTGGCGGAAGCGCTTCTTCGCGAAGGTATCCCCGTCGTTCTCCTCTTGGCTGAAGAAATCTTTGGTCGGGATTGGAAAGGTGCCGCGAATTTGCCGGCATTAACTCACGCACTTGACGATGTGTTGTCGAATCGGCCTGACGGTTCGATGGGGGTGCTCATTACAGACGCCCTCGACGCAGTGCGTGACGTGGAGACTCAGAAACTCTTGCGTCGGCTACTCGAAGACGTGCTGCCCGGAGAGTCTGGCTGGAAGGAAGTCGCGAGCGTGCGCGAGTTTGATCTGAAGCATGGTCGCGAGCTGCGCGAAGCATTCGCCGGCGATGGCGTTTTCGGACATTGCTCCGCCGACTTCGCCGGTGTCTCGCATTTTCTGGTCACCGCGTTGGGGGAAGACGAGATTGATGAACTCGTCGCGCGAGTAGCAGACATCGAACCCTTCGTCGTCAGTGCCCGAATAATGTTCGGGCTGGCGGCATTCACCGTTCGTACTCTTCCTGACGGCTCGCCGGTGAACTCCTCAGCGACGGCCTTTCGCCAGCCCGACTTGCCGACTGGAGTAGTCCGGCGGTGTTGCTCCGAAGATTCTGGCAAGTGCGGGTCCAGACCGATGAAGGGAGCAAGTTATCGGGAAGTAGCGCTGCAAGCTATCTGCCGTCGAATGGTTGAACTGCGAAGCATGACAGTTTCGACGCAGGAGACTTCGCTGGGCGCACCTGAGCGGGACGCGGTTCTCGAACTTCGCAGCCGCGGAATCCTCCAATCGCCCGCACTCAACCGGCAGTCGGATTGGCGATGACGACATTCGTTTTACTCATCATCTTCTGCACGATTACGCGATTGCGCGCTCCTTGATTCCAGCTGCGTCATTGCGGTTTGCGGCCTTTGTCGTGCTGCGAGGTTTGTTGCCGATTTTCTATCGTCACAGCTTCCCCTTCGCGCTCGAAGGAATTGTGGGATGGTCCGGACGGGCCGGAGGGTTTTTGGAACGCGGCGCTTCAGATGGAAGGCGTTGCTGACCTCCACGGAATTACACGGATTCTCGCACCCATCTTTGCCGCGCGGCGCGTGGATACGCCCATTGTCCTGGAGCCACTTCTGAAAGCGGTCCAAGCATCGACGGAGGACAACTCGCCCGCCGAAAAAGCTCTCCGGTATCTGGCATCCGGCCTACAGGATGCCGACGCAGAAGCGATTCGGGCTGGGGCCAGCGCTTGGTGTTCGTTCGCAGCGCATCTTTCACGATTCCTGCCCAGCCGTCCGTCGCTCGAAACACCGGTCGTTCACATCCTCGCTCCACGGATTCCGTCAGCAGCAACTTCGACGCGAGTCAGTTGAGGCACCTGAACAGTGCGGCGCGCGGGCTCTTGGCGCATCATGTCGGCAGAAGGGAGTTTCAGAGGGGTGGCGATACGCCGGTAGCACCGCCATTGGAGACTCTTTGTCGGACATTTACCGTGGTGCCGGAGGAAACAGAGTCGTCGCTCCTATCGCTGCTGAATCCGGAAAGACTAGCTTTGTTTCCGCACTGGGACCTTTTCGATTTTGCCCACCAACTAAGCCACCTCGGCATCGAGGCGGATCCCGTAGTGCTCCGTCTATTTGAGGCTGCATTTTCGGCAGAGCCTCAACCGGGGGAATGGGAACAATTCGGTGGCAGGATCATGGGAATGCAGAGCAGCGCACCGACAATTGGGACAGTGTTCAGTATTCACTCGCTGGGTATTACGAGAGCAGGAATGGAGCAAATGCCGGTTTAATACTTAGATAGCGTGCGTTGCCTGGAGCGCCGCAGTCCGAAGGCATGCCTGAGTGGCGAAGGAGAGAAATGGTTATAGGGCGGTTCCGCTTTCGTGGCGTGGAATGTGATCTCGTTGAAGACTACGGACACATCTGGGGAAGAAGTTTCAAACACGAGGAAAGCCGCATTCTGTCTCACTTTGAGAGCTTGCTGGACCAATGGGCAGCAGTCGGTGACTCCGAGCGATTGCAAATTGCCCTCGATCACTTTCTCGCCCGAAATCGCACGTCCCAGATTTGGACGGTGTTCCTTGAGGCCGGTGCCAAGCATCCCAAGGCCCTCGGACGGGAACTTGAGTCTGTATTGGCTGAATCACTTTTCCTATTCACCCCGGCTATTGTTACGGGGGGGTGGAGTTATTCGCTGCTCTGCAAAAGCTGGCGACGCCGCACAGCGAGAGCGCTTGGAAAATCTGATTCTCGATTTGCCCCGAGTAGCACGGTTTTTCGAGATGAACCTCGCGATCCGGCGCCGAGCCGGTTCAACATCGCCGAGACAAGCTCCTAGCAGCGCTGAATGAATCGACATTGCGTTGCCGGCGGTCAAATGCCGCGAAAGGACCGCGCAGAAATCGGTCCACTACCTGCAAATCGAAAGCCGGGGGGTATGCAGGTTACCTCTCACACCTTGTCAGAGGAAGAGATGATTGCGGAGCGAGGCGTCGATCTCAAAGATCAGACGAATGCGAAGCTCTTCAAGCTTCGCGAAGCGCTCAAACCATTCAAGGAGCAGGATGGTCAGACAATTGATTCGAAGGAAATTGAAAAGAATTGGGCGGTGATCGGCCGGTGTGAGCGCGCGTTACGGCCTAATCGAGGGAAGCATCCCGAGATGGCAGAGGAGCTTTGGGGTTGCTTGGTGGGGGCGTGCGAGAGCATCGGACGTCGTGAAGCTGGCCGGCGACGGACGCGCGGTGGAAGAACCATCCGGCGAATCTGCGGAAGCGTCAACTGATCCTTCGCCTCGGTCGTCCAAAAAAAAGGACGAGGAAGAGATCATTGGCCAATCTGGGGATGGCCAACACCTCGCCTGGATGCAGCGCGAGGTTTGCTGATTCTTGTTCGCCGACTCGGGCAGGCTGATAAAGCGATCACGACGGCCCTGCTCAGCTGAGTCGCGACAAGTCGCATCCGCTGCGTTTCAACATGGGAGATCGACTTGCAGCGCTCCAGCGCGTTGCGCCGGCGCTCATGTGGCAGCTGATCGATCGTTTCATCCGATATGAACAGACATTTTCCGTTCTCGAAACTGTCCTCTTCTCGCTTGACCGGCTTTGGGCACACTCCGCGGAGGTCAAGATCCCGACTATCGGCGACTCGTTGACCGTGTGATGGGAAGCGCTCCCGAATGGCAACCATATCTACGAGACCTTGGCAGGTGTCCATCTTTTCCACTTCCTGCAGACCGGCGACGCCGATCTGAAGCATTCATCGATCGGTTAATTGCTGAATGTGCAAATGAATGCGCGGAGCCACGCGCTTCAGCGCCCAGCTTCACCCTTGCCGCAAAGGTGGGTGGCTTACTGCCGGTGATGCCGTTACGAGGGTGGAGCACGAGGAGGTTGTGCGCCATCGCACGTGGAGTTTCGTGGAGAAGTTGCTTTCCGCTGCACAACGAAAGCTGTCCCAGCACAAGCAGAAGTTGCTTGACCTTCATTCCGTAGGACAGCTTGAAAGCTCAGGTACTGAAATAAAGCCGATCATCGCGGCCCGCGATCGCAGCGCGCAGTTAGTGGGACTGGATCGCAACGCAACTATACTTCGCAAGTGAGGCCTCCGCAGATAAACAGAATCGTGATGAGGACCACCTAACTGGGCCTCAGAAACATCAACTCTTCGGCCAGTTCCAGCGTTGCCACGAAATCCTGCGGCAGACTCCGGTGCAGGCGGACTCGGTCGAGCATCTGCGCAAGCTGCTCAATGTCGCGAGCGGCGGCGTGGTTTTCACCACCATCCAGAAATTCATGCCGGAGGAGAAAGGCGGGCCGTAACGCTAAGGACGCCGGGCCCAGCTCCGGAGTTATCCAAGCGCCGCAACATCATCGTGATCGCCGATGAAGCGCACCGCAGCCAATACGACTTGATCGACGGGCTCGCGCGCAATCTGCGCGACTTGCCTGAAGTAAAGTTCGCGAGCGCGAGGCGCGCTCGCCAGCACGCGAGGGCGCGTGCCCTCTCCGGTTTGAATCAAAGCGAGCTGCCGAATATCGATCGCGCCGCCGCTGGCGTGCCCATCCAATCTGCGTCATAGTCGCATCCGTGCCGCTGACCTTTGAATGGGACGACCGAAAGGCGAGATCGAACGCATCAAAACACGGCGTTAGTTTCGGTGAAGCTTCGACGGTCTTTGCTGATGCGCGGTCGCTGACGATTCGCGACCCAGACCACTCCCAGGCAGAAGACCGCTTTGTTACGGTAGGGAAAACGCATCGCGCGAAGTTGCTGGTTGTCGTGCACACCGACAGAGACGACAATATCCGCATCATCAGCGCTCGCCCCGCGAGCAGACGTGAACGACGGACTTATGAAGAAGGATAGTAAGGAAAACGACTCCAGGAGCCGAGAAGACTATGATTTCTCCGCCGGTCTGCGCGGGAAATATGCTCGCCGTTATTCTCGGGGCACTAACGTGGTCTTGCTCGAGCCGGACGTGGCGCGCGCATTTCCGAGTGCAAAAGCGGTGAATACTTCGCTGCGGGCGCTGGCGCAGATCATCCGCGAGCAAAAATCCGTTCGCGCGAAGTAGCCTCTTTCGAGCCGTGATTGTTGCCGCCGTTCCTCGCCGAGGTGCGCGGTTCTAAGTACAAGAACGTCGCCGCCGAACTCCTCGCGAAGCTTCTAGGCGACGAAATCAAAGTGCGCTCGAAGCGGAACCTCGTCCAAAGCCGTGAGTTCTCCGAGATGCTCAAGAAGACCTGAACGCTTATCACAACCGAGCGATCGCGACGCAGGAAGTCATCGAGAGCTGATCAAGCTCGCCAAAGAAATGAGCGCGGCCACCCAGCGTGGCATCGACTCGGGCTGACCGACGACGAGATCGCCTTCTACGACGCCCTCGCCGCGAACGAGAGCGCCGTCGAAGCGATGGGGAACGACGAACTCAAAGTCATCGCCGCCGAACTGTCACCCAGGTTCGCAAAAGCGTCACGATCGACTGGACTCTGCGCGAAAGCGCGAGAGCCAAGATCAAAGTCATGGTGAAGCGCATCCTGCGGAAGCACGGCTATGGCTCCCGCGCGGCCCCGCTTGGTCGGGCTTCGCCCTGCGCTGCGCGCTGTCTATGTCAGTCGGCCCCCGCCTCCTCCATTCGCCGGATCTCCAGGACGAAGCGGTCAAGACCGTCCTCGCTCAAGCCGAACTGCTCTGCGCAGAGTGGGCGGCGTGAGTCGCGAATGAAGGGTTGGCCTGGGGTCGTGATTCTGTAGCGACACTGAAATCACGAAAGGCGCCTCAGAAAGAGCTGGCTTGTGAAGCCGGCAGCGATTTTCTTTTCTTTACCGAGATGGACTTTTTCCGGCCCCGAACACCGCTGCCGCGGGATTGGCAATACGATCTTCCCGAGGGGAAGCTCGCGACTCCCGCGCAGTCGGCCGAGTATCGCCGCCGGCGGCGGCGGGTCGGGCTCTACCAGGGGTTGGTCCTGCTTTCCCTGCCGGTCTTCGTCTGGTTCGGCGTGACCTTCCTGCGCAACCCGGTTCTGGCTTTCGTCTTTTTCATTGCCTGCTCGATGGCGCTTGGCTTTCTCGTCGAGTGGATCGGGCGGAGCTTTTGTTGCCCGGTGTGCGGGATGTGGCTCGACGGAGCGATGAAGCAACGGCCCTCGCAAATGTCTCCGCGCCGGCGGGACGAGATGTGGAAGGGAACGCCCTGGTGCGAGAGCTGTGGGACGCGGTTTGTGCTTTACCCGAAATCCAATCATCTGCGCAACGAGAAGGCGGACGGTGACGGCGGGGCTGGGATTTTCTAGGAGGGGAAGGCTGGCGGGGCGCAGGGAAGTCCGCTGAGACCCGCCGTGGCGGGTAAACTCTGGACGCACACGGGGTCGGTCGCCCAAGCGGACGCTACAACGGGGTCGGCAGGCGGAGCGCCCGCCCTACAATTTGGATGCGCTTTGGGGACAGCGCACGCTACAACGGGGTTTATTGTAGCTGGGGGCGGCGACCCCGGCAGTCCCGATTTTCGGCTGACACAGCCGACGCTACACGCGGTTTCTGTTGTAGCTGGAGGCGGTGACGCCCGCCGTCCGGATTTCGGCTGACACAGCCGACGCTACACGCGGTTTCTGTTCGTAGCTGCGCGCGGTGACCACGGGCGTCTGGATTTCGGCTGAGACAGCCGACGCTACAGCTCCATTTCAGCTGTCAGATGTCAGTTTTCCGTTTTCACGAAGTAACTTTTTTCGCTATAGTTTCCATAAATCCTTATATTTGTTAGGCTGGCTTCCCAGTAGGACTCATTTTGCACTATCGAACCGGAGCGACTCTCTAGCTTTTTTTCTTAAGGGTTGGTACGCCTAAAGCTGCTTTTACCGGCATGACAAAAGCCGGTGTGTGCCGGCCGGAGTCACGCAGTGAAAACTAACAAAAAGGAGTAATAAAACTATGAGTGAGATCATTAATCAAATCGCTCGCGTTGCTCTCGGGTTCGCCCGTTACAACGGTGGTAAACTCGTAGAGTTCGTTCGCAATATCCTCACCCTGATGGCGGGTAGTGCGAACTTTCCTACCCCGTCCCCAACTTTGGCGACGGTTGAGTCGGCGGTGGATCAATTCGATTCACTGGTGCAGGAAGCTTCCAATGGCGATCGCATCACAATCAAGATGCGCGATGCCAGCCGGGCCAGTCTCCTGTCGTTGATGCGACAACTCGCATCCTATGTGCAGGGTCAGTGCAAGGGCAATGTCGCCGTCCTGGTCACCTCCGGGTTCAAGGCGGTGAAACAAAGAAGCACTTCGGTTATCCCGGGGGTGCCGACCAATGCCCGGCTCACTCCGGGTCCTAACTCTGGCACGCTCCTCTTCCGCTTCGGTCGCGGGGGCAAGAACGTGAGTAACTTCAGCATCCAGGTGGCGGATTCCCCGAATGGTCCATGGGTGGACCGGGGATTGACGACCAGGTCGCGGATGGTGCTGACGGACCTGACCCCGCTCCAGACGAAGTGGGCGCGGGCCCGGGCCAACGGCGCCGCCGGCTCGAGTGACTGGACCGAGCCTACCTGCCGAATCGTGATCTAGGCCGGCAATGACTTGCGCTGGCAGCAGCGCAGGGAAGTCCGCTAAGACAGCGGACGCTACAGGCCGCGGAGGAGAGTAATCTTCTCCGCGGTTTTTGTTTTCTGTAGCTGGATGAGTCACGCGGCGGGTGGTGTTTCGGCTGACACAGCCGACGCTACAGCGCGTTGTTTGTCGCTGGAGGCGGTGACTCCGGCCGTCCGGTTTTCGGCTGACACAGCCGACGCTACACTGCTGAAGCTGCCCCCCGGGGCGCGCCCACAAGGACAGCCGCCGGGAATGTCCCCGGCGGCTGTTTCTTATTTCGTTGTGAAGTGGGCCTACAGCTTACCCATCACCAGCAGGATGATGAGGATGATGAGGAGCAGACCGCCCGGGCCGTAGTAGTAGCCGCCACCCGCAAATCCGCCGCCACCGAGCGCGAGGATCAAAAGGATGATGAGGATGATGCCGAGTGTGCTGAGTGCGAGCGTGCGACGGGCTAGTTTCATGAAGGCTTGCTCTCAGGTTCGTCGGGCGATGTCAACACTCGCTGCATTCTTTCGCTGATCCCCGGGGATGGCGTTGTAGCCGGGGGCGGTGAACCCGGCCTAAGCGGAATCGCAGAACCGGGGTCATCGCCCCCGGGTACTGGGAAAGCTGCAGCACCCGGGGTCATCGCCCCGGTACTGGGAAAGCTGCAGAACCGGGGTCATCGCCCCCGGCTACAGGAAACGCAACGGCGCCGGCGCGCGTTGCTAGCGTCCAAATTTTCTCTTTCCTGCAAGACCGTTGCTTCTTTCCTTGCCCGGGCTTCGTAATGTTCTTTGCATGAGCTTTCGCGTGATCACATTTGCGGCCGCGGTTGGGGAGAACCAGCTTCTTTTGTGATGTCTCCGGCGAGTCTTTGGCGGGCAACCCGCGCTTATTCCTTGCCGGCGAGCGTGGTGCCGGTGGCGCTCGGGACGGTGCTGGCGGTGCGCGGGTATGGCCGATGGTCGCCGGTGCATTTCGCGCCCGGTTATTTCGTGCTCACTCTGCTGGGGGCGATGCTGGCGCACGTCGGCGCGAATGTGCTGAATGATTATTTCGATTTCGTGCGCGGGGTGGATACGCGCCCGGAACACGGCAGCGGAGTCCTGACCCGCGGCGAGCTGACGCCGGGAGAAGCTCTCGGCTTTGCGCTCGCGCTTTTCGCCGGCGCGGCTTTGTGCGCGGTCCCGCTTTTTCTGGCCGCGCCGGGTGTGGTCGGTCCGCTCGCGCTGGTCGGGCTCGGTTGCGCGGTCTTTTATTCGGCCTGGCTGAAGCAATTCGCACTCGGCGATCTCCTCATCGTGATCGCGTTTGGTTTCGGCCTGACCCTGGGCGCTTTTGGAGTGCAGACGGGCGAACTCCTGCGCGCGGACTTGTTCCGGCTGGCGCTCTACTCTTTGCCGATCTGCCTGCTGGTGGATGCGATCCTGCACGCAAACAATCTGCGGGACGCGCCGGACGATCGCGCCGCGCGGGTGGCGACGCTGGCGACGCTCCTTGGCCAGAGATGGGGCTGGCTCTGGCAGTATGGATTGCTCTTCGGTCCGCTCATCCTGGTGGTGGTCGGAGTCGCGGCCCGCTGGTTGCCGGTCTGGAGTCTTGCGACTTTTCTCGCGCTCCCGTTGCTGGTGAAGGCGGCGCGCAGTGGGAGCGTGGAGGGAACGGCGCAGACGCATCTCGTTTTCGGCGCGCTTTACACGCTTTCGTTGCTCTTTTCGCCGATTATTCGTTAGGCGGATCGACCACGGGACTGCCGACATAATCATCGAGGGTGCGGTGCCAGCGCTCTGACCCATCGGGATTGACCGCGAAGAGCTCGACCGTGTTTTGCACGAAGTAATGGATCCCATCGCTGCCGATGTCCGGTGCCGAGGTGACATTGACCGGGTACTGCGTGTCGAAGTCCCAATTGATGCTGCCACTCGGCGCGTAGGAGGTGAAGGTGTTGTGCACGCTGCCGTCGGGGGAGACCGCAGGCTGTCCCCTGGTGACGGTGAAGACGGAGTTGCCGTCGAGTCCCACTGCCCGCATGTGAGTGTTGGCGGAGAAGTAGAGTTGTTGGTTGCTGCCATTCGGGCCAAAGACGATCTCGGAGTAGTCAACAATCGGCCGCCGGTATGGCTCGGGATTGGTCCAACGCAGGATGCCCGCAGGCGTGAGCGAGAAGACGCCCATGCCCTCGGTGCCGACGGCGTAGATATTTCCATCCGGCCCGACCGAGACGCCGATGCAGGTGAGCGCGCGCGGATTCTGGACGAAACTCCACTTGACCGAGCCGTCGGGGTTATACGCGTTAATCAGACTCTCCGAGGCGACGTAGATCGTCCCATCCGTATTCACGGCCACGCCTTTGCTCCCTGCGCCTCGCACCAGCCACTTCAGGCCGCCATCCGGGGTCAGCGCGTAGAGATGGGCAAAGGCATCGACTGAATAGATCGTCCCATCCGGTGCAATCGCCGGGCGCACGAGGGAGTAGGGCCCGTTTTGGCGGAAGCGCCAGTTCACCCGCCCGTCAGGCATGCGCGCGGTCACCGTCAGGTTCACCGCGTTACTCGGTACGCCCGTGGCGTTCACCATTTGCACCGGCACCGTGGCCAGCCGGGTCGATTCCGGCACATAGCAGACGATCTTTGTGCTTTGCCAATCGGCCACCGGCGCCGATACGCCATCGATCAGGACGGTGCCGTCGCTCCCGAAATTGGTGCCAGTGATTTCAAGGTAACCGCTGCGTTCCAGAGTCGTCGCAGATAAAGCCGTGATGCTGCCCGCACCGCTCACCGTGCCATAGAGGTCGAAGGCGACATCCGAGTTTGGATAGAAGACGTTGTCATCATGGCGCCAGACGCCGTCGCCGGGGGCGTTATCGCGAAAGTAAAAGTTTGTCCCGTGGGCGCGTTGGTATTCGCGCTCCGCCAGTACCAGCCATCGATCACCGGCTGGACCGAGAGGAAATGTTTTCCGGTCGCGGCAAAGGGCGGCGACAAGGTCACATCCACGGTCCCGGCGTTGTAACCAGTGGTGAAGAAATATTCCTGCTGAAGCGCGCCGGGCGTGCCGTCCGCGTTGTAGGTATAAAAGCGGACATTCACACCCTGGAAGATGAGCCATGGAGCGGCGTTGCCCTCCGCGACGACCCGATCGATTTCGGCCACCAGATCGAAATCGTCTGCGACTTCCCGGTCGACATTTGCCGGGGCCCAGACGTCGCTCGGACCGAAGGACGGCGGCGCGCGCGGCGGGAGTTATAATCGTTAGGTCGCCGCACGACACGGCGATCAGCGTGGACCTGGCGCGGGGCGCGGTGCAGGTGGCGCGGATGCTGGAACCGGAGCAGCTCACTTTTACGCCGGACACTTTGCTCGAGCACGTGCGCGAGAAGGCGGCGCACTCGGCCGCGTTTGTTTTCCCGATTCTCGATGAGGCGGGTGTGCTGGTCGGCATCCTGGCGAAGAGCAATCTGCTCAAGCGGGCCCAGCGCGAATTGATCCTGGTCGATCACAACGAGCTTTCGCAGGCGGTGAAGGGCGCGGACAAGGTGCGGATCGTGGAGATTCTCGATCATCACCGGATCGGCGGTTTCGCGACCGATTCGCCGATTCTTTTTTGGAATAACCCGGTCGGTTCCACGAGCACGATCGTGGCGCTTTGTTATCAGCAGGCCGGGGTGCCGGTGCCGCGCGCGATGGCGGGGTTGCTCATGGCCGGGTTGCTTTCCGACACGCTCAATCTCAATTCGCCGACTGCGACGGAAACCGACCGGTTGGTGCTGGAACAGCTCTCGAAAATCGTGGGGATCGATCCGGCGCAGTTTGCGGAGGAGATTTTCTCGGTCGGCTCGCCGTTGCTCACGCTCACGCCGGAGCAGGTCATCACGGCGGACTGCAAGGAGTACGACGAAGACGGGATTCGCTTCACGGTTTCGCAAATCGAGGAGCTCAGCTTCTCGCATTTCGCCGAGAAACAGGACGCGCTTCCTCGCCGCGCTCGAACAGCACACCCGCAAGGGCGGGCTGTTCTTTGCCGCGCTGCTCGTGACGGATATCAACACTCAGACGTCGGTCCTGCTTTGTCACGGAGCGCCGGAGTTTTTGCATCGGATCGATTTCCCTGCGCGCGGGCCGCACATGTGGGAGCTGGCCGGCGTGGTCTCGCGCAAGAAGCAGCTGCTGCCTTACCTGCTGCAATGTCTCGCGGCTTTGCCGCAGGCTTAGGTTTCCCGCGAGAGCGGCGTCGCCGCACACAATCGCGGATGGGTTCGTTTACGAATTCATTGAGGAAGCCTGAGTCGTGGCGGAACTGAGTGAGCGCCGTCCTGCGCCGGCTCCGAATGTAAATACCAACCTGGAGATTTCGATATGATAAAGGGAAGCGAGCTAGTCGGACGTGCCGTGGTCGATATGGATGCGGCAGAGAAACTTGGAAAGATAAAGGAAGTCATTGTGCAGCAGGACGGCGAGCGCGTGGCGGGCTTTGTCGTGGCGCACGGTGAGAACGTCCTCGGCAGCGGCGGGACGCGCCGGACGATTCCGGCTTCCGCGCTCAACGCCATCGGGCCCGATGCGATCGTGGTGCACGGCGCCGGTCTCGCAGGTCAACCCACGGCCGAACTCGACGGGTTGCCGCGCATGTCGGACGTGATCGGTCACAAGATGGTGACGCAAAGCGGCCGGCTCCTGGGTTCGATCGACGACATCCTGATCGATGAAAAGGACGGCTCGGTGATTGGTTTCGTGGTCGGGGAGGGGATGAAGAGCAAACTGGAAAACATGTTCAGCCCGGATCACGCGCACACGGCCGGCTACGTGCGGGCGGACGCGGATCTGCATGTCGGTAACGATCTGATTGTCGTTCCCGATGACGCGTTCGTGCCGGGCGAATGGGAAGCGCGGCGGGAAGAAATACCGGCGGCTCAAACGACGGCGACTGATGTGGAGCGCCACGGTTGGTCCGCGGTCAGGCCCACGCATTCCACCAAATCGAGCATTTGGAAAAAGCGCACCACCGAGACTGGCGCCGCGGCTGGAACGGACGAAGTCGAGGGCTGGATCCCGGGGGATTTCGGAAAGGCATTTTCGGGTGAAGAGCGGGCGACTGAAACGGCGCGTGAGTCTGGAGTTGTTCGGCCTTTGAATCCTGACTCGCTCTAGCGCCAAAGACCTCTCGTGATGCGCAAGTTTGTCTCGACTCGCCTGGCGGTTGCCGTTGTCACCATCGTGGCACTGGGCAGCAGCGCGCCGGCAGAGGCAGACCTGATTGCGAGAGTCATTCATTCGATTAAACATCCGAAACACCATCGCGTGGTGCATCGGAAGAAACGCACGGTGCGGCCGGCGCCCGCGCCGACGCCGGAAGTTTTATCCGTGCAACCAGTCGCGCCAGCACAAGCTTCGCCCCCGCCGTTACGCCCTGTTGAAACGCGCGCGGCCGCGACGCGCCCTGTCGATAAGCGTCCGGTCCAATCGCGCGCGGTCGAGCGGCGCACGGTCGCCGCGCCAGCGCCTGCGGCCGCCGCTTCGAGAAAAAAGACCGGCGAGAAACTGCTCGCCGGCATTCCCGTGCCCGATAAGCCGGGCTTTCTCCGCAGCCCTTACACGGAGAATCAGGCGGTGATCGACGTGCGCGGTTTCCCGAGCGGTACGCCGGTGGTGGATCCCGCGACCGGCAGGACATTCGTGACGCCCTGAGGCGGTCGCGGCCGCGACCGCCGCTTTTTGCTTGCCTCCGGCGCGGGTTTTCGGGAAAAATGCTTTTCCCCTAACGAATAAACAACCAGGAGGCGTTTATGTTGGCAGAAAAGTTTGCTGCTCGGTCCGGTCTCAACCGTTTCCATCCGCCCGCAGGCAGGTGGCTTTCCCCGGCCATCCTCCTCTTGTTCTTCATCGGCCTCGGGGCGTTTTCAAACGCCGCTGCCGCCCAGGCCGGGCCGCAACGCACGGGAGAAAACTTTTGGGCCTCGACCGGCGGACCGCAAGGGGGCGATGCGCTTGCCATGGTCACGAATGCCGGCGGTTTCACCTTTGTCGGAACGCAGGGCGGCGGTGTTTTCCGGACCTCGGACAACGGCGCGACCTGGACCGCGGCGAGCACTGGCCTAACGACTACCGATATTCGCGCGCTGGCGGCGAACGCGGCCGGCGATCTTTTTGCCGGGACGTTTAGCGGCGTCTTTCGCTCGACCGATGACGGCGCGACCTGGACGGCGGTGAACGACGGCCTGGAGTATCCCTTCGTCATCTCGCTCGCGGTCAGTCCCAACGGCGACGTCTTTGCCGGCACCCTGGAAGGCGGCGGCGTTTATCGCTCGACCGATAACGGCGACACCTGGACGCTGATGAGCAATGGCCTAACGAACACCTATGTTTATGCGCTGGCGGTCAATGCGGGCGGAGATGTCTTCGCTGCGACCTGGGGGAGCGGGGTCTTTCGCTCGCTCGACAACGGAGAGACCTGGGTCGCGGTCAATGTCGGCCTGACCGAGCCCTACGTGATCTCGCTCGCTTTCAACGCCGCGGGCGACATTTTCGCCGGGTGCGATTTTGGCGGCGGCGTTTTTCGCTCGACGAACAACGGCGACAGCTGGACGAAAGTCAGCAATGGCCTAACGACGGGAAACAACGTCAACGCACTCGCCATCACCGGGAGTGGCGACATTTTCGCCGGCATCTACGGCGACGGGATTTTTCGCTCGACCGACAACGGCGAGAACTGGACCGCAGCGGATGACGGCCTGACGGCGACTTACGTTCTTTCCTTCGCGATCAGCGCGAGCGGCGATCTCTTCGCGGGGACGTATTTCGGCGGCGGAGTGTTTCGTTCGAGTGATAACGGCGAGAGCTGGAGCGAACAAAATCACGGCCTGGTCGCGACCGACGTGCGGGTGATCGCGGTCAATGCGGAGAACGACATTTTCGCCGGCACCTACGGCGTCGGAATTTTCCGATCGACCGATGGCGGCGCGACCTGGGCGAAGGTGAACAACGGCTTGACCGCTCTCTACGTCCGCTCGCTCGCGATCAACGCCAACGGCGACATTTTTGCGGGCGCGGATTTCGTGAACGGTTTCGGTGGCGTGTTTCGCTCGACCGATAACGGCGAGAGCTGGGTGGAGGTGAACCAGGGTGTGATCCCGACCGATGTGCGGGCGCTCGCGATCAGCCCGAGCGGCGATATTTTTGCCGGCACCTATCCGTTCTTTGGCGTCTACCGCTCGACCGACAACGGCGCGAGCTGGACGGCGGTGAACAGCGGATTGACCTGCGGAAACATCTGGTCGCTCGCGATCAATTCCGCGGGCGATATTTTTGCCGGGAGCGCGGGCTGTGGCGCGGGCGTCTTCCGCTCGACCGATAACGGCGCGCACTGGACGATGGTCAAGAACGGGCTGACCTCGACGGACATCGGCGCACTTCTGACGAACGAGAATGGCGAGATCTTTGCCGGGACGTATTCGCAGTTCGGAGTTGGCGGCGGCGTTTTTCGCTCGAGCAACAACGGCGACACCTGGACGGAACAGAACAACGGCTTCACCGCGCTCGATGTGAACTCGCTCGCGATGAACTCCGAGGGTCACCTCCTGGCGGCTGCGGCCGGGGGCGTGTTTCTCTCGACCAACAACGCCGAGAGCTGGAGCGACGTCAGCACCGGATTGATCCCGGCGGGCGGGAATGCCTGGACGGTCGCGGTCGATCACGATGGCTATGCTCTCGCCGGGACCGCGGGCGGCGGAGTTTTCCGCAGCGTGCAATCGACGACCACCAGTGTGTGTCCGCAGTCGCGGCGATATTGGAAGGAGAATCCGGATCTCTGGCCGGTCGATAGCCTTGTTCTGGGGAGTCAGGCCTACGCGAAGGCAGAGTTGAGAAAAATTCTCGAAGCGAAAGGCGGCAACGGCGATGCCAGCCTGCGGTTGGCCGGCCAACTCATCGCCGCCAGGTTGAATCTTGCCCTTGGCTCCGATCCCGCGCCGATCAGCGACACGATCGCCGACGCGGACGCGCTCCTAAGCGGATTCGCAGGCAAGCTTCCTTATTTCGTTAGGCGAGCGACTCCGACGGGCGAGGCAATGGCGAACGACGTCGCGCGGCTGATTGAATACAACAGCGGCGCTTTGACGCCGGGCTGCCTGCCCTAGGGCGACTGGTCAGGGCTGGCGAAAGATCTCGCCGCCCTTCATCACCAGGCCAATTTGCCTAACGACTCCGATATCCTTCGTCGGATCCCCCACGACCGCGACCAGGTCGGCCAGTTGCCCGGCGCGGATGCTGCCGCGGTCGGTCAGGCGAAAGATGGCGGCGTTCCCGCTCGTCGCCTGGCGCAAAACTTCCAGCGGAGTGAAGCCGTATTCCCTAACGAGCAGCTCCATCTCGCGCGCGTTTTCGCCATGGGTGAAGACGCCGACGTCGCCGCCCATCGCGAAGATGACTCCAGCGGCGCGCGCGGCTTTCATGCTCGCGCGTTTTTCGGCAATGCGTTTCGGCTCGGGCGCGCTGCCTTTTTTCCAGCCGCGGTATTGTTCGACCGCGTCGCCGGCCGCGACGGTCGGGCAGAGCGCGACGCCCTTTTCTTTCATGAGCTTGAAAACTTCCGCGCGTGCCGTCGTCGCCGTGCTCGATCGTGTCGACCCCGGCGAGGGTGGCGCGCCGCATCCCTTCGGCGCTGGTGGCGTGCGCGGAAACCGGGCGGCCCGGCGTCGTGCGCCGCTTTGGCCGCGGCGGTCAATTCCTCCTGCGAAAAAGTGGGCCGCGCCGGTTCGCCCGGACCCCAGCGATAGTCCGCATAGAGTTTGATCCAATCGGCGCCCTTGCCGATCTGCTCGCGCACCGCCCTAACGATCCCGTCCACACCGCTCGCTTCCTGCGCGCCCTGCGGCAGGTCGAGATCGGTCGAGAGTTTCGGGCCCGTAGCTGCCGGTCGCCACGATCGCGCGCGTCACCATGATCAGGCGCGGGCCCGGGACGAGGCCCTGGTCGATCGCTTTCTTTAATCCGACGTCGGCAAAGCCCGCGCCTTCCGTGCCGAGGTCGCGCACGGTGGTGAAGCCGGCGAGGAGAGTGTCGCGGGCGTAGGCGGTGGCGGCGGCGGTGCGAAAGGCGAGCGACTCATTGTTCACCTGGTCGTTCCAGGACGTTTCGTTATAGGGATGGAGGAAGAGGTGGGCGTGGCCTTCGATCAGGCCGGGGATGAGGGTGTCGTTAGGCAGATCGATCGTCTGGGCGTCGTTAGGCACGGTCAACTCCGCGGCCGGCCCGGCGGCTTCGATTCTGTCGCCGCGGACGAGGACGGCCCAGCCAGGACGCATGTCATGGCCATCAAAGACCGCCGCCGGCCGGAGCAGGCGAACGTCAGCTGCGCCGGGCGCGGCGGCGTGAGCCAGCGTGGCGATGGAGGCGAAGGCCAGCGTGAAAAGCAGTTTCATAAAAAAGAATCCCTCGCCCCGATGCGATCAGGGCGAGGGATGTAAAGGCATCTTGCTCCGGCGAAACCGGCCAGAAGTTATTGGTCGCCCGGAATGGTTACGCTGACGGTCTTGGCAGTGTAATCCGGCGAGTTGATCGTGGCTTCGGCGACGACAGTCTTGTATTTACCGCCCGAAGAAGCGACCGAGCTGGTGACATTGACTTCGCCGGCGCCCGGCTTGTCGCGCACTTCGCTGACGCTCTGCACGGGCTGGAGGATGCGAACCTGAATTCCCTGCGCGGAAAGCATCGAGCCGGTCGGGCCGTCCTTGCGGGCGGAGGCGCGCGCTTTGATTTCCTGCTGATTGCCGTTCATCGACTGTTCCACGATGAGGACGAGCGCCATGGTGCGCGCATAGTTCGGGTCGCCTTCGTTCAGGACGCGGCCGCCGAGGTGCGTGGAAAGGACAAAGTTTTGCGCGCTGTGCGGACCGAGTTGGGTGGCGGGCCCACTGGCGCCGGCACCGCCGCCGGGAGCAGCACAGGAGGCGAGGGAGAGAGCAGTCGCAGTCGCGAGTAACAAATGCGGAAGGTATTTCATGGCTGCACACTGGTTAGGCGCGCAGCGATCGTCAAATACTTGTTTCGGTCTCTGAAAAAAGTCAGGGACGAGGAGGAAAAGGCGACGCATCTGGCCGTCGGCGCGCCTCCGGTTCACCATCCCGCGGCCCGTGGCCCCGCGGTCCGTGGCGCGGACTTTTTCGCTCTCGGCCAGCCTGTTGAATCTGCTGCAGTTTGGCGCGCTGGGGCTCGGTCAATTCCGGTTGCAGGGCGCGATTGGTTTCGGCCATGACCTGCCGCACTTTGCCGCCGGTCTCGACGCGAATTTCCTGCAACTGCTTGCTCGCGCGATCGAGGATCGGCTCGATCCGGGCCAGCTGTTCCGGCGACAGGTCGAGCTGACCCCGGACGCGATCGCGCAAACGCTCCGTCAAAAGATGGGGGCGGTGACCGTAATCGGAGCGCCATTGCCGGGCGTTGTGAAAGGTGTAATAGCCCCCGGCCGCGGCGCCCGCGAGAAAGGCGAGGGCGAATCCCGCGATCAGTTTTGCTTTGAGGGACGCAGTCATAGCCCGACGATGCTGCTGATGGCGTTGTCTGCGATCGCGTATTGATCGTAAGCCTCGCCCGGATCTTCAAACTGGCGGAGTTCGTTCACGACTCCGGCGGTGGCGAGGAGGATAACCGCGAGCGAAAGCAGGACCGCGCGCCGGATCAGGTTGCCGACATCCACGAGGTCACGCCGGGCCGAGCGATAGCCGGCCAGCACGCGGGTGTCGAAACCGAACGGCATCTCGTTAGGCGGAGCCGGCGGGGCTTCAGCCGCGGCCCGGAACAAACGATCGAGGGCGGAGTTTTTCATCGGTTTCCCTCCGCGCTGAATTGCTCGAACTGCCGCTTCATTTTCTGGCGGGCGCGGAAGGCGCGCACCTTCACGAGCGACGCGCCCCAGCCGGTCAACGCCTGGATTTCCGCGACGGAGCGCGCTTGCAGGTAAAGGAGGTCGATCACGAGCCGTTCCGCCGGCTTGAGCGCGGCGAGGAGCCGCTCGACCAGATCACGCGCGGCGAAGCTGCGATCGGGTCCGAGTTCCTCGGCGGTGGCGGCGAGATTATGAATGACCGCGACCTCTTCCTCGCTCAGATCGGCGTGGCGAAATTCCGGGCGCACCCGCTCGGACTGGATCTGGTTGATGCAGGTGTTGACCGCGATGCGCGAGACCCAATGCTCGAGCGGGACCTTGCCGGAGAATTGATCGAGCTTCTGGAAAATTTTAATAAAAATCATCTGGCAAAGATCCTCCTCCGCGGTGCGACGCGGGCGATGGGAACGGACCAGCTTGAGGACGAGCGGATAAAGCCGGCGCACGATTTCGCGTGCGGCCGCTTCATCGTGCCGACGGGCCGCTGCGACGAGCGCGTGCGCATCCAATTCCTCAGCCATCTCATCCAAGACATCTCCACACTAAGGGGAATGACCGGGCGACGCCTGCTCTGGTTACAAAAATTCCCGGCCGCCGGCCGTCTGGGCCTTGCTGAAATTAACTGTAACCGGCTCGAATCGATTCCCGGTCATGATGCCTAACATATGAAACGCACACTTATCACACTCAGCGCCATCGGCGCACTTGCTCTCGGCAATTTCGCCTTCGCCAACGACCCCGAGACCGGCGGGCAGGAGCCCCGGGGCGGTCGTGGCCGGCATCACGATGGCCTCGAACACATGACGGAGAAGTTGAATCTGACTCCGGAACAAAAAACGAGAGTCCAGCCGGTGATCGACCAGGCGAAGCCGCAGATCGAAAACATTCGTCGCGAAGCGATGGAGAAAACCAAGGCGGTGATGGACAATGCGATGGCGCAGATCCGCCCGATGTTGACGCCCGAGCAGCAACAGAAACTCGACGACGCGCAGAAAGATCGCCGCGACGGTCGCGAAGGACGCGGTGACCGGAAAGGTCGTCACGGCAAAGGTGGAAAAGATCGTCAGGGCGAGCAAGACGAGCCGGATAACGGCTGAGTGCGTTGTAGCCGGGGGCGCTGACCCCGGCCGCGCGGCCTAACGAGGCGTTTGCAATTGCAGTGATGACGAGCCGGGGTCAACGCCCCCGGCTACAGGTCGTAGACGAGGAGCGGGAGTTCTCGCCGCTGACCATCGACTTCGCTTGTGACGGCGCCGACCCGCGTTGCGCCCATGTGCAGGTAAAACGGCTCGGCGTGCGGATCGGCCTCGATCGTTAGGCTGGTCGCGCCCCGGGCGGCAGCGCGCTCGACCGCGTGCTGGAAAAGGGCGCGTCCGATTCCCTGGCCGATCCGTTCCGGCAAAATCCAGAGATGTTCCAGGCTCATCGTGTCGGTTCCTCGGCCAGGGCATAAAAGCCGACTGGTTGGCGATCGATAAGAGCCGCGAACGTTTCGTTCCGCGCGATGAACCCGGGCGTGATGGTGAGCAGGTCGCGCCATTCTTCCATCCAATGGGGCGGATAACCCCAGTGCGCTTTCGCCGCCCAGGCGATCGCGCTCAGGGCGGCGGCATCGGAGATTTCGGCGCGCACGATCTGCACGCAAAAAGATCGCGCCCCGGCAGGGGCGCGATCAAGTTGTTTTGTCGTTTATCGGGGTCGTTAGGCAAACCAAGTCGCCGCACGAACCTGAATGTTAAAAAAGCCGGCTATTCCTCGAAAACCTTCTTCACGTCGCCGACTTTTTGCTGCACTTTGCCTTCCACTTTTTCGGCCGTGCCGCGGTCCTGCAAATCGGGATTGCCAATCACTTCGCCAGTCTTTTCCTTCACGGCGCCGATCGCTTCCTTGGCCGTGCCTTCTGCTTTGTCATGGGTGCTTGAGTTCATACTTTTGATTCGTCTTCAGTCGGCATTCAGGCCGTGTCGAGATGACGCGGCCACGGTGTGGCCGCAGGCAGCAATGTCGCTGGCAATTCCGTTTCCTTCTCCGCCGCGATTTGGTATAAGCCGGTCGCGCCCAAGATGTCCGAGCACGCAGATTCTTCCGATGTGACCCAGATCCTTCGGGCGTGGAGCGGGGGCGACGCGAGCGCACCGGAGCGTTTGATGCCGCTGGTTTACGAAGAACTGCGGCGGCTGGCCGCGCAATATCTCCGGCGCGAACGCCCCGATCACACCCTGCAGGCGACGGCGTTGGTGCATGAGACCTATCTGCGCCTGGTCGACCAGAGCCAGGTGAGCTGGACCGACAGGGCTCATTTCCGCAGCCTCGCGGCCCGTCTGATGCGGCGCATCCTGGTCGAGCACGCGCGCGCACACAACGCCGAGAAACGCGGCGGGAAACTGGAGAAAGTTTATCTCGATGAAACCCGCGAGCTGGGACAGGAACGTCCGCCGGATTTGGTGGAACTGGATGAGGCGCTGAAGCGCTTCACGATCGCTTATCCGCGGGAAGGCGAGGTGGTGGAGATGAAGTTCTTCGGCGGCCTGACGGCGGAAGAGATTGCCGACGTCCTCCAGGTCTCGGCCAAGACGGTCTTACGCGACTGGAACTTCGCCAAGCTCTGGCTCTGCCGGGAATTGACCGAGTCAGCCGCGTGAGGACCTAAGTCGATTACTTCGGCTAACGACCGCCGGTTAGGAGGAGAGTAACTCCTGGCAGCGCCGCGAAGTTACCCTTCCCAACCTTGTCCCTACTGACTGCGAGCGATGAAGCCGTGGGGGATTCCGGCTGCATCGGTGTAGCGGCCGCAGATCAAGCCGTCGGCATTAATCGCGCTCAGGCCGGTCCCAATGGCGCCGGGATAGTCATAGGAAATAAATGTGCCCGTCAGAGTCATGAGGAATCCGTGGGTGACCCCGGCACTATCGGCATAGGATCCGACCATGCGGCCGGCGTCGTTAATGCCGGCGATGAGGGAGAGAGTCGATCCGGGAATGTCGAGCGGCGCAGTCACGTTGCCGGCCGCGTCGCGGTAGAAACCGTGCAGGGCATTGGCCGTGAAGTAGAGTCCGACGATCTGTCCAAGATTATTGATGTCGATCGGTTCGACCAAAGTCGTTCCGGGCACGGCGAAGGTGGTGATCGTGCCGCCGGAATTTACATAAGCGTCGAGGCCTTGCGCGCTGCTGAAGGAGCCGACGAAATCGCCTCCATCGTTCAGGCCAAAGATAAAGGTGGTATCGGCGCCCGGCACATCAAACTCGGTGAAGCTGTTTCCGGAAAGGAGATAGCCGTGATTGGTTCCATCCGCTTTGGTGTAGAAGCCACAGACCAAACGCGAATTATTGATCTTCTGGCCCCGGGTTTGGTTGCCAGTGGCGTTCGGCTCGGAGATCGAGCGGAAGACCCCGTTGCGGGCGCGAATAAAGCCGCGGGTGGCATTATTGGCGTCCGTGTACCAGCCGGCGATGTCGCCGCGGTCGTTGATCCCGATGGGACTGGTGGAGGTCGCGCCCGGATAATCGAACGAGCCGATGGCCTGGATCGAGAGCGCCGGCTCGGCCTGAGCGGCGCTGACCAGGCCGGCCAGGACGAGGGCGATAGTGAGTAGGAGTTGATGGATGGTTTTCATTTTGTTTTTTAGGTTCCACCACCTAGAAGCGCCGTCCCGGTCCGAAAACGGACATTGCTTTTTCAGTTTGTTTTCGCTCTGATGATCGGCCGATCGGAGTGCCCGTCGAAGCCGGGCCTAACGATGTCGGAAAACTCTGAAACGATCGCGGAACTGGTTAAATCCGCCTTGGAACGCAATTCCGCGGAGCGAGCCGCCTTTCTCGCCGCCGCCCCTGTTTCCGCGGCGGCGCGGGCCGAGGCGGAGTCGCTCCTTCGTCATCGCGAAAAGGCCGACCGATTTATCGAGCGCGGGGCGCTGGAGATGGCGGCTGGGATGTTGAGTGAAGATCTGCCGCCGTCGTTCCAGCAGCGCATCGGTGAATACCAGGTCCTTTCCCGGATCGGCGGCGGGGGCATGGGCAACGTCTTTCTCGCGCAGGACTCAAAGTTGCACCGCAAAGTCGCGTTGAAACTGGTGCGGCCGAGCATGTCGAGCAGCGATATCCTGCGCCGCTTTGAGCACGAGGAACGGATTCTGGCCAAGCTCAACCATCCTAATATCGCGCAGCTCCATGGAGCCGGAGTCGCTCCTGACGGGACGCCTTATTTCGTCATGGAATACGTCGAAGGCCTCCCGATCGACAAGTACTGCCGCGCTCACGCCCTTTCGCTTCCGGCGCGGCTGGAGCTTTTTCGCAAAGTCTGCGCGGCCGTGCATTACGCCCACCAGCACCTCATCATCCATCGCGACCTGAAGCCGTCGAACATCCTCGTGATCGAGAACGGCGAGCCGAAGCTGCTCGATTTCGGCATCGCGAAATTGCTCGAAGAGTCAGAGCCGAACGCGGAAACCGCAGTCACGAGCGCGGGCATGATGACGCCTAACTATGCCAGCCCGGAACAGGTGCGGGGCGAGAGCATCACGACCGCGAGCGACGTCTACGGTCTCGGCGTTCTCCTCTACGAAATCCTGACCGGCGAGCGGCCTTATCGAGTCGCGAGCGGGCGTCCGGACGAAATGGCGCGGGCCATCACGGAACGCGAGCCGACCCGGCCGAGCATGGTGGTGCTACGAAACGACTCACAAATCGCCCGGCACGATTCACGTTCCTTGCGCGGCGATCTCGATAACATCGTCCTCATGGCGATGCGGAAGGAGCCGCAGCGCCGCTACCAATCGGTCGCCCAATTTTCCGAGGACATCCGGCGTCATCTCGCTGCGATCCCAGTGAGCGCGCAGAAGGACACGCTGCGTTATCGCAGCTCCAAGTTTATCCGCCGGCATAAGGTCGGGGTCATGGCCGCGCTTCTGGTCGGGGCGACGCTCGTGGCCGGAATTGTGGCGACGAATTTTGAGGCGCGCCGGGCGAACGAGCAACGCCGGCGCGCCGAGCAGCGCTTTAACGAAGTCCGCCGGCTGGCCAATTCGCTCATGTTTGAAATTCACGACGCGGTCAAAGATCTGCAGGGCGCCACGCCGACCCGCCGGCTAATCGTGACCCGCGCGCTCGAGTATCTCGACGGGCTGGCGCGGGAGGGGGCCGACAATCCAGCGCTGCAGCGAGAACTGGCGACCGCTTACGAAAAAGTCGGCGACATCCAGGGCAATCCTTATTCCGCCAACCTCGGCGACACGGAGGGCGCCCTAACGAGTTACCGCAAGGCGGTGCGCATCCGCGAGCATCTCGACCAGACCAGTGCCACGACCGAGGAACAACTGGAGCTGGGTCGCACTTATCGCGGGCTGGGCGACATCATGGAACAAAAAGGCGACATCGCGGCCTCGATCCGCGAATACCGGCGCTCCCTGAAGATCTTCGCGCAACTGGCCGCGATCCGAGCCCGCCAGTTTCGCGGTGCAGGATGAACTGGCGCGCGCGCATGAAACGCTGGGTGATGGTTTGTACCGCACCGCGGACGCCGAGGCGGAGCGCCTAACGAATTACCAGAAGGCGCTGGACATCCGGGAACAGCTCCTCCGCCAGGACGGCGCGAACGAGAAGCTGCGGCGGAGCGTCGCGCTTACCCTGATGAAGGTCGGCGGCGTTTCCGATGCCCACCCGCCGGAGGCCGCACGCCGCCATCCGGCGCGGAGTGGCGATGCTCGAGGCGATCGCCGCGGCCGATCCGAACAACAGTCGGGCGCGGCGCGAAGTCGGTTGGAGTTACTATCAGCTCGCCAACACGCTCAGCGCCGGCGGCGACCTCGCGGGGGCTCTCGCGAGCCGGCAAAAGGCGTTTTCGATTCGGGAGAAGTTCGCCGCGGACGATCCGCAAAACGCCCAGGCGCGGTTCGATCTCGGGGTGGCGCACGCCGATCTCGCGGAAAGTTTCACCGCCGCGGGCGATTCGGATCGGGCCGTGGAGCACGGGCGCGAGGGAGTCAAAATTTTCACGGCCCTGGCGGCCGCCGATCCCACGAACGCCGTCTATGCGCGCAACGTCGCGCTCTGCGCGGAAAAACTGGGGGACGCATTTGCCCGCTCCGGCGCGGAGGCCGACGCGCCCATCGCGCAGCGGAGCAGCGCCTGGTCGGAAGCGCGCGGCTGGTATGTCAAAGCACGCGACATTTTTTCCAACCTCCGCACCCGTGGGACCCTCGCCCCGGCCGATGCGGACCAGCCGCAACGGTTCGCTCAGCGCGCGGCTGCTTGCGACCTGGCGCTGAAGCAGCTTCCTCGTCCGGAAAACTAGCAGCCATCTTAATATGTCATTCTGAGCGGAGCGAAGAAACTCTGACCATTTCTGTGCAGCGGGGGCGCGGGTGAAGGGGAAATATTCAGAGATTCTCCGCTCCGCTCAGAATGACAAAAAGATTTATGAGGCCGCTTCTAGCAGCGCCCGCGCACGATCTGGGAAGACCTTCCTGCTCCCGAAGTCGAAGCTCACTGGAGTTGGTAGACCTCGACCAGGCCGACGCCGGTCGTGTTATCCACTCCGCGCACGATGGCGGTGTAAGTGCCCGCGCTCAAAGTTTGGAGGATGGCGGATTCGCGTTCGTCGCCCGGGGCCAGACCGCTGTCATCAATCTCGGTCGGCTGGGTATCCTGCCAGTCATCGTTCATCGCGAGGAGGCCACCATTCCCGTCGCGCAATTCGAGGATCGGATCCTCGAGCGCGCCGGCCACGCCAAAGGCGGTCAGGCTGGGCCCGATCGCTCGCACCATCACGGTGCCCATGGTGCCCTCAGCGCCGCCGCCAACGATGAAACCGCCGATCATGACGTTGTCATCGGTGTCGACGAAACCGCGGGTCGAGATGTTAGCCAGCGTACCGGCCGCGGTATCGAGATCGTAGGCCTCGACCAATCCGACCCCGGTCCCGGCGTTGTTGCCGCGGAGGACGGCGGTGTAACCGCCCGGGGGAAGAGTCGCGATGATGGCCGATTCCAGCTCTTTCGTTGGGGCCAGGCCGGAGTCACTGATCTCCTGTTCCTGGTTGCTCATCCAATTGTCGTTAGTCACAACGGAGCCATCGGGGAAGTTAAGTTCGAGAACCGGATCGGCCAGCGGATCCGCGATACCGAAATCGCCTAACGCCGGCCCGATGGCCCGCACGATCACTTGTTTCGGCGTCGTCCCAGTGATGATGAAACCGCCAATTAAGACCTTGTCTTCAGTCAGGACCCGGAGCCGGGTGGAGATGTTGAGCAGTTGGCGGGGCGAGGCGGAGGGGGTGGGAGTGGGCGTCGGGGTAGGAGTAGAGTTGGCGAAGGGGACGGATCGGGTACCGGAGGCTGCGGCGGGAGCAACCCGCTGCCGCCGTTCGTGTCGTAGTGTTGGCCATAGACCAGCCCGCTCGCGCCGTTCTTGCCTTCGCTCACATAAGTGTAAGTGCCCGCCGGGATCGTCCTGAGGGCGGCGGATTCCGAATCGTTGTCTGGTTGCAGCCCAAGCGCCTGGATCTCGTTTTGCTGCGTATCTCTCCAGTTATCGTTTTGTATTACGACGTCCCCCATCTCGTCCAGGAGCGAGAGCGTCGGGTCGTTCAGACCGCCGAGACCGAACGATGCGAGCGACGGGCCGAGCGTGCGGACGAATAAATCCTGTGGGCTCAGGAACGTCACCTCGGTCACCAGCGCGTTGTCGGCGTCGACCCGGCCACGCGCCCCGAAGTTGATCACTTCGGCCGTCCCTCCAGGGGTGATATCGTAGAGTTCATTCAAACCCACGCCGGTGGTGGAGTTATTCCCGCGCTCTGTCGCGGTGTAGATGCCCGGGGCGAGAGTGGCGACGATGGCCGACTCGAGGTCGGAGGCCGGGGCGAAGCCGGAATCCATGATCGCTTGCTGCTGGTCGTCTTTCCAATTGTTGTTGAAAGCGATGATGTTCCCGCTGGCGTCGCTCAGGGTTAGGGTCGGGTTTTGGAGCCTATCGGGGACGACGCCGCCGAGCGAAGGACCGAGGGCGCGGACCAGGACGGTGGCCGTGCCGGTCCCCCCGATGTAAAAGACGTTGACCGCCACCTCGTCATCGGTGCCGACAAACGAGCGGGTGCTGAGAGCGGAGATTTGGGCGTGGAGACCGCCCGCAGGCAGGATGGAGATCAAAGCGAAGACTGCGATTGTTAAATTTTGTATTCATACCGAGGAGGAGTTCGTCGTGATGGGTTGTCTTTCCTCGAGTAACGCGGGGTTGCCGGACAAAAGCGGCCATCCTTGTCGCAAATTTTTTAAAAAAAAGAGGCGCGCTCCGCGATGCCGCCCCGGGACCGGAGAATCCCGAGGAGGCGGCGCGCGGGAAGCGCCGCGAACCGCAATAGCCGGCGGGGGGTGAGATCGCGCTCTGCCTAACGACGTCCGCGCACGATCTGGAAGACGTTCCCGCTCCCGATGTCGCAGATGTAGAGCTCGCCGTTGGCGTCTTCGCCTAACGAGGTCGGATTGAGCAGCGGGAAATTGCCCACTTTGGTCGGAAAGAGATCGGCCGTGATGTCCTGGAAATTCGACGCGACCGTGCCGTTGAAATTGAGGGTGTAGATCTTCCCGGTGAAATTTCCGGTGTTCGGTCCGAGGTAATCCGCGAAGACATAAGTCCCAACCAGCTTCCGCACCCTGCTCCCGCGATAAACATAGCCGCCGATCACCGTCTGCCCGACGGAACGCACATAGTCGTAGGCCGGATCGACCGCGCCGGGCGGGACCGGGTCGCTCGGGTAGGCCGGGTTCTGGATCGAGCCCTCGCGCACCCTCCAGCCATAGTTCTGGCCGCCCGGCGTGGTGCTGGCCTCGGCATCGATTTCTTCCCGCTGCGATTGGCCGACATCCCCGAGGAAGAGCGTGCCTAACGAGCGATCGAAACTATTCCGGAAGGGATTGCGCAGGCCGTAAGCCCAGATCTCTTTCCGGACATTACGGGTCCGGGCGAACGGGTTGTCGGCCGGGATCGAGTAAGTGCCGTCGGGGTTGATGTGGATGCGCAACATCTTCCCGAGCAGGGTGGTGAGATTCTGCGCGTTACCGCCCGGCTCGATGTGGCCGGTGCCGGAGTCGTTGCCCGAGCCGCCGTCGCCGCTCGCGATGTAGAGATTGCCCTCGTCGCCTGCGCGCGGGCTGAAGCCGATCCAGCCGGCGTTGTGATTGGTTTGGGGTTGATCGAAGGAAAGGATAATTTTTTCGCTGGCGGCGTCGGCCAGATCGGGATTGGCAGAGACGGTGAAGCGAGAAACGCGCGTCGTGCCCTGATTCCAAAACCCTCCCGGCGCGATGTAGTTGACGTAAAAGTAGCCGTTGCTGGCGTAGTTCGGATCGAAGGCCAGCCCGAGGAGGCCTTGCTCGCCCGTCGTGGCAACGGAGAGGCTAAGAAAAGGCGGCTCTTTCACCGTCCCGCTGGCGAGATCGATGATGCGAATCTGCCCCGTCTGCTGCACCACGAAAAGCCGCGCGGTGTCGGCGGGAGGCGCGGTTACGAAAACCGGAAGACTAAATCCGCCCGCCACCCGGACCGCATCGAGACCCCGCACCGCCTGGCCCCGCGCCGAGGAAAGCGAAAGAGCCACAGCAAGCAAGCAAACGAAAGTGGGGCCGGCGCGACGGGCGATTCTGATCATCATATATTTGAGGGTAAGGAAGTGACCTGGGAATGGCAACGGGTTTCAGGAAACACGCCCCTGTAGCGTCCGCTGTCCTCAGCGGAAAGAGCCCGGTGACCAGCGGCAACTCGCCGCACGAGAACGAATGAAAGGCCCGCCGCTAGCATTGCATTTGCTTTGTTTCATTGCATGCCACTCACGCTCGAAGAAATCACAGCGCGGGAAGAGGACCTCCGCCAGGAGATCGCCGAACGCGAGCACCTCGTCGCCGCCTACCGACTCATCCGCGCTGATCTGGAGAAAGCCCGCCCCGCCGCCCGCGACGCAGCGGCCGCCCGAGAGCCGGAGCCCGAGACACATCCCGAGCCGGCGGCTCCTCGTGTCCTGCCCGCCGCACCCGTTCACGTTCTGCCCCAGGCAAAGCTGCAGGCGCTGAGCCAGGGCTACGGCGGAGGCATTCGGGTGGTCACATGGGCCATTCGGCAGATGTCCGGCGACTTTACCGTGCGCGACCTCGCGGCGGCGTTGCGGCAGGCGGGATGTCCCATGCGCATCGCAAAGATTTCCGTGGTCCTGAACCGGATGGAAGACGAGGGGAAGATAGAGGAAGTCACCAAAGGCCGCGGCCGCACCCCGTCGCTCTTCCGCGCCACCGCGCGCGCCACTGCCCTACCGCTCGAGTTGGCCGCGCGTCACCGCACTCTTCGGGCCGTGTCGTATCGCGTCTCCCGCTAATCGGCCTCTGCGAGGTAGAAAAAGCGTGCACGGCTGGGATTAGCAACGCCAGCAGCGCCGGAAAGAGAACCTGCGCCCCGTGCGAAGCTCAAGGACGCCCGGAATGAAATAACACCCGCTTCCTGAGTCCCAGGAATGGCCGAAACCAGATGCTACGCCCTCCCTGCGGCCAAAGAACGTTCGGAAGAAGATGCTACGCCCTCGTCGTGGCCAAAGAATGTCCGGAAGAAGATGCTACGCCCTCGGTACGCTCAAACAACGTCTGGAAAAAGATGGTAGGCTCTTGGTGTGGCCAAACAGCGTCAGGAAGGAGATGCTGCGCCCTTGGTCTAGACAAACAACGTTCGGAAAACGATGGTAGGCGCCCCATGGGGCTGGTCGACGCGTGGAAAGAGATGGTAGCGCCGTCAGCCATACCATTGCGGACCGGAACGAGATGCGGCACTCAACTTCCCCAGCGGGACTCAGCTGGCAGCTTCAAGGGGGCAACCCGCGAGTCGGAGCAACCCGCGGGCAACCCGCGGGTCAGTCTGTGAATCGCGGCAGATTCACGCTTGCGGTCGGCCATCCAGCGATTCCACCTGCCCGCGCCACTTCCGACTCCACTTCTTCCGCTTCCACCGATGTGAAATGTCCAATGTAGAGACACGCCCCCATTCGGTCCTCCCCCTGCGGGAGCCCGGTTTTAGTCCCACCTTCCCAAGCGTCAAGGTGACTGCCACCGGGATTCGGCAGCAGCCACCCGCACTTCAATTACTTGTCCCGCGCTTCACGCCAGGCGGCATTGTAGATTTTCCGATCGTGCAAATCACGGTCATCTCGGAAGATCGAGAGCGTCGAGTCATAAGGCGGATCATGTCTACCGCTGGCCTCATCGGCGACTGCGTCCTTGACGGTCTCTAGGTCGCGCGCGTATTCCCCTGCTTCTATTTCGTTCATATTCACCTCCTCTCCCATCTGCCTTGCTTAGTTACACTCATTCAGTTGCTATCGCAGCTCGTTGAGGGTGTTGAACAGCGGGCGCAATTGTAGTTGCAGCCAAACGATTTAACGCCAGGAAATTCCCAATTGGACGATAACTCACCGAAGGACTCGTGCGCCGCGTCCAGTGTGTTGCGGATGACTGACTCTCCGTTCCGCGGCGCTGGTCGTTTCCCTGACTCGCGCGGATTATGGTGAACGAAAAAGCCGAACATCTTTGAACAGAAGCGTTGATATTCCTTCGTGAAGAGGAGGAACTCATGCCAAGCGAGATCAATTCGTTCGCTCGGCGCCAAAACCTTCTCAACCGTGCCGCACAAATATAGGAAGCGCAGCATGTCCTTATAAAGGCCTTCCGCTTCGCTTATCCGCATTCCCTTTTTTGTAACGAGGCGATCGATCAAGGGCTTGAAGCGATAGCTCATGATTCGGTTTAGAGGAATGCTCTGGCAGCGCCGACTCTTTCTTGCCTTCGATGCCAGTGCACTGTGACCATTCGTTTTTGATTTATTAATCGTGCTCATGGGGAAAATTTCGTGTGGTTTTCGCTAGGAAACACTGATTTCTTTTGCAATCTGAGCGGACTTTTCGCAGTGTAACTCGGTGCTATGGATTATCGCCAACTGGAGTGCTTTATACGTGTCGCTGAGGAAGAAAGTATCGAGGCCGCGGCGAAACGTTTGAACATCTCCGCTTCGCCTCTGAGTCGACGAATTCGGGAGTTCGAGCGCCACGAAGTCGGCGTGCCGCTATTTACCCGATCCAAACGCTCCATTCGGCTAAACGAGGCCGGTAATCAATTTCTGCGTGATGTTCGCAAGGTGCTAAAGGCATATGCAGACGCCAAGCATCGCGTGAGAAGTATGCCTTCCGCGCAGTCCACCAAATTGCATGTTGGGTATTCCGGGTCTCCGGCTGCGAAGTTCCTCGACCGAGCGATCGAAACCTTCGAGAAACAATTTTCGCCGACTGAAATAATTCGCCATCCCGTATCCGCGCGTCAGGCCTTCGACGGGTTACTTAACAGGAATCTCGACGTGGTATTGATGGTGGAGCCCTTGCGGAGCCCAGATAAACGCCTGCACTTTATCAAAATCATTGATTACCCAATTCGATGCGTAGTCGGACTAAAAAGCCCGCTTGCTGCAAGGGCTTTTGTGCCAATCAAAGAACTGAGAAATCAGCATGTTTTGATTTTTTGCCGTAAACAATGGCCGCAATACTACGCGTATTTTCGATCTTGGTTTCAGCCTCACGGATTCATACCAGATTTCAGTGACGACTACGACGAGTTTGAAGTCTTACTCCCTGCCGTCGAAAAGGGTCGTGGCGTCGCACTGCTCTTAAGTTCAGCAGACGATTGCGGAGCGAAAGTTAAGTTTCTACCCATTCGTCCAGTATTGGCCCGGGCAAATGTTGGCGCGCTCATTCTGTCGCCGTTAGGCCCGTTCCCGAGCAGTTTCATCGATATTGCCAAAGCGTGTGCTTTACAAAAGGAATTTACCGACGATCGCAGTCCTTAGGCCACCGGAATCGAAATCGAAGCAGCGGGGCGTCAATTGGGCCAGCTCCGGAATTTTCTCTTCCTCCGATACTCGATCGGCCGGTGAGGCGTAAGGGCCGCCGTTGTCACCCGAGATTCCGGAGCTGACCCCGATTCCGCGCCTCGGGGCGTCCAAGAGCGGCCCAAACAAGAACGCGAAGACGTCCGCGTTGAAGAATGGAGCGAAAGGGATGAGCGACATGGCCGTTATACCGCCAGGTAGCGGTCGAGCACCGCGGGATCGAGCGAGATAAAAGGCGAAATCAAAGAAGTGACCATGGCGACTGCCTTCAGCCGCCGTGCTTGCGAGCGAGGTGAAAGCTCAACATCCTAGACGTGAGCCAGCGTTTCTAATAAACCGACGCATCGACAGGCCCGTTTTTCGCCTCTGCCTTCTTAATTCTTTCTTTGCTCCAACGAGCTCATCTTATCCAAGCTTGTCAGGGTTTCATGCGATTAGGCTTGATCTCCCAAACGCACTGCAAAAAGTAAGTTCGTGAAAAAGCGGAGATTGACGTGATGCACATCGGGCGGAAACGGCGGAGCCGTTAAATAGCTCATCACTTCTCCAACATGCTTTCGTGCCATTTCAGTTTCGTCGATCGGCTTCGAAAATAAGATCTGAGCCTCTTGGTCTAGATGGGTCCAATCCACATGGGCCCTGAAGTACGTTTGCTGATAAGCATCGTATAGCACCGCGCGGCTCACCCGTTCCATGAAGCGATCTACGACTGGGTTGTTGAAGTCAAAAGCTTTCCCCGCCGGCGTGGGCTTAACGATCTCGTGCAGCTTCAGTATCTTCTCTGGATTATTTTGGTATGATCTCAGTTTCCTATTTTGAAGATTCCCTTTGACGCTCTGAAGGTCTTCGGTCGCGCGTGTAGACGTAAACAAATTGCGCATGAACTCGTCATCTCGTTGATCTCCGAGTCGACATTGTTCGCAACAGGGCACTGTGATGGCCGGATTTGGCATCACCGCGAAAAAGCATCGCGGTGGTATATGATCGCGAGTCGTCCCTGCGCCAGTAGAACAATAAATGCACGGTAGAATCTTCATCGCACTTGCTGTCGATTCGATCTGTTTGCCGATTGCGATCCGATCAATTTTCCGCTGGGAGAAATCCAGCTGATACCTTCGGTAATGCGCGAAGCTCAGCAGCTTTGAACTGAAGCTCCTCCGGGATCATTTCGCGGACGTTTGGGCGACGCCGAAATCCGGTGAAAAGCGCGTAATCTAAGATGAATGCTTCGTAACGCTCTCCGGCCCTGTCAGGTGTGATCGATTGATGGATGAGATGCACCAAGCGCAGGTCGCTGAGAATCTGAACGAGATCCCGCTCCCGCGAACTCTCGCTCAAAACCAAGAACGCGTTCACACGGTTGTCGTCGAGACACAACTTTTCGAGCCTTGAGAGCATGTCGCGTAGGACACCCTCTTCGTTTCGCGCATCTCGCTGTAGGTCGTCGATTTTCTGCTGTCCGTATTCACCTATAGCGATGTTCACGTCCGACAGAGTGATCGCGCTCCGACGATTTCTCTGCGCGTGTTCCAACGAGCGTCCGAACATCTGCAGAAAATCTCGCGGAACGCCGGCGTTAGCCCAAGCGAGCCGCCGAAATGCAGGATCTCCAATGACAGTGCGTGATTGCGCATACCCAACAGCAGCGAAAAACCCATCCATGATCGCCCGCAAATGAGTCTCTGCTGCTTCGGGGTTAGCCAGGGTCAAGTCAAGGGAGATATACTGAGCATCCCCAGGAACTTGTAGGCCTTCCCGAGTCGTGGGTGATGACACGTTTAGCAAGGAACTCAGACCGGCGACTTTAATCCATCCGTTCGCACCCTTGAGGGCCGCGTGCAGCGTGTGCAGAAGCGCTGGCTGCGCTTCGAGGTTGATCAGGTGAAAATCATCCAAGAAGACGAACGCGTTGCTATTCGTGGTTGATGTCAGCTTCTTCAGCGCACGATTGATCACAATCGGCGCTCGCGCCGCAGTTAGAGCACCGCTCATTATCTCTTCGGCCGCCACACTTAAGCTATTGTCGACGTATTCGATGCTCAATCGGGAAGCCAAAGCGGCTCCGGATCCCGATAGCGCGATACAGACATCGCTCAGAACCTCCTTGTGGAGATCGTCGCCGCGCAGCGTCGAGTACGGGCTGCATGTCCAGCACAGCGACGACTGCGGCACCTTCGCCGAGCAAAGCGGAGCTGCCGAATCAATGTGGACTTCCCCACCCCTCGTCGTCCGCGGACGATATGAGATGCGGGCTGTGCAAGCTGATGGTCTTCGCGCTTCTGAAAAGGCACGTACGGTACTTCGTATCCTTTCGACGAGGACCGGTCCTGCGACACTTCGCGGGTGGACCGGGTTAGCAAAGTAAGGAGGGCATTAGCTTCAATCGAAGCCGGAAACGACGACGGCTTCGCAGGAGCCAAGCCCATCGCTCCACGAAACGGGTTATCGTCGCCCAGGGACTTCTGCCCGTTGCGCAGCGCGTGGGTATAAACGGGCGCTTCGCGCCCGACGACGAACTTTAGAAATTCGCGATTACCTGCCGGGACGCGAACGTAAGGAATCCCGGTGACCCCGACCTCGCGTTCAAACGCGGCAATCGCCTCTGCGAGAGCGTCATCTTCCGATTCGATCGTCATAATGTCATCCCATATTTGCTGTTCAAATACCCACGCGCCACGTTTAGGAAATCTTCGGCGCGCGCGATAGCTTGTGCAGGTTGCAATGTGAAGCTCACGGTCGTAGTAGCCCAGTTGTCGTAGTCTGCGCGTAAACGGTACCGTATAACTCCGTGATCTGGACAGCCCAGTTCGCGACATCAGGAAAGTCGCTCGGGAGGTCCGTGGATGCGCGGCCGTGATCATCGCCTTTCAGGCTAACAGATCCATGAACAATGTATCGTGCAGCCTTTGACGCGTTGTATACCGCATAATAGGCGCGGGAATATGAGGCTCTCGGACAACCCGCGACGTTCAACAATTTCGACTCGTTGAGATGTTGTTCGCCCAGTCGGAACCAGGCTTCTGAAAGATGCTTGGCATACTCAAGGATGTCGGCGACGGGACAGGCAAGCGTGGATAGCTTCCTCGTCAGTTCTTGATGATTTCCAGACAGCTTCAGAAACTCCGGCTCGGGGACGGGCGGCGGTTTTGACATCGTGGGGAAAGTTCGCTGTGTCCTCGTCAGTTTTTTGACTTGGCGCCGGAACCAGCTGACGCCTGTTTCGAAAGCATGTAGCAGAATCCCGCGCCCGATCAAAGCTTTCGCCGTGCGGTGAGGGCAGCGTCGACGAAACGGCCGAGTTTTGCCTCTTTTCCGCCCTGGGCCAAGAAGTAACCGTTCGCCCATCGAACAGAAGTGCGCTGTCCCCGGCAGGCTTCGTTTGAAATGCCCCACATTCTCAGGCTATGCAAACGGATTCCCGTTGTCGACATTTTCATTCGTTCGCTCAGTCGCTCGTCACTTCCCCCTTAATTTCTCCGCGTAGGTTTCCAGGGTGGCGGCGTTGGCGGGATCGTCGGCGTCCTTGGAATAGATCTCGATATATTGCGCGTGGAGGGCGATGCCGGCGTCGAGGGCTTGCGCGAGCGTGCCGCCGAGGTCGTGGTTGCCGAAGCCTTCCGTGGAAGTGAGGAATTGTAACCCGACCGGGTTGGTGTCGTGGAATTCCCCGACGAGTTTGTTAGGCGGATATTCAGGACTGGAACGGGCGTTGAGCGAGCAATTCATGATGCCGAACCGGCCGGGATATTTCTTCGCCGCGGCGCTGACCACGCGCTCCAGCGCCTGCACGCCGGGGCGGCCCCGGAACGGCTTGGCCGCGGTGAAAATGAACGGGGTGGAATGCAGGTTCTGGGCGTGTGCGTCGATGATGGCATTGCTACTCGCAGTCCACTTCGCGACCGCTTCATCCATGGTGAGCCCGATGGTGGCGGGATCGGGGGAGATGTAGCTCTCGATCATGACGCCGAGACCGCCCATGGCGAGGTAATCGACTTTGCCATCGACATGCGCGCAGAGCGCTTTCACGAAGGCGATGAGCGCCGGCTGCACGTCGGGATCCCAGGGAAGAATGATGGAACGCTTGTTGCCGCTCCGGGTCATGGGGAGCGAATATTGTTTCGCCTTAACCCAATCGGGGATCGCGTTCCGTCCGCCTTCTTTCCGGCCCAGCATCGCCACGGAGAGGCCGAGGAGCTTGTGATTCTTTTGCGCGCTCGCGATTGCGGAATCGATTGCCGACCAATCGTATTCGGTCGCGCTCTTCGGCTGAATGTCGGACCAGCCAAGGCGGATCCGGACGCCCTGGACATGGGGATTGGTCCAGCCGCGGTCGAGTTCGATCAAACCGGCCGGGCGCTTGGTTTGGTCGGAGGCTGAACTCGCGGCCGCGGGGATGGCAGCGGCGAGAGCGAGAATCGAGAGGCGGAGAAGGTTTGGTTTCATGGTGTGTGGCGAATGGAGGGCGGAGATTGCTTTCGCCATCTTCGACCAAGGGCGCGGCGAAAAGTTCATCGGCTGGCGCGGGCGATTGATGAAAGGCCGTTCGGCGGGGCGCCGAACGGGCGGGCGGGGCGCCCGCGCTCCCCGGATGGGATGCGGCCGCGGCGCGACAAGTCCATTGAAAGCCGCAGGGCGACGGCTACTATGGAGGCGCGGTGGCCAAACGCTCTCAGCACAATGCATGGAATGAAGTCTACGCCCTCATCCTTCTCGGGGTCGGGACTTTGCTCTTCCTTGCCCTGATCTCTTACGTCCCGAAGGACATCCCGACCTGGTTCCCGCTCCTTAATTCCACTTCCTCGCCGAACCGGCCGGCGCAGAATTTTCTCGGACCGCTCGGCGCGATCGTGGCCGGGCTTTGTTATTTCCTGATCGGCGCCGCCTCCTATCTGCTGGCGGTGACGCTGCTCGGCTTCGGCGGCGCGAAATTGTTTCATGGCGAGTTGAAGGTCAGGCGCCGGCTCGGCTGGATCCTTCTCTTCATCGCCTCGGGCGCGTGTTTGTTTCAATTGCAGCCGTGGTTTCTGCACGACTGGCATCGGGTCTTTAACATCGACGGCCCCGGTGGCCGGCTCGGGGCTTTCTTTGGCCGGCGTCTCTTCCGGGTTTTTCTGGGGAAAGGCTCGGTCATCGTCCTTTTCGGCATTTACCTGACGAGTCTGATTTTAATGACCGGGCTGCGGCCCATCCATCTCGTTAGGCAAAGTGTCCTCGCGACCCGCCGTGGCTTTGTCGCGCTCCGGCTCTGGTTGCTCCACCGCCGGATGCGGAAGACGGACCTGAAGGGCCAGCTCGAGATCAGCCAGCAGGAGATCGCCAAGCAACAGCGCGCGCTCGAGAAAAAACTGCGCAAAAAAGGCGCGCCCGTGCCCAAGAGCCGATCTGGACCCCGAAGTCCTGCTCGAGGAATTCGCCAATCGCCCCGAGCCCAAGGTGGTCGATACGACCGCGCTCCCGTCCGACGCCCCGGCGCGGAAGAAGCCGTCGCTGGCCGATTTGAAGCGCGGGAAAAAGAAAGCCCCGGCAGCGGAGCCTGGCCTAACGACCGGCGATTGGGACGCGGAGAACTACAAGCTGCCCGGACTCGATCTGCTCGAGGAACACGACAGCGAAGGCCGCGTCGCGACCGATCCGGCGGAGCTGGAGGAGATCCAGCGGACGCTGATCGAGACGTTAGGCCAGTTCGGCATCCAGGTGGCGCCGGGCGACATCACGAAAGGCCCGACCATTACCCGCTACGAAGTCTATCCCGCGAAAGGGGTGCGGGTGGATAAGATCGTTAGTCTGGAACGCGACCTGGCCCGGGCCACGCGCGCGGAGCGGATCAACATCCTCGCGCCCATTCCCGGGCAAGGACACGGTCGGGATCGAGCTGGCCAACAGCCGCAAAGTAAAAGTGACGCTGCGCGAGCTGCTGCAATCGGAGGACTGGCTTTCCACCACCGCGAAACTCCCGATCGCGCTCGGCAAGGATGTTTACGGCAAAACCATCATCGCCGATCTCGCGCAGATGCCGCATCTCCTCGTCGCGGGCACGACCGGCAGCGGCAAGAGCGTCTGCATCAACGCGCTCATCGCCAGCATGCTTTACCGGTTCACGCCCGAGGAACTGCGCTTCATCATGATCGATCCCAAGGTGGTCGAGATGCAGGTCTACAACGATCTGCCGCATCTCATCATCCCGGTCGTGACCGATCCGAAAAAGGTGCTGCTCGCGCTTCGCCACGTCATTCTCGAGATGGAAAAGCGCTACAAGATTTTCGCCAAGACCGGGGTGCGCAACATCACCGGCTTCAATGCGCGGCCGGCGAAAAAGACGCAGAAGGAGCTCGATGACGATGTTGTAGCCGGGGGCGTGACCCCGGCCGCTCGTTAGGCGAAGATGAATCCCAGCCGGGGTCGACGCCCCCGGCTACAATGGCCGTCCCGCGCGACGACGAGCCGATCATCCCGGACAAGCTCCCTTACATCGTCGTGATCATCGACGAATTGGCCGACCTCATGCAGACCGCGCCGGCCGACGTCGAGAGCGCGATCGCGCGCATCACGCAGATGGCGCGTGCCGCCGGCATTCACATCATCGTCGCCACCCAGACGCCGCGAGCCGACGTCATCACCGGCGTGATCAAGGCCAACATCCCGAGCCGGATCGCATTCCAGGTCGCCTCGAAGATCGACAGCCGCGTCATCCTCGACGAGAACGGCGCCGATCGATTGTTAGGCCAGGGCGACATGCTTTACCTGCCGCCGAGCACTTCGCGCCTCATCCGCGCCCAGGGCGTGCTCGTGACCGACGAGGAAATTCATCGCCTGGTCGATTTCGTCTCCGCGCAAAGCCCGGCCGCCTACGACATGGCGATCCACGAAAAGATTTCCAGCAGCGACAGCGGGGAAGCGGGCGAGGACGTGACCGAGGAAGACGAGGAACTGGTCGAGAAATGCCTCGAAATCATCCGCCAGGAAAAGCGCGCTTCCACTTCACTTCTGCAGCGCCGGCTCCGCCTCGGTTACACCCGCGCGGCCCGGATCGTTGATATTCTCGAGCAGCGCGGCATATTGGGCCCCGGCGAAGGCGCAAAGCCGCGCGAGATTCTCGTCGATCTCGACGCCGCCGTCTGATCCCGCCGCTGCGATGGAACAACTCGGCAAAAAACTACAAGAGGCTCGTCTCAAGAAGAAGATTTCCGTCGAGGAAGCCTCGCGCGTGACCAAAATTCGCGCCTCGCGCATCCATGAGATCGAGGCGGAAGATTTCTCGAGCTTCTCCAGTCTCGCCTACGCGAAAGGCTTCCTTCTCATCTACGGCAAGTATCTCGAAGTCGACGTCTCGCCGTATCTCGACGCCTTCGAAACCTCGCGCGAGGTGAGCGTCGACGGCTACTCGTATTTGCAGGATGCCCCCTCGAGCGCGCCGGCGCCAATCGTGCGCCGGCAGCCGGCGAAACGTCCGGCGCTGCTCCCGTTTATCATCGCCGTCGGCGTCCTCGTCTTCGGCTTGTATTTGGTCAAGCTCCTGCTCGACATCCAGCGCATCACCCCGACGACGCCGCCAGCCGGCGCGGTTGCTTCTGCAACTCCATCGCCTTCCGCGACGCAGAGCGGAAACGTCATCGCGCCCCGCGCTCTCCCGGTGGATTCCCCGCCGGCGAGCGAGGCCCGCGTGACGATCGCGCCGACCGCCACTCCGCCTGCGCCCACGCCTGTCCCCACACCTGCGGCGAGCGAACCCGAGGTGCGCCGGGCGGTGCCGGTCAATCCAGCGGATGCGGTTGCGCCGCAGGCTCCCGCTCCGCCGCCGGTCAACCGTGTGCAAATCACGCCGATGCGGAAAACTTTTCTGCGCGTCACGGTCGCGGGCGAGAACGAACCGGTTTTCAATGGCTGGTTTGATCCGGCCGACGCGCCTCTTTCGTTTCGCGGCGCGCACGTCACGGTCAAGGTGCTTGAGCGCGGCGCGGTCCAGATCACAAAAAATGGAGCGGCCCTGGCGGCGGGCGATCCGGATGTCACCTTTGAATAGCACGCCCGAAATCCAGCCCGGCCTGACCAAGGTCGGCATGATCAGCCTTGGCTGCGCCAAGAACCTGGTCGATGCCGAGATCATGCTCGGGAGCGTGCTGGAGCGCGGAATGCAGATCACGCCCGACGCCGAGGAGGCCGATGTCCTGGTCGTGAACACCTGCGCCTTCATCGATTCGGCCAAGGAAGAATCGATCGAGGCCATCCTCGAGGCCCACCAGCAGCGCGGGCTGGGGAAACGGCCTAACCAAAAGCTGATCGTGAGCGGCTGCATGTCGCAGCGCTTTGCCGCCGAGTTGCGCGCCTCGATGCCGGAAGTGGATGCGTTCATCGGGCTCGACCAGGTGCGCGAACTGGGCGCGATCGTCGAGCGAGTCGTTAGGGAAGGCGGCGAGCGCGGCCAGAATCTCGTCACGCGCCGCGCCCGACTTATATTCCCGATTGGGATACGCCGCGTTTTCGTCTCACCCCGGCGCACAGCGTCTACCTGAAGATCGCCGAAGGCTGCAATCATCCCTGCAGTTTCTGCGTCATCCCGCAAATGCGCGGCCGGCATCGCAGCCGTCCGCCCGCCTCGGTCCTGGCGGAGATGCGGAGCCTCGTCGCCGAGGGGGTCAAGGAGATCAACCTGATCAGCCAGGACACCACTTATTACGGAATGGATTTGTGGACCGAGAAAGCGGGGCCGCGCCAGCCGGTCGATTCCGCCCGCGGTCCGACGTTGACCGCGCTCCTGCGCGAGATCGAGGAAATCGAAGGCGATTTCTGGGTCCGCCTGCTTTACACCCACCCCGCGCATTGGAGCGACGAGCTGATCGAGACGATCGCGCAATGCCGCAAAGTGGCGCGCTACGTCGACATGCCCTTGCAGCATATCGACGAGGCGATGCTCGGCCGAATGCGCCGCGAAACTTCCCGCGCGCACATCGAGGATCTTATCGTTAGGCTGCGGGCCGGGGTGCCGGGAATCGCCTTGCGCACCACTTTCATCGTGGGGTTTCCGGGCGAGACGGAAGCGGAATTTGAATCGCTCCTCGAGTTCATCGAACGGGTGCGCTTCGAGCGGCTCGGGATTTTCAAATACTCGCAGGAGGAAGGCTCGCGCGCCGCGAAAATGCCGGGCCAGATTTCCGCGGCGCAAAAAAACGCCCGTTTCCGGCGGGCCATGACGCTGCAACAAAAAATCGCGCGCGAGATTGCCGCCGAAAAAGTCGGTTACCAGTTAAAGTTGCTCGTCGACCAGCCGCTCATCGCGCGCACCGAGGCCGACGCGCCAGAGGTGGACACGCGGGTGATTCTGGCCGAGGCCGCGCCGGTTGGCGAGTTCGTTAGGCGAAAGATTCTCGGCGTGCGCGGCTATGATTTGCTCGCCTGAGGGCGATTGATGGTTGACACCTTGGACGGGGTTTGAGAGACACATGGCCGTCTTACCCGGGGCGATCAGTGTAAATTTTGCTATGGCCGATCTGAACGAACCGAAAAAAGAAACCGTGCGCATCACCCTGCCCCCGCGCACGACGAACCGTCCGACTGTGCCGGTGGAAAAAGAGACGGCTCGCATCAATTTACCGAATCGCCCGCCGGCCCCGCCCGCCGGAGCCAAGCCACCGGGCGCAAACGTGCGTCCGCCATCGTCGGGCGCGGTCCGCCCGCCGCCGTCGGTCGCGCCCGAAACCGCTCGCGCCTGCGGGAGGGACGCCGCCCGCCCGGCCGCCAGCGCCGCCGACCGCCGCTCCGCCGGCTTCATCGGGAGCAGTCCGTCCTCCGAGTAGCCCGCCGCCGGCCCCGAGTTTCAAGCCGCCGATGCCACCTCCGCCGTCGGGGATAAAGCCGAACGTGCCGCCTCCGCCGGCACCCGCCTCCAAACCACTCCCGCCACCGCCGCTCGCGAGGGCGCCTGGAGCAACGCCTCCGGGCACGGTTCCACCAGCCCCGCCGCCTCCCGCGAAAGGCCTTGTGCCGCCGCCGCCCTCCGGCTTGAAACCGCCCCCGCCGCCTCCACCGAAACCGGCCTTCCCGCCTCCCAGTCGCACTGTCCCACCCGCCGGACTGCGCAAAGAAACCGCCCGCATCGCGGATTCGCCGATGAAGGCGACGGTGAAACTGGGCGTGCAACCCGCCAACGTGCCGGCCGCTCCCGTGATTCGGACCGCGCCGCCGGCGGCAGTTGCCAATCCGGCGCCGCAAGGCTTAGTTGAATCGGTTCCAACGCAGCTCTGCTGGGCTTTGCTCGGCGTTTCCGCGCTGACCTTGCTCATTCAACTCTGGACTTATTTCTCTTAAAAAAATCATGGAAAATTCCGCCGCGATCACGATCGACGAAGCAAATTTTGACAACGAAGTGGTCAAGAGCACACAGCCTGTGCTGGTCGATTTCTGGGCCGAATGGTGTGGCCCGTGCAAAATGATCGCGCCGATCCTGGACGAGATCGCGAAGGAAAAAGCGGGCTCGGTCAAAGTGGGGAAGGTGAACGTCGACCACAACCAGAGCCTCTCGGCGCGCTACAACATTCGCGCGATCCCGACCCTGCTGCTGTTCAAGGACGGCCAGTTGCGCGACCAGATCACCGGCATGACGAGCAAAAAAGATCTGCTCAGCCGGCTCGAGTCGCTCGCCTAACGAATCGGCCTAACGAGCCGCTGGCTAACGAGCCGGCGAGCCGGACGCATTCCCGAGCATTGTCATCCCGAGCCGCGCAGACGGCGAGGGACCTCACGAGTGGCTGGCGGCTTCCGCCCAATCCGAAGATCGCCCGCGCAGAAACACCGCCCCGCGGCAAGAACACCGAAATTCCAACTGCGAGGTCCCTCGCCGCGCTTCGCCGGCTCGGGATGACAAGAGGAGCCGCCCCCGCTCGCGGGCACGGTCTCCGGATTAACTGCTAACGCTCTTCGGGCGGGGCAAGCAGCCAAACTTCGTCTTGCCTAGCGCAGCGTCGCTTCGGTAACGTCGCGCCCGCTCCGCCTTATGCACAAGCCGCGTCTCACTCTCTGGCAAATCTGGAACATGAGCTTCGGCTTTCTCGGGATCCAGTTTGGCTGGGGCCTGCAGATGGCGAACATGAGCGCGATCTACGAATACCTCGGCGCGCGCCCCGACCAGATCGCGAAGCTCTGGATTGCCGCGCCCCTCACCGGCCTTCTCGTGCAGCCGATCATCGGCGCGATGAGCGATCGCACCTGGGGCCGGCTCGGACGGCGTCGTCCTTATTTTCTCGTCGGCGCGATTCTCAGCTCGCTCGCGTTAATCGCCATGCCTAACGCCAGCGCGGTCTGGATGGCGGCCGGGCTGCTCTGGATTCTCGACGCCTCGATCAACGTCAGCATGGAACCGTTTCGCGCTTTCGTGGCCGACAAGCTGCCCGAGGAACAGCGCTCGACCGGTTTCTCGATGCAGAGCTTGTTCATCGGGCTCGGCGCCGTCATTGCCTCGGGCCTGCCCTGGATGATGACGAACTGGTTTCACGTCACCGAGGCGGCCGGGAATGCGCACGCCATCCCGATCACGGTCCGCTACTCGTTTTATATCGGAGCGGCGGCGTTTTTCGGCGCGGTGCTCTGGACGGTGCTGACCACGAAAGAATATCCGCCGGCGGACGAGGACTCCTTTCGCCGGATGAAAGCGCAGGGCCGGGGCATCGGCGCGATGACGCGGGAAATCATCGGCGCGCTCAAGGAAATGCCCTCGACCATGAAGCAGCTCGCGTTCGTCCAGCTCGCGACCTGGCTCGGGCTGTTCTGCATGTGGCTTTACTTCACCCCCGCCGTTTCGAATCACGTCTTCGGCGCGCCCAATCCGCAATCGCCGCTCTACAAGGCGGGCAATGAATGGGCCGGGCTCTGTTACATGACGGAGAACGCCGTCACCTTCTTCTTCGCCTTCATCCTCCTCGGGTTCGCGACCAACCTGAACCGGCGCCACGTCCATTCGCTTTGTCTCCTTTGCGGCGCGGCCGGTTTCATTTCGGTCGGGTTCATTCACGGGGTCGAAAATCGCGGCTGGCTCCACGTGTCGTTAGGCCTGGTCGGGATCGCCTGGGCCAGCATTCTCGCCATGCCCTATGCCATCCTGGCCGGCTCGCTGCCGGCGGAAAAGACCGGCGTTTACATGGGGATCTTCAACTTTTTCATCGTCCTCCCCGAGATCGCGGCCGCGCTCTGCTTTCGACAAACTCATGGGCACCGTCCTGCACAACAACCAGGTGCTCGCGGTCATGATCGGCGGCGGGTTTCTTTTTCTCGCGGCCATCCTTACCCAATTCGTTAGGGAAACGCCCGCCACGAGCGAGCAACTGGAGCGGGTGATCGAAGAGGAGGGGATGCTTCCCACCATGACGCCGCCCGAGAGTCCGCTCGCTTAATCGTGATCGAAAGCCCATGGCCCGCATTTTTCTCTGCGCCCTGGCGTCGCTCGGCCTGATGTCGACCGCGCTCGCCAGCGACGACCCGGTCGTGAAGTTCTCCATCGAGGAGGAAAAATTGGAGATCGACTACCGCGGCGGTGAGGTGGACTGGGAGCGGACCGTCTTTGTCGCGCTCCGGACCGGGTCTGGTTTGGGCTCGGCGGTCATTCCGTTCGGCGAGGGCGCGGAAGGCTCAACGGTCTTTCTCCCTTTCCAGGCCGACAAACTCTATTTCCTACAGCTCGGGACGGATCACTCAAAGGTCTGGCAACGGACGTGGCAAAACTGGAAATGGAGTGAACGCGAGGAAACGGAACTGGAGATCGAAGTCGGCGCCTACGATTGCGTCATTCGTTTGCCGCGCGCGACGTTAGGCAAAAAGATCGACCTGGTCGTTTACTCGAAGGATTTTACCGGCAACAAAAGCTGGGGCCGGCTCTTCGGAATCCCGGATCGCTCGGTCGCCGCCGGGGAAGGGGATAAGTACCTGCCCCATTATTTCGAAGTCGATCTCGACGGAAAGGAGGCGGTTGCGAAAGTCCGCGGTCGCCTCGGCTACACCACGGCCCGCCCGCGGATTTACCAGCTTTTCGTTAGGCTCTTTGGCAACACGAACGAAACTCGCCAGCCGAACGGCACCCTGGCCGCGAACGGGGTCGGAAAATTTAACGACATCAACGACGCCGCGCTCAAATCTTTGCAAAAGCTCGGGTTCTCCCACGTCTGGCTCACCGGCGTCCTGCAACAGGCGACCGGGACCGATTACGCCGCGATCGGCGAGCCGGCCGACGATCCCGATCTGCTCAAGGGCATCGCCGGCAGCCCGTATGCGATCAAGGATTACTTCGATGTCTGCCCCGACTACGCCGTCGAACCGAAAAATCGCCTCACGGAATTCAAGGCGCTTCTAAAGCGCCTGCACAAACATCAGCTCAAGGCGTTGATCGACTTTGTCCCGAACCATGTCGCGCGCTCTTACCACTCCGACATCAAACCGGAAATCGACTTTGGCCGGAGCGATGACCGGGAAAAATTTTTCGATCCGGGCAATAACTTCTTTTATTTGAAACCGGACGAGAACGGTCCGCCGCTTCATTTGCCGACCTGCAAGGACGGGGTCGCGATCAGCCCGACCTGCAAACTCGAGGGAATGAAGTGCGACGGCTTGTTCAGCGGCGAGACCGACTTCGGCCGCGTCACCGGCAACAACGTGGTCAGCTGGAAACCGGATCTCGGCGATTGGTACGAGACCGTGAAGCTGAATTACGGCTACGATTTCACCGACCCGGCCAAGGCCCGGCGCGACTATCCCAACGCGCTCACTCCGGATCAGGCGATCCCCGATACCTGGACGAAAATGGACCAGGTCATCGCCTACTGGCAGGAGATGGGGGTCGATGGTTTTCGTTGCGACATGTCGCACATGGAGCCGCCGGAATTTTGGAAATGGCTCATCGGCCGCGCCCGGAGCCGCGCGCCTAACGTCTTCTTCATGGGCGAAGCCTACGACAGCGATCCGGCCAAAGTCCCGGGGAGCGATCCGGTCATCTCGCAACTGCAGGGCGGCAAATCGAACGTCATGTTCGACCTGCTCGACGCCGGTTTCGACGCGGTTTACGACGACCCGAGTTACAAGGCGTTGAAGAACATCTACGACGGTTCGGGTTGGGCGAACGATCTCGACCAGGCGCGCTCGGCCGATTTCATTTTCGAAAATTCGGTTCGTTATGCCGAGAACCACGACGAGGTCCGTCTCGCCGGGCGCGGGAACTGGGGCGGCCTCGGAATGCAGGTCGGGCGCCCGGTCGCGGCCATTCTTTATGGCGTCGGACGCGGCCCGGTCATGCTCTACAGCGGGCAGGAAGTCGGCGAACCGGCGGAAGGCGCGGAAGGATTCGGCGGCGACGACGCGCGCACCTCGATCTTCGATTACTGGTCGATCCCCGAGTTGGTGAAGTGGACGAACGGACACAAATACGACGGCGCCAAACTCTCCGCCGAGCGCGGGCAATTGCGCGAAGACTACGGACGCCTGCTCGCCCTCGTGAACGAACCGGCTTTCCGCGACGGCGCGTTCTTTCCCTTAAATCCCGCCAATAACGGCAACCCGCACTTCGGCCAGGTCGGGACGGAACCGGCCGGCGGTCACTGGCTCTACGCCTGGCTTCGTTTTGATCCGGTTACCCGGCAGCGCTTCCTCGCCGTGGTCAATCTGCACGCGAAGGAGGAACTGAAAGGCACGCGAGTCCTCTTCCCGAAAGAAGCGCTCGAGTTTCTGCAGTTTCAGCCTAACGACAGCGCCGCCCTGCGTCTCACCGAACGGCTCGCCGGCAACCTGCAGTTGAGCCTGCCCCGGGCGGCGCTCGGTAGTCCCGATGGACTGGCTCTTGCCCGCCCTGGCCCCGCTCACCGCCTACTTCTTTGAAATCAGCGCGCCTAACGATTAGCCTGCTCGGCCTTTTCCTTTGCGCCCTGACGGCGCGGGCGGGCGACCTGTTTCTCGGCCCCATCCCGGTGCAGTTCATCCCGGCGGGTTCGGGGCTCGTGCTCGATCTCCATCGCTTTTATCAGCCGACGAAGAGTTCGAAGTTCCAGCATCAAAGGGGCGGAGGCGCTACAGGTCAGCTTCGATCATGCCAGCCTGCAACTCCAACTCTCGGTCAGTTCTACCGCGCGCGGATTGATCGATCTGCCTTTCACCGTGACCGACGGCAAGGAAACGAAGCAGGGCGTCATCACCCTCGCCATTCGCGGCCAGCAGCAGCATGAATTCGTCTATCGCCCCGCCGGTCAAACCGAAGCAGGTCGCGGTGGCCGGTTCCTTTAACGGCTGGAGCAAGGAGGCCACTCCGCTGCACGCCGACGAGAGCGGGGTTTATCGGGCCGCCGTCCCGCTCGAGCCGGGGAGTTACAGTTACAAATTTGTCGTCGATGGCGAGTGGGCGATCGACGAGAAAAATCCGCTGCATGAGCCGGACGGATTTGGCGGCACCAATTCCCTTTTGAAAATCGAGCAGGGCGCGCCCAGCAATGCCGGCCTTTCCATTTACGCCGACCGGCTGGAGAAGGACCAACTCATCGTCCGCGCCGCCGGCGCCGGGGAAATCCAATCGGTCTCCGCGGTTGCGGAATTGTCCGACGGTTCGACGAGGTTGATTGCGGCCACGACAAAGCCTTCGGAGATCACCGTGCCCAGCGCGGGACTTCCCGCCGGCACCTGGGTTCGCGTGGTTGCGGTCAATGTCGGCGGCCAGGCCAGTAATGTCGTGCGTTGTTCGTTAGGCGAAGCCGCCGACTTTCGCTGGCAGGATGCAATCATGTATTACGCGCTGACCGATCGCTTCCACAATGGCGATCAGAGCAACGATCATCCGGTCGAAAACCCCAACGTGAAACCGCCCGCAAATTTCCACGGTGGCGACTGGCGCGGGATCGAGCAAAAAATCACGGAAGGCTATTTCAAACAACTCGGGGTTAACACCGTCTGGATCGCTCCGCTGAACCGGAACCCGGCCGGGGCTTACCAGGAATACCCCGAGCCGCATCGTTGGTACACTGGGTATCACGGTTACTGGCCGATCTCGCCGACCGAGGTCGAGCCGCACTTCGGCGACGCGGCCGCGCTCAAGTCACTCATCAAAACCGCGCACGAGAACGGCCTCAAGGTGATCGCCGATCTCGTCCTCCACCACGTCCATACCGAACATCCCTGGTGGAAAGAGCATCGCGACTGGTTTGGCTCGCTCGAGCTGCCGGATGGGACGAAGAACCTCCGGCGCTGGGACGACTATCAATTCACCACCTGGTTCGAGCCGTATATGCCGACCTTCGACTTTGCCAACGCCGCCGCCGTGACGGCGCTGATCGAGAACTCCGCCTGGTGGGCTAACGAGTATGACCTCGACGGTTTCCGCCTCGACGCGGTCAAACATATCCCGACCGATTTCTGGTGGAAGTTTCGCAGCGCGCTCCGCCAAAAAGTCGAAGCAAAGCGCGGGCGACCGCTTTATTTGGTAGGCGAAACGTTCAAGGACCGAACTGGCATCGACTCCTACGTCGGTCCCAACATGCTGGACGGTCAATTCGATTTCCCGCTCTACGATTCGATCAAGGACTGCTTTGCCGAGGGAAAAATCGGTCTGGATTTGCTGGAGGCGTCGCTGGCCGCGTCGGAAACGTCGTTTGGCAAGGAGAGCCTGATGTCACCGCTCATCGGCAATCACGATAAGGGCCGCTTTATGGCTTATGCCGACAGCGATCTGCCCGACCCGAAAGGCGCGAAGGAAGAAGAAGTCGGGTGGGTGACACCGCCCAAGGTCGACCAGCCATCCAACTACGCGAAGATCGAGTTAGCCCAGGCCTTCCTCCTCGCGGTCGACGGCGTGCCGATGATTTACTACGGCGACGAGCTGGGGATGAGCGGCGCGGGCGATCCGGACAACCGGCGCGACATGCGCTTCGGCGAAGATGTGACCGATCCCGAGAAGAAAGTTCTGCGTCACTTTAAGACCCTCACTCAGATTCGCAGCCGGCATCCCGCTTTGCGAAGCGGCAGCCGTCGAACGGTGATTGTGGAAAAGGACCTGCTCGGGTTCGTCCGGGCGCAGTTGGACGACCGCGTGCTCTGTCTTTTTAACCAGGCAAATCAGCCTGTCGAACGCGACTTATCGGTGGGACCGGAGTTGAGCGACGGTGAATACCGGGATGAACTGTCGGACACGGCCGCATCGGTTAAGGACGGTCGCATGAAAGTAAAGATTGCGCTCGCGCGCTTCTGCGGCTGTTCGTATCGGTCCGCCCGCCCGCTGAGCGTCTAGCGCGCCGCCGTCAGATTGAAAGTGCACGACAGGCTCTAGCTCTGCGCGGACTTACCCGCTCCAGCACCTTCATCGCGGCATTGTGACCGGGTATGCCGCTCACTGCTCCACCGCGCTGCGCGCTGGACCCACAGAGATAGACATCCTCATACGCTGTCTCGACGCCCCACGTGCCCGCCTGCTCTTCCTCTTCGGCGAAAGGAAAAGTGAGTGCGTTTTGGAAAATGTTTCCGTGATACAGACCGAGGGCGTCCTCGATATCAACCGGACTTTTGCCTTCGATGCAGAGACTTCCGTCATTCGCCTTGGCGAGACAATCCTCCAGCGGCTCGGCTAGCCACGAATTCATCCCGGCGACGAACTTGGCCTGAGCATCGATTCGGGCAGCCGCGTTATCCTTGGCGAATAGCGGGTAAGGCGTATCGATTCCGAACAGAGTCAGAGTGTGAAAGCCTTTGGCGCGAAGCTCGGGGGAGAGGATGCTGTCGTCAGTCAGAGTGTGGCAATAGATCTCACTCGGCGGCTTCTCCGGTAGCTGACCTTGCGCAGCCTGTTGATAACTGGTCGCCATCTGCTCGTAGCTCTCGTCGATATGAAAGGTACCGCTAAATGCGTCAGTCCCGGAGTTGGCGTCGTCCTTTAACCTGGGCAGGCGATGCAAGAGCATGTTGATCTTGAAGACTGAGCCTTCATCGGTTGCATCCGGTTGGTAAGATTCGCCAAGGACCTTGGCCAGGACGTTCAATCCAAAGTTAACCAGGACGAAACGCGCTTCGACGCTCTGCGGTTTTCCTGCAATCTCGAAATCCACCGTGCGCTTTTTCGCGGAAAGACCGAGCGCCTTAATCGTAACTCGTGTGAGGATTTCGGAGCCGTGTTTGCGGGAGGCGAGTTCGAGCTGCCGGGCGACATTGCCCATCCCACCCACCGGAACTGTCCACTCTCCAGTCTTGTTTCCGATCAGGTGATAGAGAAAGCACCGGTTTTGCAGCAGTGAAGGGTCGTGTGCGTGAGTAAAGACGCCGATCTTCCCATCGGTCAGAACCAGGCCGCGGACCAGGTCATCCTGCAGATAGCGCTCGACCACGTTGCCGAGCGGTTCTTCCACCAGGCTGCGCCAGGCTTCGCGTCCGTGCTCACTGGTGTTGAAACTCTGTTCCAGTTGTTCCTTCGTCTGCAACCGTTGGAGCATGGTCGGCCAGACATTCTCGGCAAAGGTTTTGGACAAAGCGTAGAACCGTTTCATGGCCTCAAACTCCGCATCACTCCCGGTTAACTCCGCCATCGACCGGCGACTCTGCGTTTCCGAGACGTTACTTAGGAGTAGTCCACCGTGGTGCCCATCGCGGAGGTAGGGAGTATAGGAGGCGATTTCACGGCGTCGAAGTTCGAGATCCAAACCGAGATCGTCGATAATCTTTTTGGGGAACAAGCTAACGAGATAGGAGTAGCGTGAGAGCTGGGCGTCGTAATCCGGGAAAACCTTCTGCGAGGTCGTTGCCCCACCGATGTAGTCGTTCTTCTCGAGCAAAAGGACGCTCAGCCCAGCGCGGCTAAGGTAAGAGGCGGCAACGAGGCCGTTATGACCCGCGCCTAGAATAACTACATCGTATTTCGATTTCATAATTTCCGCCTGAGCGAACAAGGGGAAGCTTAAGGAGGCGTGGGTCTTTCCGAAGAGCGCCGTCGTTGCGCATAAATGATAGCAGCGGCGATAAGACTCAAGGGCACCGCGACCTGAGGCGCGTAAACCGCCGTGCGGAAAAGGATGCTGCGCAGGAAAAGAAATCCATGAGCCGAGACGGAGTTGGCGTAAGCGGCTGCCGCCGGGTAGCCAAAGAGGAGTGATGCCAGGGCAATGGCAACCCAAAACAGATAACGCCAAACCTCCGACTGAGAGTCGGTGGCGGAAGGCGAAGGTTGGCGACGCAACCACATCCAATAAGCGATCGCCACAATCCCGAAGCCGACGACGGTGCTGGCTTCCTGGAGAACGAGATAGACTCGGACATTGATGGTACTGAGCTGGACAACTGGCTGCATCAGCCACGGAATGCGGTCGACAAACCAACCGTGTTCATGAGTGAAAGCGTCCCAGAAATTATGACTCCAGGCACCGAGCAAAAGAGAAGGCAGGATGATCGCCCAAGGTCGAAAAGTGAGCGGAAAATCCGGGCAAAGAGGAAGCAGCGCCTGTCGATGCGGTGACGGCAGGGCATAACAGAGCGGCTTGCAGAAGAGATAATAAACGAGCATCAAGAGCACGCCGATCGGGACGCAAGCGAGAAGGCTGCCCGGCAGGGTGTGGGCGAAAGTCGCGAGTGCGAAATTATTGACGTAGTAGCCGATGTCGGGAGTCGTACTACCCAAAACCAGCGCGGCGAAGTCGAGGGGTTGCGGCGAGAAACGCCGCAACGGCAGGACAAGGGCAGGATGGGCAACGGTCCAGGGCATTTGACGCTCAGGTGATCTTCTCGGCCACGATTTCCAGAACGAGCGGGGTAAAGAAACGCGAGTTCGGATTCGTGCCAGCCGTCGCCACTTCTTGTTCCACCCTGGCCGCGAAAGCGGCGTCAATCCGGCCGAGTTCCAGCAGCCGTGCCAGTCCTATTTTCACGAATGAAACTGGCCACTGCCACATATAATCGCTCGGACCGACGCAGTAGAGCCGGGGTTGCGCGGTCTTAACGACGAAGCCGTTCTGATTGAGATAGGCCGGCAGGTCGAGAGCGATGTCGGCTTTCCCGCCCGCCGCGGCCCAGCTTGCCTTGACCTCTTCCGCAAAACGTTCCTGGTTCGGCAGCCGGGGAATAAAACGCCAGGTCAGATAGTGCGCATACTCATGGAAGATCGCGCGACTTCCCGGGCGCATGACGCGTCCGAGTTTTTGGATAAGCAAGGCCGGATCAGTCACGAACGAAGCCACCCAGCGGCACCAGGAAAAATCGTAGCCCCCTTCCGGTAGATCGTCGGTCATCAAGTCGCGTTCGTGGATTTGCACGTTATCGAGGGTGCGGGCGCGGCATTTTTCCTCCAGCGCCCGGACGAAATTGCCCGAGCGCTCCACTGCAACCACGGCGCCGGCGGGCCCCACGATCTCGGCCAGGTCGGTGGTGGCGTAACCCGGCCCCGCGCCGAGATCGAGAACGCGGCTCCCGATCGTGATCCCGGCTTTCTGCCAGCAATCGAGCACGACAGGACGCCAGACTCGATGTTGCAGGCCGAGGCGGGCCACTTCGTCATCATGCGTTCCGAGGACGTAATCGCGTTCTGTAGTCACGAGCGAGATCATTCCATCAGAACGCAGCGAGCGCCAGATCGCTTGGAGGGGCGCGAATGGTCGGACCGCCGGGAACTGTTATCGGAAGGTTCGCTCCGGCAAGAGCCAAAAGTCCCTCTCGGGGGCGACATCGTCGCCCGAAGGCCGGGCCAGAATCTCTCTATTTCTTTGTCATTACACCTGCATTACAGAATCCGTGCAACGCGATTTTCCGTTGTTAGGCGGTCTGGAATTCTGCGACTTCTCTACCCGCTCTCGCGGAAGCCCGCCGCCGCGAGTCCTTATTTCGATTGCCTTTCATTATGATGTCCACTTCCGAAATTTTCCTGATCGCGATGGTGATCATCTTCACCGTGCCCTATCTGGTGTGGCGGCTGTTGCGGACGGAGTATTACGCGCCGCTTGTCGTCGTGCAGATCATCGGCGGCATCCTGCTTGGGCCGGGTGTCTTAGGGGCGGCCTTCCCCGATTACTACAAGTTCGTTTTTAACCCCGCGGTCATCGCCCATCTCAATGGCATCGCGATGTGGGCGGTGATGCTCTTCGTCTGGGTGGCGGGGATCGAGCTCGATATTCAGAAAGCGTGGCGCTATCGGCGCGAGACAGGAGTCACCGCCGGTCTCGCCTTGGGGATGCCGCTGCTTTTCGGCTGCGGGGCGGCGTTTATCATGACCTTCATGAGCGACGAATGGATGGGACCGAAAGGGCATCCGTGGCAATTGATCGTCGGCGTCGGCATGGCCTGCGCGGTCACCGCTCTTCCGATCCTGGTCCTGTTCATGGAGAAGCTCCACATTCTGCGCGAGCCGATCGGTCAGCGCATTCTGCGTTACGCCAGCCTCGATGACGTCGCCATCTGGGGCGTGCTCGCGCTCATCCTGCTCGATTGGGATCGGGTCGGCCGACAACTCGGGTTTCTTGTCGTCTTCGCGTTCGCCTCTTTCCTCGTCCGCAAACTGATGTGGCGAATCCCGGAGCGCGACCGCTGGTTTGCCGGACTTATCTGGCTGGCCGTCTCGGGTTTTGCGGCCGACTGGGCCGGGCTGCATTTCATGGTCGGGGCTTTCCTCTCCGGCGCGGTGCTCGATGCGGCCATGTTCGATCAAAAACAGATGGACCTCTTCCGCGGCCATGTCCTGCTCGCGATTATGCCGGTCTTTTTCCTTTCCACCGGGCTGCGCACGACCTGGCAGGTCGGCGGTTCGATTGTTTTCGCGGCGGGCGCGCTCCTCCTTGTCGCCTCGGTCAGCGGCAAGCTGGTCGGCGTGCACATCGCCGGGAAGATCCTGAAGTGGGAAAAGGGCGAAGCCTCCATCATCGGCTGGCTCCTGCAGACGAAGGCTTTGATCATGATCATCTTCGTCAACATCCTGCTCGACAAGGGCATCATCACGAGTGAGACCTTCACCGCGACGCTCCTCATGGCGCTGGCCAGCACGATGCTGAGTGTGCCCCTCGCCGGGCCGAAGCTGCAGAAGCTGCAGTCGCTTATTTCCCGGTCTGCCTAACGAGTCGTCACTTCGACACCTTGACCAGCAGCTTGCGGCCCTTGAACTGAATCCCGTTCAGCTTCTTCAAGAGCAGCGGCACGCGGGCCTCCGCGACATCGACCAGCGTCTTCGTGGCCTGTAAATGGATCGCGCCGATCTCGCCTTTCGGAATCGCGGTTACGCCTGCAATCACGCCGACGAAATCGCCCGGCTGCACCGAATGCGCGCGGCCGGCGTTGAAGGCCAGACGCACCATGCCCGCTTCATGCGAAACCATCCCGGCCTCTTCGCGCGGACCGCTCTGCGGCGGCCGCTCGTTTCGCTCGCGCCGGCCACGCGACGGTCGGTCGGCTTCGTAGTCGTCGCGGCTCCGCTCCCGGCGTCCCCGCGCGCCGGGATCAGGCGCGCGATCGTAGTCACGGCGCGGCCGGTCTTCCGGGATCGCCTGGCCGGCGCGCGTTTTGTCTTCGCCTAACAAGTGAATGAGCGCCGATGCGATATCGGTCGGCGAATGCCCCTGTTCAAGAAGGCGGTCGAGCAATTCATCGTGGCGCTTGTATTCGCCCTTCGCCAGCGTCTCGCGGATGGCTTCGGCGAATGCGGTCGCGCGCCGGCCTTCCACTTCTTCAGCAGAAGGAATTTTTTCGCGCCGGATGCGGCTCTTGGTGAAACGCTGGATATTTTCCAGCCGGTAAATTTCCCGCCCGGCCACAAACGTCACCGCCTTGCCGCCCTTGCCCGCGCGGCCCGTGCGTCCGATGCGATGCACGTAATCTTCGCCGTCGTGCGGCAGGTCGTAATTGAAGACGACCTCGATGTCGTCCACGTCGAGCCCGCGCGCCGCCACGTCGGTCGCGACCAGGATCTCGATCGCGCGCTTGCGAAATTTTCCCATCACTCGCTCGCGCATCGCCTGGGTCATGTCGCCGTGCAGCTTGTCGGCATTGTAACCGCGCGCGGTCAGATGCTCGGTCAGATCGTCGACCATCATCTTGGTCGCGCAAAAAATGATCGCCAGCTTGATGTCCTCGAGGTCGATCAGGCGGCAGAGCACCTCCAGCTTCGAGCGGCGATCGACTTCGTAATAAATCTGCTCGATCGCCGGCACGGTCAGCGCCTCGGCTTCCATCCGCACATTGACCGGGTTGCGGGTGAAGGTCTTGATCAATTCCTGGATCGGTCGCGGGATGGTGGCGGAAAAGAAAACCGTCTGCCGCTCGTTAGGCACTTCGCGCAGGATGGTCTTGATGTCGTCGACGAAACCCATGTCGAGCATGCGATCGGCTTCATCCAGGATCACCATCTTGATCTGGTCGAGCCGGAGACTCTTGCGCTCGAGGTGATCCATGACCCGGCCCGGCGTTCCGATAATGATCTGCGCGCCCGCGCTCAGGCCGCGAAATTGCCGCTCGTAGGATTGCCCGCCGTAGATCGGCAACTCGCGCACGCCGCGTTTGAAGAAAGCGAGCTTCGAAATCTCTTCCGCGACCTGGACTGCCAGCTCGCGCGTCGGGCAGAGCACGAGCACCTGCGGCGCGCGCAGGCTTGCGTCGACCAGTTGGATCGCCGGAATGCCGAACGCGGCCGTCTTCCCGGAACCGGTTTGCGATTGCCCGACCACGTCCGCGCCCTCGAGCAGGACCGGGATGGCGGCCGACTGGATCGGCGAAGCTTCCTCGAAGCCCATCCGCTCGATCGCCTTTAAAATTTCCGGAGCGAGTCCCAGCTCCGCGAATAACTTCTTCTGCATCCGCTACTAGACCATGTCCCGGCGTTGAATACAGCGGTTGCATCCCGGGAAATTTTCATCACCAGAGATCGATCGGTTGAGTATCTTCCGAGGAAATGAACGTCGCGGGCCGTCCCTATCGCACCATTTGGCTGAAGCCGGACGATGAACGTGTCGTGCAGTTGATTGACCAGCGGGCCTTGCCGCATCGGTTCGTGATCGAGGATGTCGCGACCGTCGAGCAGATGGCGGACGGCGATCCGCGACATGCACGTCCGCGGGGCGGGGCTGATCGGGGCCGCCGCCGGCTACGGGATGTATCTGGCCACGCTGGCGGAGGTGGATTTGAATGAAGCCGCCGAGCTTTTGCGCGCGACCCGGCCCACGGCGGTCAATCTTGCGTGGGCGCTCGAGCGCCAGCTCGCGCGGATCGCCACCGGCGCAACGGCGGGGGAGAAGATCGCGCTCGCGCGCGAAACCGCGGACGCGATCGCCAACGAGGATGCGGAACACTGCCGGCAAATCGGCGTGCACGGCCTGGAGTTGATCGAGCAAATCGCGCAGCGGAAAAACGGTCGACCAGTCAACGTCCTGACGCATTGCAACGCCGGCTGGCTGGCGTTTGTCGACCATGGCTCAGCCACCGCGCCGATTTATGCCGCGCATGATCGCGGAATCCCGGTGCATGTCTGGGTCGACGAGACGCGCCCCCGCAGCCAGGGCTCGAAACTGACCGCGTGGGAATTGGGCGAGCATGGCGTGCCGCACACCGTCATCGCCGACAACACCGGCGGGCATCTCATGCAGCGCGGCGAGGTGGACCTCGTCCTGGTCGGGACCGATCGCACGACCTACACCGGCGATGTCGCGAACAAGATCGGCACTTACCTGAAGGCACTCGCGGCGCAGGATAACGGCGTGCCGTTTTACGTCGCGCTGCCTTCTTCGTCGTTTGATTGGAAGATGCGCGACGGCCTGAAGGAAATCCCGATCGAGGAGCGAGGCGCGGAAGAGGTGAAACACGCCGACGGCTGGGCCGAGGGCCGGTCGGTGGAAGTGCGCGTCACGCCCGAAGGCAGCCCGGCGGCGAACTATGGTTTCGACGTCACGCCGCGGCGACTCGTTAGCGGGCTCATCACCGAGCGCGGGATCTGCCAGCCTAACGAGCAAAGCATCCTCGCGCTCTTTCCCGAGCACGCGCCATGAGCGAGACGGGCGTCGTCAAGTTTCACTACGAATCGACCGGCGGGGAGCTGGCGCCATTTCCCGGCTTCGCGGAACTGAACGCGGCCCGGCAGGAATTGCGGCGGCTCGGCCTGCTCGGGGTGGATGAGAGCGGGATCGGGTTTGGCAACCTCAGCCTGCGCGACGGCGCAAGCGATTCGTTCTACATCACCGGCACCGGCACGGGCGCGCTGCCGGCGCTGGATTTGCCCGACTACGCGAAAGTGATCGCGTGGGATTTCGAACGCAATTGGCTGCGTTGCGAAGGCCGGGCGATTGCCTCGGCCGAGTCGCTCACGCATGCGGCCGTGTATTCGGTGGCGAAGGAAGTGCGCGTCGTCGCGCACGGGCATGATTCGAATCTGTGGCGAAATCTGTGCGAGCGAGGCATCGCCACCGGCTCCGACGTTGCTTACGGAACGCCGGAGATGGCTCGGGAAGTTGCAGCGGCTTTTTCGTGAAACCGATGTGCAATCGCGGAGGATTTTCGCGATGTCAGGGCACGTGGACGGGATTGTCGCCTTCGGCCGGGATTTTGACGAGGCGCTGGCCGTCCTCGGGTAGGATTACGCGTTAGCGGGATTCACGGCGGATCGGTTTTCGTTGCGAATATTGCGCGAGGCGAACCTGCGCTTCTTTCAGCTCTTGCGGGCTGAGCTTGTCGCTCTTGATCGCCTGTTGTTCGTACTTCACGGCGTCGTCGAAATCGCCATTGGCAGCGCAGGCGGCAGCGAGGGTTTCGATGTAGCTCGCTTTTTTCCAGTAGTTGAGCCGGCAGGCCAGGCGGGCGTCGGCTAACGCCTGCTCCGGGTTATAGACCGCCTTGTCCCGGCTGAGCAGGCGGATCCAGGCTCGCTGGCTCAACGCGACCGCGTCGGTCTCATCGTCGGCATGCAGGGAAATGACGGTGTTCAAGTCCGCCAGGCTCTCGCGGTCGTTTCCGAGGTGCTGATTGACGTTCGCCCGCAAGACGGCAGTCCGAAAAAAGCCCGGGCGCAGACGCATCGCGGAGTTGCAGTCCTGCAGCGCCAACTCCCATTTCCCCTCCCTCGCATAGATGCCGGCACGATTGAGGTAGGCCGGCCAGATTTTCGGATCTACGCGGAGGGCCGCCTCGAAGTTTTTTCGCGCACCCTGGATGTCACCCTTCTCCAACAGATCAGTGCCGCGATTCAGGTAGACGATGGCGTCACCGTTAAACCGGGTGTTGACGATGAATTTGTCTTTCTTGTCGGCACTGACGAGGGAGACGGTGGCGCAGAGGATGAGGACGATGAGAGCGTGCTTTAACGTCATGATTTTATGGGTGGAGGTGGGCGAAAGTGAGCGGCTCGACTTAGCAAAATCCCGGTCGGGCATGGCAAGCTAATTAGTTGGCGGCGCGTCGGGGAGGATGAGAGCTGTCGCGGCGCTTTTCGTTCGCAATCGAGGGGTGCGATTCTAAACTTTGGCCTCTTATGAGCCGCGTTCGCCTTCTTTCCGATACTCTCGCCAGCCAGGTGGCGGCAGGGGAGGTGATCGAACGACCCGCTTCGGTCGTGAAGGAGCTGGTCGAGAACAGCATCGACGCCCAGGCGCAATCGATCGAGGTCATGATCCGGCGCGGCGGCATTTCGCTCATCCGCGTGACCGATGACGGCAGCGGGATGGACCGCGACGATGCGCTGCTTTGCCTGGAGCGGCACGCCACGAGCAAGATCCGGACGGCGGCGGATCTCGCGACCGTGGCCACGCTCGGATTTCGCGGCGAAGCGCTCCCGAGCATCGCGAGCGTGGCGCGTTTTCGCCTAACGACTCGGGAAAAAGAGGCCGTCGCCGGGACCGAGGTGCTCGTCTCCGGCGGGAAAATCGAGACGGTGCGCGATGGCGGCGAAGCGCCCGGGACGCAGGTCGAGGTGCGCTCGCTTTTCTATAATCTGCCGGCGCGCCGGAAATTTCTCCGCACCGAGAACACCGAGACGCGGAACATCGAGCACCAGCTCAATCTCCAGGCGATCGGTCATCCGGACATCGCCTTCTCGCTCGTGCGCGACGAACGGGTCGTCTTTCAGCTTCCGGCGACGAAGACGCTGCGCGACCGGATTCGCGACCTGATGGGAAGCGAACTGGTGGCGCGTTTGCTCGAGGTGGAACCAGGGAAAGGGAAGCTGCGGGTGAGCGGCTTCATTGGTCAGGCGGGGGTGAGCCGGGCGAGCCGGTCGCAGCAGTTTGTTTTCGTCAACGGGCGCGCGATCGAGAGCCCGGTCATCGGCGCGGCCTTGAAAGAGGGCTATCACACCGCGCTCATGAAAGGGCAGTTCCCGGTCACGTTCCTCTTCCTCGAGCTCGACCCGGCGGAGGTGGACGTGAATGTGCACCCGGCGAAACGCGAAGTGCGTTTCCGCGATCCCAATGGCGTGCGCGAAGCGGTCGTGGCCGCGATCCGCCGGACCCTGGAGAGCGACCGGAGCAGCTGGCAGGAACAATTTCGGGCGCCGGTTGTGCCCGATGCTCCGTTCGTTAGGCCGGAGCAGCCGGCGATGCCGGCGGATGACTCCCAGCCGACCTTTCCGGTTGCGACGACAAGCCCGCCGGCGGTGAGCGACGATCGTTTTCCGCCTAACGAAGAGCGCCGGCCGTTACCCAAACATCAGTTCCGCATCCTCGGCATCCTGAACAAGCTCTACGTCCTGATGGAAAACGCGGAAGGCCTGGTCCTGGTCGACCAGCACGCCGCGCATGAGCGCATCCTGTTTGAGGAGCTGCGCCGCCGGATGGAGGAGCAGGGCGTGCCTTCGCAGCGCCTGCTCCTGCCGCAGGTGATCGAGCTCGCGCCGCGCGACGCGGAATGGATCGAGCGCAATCTCGCGACCCTGCAAAAGATGGGGCTCGGGGTGGAAGAGTTTGGCCGGCACACTTTCAAGCTGGAAAGTCTGCCGCCATTTCTGAGCGGGGCGGAGCCGGGCCGGCTTTTGCAGGACGTGATCGACAGCCTGAAATCAGCCAGCAACAGCAGCTCGCCCCTCCGGCTGGGCGAGGACATGATCGCGAAGACGGTCTGCCGTCATGCGGTCAAGGCGAACGATTACCTCCGGCAACCGGAGGTGGAAAAACTGATCCGCGATCTGCTCGATTGCGAGCTGCCCTATTGCTGTCCGCATGGCCGGCCGACCATGATCCAGATCTCGTTAGGCGAGCTGGAGAAAAAATTCGGCCGCAAAGTCTGATGTCCAGCGGTCGGCCGTGTCGGACGCCTCCGCGTCTGGGAGGCGCGAGACCTGGTCCGGCTACGACAGCGTCGCCCCGCGCTTCGCACGAGCGAAGCGTCTACATCACTGCGTGCCCGCCGCCGGCGCCGATTCCTTCCAGTGCTTCGCGATCAGGGCTTTGATCGCCGGGGTCTGCAGTTTGTAATTTTCTTCCTCGCGGCTCGGCAATTCCGGGAACCACTTCCACCAGTACATCCCCGCGATCGCCGGGCAATGCTTCGGCAGATCGAGCGCCACTTCGATGCAGCGCTGCTGAATCTCATCGGCATGCTCGCCGCCCATCTTGAAAGCCCACGGCTCGGCCGCGGCCCGCGCGCTGACGTTGTAGCCGATCTCGACGAAGAGAAATTTCTTGTCGCCATGCGCCTTGGAGTAGGCGGTCAGCTCGGCGCATTTTTTCTGCCAGGCGGCCGCGATCTCCGCTGCGCTCGGGTTTTCGGTTTTCGTGAGGGGGAAATAAGCGAGAGCGCCGATATAATCGAGCGCGTCCCAGAAAGTCACCTCCTGGAAGCTGTCCCAGTTGCCGCCGTAGGTCAGTTTGCCGTGATAGACTTCGCGCACGGCCGCGATGATCTGGCGCCAGCGGGCGTCAAATTTCTGCGCGAAGGTGAACTCGAGCCCGACGCAAAAGATCGCCGCGCCGTGCGCTTCCGCGATTTTCGCCATCTGCACGATCCAGGTCTGGTAATCGCCAAAGAAGCGGTCCCATTCTTCTTTCGTCTCGAAATTGATCTCGCCGCGCCAGAGAAATTTCGTCCCCCAATAGGCGATGTGCGGAATGAGCATGACCGACATGCCCGCGCTCGCGCGCCCAATCGAGCGGGACGGAGACGTGCCGGAAATTGTCGTCCGTCCGAAAGCGGACGTGCCCGTCGTTCTGGATCTGGGCGTAGGGATGAATCGCGATGCTGTTCACGCCTAACGACTTCAATTCGTCGAGCGTTTTCGCCATTTCCGGGGTGGCCCATTCCCAGCCGGAAGTCTGGCAGGAGACGGTCATCCCCTTGAAGAAGGGACGGGCCGGTTCCTGCGCGCCCGCCCCCGGCGTCCCAAGGACAAGGAGGCCGAGAAAAATCAAACCGCAGTTAAGAACGTCGCGCAAAGAGTCCATCTTTCAGGAGGTAGTAAAGGAAGAGACTATTGTAGCGCAGATAGCGGGTCAGCAACCGTCCCGGCTCCGATGCGACGCGGAAGAGCCAGGTCAGTCCGAGGCGTTGCATCCAGGCCGGAGCGTCCGGCTTGAGCCCGGCGTTGACGTCGAAGGCGAAGCCGACCGCGAAGATGACGCCGCGCGTGATCGCGGCCTTGTGCCGATGAATCCAGTCCTGCTGTTTCGGCGTGCCGAGCCCGATCCAGATGAAGTCGGGCGCGAGCCGGTTGATCTCGGCCAGGATCTCCGGTTCGTCGTTAGGGGAAAAATAGCCGTGGTGTGCGCCGACGATCTGGGCGTTGGCAAATCTCCGCTGCAAAGCCGTGACGCATTCAGCCGATCCGCCTAACAAGTAATGCGTCCACGGCGCCGGACTCGACTCCAGCGCGCGGCGCATGAAAGTCGGCCCGTAGACGCGGTCGCGCAGACCGGCCCCGCGGGCGTTCAGGCACCAGATAAGGGGCATGCCGTCAGGCACGAAATGATCGAACCGGCTCGTGATTTCGCGGAACTGGGAGTCGTGTCGCCGGAGGGTGACGATGTGGGTATTCGTCAAGTCGATCGCATGCGTGCCGCCGCGCCGGGCGAGCGCGTGAGCGTGCGCGATCAATTCCTCGTAAGTCGTGGCGAGGAGCGGCGTGCCGAGCAGGTCGAAGGTTCGGATCGATTCGGTCACGCCCGCCAACCCTATATCCTCAATTCCGAATCCGGAAGAGCCGAGCGCACTCTTGCCCATCTTGCGCCGCCGTCTCGGCAGATTATTGAATCCAAATGCATTCCAAGCCGCATCTCACTCAACAACGCTATGAAATTCATTCTCGGATACCTGATCGTCGCCGCCTTCGCCATTACCATGCTGACGGAATTGCCCGCCTCCCCGCCCAAGGCAACGCCTTCACCCGCCCCCTCGGCCACGGCCGCCAAATCTGAAGCAGTCGATGCCGCCGAAAATTCCGCTTCGCGATTTCTTCAAGAACCCGGTCAGCCGCGGCTACGATCTCTCGCCCGATGGCCAGATGCTCTCCTTTCTCCAGCCGTGGGAATCGCGCATGAACATTTTCATTCGCCCGACCGCGGGCGGCGAAGCGAAGCGCGTCACGAGCGAAAAAGATCGCGACATCCGCAACTACGCCTGGAAAGGAAACAAGTTCCTCGTCTACGCGATGGACGACAAAGGCGACGAAAATTTCCACATCAAACGCGTCGACCTGAAAGGCGGCGAGGCGAAAGACCTGACGCCATTTCCAAAGGTGCGGAGCGAAATCATCGACGACCTCGCCGACATCTCCGAGACCGACATGTTGATCACGTTGAACAAGCGCAACCCGGAAGTGTTCGACGCTTTCCGGCTCAATGTCGCGACCGGCGAGATGAAGATGGTGGCGGAGAACCCGGGCAAAGTGGATCGCTGGATCACCGACCACGCCGGCGTCATCCGCGCCGCGACCGAGACCGACGGCGTGAACGCCAGCCTGCTCACCCGCCCGGACGAAAAGACGCCATTCAAGAAAGTGCTGACGACCGATTTTCGCGAGTCGGCCAGCCCGCAGTTCTACACCTTCGATAACAAAAATCTCTACGCCGTTTCCAACATCGGGCGCGACAAACAGGCGGTGGTGACGATCGATCCGACAACCGGCAAGGAACTGGAGAAGATGTTTGAAAATCCCGATGTCGATGTCTCGGCGCTGGCTTATTCGAAGAAGCGCAAAGTCGTGACCTTCGCGGCTTTCGATACCTGGAAAACGGAGCGCAAGTTTTTCGATCCGCAGACCGAGGCGATGTATAAGACGCTCGCCGAAAAGCTGCCCGGCTACGAAGTCGAAGTGGTGGCGAACGACAAGGCGGAAGACAAGTTCATCGTGATGGCGAGCAACGATCGCACGCCCGGCACGCGCAATCTTTACGACGCCAAAACCGGCACCCTGACGAAGCTGGTCGAGGTCGCGCCCTGGCTGAAGGAAGACCAGCTCGCGCCGATGAAGCCGATCGAATACAAGAGCCGCGATGGCCTAACGATTCACGGTTATCTCACCCTCCCGCTCGGCCGCGAGGCGAAAAACCTTCCGGTCGTGATCAACCCGCACGGCGGCCCGTGGTATCGCGACACCTGGGGTTTTAATCCCGAAGTGCAGTTCCTCGCCAACCGCGGCTACGCCGTGCTGCAAATGAACTTCCGCGGCTCGACCGGCTACGGCCGCAAATTCTGGGAAGCCTCCTTCAAGCAATGGGGCCAATCGATGCAGGACGACATCACCGACGGCGTCCAGTGGCTGATCAAACAAGGGATCGCCGATCCGAAACGAGTCGCGATTTATGGCGGCAGCTACGGCGGTTACGCGACGCTCGCGGGCGTCGCTTTCACGCCCGATCTCTACGCGGCGGCGGTCGATTACGTCGGCGTGGCCAACATGTTTACCTTCATGAAGACGATCCCGCCCTATTGGAAACCGTTCCTCGACATGTTCCACGAGATGGTCGGCGACCCGGTAAAAGACAAGGCGATGATGGAAGCCGTCTCGCCCGTGATGCACGCGGACAAGATCAAGACCCCGCTCTTCGTCGCGCAGGGCGCGCACGATCCGCGGGTGAACAAGGACGAATCAGACCAGATGGTCGAAGCGCTCAAGAAACGCGGCGTCGACGTCGAATACATGGTGAAGGACAACGAAGGCCACGGCTTCCACAACGAGGAAAACCGTTTCGATTTCTACGAGGCGATGGAGAAGTTCCTCGCGAAACACCTGCAACCGGCCGCGTAACACAGCCGTCCCGGCTGTTAGGTCGCGCGGGCGTCTCGCCCGCTGGATGGCACGCTGCGGGCGAGACGCCCGCGCGACGGGACAGCCGAGACGGCTGTCTTACGGCTCGATCGGCGGCAGCCCTGCTCGGTGTCGCCGGTATCGATGCCGTGCCGGAGTCGGCTGTGGCGCACGCTGTAGAAGAAATAAATCGCCAGGCCGATCGCGAGCCAAATAAAGAACCGGATCCAGGTCTCGATCGGCAGGCTGAGCATCAGCGCGGCGCAAAAGAAAACCCCGAGCAGCGGAAAGAACGGCACGAACGGCACCCGGAATGGCCGCGGCCGGGTCGGATCTTTTTTGCGCAGGACAATGACGCCGGCGCAGACGAGCGCGAAGGCAAAGAGCGTCCCGATATTCGTCAGGTCAGCGAACGAGCCGATATCGGTAAACATCGCGACGCCGCCGACGACGAGGCCGGTCCGATGGTCGTGATGTAAGGGGTGCGAAAACGCGGATGGATCCGGGCGAAAAAATTGCGGGAGCAAACCGTCCCGCGCCATCGCCATGAAAATACGCGGCTGGCCGAGCTGAAAGACGAGCAGGACGGAGGTGAGCCCGGCGAGCGCGCCGGCGCTGATCAGCGCCTGCGCCCAGGGCTTGGCGGCAAAGGCCGACGCGACCGCGGCCGAATCGCCGAGATAGGCGGTGTATTTTTTCATCCCGGTAAGGACGAACGACATCAGGACGTAGAGGATGGTGCAGACGATCAGGCTCGCGATCATCCCGATCGGCAAATCGCGTTTCGGATTTTTCGTTTCCTCGGCCGTGGTCGAGACGGCGTCGAAACCAATGAAGGCGAAAAAGACAATCGCGGCCCCGCTCATCACCCCGCCAAATCCGCTCGGCATGAAGGGATGCCAGTTGGTCGGGTTGACCATGAAGGAACCAAACGCGATCACGAAAACCACCACCGCGAGTTTGATGATGACGATGACCGTGTTCGCCGTCGCGCTTTCCCGAATGCCGTAAATAAGGAGCACCGTCACGGCCGCGACGATGAAAAACGCGGGCAGATTAACCGCGATCGGATGCCCCATGAGGACGGGCAGGGTGGTGGAAGAATAAGCGCCGAGCGCAGCTCCGCCTTTCGCGAGCAAGGTGCCGGCGGTGGTGTGATCGACCATCAGCCAGAGCGGAAATTTAATGTTTATGTTCGCCAGTAATTGGACGAAATACCCCGACCAGCCGACGGCCACGGCCATGTTCCCGACGGCGTATTCGAGAATCAAATCCCAGCCGATAATCCAGGCGATGATCTCGCCTAACGTCGCGTAGGAATAAGTGTAAGCCGAGCCCGAGACCGGGATCATCGAGGCCAGTTCGCTGTAACAAAGCGCCGCGAAACCGCACGCGATCGCGGCGACGACAAACGACAGCGCCACCGCCGGCCCCGCCGCCGGCCGCCCGAAGACGAGATCAGTATTTTGGAAATACGCGATGATGAAATTGAGCACCGGCGTCTTCACGATCGACTCCCCGACGCGGGCCGATTCGCCCGCCGCGGCGGTGCCGGCGAGGGCGAAAATTCCCGCGCCGATGATCGCGCCGATCCCGAGACAGGTGAGATCGAACGCCGTGAGCGAGCGCTTCATTTTGCGATCGGGTGCTTCCGATTCGCGGATCAAGAGCTCGGGGCTTTTTGTCTTAAAGAGTTGAGATGCCACAGGTGTTCTCCGGTTGTCCGTCCAGGGTTTTGCGAAAGTGGCGCATGGTCGCACTCCGCGATTGCGGCGGTCAATCCTTTGTTTCGTTTGGACCGGGAGCGCGGACGCTGCCGTTGGAGCCGGGATCGGTGGTCCCGGCCGCTGGCGCGAATGTAGCTACCAAAAGGCCATGCCCGTTCCTTTCCGGTTCCAACCTCTTCGCCGGCTTGCTCTTCAGCAGCATCGGCTTTGTCGGTTTTATCTACGGCAAAAGGATGAGCCTTTGGAAGCCGATGTTCCTCGGGATCGCGCTCATGGCCTATCCCTATTTCATCGAGGAAACGATCACGCTCTGCGCGATCGGCCTCGCCGGCACGGCCGCGCTTTTCTGGCTGCGCGACTAACGACCGCTTCCGGATTGAACTCACCGCCCCGGGGAGAATACTCTGGCGGGCGATGGGTGATGAAACGACACCACTGATCCTGGGCGATGCTGCGGCCGCAGAGCTGCACGGATATCCCGGCCGAAAATGGCTCCGCCGGAAAGGCAAGGCACTGCCGCCCCTGACCCATTGCGAGAATTGCGGTGCGGCCTTGACCGGTCCCTACTGCGCGCAATGCGGCCAGCCGGGCGTCGATTACCGGCGATCGTTCGGCTCGCTCATGGCCGACGCGGCCGACGCGTTTTTCAATTTTGATGCGCGTTTTTTTCAATCCTTCTGGCTCCTCCTCTTCAAGCCCTGGCGCCTGACGAACGAATTCATCGAAGGCAAGCGCGCCCGGCACGTCCATCCGCTTGCGCGTCTACCTGATCGCGAGCGTCATCTTTTTCCTCGTGATCAACTTTCTCGCGAAGGACGCCCATTTTCAGCACAGCGGGCAGACCCGCCGGAGCGGATTCTCGATCGCCACCACGGCGTCCAGCCCGGCTCCGGTCCTGCCGGCCAATCCGTCGCCCGGAATCTCGTTAGGCGATTTCGCTTCGCCCTCGCCCACCGCCACGCCTGACCTCGATTGGGAGGAAGACCTCGCCGCCCTCGACCGGGGAGAAAGAGACATCGATATCCAATCAGTGGATCCGGCGCCGGGTGCTGGAAAAGATCGGGCCAGCCGGGGCGCGCGGCGATCTTTTCCTCAAGGCGTTGATCCAGAATCTCGCGCCGATGGTGCTCTGCTGCATTCCGCTCTTCGCGCTCGTCCTGAAGATCCTCTACGTCTTCAAGCGACGTTTTTACATTGAGCACCTCGTCTTCGCGCTCCACACCCACGCTTTCGTTTTTCTCAGCACCGTCATCATCATCGGGATCGGTTTTCTCCTCGCGTTGAAAAACAGCGCGCTGACTGCGATCGCCTGCACTTTTCTCGGGACGGCGGTTCTCGTTCAACTGCTCATCGCGATTCGGCGAGTTTATCGGCAGAACTGGTTGGCCACTCTCTTCAAGTTCGCCCTCGGGAGCGTGATTTATGCGGTCCTGCTCTCCCTCGCCTTTGGCGTAACCGCGTTTCTCACCCTGCTTCTGCCGTAGACGTTAGGCGATCGACTTGATCACGCCGCCATCGGCCCGGACCGAGGCGCCGTTGATCGCCGCGGCCAGCGGGCTGCAGACGAAGGCGACCACGTCCGCGATCTCGTTAGGCTCGATGAACCGCTTCAAGAGCGACGTCGGGCGCGAGTTCTTGAAAAAATCCTTCTCGAAGTCCTCCGTGCTCATTTTGTTCTCCTGCGCGAGTTGGCCGACAAATTCCGAGACACGCCTTCCGACGCGGTCGGTCCCGGGAGGACGGAGTTCACCGTCACGCGCGTGCCGGCGCAGGTCTCGGCCAGTCCGCGGGCGACGGCGAGCTGCGCGGTTTTGGTCGTGCCGTAGTGGATCATCTCGGCGGGGATTTGGAGTCCCGATTCGCTCGAGATGAAAATGATCCGCCCCCAGTTGCGCTCTTTCATCCCGTCGAGATAGGCGCGGCTCAGTCGCACGCCGGAGAGGACGTTGACCGCGAAAAACTTCTCCCATTCTTCGTCGCTGATTTTCGCGAACGCCTTCGGTTCGAAAATGCCGACGTTATTGACCAGGATGTCGACGCTGCGGCAATTGCCTAACGGCTTCGGCGCAACCCTTGGCGGTCCCTAGGTCAGCCGCGATGCCATGCACTTTCGCATCGGCGAAATCCTTTTTGATTTCCGCCATCGCTTCGTCCACGCGCTTTTGCGTGCGCCCGTTCAGCCAGACTTCCGCGCCTTCACGGGCGAGCCGGCTCGCGATCGCCAGTCCGATCCCGGCGGTCGAGCCGCTCACGAACGCCTTCTTATCCTTCAGTTTCAGGTCCATGCAGATTATCTACGCATGAGGCCGCCCGCCGCGCTACTTGCCACGGGCACGCGCCCCGGGTAGAAAGGCGCATGGGTCGTCAATGGTTGCACGCGAAGCGGGAAGTCGCCGGTCTGAAGAAGGGCCAGGTGACCGGGAAACTGGTCAAGGAAATCATGGTCGCGGCCAAGCTGGGCGGCGCTGATCCGGCCGGCAACGCGCGTCTCTTTGCCGTCGTGGAAAAGGCGCGCCGGGCGAGTGTTTCGCGCGACGTGATCGAGCGCGCGATCAAGAAAGGCGCCGGCATCGGCGGCGAAAAGCTCGAGCTCGAGCATGTGGTTTTCGAAGGCTACGCGCCGAACAAAGTGCCGGTGATCGTGGAAGTGCAGACCGACAACAAGAACCGCACCGCGCCCGAGATCCGCGTCCTCTTCAAGCGCGGCCAGCTCGGCGCGCCCGGGAGCAACAAGTTCCTTTTCGATCACGTCGGTTTGGTCGAGGCGCATCACGCCGATCCGGCGGCCGATATCGAAGCGGCCGCGATCGAAGCTGGCGCGCAGGAAGTCGAGCCGCTGGCGCACGCCCAGAACGACGACATCCCGGAAGGCACGGCCGGCGCGCGCTTCACGACCGCGGCGGTCGATCTGCATGCCGTTTCGCAATGGCTCGCGCAGAATGGCTGGACGGTGGTGACGAGCGAACTCGGCTACGTCGCGAAGAATTATCCCGGAGCTGAGCGACGAGGACCGGACGCAGGTCGGCGAATTTCTGCAGACCCTCGAGGACCACGACGACGTCCACCGCGTCTGGGCGGCGATTCGTTAGGGGAGAAAATGTCCGACGAAACGACCGACGCGATTTTCGGCGACGCGGTCGCGGCCTCGTTGGAAAAACCGCCGCGGCAGCGGCGCGGGCTTTTCGGCCGGAAAAGACGAGACGAACCAGCGCCGTTGACCCACTGCGAAGACTGCGGCGCGGAATTGCACGGCCGACTATTGCTCGAAGTGCGGCCAGGTGGCGGTCGATTACCGGCGCTCTTTTCGCCACGTCATCGCCGATGTCGCGGATTCGTTTCTCAACTGGGACTCGAAGTTCATCCAGACGATCGGGCTGCTTTTGATCAAGCCCGGCTGGCTCACGAACCAGTTCGTCGCCGGCCAAGCGCACCCGCTTATCTCCATCCGCTCCGGCTTTATCTGCTCGTCAGCATCGCGTTTTTTCTCGCGGTCCGTTTTATCCCGATGGGCGGGCCGACGATCGACAAGAGCAAGCTGACGCCGGAAGCACGCGCCGAGGCGAAGGAGGCGATGGCCAAGATGACAAATCTTCCCGAGGACGTCCGCGCGCAGGTGAATAAGGCGCTCGACGAAGCCGCGGCATCACCAGAGCCCGGCGGGCAAAGCGGACCGCAAAACGGCCCGTCGCCCACGGCCAAACCGGTCAAGAAAGAGCCTCAAAAACTGATTATTTTCGACGATCCGGAAGGGCCCAAGACTCCCTTCGAAAAATGGATGGATCAGAAGGTGAGAGCGAAGATCGGGGAAGATGGAACCAAGGTGCAGCTCTTCGCCGACACGCTGCGGAGCAACATCTCGACCATGATGCTCTTCTGCATTCCGCTCTTCGCCTTCGTCCTGAAGATTCTCTACCTCCGCAAGGGCCGCTTCTACATCGAGCATCTGGTTTACGCGCTGCACATCCACTCGTTCTTCTATTTCGCCGTCCTCATCATGGTCTTCGGCGCGATGGCGGCGAAGCGTTGGGTGCCCGCATTGCGCGCTCCGCTGATCTGGATTCTTTTGCTCGCGATGGTGGTGCAGGTCTTTCTCTCGATCCGGCAGGTCTATGGCCAGGGCTGGTCCATGACCACCTTCAAGTTCTTCTTCGGCGGCTTCATCTACTTCTTCGTCCTGGCCGCCGCGCTCGTGCTCACGGCGATTGCGACTTTCGCGTTGCCTTAGCGCGGATTTAAGCGAGCAGCGCTTTCGCTTTGGCGAGCGCGGCTTCGATCTGCGTCGCGTCGGTCCCGCCGCCCTGCGCGAGTTCCGGGCGACCGCCGCCTTTGCCGCCGACGAGCGGCGCGATTTCCTGGATCAATTTCCCGGCCTGGTAGCGTGTCGTTAGGGCTTTGGGCACGGCAGCGATCAGCGAGACGCGCCCTTCGCTTTCGCCGGCGAGAAAGATCGGACCGTCGAAGCGGGTCTTGAGCGCGTCGGCCACGGCCTGGAGCAATTTGCCATCGGCGTCCGGAACCTGCGCGACTCGGAAGGCAGCGCCGTCGCTCGCGGCCAGTTCCTGCGCGATCGCCGCGGCCCGGCTTTGCATTCCGGCTTCGGCGGCCTTGGCATTGGTCTTTTCCCATTCGCGGACTTCGGCCTCGAGTTTTTCGAGGTGCGCGGCGCGTTCGTCGATGCTGGCGATCATGGCGGCGGATTTCTCCGTTTCCAACGCCGGCAAGGGCGCGAGGCCTGATTTCTTTTTCGCCAGGAGCTTGAAATTTTTCCTCCTGCCGCGTCCGACTTCGGTCCGGGCCCAGTCGCCGACGGCGTTGCCCGCGACCGCTTCGATCCGCCGAATGCCGGCCGCGATCGCGCCCTCGCTCAGGATGCGGAAGGAACCGATGTCGCCCGTCGTGCGGACATGGGTGCCGCCGCAGAGTTCCATCGAGTAGCCCTCCAATTTGTTAGGCGTTGCCGCCGATCTGCACCACTCGGACGCGGTCGCCGTATTTGTCGCCGAAGAACTGCATGATGTCGGCCCGCTGCTTCGCCTCGGCGTAGGGAATTTCCGTCCAGGAGACGGGCGCGTTCTCGGCGATCTTTTCGTTCACCAGTTTCTCGACTTCGCGCACCTGCGGTTTCGTGAGGGCGGCGCTGGCGAAATCGAAAGTCAGTTTCTCCGGCCCGACGTAGCTGCCTTTTTGTGTCGCCTCGCGGCTCACGACTTCGTGCAGCGCCCAGTGCAGAAGATGCGTGACGGTGTGATGCCGCTCGATCGCCGAGCGGCGCGTGCGATCGAAGCGCAAGGTGACGTGCTCGCCGATCGTCGGTGTGCCGTCGCCGGCGATGATGTGGATCCAGGTGTCGCCCGATTTGCGCGTGTCCTCGATTTTCCAGGAACCGGTTTCGCCGTGCATCTCGCCCTGGTCCGCGACCTGACCGCCCATCTCGGCGTAAAGAACGGAGTTGTTCAGAATCACGCCGCGCTTTTTTCCGACCTCGACGATCGCCTGCACATCCGCGCCGGTGTGATCGTGCTCGTAGCCGAGGAAATTGGTCGGCTCATCGCGTTCCGATTTCCGAGACGGCGACGACTTCCTTTTTCTGCGCCGAACGACCGCGCGCGCGCTGCGCCTCCATCAGTTTTTCGAAGCCGGCGACATCGACCGTGAGCCCGCGTTCGCGCGCCATCAGTTGCGTCAGATCGAGCGGAAAACCCTGTTCGTCGTAAAGCCGAAACGCGAACTCACCGGAGATGGTCGCGATCTACCTCCGGGGAGCGCGGGCGCCTCGCCCGCTGTGTCACGCGCCTCGCGGGACACTCGAGCGTCCTCCGGCGTCCAAAGCCAGGCATAATCCTCTCCTGGCGAAACCACCCCGGCATCCCAGGGATTGCGACAGATATAATCAAACTTTTCCTCCAGATCGCTCTCCGAACGGATCAAGCGATCAAACGATTCATTTTCCCAAACGCGGTTGCCCTTGCTTCCAGCTGCTTTGTTGATCCGATGCGAGGAAACGCTTTTCAGCGTCTGCAGCGTTTCCGCCAGTCCGTGGAAAATCGGATTTCCCTCATCGTCGTTTCCCTTGATCTGCGGCTCGATGAGAAGATGAACGTGATCGGGCATGACGCAGGCCACGTAGAGCTCATACTTTTTCCCACGGTCGTGGAGGATGGTTCGCAGGACGAGGTCACGCTCGGGTTCGGAGAGAACCCGGCGCTCGTGCGTGCTCCAGGTGATGGCGTATTTTCCCCATGGTCGCTCGAAATGAGGGAGACGGCGTTTGTGATAGCGGGCGCCGGAGGTGTCCCGCGAGGCGCGTGACACAGCGGGCGGGGCGCCCGCGCTCCCCGGAGAAGAGGCCGTCGTTAGGCGGGCGATCTCGGTTTCGAAGAGCGCGATCCCTTTGTCGAGCGTGCGGTTGAACGATTCTTCCTCGCGCTTGATCGTTTCCTGCACCTCTTTTTGACGGGTCTGCAGTTCGGGAAAAACCTCGCCCATCGCGCGCACGAGCACGTCGACGAGCTGATAGAAAAACGGCTCGTGAAAGCCAAGCGTGCGACCGTAGCGGACCGCGCGGCGCAGGATGCGGCGGAGGACGTAGCCGCGGCCTTCGTTGCTCGGCTGGATGCCGTCGGCAATCGCGAAACTGAGGGTGCGGATGTGGTCGGCCACGACGCGAAAGGCGACGTCGATTTTCTCCTGCTCGTTGTCGCCCGTGCTGCCGGATTTCGGCAAGGTCGAGCCGTAGCGTTTGCCGCTCAGTTTTTCGATCTCGTCGAAGATCGGGCGGAAGACGTCGGTCTCGTAGTTCGAGATGATGCCGCTGAAATCGGTGAAATTTTTCGTGCCCTGGATCATCGCGGTCACGCGCTCGAAGCCCATCCCGGTGTCGACGTGGCGGGCGGGCAGGGGAGAAAAGGTGCCGTCGGGGTTGGCGTTGAACTGGATGAAAACGAGGTTCCAGATCTCGATGCAGCGCGCGTCGCCGGCGTTGACTAACGAACCGCCGGTATCGCCCGCCGGCGTGAGGTCGACGTGCAACTCGGAGCACGGGCCGCAGGGGCCGGTGTCGCCCATCATCCAGAAATTGTCCTTCTTGTTGCCGTTGACGATGTGGACGGCGGGATCGAGGCCGGCTTTTTCGAAGAGCACTTTCCAATGGTCGTGCGCTTCCTGGTCGAACTCGCTCGGCTCGTTAGGCCCGGGCTGATAGACCGTGGCGTAAAGGCGCTCGGGCGGAAGTCCCCATCGCCTAACGACCAGCTCCCAGGCCCATTCGATCGCTTCTTTTTTGAAGTAATCGCCGAAGCTCCAGTTGCCGAGCATCTCGAAAAAAGTGTGGTGGTAGGTATCGAGCCCGACGTCGTCGAGGTCGTTGTGTTTGCCTCCGGCGCGGATGCATTTCTGGGTGTCGGCGGCGCGCGGCGGATCGTAACTGGGCCGCTGCTGGCCGAGGAAGATCGGCACGAACTGGTTCATGCCGGCGTTGGTGAAAAGCAGGTTGGGCGCGTCGGGCATGAGCGACGACGACGGCACGACGGTGTGCTTTTTCTCGCGAAAGAAATCGAGAAAGGATTGGCGAATTTCGGCGGAAGTCATCGGAGCGAAGGTGAGGTTAGCGCGAATCGCGAAGTTTTCATCCGCGCGAGTTTGCGCAAGGGACCGCTAAAAGTTGGCAAGCGACCAACAGCAGCCCGCCGCGAAAGCTGCCAGAGTCGGCTGATGAAATTATTCCGTGATCGAAGGATGCGCGCCGCGGCGGCCGTAATAATTCTCGTTTGCGCCGCGGCGTCCAGTCTGCGCGCAGACGAACAGCTCTTCGGTTTCGTCCGCGGGGCGGAGACGCTGCCGCAAGGTGAATTTGAAGTTTATCAATTCACCACCCTGCGCACGGGCAAGCAGCAGGGGAAATACTACGGATTCGATTTCGATACCGAGATCGAATACGGCTTCACCGATCGACTCCAGGCGAGCGTCTCGGTGGTAAATCATTATTTCAATAACGCGGGCGTGGATGGGCTGGATGATACGAACGCGTTATCGGTTCGGCGGGCTTGAGAGCGCGGCCAATTATCGCGTCCTGAGCCCGTTCAAGGATCCGATCGGTCTGGCCCTGCGACTGGAGGGCGGATATCTGTGGCACGATGAAGTGGGCGGGTTGGAGCAGAGCGAGTACTACATCAAGCCCGAAATCGATCTGCAAAAGGACTTCTTCGACGACACGCTGATCCTGAACCTCGATCTGGCGGCGGAGTGGGCCTGGGGCAAACAGCCGGCCGAGGAATATCCGCGCGAATTTTCCTACGAAGTGGCGGCGGGGGCGAGCTACCGGTTTGCGCGGAATTGGTTTGCCGGCCTCGAAGCGAACCTGCGCTCGGAATATCCGCTCTTCGATCTCGGTTTCTTCGAGCATCGGCGGGTCTTTGCCGGGCCGAGCATCCACTACGCGCAGAAACGCTGGTGGGCGACGCTGACTTACAACTACCAGGTCTTTGGCGAAGGCGTCGGTGAAGATGTCTCCAACCTCACTTTCGCGGAAGAAGCGCGCCACGTGTTCCGGCTCAAGGTCGCCTTCAATTTCTGATCGTCGCCGGGAATGAAATCGCACTTCTTTTTCACCGCGCTTCCGCTGACCGTTTTGGTCGCGCCGGCTTTTGCCGTCAATTACCTCTCGACGGAGCAGGCGCAGCAGGAAATTTTCCCGGGCAAAAATTTCACGCCGGCTTTTGTGACCCTGACCGCGGCGCAGCGGAAAGCGATCGGGCAACAAAGCAAGGTGCGGGTGCGGAACGATCAGCAGCAGGTCTGGCGGGTGAGCGGCGGCGGCTGGTTCATCGTCGATGAGGTGATCGGGAAACACGAATTCATCACCTACGCGCTCGGGTTGAACGCGGACGGATCGGTCCACGGAATCGAGATCATGGATTATCGCGAAAGCTACGGGAGCGAGATCCGCAACCCGAAGTGGCGGGCGCAATTCACCGGCAAAACCAAGGAGGCGCCGCTCGTGCTCGACAAGGATATCAAGAACATCAGTGGCGCGACGCTTTCCTCGCGCCACATCGCCGACGGCGTGCGGCGTCTACTTGCTTTTCACGATGTCGCGCTCCGTTGAACTACGCCGGGCGCGACCGCTCCTCGGCACCTTCGTGGAAATCCGCGCGCAGGCGGAGAGCGATGCCGTGGCCCGGGCCGGCCTAACGAGGGCATTCGTGGCGGTGGCGCGGGTGCAGGCGGAGATGAGTTTTCACGACGAGACGAGCGAGATCAGCCGGCTCAATCGCGACGCTTTCAGGATGCCCGTGCGGGTGCACGATTGGACCTGGCAGGTGTTGGCGGTGGCGCAGGAATACGCGCTCCTGAGCGGCGGCGCCTTCGATATCACGATCGCGCCGCTTCTCTGCCGCTGGGGATTTCTGCCGGCGGCGCACGAGAGCGACGCGAACGGCGACCTTCCGCGACATCGTGCTCGGGCCGGGCAACCTCGTTCGTTTCCTGCGGCCGCTCGCGATCGATCTCGGCGGGATCGCGAAGGGCTTCGCGGTCGATCGCGCGGTGGAAGCGTTGCAGGCGGCCGGATGCCGGAGCGGGATGGTGAATGCCGGCGGCGATCTGCGGACCTTTGGCGACGAAGCGCAGGAGGTGCATCTGCGCGATCCGCTCGATCCCGGCCGCGCGATCGGCGTCGTCTCTTTGCAGAACCGTGCGCTCGCGACTTCCGGCGTCTATTTCAGCCGGAAGATGCACGCCGGGATGGCGGTCAGCCCGCTGATCGATGGGAAAACGCGCGGCGCCGCTGGTCGAGAATCTGAGCGCGGCGGTCGGCGCGCCGGATTGCCTGGCGGCGGACGCATTGACCAAGATCGTCCTCGCGCTCGGTGAAAACTCCTGCGGGATTCTGCGTTCGTGCGGCGCGGACGCCGTGTTCCTGCAGCGGGGCACCGAGCCGCGAATCCTTGCCTCTGATGCGCCGGAATTCCGTTAAGCTCAGCCGGCGCCACAAGAGCTGGCTCTACGCCGCAACGCTTCTCCTTTACGGGACCGGAGCCGTCTGGGCGTGGCTGCATTATTTGCGGGCGAGCGCGAATGAATTTGGGGCGCACTCCGCCGCCGAGCCCTGGCTGATGAAACTGCATGGCGCGGCGCGATGGTGTTTCTGGTCGTGCTCGGGACGCTGCTGCCGAGTCACGTCCGTTTCGCCTGGCACGCGCGGCGCAATCGGCCTAACGGCATCGCGCTCCTTCTCGTCCTGGGGTTTCTCATCGCCGGCGGCTACGGGCTCTATTATTTCGGCGACGAACGCCTGCGCTCGTGGACGAGCTGGTCGCATCTCGCGGTCGGGCTCGCGCTTCCCGCGATGATCGTCCTGCACATCTGGTCGGGACGACGCAGCGCGGCCAAAAAAGCCGGCTCGTGAACGCGCGCTCCCCGAGCAGCTACTTTTTCTCTTCGTCGAGCTTCGCTTTGACCGCGGTCTCGATTTCTTCGTAGAGCGCGCGGTCGTTCTTCAGCACTTCCTTGGCGGCGTCGCGGCCCTGCGCGAGTTGGGCGCCTTTGTAGCTCATCCAGGAGCCGCGTTTCTCGACGATTTGTTTCTCGAGCGCGAGATCGAGGAGCGCGCCGGTCGATGGAAATGCCCTCGTTATACATGATGTCGAACTCGGCCTCGGTGAAAGGCGGCGCGACTTTGTTCTTCACCACTTTGACCCGGGTGCGGTTGCCGGTGACGACGCCGTCGGTCTGCTTGATCGCGCCGATGCGGCGGATGTCGATCCGGACGCTGGCGTAGAACTTGAGCGCCTTGCCGCCCGGGGTCGTCTCGGGGTTGCCGAACATGACGCCGATCTTTTCGCGGATCTGGTTGGTGAAAATGCAGCAGGTGCGCGCCTTCGAGATAAGCGAGGTGAGTTTGCGCATCGCGGCGCTCATCAGGCGAGCCTGCGCGCCGACGGTGGAGTCGCCGATCTCGCCTTCGAGTTCCTGTTTTGTGACCAGCGCCGCGACCGAATCGAGGACGATGACGTCGAGGGCATTGGAACGGACGAGCGTCTCGACGATCCGGAGCGCTTCTTCACCGGAACTCGGCTGCGAGACGAGCAAATCGTCCATGTCGACGCCGAGGCGGCGCGCATATTGCGGATCGAGCGCGTGCTCGACATCGATGAAGGCGGCGAGTCCGCCGCGCTTCTGCGCCTGCGCGATCACCGTGAGCGTGAGCGTCGTTTTACCGGATGATTCCGGGCCGTAAACTTCCACGACGCGGCCGCGGGGAAACCCGCCGACGCCGAGCGCGCGGTCGATCAGAATGTTGCCGGTGGGAATGACATCGATGTCGACAATTTTCTCGTCGCCCAGGCGCATGATGGCGCCGTCGCCGTAATCTTTTGCGATCTGCTGGAGGGCGAGATCGAGGTTCTTGTTGCGGGCGGCTACGAGTTTGTCCTCGGAGGATTTTTCTTCAGTTTTGGTGGCCATAAGACGCGTCCTTTAGCTACGTCGGGCCGCTCCGGTCGCCAAGCAGAAAAGCGGCCGGACCGAGAAAAAGACGAGGCCCGCAAAGCAAAAAGCCGCGGACCATTCCTGGCCCGCGGCTTCCATCCTTGCCTAACCGAAATCGTGTCTCGGATTACGAGACCGTGATCTTGCGCGGCTTCACTTCCTCCGCCTTCGGGAGGGTGAGGGTGACAATGCCCTGATTGATGCGGGCGCTGATCTTGCCGCTGTCGATCGACGGATCGATCTCGAAGGTGCGGCGATAATGATGCGGACGCGACTCGCGATGCACGAGGGTGCCTTCGATCGCCGGGTTGGAGCGGCGGCCGACGATCGAGAGTTCGTTATTCTCGATCGAGATCTCGAGACCGTCCTTGCTCACGCCGGGCATCTCGAGTTCGAGCATGTAGCCGTCGCCGTTCTCGCTCACGCTCGCCGGCGGAGTGATGAAGCGCTCGCTGCGGTTGGTTTCTTTGCCGTTGTTTTCGCGGACTAGATTGTTTGTCATAGGTTTTCCTTTCTTGGATTTGATGGCCGGCGAAACGAATCCGCCGGCGCGCATTATTCGATCGTGACTTCGACTTTCTTGGGTTTGGCTTCCTCCGCTTTCGGGAGGGTGACGGTCAGGATGCCATCCTTGTAGGTGGCGCTGACTTTGCCGGCGTCGACCCGCGTCGGCAGACTGATGCTGCGGCGGAATTTTCCGCTGAAGCGTTCGGTCCGCTCGGCATTTTCGCCTTCGCCCGAAGAGCTCTGGCGTTCGCCCGCGATCGTCAGCATGCCGTCATGCAGGGAGATATCGATGTCCTCCTTGCGCATGCCCGGGAGTTCGATCACGGCCACGACGTTGTCGCTGTTCTGGTAAAGATCGAGCGCGGGAGTCCAGCCGCTGAAGAGCTGGGTTTGGCGGGCGGGGTTGCCCATCGACGGCAGCTCGAAAAGGCTGTTCATCTCGTCGCGGAGATTGGCCCAACGGTCGAATGAAGGCCAGGTTGAGATTTCAGGAGATTGATAACGTATGAGACTCATGAAGAATTTCCTTTCTGTTAGATGTTTTAGTTGCCGTAAAAATCCAAGCTAGCGAAATGCCACGCTGGTGGATGGACGTGCTTCGGTTTGTATAAGTTCAAACAACTAGAGGTACTTACGTCTCGTGTTCGGATTTCATCCTGTTCGGTATATTGTGCCATAACGGCCCGAGAGCCGATGCGGACAAGCCGTTCTATGTGAGTCAGAATGTAACATTCGGCAGGCTGACGGCCTCATGGGTGAACGGGAATTCTTTGCGGCCGCGCGCCCCAATGTTTAGGGTGCCGCGATGACTCCTGCCGGCTGACGAAACTTTCATGTGGGCGGCCCTGGCCGAGGCGCAGCGCGGAGTCGGTAATGTGAGTCCAAATCCAGCGGTCGGCGCAGTGCTGGTGCAACGCGGGACGGGTTATTTCCAGCGGCTATCACCGCGCGCCCGGTTTGCCCCACGCGGAGATCGAGTGCCTCGCGTCGGCTCCGGGCGGCTCCCGCGGGTCGGCCACGTTGTATGTCACTTTGGAACCGTGCTCAACGACTGGCCGGACTCCACCTTGCACCGACGCCATCCTGCGGGCGGGGGTGGGTCATGTCGTCATCGGAGCGACCGATCCAAACCCGTTGCATGCCGGGCGCGGGATCGAGCAACTCCAGGCTTCGGGCGTCAAAGTGACCACAGGCGTGCTGGAAGCGGAATGCACCCGCCTGAACGAAGCCTTCAACAAATGGATCGTGACCGGCAAGCCCTTCGTGATCGCGAAATGCGGGATGAGCCTGGATGGCCGCCTAACGAGGTCGCCGGGCGAAGGACAATGGCTGACCAGCCCGGCGGCGCGCCGCCAGGCCCGGGAATTGCGGGCGCAGGTCGACGCGATCCTGATTGGGGCGGAGACCTTGCGCCAGGACGATCCGCGCCTAACGACGCGCGTCCGCGGGGCGCGTCAGCCGTGGCGGGTGGTGCTTTCGCGCTCCGGCAAATTGCCGCGCTCATCGCATCTTTTCAGCGATCGATTCGCGGATCGCACTTTGGTTTATCGCGGGAAGACGCTTGCGGCAGGTGCTGGACGATTTGGGCCGGCGGGAAATCACCAGCGTCCTGCTGGAAGGAGGCGGCAACGTTCTCGGCCAGGCCTTCGATGCCCGGCTGGTGGACCGGGTGCAGTTTTATCTCGCGCCTTTGCTGACCGGCGGCCCGGTCCTGGCCGTGCCAGGCAAAGGCGTCGGCTCGACCCTCGACGGCGCCAGGATTTCGCAACCGCGCTTCGAGAAAATCGGCCCCGATTTACTCGTCACCGGCTATCCCCGATGGGGCGAAATGGCGGGTTGAATAATCTGCCAGCGCCTCCGTCTCAATTTTCGCTAATTGTTGGAAAGGAGGTGAGCAAAATGAACTGGAAGAAGCTTCTTTTGATTGCAGCGGTGGCAGGCGCATTCACTTTCGCGGCGGCGCCGAAATCGGACGCCCGCGTGCGAGTCGGAATCGGGATCGGTCTCCCGATTGGGTACGGTTATTCCTGCGGTTATCCGTATGGCGGTTACCCGTACGCGTATGGCTCCCCGTACGGCTATGGATATCCCTACGGATATTCAGGCTATTACGCGTCCTACGGCTACGCGCCGGTGGTCTACCGTCGCCCGGTTGTCTATACGAGGCCGGTGGTCAAGTATCGCAACGGGCACCGGCATCGTCCGGCACCGTCCTCGTTAGAGGAGCGGGCCGCCTTGCGCGGTCGGGATAGTTTGGAGATCGGCAGCTTCGAGGAATCCCTCGAGCTGCCGAATTCTCGTCGGGTGACGCATCTTGCGGAGCGCTTTCGCCTCGATCTGGCGGATGCGCTCGCGCGTCACGCGGAATTGCTTGCCCACTTCCTCGAGCGTGCGGCTGTAGCCGTCGACCAGGCCGAAGCGCTGTTCGAGCACCTGGCGCTCGCGATCGGTCAACGTCTCGAGCACGTCTTTGATCTTCTCCTTGAGCAACGCGATCGCGGTCATGTCGCTCGGATTTTCCGCGCCCTTGTCCTCGATGAAATCGCCGAAATTCGTTTCTTCGCTCTCGCCCACCGGCGCCTGCAATGAGATTGGCTGCTGCGCCATCTTCAAGACGGCGCGCACGCGATCGACCGGAAGCAAAATTTCCTCCGCCACTTCTTCCGGGGTCGGTTCGCGGCCGTATTCCTGGAGAAGTTGTTTCTGCACCCGCATCAGCTTGTTGATCGTCTCGATCATGTGCACCGGGATGCGGATGGTGCGGGCCTGGTCGGCAATCGAGCGGGTGATCGCCTGCCGGATCCACCACGTCGCGTAAGTCGAAAATTTATAGCCGCGGCGGTACTCGAATTTCTCCACCGCTTTCATCAGGCCCATGTTGCCCTCCTGGATGAGGTCGAGGAAGGAGAGGCCGCGGTTGGTGTATTTTTTCGCGATGGAAATAACGAGCCGCAGGTTGGCCTCGATCATTTCGGTTTTGGCGCGGAGCGCCTTGCGCAGCCAGCCGCGCAGCTCCTGGTAGCGATCGGTAAATTCCACGTTCGAAAGCCAGAGCGTGACTTCGATTTCGCGCAGCCGTTTCGTCAGCGGGTTCGGACCGTGATGGCCCTTTCCACGCTTCTTCATTTCCTCCTGCACGGTGCGCATGCGGGCAAAATACTCGTCGGCCAGATGGACGAACTCCTCGGTCACGCGCTGCTTGAAGAAGAACTGCGGATAAATGGCCTGCAGCTTGACGACGGCTTTCTCAAATTTGCTTCTTCTTGTTGGCATCGACCCGGCCGGAGCGAGTCAGATGCTCGTAATCGCGGGCCAACTCCGCGCTCATGACCTGCACCTTTTTGCAGAGACGCGGGAGCAACTTCATGTAGCGCTCCCGGCTTTCGATTTTCTTGTCGAGGATGACGCGATCGAAGCGCTCGCCGCCTTCGACCAGCTTGGCCGCCAGTTCGAGGTGCGCGGCCGCGACAAATCCGAAACGGTGAATGTGCTCGGCGACCCGTTCTTCGGCTTCCTCGATCCGCTTGGAAATTTCGACTTCCTGTTCGCGGGTCAGGAGCGGCACCTGGCCCATCTGCTTGAGGTACATCCGCACCGGGTCGTCGAGGATGTCGAGTTTCGGTTCGGGTTTTTCCTCTTCCTCTTCGGAATCTTTTTTGACGTCCTTGTAACGATCGACCTCGGAGGCCTCGATGATGTCGATCTCGAGTTTGCGCAGGCGCATCAGGATGAGATCGAGCTCGTCCGCGTCCGTCAGGTCGGGCGGCAAGGCTTCGTTCAGGTCGTCGAAAGTGAGGTAGCCCTGTTCCTTGGCCAGCTTGATCAGGTCGCGAATGCGCGCCTGGGTATTGCCGACGAGCGCGGCCGGCGTGTCGCCATTTGTGCCGGGCAGTTCGCCGTTGTGATGAATCGGCGCTGCTTTGCGGGCTGGCTGGGCGGCCGATTTTTTCCCCGGTGGACGACCGCGGCCGCGCTTGGGCGCCGCCGCCGCGTCGTGCGCGACCACTTTGCGCGGACGGCCGCGCGGGCGTTTGACCTTGGCGGCGACTTTGGCCTTGGGCGGCGCCTTTTTGGCCTTCGCCTTGGGCGGACGTCCGCGCTTTTTAGGCTTTGCGGCGGCGCTTTTGGCCGGCTTTTTTACGCGACTGGAGGTTTTCGGTTTCTTTGCCAAAACGATTTACTGATTGAGCGATTTACGAAATAGCAGGATCCGCGCTAGCCGCTCGCTCCCCCATGGTTAAGACTCCAGAGCGCGTGCCGGCGAAAACCGAGCAAAGTCGTCGAGTTGCTGGCGCAGGTCAACCACCTGTTTCTGGAGGGCGGCGACCTCGCCCGGATTGAGCCGCGGCAGCTTCAACCGGCTCTCGGCCGCCTGCAACCGCCGTCGCAGCGCCGGCTGGCGCAAACCCTGCCACCAATCGCGCGCCACGGTCTCGGCGTTAGGCGGCATTTTCTGCAGAAGCCAGGCCGAGACTAACGACTCCTCTTCGCTCGTGAGCGAGGAGAGGAAGAGATTGACCGATGCCGGATCGTCCGGCCGCAGATCGCTCGATAAAATCCGGGCCAACATTTCGCGTTCCGGGCGTTTCCTCCACCACCTCGGGCCACTCCTGGGTGAGGAGGAAATTGCGCGCGTCGGCATCGCGCAACGCGAGCAGGCAGAGCATGGCGATCTCGTGCCGCGGCGCCGGGGCCACGGTCCGGGGCGCGGCCGCGGGATGGCGGGCGCGCTGCGGTTTGGGCAGGAGATTCGGCGAAATCCGCCGCCGCCACTCCGAGGCGGGCGGAGACTTTGCTGATCACTTCGTTGCGCATGAGCGGGTCGTGCACGCGCGCGACCGTCTCGGCCAGCTCGCGGGCGATCTGCATCTTGGAGTTCAAGTTCGAGAGGTCGGTCGGCGAGACCTGGCGCTCGATCCAGTAGTCGAAAAAATCGCGGGCCGCGGAGATGCGCGCGCCAAACTTTTCCGCGCCTTCCTTCCGGACTAACGAATCGGGATCTTCCCCCGGCGGCATTTCGGCGACGCGGACGACGAGATTGTTTTCCAGGAGCGGCTCGAGCGAGCGCTCGGCCGCTTTTTGTCCGGCGGCGTCGGCGTCGAAGCAGAGCACGACTTCGCTGACGTAGCGTTTCAAGATCCGCGCCTGGCCTTCGGTGAAGGCGGTCCCCTGGGGCGCGACCACGTTCGTTAGGCCGGCCTCGAAGAGCGTGATCAGATCGAGCTGGCCTTCGCAGACGATGGCGCAATCCGCCTCGATCAGGCCGCGCTTCGTTTTCTGCAGGCCGAAGAGGACGCTGCCCTTGCGAAAGAGCGGCGTCTCGGGCGAGTTGAGGTATTTCGCGGTCTCCGTCTCGCTCGTCAGGATGCGCCCGCTGAAGGCGATCACTTCCCCGACATCGTTGCAGATCGGGAACATGAGCCGCCCGCGAAAGCGGTCGTAGACATCGCTCTCCGGCCGGTCTTCATCGCGCAGCTTGACCAGCCCGCTCTGCAAAATCATCCCGCGGCGATAGCCCTGGTCGAGCGCCCATTTCAGGAAAGTGTCCCAGCTGTCCGGGGCGAACCCGAGCTGCCACGATTTCGCCACCTCGTTCGTTAGGCCGCGCTGCTTCAGGTAATCGCGCGCCGGCTTGGCGATCGGGCGCTTCATCAGGTTCTCGTGGAACCATTCCGCCGCTTCCGCGTGCAGCCGCAGGAGCGTGCGCCGCGCTTCGTGCTGGCGATCGTCCTCGCTGTTGCCGCCGCCTTCCTCGATCACCGGGATGCCGGCGCGGGCCGCCAGCTTCTTCACCGCCTCGGGAAAACTGATGTGCTCGTAAAGCCCGACGAACTTGAAAACCCCGCCGCCTTCGCCGCAGCCGAAGCATTTAAAAATCTGCCGCTGCGGATTGACCGTGAACGAGGGCGATTTCTCCTGGTGAAACGGGCAGAGCGCCTTCCAGGTGGAACCGGCGCGCTTGAGCGGAAAATAGGCGCCGATCACTTCCACGATGTCATTCGCGGAGGCGACCTGCTCGATGATGTGCTCGGGGATGGTGCCCATGTTTTTCCTCGTGACGACCGCGGTACGCTGGCAGATTAACGCAGCGCCCGCGGGCGTCCAAATGATCATGTTATGACCCGGTTCGCGATCCGCTTCTTGATTTTTCTCCTCGTCGGCTGGGCGTCGTTAGGCGCGGTCGAGGCGCGCGAGGTCGTGGGCAAGGGCGACGTCGTCGTCATCCCGCTCCGGGGCGAAGTGGCGCCTTCGCTCGTCCTCTTTCTCCGCCGCGCGCAAAAGGAAACCGAGAGCGCGGGCGCGTCCGCGATCATTTTCGACATGGATACCTACGGCGGCCGGCTCGATTCGGCGGAGAAGATCACCGGCATCCTGAATCACGCCACCATTCCCACCTACACCTACATCAACACCAACGCGGGCTCGGCCGGGGCGATCATCGCGCTCGCCACCAAGCATATTTACATGGCGCCGGTGAGCGCGATCGGGGCGGCCGCGCCCATTCTCTCGACCGGCGAAGATCTGCCGCCGACCGCGAAGGAAAAAACGGTCTCCTTCTGGTCCGCGCTCATCCGGAGCAACGCCGTGCGCAACGGCCACAACCCCGACGTCGGCGAGGCCTTCATGAACAAGGAAAAGGAGGTGAAGATCGGCAATCGCGTCCTGCATCCGAAGGGATCGCTCCTCACCCTCAGCGCGCAGGAAGCGGTCGAGAAGATCAATGGCAAACCGGTCCTGGCCGACGGGATGGCGGAGTCGATCGAGGAGCTGGCGAAGAAAGCGGGATTGAAAGGCGAGATCGTCCGCTTCGAGCCGAGCGGGTTTGAGCAGCTCGCCTTTTGGCTGACCAGCGCTCGCGCCCCTCCTGTTGTTAGGCGGAATTCTCGGGGCCTACCTCGAGTTCAAGATTCCCGGGTTCGGCATCGCGGGCGTGGCTTCGATCGTTTGTTTCGCGCTCTTCTTTCTCGGGCACTACTTCGCCGGGCTCGCCGGCTGGGAAGCGGTCGCGCTCTTTGTCATCGGCGTCATCCTGGTCCTGCTGGAGGTTTTTATTTTTGGGCACTCCACCATCATCGTCGGGGTCCTCGGCGTTTTGTTCATGTTCGCCTCCTTTGTTTGGGCGATGGTGGATCGTTACCCGGGCCAGAATTTCTGGCCGACCGGGCAGATGTTGAAAATCCCGTTGCTGAATATGTTTCTCACCTTCATTGGCGCCGCCATCCTGATCGCGCTCCTCGCGCGTTTTCTGCCGCAGACGAGCATTTATCGCCGCTTCATTCTTTCCGCCGACATCCCGCCCGGGCCCTCGCTCGAGGGAGTGCCGCGCTCGTTTGCCCGGGAGCTTCCGCTCGCGCCCGGGATGCAGGGCCGCGCCCTCACCACCCTGCGGCCGAGCGGCAAGGCCGAGTTTGAAGATCACGTCGTCGATGTGGTGACGGAAGGCGAATTCATCTCCGCCGAAACGCCGGTCGCGATCGTCTCGGCCGACGGGATGCGGGTGGTGGTGAAAGAGATCGCGGCCTGATGTCGCTCGGGCGTGCCTCTTACCAAGAGTTGGGAGATATCCGTTATGCCAATTAGGCTTGAGTGAGAAACGAGGGTTGGGGCATCTTGAACCGGAACTCAGCAAAACGTCTAGTTCGTGGCCGATCTAATAAAAAAGCGCCTTTCAAATGCCCCAACCGATCACGCTCTACCGGGTCTTTCTCGCGACCCCTTCTGATGTCACGGAAGAATTAACGATTGTCGACGCGCTGCTTCGGGACTGGAATATCCAGCACGGTCAAGCCCTCACCGTTCGCTTGGAACTCGTGAACTGGCGCACTCACGCACGGCCCGCCACCGGCAGGCGACCGCAAGCCCTCGTCAACAAGCAAGCGTTCGACGCGTGTGACTTGGTCATTGCCGTCTTCTGGTCCCGGTTCGGAACGCCGACCGGGCGAGCAGGGTCCGGCACGGAGGAGGAAATCCGACGAGGTATCAAACACGGGAAACAGGTGTTGGTCTATTTCTCGGACCGCCCCGCTCCCGGCCAAAAGCGGGTGGAACATTCGCGCATTGAAAAATTCAAACGGCAATTTGGGCAGAAGGCGCTATTTTGGACCTATAGCAGCCCGTCCGCGTTCGAGGAGGCGCTGCGCAATCATCTGGCGGCCGCGATGCACGACCTGCTTGAGCAGAAAACTGATTAATCCTCGTGACAACAAAAGCGAAAAACATCGTCCACAGCACCGGTCCTGGAGCGTTTGTGATTCAAGGAGACAACGCGAAGGTCCAATTCCCGCAGAAGCGAAAGCCGAAGATGGAGTATCCGTCCGGGTCCATCGGTGCAGATCTGGTGCGCCGCAATTACATCCGCTACCTCACCGAACGGTATTTCCGCTACCGCGAAGCGGATGCGAGCTTTGGCCCGAAAGCAGTCCGGCGCTTCAGTTACGCCGTCCTCTTTAAGAATATCGAGGCGCACTTCAAAGCTCCTACCTACTTCATCCCTGTGGCGCGATTTGACGATTTGGTCGATTTCCTGCACCGAAAGATCGAAACGACGATCCTTGGGAAGCGGAATCGGGCGCAAGGTCATCGCAACTACGAGACCTTCGACGAATTTCAACTCGCCCAAGAGGGCGAGTCGTAGCCTAGTCTTGACTCGGCCGTCGGGATGGCTGTCGTTCGCGGAAGATGTCACGCCGTTCACCAATCCTCGCCGCGGAATCGCGCCCCTCGTTTTCGCGCACGACGCGGATGGCGCTGAGCTACGCGGCGCTTTTTGTTTTCACCGCTTTCGCGCTTTATCCGATCAGCCGCATCGTCACGATCGCGCTCCGGCCGGGCGATCAATTGCTCTCTTCCTCGCTCGCGCTCATCCCGCACGGGGCGACCCTGGCGAATTTCCGCATCCTCATTTTCGAGACGCCGTTCCTGCGCTGGCTCGGGAATTCCACCCTCATCGCGCTCGCGGTCACGATCACGGGCGTGGCGCTCGCTTCCACCGCCGGCTACGCGCTTTCGCGCTTTCAAGTTTCCTCGGCCGCAGCTCGACCCTGAACGGCCTCCTCGTCACCCAGATGTTCCCGGCCACGATGCTGCTCCTGCCGCTCTACCTCATCCTGATCAAGCTCAGCCTGATCAATTCCTATCTCGGGATCATCATCATCTACAGCGCGACCGCGCTCCCGTTCTGCATCTGGCAACTCAAAGGCTACTACGACACCATCCCGCTCTCGCTCGAGGAAGCGGCCGGGATCGACGGCTGCACCCGCTGGCAATCGTTTCGCCTCATCGTCCTGCCGCTCTCCGCGCCCGCGCTCGTCATCACCGCGCTCTTTTCCTTCATGACGGCGTGGAACGAATACGTCGTCGCCGCGCTCGTCCTGCAGGATGTGGAAATCTTCACCCTCCCGCTCGGGCTGAAGATGTTTCAGTCCAACATGAGCACGCAATGGGGCCTCTACGCCGCCGGCGCGCTCCTGGTTTCCATCCCGGTGGTGATTCTTTTTCTCGTCCTCAGCCGTTACCTCATTTCCGGCTTGAGTTCCGGGGCGGTAAAGGGTTGAAGTAACGCCCTTCGCTTTATGAAAAAACTCGCGCTCGCTCTCTGCCTCGCCCTCGTTTGCCCACTCGTTAGGGCCGACCAGACCAACCTCGCCGAGGACGACGCCAGCCAGGAGGCCTACAACGGCGGGTTCGAGAGCGGGAAAAACGGCGGGAGCGGTTTCGGCGAATGGAAGATGACGACCGAAGGCAACGACGATGCACCGGCACTCCGGCTTCTTCGTCGCCACGACCGAGAACAACAAGGACCTCACCGGCATTGTGAAGAACGACAAAGCCTGGGGCGTTTACGCCAACGGCACCGGCTTCGAGCAGGCCGTCGCCTTTCGCGCCTTCACCGACACCGCTCGCAGTTGGCGATTCTTTTTCCTTCATGCTCGAGACCGGCCCGTTCGAGAAGAAATCCGAGAGGCGACCCGGGCGGCGGCTCGGCCGGCCTCACCCTGCGCACGAGCAACGCGAGCGACTCGACCGAGGATTACAACAAGGACGCCGTCTTCGAGTTCGGCCATTACGACGGGAAACCGAACTACCAGATTTTCGACGGCACCGGCGAAGACAAGACCGATTCCGGGGTCGCCTTCACCGACGCGGGCGTGAGCGTCACCGTCACCGTGACCGGCGAAGACACCTACGACCTGGAAATCCAGACCATGAGCGACAAGAAGCTGACGAAGCTGCCGGGGCGAAAATTAAAAGCCGCGGGCGCGATCAGCAGCCTGGCGATCTTCAATCGCAACACGGAAAAGAACGACGCCTTCTTCAACTCGCTGCAAGTGGCGCGGGAAAACAAGTAGTGGGGAACTTCTTCCTTCTGCCTTCATCCTTCTGACTTCGGGAGAATGCACCCCGTCCCGCGGGAGCTTTCTCAGTTTCGGCTGATCTTGCTCACGCTCGCGGTGCTGTCGTCCGCGACCCAGAAACTCATTCCGTCGAAGTAGATCTCGGCTGGCTGGGCATCGCTTTGTCGATGCCGCGGAGGTGGGCATGGATTGTAAAAGACGCCCGCTCGACGTTCGCGGAAGCGACGAAGCGCTTCCCTCCAGCGGATTTCTGCACCCGGCGCGGCTCGAACGCGCAACCTACGGCTTCGGAGGCCGTCACTCTATCCAGTTGAGCTACGGGTGCGGCGGTCGGCAGTATAACGGCCGGGTCGCAAAGCACAACCCGCGCTGGAGGGACGGGCGCCGTCCCGTCCGCGCTGTAACACAGCCGTCCCGGCTGTTCGGTCGAACGGGCGTCTCGCCCGGTCGCTGATCGTGCGGGCGGGACGCCCGCACGACGGGACAGGCGGGACGCCTGTGTTACGCCACAACCGTCTGGCGCCAGATCATTCCCCTTGCCGCCTCCGTCCTGGGTTTGGAAATCGTTAGGTCTCCTCGGCGCGTTGTAGCCGGGATCGGTGATCCCGGCTACAACGGGAGATGCCGGCTACAAACCGAGCGTGCAATCGGGCTTGATATCCTGGGCGTAGATATCGCCGCCGTCGTTGCGACCGTCGCTCCAGGCAGCCAGTGCCAGCCCGGCGGTCGAGAGTCTCAGATCGAGCCGCGACTTCGAGGAGAGGATCGACGAGACGAAGAACGGCGGGCAGATGATCGCGCCGCCCGGGTCGACTTTCGCGCCGTAGATCGAGCTCTGGGCAAAGGCCGGCTCCGACGACCAGACGACGAGCGGGCCCGCGGCGGTGAAGACGCTCGCGACGTTGATCACGGCGGCGGAGGTGAGCGGCTGCACGGTAAGGCCGTTGTCGCCCCATTGGCGCGCGCCGGTGGAGTTGAACTTCTGGCCGGAGATTCCTTCGTTCGTTAGGGGGCCTTCCAGGATTTCGTTCCAGAAGAGATAGGTGGAGCCGGTCGCCGGGTCGTAGGAGACGCTCGGGTTCACCTGGTCGTGCGCGGTGTTGGTGGAGCCGGGAACGCCGTTGTGCGGGAAGGCTTCCGTGCCGTCGGCCAGGATGTGCTGGGCGAGCGATTGCAGCGGGCTCACTTGGTACCAACCGAAGACCGCCCCGCCCGCGCCGTCGGTCACGAAGGGCGGGAAGTTTCCAAACTGGAGCGAGCCGCTGTCGAAGACGGCGACGTGCGCCGCGCCCCAGAGCAGGCTGCCGTCAGTGGCGATTTTGTTCGCGAGAAGATGTTTTGGTCCGGTGAATCCGGCCGCCGAAACCCAGGAAGCGATGACGGTTCCGTCCTCGCCGGCGTGGAGATCGGCCAGCGAGTAGGTAAGGCCGGCGGGCGCGGGGATGGTGATGCCACTTGGCCCCCAAAGCCTCCGGCCGGTCGGGCTAAAGCGCTGGAACTTGATGTTGTTCCCTTCGATCCAGCCCGCGACGACCGCGCCGTCGCCGGCCGCGGTTATTTTCGGGTTGGCGAGAAAGTCGGGCCCTTTCGAGACCTGCCGCCCTTTGTTTCCCCAACGCTGCGTCTCCAGTCGGGTCCACCTTCATCGCGGTGACGGTGGTGCTGGGCCGGCGATCGTCGAGGAAGGCGAGGAGCGCATTGCCGTTGGCGTCGACGTCGAGCCCGTAATCCTGGGTCGAGCTCATCCCGAGATCGGCGAAGCGGATCCCGCCGTCGGCCCATTGCGCGACACCGGCGGCGTCGAGCCGCTGCAGGTAAACGTCGTAGCCAAAGGGCGGATGGCCGGTCGGGTCGTTATCGAACCAGCTGATGTAGCAGCCGCCGTCCGGCGTGGGGCGGATTTTCGGCTGGACCTGGTCGTTGGGTTTGATCGCGACCCCGAGGTTGAGCATCGGGTCGGAGCTCCACTGCGCGAGAGCGCCGGAAGCGGGGATGAAGAAGAGTAACGCGAGCGAAAGAAGAAGTTGTTTCATGGATCGGGGAAATTTTGACCAGCCATCCGGCGACGGACGAGACAAATCTTTTGGGGACGGGCCGACCTTTACAATGGGACAGAGTCGCGCTACGTATCCGGCCCCCGTTTTCCACCGCAGGAGCCAAATTATGAACATCATCGATACCCTCGCCAAGGAGCAGCAAAAGACCGACGTCACGAAATTCAAAGTGGGCGATGGGGTGCGCGTGCACACCCGCGTGCGCGAAGGCGAAAAGGAGCGGATCCAGATTTTCAGCGGCATCTGCATTGGCCGCAAAGGCACCGGAATTAACCAGACCTTTACCGTCCGCCGCATTTCCTACGGGGAAGGCGTCGAGCGTGTGTTCCCGATTCATTCTCCGCGTATCGCGAAGGTGGAAGTGGAAAAACAGGGCAAAGCCCGCCGGGCGAAGCTGAATTACCTGCGCGATCGCAAGGGCAAGGAAGCGACCGCGGTTCGGGAATAGTTTTTGTCCGCAGATTTCGCAGATTTACGCGGATGATCTGCGTCGATTGCGGTTCTCAAAAATAATCTGCGGAAATCTGCGTAATCTGCGGATAGAATTCGCGGCAGAATGCGCTGCGGATTTCGCCACGAGAAAAAACTTCGCGCGTCGTTAGGCGTGCTCCGCATCGCCGGGATCGATGAAGCCGGCCGCGGCGCGCTTGCCGGGCCGGTCGTGGCCGCAGCGGCGATTTTGCCGGAGCGTTTCCGGCATCGGAAACTAAAAGATTCCAAGCAGCTCTCGCCCGATCTGCGGGAAAAGATTTACCGCTACCTGACGAATCACACCGAGATCGTCTGGGCGGTCGGGATCGTCGACTCGCTCGAGATCGACCGGATCAACATCCTGCGCGCCTCGCACGAGGCGATGCGGATCGCGGTCGGCGGCCTCACGATCTTGCCCGAGCACGTCCTGATCGATGGCCTGCCGGTCTTTCCGTTCCCGCTCCCGCAGACCGCGCTCGTCGATGGCGATTGCCTGAGCCTGAGCATCGCGGCCGCGAGCGTGATCGCGAAAGTGACGCGCGACACTTTGATGCGTGAATTCTGCGCGCGTTTCCCGCAGTATTGTTTCAGCCAGCACAAGGGCTACGGCACCGAGCTGCATCTCCAGAGACTCCATGAACACGGCCCCTGCCCGATCCATCGCCGCTCGTTTGAGCCGGTGGCGCAGCCGGTTTTTGCTTTCTAAACCGGCCCACCTCCGCCTCGGCGCGCGCGGCGAGAAACTGGCCGCGCGCCATCTGCGGCGGCGCGGTTTCAAGATTCTTTACCGCAACTTCCGCGGCCGGCAGGGGGGCGAGATCGATCTCGTCTGCCGCGATCGCGACACGCTTGTCTTCGTCGAGGTCAAAACCAGGACGCGGGAAGATTTTGGCCGTCCTCTGGAGGCGGTCAACGCGGCCAAGCAGCGCCGGATTTCGTTAGGCGGGCTGGCCTGGCTGCGATTGTTAGGCAATCCCGACATCCTGTTTCGCTTCGATATCGTGGAGGTGACGATGGCGGAGGATCGCGAACCGCAGATCGAGCTCGTCCGGAACGCGTTTCAGCTTTCCGAGCCCTATATCTACTGACTCGCTGGGCGGCGTTTTTTGTGCTGTGCGGCCACTTCTTTTTTTGCTAAGCCAAGCCATGACTGCGGCGCATGAATTGGGTCGTGGGAAAACTGCGACTGGAACGACGAAGAAGATGGCCCCGACGACTCTGCTCGTTAGGGCATTTCAGCGGGCCGCGGGCGCGATTGTGCTCGCGGCGTTTTTGTTTGGTGGCACCTCGAAAGGGGCGACCACGGAAGTGATCTACTCCTTCCTGGGAGATGACGACGGCGAATACACCGACACGGATGTGGAGAGGGATGCCGCCGGCAATCTTTATGGAACCTCGGTGCTCGGGGGAGATTTCGGGGGCGGCACTGTCTGGCAATTGTCGCCCGTCGGGGGCGGCTGGGTCCATACCGTCCTTTACAGCTTCACCGGGAGCGCGGATGGCGGCGAGCCCTACAAAGGCGTGTCGCTCGACGGGGCGGGCAATCTCTATGGCACTGCGGTCACCGGCGGTTCGGGAAGTTGCGAGGGCGGCTGCGGCGTGACCTACAAGCTGACCAGGTCCGGCGACACCTGGACGCACAGCGTCATTCATGCTTTTACCGGAGGGGCCGATGGTTCGGGGCCGGGCTCGCGGGTCGTGGTCGACAAGCGCGGCAATGTCTACGGCATGACTCCGACCGGCGGCGCGAATGGCCTGGGCACGATCTACGTTCTGCGGCCCAGATCGAGCGGCGGATATGCCTTTCGCGTCATCCACACTTTCACCGGCGGGGCGGATGGTTCCTCCGGGTCGGCCGGGAGGTTGATCCTCCGTGGCGGTCGAATTTTTGGAGCCGCCACCACCGGCGGAGCGAACGGGACCGGGACGGTCTTTCAACTGACTCCCACGCAAAATGGCGAGTGGGATTTTACGACTTTGTATTCGTTCAAGGCCGCGCCGGATGGAGTTTTTCCCTACGGCGCCCTGCTTTTCGATAGCGCCAATAACATCTACGGAACGACCTATTACGGCGGAACGAATGGACTCGGCACGGTCTACAAGCTTTCGCCCACGACTGCCGGCGAATGGGACGAAACGGTGCTCTACAGTTTCCAAACCGGAAGCGACGGCAACAGCTCGATCAGCAACCTCGTGGCCGATGCCAGCGGAAATCTTTACGGAACGACGAGCGAAGGCGGCCTGGGCAGCGGGACCATCTTCAAATTAACTCCCGGGCCGAACGGGACCTGGACCGAAAGCGTGGTGCACCGTTTTGCGAACTCACCGGACGGAGCTTTTCCCTATGCCGGGATGGTGAATGGCGGCGGTGGAAGTTTCTTTGGCGCCACTGTGCACGGCGGCGACGAGGGAGACGGCGCGATTTACAAGTTCACTCCTTAGGAGTTGAAAGTTGCTTGAGCGAAAGCGGGCGCGGGTTTCCTATTGGGGATGGCGCGCGCGAAACCGACGAGCTGGTCGTTCACCTATTTCGACATTCTCCTCCTCGCGGTGCCGGTGGCGATCGCGCTCCGTTACGTGCCGGGGTGGAGCAGTGGGGCGGCTCTTTTCATCGTCTCG
>CAVUGD010000026.1:0-53149 GCA_963740715.1 uncultured Verrucomicrobiae bacterium | reverse complement strand
GGTGCTGTCCTGGTATTTGCGCAGGCGATCCTTGTAGCTCGCCATGCCTTGGAACTTGAGGGTGTCGATCGAGGTGAGCTGGCTGTCCATCTCGACGAAGCTGTCGGGGTCGCAAATGTTCTCGATCCGCTCCTTCGCCGACATGGTGAAGTGATATTCGCAGCGCGGACAGACGCGGTCGTTTTCCGAGAGCTCGATTTCGTGCACGACTTCGCCGCAGCCGGGGCACTTTTGCCAGAGTCCTTGAGGCATCTCGCGCTTCTTGCGGTTGTCGGTGCGGAGGGCTGGTTTTTTGAAAATGGCCATGACTTAGCCGCGGGCGACGGTGGCCGCGTGGACCGAGATTGCGCCTGCTTTGCGCAGAACTGAAGCGCATTCGCTCAGGGTCGAGCCGGTGGTGAGGACATCGTCGACTAACAACATCCGCAAATCTTGCACGTTGCTGCCGCGGCGTAAACGAAAGGCACCGCGGAGATTTTCCATCCGCTCGCTCCGGTCGAATTGCGTCTGGGTCGTGGTGTAGCGGGTCCGCTGCAAAACATCGCGCACCGGCAGTCCGCTCCGACGGCGGAGCGCGGTGGCAAGCAATTGCGCCTGGTTGAAACCGCGCTCGCGCTGGCGCGCCGGATGGAGCGGAACCGGGACGATGAAATCAAAGCGGCGGCCGGCCAGCCGCGGATCCTCGAGCGCGTCCGCCAGCCAGCGGCCGAGCTGATGGCGGAGATGGATTTTGCGATTGTATTTGAATTCGTGAATCAACTCCCGAACCACCGCGCGACTGCGATAGGCCGAGACGGCGGCGTCGAAATGCAAAACGCGATCCTCGCAATTCGCGCAGGTAAACGAGCCGGTGATGTCTCCGGAGAACGGCTGCGAACATTTCGCGCAGAACGGCGCCCGGATCCGCGGCGCTTTCTCGGCGCAACTGCCGCAGAGATTTTCCGGCGCCTCGATCGCCCGCGCGCAGACCGCGCAGAAAGCCGGATAAAAGAGACTAACGAGTCCGAGGAACGGATTGCGGAGCGCGAGCGTCGGCATATTTCACCCAGAGGCGCATGAGCGCCCAACTGGCGAGCGCGAGAATAAGAGGCACGATTCCGACGAGCAAGTTTTTCCCCAGCCAGGGGAGGACGAGCGCCTCGCGATGGGCCGCCTTGCTGAAGGTGCCGTTGGCGAAAATCCAGCCGGCGTGGAGCCCGATCGGGAGCCAGAGCGAGGCGGTCCGGAGCCGGGCGTCGGCCAGGATGCAGCCGATCACGAAGAGCGTGAGGAAGCCGGCCGCGAGCATCATCGGGTCGCTGAATTGACCGAAGGAATGCGCGATCGAATCGAAACCGGAGAACCAGCGGACGGCGTCGTTAGGCGTGGTCGCCTCGGGCGCTTTCAGGAAATGGACGATGGAGAAAAGCCCGGAGGTGAGAAGGAGCGCGTTGAGGCGCGAGAAGCTCCGCAGCAAAACGCCGAGGATGAAGCCGCGGAAAAGCAGTTCCTCCAGGATCGGCACGACGCCGGCCGCGAAGAGCACGGTCGGCATCTTGTGCCAAAGAAATCCTTTGCGCAGGGAATAGATTTCCAGCGCGATGAGGACCGCGCCGCAGCAGAGCAGGGGAATGGCCGCAATCGCGAATCCCATCCCGTAGTCGGCGAAGCGGCGCGGATTTTTTTCCAAGGCCAGATCGCGCCAGCTCCGCACCCGCACAGCGCGGAAGAGCGGCCAGAGCAGGACGATCGCGGCGACGAGGAGGGCGCGATGGAAATAGCTTTCGAAATCAAACTTCGCCAGGCTGGGCAGGAAACCGTGGGCGATGACCGACTGGCCCAGCCAGAAGAGTGGGGGAGCCATCAGGGCGCCAAGAAAGATGACGCCGGCGAGATAAAGGAGGAGTCTGGCCGCGTCTTTCAAGAATGCTAATGTAAGGAGCCGACGCTATGCGCAGTCAACACATATGGACCTCGCGGGACGAGGACGGACGAAAACGCGAGGTGCGCGTGACGAAGTTTGGCGGGAACTGGAAGTTCCAGGCGAAATTTCGCGAGGACGAGAAGTGGACCTATTACGACGTCCCGCTGATCGATGACCTGCGCGAGCTGCGCGACATCATTTTCCGCAAGTATCAGCGGCGGCGCGCCTCGGCGGAGGATTTCGCGGACGTCGAGAAGATGCTGCGCGACCAGACCCGCGATGGATAGCTGGAACACCGAGCAGCTGGTGGCCGACGACAAGCGCTACCTCTGGCATCCGTTTACCTCGATGGGCGAATGGTGCGCGCCCGGGCACGAGCCGATCGTCCTGGTGGGAGGCGAGGGGGCGATCGTGCGCGACAGCCGCGGGCGCGAATACATCGACGGCAATTCGTCGATCTGGACCAATATCCACGGCCACAACCATCCGCGGATCAACGCCGCCATCCGCGCGCAGCTCGACCGGGTCGCGCACACGTCCTTTCTCGGGACGACGAATCCGCCGGCCATCCAACTGGCGCGGGAGATCGTGGAGCTGTTTCCGCAGGAGAAATTCGGCCGGGTCTTTTATTCCGACGACGGCTCGACCGGGATGGAGGCGGCGCTCCGGATTGTCAGCCAATATTGGAAGCTGAAAGGCTCGAAGCGCCGGACGTTCGTTTCTTTCCGCGACGCCTACCACGGCGACACGGCCGGAGCGGCGAGCCTTGGGGCGGGGGCGATGTTCGGCGGCGAGATCGAGGGCGCCCAAATGCCCGTCCAGCGCGTCGGCAAGCGTGGAGGAGCTGCAAAAGCTTAAAGATCCGGGCGAAATCGCGGCGGTCGTGATCGAGCCGATCATCCAAGGCGCGGCCGGGATGAAAATTTGGCCGAAGGGGACCTTGCGGCGGCTCCGTGATTGGTGCGACGCGGCCGGAACACTCCTGATCGCCGACGAAGTCATGACCGGCTTCGGCCGGACGGGCCGGATGTTTGCCTGCGAGCACGAAGCGGTCCAGCCAGATCTCTACGTTTTCGCCAAAGGTTTGACAGGCGGATATTTACCTTTGGCTCTTACGCTCGTTTCGCATGAAGTTTTTGAGCCATTTCTGGGTCCGGGAACGGAGTCGACGTTGTTCTACGGCCATAGTTATACCGGAAACGCCTTGGGTTGCGCGGCTGCCTTGGCCAGTCTCGAGATCTTTCGGACCGAGAGACACGATTGCTGGCCTTCCGCCGAAAATCGCCGCGATCGAGGCCGGTCTGGACGAGATATCAGCGAATCAGCGGCGTAAAAGAAGTGCGTTCGTGCGGAATGATCGGCGCGATCGATTTGATGGCCGGGCGGCTTGGCGGCCGAGGTGTGCCAGGTGGCGCGCGACCTCGGACTGCTCACTCGGCATATCCGGAACACCGTGACTTTCATGCCGCCGTTGATGATCACGAGTGATCAACTCGAAACGGCGTTAAACATTCTTAAACAATCGATTCAGACTGTTCTTACTCGAAAAACCACAACGCGCTGAAAGAGCTGCGGCGAGCCGCTAAAGCATGGCAAAGGGGATCCGACTCGACCAGGCGCTCGTCCAGCGCGGGCTGTTCCCGAGCCGGCATCAGGCGCAGGCCGCGATCATGGCCGGCGAAGTCCGGATCGATGGCCAGGTGGCCGCCAAAGCTTCCGATTCCGTCCAGGAACAGCACGAGATCTCGGTCGCGGCCCGCAGCCGCTACGTCGGGCGGGGCGGGATCAAGCTCGAGGGCGCGATCGAGCATTTCGGGATCGCGTGCGAGGGCAAGACGGCGCTCGACATTGGCGCGTCGACCGGCGGATTTACCGATTGTCTGCTCCAGCGCGGGGCGCGCAAGGTCTTCGCGGTCGACGTCGGGCACGGCCAACTGGCCTGGAAGATCCGCGACGATGCTCGGGTTGTGACCCTGGAAAAGACCAACGCGCGGCGGCTTTCGCGCGACGAAATCCCGGACCCGATCGAGATCTGCGTGATCGATGTTTCGTTCATCTCGCTGACTTTGATCTTGCCCAGCGCCTTTGAGCTGCTCACATCGGACGGTGTGATCCTGGCCTTGATCAAACCGCAGTTCGAGCTCGCCCGCGAAGACGTGAGCCGCGGGGGAATTGTGCGCTCGAGCGAGTTGCACGAGAAAGCGCAGCAGAAGATCGTCGCCTTTGCGCAAACGATCGGCGCCCGGGTGGAAGGCCTGGTCGCCTCCAGTATCGCCGGTGCAGACGGCAACCAGGAATTTTTCATATGTCTCCGAAAACCATCGGCCTGATCGCTCACACCGGGAAACCCGGCGCTGCGGAGCTGGTGAATCAACTCCGGGTCGGAGTTCGAGCGCGCGGGGGTGAAAGTGAGGGTGGAGAACGCCACCGCCGAGCTCGTTGGCCTGAAAGAAGGCCGCACGACCGCGGAACTCGGGGCCGAGGCGGATCTCCTCGTCGTCTTGGGCGGTGACGGGACCATCCTGCACGTCGTCAGCGGCCTGGGCGACACGATGAAGCCGATTTTCGGCATCAACATCGGGTCGCTCGGTTTCCTGACCTGCCTGAACTCCTCGGCCTACCTGGAGGCCGTCAGCTCGATTGTGAGCGGCAAATTCGCGCTCAGCGAGCGCGTCCTGTTGTCCGTGGAGGTGAGCAAAGGAGGAAAGCGCCTCCAGCAAATGGTCGCCCTGAACGACGCCGTCCTCAGCCGGGGCGAAATTTCGCGGCTGATCCGCCTGCGCACCCGGGTAAATGGCGCGGCGCTGACCGAATTCAATGCCGACGGCCTGGTCGTCGCGACTCCGACGGGGTCGACGGCGTATTCGCTTTCCGCCGGCGGGCCGATACTGGAACCGCAATCCGGCGTCTTTGTCATCACGCCGATCTGTCCGCACGTCCTGACTAATCGTTCGGTCATCGTGGGAGATGGCGCGGTCATCGAGGTTGAGGCCAGCGAGCCGGATTATCCGGTTTACCTGACCCTCGACGGGCGCAGCCCGATGCCGCTGGAGTTCGGATCGATCGTCACGATCCGCCGGGCGGCGAAAACGTTGCCGCTCGCCGTCTTGCCGGAACTTTCGTTCTTTGCCGTCGTTCGGCAAAAGCTGAAGTGGAGCGGCAGCGCGACGTAACGTGACTCGAGAATCGATCGTCACAAAAGGCCGTCCCGCGTACGATTGGAAATAGCCCTCGCGCGTCTTGGGTTCACGGCCTCGCGCGTCTTTGGGTTCACGCGGGTTTCAGACAGATTCCGAGCTTAAACAACGGGGAACAACTCGAATTACAACATGCATAGTCTTCGTATTTTATATGACATACATTGTCTGATGTTATTATTGGGGCGGAAGGATGGCTGAAATTCGCTTTCCTCTCGTTCTCTCGTCAGGATACTTGCGTCGAATGAGCCAAGACACCACTCAACGACCGCGTTCGCCGCTGACTCCTTCAGAATGGGATGCTTATTTCGATCTTCGCTGGCGCATCCTGCGTGCGCCGTGGGACCAGCCGCGCGGCTCCGAAAAGGACGATCGCGAAGAAACCAGCCAGCATCTCATGATCGCGGGGCCCGATTCACGTCCGCTCGCTGTCGGGCGCCTTCATTTTAATACTCCGGCTGAAGCCCAGGTGCGTTACATGGCCGTCGAGCCGCAGACGCAAGGCAAAGGCCTCGGGGGCCAAATCATCCAGGAATTTGAGCAGCGCGCCCGGGCTGCCGGCGCGACCTCGATGATTCTCAATGCCCGCGAGGACGCCCAACGCTTCTACCAGAAGCACGGCTTTGTCACGGTCGGGCCGGCGCCGACCATATTCGATGCGGTCAAGCATGTGCGGATGCGAAAAGACCTCACCTGATTCTCCAGTCTGCCGGCAGACCGCGGCTTGACCGCCTGCCACCACTTGATACGCTGCGGCACTTGCCGCTCTCATTCTCATGAAAAAGATCATCCTCTCTCGTCGCATCTTCATCGCCCTGGCGTTCGTCGCCTTCTCGTTAGGCACGGTCCCGTTCGCCCGCGCCCAGGACGAAGCCGCCGGCATCCAGCAGGCCATGACGCCCGAGGAATTCAAGGCCGCCGGCCTCGACAAACTCTCCGGGCCGGAGCTGGCCAAGCTCAATGCCTGGCTGCAGGGCTACCGCGAGAAAGCGGAAAAGAAAGCCGCCATGCGCGAGTCGCGGGTGAGACTGCAACTGGTCGTGAGCCGGATCGATGGGGCCTGGAATGGCGCCGGCTATGGCGACATCATCACCCTCGAGGACGGCACGCGCTGGAAGCTGGCGAACAAAGGCGACAGATTTGGCGGCCAGGCCGATCGTCCCGCGGTCGCGATTACCAAGAGCATCTTCGGTTGGAAGATGCGGGTCAGCCGGATCGCCGAATTCTACGTCGAGCCGGTTAGGTAACCGAAGCCGCCATCAGGCAGATTCGTTAGGGCTGCACGCTCGGCCGCGGCGTGGCCAGGCCGAAGGCCGCGTGCGTCACCTGCGCGGCGCGATCGAGTTCCGTCTCGTCCATCACGACCGCGATCTTGATTTCTGAGGTCGAGATCAACTGGATGTTGACCCCGGCTTCCCCGAGGCAGGCAAAGAGCCGCGAGGCCACGCCCGCGTGCGAACGCATCCCGATTCCCACCACGCTCAGCTTGGCTACGCCGGTGGTCGCGGTCATGGCGGAGGCGCCGATTTCCGACACGAGCGGGGCGAGCAGCTTCTCCGCGATGGCAAACTCGTCCTTGTGCAAAGTAAACGACAAGTCGGTCGTCCCGGTGGTCGAGGCGCTTTGCGCGATCATGTCGACGCTCACATTCGCGGCCGAGATGGCGGAAAAAATTCGCCCCGCACAACCCGGCCGATCCGGCACCCCGCAGATCGTCACCTTCGCCTGGTTACGCTCGAGACTGACCGCCCGCACCACCACGTCCTCCATGTTGGGCGCTTCCTCCGTCGCGCGCGTTCCCGGCACGTCTTTCATGCTGGAACGGACCTCGAAGCCGACGCCAAACTTTTTCGCAAACTCGACCGCGCGCGATTGCATCACCTTGGAACCGGCGCCCGCCATCTCGAGCAATTCGTCGTGCGCGATCTCGTCGATCTTGCTCGCATCCGGCACGACCCGCGGGTCGCAGGTGTGGACGCCGTCGACGTCGGTAAAGATCTGGCAATCGTCCGCCTTCAAGGCCGCGGCCAGCGCGATCGCGGTTAAATCCGAGCCGCCCCGGCCTAACGTCGTGATCGCCCCTTCCCGGCTTTGTCCCTGGAAGCCGGCCACGACCACGATGTAATCCTCGGCCAGCAGCTCGTTGATTTGCCGCGGCGAGATGTGGGAAATTTTCGCCTTCGTGTGCACGCCGTCGGTCACGATTCCGGCCGCCGCGCCGCTCAACGAAACCGCCTTGCCGCCGAGCGCGTTGACCGCCATCGCGATGAGCGCGCTCGAGCCCTGCTCGCCGGTCGCGAGGAGCGCGTCCATTTCGCGCTCGGTCGGCTGCGGCGAAATTTCGCGCGCCAGTTTGATCAGGTTATCGGTCACGCCCGCCATCGCGGAAATGACCGCGACGACATCGTGCCCGGCTTTCTTGGTCGCGAGCAAACGCTCCGCCACCCGTTGCATGCGCTCGGTCGTGCCGACGGAGGTGCCGCCGTATTTTTGAACAATCAATCCCATGATGAAGCGCGCCGCCCCGTTTTCTCCATTCCGCGGGCGCTGTCAACTCCCGGCCGCATCAATCGCGCGCAAAACTTCCGATTCGTTAGGCGAAACCGCACCCGGCGCCGGGCTCGAAATTATCTCCGGGTCTTTCAATCCATGACCCGTCACGGTGCAGACAATGCGAGAGCCGTCCGGAATCCCGGAGGCGTTGAAGCGAGCCGTTTTATCACCTGCCACCGCCCGGAATAATCCGGCGATCGGCGCGGCGCTGGCCGGCTCGACAAAGATACCTTCCGCGCGCGCCAGCCAGCCTTGCGCCGCCAGAATTTCCTCGTCGCTCACGACATCGATCGTGCCGCCGGATTCTTCCAGGGCGCGATTCGCCTGCGCCCAGCTCGCCGGGTTTCCAATCCGGATCGCGGTCGCGATCGTTTCCGGTTTGGACACCACCTCGTTCCGAAAAATCGGGGCCGCGCCGGCCGCCTGGAAACCAATCATGCGCGGACGCTGTGACGCTTTTCCGGCCGCGTGATACTCCTCATAGCCGGCCCAATAGGCGGTAATGTTGCCGGCATTTCCGACCGGCAGGATGTGCAACTCCGGCGCGTCGCCCAATTCGTCCACGATCTCAAATGCGGCCGATTTCTGTCCCGCGATCCGGTCGGGATTGATCGAGTTTACGATCGCAAAATCCTCCCGCTGCCCGAGCGCCCGCACGATCTCGAGCGCCTGATCGAAATTTCCCTCGATCGCCACAATCCGCGCCCCGTATGCGACCGCCTGAACCATCTTGCCGCGCGCAATCTTGCCCGCGGGCAGGACCACGGCGCAGCGGATCCCCGCGCGGGCGGCATAGGCCGCGGCCGAGGCGGAGGTGTTCCCGGTCGATGCGCAAATCAGCGTCTGCGCACCGCGTTCCAGGGCCTTGGAGACGGCCACCGTCATTCCGCGATCCTTGAAAGAACCGGTCGGATTCAGACCCTCGTATTTCACGAAGACCTGGCACCCGCGCCCCACCTTCTCGCTCAGCCTGTGGCGAATAAATCAAAGGCGTGCCGCCTTCCCCTAACGACACCACCGGCGTTGCCTCCGAGACCGGCAGATAAGCCCGGTAACGAGCGATCACTCCCGCACCTCTGGCTCCTCTTTCATCCTTCATCCTTCCGCCTTCATCCTTTCCCCACCCTCCCCTGCCCGCTCGTTAGTCATCGTTAGGCTCGGACTGCTCGTTCTGGTCCGCCACGTCCTCCGCTGCCGGCCAGGGCCAGGATCACGTCCGTCTTGGCAAGACTCCCGATCAGTCGATTTGCGCCGTGGTCTGTCACCACCGGCAGACGTTCCCCGAGATGAAGCGCAAACCGGTCGAGCGCTTCGTTGAGAGAAGCCGTCGGATGGATGACCGGAAAATCGGTGCGGACGATGTCGCCGGCCAGAACCAGTTCGGCCAGCTCCGGCGCATTGAGATAATTTTTGATGTCGTGCAATGAAATCGCCCCCACGAAACGTCCGTCCTCTGTCACATACAGATAATTGAATCGGTTCGCGATGAACTTCTGCCCGATCTCCGCGAAACGCGCCATCGGCGAGACACTCAGCGGATCGGGTTTCATCAGGTCGCGCACATGGAGCTCGGCGAGCTGATGACGATAATCCCCAGCCCCTTTCCGCTTCAGGGCTTCGCTATAAATGGAGCGTCTCTCGAAACTAACCGAAGTGTAGTAGCCGACGACGCAAGCGAGCATGAGCGGGAGGATGATTTGATAATCCAGGGTCAGCTCGAAAATCATGATGATGGCCATGATCGGCGCGTGGGTCGTGGCGGCGAGGAACGCGCCCATCCCGACGAGGGCAAAGGCGCTCGGATTGATCGTTAGGCCGAAGGGCACCTGCGCCGCCGCGATCCCAAACAAATACCCCAGGCTCGCCCCGACAAAAAGCGTCGGCGTGAAGACGCCGCCGACCGCGCCCGAGCCGAAAGTCGCGGCTGTCGCGAGCACTTTGCTGAACAAAATCAGCGCCACGATTTGCCAGGCCCAGCTCCCGGCCAGGATCATGTTCACCGCGCTGTAGCCATTTCCGCACACTTCGGGATGCGCGATCGCGAGCGCGCCGACGATCAATCCGCCGAGCAGCATTTTCAGAAAAACCGGAATGCGCACGCGCCCGGCCAGGCGCTCGCTCGCATTCAGCAGGCGCAAAAACCACGGCGCGACCACCCCGGCGAAAAGCCCGAGCAAAATGTAGGGCGCGATCTCCCAGTTCGAGTTGAGCTGGAAATGCGGGATCGCGTAAATCGGATCGCTTCCGATAAAACCGCGCACCGTCAGGGTCGCGATGACCGAGGCGAAAACGAGCGGCCCAAACATTTCCATCGCGACCGATCCGAGCACGATTTCGGCAACGAAAAGCGCGCCGGCGATCGGCGCGTTATAAGCGGAAGCGATCCCCGCGGCCGCGCCGCAACCTACCAGCAAACGCAAGCGCGGCGTCGACCAGTGCCGCCAGCGGCCCGCGATCGAAGCCACGAGGGAGGACAATTGGACGAGCGGACCTTCGCGCCCGATCGACCCGCCGGAAGCGATCGTGAACATGGCCGAGAGACACTTCACCACGCTGCGCCTGGTCGAGATTTTCCCGTCCCCAAGGACGACCGCCTCCATGTAATCAGTCGTGGTCACGCCGCCGTGCCAGCGCATCCCGAGGTAAAGAACCAGCCCGGCGAGCAGGCCGCCGATCGCCGGAATCGTTAGGCGCGCGCCCCAGGGAAGCGCGCTGAAGCTTTCGACCAGGCCCGGTGTCACGCTCCCGGTCATGAGCTTGTGCAGGGCGCTCGTGGCGTAACGAAACCCGATCGAAGTAAGCGCCCCGCCAAATCCGATCACACCCGCCCAGGCGAGCGTGACCTGCAAATCACTCGGGCGAATGACTTCGGTAAACCAAACCCACCATTGCAGCCGGCGGAGAAATCCGAGCCGGAGCGGCGGCGCGCCTTGGGGCGCATTTTCGGTCGACACGCCTACGACCTGAGCGCATCTCCCCTCCCCGTCAAATCGCGCTGCCTCTTGCGAGCGGAGGATTTGCCACTATGCAAGGTGATGAAATCTCTCCGACTCGGGCTCCTCGTTTGTGTTCTGCTCGCCGCGCTGATCTCACCCGCCTTCGCTCAACTCGAACGCTCCCTCGAGGCGCATGGCGGTCTCGCGAAATGGCGCAGCTTCGCCGGGGTCGAGTACGATCTCGGCGGGCTTCACGACAAGCGGGAACACCAGCTTTTCGACCTGCAAACACGCTCCGGCTTGATCACGAGCGACAAATACACCCTCGGGAACAGCGGTGGCGAAGTCTGGATCAAGCCCGGGCTCGACGCCCTCGGCGGGACCCCGCCGCGCTTCTACATGTGGACGCCGTTTTATTTTTTCGGGATGCCCTTTGTCTTCGCCGATCCGGGGGCGAAAGAAGAGTCGTTAGGCAAGAAGACTTTTCGCGGCCAGGAATACGACGCCATCCGGATCACTTTCGCCAAGGGCACCGGGGACACTCCGGAGGATTACTACGTCGCCTACATCGACCCGGCGACGGCGCATCTGAAGCTGGTCTATTACGTGGTGAGTTACCCGAAGATGCGGAAGGACCGTCCGATCTCGGAGTTGAAGCCGCACGCCATTGTCTTCGACGAATGGCAGACGGTCGACGGTCTCCTCGTGCCGAAGACCGCGCCTTACTACAACTGGACCGGAAGCGACATTGAAGGCGAACCGCTCGGCCGGCTCGAGTTCTCGGCGGTCAAGTTCACAACCGAAGCGCCCGATCCCGCGAAATTCGCAGAAACCGGCCGACGCGGTCGTCGCGCCGTTGTAGCGGCGGAAGATCAGCTGAGTCCCGACGCGTTGTAGCAGTTGAGACTTCGCCGCAGCGAGTGGAAAGTCGGAGCGGCCCTCGGCCGCGTCACTCACGACTCTCCATTTCCGCATGCCTCTAGAAAAAAAGACAAACTCCGCCTTCTCACCATCCTGCTCGAAAGCCGGCACGGCGATCTGCGCGAACAGAATCTCAACCGCCAGGGCAAAGGGCACTTTCACGTTTCGGGGATGGGCCACGAAGCGCTCGCCGCGCTCTCCTTCACGAGCGACCCGGGCGATTATGTCTGCGGTTATTATCGCGACCGCGCGCTCGTCCTCGGCCGCGGAGTCACCTCCGCGGAGCTGGCGCTCGATTATTTCGCGAAGCGCAAAGGGCAAAGCCACGGCCGGCAAATGCCGTCGCATTACAGCTACGCCGAGCGCCACATCTGGAGCGTGCCGACCCCGACCGGCGCCCAGCTTCTCCCCGGTTGCGGGATCGCCTGGGGCATCAAGCTCGATGGCAAACCGAACTTCGTCATCGCCACGATCGGCGACGCCGCCACCCGCCAGGGCGATTTTTTTGAAGCGATTTGTTTCGCGAAGGAAAGACAACTCCCGGTTCTCTTCGTCGTCGAAGACAACGGCTACGGAATCAGCAGCCCGACCCGCGAAATTAATCCGCTCGCGATCGACGTCCTCCAGCCTAACGATTGGCGACAGCTCGATGGCTCCGATGTGATGGCGGTTTACGAGGCCGGCCAGGAAGCGAGCGCGCATCTCCGCGCCGGCAAAGGCCCGGTCTTTTTCTGGGTAAAAATGGAGCGGCTTTCCAGTCACACCAGCTCCGACGATCACAAACTTTATCGCACCGCGGAGGAGATCGAGAAACTCTCCGAAGGCGATCCGCTGGAGAAATTCAAGGATCACCTGATCGCCGAGAAAGTGATCACGGCGGACGACTACGCAAAACTCGATTCGGAGATCAAGGAGCGCATTCGCCAGGAATTTATCGACGCCGAAAAGGAAGAAGACCCGACGGCGGACGAGCTCAGCCTCCAGATCACGGGCGAACTCCCGCAGCTCGATGACGACGTCTTGCCGCCGGGCAAATATCGCATCGGCGACGTGGTTAACCTTACCCTGCGCGCTGGCCTAACGAAAGATCCGAACCGAATCATTTTCGGCGAGGACGTGGAGGATCCGAAGGGCGGCGTCTTCCGTCTCACCCAAAAACTTTCGACCGAATTTCCCGAGCAAGTTTTCAATTCGCCGCTCGCCGAATCGACCATCATGGGCGTGGCCTGCGGCCTCGCTTCCTACGGCAAGCGGCCGGTCTTCGAATTGCAGTTCGTCGATTTCATCAACCCCGGCTGGAACCAGCTCGCGACCAATCTTTCCACTTTGCGCTGGCGCTCGTTTCGGCACCTGGACCTGCCCGCTCGTCATCTACGCTCCCTACGGCGCCTACCTTCCCGGCGGCAGCCTTTGGCACAGCCAGGCGAACGAGGCTCCGCTCGCGCATTATCCCGGGATCAACATCGCCATCCCGAGCAACCCCGAGGACGCGGCCGGCCTGCTCTGGAGCGCGATGCATTGCGAAGATCCGACCTTTATTCTGCTCCCGAAACATCTGCTTTGGGCGGAACACGAATCGGCTGAACCGCTTCGCCCGGTGTCGTTAGGCAAAGCGCGCCTCCATCGCGCCGGCGCCGACGTGACCGTGGTCGCGTGGGGCAACACGATGGAGAAATCGATCGAGGCGCTGGCCAAGCTCGGCGACAAAACCAGCGTCGAGCTGATCGATCTGCGCTCGATCGCGCCCTGGGACCGGGAAGCGATCGAGGACTCGGTCCGCAAAACCGGCCGCCTCGTAGTCGTGCAGGAAGACACCGAGAATTGCAGCGTCGGCCAGATGATCATCTCGCACATCACCGGCCAGGCCGAGCTCTGGGAGGCGATGATCAGCCCGCCGGTTCTGGTCAGCAAAGGCAACGTCATGATCGGCTACAACCCGATCTACGAATATGCCGCCCTGCCCGATGTCGACCGGATCGTTAGGGCGATCGAGCGTTCCGTTTCCGTTGCGCAGCAACGTGTAGCGGCGGCCGTGTCGGCCGCAGAGGTGAAACCAACGCCCACAGACAAACCTGCCGCGACCGTCAAAACCAGCACCCGCCCCGCCCGGCCCGCCACTGGCGGCACGCGCAAAATTGTCGTCCCGATCATGGGCGAAGGCATCCGCTCGGCCAAGGTCGTGGCGTTGCTCAAGAAACCCGGCGACCGAATCGAGTTCGACGATTCCCTTTGCGAAGTCGAGACGGACAAGGCGGTTTACCCGATCGAATCCTCCTTCGCCGGCACGATGGGCGAATGGAAAACAGCCGTCGACGAAACGGTCGAGATCGGCCAGGAACTCGGGACCATTCTGACCGAGAGCGAAGGCGACGACCTGGCAGACCAACTGGAAGCCGCCGTGGAAGCTTCCGCCGACGAAGAGCCCGTGCGCGCGGCGCCGGTCGCCGAAACCAGGCGGACGACTTCGCGCGAACCTGCGCTCTCCGCCACCATTACCCGCAAACTCGGCCGGGTCGTGCCGGCCAATCTCCAGATCGATGCCCGCTGGGACGCCATTCGCGAGGCGCGCGGCGCGGCGAAAAAGAGCGACGGCAAAAACGCGCCTTCGCCTTCGGTCATGGTCGCGTGGGTGGTGGTGCGCGCGATGGAAAAACATCCCGCCTTTCGCTGCCTCATGCTGGATGACGATCGTATCGTCGAAAGCGATAATTTCGATCTCGGCATGGCCGTGGCCATGGAAGGCGACCGGCTCGCGACGGCGGTCATCACGGAAGCGAACAAGCTCGCCTGGCCGGAGTTCGTGAAGCGTTACAACGAGACGGTGGAAGCAACGCGCGCCGGCCGAGTCGATGCGATGAACGCGCCGCTCGTCATCAGCAGCCTGGGCGCCTTCGGGGTCAAGGCCGCCGCCCCGATTGTGGTCCCGCCCTCGGTCGGCACGCTCTTCATCGGCTCCGCTCATCACGAGCTTTCGCCTAACGGAAAGAAAGCGCAGTCGGTGGAAGTGATCACGCTTTCACTCACGTTCGATCACCGGGTCGTGAACGGCGCCGGCGCGGCCAACTTCGTGCACGAGATTAAGGGATTGATCGAAGGCTTCGAGATTCCCGCAGCGGCGGCGTCGGCTGGGAACTAGCTGGAGACTGGCGACGGAATCTTTTCCGGGGAGCACGGGCTGCCAGCCCGTTGGCCGGCGCAGTCTGCGCCGGCGAACTTTTTCCCGGCAGGGTTCGTCCTGATGAAGATGACGTCCCCAAAGAAAGCAAAAGTTCGCGAAGGCTGACAGCCTTCGCCCACGGGCTGACAGCCCGTGCTCCCCGGAGAAGAACCGCCCCGGCGCTTCCGGTGAATCAGCGGCCTAACGATTCCTGCGCGGCCAGGAGGCGTTTCGCTTCGACCTTTTCCAGTTGGTCGATGGCGCGCTTTTCCAACAGTTCGAAATCTGTTTTTTGCAGGGCGGACGACGTGTCGCGCACCGCCGCGAGCGCGCGCCAGAGCAATTGCTTCCCTTTGATGCCAAGCGCAAGGCTCTCCAGCGTCTGAAGCAGGCGGAGTGCAGAGGTTTCGGAGCCAGAGAAGCCGAGCTTGGCCCGTCCCAGCTTCTCCGCCATCCAGGCGCCCGCGTTGCGCACGCCGCTGTCGTCCAAGCCGAGCGCCTGGATCAGGTTGTGCAGCTGCTCGTGATCGGCCTCGACCTCGATTTCCAGTTCCGCGAAAAACGCCGCCCAAGGCGTGCCTTCATGGGACTTGCGTGAGTGCCTGATTAATTCCAGCGCCCCCACTCCGGCGGCGTAATGATCCTTCAGGTAAACCTCGAGTTGTTCCCTGCTGTCGGCGTCGTCCATCACTGCCTTAATCGCATTGCTGCCTGCGCGAGGTCGCACCGGCTTGCGCGGACCAAAGTCCGGCGTTGCCTTACCAAGTGACGAAGCCGGCCACAACGCGCGCCATCATCCATCTCGATATGGATTGCTTCTACGCCGCGATCGAGGTGCGCGATCGGCCCGAACTGCGCGGCAAACCCGTCGGCGTCGGCGGCGCGCGCGACCGGCGCGGAGTCCTCACCACCTGCAATTATGAAGCGCGAAAATTCGGCGTGCACTCCGCCATGCCGACTTTCATGGCCCTGCAGCGTTGTCCGAAATTGATCGTGCTCCCGACTCGCTTCGATGTTTACCGCCGGGAATCGGCCGTCGTCCGCGCCGTCCTGCATCGCTTCACCTCGCTGGTCGAACCGCTCTCGCTCGATGAAGCGTATCTCGACGTCAGTGCGCATCCGGGCGCGCCCGGCCCGCTCGCGCAGGTGATCCGGGATCTCATTTTCCGGAAAACGAAACTGACCGCCTCGGCCGGGATCGGGCCGAACAAGTTGGTCGCGAAAATCGCGAGCGACCTGAACAAACCGAACGGCCAATACGAAGTCGCGCCGGAAGAAGTGCCGGAGTTCATGGCCGCGCTGCCGGTGCGCAAGATCTGGGGCATCGGCGCCGTGACCGAACAGAAAATGCAGCAGCGCGGGATCACGACCTGCGGCGAACTGCAGCGCTTCTCGCGCCTCCAGTTGCAGACCATCTTCGGCAAGTTCGGGAGCGAGCTTTACGATCTCTGCCGCGGGATCGACGACCGCCCGGTCGAGCCGCATCGCGAACGCAAATCGCTCAGCAACGAGGAAACCTTCTCGACCAACCTCGAGACTCTCGCCGCCTGCGAAGAAAAGCTGGAGGAACTCTTCGCCGAGCTGATGGCCGACCTCGCGCAAAAGGAAAACAGCCGCACGATCACGAAAATTTTCGTGAAGCTGAAGTTTGCCGATTTTACCCGCACGACGGTGGAACGGGCGGGCCTGACGCCGTCGTTAGGCGATTATCGCACCTTGCTTGCGGAAGCGTTTGCCCGCACCGGCAAGAGCGTGCGCCTGATGGGCGTCGGGGTGCGTTTCGCGCCGCTCGCTCTCCCCGAGTCGGCGCAGTTGTCGCTTCTGTAAACGTTCTACATTTTCGGCGCGAGAGAGGCGACGAACTGCTCGAAGCGCGGATCGTCGCGCAACGGATCCCAGGTCGTGTCCGTCCGCAGGTAGCCGTAGGCAAGGTAACCGGGCTGACGCAGGAGCCGTTGCAGGAGAACGAGCGCCTTTTCCTTTTCCCCCGTCCGGGCGTAGACCGCGGCCTGCCCCTGGAGCACGAGCGTCCCATCGTAGACGTCGCGCGACATCGGCATGAGGTCGACGGCGTGTTGCGCTTCCTGGAGCGCGAGTTCTTTCGCGCCAAGGCCGGCATCCACTTGCGCGAGGACGGCGATGGTCCGCGGGTCTTCCGGCTTGGTCGTTAGGCGCGCTTCGAAGATCCTGCGCGCGGCGGTGAAAGCTTCCTTCGCCGCCTTCTCGTCCCCTCGGGCGCGCGCGATGATCCCTTCGTACCAGGCCCGCGGATAATAAAAGCTGAAGTCGGCTTCTTGAAAATCGTCCCGCGACGAAGCGGCCAAAGCTCGCGCGGCCGCGTCATAGTTTCGTTCCGCCAGAGCGACGAGAATGCGGAGCGCGGTCGTGCCCCCACCGACATCGAGATCGGGCGGCGCGGCGGCCAGGGCGCGTTTTGCGATCCCGAGATCTCCGCTGGCGGCGAAGCGGATGTATTCCTTGCGCAAATGAATGATCGGCGTGTCGAGCCCGGCCGCGATCGCGCGATCATAATTTCGAATCGCATCCTCAAAGCGACGCAGGAGAACGTAGGTGTCGGTCAGGAGGTTGACCGCATTGGGATTTCGCGGATCGAGGCTGACCGCCTTTTTGAAATCAGCTTCCGCGTCCGGCCAGCGCCCCTGGCGCCGCTCGATGTAGCCGGCCAGGACGAAGAACGGGGTGCTGTTAGGCAACCCGGGTCGGGCGATCGCGAGTTCCTTTTCCGCCCGGGTGTAGTCGCGCAGACAGCGAAAATAATAATCCGCCATCGAGAGATGGGCCTCGGCGGAATCCGGCTGCAAACGCAGCGCCATCTCGGCTGCCGCCTGGCCGCGCGCGACCTGCGCCGGCGTGGGGTCGAGGTCGAGAAAATAAAGCAGGTCATGCGCGCGCGCCGCGTAGGCATAGGCGAGGGCAAACTGCGGATCGCGCGCGGTCGCTTCATTGAGCAGCCGGAGCGCCTTGAGGAACGAAGCTTTCGGATCGGAAGCGTCGAGATAGCTGTCGATCGATTCCTTGGCCTGGAGATAAAGGTCGAAGGCGACGAGATCGATCGTGGGACGCCGCTCGATGCCGGCTTTTTCCCGGGGCGAAAGCTGCGCCGCCAGTTGTTGCACGATGGCCTGCGCAATTTCGCTCTGGACCGCGAAGACGTCGGCCAGTTCGCGGTCGTAGGTTTCGGCCCAAAGTTGCGCGTTAGTCCGGGCATCGATCAGGTGCGTGATGATGCGCAAATTGCGCTCCGAACGCTGGACCGAGCCCTCGAGCAAATAAGCGACCCCGAGTTGTTCGCCGATCTTTCGCCGGTCGCGGTCGCGATCGCTTTTGTAGGGCTGCACGCTGGTGTGACCGATCACTTTCAGGTCGGCGACCTTCGCCAGGTCGGTCAGGATCTGGTCCTGCACGCCGTCGGTGAAAAAGGCGTTTTCTTTTTCTGTGCTCAGGTTTTCGAAAGGCAGGACCGCGATACTCTTTTCCGGGATCGAGGGGTTCGTTAGGCCGGGATCGCGCCAGGGATGCCAGAACCAATAGGCGCCGAGGGCGAGGGCGGCGATGGCCGTCCCCACTCCGGCCAGGGCCCAGATTTGGCGCCGATGCGAGACCTGGCCGCTCGCATTCGGGGTGCGCTGAATGCCGGAGCTGGTGATGTCGAATGCCCAGGCGAGAACGAGCGCGAAAGGAAACCCGACCGCGACCAGGACGACGAAGACCTGCTGGACCCAGGGGGCCGCATCAAAAACCGGCAGGATGGTGCCACCAATCTGCACCAGGCCGGAAGCAGCCACACCGTAGGCGATGGCGACGCGATAAACCCGCCGGTGTTTCAGTTCGCGAAAAAAGCCGCGCATCTCGTGGCTACTCTAGCGAACCTGCGCGGCAAGCGACAGCTGTAGCCGCTTCGCCGAGCGAAACGGCTACAGACCGGAGTCGAAAACGATCTCGCCGCCTACGACCGTCATCAGGCAGCGGGTGCGCAGGATTTCAGGCTCGGGAATTTTCATGATGTCGGCCGAGAGAATCGTCAGGTCGGCCAGTTTGCCGGCTTCGATCGAGCCCTTCTCTTTTTCCTGGAAGGCGGCGTATGCGGGCCAGGCGGTAAACATTTTCAATGCCTGCTCGCGGGTGACCGCTTCTTCCGGATGCCAGCCGGGGCCGGTGAAACCATCCTTACTTTTGCGCGCCACCGCGGCGTAGAACTCAATCATCGGTTCGCCCTGCTCGACCGGCGCGTCGGAACCGCCGGCGATGATCGCGCCGCTCTTGAGCAGACTCTCCCAGGCATACGCGCCCGCGAGGCGCTTCTCCCCAAGCCGACGCGGCGCGAAGAAAAGATCGCTGATCGCGTGCGATGGCTGCATCGAGGCGATCACGCCTAACTTTGCCAGGCGCGGGAGGTCGGACGGGCTGAGAACCTGCGCGTGCTCGATGCGCCAGCGCGGCTCTTTCACTTTGCGGTCGTTAGGCGCGACGGCTTCAAATGCTTCTTCGTAGAGATTGAGAATGGTGCGATTGGCGCGATCGCCGATGGCGTGCGTCTCGACCTGGATGCCGCGGCGCAACGCTTCCTTCAGCATCGGGCGCAGGTTTTCCTCTTTCTCCGTCAGGAACCCGGAAGTGTCGGCGTCGGAGTACGGCTCGAGCAGCGCCGCGCTGCGCGACCCGAGCGAGCCGTCGAGGACGACCTTGATCGTGCGGGTGGTGAATCGGCTTTGGTAACCGTCGAGAATCGGTCCTTCCTTGAGCAACCGCTCGGCCGCCGGACCGGGTCCGTAAACCGCGTTGTAGATGCGAAGCTTCAATTTCCCGTCGCCGTAGAGTTTCTTCAGCAACTCCAGCTCGGGCAGTTGGCTGCCGGCGTTTTGGATTTCGCACCAGCCGAGCGCGAGCGAGCGTTCCGCGCCGAGGACGAGCGCGCGCGCGTTTTCCTCCGCGGTCGGTTGCGGGATCTTTTTCTCGACCAACTCCTTCGCATTATCGAGCAGCATCCCGAGCGCTTCGCCGGTCTTCTTATCGCGCAGGATTTCACCGCCGAAGGGATCGGGTGTTTTCGAATCGATCCCGGCAATCTCCAGCGCCCTGCTGTTGGCGACCGCGCCGTGTCCGTCGGCCCGATCGAGGAACACCGGGTTGTGCGGCGCGACCTTGTCCAGGTCCTGGCGAGTCGGGAAGACGGGCGGCTTCCAGAAGGTTTCGATCCAGCCTCGACCGGTAATCCAGCGGCCCGCGTCGACTTCGCCGGCTCGTTTTTTGATCCTGGCGAGAAAGGCTTCCTTCGTCGTCGCGTCGTCGAGGTTCAAGTGGCTCAGGCGCTCGCCCACGCCGAGGATGTGGCAATGCGAATCCGTTAGGCCGGGGAGAACGGTTTTGCCTTTGAGATCGATCGTGCGCGTGGCGGGACCGGAGAATTTCTTCGCTTCCTCATTCGCCCCGACGAAGAGAATGCGCTCGCCCTTGAGCGCGATCGCCTGCGCCGTCGGAGCGGCTGTCGTTGACCGTGTAGACGGTGCCGTTGAGGAAAAGCGTATCGGCTGTTTCCGCTCCCGCACGCGGAGCGACGGCGAGGACGAGGAGGACGACGAGAAGGAGAAATCTCATGCCCAGTTTGGAGAACGTTTTTCGAGGAAGGCCGCGATTCCTTCTTTGGCTTCGGCCGATTCGCGCGCTTCCATGTGATGGCGCAGGGCCGTTTCGACGTCTTCCTTGACCGACGAAGACCAAAGTTCTTCGATCAAACCTTTCGTGCTGGCGAGCGCGACGGGCGCGTTCTGGAGGACGGCATCGATGATTTTTTGCGTCTCGTTTTCCAGTTCGTTAGGCGGGACGACCCGGTTGATGAGGCCGATTTCGCGGGCGCGCTCGGCGCTGATCAGGTCGCCCGTGAAAAGCAGTTCGCGAATGTCGCGTTCGCGCAGTTGCCGGCGGAGGAAAGTCATGACGAGGCCGGCGACCAGCCCGCGTTTGGTTTCCGGGTAACCGATCTTGGTTCGCTCCGCGGCGACGACAAAATCGCAGGCCGACATCAGCCCGGCGCCGCCGGCGACGGCCGCGCCGTGGATTTGCGCGATCGTGATCAGGCGCGTCTGGCTGATCGCGAGCAGGGTCTTCGCCACCATTTCGGCGGAGCGATGCGCTTTCTCGGTCACGGTCGTTTCCTGCAAGTCGAGACCGGCACAGAAGGCTTTGCCGGCCCCGCGCAGGACGAGGATGCGCTGGCCCGGGATCCGACCGCGGATTCGTCCATCGCCGCGGTCAGTTCGGTCAGCAATTCGATCGTTAGGGCGTTGCGCCGCTCGGGCCGGTTGAGGGTGACGACAGTGGTGCGATCTTTCTTTTCGACAAGGACGTTAGGCATAAGGAATTGATCTCAATGGTGAAGATGGGACGATCTTCGCTACCCTCCAGATGACAAGGAGAAAGGCTGCGCCCAATGAATGACCAAACTGTGAAACTAATCGAGTGCCCGCGCGACGCCTGGCAAGGGTTGCCGAAGCAAATCCCGACCGAGCTGAAGGTGCAATACCTGCGCGGACTGATCGCCGCCGGGTTCCGGCACCTGGACGCGGCCAGTTTCGTTTCGCCCAAGGCGGTGCCGCAGATGGCCGATAGCGAAGCCGTCCTCGCGCAGCTCGCCCCGCCTAACGACGTCGAAATCATCGGCATCGTGGTGAACGAGAAAGGCGCCGAGCGCGCGATCGCGACCGGCGCGGTCAGCACTCTCGGATTTCCCTGCTCGATCTCGGAAACGTTTCTGCGCCGGAACCAGAATCAATCGCCGGAAGAAAATCTCGCGACCCTGACCAGGATTCGCGAAATGGCCGAGGCCAGCGGGCTCAAGATGGTCGTCTACATTTCGATGGCATTCGGAAATCCGTATCAGGACCTTTGGAGCATCGAGCGCCTTGTCGAAGCGGTGCGAGGGATCGCCGCGCTCGAAGTCGGCTCGATTTCTCTGGCGGATACGGTCGGCGTCGCCGACGCGGATTTAATCCAAAAGGTCGTGACCGCGGTGAATGATGGAACGGAACAGCAAGAGATCGGCGTTCACCTGCACAGCACGCGCGCGGAAGCCGCGGGCAAAGTGCTGGCCGCGTACGACGCCGGTTGCCGCCGTTTCGACGCGGCGCTGGGCGGACTCGGCGGGTGCCCGTTTGCGCAGGACAAGATGGTGGGAAACATCCCGACCGAAGAAGTGATCCGCGCGCTCGCGCAGCGCGGAGTGCCCTCCCCGATCGGCGGCGACCTCGAGAGCGTGACGCCGCTCAATGGCGAAATCAGCCGCGATTATTCTGCCTAACGACTCAGGTTTGCACTACGCCCATGCAACCATGATCACAAACATCGGCTAGCTTCCCTCGATGAGCGCGGAGTGCCCCCGCCGATCGGCGGTGAGCTCGAGAGCGTGGTGACGTTCAACAGCGAGATCGATCGCGATTTTTCGGCCTAACGACGTATCGCAAGCTTCCGAGACGCCGCAGGCGTTATGTCGCTTCAACGCTTTCGCGCCGCGAGTGCCCGGCCAGTTACGGAATCGAGTTGCCTTTGTTCGTCTTGATGATATTGGCGTCCGTATTCTTGATTCGGCCGTCCGCGTTGAGGTCCTCGCGGAAATTGCTGCTGGTCACAGGCTGATTCAACTGACCTTTCACCAGTGTTTGATCCGGCTTGCCCACCACACGACTGGCATCGGCGTCTGCGGTCAGGAAACCGAATGGCACGTCTCCGTGAGACTGGCCGTCGCCGTTAATGTTCTGGGTGTGGAGAGTCACAATCCCGGCACTGGTCACTCCCGTGAGTTGTGCGGTCATGCTGTTACCGCTGAAAGTGACGGCTCCCACCGTGGCGGTTCCACTCAGGACCGTCACTTCGCCCGAAGTGACCGGCGCATCGAAAGTAAAGACCGCGTTGTAAGTGGTGGCGCTACGGCATTCGACGCCAGAGGTGCCGGTGAGCGGCATCGCGATGTCGAATGTCCCCGCCCCGCCATGAGTCAGGCGTGAGGCTGCGCTCAGGAGGGAGGTAGTCCCTCCAGTCACATCCAGGAACGCCGCACTGATTGGCCCCCAGGTCTGGAAACCCTGGACGTCGTTCACGCCGCGTCCGCGCACGAAGATAACGTGGCGACCGGCCGACAGGCTGGCGGTGTTGATGGTTGCGTTCACCGCCACGGTCGGCGAAGTGAACGTGCCGTTCATCGGGATGGCGGTGCCGCCAGCCCAGGGCGGCGTGTCGATGTAATATTCTGCTGCGCCGACGTTCTGGCTGAAGGCGTTGTTTGACCAGGCGAAGTTAATGGTGGCGGTTAACTGCGATGGGGTGCCCTGCGGCACGGATGCCGGGTTGGTGACAACGGTGTTGGCATCGGGTCCATGCGAAGTCAGGTAAGGCGTGCGTGCGATCTTGGCCAGGTAGAGAAGCATCCCCTTATTCTCTGGCCAGAGACCCAGCGACGAGCCGCAACCTGGATTATCGATGCACGAGTAGGAAGGGAGAAAGTCCTGGCCGCTCAACTCGGTCGAGAAGGCCGCCATGCCCAGCTCACCGTAGGCCCAGTCGATCGAACCGCCATCGACCGGATACAACTGATCGATGATCGAGCCATAGGGGTAACCGTTACCGCCCGCGTTCTTGGCGGCCATGTGCGCGGCGATGTTATTTGTCTCCGCATAGTTAGGCATGCGCGTGCTACTCCAGCCCCACGGTATAGAGGTTCACTGGCACCACGGTGTGGATGTTCTGGTAAACGCCCGTGGCAGTGATCGGCGCCGGGTCGGTGTCGCCGGGGCCGCGCTGGTCGGGCACGAGCGCCCGCAGCTTGTTGGTGATGGCCATCGTCTCCGGCTCAGATCCCGCCGACAGCCCGCGATAGGTCTGATCGCACACAAAACCGCTCGAGCCGTTGCAACAGCCCCAGTGGAAAGGGAAGTTACGATTGTTGTCGACGCCAAACTGATTGAACGATGAGGGAGGCCAGGAACACCCGCCGCCTCCGACGTTGTTGCCATTCTTGCGGAACAGATACGGCGCATTGCCGTTGCCCCCCGCCTCCACGATATGGTGGCCGTCCGGGTTCACTTCGGGCATCAGCCAGATGTCGTGATAATCCACCAGCCAGTGAACATCGGCATCGGTCGCGTAGTTATTGGTCAGGTAGTCAATCAGCCGGATGACGACTTCTGGCGTCGCGATCTCGCGGGCGTGGATATCGCCGTGGAAACCCTGGACGTCGTTCACGCCGCGTCCGCGCACGAAGATCACGTGGCGACCGGCCGACAGGCTGGCGGTGTTGATGGTTGCGTTCACCGCCACGGTTGGCGAAGTGAACGTGCCGTTCATCGGGATGGCCATGCCGCCAGCCCAGGGCGGCGTGTCGATGTAATATTCTGCTGCGCCGACGTTCTGGCTGAAGGCGTTGTTTGACCAGGCGAAGTTAATGGTGGCGGTTAACTGCGATGGGGTGCCCTGCGGCACGGATGCCGGGTTAGTGACAACGGTGTTGGCATCGGGTCCATGCGAAGTCAGGTAAGGCGTGCGTGCGATCTTGGCGAGGTAGAGAAGCATCCCCTTATTCTCTGGCCAGAGACCCAGGGACGAGCCGCAACCCGGGTTATCGATGCACGAGTAGGAAGGGAGAAAGTCCTGGCCGCTCAACTCGGTCGAGAAGGCCGCCATGCCCAGCTCACCGTAGGCCCAGTCGATCGAACCGCCATCGACCGGATACAACTGATCGATGATCGAGCCATAGGGGTAACCGTTACCGCCCGCGTTCTTGGCGGCCATGTGCGCGGCGATGTTGTTTGTCTCAGCATAGTTAGGCATGCGCGTGCTACTCCAGCCCCAGGTATAGAGGTTCACTGGCACCACGGTGTGGATGTTCTGGTAAACGCCCGTGGCAGTGATGGGCGCCGGGTCGGTGTCGCCGGGGCCGCGCTGGTCGGGCACGAGCGCCCGCAGCTTGTTGGTGATGGCCATCGTCTCCGGCTCAGATCCGGCCGATAGCCCGCGATAGGTCTGATCGCAGACAAAACCGCTCGAGCCGTTGCAACAGGCCCAGTGGAAAGGGAAGTTACGATTGTTGTCGACGCCAAACTGACTGAACGATGAGGGAGGCCAGGAACATCCGCTGCCTCCGACGTTGTTGCCATTCTTGCGGAACAGATAGGGCGCATTGCCGTTGCCCCCCGCCTCCACGATATGGTGGCCGTCCGGGTTCACTTCGGGCATCAGCCAGATGTCGTGATAATCCACCAGCCAGTGAACATCGGCATCGGTCGCGTAGTTATTGGTCAGGTGGTCAATCAGCCGGATGACGACCTCTGGCGTCGCGATCTCGCGGGCGTGGATATCGCCGTCGATCCAGACGACCGGCTTGGGGCCGGGGATGCTCCGGTTCGTGATGTGGAGCGCATAACAGGTCGTAGCCATTCCAGGGAGCAGGCAGGTTGCAGGAGCCGGGATGGAGCTTGCACCAGGAATCGCCGATATCCACCTACGACCGGCTTGGGGCCGGGATGCTCTGGTTGGTGATGTGGAGCGCATACAGGTCGTAGCCGTTCCAGGGAGCAGGCAGGTTGCAGGAGCCGGGATGCAGCTTGCACCAGGAATCGCCGATATCCACCTTCTCGACCAGGCCGGGGAACGCAGCCACCTTCGCGTCGAGGTAGGCGTATATTTCTTCCACCGTCTTGTAGCCGTTGTAGAAAGTGTCGGTGATGATCTGAGGATCGCTGAGATTGCGACTGCTGGCCTCGTCTACCTCCACCCGCAGGCCCCGCGCCGTCAGGCCCTCGAAGAGGGCGAGATCGCGGATGACGGTGAGATAGCCTCCTGTGGTTGGCACCTCTTCCGCGATCAGCTCCTGGGCCAGCGCGTCGCGCTCGGCGCGGTCATGGAAATAGACGCGCATCACCAGCGTGCTGTACTTGGCGGCGATTGCATTCTGGTCGCTTGCCTTATTTCCCGCCGCGGTCGGCGCTTTCCCGGCTGGGCCGCCGGGGTGTTTGGGCCCGGCCGCCAGGGCAAGACCGGCCAGAGTCATTCCCGCCACGATACAGAGGGCGGAAAAGATGCGCCGCGCTCGCGCCAAGGTTTTCTTCGTCGTATTTCCTGTGTGAAGCTGGTTGTTTTTCATTTTTGGATTTTCCCTGAAGGGGGTCATCGGTTTCGTTGCAGAGGCCGAGACTCTCCGACTCCCGATCTTTTGGCAACACGCAACATTTCCTGCAAACAACTTCGGGAGGGCCTGACGCGGTTCTTCAAAGAATCGTTGGAGGGCATCCGCGCTGTCGGTGCCTTCCCGGAAGGTGGATAGCGAAACGAGATCAGAGACGCTCGCGGAAGCGACGAAGCGCTTCCCTCCATTACCGATGGGTTTCCTGAGTCCTCAACCTAGGTCTGCACGACGCCCATGTGGAAGCGCGCCTTTGGCATCGGGCGAGCGACGTAGCCTAACAAGCGCAGGAGCACGTCGCGCGTTTCGTGCGGCTGGATGATCGCATCGAGCCAGCCGCGCGCCGCACCGTAGCGGATGTCGGTTTGCTCTTCGTAGGTTTCCTTCACTTTGGCGCGCAATTGCTCGAGTTCTTCGGCTGATGCTTTTTGGTCGCCGCGCTCGCGCGATTTGGCGAGGACGGCGAAGACGGTGTCGGAAGCCTGGGCCGCACCCATCACGGCGTAGCGCGCGTTGGGCCAGGCGAGGATGAAGCGCGGGTCGTAAGCGCGCCCGCAGAGGGCGTAGTTGCCCGCGCCAAACGAGCCGCCGACCACGATCGTGATCTTCGGCACGATGGAATTGCTGACCGCGTTGACCAGTTTCGCCCCGCTTCGGATGATGCCGCTCTGTTCCGCATCGCGCCCGACCATGAAGCCGGTCACGTCCTGGAAAAAGATGATCGGCAATCCGGTTTGATTGCAATCCATGACGAAGCGCGCGGCTTTGTCGGCGCTGTCGGAATAAATCACGCCGCCCATCTGGATGCCGGCTTTCTTGGTTCGCACCTGGTGGCGCTGGTTGGCCACGATCCCGACCGAGTGGCCGCCGATCCGCGCGTAGGTGGTGACGAGCGTTTTGCCGTAGTCGGCCTTGTATTCGTCGAGCGAATCGGCGTCGATGATCGAGGCGAGCAGATCGCGCGCGTCGTATTGCTTCTGGCCTTCGAGGCCGATCAAGTCGTAAACCGCTTCCGGCTTTTTCGCCGGGCCGGCGAATTTCTTTTTCGCGCCGTTTTTCTTCGCCGCTTCGGCTTCCGGCAAATGCGCCACGAGCGAGCGAATCCGTTTGATACAAGACGGATCGTCCTTCTCGTAAAAGTCGACCGTGCCGCTGACTTCGGCATGCATCTGCGCGCCGCCGAGTTCTTCCGCGTCGACGACCTGCCCGATGGCGGCCTGGACTAACGACGGGCCGGCGAGGTAAAGCCCGCTGCCCTCAGTCATGAGCACTTTGTCGCAGAGCACCGGCAAATAAGCGCCGCCCGCGACGCAGTTCCCCATGATGGCGGCGAACTGCGGAATGCCCGCGGCCGAGATGACGGAGTTGTTGCGAAAGATCCGGCCGAAATCGTCTTCATCGGGGAAAATTTCGTCCTGCATCGGGAGAAAAACGCCCGAGGAATCGACCAGGTAAATAATCGGGAGCGCGTTTTCGAAGGCCATCCGCTGCGCGCGGATGAGCTTCTTCGCGGTCTGGGGAAAGAAGGCGCCGGCTTTCACGGTCGCGTCGTTGGCGATGATCATGCACGGGACACCGGCAACCTGGCCGATGCCCGCGACCGCACCGGCGGCCGGGACGCTGCCCCATTGCTCGTACATTTTATAAGCGGCCCAGAGACCGATCTCGAAAAAGTCCGCGCCCTTGTCGAGCAAGAGCTGGATCCGTTCGCGCGCCGGAAGGCGGCCGCGTTTGCGCTGCCGGTCCTGGCCGATTTTGCCGCCGCCTTCGCGGAGAATTTCCTCCTCGCGGAGAATGGCGTCGCATCGTTCGCGAAGCGCGTTGCGGGTGGCGGAGTCGGCGCGTGATGTCATCGGGTGGACTTACTTCGGCGAAGCGAACCGATCAAGCATGAGACGGTCGGCGCACCGTCGCGAAAGCGAAGCCGGCTTAAAAGATGTCGTGCTCCGAGCCGTAACCCGAGCCGCTCCGGATTGAGATCAGCCGGCGGCGCATGCCGCGTTCGCTCTCCGGGCGATTGATTCTTTCCAGCGCAAACTTCACGAGCAACGGGATGACGGCGAGAGTTCCGACCGAGACGAGGGCGATCGCGGTGGCCTGGCGCGCAGGGCGGTTGAGGCGTTCCGCCATGAGCAAACCCACGCCGAGACCAAATGCGGTCCGGGTTAGGGTCAGCAATCCGTCCAAAGGCAGCGCCTCGGCCGTTTTTGGAATGGATAACGAAATTGACATCGCCTAACCTTATACTTCCCGTCGCGAGAAAAAGAAACGGGAAAAACTTTCGACCGGCTCCAACTGACTTTTCCCAATGACCAAACCGCTTTATGCGCTCATCCTGGCCGGCGGCAGCGGCGAACGATTCTGGCCCTTGAGCCGGCGCGCGCGGCCGAAGCAATTATTAAAACTGGTCTCGGACAAGACCCTGCTCGAGGAAACGATCGATCGGCTCGAAGGCCTCGTGCCGACCGAGCGCATCCTCGTCCTGACCAACGTCGACCAGGAAAATGCCGTGCGGGAATTGCTGCCCGATCTCCCCTCGGAAAACATCGTGGCCGAGCCGGCCAAGCGCGACACCGCCGCGGCCGTCGCGCTGGCCACGGCCTGGGTCGCGGCGCGCGATCATCGCGCCACCATGATGGTGTTGCCGGCCGATCATGTGATCAAAGATCGGGCGGCCTTTCAGAAAACGATGCGGACCGCCGCGCACGCCGCGGAAGAAACGGGCTCGCTCGTCACGATCGGGGTCAAGCCGACGTGGGCTTGTCCGGGTTTCGGTTACATCGAGCAAGGCGCGCCCGCACCGCTCAAGCGATCGCTCTGAGCCTAACGACGTCTTCCGGGTCGTTCGCTTTCGCGAAAAACCGAACGCCGAGCTGGCCGATGCTTTTGTGCGCAAAGGAAATTTCCGCTGGAACGCCGGGATGTTCGTCTGGTCCGTCCCGACCGTGCTGAGCGAGTTCAACCGGCACGCGCCCGACCTGGCAGATTTCATCTCGCAGCTCCGCGCCCCGGGGAACTGGGAGCGCGCCCTGAGCAGCCGCTTTGCCGGGCTGCCGATGATTTCTTTCGATTACGCGATCATGGAAAAGGCCGATCGCGTTCTGATGGTGGAAGCGAGTTTCGACTGGGACGATGTCGGCGGCTGGCGCGCGGTCGCTTCCTATCTGCCGAAAGACGAAAATGCGAACGCGGCCAATTGCGAACTGACTATCCTGCAGGCGAGCAACAATATCGTCTTCAGCGACAAACCGGCCAAGATCGCGCTCCTCGGAGTGCACAATCTGATCGTCATCCGGACGGACGACACCATTCTCATTTGCAACCGGCACGACGCGGAGAAGATCAAGAACCTGGTCGGCAAGCTCCCGCCGGAATTGCAGTGAAGAAAAGGGCCTAACGAAATGAAACGGATCATGGGAATCGATTACGGGACGGCGCGGATCGGGGTGGCGGTGTCCGACGAGCTGCAAATGCTGGCCCATCCGACGGAGACGATCGCCCTTAAGAAAGTGGCCGACCCGGTGGCGCGAATCGCCGCGCTCGTGGCAGAAAAAAATGTCGAGCTGATCGTGGTCGGCCTGCCGCGACACATGAACGGCAGCGTGGGCGCCTCGGCCGAGGAAGCGACTAAATTTGCCGAGAAATTAAAGACCAAGGCGGGCTGCAGCGTCCGCACCTGGGACGAGCGCCTTTCGACTGTGGCGGCGCAGCGCGCCCTGCAGGAGGCGGGCAAATCCGTCCGGGAAAGTCGCGGCTACGTCGACCAGGTGGCGGCGCAGATGCTCCTGCAAAGTTATCTCGATAGCTTGGTCTCCAACCAGGGCGGCTTCGAGCCGAGCCCGTTTGCCTAACGATAAGCGGACGCCGCAGGTCGCACGGGCCCGGCGGCTGAAATTGATCGTCGCCTACGACGGCGCGGGTTTCTCCGGCTGGCAAAGCCAGGCGCGCGGCGACACTGTCCAGGACCGGCTCGAGGCGGCCTTTCTTCAGGTCACCGGCGTGCAGATGCGGGTGCACGGCGCGGGCCGCACGGACGCCGGCGTGCATGCTCTTGGCCAATGCGCCCATGTCGATCTGCCCCCGACCCGGCTTGCGCCGACGGTTATCACGTCGGCCTTGAACGCGTCGCTTCCGCCGCAGATTCGCGTTCTGCGCTGCGGGTTTGTCGCGAAAACTTTCCACGCCCGCTTCGACGCGCGGGGAAAAGTTTATCGCTACCGGATCGCAACGACGCCCTTCTTTTCGCCTTTCGAAATCGGTCGCGCCTGGCATGTGTGCGGCGCCCTGGATGACAGGATTCTGCGCGCCTGCGCGCGCGCTTTCCTCGGGCGGCACAACTTCGCCGGGTTCGCGGCCAATCGCGGCCATCCCGTCGAATCGACCGTTCGCACGATCCGGCGGGTGCGGGTGCAGCGCACGACCAACGTGACGACGATCGAGTTCGACGGCGACGGGTTTCTCTACAAAATGGTGCGGCTGATGGCGGGTGCGATTGTCCGCGCCGCGCTCGGGAAAACGACCGTCGCCGAGGTCCGCGCGCGGCTGGTGGATGGAGCACCGGCCGAGCCCCGACTGGTCGCGCCGGCTGAGGGACTCGTGCTCGTCCGGGTTCGCTACTGATATCCTTCAGGTTCGCTGAATCCGAACAGCCCGGTGGCAGAGGAATTGCTTTTGGAGATGACCGTATGCTTCGTGTCGCAACGCCTGCCCAGACTGGGACTATCCCTAAAGTCGAGCGTGGTGTTCTGAGCCGCACCATCGAGTGGCTCTTCAGCCCCGAACTGTTTCAACTTAAACTTCTGGTCGGAACCGCCGTCGGCGTCCTGGTCATTATCGTCCTCGCCGTTACTTGCGTCGTCTTTACGATGCAGTTCCAACAGCGCGACCGGCTGCGCGCTCATACGATCGAAGTGATGAGATTGAGCAGCGTCGTGGAGCAGGATCTCTCGGCGCTCGAGAATGCTTACCGCGGGCATCTCCTGACCAGGAAGGGCACTTACCTGGAGAGTTCCGCCCAGCTCCAGCAGCTTTTCCTCGGCCACAGTGAGGACTTGACCAGCGTGCTGGGGGATAATTCACAGCAGAGGAAACGGATCCTCAAAATGCGTGAGATCGTGCAGAGTTGGTTGGCCGAAAACTCCTTAACGATGTTCGGGTCAAATCAAGACAACCTGTCCGCGCCTGGCATCGTCTTGAATGCCCGAGCCCTGGATCAAGCCCGCGAGATTCTACAGGCGATTCAACGCGAGGAACAGATCGAACTGAATCGCCGGGTGCGTGAGCAAGAATGGGCTACGCAATCGACCCAGGTCCTCAATTTTATCCCGAAGATGCAGCGCGCCGCCTCGGACATGCAGAAGGAAGTGCGTGGCTTTCTCCTCACCGGCGACCCGGGTTTCATCGATGCCTACAAAAAAGCGGTCTCTGGATTCTATACCTACCAGGGCTACCTCTCAGTCCTGGTCGCGAGCGACGCCGGGCGAAGTGAAGCAACTCAACCGCATCCGCGAGCATCTCGAGACCTGGATCACACAGTGCGCCGTGCCCGACATCGAGGCGAAACAGGGCGGCCAGGAACACGGTCGCGCCCGAGCGTGCCGACCGGAGCGACGTGCTCATGAGCAACCTGCGGCGCGCGATGGAGCAGTTTGAAAGCGAGCAGATGGAGATCTATCGCGTCCGCTCCTCGGCCGCAGCGAAGGAGCGCATCCTGACTGCGACCGGGATCAACGTCTTTTGTGCCTTTGCCGCCACCCTCATGCTCATTTCGAGCATCTACAGCTTTGTCCTTTGCCGGCGGCAGTTGCACAAATTGCAGACCGCCGACTGCCGCATGAACGCCGTCATCGACAGCATTCTGGATGGCATGGTGACTCTGGACGAAAAGGGCGCGGTCTACGAGATGAACCCCGCGGCCCGCAAGATGTTCGGTTACCGGGAAAAGGAATTCTTTGGCGACGATTTCACGCAGTTGATCCCGCGCTATTTCGACCGCGAGGCCGAGGCTTCGCTGGCTGATTGCAACTGGCCGCACCTGGCCGGGTGCACTGGCCGGACCATTCTGGCCCTCGCCTCGACTCGGGGCGGCGCGACCTTCCCGGTCGAGATTTCCCTCAGCGAAACGGTCGTGGAAGCGCAAAGGTACTACATCGCGATGATCCGTGACATCACCGAGCAGAAGCGCTTCGAAGAAGAGCTGGCTGCGGAAAAGAACAGCCTTGCGGTCACGCTCAGCTCAATCGGCGACGGCGTGATCACGACCGACCTCAGGGGGACGATCGTGGTCTGCAACGCCGCGAGTGAAAACATGACCGGCTGGTCCGCGAGCGAAGCCGTCGGCCAGCCGCTCAAAACCGTCCTGAAAGTCTCAGGTGAAACCGGCCGGAAAAAGAATGGCGCCCGTGTCGGCTATCGCAACGAAGCCGAGACCATCCTTTTCACCACGCCCGAACGTTCCACTCTCACCTCGCGCGATGGGACGGAGCGAATCATTGAACAGGTCGACCTCACCGATCCGCGACAGTAAAAACGAACTGTGCGGCGTCGTCCTTGTCTTCCGCGACATCACCGAGAAACAGCGCGACGAGGCGGAACGGCGCAAAGCCGAAACCCTGGAGCAACTCGGCCTCCTCGCCGGCGGCATCGCGCACGACTTTAACAACCTGCTCACCGCCATCGTCGGGAATGTGTCTCTCGCCGCCATGCTTCTTCCGCCGAGCGACGAAATGACCGGCCGCCTCGATGACGCGAAGAATGCCGCGCTCCGCGCCCGCGACCTGGCCCAGCAACTTCTCACTTTCGCCCGCGGCGGCGCGCCGATTAAGAAAGCCGCCTCCATCGCCAGCCTGATCGAGGAAACAGTCAGCTTCTCTCTCCGCGGGTCGCAGAGTCGCAGCGCGCTCAAGATCGCGCCCGATCTCTGGGCGGCGGAATTTGATCCCGGCCAGATCAGCCAGGTCATGGCCAACCTGGTCGTAAATGCCGAGCAAGCCATGCCCGATGGCGGCACTCTCCATATCGACTGCGACAACTTCCATTGCACCCCTGAGGCGGCGCTCTCGATTCCCGATCTCGCACCCGGCGAATACATCCGGATTCGAGTCCGCGATGAAGGCGTGGGCATTCCAGAACAACTCCTGAAGCAGATCTTCGATCCTTATTTCACGACCAAACCAAAGGGCAACGGACTCGGCCTCGCGACCACCTACTCGATCGTCAAGAATCATAGTGGCTTGATCACGGTCGCCTCGGAACTGCATTGCGGATCGACCTTCACCATTTATTTGCCCGCCGGCGCGCGCACGGAACAGGTGACCGTAATCGAGCCCCTGCCGGTCGCCGCCGAACCGGTGCACGGGTCCGGACGGATTTTGATCGTCGACGATGAGGAGGCGATTCGCGCGCTGGTTGAATTCACGCTGGGCCGTTTCGGCTACGAAGTGGTCGGTGCGGAATCCGCCCTGCAAGGGATCGAGTTTTATCGCGAAGCCCTCGTCAGCGACCAGCGTTTCGACCTGGTGATTCTCGATCTCACTTTGCCAGGTGGGATGGGCGGGAAAGACGCGCTCCGGAAATTGATCGAGATCGATCCGATGGTGACCGCGATCGTCTCGAGCGGCTACGCGATGGACGCGACAATGAGCCGTTACGAAGATTTTGGCTTCCGCGGAGTAATCGCGAAACCGTACGAGGCCTCGGAACTCAGCCGAACGGTCTGTGACGTCATCGCCGCGAGCCGCCTCGGTTGCGAGCCCGCCTGTCCAGTTGCAGGACGCGTGCTGATTTTTGCGCTCGGAGCTGCCTCTCGCCGGCTTGCGGAAGCAGCGCGGCCCTTTAGTTTGTGCGCGGGATGAACGCCGCCACCGCCGAGAAAGAAACTCTTCCTGCCGCCTACGATTCCAAGATCGAAGGCAACGTCATTTTCACCCGCCTCGACGCGGCCATGAACTGGATGCGGAAGAATTCCCTCTGGCCGATGCCGATGGGCCTGGCCTGCTGCGCGATCGAACTCATGGCGACCGCCTCCGCCCGCTTCGACATCGCGCGTTTCGGCGCCGAGGTCATGCGTTTCTCGCCCCGGCAATGCGACGTCATGATCGTGGCCGGCACCGTGACCTATAAAATGGCGCTGGCGGTGAAGCGCATCTACGACCAGATGCCGGAGCCGAAATGGGTCATCGCCATGGGCGCCTGCGCCTCGAGTGGAGGGATGTATCGCTCCTACGCCGTCCTGCAGGGCATCGACCAGCTCCTGCCGGTCGACGTCTACATTTCCGGCTGCCCGCCCCGCCCCGAGGCCCTCATCGCGGGACTGATGAAATTGCAGGACAAGATCGCCGGCGAAAGTTCCTTCACCGACCAAAAGCGCGGCCTGGTCGAAAAGCTCGAAAATTTGGTCTGAAAATACTTCTTCCTTCCTCCTTCTGACTTCTAACTTTTCTCCATGACCGGTCCTGAACTGCTAGACTCGTTAGGCAAACTGCTCGGCGCGAAGATCACGGAGCGGACCGAATTTCGGGGTGAAACGACTTTCGTGATCGATCGCGGCGACATCCGGGAAGTCGCGAAATTCTGCAAAGAGGAACTCTCCTTCGATTACCTGGTCGACATTTCGAGCGTCGATAACTTCGGCACCGAACCGCGCTTCGAGGTCGTCTACGAGCTTTACTCGATGACGATGGCGATTCATCTGCGGCTCAAGCTGCGGGTTTCGGAGGAGGATCCGACGGTCGACACCATCTCCGACATCTGGCCGACGGCCAATTGGCACGAGCGCGAGATCTGGGACATGATGGGCCTGCGTTTCAACAATCACCCCGACCTGCGCCGCATTCTGATGTGGGAAGGTTATCCTTACTTTCCGCTGCGCAAAGAGTTCCCGCTCGAAGGATTGCCCAGTGACATGCCCGACGTCGCCTTCACCTCGGCCGCGCCGATGGAAGGTGGTCCCTTTGTCACCCAGCCCAGCACCGCGACGACGAAAGATCGCGAACCGCGCGCGCGCGGGCCCGATCCTGTAAGTCTTAAGTGACCGACGGCGCCGCCAAGAAGGGCGGCAAAACTTTGGCTGGCGGCGGCTCCGGTAGCGAGCACTTCGTCGTGACTTAGCGGCGTTGACTGCAGGCCGGCGGCCCAGTTCGTGAGACAGGAGAAACCGGCCACCTCCATACCCAAAGCTCGCGCCTGAATCGTCTCGCAGACAGTCGACATGCCTATGGCGTCGGCCCCCAGGTGCCTAAACATCTTCACTTCGGCGGGCGTTTCGTACTGCGGTCCGAGCACGCTGACGTAGACGCCTTGATGCAGGGTAAGACCAAGAGTCTGGGCCGAGCGCGCAAAACGCTCGCGCCAAACTGGCGAATAGGCATCGGTCAGGTCGACGAACTCTTTTCCACCTAACAATGGTGTCGTCCCGGTCAGGTTGAGATGATCGGTCAGCATCATCCAGGAGCCGGGAGCAAAATCCGGGTTCACCGAGCCGGCGGCGTTGGTCAGGATGAGTCTCTTGATTCCCGCCCGCGCGAGGAAGCGCACCCCTGCCGCGACATCGTGCGCGCTATAACCTTCGTAGAGGTGCACCCGGCCCTGGGCGAAAACGACCCGGGTGCCACCGACCTCGCCCAGGACGAAGCGGCTGAGGTGTCCTTTGACGCTGGAACGCGGTAGCCCGCCGATTTCGCTGTAGGGGATGATTTTCTCCCGGTCCGGTTCCTGGACTAACGAGTTTAAGCCCGAGCCGAGGACGATCGCGATCTGCGCGTCATATTCCTGCACCCGCTCGATCGCAAAGTTGTCCACGCAGTCAGGCGGCCGAGACCGGGGGCGCGGAGGCTGGTCGCTTCGTCACTGCCATCACATCCGGGCGCGCGCCGTCCTCGCGCGCGGTCGCGGCTTTGCCTTCCTTGGGATAGGCGATGCGGGTGTGAAGCATGTTCATCAAAGTAAAACGAAAGCGCTCGGCGATGGTCTTTAATTGCCGCAAAGTGAGATCGCACTCGTCCAGTTGATGATCGGCCAGGCGCTGATCGATCAGATCGGTGACCAGTTGCTCGATCTTCTGCGGCGTCGGCTTTTCCAGTGAGCGCGAAGCGCTTTCCACCATGTCGGCCAGGCTGATGATCGCACTCTCGCGGGTTTGCGGTTTCGGGCCGCTGTAGCGGAAACTTTCCTCCGACACTTCGGGGATGTCTTCCTCGCGCATCTTCATGATCTTGCCGCCCTCGCGGGCATCTTCGTACTGCTGCAAGGCGCGCTTGTAGAAATAAAAGACTAACGAAGTGCCGTGATGCTGCTGGATGACATCGATGACCTGCTGGTTGAGTCCGTGCTTGAGCGCGAGGTCCACCCCTTCCTTGACGTGCGCAATGATGATGAGCGCGCTCATCGTCGGAGCGAGATCGTCGTGCGGGTTGCGCTCGAAATTCATGTTCTCGGTGAAGTAATCGGGCTTCACCAATTTGCCGATATCGTGAAAGTAGGAGCAGACGCGACAGAGCGTGGCATTGGCGCCGATCGCTTCCGCGGCCGACTCGGCCAGGTTCGCCACGACCAGGCTGTGATGATAAGTGCCCGGCGCTTCGATCGTCATCCGGCGCAACAAGCGGGTGGTTCAAGTCCGATGCTTCCAGCCAGGAAATGTCGGTCGTGATTTGGAATAACTGCTCGAGCATGGGCAGCGCTCCGCCCACCAGCATGGCGGTCACGATGCCGTTGCCGATCGCGAAGACGCTCTGGATGCCGATCATCGTCCAATCGGTCGCGGCCGGATCGAAAAGATTGATCGGCCCGATCAAACCGAAGGTAAGAGCAAGCAGCCAGATCCCGAGACCCACGCAAAGTCCGGCGCGAATCAGCCGGCTGCGGCGGCGCACCGTCTGGGTCAACAGGACGGCGGTAAAACCGCTGATCAAACCGATCGCCAGCATCGGCGCGTCCATCTTGTTCAAGAGAATGCTGCTGAAGAGACTAACGAAAACAGCTCCGTAAAGGCCATGGTTGCGGCCGAGAAGGACGCAAAGAACAAGCGGCGCAAAAGCGTAGGGCGCGATCAGCCAGGCCGTCTCCGGTCGGAGGAGCGCGAAGAGGCCGCTGTTACAGAGGACGATGAGGAGCTTGGTCGCGGCGAGCTGCAGATAAATGATCCCGAAGACGAGAAAGACGCGCGAGTTCCGGAGGAAGGTATTGGGCTGGTTGATCCAGAGCTGCGCGACCGCGGTCGCGAGCAGAAGGAGGGCGAAGACAAAGTTGCGCGTCGGCTCCGGCTGCTGACCGCTAAAGATAAGAAGGGCGAGACCGGCGATGAAGAGGACGAAGATCGTGACCTTCATCCAGGGGGCGTGCTCGAGGTTGCGCAGCATCTCGTTTGAGGCGCGGCGGCGCCGCGTCTTGCCCGAGGCGAGCCCGCGTTTCACGAGGCTTTTGCGTTGCAGGAATTTGAACATCGCTATTTCCGGGAGGGGCCGCCGCCGCTGTTGGCCGGCGAACGGTGCTGCTGATAGGCGTTGATGATGGCGCGGACAAGCTCGTGCCTAACGACATCCTTGTCGTTGAAATAACAGAACCCGATCCCGGGCACATTCTTCAGTGCCTGGAGGGCTTCGAGCAGGCCGGAGCGTTTGTTCGGCGGAAGATCGACCTGGGTGCCGTCGCCGGTCACGACGCATTTCGAGCGCGGGCCGATTCGGGTCAGGAGCATGAACATTTGCTCGGTCGTGGTGTTCTGCGCTTCGTCGAGAATGACGAAAGCGTTGCTCAGGGTGCGCCCGCGCATGTAGGCGAGCGGCGCGATCTCGATCGTTTCGCGCGCGACGTAGCGCTCCAGCTCCTCCGGTTCGAGCATGTCGTGCAGGGCGTCGTAAAGCGGGCGGAGATACGGGGTGATCTTCTGCTGCAGATCGCCCGGTAAAAAACCGAGCGCTTCACCGGCTTCCACCGCGGGTCTCGTTAGGATGATGCGGTCGACCAGCTCCTTCTTCAGGGCCGAGACCGCCATGGCGACGGCCAGGTAGGTCTTGCCCGTGCCGGCCGGCCCGATGCCGAAAACCACGTCGTGTTTCAGGATCGCCTCGACATAATTTCGTTGGCCCATCGTCCGCGGCACGATCGGCGGCTTGCGCGAAGAAGTGATGATCTTGGTCGCGACCAGGTCGCCCAGGTTGTCGGCGCGTGCTTCGTTCACGGAATTGAGGGCGTAGTTGAATTCGTGGCGCTGGATGTCGACCCCGCGCTGCCGGGCGTTCTCGAGCTGGGTGAAAACCTGTTCGGCTTTTGCGACCTGCGCCGGTTCGCCTTCCACCTTGATCCAGCCCTCACGGGTCGTGACTTTCACACCGAGCGATTCCTCGAGATTCTTGATCAGCTTCAAATCGTGGGCGTAAAGAGACTGCACCGCCCGCGCGTTTTCGAACTGCAGGGTGCGCGTTTCAATCATCTCGTGGCCGGGATCTCATCAGCCGCGAGAATACGGCTGCGCCCGGAAGAGTGTCAAACCTTGGGGAGGCCTAACGGAAGCCGTAGACGAGCGCCCAGTGGGTCCGTTCCTCAGGCGAACTCTCCACCGCGACGATCACGAAATAGCTCCCGGTCGACTTCGGGATGAGGTGCGCGGCGGCGAAATGGCCTTTCTGCCAGCTGTCGGTCTGCTCGCAAAGTTTGCCGTCGGAATCGTAGATGTGGACCGATACCTTGGCCTGCTCCACTTCGGTTCCCATCCAGAACCAGTAGTCGTTGCCTTTGAAAAGCTGTTGCCGGACCGCCTTTTTCTCCCCTACCCCAAGGTCGCCGCCCCAATAATCCTCGCGCACCTGGTAGCCTTGCTTGACGTAAGGCTCGGCCGATTGCAGCGCGAAAGAATGCGCATCGTCAACCGACGCCCGGGAAGCCGCGACCTGCAGGGCGAGCACCAACCCGAGAAGAAGGGCGGTGCGACGGGCGGTGGAAAGTTTTGGACGCATGGAGGAGGCGCTCATTGGTTGCGAGTCACGATCGCGCTGTCGATTCGCGAGGTGATTTCATTGATTTTCTTCACCGATGCCGGGGAAATAGGCCCATCGGTCTCGATCAGCGGTTTCACGTCCTGGAGGGAAACACGAATCTGGGAAACGACCGGCCCGTTAAATTCCGGCATGCCGTCGAGCTTGCGCTGGAAATATTCGAGCAGATCCGGTTGATGCAGCAACTCGGCGCCGTCGGCCGAAAAATGCCGGTTCACGACCGAGGTCAGGACCTGGGTGCCGCGGAGCCAGCCGCCCAGGCTCACCAGCTGGGAAAGTTTCTCGTCGTGCACTTCGTTCATCGCCTGCTGGACGCTGTTCTGGGTGCGGTCGAGTTCCTGGCGCACCGCCGGCCAGTTGCGCCGGTCCGCCGCTTCCGTGATCGCCTTGGCGTGGGGCACGATGGAATTTCCCACCCCGATGCCCTTGGCCAGGCTCACGACCCGCTGCCCGATGTCCTTGACGCTCGGCGCATCTTCCGCCTGCACCGCGATGAAGCCGTCGGCGATGACGGTGCCGAGGAGCAGGGCGATGCGCGGGCGTTCCGTGAAGTTGGTGCCTTTGTTCGTGCGCACGAACTCTTTCCAGTTCACGCTATCGAGCTTGTTCAGCGCTCCGAAGATTTCGTTCGGCAACGGCACGACGACGTCGTCGATGTTTTTCGACAGGCGTTTGACGTCGATACGGCGGGCCGGTTCCGCCGCAGAGGCGGGTCCGGATAACAAAGCCAGCACGCAGCCGGCCATTAAAAATTGATTAAACAAAGATCTCATCCGCAGCTTCGACTATTGATTTCGGAAAGGTATTCAGGATTAGTTGGGCACTTTATGCAGAACCGTCGGCCGGCACAAATCGCGATACGATCCAGTTTTATCGATTCGGAGCAACCCCTTTCGGTGGCGGTCTCGGAACGGAAGTAATTCCGGGCGTTCCTTATGAAACTGGATCGTCTCCGCGAAATCCTGGCCCGCGCGGCCGGCAAACGCATCGCCGTCGCGGGCGATCTCATGCTCGATGAATTTGTCTGGGGCAAGGTCGGCCGCATCTCGCCCGAGGCGCCCGTGCCGGTGGTCGAGGTGACCGGCGAATCGTTTTATCCCGGCGGCGCGGCCAACGTCGCGCGCAACCTGCGCGAGTTTATCGCCGGCACCTCCGTCATCGGGACGGTTGGGACGGATCCGAGCGGCCGGCAGTTGCTCGAGCTCCTGCGCGAACGAAACATCGAGACCGGTCTCGTGCTCGAGGACCCGGCCTTCCGGACGATCGTGAAAACGCGAATCGTGGCCCGCCATCAGCAAGTCGTCCGGGTCGATCGCGAACAAATTCGCGCGCCCAGCGCGGAGCAGGTCGCGCAGGTCACGGCGGGCGTTGGGCAAACTGATGCCGCAACTCGATGCCTTCATTTTCGAAGATTACGGCAAAGGTTTTCTCAGCGCCGATCTCGTTAGGCAACTCGCCGCCGATCTCAAGGCCGCGGGCAAGATCGCGACCGCCGATCCCAATCCGAACCGCCAGATCGATTGGGGCAAGGTGACCGCGATCAAACCGAACCGGAGCGAAGCGCTCCACGCCGCCGGCTTTCCGCCGACCGACCCGGTCGATCCGCCGCTGGAGGACAAGGTGCTTTTGACCGCCGGCCTGCGACTGCTTTCGAACTGGGACACGGAGATGCTCCTGATCACGCTGGGCGAACAAGGAATGATGCTCTTCGAGCGCAACCAGCCGCCTCACCACATCCCGACCAAGGCGCGCCAGGTCTTCGACGTTTCCGGCGCGGGCGACACTGCGATCGCGCTCTTCACCCTCGCGCTCTGCTGCGAAGCTTCGCCGGTCGAGGCGGCCGAGATCGCCAATCATGCCAGCGCGGTGGTGGTGGCGAAACTTGGCACCGCCACGGTCACTCCGGCGGAGCTGATCGCGAGCTTCGAGGACGATAATGGCGCCTAACGACTCCGCGCCGGCCGTCTTTCTCGACCGCGACGGAACGCTCATGCGCGAGGTCAATTACTGCGCCGATCCGAAACACGTGGAGATTTTCCCCGGCGTCCCGGAAGCGCTCGTTAGGCTGCGAGAGGCCGGCTACAAACTGATCGTGATCTCGAACCAGGCGGGAATCGGCCGCGGCTATTTCACCGAAGATGCAATATCGGCTGGTCGAAGCCGAAGTGGCGCGCGCCGTTCTGCCCGCGACTTTCGACGGCGTCTATTTTTGTCCCGATCATCCCGATCGGGCGACCGAGCGCCGCAAACCCGGGACCGGAATGTTGCTCGAGGCGCAACGCGATCATCAGCTCGATTTCTCGCGTTCGTTTTTCATTGGCGACAAAGCGCTCGACGTCGAATGCGGGCGCAACGCCGGTGTCCGCACCATCCTGGTCAAGACCGGCTACGGCGCGAACGAAACCCACGTCGCGACCCGATTGGATTGTGGAAGATTTTTCCGCCGCGGCCGAGATCATCTTGTCCCTCGGTCAAACTTCACGAGAGCAGCCCTCCGGGTAGCGCACACGTCTCGTGTGCTGGCGACGGTGTCCCACCGTCGCGAACTTTTTCTCACGACTCCACCTCGAATTGGCAACCTCAGGTCTTATCGATGCGTCTCGCAAAGTTCGTCGCGGTGAGACACCGCGACCAGCACGCGAGACGCGTGCGCTACCCGAACGGACAACCACCGTTGCACGCAGTTCACACCTCCTGCTAGCCTGCCAGCGTTCATGACTAAAATCGTCGGCATCATTCCGGCCCGCTGGGGTTCGACGCGCTTCCCGGGAAAGCCGCTGCACCCCATCGCCGGCAAGCCGCTCCTCCAGCACGTCTGGGAACAATGCCGGCGCGCCAAGGCGCTCGACTCCGTCATCATCGCAACCGACGACATGCGCATCGCCGAAGCCGCTTTCGCCTGGGGCGCGGAAGTCAGCCTAACGAGCCCGAAGCACGCCAGCGGCACCGACCGGATCGCGGAAGTGGCGAAGAAACTGCGCGGCGTCTCACATCTCATCAACATCCAGGGCGACGAGCCGCTGGTGGACCCGAAGTTGATCAACCAACTCGCGCAAAAAATGCAGCGCGACCCCAAGATCGAGATGATCACCGCGGTCCATCCCTTTTCCGATCCGGCCGACGCGCAATCGCCGCACCAGGTCAAAGCCGTTCTCGATCGCCAGGGCCGCGCGCTTTATTTCTCGCGCCACGCCATCCCCTACCCGCGCGACAACGCCGTGCCGAAATATTTCCGTCACCAGGGCATTTACGGTTACCGGCGCGATCTTCTTTTGCGCTTCGTGCGCTGGAAACCGACCCCGCTCGAAAACGCGGAAGCGCTCGAACAATTGCGCGCCTTGGAGAATGGCGTAAACATTCACGTGGTCGTGACCGCAAGCGGCTCGCCCGGAGTCGATACACCAGAAGATGCCCGCGAGATGGAGCGCCAGCTGCTCGCTCGCTCGCCCCGACCGCGCCAGTCTCATTCTCGATGAAATACATTTTTGTCACCGGCGGTGTGGTTAGTTCGTTAGGCAAAGGCCTCGCGGCCGCTTCTCTCGGCACTCTCCTCGAGCTGCGCGGGCAGCGCGTGCTCATGCAAAAGTTCGATCCCTACCTCAACGTCGATCCGGGCACGATGAATCCGTTTCAACACGGCGAAGTCTACGTCCTCGACGACGGCGCCGAGACCGATCTCGATCTCGGCCATTACGAACGCTTCACCAATTGCGTCCTCTCGCGGAACAACAATCTCACCAGCGGCCAGGTCTACGAGACCGTCATCCTGAAGGAGCGGCGCGGCGATTATCTCGGCAACACCGTGCAGGTCATCCCGCACGTCACCGACGAAATCAAGGCGCGCATCCGGCAGGTGGCCGATCCGGAAAAAGTGGACGTGGTCATCACCGAAATCGGCGGCACGGTCGGCGACATCGAAGGGCTGCCCTTCCTCGAGGCGATCCGGCAATTCATTCTCGAAGTCGGCCCGCAAAACGTGGTCGACATGCACGTCACGCTCATCCCTTACATCCGGGCGGCGGGCGAGCTGAAGACCAAGCCGACCCAGCAGAGCATCGCGAAATTGCGCGAGATCGGTCTGCAACCGCAGGTCCTGATTTGCCGCACCGAACGCCCGCTCGATCACGACGTCAGGCAAAAGCTTTCGATGTTCTGCAACGTCGGCCTGAACGCCGTCATCGAGGCGCGCGACGTGCCGCACACGATCTACGAGATGCCCCTCATGTTGCACGAGGAAGGCCTCGACGAACTCGTCTGCCAGCTCCTCCACATCGACGCGCCGCCGCCCGACCTGAGCGATTGGCGCAAGTTCGTTAGTCGCGTGATCAACCCGAAGAAGCAGGTCAAGATCGCGGTCGTCGGGAAATACATCGAGCTGCAGGACGCCTACAAAAGCATTTACGAATCGCTCACCCACGCCGCCGCGAGCCACGATTGCGGAATCGATCTGCGCCTGATCGACGCCGAGTCGCTCGAGAACGGCGTCGACGGTCAACTGAACGACGTCGCCGGCATCCTCATTCCCGGCGGGTTTGGCGAACGCGGGGTCGAGGGAAAAATCCGCGCCGCGCAGTTCGCGCGCGAAAACAAGGTGCCCTATCTCGGTCTTTGCCTCGGCATGCAGGTCGCGACGATTGAGTTCGCGAGCAATGTCTGCGGCATCGCCGGCGCCAACAGCGTCGAGTTCGACCAGGAATCGGCCGAGCCGGTCATCTGCCTGCTCGATGAGCAGCGCAAGGTCCGGAAAAAAGGCGGCAGCATGCGCCTCGGCACCTGGCCGACCAAGATCGTGCCCGGCACGCTGGCCGAAAAAATTTACAAGCACGACGAAGTGCTCGAGCGGCATCGGCACCGCTACGAGTTCAACATGAAATATCGCGAGCAGATGGCGGAAAAAGGTTTCCTCATCAGCGGCACCTCGCCCGATGGCTCGCTCGCGGAATTGATCGAACTGCGGGATCACCCGTTCTTCCTCGCCTGCCAGTATCACCCGGAATTCCAGAGCAAACCGAACAAGCCGCACCCGCTCTTCAGCGGCTTCATTCGCGCCTGCCTCGCGCACCAGAGACTAACGAACGAGCGTAGTCGGACGCACTCCCTCTGGGAGGCGCGGACACGCGCGTCCCGGAACGCTCGCTTCCTCCCGCGCTTCCGAGCGAAGCGTGCGTGCGCGCGCGACGCAGCCGGTCCATGATCGCGACCCCCAGCCCTTCTTCGGGCATGGCCTCGGCCACGATGCAATCCAAGCCGCGCGCGGTCGAGTTCGCGCAAGTGGCGGAAAAGATTCGTCGCGGCTTCGCGCAAATTTCCGGTCGTGCTGAGCCGGCGCGATTCGACAAACGTTTCCGAGAACGGCGTGTCGCTCCAGAGCAGCGCGCCGTAGCGTTTCCCTTTCGGCACCGCCACCTGGGAAATTTCCTCCGCGATCATGAGCGGCGTTTGTGGTCGATAATGCGACGGCAACTGCCCCGGCGATTCCGTCGCGGACCGCATCGCGGACGCGGATCTCGGCGAATTTCGCCAATTCTTCCCGCGTGATCGGGCCGGCGCGCAGGATTTCGATTCCGCCCAGCCGGACGGCGACGACGGTCGACTCGATCCCGTGCTCGGTCGCGCCGCCATCGACGATGAGCGGGATGCGACCCGACAGTTCCTCCATCACGTGCGCCGCCGCGGTCGGGCTGATGCGGCCGAAACGATTGGCGCTCGGCGCCGCCAGCGGCTGGCCAAACGCGCGCACCACTTCCCCGAAAAGCGGATGGGCGCTCATCCGCAGCGCGATCGTTTCCAGACCGGCGGTCACGATTGAGCGGCACCATTTCGCGCCGCGGCAGGACGATCGTTAGGGGACCGGGCCAGAATTTGGCGATCAAGCGCTCCACCAGCGGCCGCGCTTTTTCTTCGATCACCGCGACCCGTTCCAGCCAGGACAGCTCGGGCAAATGGACAATGAGCGGATCAAAATGCGGGCGCTTCTTGGTTTCGAAAATCTTCACCACCGCGTTCGCGGAAAGAGCGTCGGCCGCGAGGCCATAAACCGTTTCGGTCGGGAGCGCGACCACTTCGCCGGCGCGCAGGAGATCGACCGCGCGCGCGACCGCCCGCTTCTCGATCGTTAGGCGAAGCGGTCGCCGCGATCTGCGTGTTCATTTCGATTGCAGGCGCTCGCGTGCGCGTTGCGCGGCGGCCGCGGCGGCTTCGACCGTCTCGGCCGACCGCGGTCAGGTGTCCCATCTTGCGCCGGGAGCGCGGCTCGCGTTTGCCGTAGAGATGGAGGTGCACGTTCGGCTCGGCCAGGGCGCCGGCCCAATCCGGCTCGCCCTCGCTCCAGACGTCGCCGAGCAGGTTCACCATCGCCGAGGGCCGCAGGATATCGGTTTTGCCTAACGGCAGCCCGCAAACCGCGCGGACGTGCTGTTCAAACTGGCTCGTGACGCAGCCTTCGATCGTCCAATGGCCGGAGTTGTGCGGCCGCGGGGCCAGTTCGTTGATGATCAATTCGCCGTCGCCGCGGAGAAACATCTCGACCGCGAGCAGTCCGACGAGATCGAGACTTTCGCGCGACCGCGCAGGCCAGTTCGCGCGCCTCCTCCGCGACGCGATCCGGGATCCGCGCCGGGCGCGAGCGTGACATCGAGGATGTGATGGCGATGAATATTTTCGCAGACCGGAAAGACCTCCGTCTTGCCCATCGGGTCCGCGCGCCACGATGACGGAAATTTCCCGCTCGAAATCGATCACCTGCTCGAGAACGCATTCCGCGTTCTCCCGCGCCGACCAGATCTCGGCCAGGTCGGTACCCGGGTCGATCCGTTGCTGGCCTTTGCCGTCGTAGCCGAAGGCAGCGCCTTTCAAAATCGAGGGCCGGCCGATCGCTTCCACCGCGCTCGTTAGGTCGGCCTCGCTCGCGACCCGGCGGAAAGGCGCGACCGGAAAGCCGGCGCCGGAGAGAAACTCTTTTTCCCGCAGCCGATTCTGCGCGATGAGCAGAACCTCGCCTCGCGGCCTAACGAGCGGCTGCTCGCGGGCGGCCCATTCGATCGTCGGCGCCGGGATATTTTCAAACTCGAAGGTCAGGACATCGATCGAGCGCGCAAACTCGGTCACGGCGGCTTCATCGTCGTAGCCGGCCGTCGTGGCGTGATCGGAAAACTGCGCGGCCGGACCGTTCTTCTTCCGGCGAAAAAGTGTGGACGCGGTAACCCATCCGGCGGGCCGCGATGGCGAACATGCGGCCGAGCTGGCCGCCGCCCATCACTCCAATTGTCGCCCCGGGCAGAAGCGGCTTTGCCTCCGTCATGGCAGCTTTTGCGCGAGAACGGTTTTCGTCTGGCGCCGCCGAAATTTCTCGACCGCGCGCGCGCACCTTGGCGTCGTGCAACCCGATGATGCTGGCGGCGAGCAGCGCGGCGTTCTTCGCCCCCGCGACGCCGATGGCGAGCGTCCCGACCGCGACCCCGGCCGGCATCTGCGCGATCGAGAGGAGCGAATCGAGCCCTTTCAAGGCGCGTGATTCCACCGGCACGCCGAGCACCGGCAGCCAGGTTTGGGCGGCGATCATGCCGGGCAGGTGCGCCGCGCCGCCCGCTCCCGCGATGATGACCTGCACCCCGCGTCCGGCCGCTTCCTGCGCGAACTTCGCCATCAGCGCCGGGGTGCGATGGGCGGAGACGATTTTGTGCTCGTTAGGCACGCCGAACTTTTCCAGGAGCTCGACGCAATGCTGCATCGTCTCCCAATCGGAGGCGCTCCCCATGACGACACTAACGAGTGTTGGAGCGGGCTTTTTTTTCGCCATAGAATTTGGTCTGTCAGAAGCCATTCCCTTCTCCCGAAGCGTCGAAAATGCAACGCTCTTTTTGGCGCGACCATCGCTGACGCGGCAGCCGGGGATGATGCGATTTGCTCGTAATCGGCTTCATCCGTGAAAAACTCTGTCTCATGAGACAGAAATCGCTCTGGGTTCTAGGCCTCCTTCTCCTCGCGCACTTCTCGGTCTTCTCCCCATCGTTAGGCGCGCGGCCCAAGGTCGGTCTCGCGCTCGGCGGCGGTGGGGCGCGCGGCGTCGCTCACATCGGCGTGCTCAAAGCGCTCGAGGAGCTCGACATCCCGGTCGATTACATTGCGGGTACGAGCATGGGCGCGGTCGTCGGCGGACTCTACGCCAGCGGCATGTCGCCGGAGGAAATCGAGACGCATTTCCGCGAAGCGGACTGGCGCTATCTCCTTTCCAATTCTTCGCCGCGCGAAAGCGAAACGTTTCGCAGCAAGCAGCGCGATTTCGATCTCGACCAGAATGTCGAGCTCAGTCTCTCCCGTTCCGGCGCAGTGCAGTTGCCGGAAGGTCTGGTCGCGGGACGAAAGCTGCTCGTCAATTTGCGCGAGCTCACCCTGCCCGTGCGCGAGATCGAGGATTTCAACCGCTTGCCGATTCCGTTCCGCGCGATCGCGACCGATATCGAGAGCGGACGGAAGGTCGTGATCGATCACGGCAGCCTCGCCGAAGCGATGCGCGCCAGCATGGCGGTGCCGGGCGCTTTCTCGCCCTATCGAATCGGCGGCAAGACCCTGGTCGACGGCGGCCTAACGAGCAACCTGCCGATCGAGACGGTGCAGGCGATGGGAGCCGACATCGTCATCGCGGTCGACGTCAGCCCGGTGCTTTTGAAAGCCGACCAACTCGATTCCGTTCTCTCGGTCACGAACCAGATGCTCGACATCATGATCGGCCAGAACAAGGCGGCGCGAGCTGCAACGGTTGCGCAAGGGCGACATTCTCATCCGGCTCGAAATGCCGGGCGCGTCCTCGGCCGATTTCGTGAACTCGCCCCGCAACGCGGATGATGGTTACGCGAAAACAATGGAGCGAGCGCCGGCCTTGCGCTCGCTCGCGGTCGGGCCGGAAGCGTTTGCGCACTATCTTGCGGAGCAACGGCGTCCCCGGCTGGACTCGGCCCGCATCTCCTTCGTCGAAGTGGAAGGCGCTTCCGAGACGGAGCGGCAGGAATTGAAGGAATCGATCCCGTTTCGGCCCGGGGAACACATCGAGTTTTCCGAACTGGAGAAACATCTCGTCCAATTCGAGGGCATGCGCGATTTCGAGGTGGCGGATTTTCGCGTGATCGAACGCGACGGCGAATACGGGCTCCTTCTCCAACCCCGCCGCAAGTCGCGCGGTCCGAACTTTCTCAGCTTCGGGGCCGATTTTGCTTATGGCACGCCGGGCACGGCCGACGCCAACGTCCTGCTCGACTGGCGCATGACGCAGCTCAACTCGTTAGGCGCGGAATGGGAGAGCGTGCTCCGGCTCGGCGACCTGACGACGGTCTTCTCGGAGTGGTATCAGCCGTTGGAACCGTCGCGCACGCTCTTCCTCACGCCGTCGATTCGTTATGCGAGCGAGTTGATCGATGCCCTCGACGCAAACGACGACCGGCGCCGCTTTCGCCTGCAATTGGTCGAAGGCCAACTCGACACCGGGGTGCGGCTTGGCCGGATCGGCGAAGTGCGGATCGGTTATGCGCATGGCCTGAGCGACATCGGCGAGACGCTGAACCTTCCGCGCGGCTTCAGCGGCACGAGCGAGCGCGGCCTCCTCCGGGCCTCGACTACGATCGACACGCTCGACCGCGCGACCTTTCCGCGCAGCGGCTGGTTCGCCCGGCTCGAGGCGGAGGTCTCGGATGGCTCGTTAGGCGGAGAGGATGACTACAGCCGGGTCCAAGGCGAAATCTACAAGCCGATTTCGTTCGGCAAGAACACCATTGTGCCACGCGTCACCGCCGGACTGCGGACAAGCGGTGGCACCCTGCCCTATTACGATCGTTTTGCCCTGGGCGGTTTCCTCAACCTTTCCGGTTACACCCGATCCGAGCTCTACGACCAGAACGCCGCCCTGGCTGAGCTAATTTACTACCGTGAGCTGGGCAAACTTCCGCAGGTTCTGGGCGGTGGCATCTTCGGCGGCGCCTCGATCGAAGCCGGCAATGTCTGGGCCAACCCCGGCGATATTGATCTTCGCGATACGATCATCAGCGGGAGCGTTTTTCTCGGCGCCGATACCTTGATCGGCTCCTTGTCGTTAGGCGTGGGCGCGTCCGGGACTGGTCATACGGCCGTCTATCTCCAACTCGGCCCAGTCCTCGGTCGGGGCCGAATCGACCGGTGAAGGTGCGGGCGAAAGCAAGCGCCTGATTGCGCCCCGGGAGGCGTTTCATAGGTTGGGATCATGCGCATCGATAAGTTCACGCAGAAAATGCAGGAGGCGGTCCAGGCCTCGCAGGATGTCGCTTCCAATGCCGGACAACAGGAGATCACGAATGAGCATTTCCTTTTGGCGTTGCTCGACCAGAGCGACGGCATCGCCCGGCCCTTGCTCGAAAAAATCGGTCTCTCGGCCGATTCCTTGAAGGAACGCCTCGAGATCGCGCTGCAAAAATTGCCCCGGGTCAGCGGGAGCAATGTCGATCTCCGCCTTGGCAACGATCTCCGCAGCGTGCTCGATGGCGCGGAAAAGGAGATGGCGAAACTGAAGGATGAGTTCGTCAGCGCCGAGCACTATCTCCTTGCCCTAACGAATGCGAACGTGCCCGCGGCCCGGACTTTGAAAGAGCTCGGGGTGACCCGCGACAAACTGATGCAGGCCTTGCAGCAGGTGCGCGGTTCGCAGCGCGTGACCGATCAGAATCCCGAGGGAAAATACCAGACGCTGGAGAAGTACGGACGCGACCTGACTGAGATGGCGCGGCGCGGCAAGATCGACCCGGTTATCGGGCGCGATGACGAGATTCGGCGCGTCATGCAGGTGCTTTCCCGCCGCACGAAAAATAATCCGGTCCTGATCGGCGAACCGGGCGTCGGGAAGACGGCGATCGTGGAAGGCCTGGCCCGCCGCATCATTTCTGGCGACGTGCCGGAGTCGCTGAAGAACAAAAAGCTCATCGCGATGGACATCGGCGCGATGGTGGCGGGCGCGAAATTTCGCGGCGAATTCGAAGACCGCTTGAAAGCTTTCCTCAAGGAAGTGACCGACTCGGAGGGGCAGGTCATTCTCTTCATCGACGAGTTGCACACGATCGTCGGAGCGGGCGCGGCCGAGGGCTCGGTCGATGCGTCGAACCTGCTCAAGCCGCAACTGGCGCGCGGCGAGCTCCGCACCATCGGCGCGACGACCCTGAACGAGTATCGCAAATACATCGAGAAGGACGCGGCGCTGGAGCGGCGTTTCCAGCCGGTGATGGTGGACGAGCCGAGCGTCGAGGACACGATCGCGATTTTGCGCGGGTTGAAAGAGCGCTACGAAAATCACCATCGCGTCCGCATCCAGGACGCGGCGATCGTCGCTGCGGCCGTGCTCTCGCATCGCTATATCAGCGACCGATTTTTACCCGACAAAGCCGTCGACTTGATTGACGAAGCGGCCTCGCGACTGAAGATCGAACTCGATTCGAAGCCGACCGAAATCGACCAGGTCGACCGCGCCATTCAGCAATTGGAAATGGAGCGGCTCGCGCTGAAGAAAGAGAAAGATTCCGCGAGCAAGGAGCGACTCGGAAAAATCGAGAAAGAGATCGCCAATTTAAAGGAAGAGAGCACTCGCCTCACCGCGAAATGGCAAAGTGAGAAGGCTGAAATCGACAAGGCCGGCACTTTGCAGGCAGCAACTCGAGAGCTTGAAGATTGAGCAACAACAGGCCGAGCGTCGCGGCGAGTTGAGCAAGGCGAGCGAAATCCAATATGGCCGGATTCCGGAGGTAGAACGGCAACTGGTGGAGCATAACAAGAAGCTCGGCCAATTGCAGGAGAGCGGGCAGATGTTGAAAGAGGAAGTGACGGAGGAAGACATCGCCCAGGTCGTCTCGAGCTGGACGCACATCCCGGTCTCGCGCTTGCAGGAAGGCGAACGCGAAAAACTGGTGCAAGATGGAAGAGCGCCTGATGCAGCGCGTTATCGGCCAACACGAAGCGATCGTCGCGGTATCGAATGCCGTTAGGCGTGCGCGCGCCGGTTTAGGAGACGAGAATCGGCCGATCGGTTCCTTCATTTTTCTCGGCCCGACCGGCGTCGGCAAAACGGAACTCTCGCGCGCCCTGGCCGAGTTTTTGTTCGACGACGAGAACGCCATGATCCGCATCGACATGAGCGAGTACATGGAGAAACACACCGTCGCGCGGTTGATCGGTGCGCCGCCCGGTTACGTTGGCTACGAAGAAGGCGGGCAGCTCTCCGAAGCCGTTAGGCGCAAGCCGTATTCCGTCATTCTTTTCGACGAAATCGAGAAGGCGCACCACGACGTTTTCAACGTCCTGCTCCAGGTCCTGGACGACGGCCGCATCACCGATGGCCAGGGCCGCACGGTCGATTTCAAGAACGCGGTCATCATCATGACCTCGAACATCGGCTCGCAATTCATCACCGGGGAAGCTTCGAGCGAAGACCGCTCGCGCCTCGTGATGGACGCGCTCCGGCAACATTTCCGGCCCGAGTTCATCAATCGCGTGGACGAGATCATTATCTTCGATCGCCTGACTGATGAAGACTTGAAGAAGATCGTCGAGATCCAGCTCCGCCGCCTAACGAAGCGGCTGGAGAACCAAAAGATCACCCTCGAATTAAGCGACGCCGCGAAAGAGCTCGTCGCGCACGAGGGCTACGATCCGGTTTACGGCGCGCGGCCCTTGAAGCGCGCGATTCAGAAGCAAATCCTCGACCCGCTCAGCCTCCAGATCCTGGCCGGGCAATTCCACGAGGGCCAGACCATTCGGGTCGACGCCAAAGACGGCGCGATGGTTTTCACCACTCCGTAGGATTTCGCCGATTGAACACAAACCCGTCCCCAATGTCTAAAACAGCCACTATGAAAAAACTGCTTACCCTCTTTCTCGCGGTCGCCTTCGCGGTCACCGCTTCATCTTCCTTCGCCGGCAAGAAGGCCGGCAAAACCTGTTGCGCGAGCGACGCCGGCAAACAGGAATGCTCCGAGATTTACGCCAAGCTCAACCTCTCGGCGGAGCAAAAGACAAAGCTCGATGCCTTCCAGCAGCGCTGTGAAAAGGACGGCTGCACCGAAGACAGCATGAAGAAATTCTTCGCGGAGGCGAAGGGCGTTCTCACTCCTGAGCAATACACTCAGCTCAAGGCCGAGTGCAGCAAGATGGAGAAGCACGAAGCGAAAGCCGACAGCTAAGAACTAGCCGCGCATCTCCGAGGCTGTTGGGTAGCGCACTCGTCCCGAGTGCTGGTCGCGTTGTCTCAACGCGACGAACTTTTTGTGGGAGCGACCGCGGCCCATTCCAATCTGCGCGTCAGGAAAAGTTCGCGACGGTGGGACACCGTCGCCAGCACACGAGACGTGTGCGCTACCCGAGCCAGGGAGCGAGCTGGCGTTCGATCGCAGGCGTCAGCTCGACCCGGCACGGTTCTCCGGCCTCGATCCGGACTGTGCTTCCGTTCTCGCGCATCAGCATCAAAGTCACTGGCTGCCCGCCCGGTGATGAGGCCAGGATATCGCGCACGGTGCGCAATTCCTCTGCCGCGATCCCGGCGGCAAAGCGCAACGTGATCGGTCGCTCCTCACGGATTCGCGGCGCTTCGTGGCCGTTGCCATTTCCGTTGCCGTTCTCGCTTGGTTCGTCCAGCGACACGGCTTCCGGTTTCAGGAGTTTTACTTTCTGCGCCGTGGCGCGCACGGAGTCGTCGCGTTTATCGATCGTGCCGCGAATCGCGATCACTTTTCCGGGCTCGAGCAGGCTTGCGACCGGGACATAGGTTTCATTCCAAAGCACGACTTCGAGCGTGCCGGTCAGGTCCTCGACGAAGAGGACGCCAAACGGTTTGCCCTCCTTTTTGGTGAACTTGCGATCGACCTGCGCGATCGCGCCCGCGATGGTGAAAGTGGCGCGATCGTCCAGTTCGCCTAACGACGTAATGGTTAGATATTTGCCGGAGGCGAAGAGATGCGCATAGGGGTCGAGCGGATGGCCCGTGACGTAAAAACCGAGCAGCTCTTTCTCGTAGGATAACTTTTCGCGCTCGGTCCAGGCGACAAATTCGTGGCTCCGGCGCGCGACCGGCGCGGTCGGCAAATCACCGAAGAGCGAGACTTGCCCCGACGCCCGATCGCGATGGGAGGAAGCGGCGGCTGCAAGGGTCTCCTCGATGCAGGCGAAGAGTTCCGCGCGATCGCGACCAAGAAAATCGAAGGCGCCGGCTTTGACCAGGCTCTCGATGATCTTGCGGTTTGCGATCCGGGAATCGACCCGGCTGCAAAAATCTTCCAGCGAGGTGAAGTCCCCTCCCCGT
>CAVUGD010000025.1:0-23864 GCA_963740715.1 uncultured Verrucomicrobiae bacterium | reverse complement strand
GGGGCGGGAATTTCGCCAGCGCAAGCGGGTTCGGCTCGCCCCAAAGGCTGAGCGCGAATTGATAGAAGGACGGCAGGCGTCCGCTCCAGGCGGCTTCGTTATGCGTGGCGCCGCATTTCGGATAGAGGAGCATGTCGGAGTTCACCGCGTAGCCGACATCGAGCCACTTGTTATAAACGCCGAGGGCGTCGAGCCAGTAGATATCGGAGTTAGTCTGCGAGGAGGAGTTCTCGCTCGTCCCGATATCCATGTAAATCGAGAGGGGGAGCTTGGGCGCGGTGTTGAGAGTGTTGGTGCGGAAGTTGGGCCCGGCCCAGAAGGCGGGGGAAAAGACGCCGATCTTGCCGAAGACGCCGCTATTGGTCATGCCCATGTAGGCGGTGAGGAGCCCGCCTAACGACGAGCCGGCGGTGAGGTTGGCCGCGGGCTGGATGGGCTGGCCGGGCTGGTTCAGGGTGCGGTAGTTGTAGTCGAGGGTGGGCAGGACGTTGTCGCGCAGGAACTGGACATACTTGTCGGCGGTCCCGGCCGGCTGGCCCGCGAGCTGGTCGCCGGGCGGGATGTACTCGACCATGCGGTCGCTCCCGTAACCGTTGCCGTTGTCGACCGCGACGAGGATGGCTTCGCGCATCCGGCCCTGGCCGATCTCGTAGTTGGCGATGCGGTCGGCGTCCCAGGTGCCAAAGGTGCCGCCGGGAAAGAAGACGTTCTGCCCGTCGTGAAAGTAAACGACGGGATAACGGCGGCTGGTGTTTTCCACATAACCGCGCGGGAGATAGATCTTGATGTTGCGCCCGGGAATGCCGCTGACGCTGCTATTGACGAAGCGGGTGGCGATGGAGGAGGCGGAGACGGTGGCGGGCGGCTGGTAGTTATAGACCTGGCCGTCCTGGACGGTGAAGACGTCGAGGCTGGTGCGGTAGTTATAAGGCGGGACGAGTGACTGGTAAGGGACGGGTGTGCCGGGCGCGGCGCCTTGCGGGGTGTTATAGGGCGGCGCGGGGGCGTTGTCGTAGCTGCCGGTGCCGTTATTGAAGACGAACTCGATCTCGTTCCCGGGCAAGGCGATTGCGCCGACCTCGAAGATGCTCTCGCCGGCGGTGCGGCCCGTGCCGACTTTCTGCATCGGCACCTGGATGTAGGAGCCGCCGACGGTGTTGTCGCGGTAAAGGAGATTGGCCGAAGTCCAGGAGGAGTAATAGCGGATGAACTTGCCCGGGTAAGGCGGCGCCGGCGCGCTCGGGGCGGTGAGACTGAGCAGCCCGCTGATCGCGGTCGAGCTGGCGCTGCAATAGTTCACGACCGAGATCGGGTGTTTGTAATAGGTGTAGGTAACCGGCGCGCCCGCCTCGAGCGCGACCGAGGCCGACCAAACGTTGCCGGTGGACCAATGGAGTTTGACGCCAAACTGCTGAATGCCGCCCGAGGTGAGATCGCGATGCGCGCCCGAGACGAAGACTTCATTCCCGGCGCCGACATCCTGGGTGATGGAGAAGGAGACCGGGACGCGGGCGGGGTTGGCCGCGAACAGGGATGCGGCGCTCGCGCCGACGAAAATCGCGAGCGCGAGAAGGAGCGAGAAGGAAAAGCGTCTTCCGAGAAGGAGCATGAGGCCGAGGGTTGTGCTCGAAAAGGGCGCACTGTCAAGATCGCTCCGGTTTGGAGGCGCCGCCGTCGGCGTTGGTGTTGGCTCTACAAACGGGGCCCAACGTAACAAGTAACGTTGGGAAAACATTTCGCCCCCTGCGCGCCATTCCGCTGCTTCTCCTGGGGGGCAGGAGTGATGGAGCTCCAGCCCTGGCGTGGCTGCTCCTTTAGTTTTGAGAACACCGCGAGTCTCGCCACGCCGCGCGCGACCCACGCGGCGACGCTCCTGCCCGATGGCAAAGTGTTGGTGACCGGCGGGGCCAATGGCAACCTGGCTTTCACGAGCGCGGAGCTCTACGATCCGGCGCTTGGGACGTGGACGGCAACGGGGAGCCTTCTCACGGCGCGCGCTCAGCATACGGCGACGTTGCTCCTCGACGGCGCGGTGCTGGCGGCGGGCGGTTATAACGGCGACATGCCGAGCCGGAGCTCGCGGCCAGCCGTCGATCACGGCGCTCTCGGGAGCGCGGAGCTCGGCCTGAGGCGCGGGCGGTAAGGAAAGTGACGAGTGACAAGTGGGGCCGCTTCGCGCGCGTTTGTCATCCTGAGCCGCGTAGACGGCGAAGGACCTCTCAATTGCAATCGACGCCTGCTCCCGACCAGGAAACGCAATTTCCAACTGCGAGGTCCCTCTCCGCGCTTCGCCGGTTCGGGATGACAAATTTTGCGAGCGCGTTCGCTCGTCACTCTGGTCACTGGTCACTGGTCACTGGTGTCACTGGTCACTTGCTTCCAAACTGATCTTCCTTCTCCTTGAAGAGCACATTGAAGGTCGTGAGCGAGCCGTAACAGCGGGTGATGTATTGATGGAGATCGAACTTGTCGGCGTCGCTTAGCTTCTCGTTCGCGTTCACCTTCTGCTCGAGAACGCGCAGGTTGTTCCGGATCATCACGATCTTGTGGAAGAAGGTCTCGAGCGGCACTTCTTTGGCCTGGAGCGATGAATCGGCCGGTTGCAGGACGACCGTGCCTTGTTGCCAGCGCGTCGCGAGTCCCTCGACCAACTGATCCGGTTTCTCGAGCCCGAGCGCGTCGACCATGGCCTGCGCGGTCTCGCGGATGAGCGCGGAAAGAGGCATCTGCATTTCCGTTAGGCTGGCGCTCGGCTCGGCCACGGTGACTTCGCTCGTTGCCGGATCGATCGTCCGCGGCGCGTCGTCGAAATTGATGTCGGCGGTGTGCTCGGTGAGCGCTTTGATCGTCCCCACGCCGTAGCGCGGATGACGCACTTGCATCCCGATGTGCAGGTTTTGGATTGGAATTCCCATGGTGTCTTCAAACGTCCCGCGCGCTGCTGCCGACGCAACCGCGAAACAAGATTCCTGAATCCAAAGCCGCTCCCGGCCGCATCCCACTGGCGATGTTACAGGATTTCAGATTCGCGTTCCGGCAGTTGATCAAGACGCCGGGCTTCACCTTCATCGCGGTCCTCACCCTCGCCATCGCGATCGGCGTGAACTCCGCCATTTTCGCACTCGTTAACGGCGTCATCCTGCGGCCGGTCGTGCCGCTGCGGCCGGCGGAGGTGGTCAACGTCTTCACCGCGCGGCAGAACGCGGCGCGCGATTATCGGCCGTTTTCCTACAACGAATTCAGCGCGCTGCGCGAAAGCAACGACGTCTTCGCCGATGTCGCGGCGATGGGTTTCGGCCTCGCCGGGATCGGACGCGAGGAAGAGATGCGGCGCAGTTTCGTTTTCCTGACTTCGTCGAACTTCTTTTCGCTCATGGGTGTGAAACCGGCGCTGGGCCGTTTCTACGACGAAGCGGAAGGCCGGCCGGAGGCGAACATCCCGGTCGCGGTGGCGAGCTATCCGTATTGGAAAAAGCTCGGCGGCCGGGCCGATCTGATCGGAAAGCCGCTGACCGTGAATGGCCAGACTTACACCCTGATCGGCGTGACGCCGGACGGCTTTGCCGGCACCAATGCGCTCCTCGCGCCGGATCTCTGGCTGCCGTTAGGCGTTTACTCGCGGCTCGGGTCGGCTTTCAACGACACCAGCACCAAGCTGGCGCTGAGCGACCCGAAAAACTACACCCTCAACCTCGTCGCCCGGATGCAGTCCGGCCTAACGATTGCATCGACCAAGCCGCGCCTGCCCGCGCTCGCCCAACGGCTGACCGCGATCCAGCCGGCCGATGGCACCGGCGCACGCGACCTCCAGATCCAGGCGCCATCGCGCTTCAGCATCAGCACGACGCCGACGGACGATGGACCGATGGGGCTGATCGGCGTGCTCCTACTCGCGATGGCCGGGGCGGTTCTGCTCATCGCCTGCCTCAACCTGGCGAACATGCTCCTGGCGCGGGGCGCGAATCGCTCGAAGGAGATCGCGCTCCGGCTGGCGCTCGGGGCGAGCCGCTGGCGGATCGTGCGGCAACTGCTCTGCGAAGGAATGTTTCTCGCGCTGCTCGGCGGCGGGCTCGGGTTGTTCATCAGCCTCTGGAGCAACGGGCTGCTCCTGGGCTCGTTAGGCGGGCTCTTTGGCTCGATGAATTTCTCCATCGTGGTGCAGCTGCGGCCCGATGTGACGGTCCTCGCGGTCACTTTCCTGATCTGCCTTGTCGCCACGTTGCTTTTCAGTCTCGGGCCGGCCTTGAAAGCTTCGCGGGCCGACCTGGTGAACGATTTGAAACAACAGGTCGGCGAGCCGGCGCATGTCGGGCGGCTTAACCGCTTCTTCGCGCCGCGGCATCTCCTCGTCATGACGCAAATCGCGCTTTCGCTCACTTTGCTTTTCAGCGCCGGCTTGTTCTTCCACGGCGCGCTCAAGGCCGGGGCGCTCCATCCGGGGTTCGATCGCCAGGGGGCGCTCTCGGCGGAGATGGACTTCACGTTAGGCCGGGAGGAAGAAGACTCGGCGCGACGCCGGATGTTCGCCGCCGTCCACCGGGTGCGCACGCTGCCCGGAGTGCGGGCCGCCGCCCTAACGACGATGCTGCCCTACGGCAACATCACCAACGCGCGCCGTGTCATGCGGCTGGATGAAGCGCCGGTCGCGAAGACGGACCCGAAAGCTGCGGAAGCGGGCGCGAGCGGGTTGTTCACCGCGGTCACGCCGGGCTGGTTCGACGCCATCGGGGTGCGGCTGCTGCGCGGGCGCGATTTCACCGACACGGAAGCGGAGAACAAGGATTCGCCGCGGGTGTTGATCATCGACGAGACGATGGCGAAGAAACTTTTCCCGAAAGGGGACGCACTCGGGCAGCATCTGCGTTACACCCTGCCGCCGAGCGACGGTTCGCCTAACGAATTCACGATCGTCGGGATCGTGAGCGAGCATCGGCACGAAGTGTTGGGCGACGATGTGCCGCGGCGGGTCTTTGCCCCGCTCGCCCAGGCTTACAGCGGCGGCGTCATCCTGCAGGTGCGGATGGCGCGCGACGATCGGGCGACGGTCAACGCCATGATCCCGACGCTGCGCCAGACTTTGCGCGAGGTGGACCCGACGCTGCCGATTCTGCGGATCGAGCCGTTCGCGAACATCGTGGAGAAAAACGTCGGCCTCTGGGCGGTGCGTTTCGGCGCGGTGCTCTTCGGGATCTTCGGCGGGATCGCGCTGTTGTTGGCGGTGGTCGGAGTTTATGGCGTGAAAGCGTATGCCGTGGCGCGGCGCACGCGTGAGATCGGTATTCGCATGGCCCTGGGGGCGAACCGTGGCGACGTCTTCGCGCTGATCATGAAACAGGGAGCGTTGCAGACGGCATTTGCGCTCGGGGTTGGATTGCTGCTCGCGCTCGGTCTCGGTCGTGTCCTGGCGAAGATGCTTTATCAAGTGAGCCCGAGCGATCCGATGGCGTTGATCGCTGCCAGTGTGATGCTCGGGTCCGCGGCGCTGCTTGCCTGTTTTCTCCCGGCGAGGCGGGCGATGCGAGTGACGCCGATGACGGCGTTGCGGACGGAGTGAGGATTGTAGCGTGCGCTGTCTCGGCGCACGGCCGGGTGGCCGCCTTCGCAGAGCGGACGCTACAGCGGTGCGTGTTAGCTCCGCACCTGGCCGGTGCCGCGGATGAGGTATTTGTAGGTCGTGAGTTCCTCCAGGCCCATCGGGCCGCGGGCGTGGAGCTTGTCGGTGCTGATGCCGATCTCGGCGCCGAAACCGAAGGCGGCGCCGTCGGTGAAACGGGTCGAGGCGTTCCAATAGACGGTGGCGGAATCGACTTCGCGGAGGAATTGCTCGGCCGTCTCGGCGTTGCGCGTGACGATGCAATCGCTGTGATGCGAACCGAACTCGCCGACGTGCGCGATGGCTTCGTTAGGCGAATCGACCACGCGCAGGGCGAGGATGTAATCGAGGAATTCCGTTTTCCAATCTTCCTCGGTTGCGCGGCCGGAGCGGTTGGTAATCGAGCGCGGTGAGCTCGGCGAAAGCGTCGTTCGTCGGCTCGCAGTTCGACTTTCTTCTGGGCAAATCGCGGCGCGAGTTTGCGCAGAAACTCCGGCGCGACCTCGCGATGGACGAGCACGGTTTCGAGCGCGTTGCAGACGCCGGGGCGCTGGGTTTTGCCGTTGAAGACGATCTCGACCGCCATCTCGAGGTCGGCCTCGCGGTCGACGTAGGCGATGCAGATCCCGTCGGAGTGCTTGATCACCGGCATGCGCGCGGCGCTCACGACCGCCTCGATCAAGGCTTTGCCGCCGCGCGGGACGATGAGGTCGATGAATTCGATCCATCTCCGCCATGTGCCGGACGGCCGCGCGATCGGTGCTCGGGATGAGCAGGATGCTGTCGTTAGGCAAGCCGGCCCGCGCGCCGCCGGCCTGGAGAGCGGCGGCGATGGCGAGGTTGGAATGGATCGATTCCGAGCCGCCGCGCAGGATGGTGGCGTTGCCCGTTTTCGTGCAAAGGACGGCGGCGTCGCTGGTCACGTTAGGCCGCGACTCGTAGATGATCCCGACGACGCCGATCGGGACGCGGACCTTGGAAATGCGGATGCCGTTAGGCGGTGTCCATTCCCGCAAAATTTCGCCGACCGGATCGGGCAGCGCGGCGACCTGGCGAATTCCATCGGCCATCGCTTCGATTCGAGCCGCGGTCAGGGTCAGGCGATCGATCATCGCGGCCGCGAGCTGGTGTTCGCGCGCGTGGGCCAGATCTTTTTCGTTCGCGGCCAGGATGGTCGCGGTCCGGGCGACGATCTCATCGGCCATCGCGAGGAGGCCCTTGTTTTTTTGCTCGGCGGAAAGCTGGCTGAGCTGCCGGGAGGCAGCGCGCGCGCGGCGTCCGAAATCGCGGACCTGTTCCTTCAGGTCGAGCTCGCTGTTCTCTCCAGTCGGAGTCATGGCCTAACGACGGCGAGACGCCTTGGGCAGGAAACGGGTGCCGACATTTTTGCCCGCGATCACGTCGGGAATCAGCTCGGGGCGGCGGCCGTTGATGATGACGGTCGTGATCCCGGCGTCGACCGCCATCTTGACCGCGTCGAGTTTGGAAATCATGCCGCCGCGCGAGAATTTTCCGGTGTTGCCGTTGGCCAGTTTTTTAACCTTGTCGATGTCGCGCACGAGCGGGATCACTTTGCCGTCGGCATCGAGCAGGCCGTCGACCTGGGTGAGGATGATGAGCAGATCGGCGCCGGCGAGGGTGGCGACTTCGGCGGAGAGCCGATCGTTGTCGCCAAAGGTGAGTTCTTCGGTCGCGACGGAATCGTTTTCGTTGATGATCGGCACGACGTTCCCCTCCGCGAGGAGGCGCTCGAGGGTGTTGCCGGCGTTGGCGCGGCGGCGGCGGCTGTCGAGATCGCTGTGGGTGAGGAGGAGCTGGGCGACGTTCAGTTTGTAGCGGCCGAACGCGGTTTCGTAGGCGCGCATCAGTTTCGATTGGCCGATGGCGGCGCTGGCCTGGGCGGTGGCGAGATCGCTCGGACGTTCCTGGAGCGCGAGCACGCTGGTCCCGGCCGCGACCGCGCCGCTCGTGACGGTGACGCATTGGTAGCCATTCCGAATCAGGGCCGCGACTTCCGCGCTGAGACGGGAAAATTGTTTCAGGTCCAGCCCGCGCGCATTCGTCCGGGTCAGGGTCTGCGAGCCAAATTTGAGCACGATGCGGCGATGTTTGCGCGGCGATTTCTTTGCGGTGGACATGATGCGGAGGCCTCTATGCGGCGAGTAGGCGGGAATTTCCAGCAGAAACCCTGCCGCTCCATCCTCGGCAGGTGGCGGAGGAAAAGCGAGCCCGGGTCTTTTTGCGAGGTTCGCGGTCAGGGTAAGGCAGCGGCTGCCGGCACTCGCGCGCGATGCGGGGGATCGGGATGCCAGTGCCAGAGCGCGAGCATAACGAAGAAGCCGATGATGTAAGCCGGGATGATGAACCAGCCGTGGCGCACCCAAAGCGCGACCGACTTCGCGGCGGGGTTTTGATTGCAAAGGGCGACGCCGGCAGAGGAACCGAACCAGATCATGGAACCGCCAAACCCAACCGCGTAGGCGAGAAATCCCCAATCGTAGCCGCCCTGGTTCAGGGCGAGGGCAGTGAGCGGAATGTTGTCGAAGACGGCGGAGAGAAAGCCCAGACCGAGCGCTGTCGGCCACGAAGCGGTCGGCAATTTTTCCACCGGCATGAGCGACGCGCAGAGGACGAGCGAAAGCAGGAAAAGCGAGCCGCGCAGGTTTCCGGAAGCACTTCCCAATCCGGCCGGCGCAGCATGGTCGAGAGCACGATCGCGACCCAGACCGCCACGCCGATAAACGGGAAGTGCGCAGCGGCTGCCGGGAATCTTGTGTTCACGGTGATGTTCGTCCCGACCGCGAGGAAGAGGATGAGGGCGACGATTCCGACCCGGGCCCAATCGACCCGGGTGTGGCTGCGAGCGTTTTGCAGAATCGGAGAGTGCTTCTGCTGCAGGATCGCCGCCGGGATACCGAAAATGAGGAGGGCAACGGCAGAAGCGATGATGGCCTCGAAGACGGCGGTGGGGGAGACGCCGGCGATCCACATCATGGTGGTGGTGGTGTCGCCGAGCACGCTCCAGGCGCCACCGGCGTTGGAGGCGGCCACGATGGCGGCCAGGTAACCGACGTGCACTTTGGCGCGGAACAGCTGGTGCGCCATGGCGCCCCCGATGAGCGCGGCCGCGATGTTGTCGAGAAACGACGAAAGAACCCAGACCACCACGAGCATGGCGAAGGCGCCCCGCCAGTCGTTAGGCAAAAAGCGCGGGAGCAGGACCGGGACATGGCTTTTCTCAAAGTGCCGCGCGAGGAGGGCAAAGCCGGTGAGGAGACAAAGCAGGTTGGTGAGGATGACCCACTCGTGGCCGAGGTGGCTAACGAATCCGCCGATTCCGGGGCCGGTCTTGAAGCCGGTATAGAAGATTTTGTAGAGCGTGATCGTGACCGCGCCGGTGAGCGCGACCCGGAGAGTGTGATGATGAAAGAGCGCGACCCCGAGGAGGGTGAGCGCGAAGAGAATGAAATCGACCGGCACTCCAAAGAGGAGGGGAACGATTGGTCCCGGGACGAAGGCGGTCGGGCTGGTCATGGAGATGTCCGCTTTACGTGGAAATGGCGGTCGCGCCAAGCACAGATTGGGCAGCGGGGCGGACAGATTTCGGCCCGGAAAAAGTTGACGAAAAAGTTCGCCAGCGACGGCGCCGCGGTTACAAAGTCACTGCCCGAGGGTGGCGCAGTATCGAACGCCTGCGCCTCCTGAGTGCACCCGGGCCTATAGCTCAGCGGTTAGAGCAGGGGACTCATAATCCCTTGGTCCCAGGTTCGAATCCTGGTGGGCCCATCTCATTGCCAATTTTCCCATTGCCGATCGCCAATTTGTTTCGCCTAACCGGACGCTGGCTGCGCGTCCTGCTCGAGATCGCGCTCTTCAGCGGGCTCATCCTCGCGACCCGCTGCGCGAACTACGAGGACGTCTTCGTCGGCGGGCAGATCTACTTTGTCGATCCCGATTGCTATTCGCGCATGACCCGGGTGCGGATGGTCGCGGAGCATCCGGGATTGATCGTTAGGCAGCATGATTTCGAGAATTTCCCGGCCGGGATCAGTCCGCATACGACGGCGCCTTTGGATTACCTGATCGCTCTGCTCGCAGCCGTGCTGCGCCCATTCACCGGCGCAATCGCTCGACCTGGCAGGGGCGATCGTTTCGCCGCTACTCGCGCTCGGGGCGGGATGGTTCCTCTGGTGGTGGTCGCGCCGGATGGCGTGGCCGGGTCGTTATGCCCTGCTCCTGCTCTACGCGCTGAGCGCGATCCTGGCGCACGGGACAACGCTCGGCCGGCCGGACCAGCAATCGCTCCTCATCGTGACCGTGCTGGTGGCGCTGGCGGCGGAGTTTCGGCTGCAGGAGAAACCGTCGCGCGGGTGGGGGATTGTGAGCGGGGCCAGTTGGGGTCTGGCGCTTGTGGGTTTCGCTTTACGAGCCGCTCATCCTGCTTGTCGCGCTGCTGCTTTTGCTCGCGCTCGCGGCGCGTTCGCAACTCACAGCCCCGGCCCGCCGGCCCGGCTGGTGGATTCTTGCTCGGCCTCGTGCTCGTGGCGGGGCTGGTGGAACGGCGGCTGCCGGAGTGGCCCGGTTCCGGGCCATTCTTCGCGAACTGGGCGGCGACGATCGGCGAGCTCCGGCCAGTTGGCCTAACGAATCCAGATCTGGCTCTACTGGGCGAGTGGTTTGCTTCTCGTTAGTCCGTTGCTTTTGCCGCTGGCGCTGCGGCGTCGCCTCCTGCCCTGGACTTTCGCCGGCCTGCTCGCGCTTTCTTTCGCTCTCACTCTCTGGCAGGCGCGCTGGGGATATTTTTTTGCGGCGGTCTTTCTCTTCACCGTTCCGGCCCAGTTCACCCTCGTTAGGCCGAAGTGGCTGGCGGCCGCGGCGCTGATGGCGGCGCAACTGCCGCTGCTTCTTTTCTGGGATGGAACGTTCTGGCCTAACGACGCCACGGCGGAGCGGCGCGGGTCGGAGCGGATCGCGCTCGCGCAATGGCGCGCGGTTGCAACGTCGTTAGGCGGAGCGGAGCCGGGAGCAATCCTGGCTCCCTGGTGGCTGGCACCGGCGACCGCTTATTGGTCGGGGCAACCGGTCGTGGCCGGCAGCTCGCACGAGAGTCTGCCGGGCATCGTGGCGAGCGCGCGTTTTTTTCTTTCCACTACTCCGGAGGAGAGCGCGGAAATCCTGCGCGGGCACCGTGTAAAATGGGTTCTGGCCGATGACGGGGAGCGCGCAGCGACGAATTCCGCGGCGATTCTCGGTCGCAGCGTGCCGACAAACGCGCTCTGTCTCGAGCTGGCGCGTGCCCCGTCGCAAGTGCCTGTTTTTCTACGCTTTATTGGTAAACGCGGCGCTTGTTCGCTCTTTGAAGTGCGCGATTTCCGCAGAAAATGAACGCTTTACGCGAGCCAAGCGTTGACACACCCCCCTCCGGCTTCTAATAATGCTGCGTGTTAAAGAAATTTATCCCGCAAAGGCCCGCGCCCTCGGGCGACAATTCATCGCCCGGCTCGACTTTTGCTGAGGAGAACCCCGTCTCGTCTTATCGAGACGAGACGCCTAAACAACCTATCATGACCGAGCAAAAATATATGGCCGAACATACTGGCAAAGATGTCCTCTCGAAAGATGTCGAGATTAAGGGAAGCATTAAGTTTCAAAAGGAGCTGATGATCGACGGCAAAGTCGAGGGCGAGATCAACTCAGATGGCGTCCTGACGATCGGCGAAAACGCCGACATCCGCGGCGAAATCAAGACCAAGTCGATCACCGTCTACGGCAAAGTGCACGGCAACATCACGGTCGGCGAGCGCTGCGAACTGAAATCGCGCTGCACCCTGCAGGGCGATCTGAAAGCCGCGCGTCTCGTGATCGAAGAAGGTGCGACCTTCATCGGCAAATCCGAAGTGACGAGCGGGAAAGTCCCGGCGAACGCGAACAGCGGATCGACCCGTCCCGAGATCGTGCGGAATGAAGATTCGCCGGCCCCGGCCAAGACGGCCTTTGCTGGTCGTTCCTAAACGATAGCCGGTCGGCACATCTGTGGCCAAGTCGCCTCCCAAGGTTAGTGTGGAGTGTCCACACTGCGGCTTCAAACAGATGGAGTATGTCGCGGCCAAGAGCACGCTCTGCCGCCAGTGCGGCAAACATTTCGTGGTCGACGTGGCGGAGCGCGTCGAGGTGGCAAAACCCGCGCTGGAAGTAGGCGGGACCGTTGCCGCGCAGTCGCTCCTCCAGCGGTTCGAGGGAATTTTTAACCGGACGCGCATCACTTCGGTGACGTGCTTCGATTGCGGCACCGTCCAGGAGCTCAACTCCGTCGCGACGTCCACGATCTGTCCTTCGTGCAGCGTCCATATGGATCTGCGCGATTACAAAATTAACACGCCCTTCAGCCGGGCGATTCGCACTCATGGCCAGGTCCACGTCACCGCCGCGGGCGACCTGAGCAGCAGCACGGTCGTTTGTCGTTCCGCGATCATCGACGGCAAACTGCGCGGCAGTCTGCATTGCACCGAGAAAGCGGAGTTCCGCGCGCCGGCCAAGCTGCAAGGCCGCTTGAGCGCGCCCGAGGTCCTGATCGGGAAGAAAGCGGATGTGCAGTTTTTTCGGCAGCTCCAGGTCGGCTCGATTGAGATCCGGGGGAAAATGACCGGTGAAATCGTGGCCGAAACCGTCGTCACCATTCGCAGCACCGGATCGCTCGATGGCAACGTCATCGCGCGCTCGATCAACGTCGAAAAGGGCGGCACTTTCACCGGCGAGCTCATCATCGGCAAGAAGACATGGGAGCAGGCGGAATTAATCCCGGGAGTGGAGGAGACGACGAAACCGCGCACCCGCGGAAAACTGGTTCGCCCGCCGCCGCATCCGTTCGGCTTGCCGGCGACCTCCTAGTGCGGTCGATGCAAAAATTGCTTCCGCGCAGTCCGTACGAGCGCCTCGGGGGATACGTCCACCTGCCGCGCCTGATCGACAAGGCGCGCCTCCATCGCCAGGGATTGCTCGACGGTTACAACTACAAGACCGTCGGCTTCGACAAGCACCTGCTCGCTTTCCTGAAACTCGATCCCGACGCCTTTGAAAAAGTGGCTAACGAACTCGAGGACGACGCCGCCGTTCTCGCCTGGGTGCGCGCAAACGGCCTCGCGCACACTCCGGAAGAGATTGAGCAATGGAACGAGGCGATGATTTCACGGCATCCCGACACCGCGGAAAAGAAAGCGCGCTTCGTTCATTTCCTGAAGGAAGCGGGCGGCGCGGGGCGGAAAGATATCCGCACTTATTTCGACCTCATCGAGTTCGATGAGGACCGGCTGTAGACGCTTCGCTCTGCGAAGCGCGGAAGTGCGGATGGCCCGGTAATAAAATTCAAGAGCGAAGATTTGCCCCCGCGCTTCGCAGAGCGAAGCGTCTACAGTGCCGCGAAGATCTTGTTCGCTTCCTCGAGCGTCTCTTTGCTCCCGATGTCATACCAGGTTCCCGGGATCTGATACGTCTTCACCGGGCGCCGGGTGTAGAGCCATTGGATGAAGCGACCGGGCTGATCGGGATTGTTCCCGGCCGCGATGTAGGTCGTGAAAAGCTCGAGCGTCTCCGCCGCGAAATAGTAGAGCGCGATGCCGGTCAGGGTCGTTTCCGGGTTTTCCGGCTTCTCTTCGAAATGAGTGATGACGCCGTCCGCATCGATCTTGATCGCGGAATATTTCTTCATCGCCTCGAGATCGCCCACGTCGTAGGTCGCGAGCGTAGCGGCGGATCCCTGCGCCGCGGCGGCGAAATCGCCCAGCGGTTCGCTAAAGAGATTGTCGCCCGCGACCACGATCAGCGGCTGACCCGCCAGCTCCTCGCGCGTGATGACCAGTCGAATATCGCCGATCGCGCCGAGCTTATCGGCGTCGCTCCGCGAGCCGTCGTTCACGATCTTGAATTTTACCTTGGGTTGCGATTTCGCGTAACCGTCCGCCCAATCCTGGAAGTCTTTCGCAAACTTGTCGTTCGTCACCACGTAAACCGTTTCGATCCCGGGGATCGGGGCGAGATTATCGAGCACCCACTCGATCATCGGTTTGCCCGCGACTTCGAGCAGCGGTTTCGCTTTCGTTAGGGTGAGAGGGTAGAGGCGGGTGGCGTAGCCGGCGGCGAGAATGAGAACGTTCATGAAAAAAATTTGCTTCGGAAGCTAGACGCATCCGCCATCGCCGCCAAGCGCTGATTGGGCGGATCGTTAGGCGCGCGCGGGCAGGGCGGCCGCGGTCAATTCCTGCTGCAATTGATCGATCCGCTTCGTGTCCATGATTTTCCCCCGCGACTGCGCGTCGGTCACATAAAAGGTGTCGATCGCCGCGCCCTTCTCCGTGTTGATGCGGGCGAGCGCGATGTAGACGTTGTTGTGCCCGAGACAGGCGACCAGATCGTGGAGCAGGCCGAGCCGGTCCGGCGTTTCCACCTGGATCAGGGTCGACGCCGGATGGCTCTTGTTTTCGATCGTGATGCGGGTGGGGAAATCAATCTCGTGACTGCGCTTCGTGCCTTTGCGGCGGACGTTGGCGAGGAGCGGCGTCATGTCGAATCTTTCGCCTTCCAGCGCGATCCGCAGGACCGACTCGACGGTCGCGATTTCGTGCGGATCGGTCACCGGGCCGAACGTGGTGTTGCAGACCCGGAAGACGTCGAGCACGAGGTTATCGCCGCGCACGAAAATGTCGGCGCTGAGGATGTTGACCGACGCGACGGCGAAGGCGCCGGCAATACTGGCCAGTAATTGCAGGCGGTCCCAGGTGCAGAGGGAGACCACGCTGTGGCCTTGCTCCGGCTGCGCTTCCCAGCGCAGCGCGGGGACGAAGGCAGGTTCGTCGCCGAGGTAGAGTCCGCGCCAGAAACTGCGGAAGAGGTCGAGATGCGCGGCGATTTCCTCGACGTCGAAAGCCCGGAAATAATGATCGGGCATGTAATCGAAGTGGGCCTCGATCTCGTCCGCAAAATCGGGCACGAGTTTGGCCGCGACGGCATCGCGCAGCCGGTCGCGCTCGATTTTCAGCTGGGAAAGGAATCCTTCCTGGTCCTGCAAATAGCGCGCCGTCGCCTGGTAGAGATGCCAGACGAGGAGCTCTTTCCAATCCGACCAGTCGTCGCTCGTGCCCTGTCCGTCGGCCAGGGTGAGCAACATGAGCGCGTCGAGATTCGCCTGCGATTTCACGATGCTGGCAAACTCAATCACCGTCGCCGGATCGTCGACGTTCCGGCGCTGCGCCATGTTCGAGAGGGTGACGTGATGATCGACCAGCAGCACGAGCGCCCGCCGCTGCTCGGGCGAGAGCTGGAGACGCGCCGCCACCGCTTGCGCGAAAAGCGCGCTCGCTTCCGAGTGCGGCCGCGCCCCCACGCCCTTGCCGGTGTCGTGCATGAGGAGCGCGAGGTAGAGAACGTAGGGATCGGAAAGTTTCTCGAAGAGTTCCCGGTAGGGCTGGAGTTTCGCCTCGTCCGTCTGGCAGAGCGCGTCGAGTTTTTCGAGGCAGACCAGGGTGTGCTCGTCGGCGGTGTAGCGATGAAAATATTCGTGCTGCACGAGGCAGGTGAGGGGACCGAACTCCGGCAGATAGCGGCCCAGAAAATCGACCTCGTGCATCATGCGCAGGATGCGCGCGACTTCCCCCTTGCGGCCAGGATGCGCGCAAAAATTTCGCGCGGCGCCCGGGCGTAACGAAACTCGCGCGTCACGAAGCGCAGCCGCCGACTCAGGAGATCGGTCAATTCCGGGCTTAACTCGAGCCGGCGTTCCTGCGCGTGCTCGAAAGCTTTCATCAGCTGTTCCGGTTCGCTGGCGAAGAGTTGCGGATCGCTCACGTGCAGTTGCCCGCCGCGGCTGAAGAATTTCTCAAAGTGTTCTTCCGGTGCCTGGCGCCGCGGCAGGAGAGGAAAGAAAAGCCGGCGCGTGGTCGTCGCAGTCCCGGTGGCAAAACGCTCGGTCAGGCGCTCGGTGATGCGAAAAATGTTCCGGGTGTGCTCGTAGTAATCCTTCATGAACGCCTCGTTCCGGGCGACCGGCGTTTTGCCGCTGTAGCCGAGGCGGCGCGCGATCTCCGATTGCTGGGTGAGATGGAGGACGTCGGTCGCGCGCTCGTTCGTGTAGTGCAGCTGCGTCCGGACCCGGAGCAGGAAATCGTAGGCGACATCGATCCGGCGCCGGTCGCTTCCGCTCAGCCAGTTCTTGCCCACGAGGTGCGTCGTCGTTAGGGCGCCTTCCTTGAAGCAGGTCATCCAAAGCAGATTCTGGTAATCGCGCAAACCGCCGCAGCCGCGTTTCACGTTCGGTTCCTGGAGGTAAACGTTGTTGGCAAATTTCTCGTGCCGCTGCGCCTGGTCTTCCATGCGCGCCCGGATGTATTCCTTCTCGTGCCCCTGCACGCATTGCTTGCGGAATTGCGCGCGGAATCTTTGGAAGAGTTCCTTGTCGCCGGTGAGATGACGCGCTTCCAGCATCGCCGTCTTGGTCAGCATCTCGCCGTTCGCCTGCGCGATCGCTTCGCGGACCGAACGGGTCGAATGCCCGACTTTGAAACCGATGTCCCAAAGAAAATAGAGAACCTGCTCGACCGTTTCCTTGAGCGAATCCGGCACCTCCTTCCCGAGGTGCGGATGGAGAAACATGACATCGACGTCGCTTCCCGGGTTGAGTTCGCCGCGCCCGTAACCGCCCAGCGCGACGAGGCTCACCGGAACGATTCGTGCCCCATCCTTTTCCTGCGCCGAAGCGGTCGCGCTGGCAAAAAGATGACGCAGGATGACGTCGATGAGGGAAGCGCGGCTGGCGCAGACTTCCCGGCCGCCGCCGCCCGCCTGATGCCGCAGGCGCAGGCGATGATTTTCGATCTTGAGAAACTTCTGGTAGAGCGCGAGGAGATGACTCGAGACCGCGCCGGGCGTCGCCCCCAGCTCGCGCCGCGCGTGTTCCAGCACTTTTTCCTGAGGATCAGACACCTGGGGGGAAACTAAATCCGAAATCCGAATACCGAAATCCGAAAGAAACTCAAAGGCTCAAAGTCGTGGAAAACAGGGAAATCTTTCTCTTCGCTCGTTTCGAATTTTGGCTTTCGAATTTTCAGAGCTGGATTTCGTAGCGCCGCATCTTGTTGTAGAGCGTCGGCCGCTGGATCCCGAGCAACTCGGCTGCTTTCTTTTTGTTGCCGTGCGTCTGGGCGAGGGCATCGAGAATCGCGTTGCGTTCCATGTCGCACAGGCTCCGGGCGGAGCCGCTCGTCTGGCTGGCGACCGCCGCGCGCTCGATCTTTTGCAGGGCGACCGGGAGCCGCACTTCGGCCGGCAGTTCCTTGACCGTGATGTGCCCCTGGCGCGCGAGCACGACGGCGTATTCGATCGCGTTTTGCAATTCGCGCACGTTGCCTGGCCAGCCGTAGTCGAGCAGTTTTTGGAATGCCTCTGGCTCGATGTTTGGCTCTGCTTTGCCGAGCTGCTGCGCAAATGTCCGCACGAAACTCGAGACGAGCGGCGGAATATCTTCTTTCCGCTCGCGCAGTGGCGGCAGCTCGATCTGGAAAGTGTTGAGCCGGTAATAGAGATCCGAGCGCAGGCGATTTTCGGCCAGGGCCTGCTGGATCGGGCGATTGGTCGCGGCCACGACGCGGAAATTTGCCTTCAACGTCTTGGTGCTGCCTAACGGACGAAATTCCCGCTCCTGCAGGACGCGCAGGAAACGCGTCTGGAGGTCCGCCGGCATCTCGGAAATCTCGTCCAGGAAAAGCGTGCTCCCGTCGGCCTCGGCGATCATGCCGCGAAAATCGTTCGTCGCGCCGGTGAAGGCGCCCTTCATGTAGCCGAAGAGTTCGCCCTCGATCATGGTCTGCGGGAAGGCGGCGCAATTCAGTTTCACCATCGGCCTTTCCGCGCGCCGGCTCCGGTTGTGAATCACGTTCGCGATCACTTCCTTGCCCACGCCGCTCTCGCCCGTGATCAGGACGTTGGCATCGGAGGGCGCCATCGCCGTGATCAACTCATCGATCTGCTGCATCACCCTGCTCTTGAAAATCGGCGCCAGCCGCGTCTCGGCCTGGGCGAGGCGCTGTTTCAGGTCCTGGGTCGTCTGGCGCAGCTCGAGCGTTTCGCGGAGGAGCGATTGTTTTTCGAGCGCTTTCTCGACCAGGCTGAGGAGCTCTTCCGGCGCGTACGGTTTGCTGATGAAATGATAGGCCCCGCGCTTGATCGACTCGATCGCGTTGTTCAGGGAATCGTGCGCGGTCAAAATGATGACCTGGGTGTCGGGATGCTCGGTTTTGATTTGCTCGAGCATTTGCAGGCCGTCGGCATCGGGCAGTTGCAGGTCGAGCAGAACGAGCGAGGGCTTTTTGCTTTGCAGCAGGCGCATGCCGGTCGCGGCGTTGGCCGCTACTTCGGGCTGATAACCGTGCCGGCCTAACAACGCCTCCAGCGTCATCAGAATCGGGCGCTCGTCGTCGATGATCAGGATGCGTCTGTTCTCCGAGCTCATGATAAATTCCGGCTGCGGCAGGATGCCGGCTCAGGAAACCAGGATGGGAAGAGAGACAGTGGTGACCAAGGTCGAAGTGTTGGAATCGAATTGAGCGCGAAGCGTGCCATGGTGCGCTTCAAAAATACTCCGCGCCCGGAAGAGGCCAAGACCATAATGCCCGCTCCGAACGCGCCCCAGGGGCTGGGCGCCCCAATTTTCCGTCGTGCCCTCGAATTTCGCCTTCGTTTCACGGAGGATAAATTCGATCGCTGCGCCTTCGCGCCGTGCCTCGAAAACGAGCGCTCCCTCCGACTGGCCATGGACCGAGGCGTTATGGAAAAGCTCGAGAAACGCCTCCTGCAGGAGGTGCGGATCGATCTCCAGCGCTTCTTCGCCTAACGACAGCTTCCACTCCACCCGGGCGGCCAGCTCCGGATGTTCGCGGGTCATCTTCGCCTGCAGATCCTCGATGAATTCCGCCGCCAGGTAGCGCATCGTGGTCGGCTGAATGCGGGCGAGCGAGGAGGAGAGCCGCTGCAAATGCGCCGACATTTCGCCGGTCATTTCGCGCAACCGCGTGATCTCCCCCTTCGCTTCCGGTTCCGCCGCGATCTCGCTCAGGAAGGCGGCCTGGAGTTCCACCGCGTTGAGATGGTTGCGCAGATCGTGATTCAGTTGGCCGACGAATTTCGTCAGCTCGCTCCATGAGATGTTTGGCTCGGCTTGCACTTTTTGGGAGAGCCGCGCGCGTCTTTCCCGTGCGCGGGCGGAGCGAATTTAGGCGATGAGACGGCGAGCGCTACCCGATCCGGCGAAATTTTTCGTTCCCGGGTTCCTCGCCGCTGCTTTGCAGGGCCGGATCGTTTGCCGCCAGGTGCCGCAGCACGTGGTAAACGTCCTCCGGATCGGCATCGATCGCGTGGGCGATCGCCTCGGCAGTTTTACCGGAATCGGAAAGCTGCCCGAGCACTTTGGGCTGCAATTGCAGGATGCGGGTGGCCGCCTTTTTCCCCGCTTCCACGCCCGGCTGGTGATAGGCGTTCACGTTCACGAGCGAGGCGTAAAACCCAACCGCGCGTTCGTAGAGCGCGATCAGCGCGCCGACTTGGAAGGCGTCCACTTCCGGAATGCTGAGCGTGATCGAGTCGCGTTCGCCTTCGTAAAGAGCGGCGCGGGTCCCGCGGAGAAAGCCCTGCAAATAATCGCCGCTGGTCACGCCTTCCTCGACCTCGAAGCGATCCGTCGCGCGGTCTTGCCGGACCTCGATGAAAGTCGCGAAAAAATTCGGCACGCCGTCGCGCAGTTGCTGCACGTAAGCGTGCTGGTCGGTCGAGCCTTTGTTGCCGTAAACCGCGATCCCCTGGTGCACGATCTTGCCGTCGAGATCCTTTTCTTTGCCTAACGACTCCATCACGAGCTGCTGGAGGTATTTGCTGAAGAGCGCGAGCCGGTCCTTGTAGGGCAGGATGACCATGTCCTTTTTCCCCTGACCGTCGCCGGCGTAGAACCACATCAGGGCGAGGAGCAGGGCGGCGTTCTGGTCGCGCTCGGGCACGCGAGTGTGCGCGTCCATCGCCGCCGCGCCCGCGAGGAGCGCGTTCGTGTCGAGGCCTTGCAACGCCGCGGGCAACAGGCCAACCGCGCTCATGACCGAGGTGCGGCCGCCGATCCAGTCGAACATCGGGAAGCGCGCCAGCCAGCCGTTCTTCTCCGCATATTGATCCAGCTCGCTCCCGGCGCCGGTGACCGCGACCGCCTGTTTCCCGAAATCCAGGCCCGCTTTTTCGAAGCGCGCTTTCGCTTCCAGCATGCCGTTGCGGGTTTCCTTGGTTCCGCCGGATTTCGAGATCACGACCACGAGGGTGTGTTCGAGTCCGTCGCCGATCTTCGCGAAGACGCGGTCGAAGCCGTCCGGATCGGTGTTGTCGAAAAAGAAAATCTCCATCTGGTCGCGCGCCGAGCCGAGCGCGTCGGCGATGAACTGCGGCCCGAGCGCCGAGCCGCCGATCCCGATCAGCAGGACGCGCTCGAACGGTTTCCCGCTCGGGGCCGCGGTCCGGCCGACGTGCACGTCGGAGGCAAATCTCTGGATGCGCGCGTTCGTCTCCTCGACCTCGGCGCGCAGCTGGTCGTTAGGCGCGAGCTGCGGATCGCGCAGCCAGTAATGGCCGACCATGCGGTTCTCGTCCGGGTTGGCGATCCCGCCGGCCTCGAGTTCGCGCATCGCGGCGAGGGCTTTCGCAACCTGCGGCTCCATCTTCTCGAGGAAGCCGTCCGGGAAACGCATCCGGCTGATATCGAGCGAAAAGCCGAGATCGTCGTAGCGCAGGTAAAAGCGCTGAAACCGCTGCCAGAGAGATTGGGTGGCCATGGCGGAAGCTAGCCGACGATTGAATTGTAGGGCAAGCGCTCCGCTTGCCGCTCGCTCCGGGGAGCGCACGCGCCCTCGCGTGCTGTTTGCGGCGCCTCGCCGCAAACACTTCCGCGCGGAGGTGTCCGACGAGCACGAATACCTTCCGTCCGTCCCGCAATTCGGCGAGGCGCCGAATTGAGCACGCGAGGCGCGTGCGCTCCCCGGAGTGGGAACTCCGCGGACGGGGTCCGCCTCAGGCGGACCGTCCCTCCACTAGCCGCGCTTCTCCTTGCGTTCGCGTTCCTCGCGCTCTTTCTCTTCCGGGCTCTCTTCTTTGTCCTCGTCCCAGCCGATCTTGCGGCCTTTGTTTTGCTCCTCGAGCCAGGCCATGAGCGGCTGGAAATATTCAACCATCGCGCGGGTCGAGATGTCTTCGCCGGTCGCGTCCTTCAGCACTTTATGCCAGTCTTCCGTCCCGCCTTTTTTGAGGATATTTTCGGTCAGCCATTTCCCGACTTCCTTGTTCCCGGCGTAGTTACACGATTGCGGCGGCTGCTTCAGAATCTTGCGCGCGATGTAGTCGTGCAGTTGGAATTTCAGGACGGTGGCGAAGGCGTAGTTGTAATAGTAAGCCGGCGCGTCGTTGATGTGCGTCTTGGTCGCGTAGTCGGCCCAGTTTTCGCCGCGTTTCTCCGGCGGCTCGACGCCCTGGAACTTGCTCACGTATTCCCACCAGCGCTCGTTCCATTCCTCCGTCTCGAGCTGGTGCGCGTAGATGTCGGCCTCCCAATGCGTCATCGTGCCGGAAGCGAAAAAGATAAACGGAATGGAGCGGGCGAGCGCGTCGTCGAGCAGGAAAGCCGTCTTGTCGGCCTTGAAGTCGTCAGGCAAAATCTCTTTCGCCTGTAAATACGGCACCTGACTGGAGGCGAGTCCGGCCAGCTCGCCGATGCCTTCGTGGAAACCAGGATTCGCCCCGGTGCGGAGGAGCGGCGGCACTTCCGGGCGGGTGTAGGCGAGGTAATAATGTCCGTGCCCGAGCTCGTGGTGCGCGGTGAAAAACCATTCCGCATTCGGCTCGATGCTCATGAGCGAGCGGATATCCATCTCGAGATCGACGTGATAGGCCCAGGCGTGGGTGTTCTTCTTCCGCGGCTTGTCTTTCGGCACGGGATATAAATCCGATTTCACCCAGAAGCCTCCCGGCAGCGGCGGCATCCCGAGACTGAGATAAAAATCTTCCGCCGATTTCGCGATCCACTCCGGGGTTTTGTCTTTGAAATAAGGATCGAGGTCCGCCGCCTCGACCAGCCCGGTCCAGTTCTGCGCCCAACGATTGTTCAACCAATGCGCCGGGATTTTGTTCGGGACCGGCTGCTTGTATTTCTCCGCCAGTTTGTATTTCACCCAGGTGTGAAGTTGCAGGTAGAGCGGACGCAGATCTTTCATGAACTGCTCGTTCATCTTCAACATCTCGTCCGTCGTCATGCCGTAGGGCGCGACCTGGAGAGTGAAGTAATCGGGATAATTCATCTCGCCCGCGACCCCGTTGCGCAGATCGCGCAGGGTCATGAGATTTTGTTGCAAGGTCGGCCCGATCTCTTTCGAGGCTTCCCAGACCGCTTTGCGCTCGGCGAGGTCGGTGCTGGAGTTGAGCAGATTATCGATCTCGTTCGCCGTGATCGGTTTTCCCTTGAGCTTGAACTGGAAGCTGTTCAGGAACGAAGCCTGCCGGGTCTCGGACTGGATCCGGCGTTCGACCAGGAACGGATTCGTCATCGGACCTTCCGCGGCGTTGAGCAGGACCTGCTTCAGCTCGCGCACGCTGAGCGGATTCAAGTCGGCGCTGTGGGTGAGCAACTCGCGCGCTTCCTTGATCACGGCGGGGTTGCCATTGAACGCCGCGTAAGCCTTGCTCGCCGCTTCCGAAGCGGCGTCATGCGCCGGGGTCACGTCGCGCACGGCGTCCCATTGCGCGAGGCTGTTGACCTTGTAGAGCGCCTGGTAGCTCGAGTTCATGAGGGTGAGAAATCGATCCGCCTGGTCCTGAATCTTGCGACGTGCTCGGCGGTCGAGGGCGCCGGGCGTTGGCGAAGCCGCAGGAGCGCCAAAAAGCGCCAGCGGCGAAGTCGTTAGGGCAAAGGCGAGCGCGAAAAATCGGAAGCGGTGCATGAGCGCACCACTAATGCGCAAGCAGTTGTAGGGCAAGCGCTCCGCTTGCCATCCAAAATGGGCAGGCGGAGCGCCCGCCCTACAATTCAATGCCGACGCGGTAGGGCCAATCCTGCCAGTTCTCGACCAGCCCCGCGCGGACCGGGTTCTCCCGGATGTATTGCCATTTCTCATACGCGGATTCATCCGAGCGCAGCAGGCGATCGAAACTCCCCGGCTGCCAATGCCATTCGGCTTTCAATTCCTGGCGAATCCAACGCTTGATCGCGCCGGACGCATTTCCAACCGCCGCCTCGCGATCATTCGGAGCGATCAAGAGATGAACGTGGTCGGGCATCAAGACACCGGCGATCACATTCCAATTTGTTAGGCGTGTGATCGCAGTTTGGAACGCCACAAAGGCAGCATCATTTCCCAGCACGTGTCGCCGGCCTGCCACGCAAAATGTGAGGAAATAGACAACCTCCTGATCCCATTTCAGCCAGACCGGAATGCGCGGGGGATGGCCCATCGCGGAGGATCGTCCGCCTCTGGCAGTTGTAGGGCAAGCGCTCCGCTTGCCACCGTCGGAACAGGAGGCAGGCGGAGCGCCCGCCCTACAATTTCGGCATCCGCCCCGCCTTACATGTGCTCGATCACATTATCGCCAAAGGCCGAGCACTTGATCTCGGTCGCGCCCTCCATCAGCCGCGCGAAATCATACGTCACCCGCTTGCTCGCGATCGCGCCGTTCAGGCCTTTCACGATCAGGTCGGCCGCTTCCGTCCAGCCCATGTAGCGGAACATCATCTCGCCCGACAAAATGACCGAGCCCGGATTCACCTTGTCCTGGTCGGCGTACTTCGGCGCCGTGCCGTGGGTCGCTTCAAAGACCGCGTGCCCGGTGATGTAATTGATATTCCCACCCGGCGCGATGCCGATCCCGCCGACCTGCGCGGCGAGCGCGTCGCTCAGGTAATCGCCATTCAAATTCAGCGTCGCGATGACATCGAAATCATCCGGCCGCGTCAGCACCTGCTGCAGCGTGATGTCCGCGATCGCGTCCTTGATCACGATCCCGGCGCCCGGTTTGCCTTCCGGAATCTTGCACCATGGCCCGCCATCGAGCTCTTCCGCGCCGAAGAACGACTTCGCCACCTCGTAGCCCCAGTCGCGAAACGCGCCTTCGGTGAACTTCATGATGTTCCCCTTGTGCACCAGCGTCACGCTCTTGCGCTTGTTCTGGATCGCGTAGCTGATCGCGCTGTGGATCAGGCGGACGCTGCCGG
>CAVUGD010000024.1:0-117130 GCA_963740715.1 uncultured Verrucomicrobiae bacterium | reverse complement strand
TAGTCGCCCTTTTCTGACGCTTGCTGCGGCAGATTTTCCTCGAGCAGGACGTTGATCGTCGCGATCGCGGCCGCGCAGCAGACCGGATTGCCGCCGAAGGTGGTGGTGTGGAGAAATGGATTCTCGATATATTTCTCCCAGGTCTTGGGCGTGCCGACGACCGCGCCGATCGGCATAACACCGCCGCCGAAACCTTTCCCCAGCGCCATCAGGTCGGGCACGACGCCGTCGTGTTCGCAGTAGAACATCTTGCCGGTGCGCCCCATGCCGCATTGGATTTCGTCGAAGACGAGCATCGCGCCGTACTTGTCGCAGAGGTCGCGCGCGAGTTGGAGATAACCGGGAGGCGCGACGTTGATCCCGCCTTCGCCCTGGATCGGCTCGATCACGAGCGCGGCGACGCGGTCGCCGGAAAAGTCGCAACTGGCCATGATCATCTTCAGCGCTTCGGCGTCGCCGAAGGGAATGTGCGTCCAGTTCTGCAACGGCAGGAACGGCTCGCGGAAAATCGCTTTTGAAGTGCCGGCGAGCGAGCCTAACGATTTACCGTGAAACCCGCCGAGCATGCCGATGAACTTGTGCCGCCCGGTGGTGAGGACCGCCATCTTGAGACAGCCTTCGACCGATTCGGTGCCGGAGTTGGTCAGGAAGGCGAATTGCAAATCGCCCGGCGTGATCAACGCCACGAGATGCGCGAGGTAAGTGCGCAACGGATCGATCAATTCCTGCGAGTGAATGCCCTGCCGATTCAATTGATCGATCACTGCCTTGAGCACTTTCGGATGCCGATGGCCGGTGACGTAAATCCCGAACCCGCCGAGCATGTCGATGAATTCCTTGCCGTTGATGTCCTTGAAACAGGCGCCTTCATCCGACCACTCGACCGCGGTGTAATCGGTCGAAACGGATTTCCGGTATTGCAGGAAACCGGGGTTCACGTGGTCGGTCCAAAATTGCACCGACTCCTTGATCACGCGTTCGCGTTCCGCCGGAGACAACTCCTTCTTGCTGATGAGATCGAGAACGTAGGCGGATTCGCGCTGCGCAGCGGCAAGGTCTTGGCTCATGCCGCGCATCATCCAGTATTGGATAACGAATGGCAACTACCCGCCGGGGAACACCTCGTCGTAAGTCTGTTTGGCAAAAACAGTTCGCCATGTTCGAATCACATACTGGTGATAAATGTGATGATTCGTCACGCCGCGTTCGCGGCGCTTTTCGCCGAGCCCGTGCATGGCGTCATCGTCCGCGGCATCCGCGATCTCAGCGCGCTCTCGCCGCCGTTGATTATTACCCGCGCTGAGATTGACCAGCTCTTCGACCCCGTAAGCAAAGGCTCGACCGGCTCTGGGATTGACGGCCGATTCTAACCTCTTCGCCCGGCGCAACTTTTTTCTGGTCAGCCTTAGCCCGACCCTGTTAAACCTCGCCCGAATTAACTCATCCGGCCTCGCCGCCGGGGAAAACAAACCCAAGGAATCTCAATGAAAATAATCAGAATTATCTCCGTCGCGACGCTCTGTGCGATCGCCGCTTCTGCGCAGGTGTGTCGAGCCCAGGCCGCAGTCCCAACTTCCATCGCGGTCGCTGCCTCGGTCGAGCCCAGCGCACCGGCGGCCTCCTCATCCAAAGCTGTCGCCGAAGAGGCCGCGAAGGCCGAAGAAGAAGAAAAAAAGAGCCGTGTTTCCGGCGAGATTGGGAACACCCTGACCAACGCCTACATCTTTAATGGACTGATCCAGGATAAGGACACCATTATCGCCCAGCCCTACGTGACCCTGAACTTCCTGCTCTATGAAGGCGAAGGCTTTCTCAACGACATGACTTTCACCCTGCCCCTCTGGGCGTCGATTCATGACATCAACAAACCCAGTCAAGTGAACGGAGGCTCGAGCCTCAGGACTTGGTACGAGTTCGATATCAGCCCGGGGGTCAGCTTCACCTTCGCCAAGAACTGGTGCCTCACGATCAGCGACTACATTTACACCTCGCCAGGTGATTACTTCGATACTTCGCACAACCTCAGTCTGGCGCTGGAATTCGACGATTCAGATTTGATGGGAGCTTTCGCCCTGCATCCGCATTTCTACTTCCAACAGGAACTCAGCGGCCACGCGGGATTGGCCTATAAAAATGGCATCGCCTTCGCCTCCAACGCGCCCCAGGGACAGTATTACGAGCTTGGGATCGCACCGGAGCACACCTTTGCCGAGAAGGCGACTTATCCGGTGACTCTGAGCTTCCCGACCTCCGCCGGCTTTGGCAGCAGTGGCTTTTTTGGCCAGGGATTTGGCTACTTCTCGACCGGCGCTGAGCTGAGTGTGCCGCTGGCGTTCATCCCGGAAAGCCTCGGCTCATGGTCGACGTCCGTCAGCGCCCGCTACTATCGCCTGGGCAGCACCTCCGCCTTCTACACCAATTCCGGCGACCCTGATCAGGGCGTGTTTGCCTGGACCATGGGGGCGGAGTTCTAAACCGCGAATCCCGGCCGCAGTTTCAATCGAGCCGTGCGCCGCGCGGCCTGTCGCAGCAACAGCAAAGAAGCACTTGCCGGAAGAATGGTGCTGCGCAACGTATATGCCCGCTCGGCGGAGAGAAATTTCCATCGGCCTCAGGTGGATCAGGGTGGAGAAACAATCCAGCGTAGCTCAGTGGTAGAGCGGTCGGCTGTTAACCTCCGATTGGTCGTAGGTTCGAGTCCTATCCTCCGCTGGAGCCACTCCGCCAGCTCGTTAGGCGGGAACGGAGGCGACTTCTGCGGCCAGCGCGGCGAATTGCTCGAAATCGAGCGACTGCCGGCCGTCCGAGAGCGCGGTCTCTGGGTCGGGATGGAACTCGATCATCGCGCCATTTGCCCCGACCGCGCGCGAGGCGCGGAGGAGCGGCGCGACCCATTCGCGACGCCCCGCGGCGTGGCTCGGGTCGACGATAATCGGGAGATGCGTGCGCTCGCGCAGGACCGGGACGGCGGAGAGATCGAGAGTGTTGCGGGTCGCGGTCTCGAAGGTGCGAATGCCGCGTTCGCAGAGGATGACGCGCGAATTGCCCTCGCTCATGATGTATTCCGCGGCGGCGAGCCATTCATCGACCGACGACATCAGGCCGCGTTTGAGGACCACGGGCAGCCGGGTTTTTCCGACCGCTTTCAGGAGGGCGAAATTTTGCATGTTCCGCGCCCCGAGTTGCAGCGCGTCAGCTTCGCGCGCGACCGCGTCGACGTCGCCGGGATGGACCACTTCGGTGAGGATCGCGAGTCCGTAGGCATCGGCCGCTTCCCGCATAATCGTTAGGCCATTGAAGCCGAGGCCCTGGAAATCGTAGGGTGAGGTGCGCGGCTTAAAGCAACCGCCGCGAAGCAAATGACAACCGGCCTCGTGCAAGGCGCGCGCGCAGGCGGTGATCTGTTCGCGCGACTCGACCGAGCAAGGCCCGGCGATGAGAATGAAAGGCGCATCGCCTCCGATGCGCACGTTCTTGATTTCCACCACGGTGTCGCCGGCGCGGTGCGCGCGCGAAGCGAGGCGATAGGATTTGTTCTCCTTCGCTGCCGGCGCGGCTTTGGCGTTAGGCGACGGCGCGTTGCCCGAAGAACTGCGCGCGGGCGAGAGGTACTGCACCTGGTTGGCGGAGCCAACGGCACTTCGCGGATACGATCCCAAGACGCGGACGGCTTCCGCGTGTTGCGCGAGCTCCTTCATCGCCTCAGCCACCTGCGGCTCATGCAGGCCGCCTTCAAAATCCATGTAGAAAAGATATTGCCAGGGCCGCTCGGGACTCGGGCGCGACTCCAGTTTGGTCAGGTTGACCTTGTGCTGCGCGAGCACATCGAGGCCCTTCGCGAGCGAACCTTCGGAATGTTTGATCGTGACCAGGAGTGAAGTCTTGTGCGGCAAACGCGCGTCCGCGGTCCGGGGCTGGCGGGCGATGACGACGAAGCGGGTATAAACCTCTTTCTCGTTCGCGACGCTCCGTTTTAAAACCTGGAGGCCGTAGCGCGTGGCCGCTTCTTCGCTCGCGATCGCGCCGCGCGAAAGATCGCCCGATTCCGCGACGAGCATGGCGGCACTGGCGGTGTCCTCTTCAAATTCCACCCGGCAATCCTCCAGCGCGCCGAGAAAAGTGCTGCACTGCGCCAGCGCCTGCGGGTGCGAACCGACGCGGCGAATCAAGCCTAACGGCACCTGTTCGAGCGCGAGCAGGCAATGCTCGACGCGATGAATCTCTTCGCCGACCAGATGCAGGTCCGCACGGCTGAGCAGGTCGTAGGTTTCGGTGATGGAACCGACGACCGAGTTTTCGATTGGGAGAATGGCAAGCTCGGCGTCGCCGCGGACGACCGCGTCCATGGCGGACCCAAACGAGCGGTAACCATGGTAACGCACTTCCCGCGGCGAGGCGCCGAGATGCGCGCGCGATGCGGCATGGCTGTAGGAGCCTTCGATGCCCTGGTAGGCCACGACGAGCGTGGAATCACTTGCCGGTGCGCCTTGGCGGGCGGCCTGAAATCGAACCGAATGCTCCAGAATCCGCCGGTAAAGCGACTGCACAAAATAGCCGTCGAGTTTTTCGGCTTCGGCCAGTTTCGCGACCCGGGCGAGCAAGTCGTGTTCACGGGTCGCGTCTTGCAGCGGGAGCGTCGGATCGCTCTTTAACGCCGCTACTTCCTCGACCAGGCGTTGACGTTCGGCGAGCGCGTGGACGACCCGCTGGTCCAGCTCGTCGAGGCGGGCGCGGGCAGATTGTAGCTTGTCAGGCGTCATGAGGCTTCCCCACTATGCGCGGGATTCGGCCCAGCTGCTAGACTGTGCGGGTTCGCCGAACAAGAGCACGGTGGGCTGGCCGCGCCACAGCCCTGCCTTCAAAAGGCGGTCCCGGCCTCAGGCTCTTCCGCCGAAGCTCACGTAATCGTCGAGATCGAGAAGGTCGCCCCAAGTGGTGATGTCTTCGCGCGTCTGGCTGATTTTGCCCAGCATTTCGCCAAAATAGCCGCGGGTCTCGGCGTCGCTGTCCGGCCCGCGCCGGAGCATGTAATCGCTCCACTGCTCGATTTCCCAAGGCGTGCGTTTCTGCGAGGCCGTCTCGTGGATCCAGTTCAGGATTTCGCCGTCGCCTTTGCCGGCTGCGAGCTGCTCGCGCATCGCCGCCGGATCGATTTTGACGAAGTTCACGAAGTGCTGGTCGAGCGGACAATTGTAGTGGTACTCGCCGTTGTTCCCGGCGATTTCGGCACGGCCTTTGTCGAGCATGCGCGGGAGGAGAACGTAACCGCCGAGGCGGGTTCTCGGACTGCGGGGTGCACGTTTCGTCAGATCCGGAGCGGAAGAAGGTTGATTTTCTGTGGTCATATTTTCGGGGTACGGCTGATTGTTAGGCGGAAGCCGCGCTGCCGCTGAGGTTGTTGAGTTTTTCCAGGATCGTCTGTTTCGGGGCGCCGCCGACAAGCTGGTCTTTCATTTCGCCGCCGCTGAAAAAGAGCAGCGTCGGTACTGCGCGCACGCTGTAGCGCTGCATGAGCGCCGGGTCGTCGTCGATGTTGACCTTCGCGACGCGAAATTTTCCTTCGTTTTCCCGGGCAATCTCATCCAGCAGCGGCGCGATCATTTTGCACGGCCCGCACCATGGCGCCCAGAAATCGACCAGCACCGGGATGGGCGACTGGAGGACGGCTTTTTCAAAACTGGCTTCGTTAATGTTAATCGGTTCGTTCATATTTCCTTTTGCTGATTGGTTAGTGTGATTGTCGTTTGCGTGCCGCGTTTACCAGGGAAGCGGTTCGCCCATGTGAACGAAGACGCCGTTAGGCCCGTCTTCTCCGACCGTGGCGAGGGCGACGCTGGTTTTGGCGCCGTCGACGATCTCCATCATCGCGCCTTCCCCGCCCATTTCCGTTTTCACCCAGCCGGGATGCGCGGCGTTCACTTTCACGGTGGTGCCTTTCAATTCGTAGGCGAGCTGCACGGTGTAGGCGTTGACCGCCGACTTGGAGACATTGTAAGCGGGCGCGTCCTTGTTCTCGTAAACCGGCGAACCGGGCGTGGCGTGGAACTCGATCGAACCGAGAATGCTTGAGAGATTCACAATCCGGCCCGCTTCGCTTTTGCGGAGCAAAGGCAGGAACGCGTTCGTCGTCGCGATGAGGCCGAGCACATTGATATCGAAAGTCTCGCGCCACGTCTCGAGGGATTGCTCGCTTACCTTCTTTTCGGTGTCGTCTTTCATGACCCCGGCGTTGTTCACCAGGATGTCGAGCCGGCCGAATTCTTTTTCGACTTGAGCCGCTGCTTTCTTAACGCTCGCCGGATCGCTCACGTCGATCTCGACAAAATGCGCATCGATTCCTTCGCCGGCCAATTCCTTAGCCGCCGCGTTGCCCTTGGAAACGTCACGCGCCCCGACGAGCACGGTGATGTCTTTTTTTCCCAGTTGGCGGGCGGTCTCGAGACCGATCCCTTTGTTGGCGCCGGTAATCAGCGCCGTGGTTTTGTCATTCATAAGCTATCTCGTTTCTGAGTCGTTAGGCGGAAGGCATCATTTCCCGCACCTTGAGGTGAGCGAGAGCCGGAAAGAACAGCGACGGAAACGGTGTCGCCCAGGCGGCCTCCTCCGCTTCCCGCACGGCACGTGCGATCCGCTCGCGCGCGGCCGGGTAAATGGTTTCGTATTGCGATTGGATCGATTTCTCCAGACGAGCGATCCCGCTCTTCAGTTTCCGGCAATACTCGGTCGGGACATTTTCCGGCGATTGGCAATTTCGGTCTTTGATCATGATGTTCATTGTATTTGGTCTTTTACTTGACTGGTCATCTATAAAATGTGCGGTTCTCTCTGGGATTAAGGATGGTTGGTTTTACTTCGCCGCCCTCTCGGCCGGGACGCCGAGCAGATCCAGCGCGCCCTCGGCCAGACCGCGCAGCGGCCGGATATCGTTTTCGATCCGCGCCTGCGCGAGACAACCTTGAAAGAGCGCGACCAGCATCTGTGCTTTTGTTTTGGGGTCGGGCGCCGAGATCAAACCCTCGGCATGAGCATCGCGGATGGCCGACTCAAAGTAGCGGGCGTTGCGCTCGAGAATCTTGTGCACCTGATCGCGGATGGCGGGGTCCTGCGTTCCGATCTCGCTCCCCAGGGTGCAATAGGGGCAACCGAGGACGGAGCCGCATTCTCCATGGCGTTTCGCCTGCCCTTCGTAAACGTGTTTGAAATACCGACTCAGTCGGTCGAGCGGCGGAATCGCGGCCGAGAAAATTTCGTCCATCCGCGTTTTCTTGCGCTGCCAATCTGCCTCCAACGCCGCCACCGCAAGCTCGGACTTGGATTCAAAGAAGTGATAAAAACTGCCTTTTTTCGCGCCCGCCTTTTCGCAGATGGCGTCGACTGACGTGGATCCGTAGCTGTTTTCCCAGATCAAATCCATCGCTGCGTCCATCAGGCGCTCTTTGGCGTCACTCTTCCTCGGCATGGAAGGATTCTCGTTTGCTTTACCGATTAGTCAACAATCTTTTCGGGGCAGTTTTTTGCTGTTATTCCGTGAACTTAGGAAGCGTCTCCACCGCGCCGGCCGGTGTCGCCAGGAACAAGGGCGAGGCAAGGAGCGCGATGGCCAACGCCCATTTCGTTAGGCGAAATCGGAATCCGCTTTTCTCCAACCAGACTGACAATCGATCTAACCGTCTGTTTGCTTTCATAAGGAATAATTTTGCTGTCTTTGCCAAACGCCGGCCGGAAAAGTCGGGCTCTCCGCGCGTTGGGAAATCCTGATCATTTCTTGGCCGGTCAATTTTCAAGCGCAGGTGACTCGGCGCGTGCGTAGTTTAGATTCCAGAGAAGCATGAACACGATCCACGGAATCAAATTGCGCTGGCTGCACGAAACGCTCGGCGACGTGACCTACCAAATGACCCGGGTGCAGCTCGCGCCGCCCGGACCGTATCGCTGGCGCCCGGCGATCAATGCTTTTCAGTGCGCCAAGGGCCTGCGCATCTGCGTCGACCTCGCCGGAGTCGATCGCTCGAAGGTGAATCTGACCGTCGAGCCGCAGCGCATCTCGATTCGCGGCACGCGCCTCGCGCCGGAACCGACCGATGCGGAAGGCCGGGCCGTGCAGATGATCGCCTTTGAAATCGATTACGGCCCCTTTGAACGAATCGTCGAACTGCCCATGCCGGTGGATATCGCGCAGGCGAAAGCCGAGCAGCGCAACGGCTTTCTCTGGATTGACCTGCCCTTCCAGAAATGAACGAACAACCTTTCAGCACCCTGCAAGGCTCCGGCGAGACACCGCCTGTCGTGAACGAGACCACGCACGACGGCGGCCCGGATACGACGCCGGCGATTCCGGACACGCTTGCGATATTGCCGGTGCGCGGGTTCGTGGTTTTTCCGAGAACAGTTTCGCCGCTCAACGTCCAGCGCGCGGCCTCGATCCAGTTGTTGAACGAAACACTGCCGCAAAACAAAATCATCGGCCTGATCACGCAGCGCGATGAGACAAAGGAAGATCCGGGCGAAGCGGACCTCTACCAAGTCGGCACCGCGGTGATGGTGCTGAAGCTCCTCCGCCAGGCGGATAGCCACGTCGTCGTCATTGCGCAGGGGTTGCGCCGTTTTCGCATTCGCAAAATCGTCCAGACCGCGCCGTTCATTCGCGCGGAAATCGATCTGCTCGAAACATTGCCGCCGCCAGCCACGAAGGAATTCGAGGCCGAGTTTCGCAACCTGCGCGATTCCGCGGGCAAGCTGATGGAATTGACACCCGACGTCCCGGAACAGGCCCGCGCCATCGTGCTCGGGATCGAGGGCGCGGAGGAGTTGACCGATTTCCTCGCGCCAAATCTGAATCTCGATATCGCGCAAAAGCAGGCTCTGCTGGAAGAGAGCGACCTGGAAAAACGGATGCGCTCCGTCCAGGCGAGCATTTCGTCGCAGCTCGAGATCGCGCAGATCCAGCAAAAGTTGCAGCAGGATGTGCAATCGCAATTTTCCGACGCGCAACGCCGCGCCTATCTGCGCGAGCAGGTGAAAGCGATCCAGCGCGAACTCGGCGAAGCCGATTCCGGCGCGGAGGAACAGCGCGCCCAATTGCGCGAGAAACTCGACGAAGCGAAGCCGCCGGAAGAAGTCATGAAACAGGCCGAGCGCGAATTGAAGCGGCTCGACTTTATCCCGCAGGCGAGCCCCGATTATTCCGTCATCGTCACCTACGTCGAGACGATCGCGGAATTGCCGTGGTCCAAAACGAGTGAGGACAATCTCGACCTCGACAAAGCCCAGGAAATTCTCGATCGCGATCACTACGATCTCGAGAAAGTGAAACGGCGGCTGATCGAATATCTCGCCGTCCGCAAACTGAATCCCCAGGGAAAAGGGCCGATCCTCTGTTTTCTCGGACCACCTGGAGTTGGCAAGACCAGTCTCGGCCAATCGATCGCCGACGCGCTCGGACGAAAGTTCGTGCGGATGAGCCTCGGCGGCATTCGCGACGAAGCCGAGATCCGCGGGCACCGCCGCACCTACATCGGTTCCATGCCCGGCCGAATCATCCAGGAATTGCGCCGCGCTGGGACCAATAACCCGGTCATGATGCTGGACGAGATCGACAAACTTGGGACCGACTTCCGCGGCGACCCGGCGAGCGCGCTTCTCGAAGTGCTCGATCCGCGCCAGAATTTTTCTTTTGTCGATCGCTATCTCGACGTGCCGTTCGATCTTTCCCAGGTCATTTTCATCGCGACCGCGAACTACATCGAAGGCGTTCCGGAACCGATGCGCGACCGGATGGAGATCATCTCGCTCGCGGGCTACACCGGCCGGGAAAAACTCGAGATCGCGCGGCGTTATCTCGTTAGGCGGCAGCTCGAGGAAAACGGACTCAAGCCCGAGCAGTGCGAGTGGGAAGAAGCCGCGCTCGTGACCGTGATCGACAGCTACACCCACGAGGCCGGCGTGCGCGAACTCGAGCGCCAGCTCGGCGCGGTCATCCGCGGAGTCGCGGCGCAGGTCGCGCGCGGCAAGACGGAACACGTCAAGGTCACACCCGACCTGGTGGCCGAGATGCTCGGACCGGCCCGCTACATTCACGACACCAAACTGACCGCGAACAAGCCGGGCATCGTGACCGGGCTCGCCTACACACCGGTCGGCGGCGAAGTGCTGCACATCGAAGCCACCCGCTTCCCGGGCAAAGGGAACATCACTCTCACCGGCCAGATCGGTGCAGTGATGAAAGAGTCGATGCAGGCGGCAATGAGCCTGGTGCGCAGCCGCGATGGGAAGGATGGCATGACACCGAAAGATTTCGGGGAAACCGACATTCACGTTCACGTCCCGGCCGGCGCGGTGCCAAAAGACGGACCTTCCGCCGGGGTCGCGATGTTTACCGCACTCGCCTCGCTTTTCAGCGATACGCCGGTCCGCTCCGACGTCGCGATGACGGGCGAGATCACCCTCCGCGGGCTGGTTTTGCCGATTGGCGGGTTGAAAGAAAAAAGCCTGGCCGCGATGCGCGCCGGGATCACCACGGTGATCATTCCGAAGCAAAACGAAAAAGACCTGGTCGACATTCCGGAGGAGGCGAAGGAGAAAATCCATTTCGTTCCGGTCGAAACGGTTGACGAGGTCCTGCAGACCGCGCTCGAGCAGCCGCCTTCGCCCTACGAGGGTTAAGCTTTCTGCTTGTGATTCGGGTGCCGGCCTCGCGACACTGGCCCCATGCGCAGGCTGAAGTTGACGTTAGGCGTCCTGATGATTGCGGCCCTTTTCGTTCCGCTGAGCGAGTGCTCGCACGGGAAGAAACCGGAGACGCCACCGCCTCCGAAAACGCTCGCGCAAAAGATTTTTCCGCGGAGCAATTCCCACACTGATTACGACTACGGTGCCATTCGCCTCGCTCCTTCGCTCAACGGAGCCTTAACGGCGGTTGCCTTTGGCTGGCCGCTGGCCCTCGCGCTTTGCAACTGGCGGGTGGCGGGGAAACGTCACGCCTGGATTTTCTTTGCGCTCGAAGTTCTGCTCGGCGCGGCGACCATTTATTGGGTTTACTTCACGACCGCACCCGGCATCCGTCTCTGGGGTGCATACTTCGTTTTCGCCCTCATTATCGCTTACACCATCGCGGCACTGAGAGATTTTGTGACCAGTTTTCAGGCAAAAGTTCCGCAAGCGGGCGGCGCCTGAGGTGCCACCCGCACCTGCCAGTCATGACCGACGAGGGCCAACTCCTCTGTCATCCCGATCCGGCGCAGCGCGGAGAGGGACCTCGCAACTGCAATTCGCGTTTCCTCCCAAACGTCGGGGTCTCTTGGAGGTACGACGCCCCCTCGGTTTTCCCCGCCCCCCGAAAGTCTTCCCCCGGACCCAATTAAAAATCTTGTCGGGCCTGCGCGGCGCGTTAAGATTGCGGTCCCGAATGGAGAATCGCGACTGGCAGAAGCCGGCTGCGATGCGCCAAAGGATGCAGAACGACATTAACATCCCAGCCGCCGATCAGTCCGAAAACCGGATGGTCGCTTTCCATGAATCACCACCGTGCCCGCAGTCGTTAGGCGCGGTTTTTTTATGAATGACAATCCCGCTGATCTTAGTCTGAGTAATTTCCTCGCCAGTGAAGGGCGCGACCCGCTCCAGGCGCCCCCCAGTTTCACCCGCTGGATGGAAGCCGGGGCGTGGGCGGTCGAACTTTACGAGCCGGAAATGCGCTCCGCCGCCGAAGCCCGCACCACCATCACCTACGGCGGGAAACCGCAGCCGGTGATCAACCTGTGCTCCTACAACTACCTCGGGCTGGCCAATCATCCCGAGGTCATCGCCGCGGCGCACGACGCCCTCACGACTCACGGACTCGGCGCCTGCGGCTCGCCCATGCTTTCCGGCATGACCGATCTCCATCGCGAACTGGAGCGCAAACTCGCGCAATATCTCGGGCGCGAGGACGCGATGCTTTTCAACAGCGGCTTCGGCGGCGCGCTCGGCACCATCTCGGGCCTGCTCCGCAAGACCGACGTCGCGATTCTCGACAATCGTTCTCATCTCAGCCTGCGCGATGGCGCCACCCTTTCGCGCTGCCGCACGGAGAAATTCGAGCATAACGACCCGGCCGCGCTCGCGGCGTCGTTAGGCCGGCACGCCGGGAAGCGTCAACTGGTCGTGATCGAGGGCATTTATTCGATGGACGGCGACTTCGGGAACCTGGAGGCACTGATCGATGTCGCCGAAGCACACGGCGCGAGTGTCTTCATCGACGAGGCGCATTCCATTCTCGCCACCGGCGAACACGGGCGCGGCGCGGCGGAGAAATTCGGCGTCGAGGATCGCATTCCCCTCACCTACGGCACCTTCTCGAAAGCCTTCGGCGCGCTCGGCGGTTTCGTCGCCGGCTCGCGCGAGACGCTGCAATATCTGCGCTTCTACGCGCACCCTTACGTTTACTCCTGCGCGCTCCCGCCAGTCGTGGTCGCGGCCATTCTCAAGGCGCTCGAGATCGGCAGTAGCCAGCCGGAACTCCGCACCCGGCTCTGGGAAAACGCCGATTATTTCCGTGGACAACTCCAGGGACTCGGGATCGACACCGGAAATTCCAACACCTACGTGATGCCGATCGTGATCGGCGATCGCGAACGGATGTACCGGGCCGGCCACGAGCTGCGCAGCCGCGGACTCTGGGTCGCGCCGGTCGATTATCCGGCGGTGCCGCAGGATCGAATTTGTTTCCGGGCCTGCGTGACGGCGCTGCATACCCGGGCCGATCTGGACGAGGCGCTCAACATCATCGAGGACACGCTCGTCCCCGGTTTGGTGGCGCAAAACGCCTAACGGGCGGGCGGATTTTTCCCAGATGCCGGCCGGGAGGGAGCCAGTTGCGGCCGTGGAGGCGAGCTACAAGGCGCGCGATGTCGAGGCCTACATCGACCTCTATTTTTATCGCAAGCTCGGCTACAGACTGGCGCTGATTTTTGCCCGGCTCCGGATGACGCCGGCGCAGGTCACGCTCCTCGGAGCCGCGCTCGGGATCGCGGCCGGGCACCTTTATTACTACCGCGATCTGCGCTGGAATCTGCTCGGGATGTTCCTGCACGTCCTCTGCAACGCCTTCGACAATGCCGACGGCCAGCTTGCCCGCCTAACGAAACAGGGCAGCCGCGCCGGGCGGGCGCTCGACGGCCTGGCCGATAACCTGGTCTTCGTCAGCGTCTACGCCCATCTCTGCCTGCGCTACACCAGCGGCGGCGGATCGCACTTTGTCTGGCTGCTGGCGGTGGCAGCGGGCGTCAGTCATTCCATGCAAAGCGCTGCCGGGGATTATTTGCGCAACGCCTACCTCTACTTTGCCGAAGGCCGGGGCCGCGCGGAACTGGACGCCTCCGAGACGCTGCAGGCGGAATTCGATCGCTTGCGCTGGAGCGATCAACCGGTAAAAAAATTCCTCCACCGGCTCTACTTGAACTACACCCGCCAACAGGAATGGCTCATCCCCTGCCTGGATAAACTGAAGCGCCTCGCCACTCCGCCTAACGACCTCGCGATCGCCGACGCCTACCGAAGCGCGAGCCGTCCGCTGATCAAGTGGACCAATCTCCTCGCGACCAACCCGCGCATGATCCTGCTCTTCGCTTCTGCTTTTCCTCGGGCAACCGGTCTGGTATTTCGTCGTCGAACTGACGCTCTTCAATCTTGTCCTCGTCGTCCTCCTGCAAAAGGAAAACGCCATCTGCCGGCGCCTGATCGCCACGCCCCAAACATGAATTCGATCTCCGTTTCTCAAGTCACGACCAACGCGGACCGAGATGCTTTCATCAAATTTCCCTGGGAAATCTACCGCGACGATCCGGCCTGGGTGCCGCCGCTTTTGCTCGAGCGGAAAGAATTTCTCGATCGCAAAAAGCATCCATTTTACGAGCACGGCGACGCCGCGCTCTTCCTCGCCCGGGCGGGTGGCAAAATCGTCGGCCGCATCATGGCGAGCGACGACCCGAACTACAACTCGCTCATCAAAGTCGAACGTCGGCTGCTTCGGTCTCTTCGAATCGGTCAACGATCCGGCGGTCGCGGCCGCGCTTGTTCGAGGCCGCGCAGCGATGGCTTCGCGCCAAGGGCCGCGACGAGATCATGGGGCCGATCGATTACTCGACCAATTATGTCTGCGGCTTGCTCGTCGAGGGCTTTCAGTTTCCGCCAATGCTCCTGACCTCGCACAATCCGCCCTACTACGCGGCGCTCCTCGAGGGCCTTGGCTTTGCCAAGACGATGGATTTTTATGCCTGGTGGTTTGACGACCCGGCCGAGGCCGTCCGCCGCCTGCGCCGCCTGGCCGCCGCGCTCAAGAAACGACATTCGGTCACCATCCGGATCGGGCGACCTGAAAAATTTCGCGCAGCGAAAGCCAGCGCCTGCGCGAGATCTATAACGAAGCCTGGAAGGACAACTGGGGCTTTGTCCCCTTCACCGAAAAAGAATTCGAGTTCCTGACCAACGAACTGAAACAACTGGTCGTGCCGGAGTTCACCCTCGATCGCGGAAGTCGACGAGCGAGCCGGTCGGTTTCATCCTCTGCGTGCCGGACATCAATGTCGCGTTCAAGAAAATCAACGGCCGCCTAACGAGTTTCGGATTGCCGATCGGGCTGGCGAAATTGCTCTACTACAAAAGCCGCATCCGGACGGCGCGCCTGATCGCGCTCGGGGTGAAACCGAACTATCGCCGCGGCGGAATCGCCGAAATGCTCGTCCTGCGGATCATCGAAGACGCGATGATCAAGCGCGGCTTTATCGGCGAGACTGAGCATGACGCTCGAGAACAATCATTCTCATCAATCGTTTCCTCGCCGCGATCGGGGCCAGGAAATACAAGACCTACCGGATCTATCGTCGCGCGCTGAGCGACGGCGCAAACTAGACCGGCGCGAAATCGCGAATCCGCGCGGCCCGGCGCGCCCTGCATTCTGGAGAACCGGCTTCCCACCATGCCCGCCACTTCCCGGCCGACGTATTGGAGCGGGTGGCTCACGGCCAACGACGCCTCCGCGGTGCAGTAAACTCCGCAGCCCGCCTGGCAATCCTTCTTCTTGTTGTAGCTCAGCAAATCTTCCCGCGTGATCTCGAGAATGTCGCGCTCCGTCCGCACCTGGCTGCAGAGCCAGAATTTGCCGCGCGATGAAACGAAAAAATATTTGTAGCCCGCGATGCAGGTCCATTCGACCGGCTCCTGGCGCAGCATCTTTTTTTCGTAATCGAACAGATTCCAGCTCGTGTGAATCTTCTCGCCGCCGCGCTTCAGGTTTTCCTGCTGTTCGATAAAGCGGAGGAGCGGCTCGTTCGCATTCGGATCGCGCAGCGCGCGGTCGTGCACGAGATCGTCGTGGATGACCCGCGCATGCACCGGAATGCCGCGGTCGAGGCAGGTATCGATCACCTGGCCCATCTCATCGAGCGTCTCTTTGAAAAGCACGCCGCTGACATTCAAGCTGATCTTGGAATTCTTGAACCAGTCGAGCTTGTGCACGATCGACTTCATCGATTTGCGCGTGCTCGCGATCGGCGTCATCCGGTCGACCGAGATTTGCAGCTGATCGAGCCCCGCTCCTTCCAGCTCCGCGAGCATCTCTTCGGTGAGGAGAAAGCCGTTGGTCGACATGCTGACTTTGTCGAAGCCGAGGGACTTCGCATAACGAACCAGCTCGACAATATCGGGATGCTTGAGCGGTTCGCCCCCTTGAAATCCGATCCGGGCGACGCCGAGGTTCCGGATGTGATCCATCCATTTCTGGAGGTCGGCCACGGACGGATGCGGGATCGAGTTGTCGTACTCGTTGCAGTAATGGCAATCGAGATTGCACTGCTCGGTCACGTAGAGATGCGCGACCCAGGGCTTGCTGTCGAAAACCCGAAGGACTTGCTGGAGACCGATCATCGTTGTTCTTATCGCCCCCGCAGAGAGGGCGTCAAGCAATCACGTTGCGGCGTGAAGTCTCCGACCGGCCTTATTTGCGGTGCGCCCGGACGGTAAAAGCGGCGCGCGGCACTTGCACGGCCGCCGTCAGCGCGCCCCACCAGGCGACGATCTTGTAGGCCTCGGGCGCAGCGCCAAAGAGGATGCCGACCGCGAGAAGCCAGACGTAGATGTTTCGCCGTCCACCCACGAGACGGACGATGCGATTGAAATCGCCGATTTCATCGATCGTCCGGCCGCAGAATCGGAGGACGCTCCATTTCGCCAAACCGGCCACGATTTCCGCGGCGATGAGGAGAGCGAGATAAACAAAAGCGTTCGGGAGCCGGCCGGAGCTTTGCAGGAAATAGGCGATCGCAATCCACCAGGAATTTTCGAAGAAAGCGTCGAACCAATGCTCGAGCTTGCCCGCTTTGGAGGTTTCGATTTTTACCCGGGCCTGTTTGCCGTCGAGGCCGTCCAGCACGCCGACGATGAGCGCGAGAATGACGCCCCAGCCGAGGCGCCCGGTGGCGAAAAGAAACGTGGCGCTCCACGCGGCGACGTTTGTAAAGATCGTCAACTGGTTAGGCGTGATCGGCGTCCTGCAGAGATGGGAGATGAGAAAATTTTCGATCGGCGCGTGGACCATCGCGGGAAAATCGAGCGCCCCCTTTTGCGCCGCATCGAGCAGAACGCGCTCGGCGATTTTTCTGCTGTTCCGGCGCCGGAGCGGGAAACCAATAGGGACGCAGCGTGCGGCGCAGCGAGGCGAGATTCCAGTCGCGGGAAGCGATATCGATCGTCTCGATCTGCCCCGCCGCGATCTGATCGCGCGACCGTTTCCGGAAACCGAGTTGCGCCGCTTCTGGTTCGAGAAGCGCCGCTCCACAAAGACGACCGCGGGTCGTTTCGGGCTCGGATTCGATCAAAGGTTGCAGACTTGCCGGCGGCGCGGAATCGACCAAAGCGGCGGCGGAGTTTTGCTCATCCAGCAATTGAAGGAGCCGGGAATCCAGGACCCGGTCCCCGGCGACAACCAGCACCCGGCCGGTGCCGTTAGGCCAGTTTTCGGGTGCGCGCTGGCGGATATCGAGCGCGACTTTGGCGCGATTCGGCGAGGGCCGGGCGAGGTGCTGCGCGATCACGTCCGGCGTGGCGGAGAGAACAATCGCTTTCGTTAGGCCGAGCCGCTGCAATTGCCGCAGCAGACGTTCGAGCAAGGAAATACCGCAGACCTCGACCAAGGCGCCCGGGCTCTCGGCGAGGATGATACATTCGTGGCGCACCGGTGTTTCCTGAACGGTCGGCGCCCGCTTGGCAAGCCTCGCTCTTCTTGTCCGGCCTTCGAGTTCGTGTTACACCCGGTTCTCCAGCGGAAGCTCGCCATGTCACCAAGCCTCTTTTCCCGTCTCCGCTACAGCCCGTTTCTGGCGCAGATGGTCGTGATCCGGCGCTGCAACCTGGCCTGCGGCTACTGCACCGAGTTCGACAAGACGAGCGAGCCGGTGCCGTATCGAGATTCTCGAAAAGCAGCTCGAGAAACTGCGCGAACTCGGCACCTTCGGCATCTCGCTCACCGGCGGCGAACCGACCCTCCATCCCGATCTGCCGCGCCTGATTCGGAAATGCCGGGAGCTTCGCTTTCTCCGCACCGGCATGATCTCGAACGGATTTTTCCTGCGGCCGGAATTGATCGAGAAACTGAACGAGGCCGGACTGCAGGAGATGCAAATCTCGATCGACGGCGTCCGGCGCAACGAGACGACGGAGAAGGTGCTCGATAACCTGAAAAAGCGCCTCCTCGCCTTGCGCGAGCACGCCCGCTTTCGCGTCACGGTGAGCGGCGTGATCGGGGCCGCCCCGCCTAACGAGGCCGAGGAAGTGGTCGCCTTTGCGCGCGAACTCGGATTCACCCCGCGCGTTCTCCTGGTGCACGACGGGCAGGGCCAGCTCAAGCTCCAGCCGGAGGAAGTGAAAGCTTTCCAGCGCATCGTCGACACGCTGCCGAAAAGCTGGATGGATTTTTCGAGCTATCGCAAACGCCTGGTGCGCGACGGCACGGCGCCGTTCAAATGCCGCGCCGGCAGCCGCTATCTTTACATCGACGAGTTTGGCAACGTGAACTGGTGTTCCCAGACCCGCGCCGTCTGGTCGAAGCCGCTGCATGAACTACACCCCGGAAGATCTGCGCGAGCAGTTTTACACCCACAAATCCTGCAACGAGACCTGCACCCTCGGCTGCGCGCGCTCCTCCAGCCAGCTCGATAACTGGCGCGCCCAGGATCGGCCGGTCGCTACGAGCGCACCGACGGTTCTGCCGGTCTGAGTTTGCTCCGCCAGCTCTTCCTCCGCCCGCTTCCGCATCGCGAAGGTATCGACATCCTGCCACCAGGCCTGCGCCGATATCGATCGCGCGCACCTTCCCCTCCTCCGGCCATGAGCCGGACGCCGTCGGCCAGGCTGCAATCGCCATCTTCGCCGCGCGCGCCGCAGGTAATCGAAGAGTTCGTTAGGGCAAAGAAAGACCCCGGTGTCGATCGCGTCGTAGGTCGCGAGAGTTTTGCCGATCGCGCTGACCCGGTCGCCTGTTGTTTGCACTTTCATCGCGTCATCGAGATCGAAGATGGCGCTGATCTTGCGATCGATCGCGAGATTCAGTTCGCCCGGGTCTCGCCTGCTCCGCGACCCGCTCCAGCATGGAAGGATCGAAAAGATGATCACCCATCGTGAGGAAAAACGGAGCCGCTCGCCATCCCGGCCGCGCAGAGAACGGAGATGCCGTTTTGCTTTTGCCAATCGGGATTCGGAATCGGATTCAGGCGCATCCCCGACGGAACGAGCGGGCGCAACGCCGCGACGAGCGAGTCGGCGTTCGCCCCGACCACGGCGTGCAGGTTGTCGCACCCCGACTTTCTGCAGCGCCTCCATGATGTAGGAAATGAGCGGGCGCCCGAAAATCGGGACGAGCGGCTTGGGCAGCATTTCGCCGGAAGCGCGCAGGCGCGAGCCGGTTCCGGCCATCAGGACGACGGCGTCAGTGATTTCGCGCATCGACTCAGATTCCGTAATATTTTTTCAAACCCCAGAGCTTTACCCGTTGCGGCAGGAAACGAAAGATCAGCGGCGCGACGCCAGACTGAAAAAAATCGCCGACCGTGATGCGCGGCGGCGGATTGGTCTGCTCGATCAGTTTCAGCACCTCGCGCGCGACCAATTCCGGCGGCGGCGCGCCCTTCATGTTGCGATCGACCGCCTGCCACGTCCGCTCGACCCGCGCGTCCTCGACGCCCGATTTTGTCACTGCATCGTTGAAGCCGGTGTTGATGTCGGCCGGTTGCAGATCGACCAGCCTGACGTTCCCGCTGCGCCAGCTCGAGCTGCATCGACATGGTGTAGACTGGCCAGCGCGGCCTTGGCGGCGTTGTAAGTCGCCATGAATGGCACCGGCAGGCGCGACGCGAGCGAGCTGACGTTGATCACGAGCCCGCCCTTCTCCTGTTTCATCGCTTCCAGCGCGAGATGCATCAGTTCGATCTGGCCAAAGACGAGCACTTGAAAGTGCCGCGCCAGTTCCTCCGGAGCGAGCGCTTCCGCGCGGCCGAAGTAACCGCTCCCGGCGTTGTTGATCACGACATCGAAATGCCCGGCCTCGCGCCAGGCCGCGCGAAAGATTTCGCCTAACGACTTCTGATCCGACAAATCGAGCGCGACCGCGTGCAGCCGCGGGATGGCGGGGATGCGCTCGACCTGGCGCGACGTCCCCCAGACCTCATGGCCGTTTTCGGTCAGCGCCTTGGCGATCGCCAGGCCGATTCCCGAACTCGCGCCGGTGAGAAAAATTCGTTTCATGCGCGCCTCCAGCGGAAATGCACCCACCAGCCGACGCCAAATATTCCCAGGAAAACCACCGCCGCGATGATCTGCCCCGCCATTCCCGGAAGCAAGAAGCGGCAAATCGCGGCGGGAACCAGCGGCGACCAGGGCCGCGACGACCGGCGGAGCGATGTTGCTCCAAGGCCGGCGCCATCCGAAGACGAGGCGCAGGGTGCGGTGCCGCAAAATTCCGAGGACGACGTAGGGCAGAAGAATCCCGAAGGCGGCGCCGGTCACGCCATAGGTTTTGATGAGAAAGAAATTTGCCACGAGCGCGATCGCGCAGGTGATGGAGGAATTGACGAGATTGAGATGCGGGCGCTGCACCATGATGACGGTCTCGGCGAGACCGACAAAGCAATTCGTCCCGCAGGCGAGCGCGACAATGTTGAGCCACATCGCGCCCTCGCGAAAAGCCGGGCCGTAAATGCCGAGAATGACCGAACCGGCCAGCGCGATGACGGTGAGAAGCGGGAGGAGAATCCAGAGCATCCATTGCGCGACGCGCGAGAAAGCCGCCGCCGCCTGTTCCTGTTCGCCGTGGGTCGTCATGCCGGCGATGAGAGGCGCGAAGATGGGATTGAAAGCCTGGTTCACCTTGCGCAGACCGCTCGCCACTTCGACCACCGCGCCATAGATGCCGACCGTGGTCAGCGTCACCCCGGGCGCGCGGCCGATGAAAGCACCGAGCATGATCACGTCCAGCCTAACGATGAGGGAATTGAGCAGGTCGTAGCCGCTGATCGAGGCCGCGTAAGCGAGCAACGCGCGCGCTTCTTTGCGATAGGAAATCGTGCCGCGGCCAGGCGGAACGTTGCGGAAAAGGGAGGAGGCCAGGCCAAGCGCGACGAGCCCGGAGGCGCCGGTGCCGATGACGGCGGCGATGGCCGGCCCGAAGGTTCTCCAACCCAGCGCGAGCGTGCCGAGAAAGGCCAGCGTGGTGACGAGGGATTCCGTTAGGCCACGGGAGAAGATGTCGTGTTTCATCACCTTCATCCCGCGCGAGACGGCGGTGGAGATGCGATACAAAACGACGCCCGGCAGCGCGCAAAGCATGACCGAGAGCACGCCGACCATCTGCGGATTGAGATTCAGTTTGTCGCCGGCGAACCGCACCACCAGCACGCCGAGCGCAGCCACGATCACGCTCTGACCGACCGCGAGCAGAACGCCGAGATGAAAAAGCGCGCGGCTCCGCGCCCGTTCCCCGGCGGCTTCGGAGCGAGCGATGAAAGCGATGATGGTGTTGTCGAGCCCGAACATCCCGACCTTGCTCAGGACATCGGTGGTGGCCCAGGCGACGAGGAAAGTGCCGAGAGTCGCCGCCCCGAGCAGGCGGGCGATGAGAAAAGTGAAGACGCCGCGGAAATTCGAGGCCAGGAGCGCGATCGTGTTGAAGAACATCCCGCGCTTCAACTCGGCGGCCGTGCGATCCGGGCCGGCGCGCAGTTCCGGGGGCGGAAATTCGGTCGCTGTCGTCACCGCGTTCACGAGACGATGGCTACGCGACCGCGCGGATGGGTCGAGACAATTCGTCCGTCCTGCATCTCGTGAATCCAATCGCAGGCGCTCGCGATCCCGGGATTGTGCGTCACAAGCAGGAGCGCTTTCCCGCCGCGCACCACGACTTCCTGCAGGAGCTCAAAGGCGCGAGTGGAATTTTTCGTGTCGAGATTCCCGGTCGGTTCATCCGCGAGGATGACGCGCGGATCGTTCGCCAGCGCGCGCGCGATCGCGACCCGCTGTTGTTCGCCGCCGGAAAGATGCCGGCTCGGACGCGAGAGTTTGTTCCCGAGGCCGACCGCTTCGAGCAATTCGGCCGCCCGCGCCCGCATCGCCTCTTCCGTTAGGCGACCGAGACGCCGCATCGGGATCATGACGTTTTCCTGGGCGGTAAAATCCTCCATCAAAAAATGGAACTGGAAGATGAAACCGAGCAACTCGTTGCGCTTGCGCGAGAGCGCATCATCGGGCAGGTGCGAGACGGCTTCGTTTTCGATCACGACCTGGCCGCGATCGGGATGATCGAGCAGGCCGAGAATATAAAGCAGCGTGCTTTTGCCGCAGCCGGAAGGGCCGACGACGGCGTGCACCGTGCCCGCTTCCAGCGTGAGCGAAATGCCGCGCAAGGCATGCACGCGTTCCTCCTCCTCGCCGAGATAGCGCTCGATCCCTTCGCAGCGAAGACAGACTTCGTTCGTCATACGCTCGAGCCTCGCAGGGTGGAGACCGGTGGCAGCTGACCCGCGCGATAAGCCGGCACCCAGCTCGCAATCGCGACCGCGATGACCGCCAGCACCGTCGCCCACAAATAGTGGTGCCAGTCCGAAGCGACCGGAAAATAATCCGCGTAAAGAAGACCGCGGACGCGCAGTGGAATATGCGAAACGCCGATGACCGAGAGCCCGCCAATGAGACAGCCGAGGATCGAACCAAGCGCGGCGATGAGCGCGCCTTGCCAGAGAAAAATCGCGCTGATATCGCGCCGGCTGTAACCGATCGAACGCAGGATCGCGATCTCCTTCACTTTCGAGAGCACGGTCATCGTTAGGACATTAAAAATGCCGAACCCGGCGAGCAGAATAATCAGCGAAACGGTGATCCCGGTCGAGACGCGCAGGGTGAGGAGAAGCTGCAGGTTCGATTCCTCGCGTTCCTGCCAGCTGCGCGCTTCGTGCTGGAAGAGCTGTTCGAAATGTTGCGCCAATTCCGGCGCGGTCTCCGGATCGCGCAACTTGTAGAGGATCATCGTCGCCGGATACGGCTTGTGCAGAAGGCGCTGCGCGATTTTTTGCTGACAATAAACCCGGGTGGAATCGACCGCGCCGACGCCGCTCCGCGCCACCGCCGCGACGCTGAAGCGCCAGTACTCGCCGTTAGGCGAGAGCAACTGCATGGTCTGGCCGACCGTGACTCCGAGCGCGTCGGCCAGGCGCGAGCCGACGATGACCGAGCTCGGATTGTTGCGAAAATCGTCGAACTTCCCGGCGATGATCTGCGCGCCGATGTCGGTCGTGCGCAACTGCAGCGCGGGATCGATCCCGAAGAGATCGACCGTCGCGGTCTCAAACTCGGCCCGGGCGGTGAGCGTCCCGCGCAGGACCGGAGCGCAGGAGACGACATTGGAAAAACGCCGGCTGATGCGCATGATCTCGGAGGCGTTGGTGATCCCCTCGAAATAACGGCGCCGGGCCGCTTCCACGGCGGCGTTGTTCGGCGCGACGTAGAGGTTGTCGTAGCGCGGGCGAAACTGCGCGCGCAGCATGATGGCGCCGTTGCTCCCGAGGGTGGAATCGATGAAGCGCTTGGCGAAGCCCTGGGTCTGGGCCTGGGTGGTAATAAAAATCGAGACGCCAAAAACCACCCCGCAAAGGCTGAGAATGAAGGCGCGTTTGCGGTGAAAAAGAAAGCGCAGCGCGATGTAAAGCGTCGGCGTCACCGGGGCTTTTCCTGCGGCACGCGTCGGACGCTGCGTTGCCTAACGAATCGGCCCGGCTTCAGTTTGTCCTGCTCCGAGACGACGAGCCGGTCGCCTTCCTTCAAGCCGTCGAGGATCTCGGAAAATTCGAGCGTGCGATAACCGACTTTCACCGTGCGTTTCTCGATCACGCCCAGGTTTACCCGGCAGAACCTGGTCGACCAGGACGGCGCGGGTCGGGGCGAGGAGCGCTTTTTCGTGCCGGCCGGTGATGATGTTCATCTCCCCGGTCATGCCGGCGAGGAGATTTTCGGGCGGATTCTGGAGATCGAGCAAAACGGTGTAGCGCTGCGTGTCGGGATCGGCCGCGGGCACGATCGAGGTGACGCTGGCGTTGAACTGGCGAGTTCGGTAGGCATACATCTGCAGGACGGCCTTCATCCCGGCTTTCACTTCGCCGATGTCTTCCTCGTTCACTTCGCCGCGGACGTAGTTGCGGCGGGAAGAGACGGTGAAGAGTTGCGCGCCGTCGCTGACAAACTCGCCGTCGATCGCCTTGATATCGGAGAGAATGCCGTCCATCGGCGCGCGGATCTCGAGGCGATTGGTCAGGAGCTCGGCTTTCTTCACCGCTTCCCGGAGCGAATCGAGATTGCGTTCGCGCTCGATTTTTTCGGTCTCGAGCAGATCGCGCAGGCGTTTCGCTTCGCTCTTCGCTTTTTCGTAATCGACCGCCGGGACGTTGCTGAGCGAGGTCAGCTTTTCCAGGCGCTGGACATTGGCTTCCGCGATCTTGAGCGGCTCGGAGGAAGGCAACTCGAGCCGGGCCTGCTCCTCCGCCGACTGCAAATCGGACTGGGCCTGTTTCAACTGCCGCGCCGTCGTCTCGTCGGCGATCGTCGCCAGCAGCTCATCCTTGGCCAGGCTCCGGCCGATCGCGCCGCGCCCGACCGCAACCGCGTCGGCGAGACGGATGAATCCGTTATTCTGCGCCCGGACATGAACGACGAAGACCGGCTCGATCCGGACGGTGCCGTAGACGGCCGAGATGGCGGTTCCGCGCCTAACGGATTCCACTTCCACGACCGGCAGGGTGAAATAGTAAATCGCGCCGAAAAGGAGCGCGGCGAGGAGGAGCAGAGTCCAGAGCGCCCGCTTTGAAATCCTGGTCTTCAATGGCTCGAACTAATGCACCTTTCCGCTGGTGTCGCCGGAAAATTGAAAGTAGCGCCCGGTGGCGCGATCCCATTCCGCGAGCGCGACTTTTTGTTCGTAGATGGCGCTGAGAATGCCGCGCCGCGTGACCAGAAGACTGCTCTCGGCGTTGCGGAAATCGAGGACGGAGGCCAGCCCCTGCGCGCGATTCTCCTGGATGGAGGCGACATTTTGCTCGGCCACATCGGCCGCTTGCAGGAGCGAGCGGTAGCGGGCGGCGATGGCGCGCAGGTTGTTTTGCAAGCGGGCCAGTTCGCGCGGCACATTTGTTTCCAGCTTTTGCAATTGCAGTTCGTTAGTCTCGCGCGCCGCGCGCTGCTGCGCGACCTCGCCGCTGACCTTGCCGTTGTCGATCACCCGCCAGGTGTAGGACAGCGCCAGCCACGCACTTCGGAAGCGACGGTGTCGTCGCTCGACTGGGGCGAGCCGCCGCTGTCGCGATGAATGCCGGAGACGGGAATCGCTTCGCCGGAGGCGACCGCATTCAGCGCCGGGTAATAACCGGCCGCGATGATGCGCTGATCCTCGCGGGCCGCGCGGACGAGGAGGCGAGCCAGTTTCAAATCGACGCGGCGCTCCAGGGCCGCGCTCGACTTCGTTTTCCGCGCGCAGGTCGACCGTCTGGAAATCCAGGCTTCCTTCCGGCGAAGGCAACGTGGCGCCGGCGCCGAGATCACCGCCCATCGACTGGACAAGTTGCACGACGGCCGAGCCGTAGGCGCTGCGCGCACTCTCGATTTTCGGATCGAGCTCGCGCGCGAGCAGGGTGGCGGAGGTGAGCGCGCCCCGCTCGCTTTCGCCCGCTTCATAGCGGGCTTTTTCACCCGCGATATTTTCGTCGAGCCGCGCGCGCTGGCTTCTGCCTAACGACTCGAGCGACCGCTGGTAGAGCGCGCTGTAAAAGGCGAGACGCGCCCGGTGCAATTCTTCCACGACCGTCACGTTCAGCTCCTGTTGCGCAATCAGCAGCGCCACGTCCCCGCGGCGAAAGGAGGCCGGGATCCCGGCGTGGAAGAGCGGCTGGAGAAAGGCCCCGTAAGCGAAGGCGAACGGCTGGGTCGAGGTCTGCGCTCGGCGGCCACCCTGGACGCCAGCGATGCCGCCGATCAATCCCTTGGGATAGGCAACGGAGCGCAGGATCAAGCGCTCGCCCGCCGCTGCTTCAAGCGCGGTTTTCGCCTGCTGAATGTGCGGGTTTTTCTCCAGCGTCTGGGCCAGCGCGAAGTCGAGTGTCACCCCGCGCGCCGGAGAAATGGCGCCGGCGAGAAAGAGTGCGAGGCAGACGGCCGCGCCCGTTTTCATTTTCGTTTCCCTAACGTTGACGGCGGACGAGTCAGGGAGAGAATCTGGCTTTCGCGCCCGGTGGCCTTTAATTCCCCGCCTAACGACGCCACCTCGCCGCCGCAGGCGCGGTCGAGCCGGGCGAGCGCGGCATTGTGCAGATAGGTCGCGCTCAAGCGCGTGCTGCGCGTGCGGGTGAGATCGGTCGCGGCCTGGAGGACGTCGAGCTGGGTGCCGAGGCCGGCGGCGAGATTGCCTTTCGCGATCTGGAGCGATTCATCGGCTGTCCGCACATTTTTCAGCTCCGACTCGAGCACCCGGTCCGCCTGTTCGAGATCGAGAAACGCGCTCCGCACCTCCGAAGAAATCGATGAGCGAAGCGCCTCCAGCGCGCGCGTGGCCCCGTCGCGCCGCGCCCGCGTCGCCTGCATCCGGCCGCGGGTGGCGAAACCATCGAAGAGCGCCCAGGAAGCGTTCAAGCCAATGATGTAACCGTGATTGAATTCACGGCCGAGGGTGGGATCGCGTTCATTATAGAGTTCGTAGCCGGTGAAGGCCTCGATTTGCGGCCGGGTCGCGCTGCGATCGAGATGCAGTTGCTGTTCTTCAATCGCGATGTCGGCTTCCGCGGCCACGATCTCCGGCCGACGGGCGCTGGCGTGGGCCAGGCATTGGTTCAGGTCGGGATGGCGCGGCTCGTAGATCAGTTCGCCGGCGATGGCGAAAGTCTCCTCGCCGCTCGCCCCGGCCGGCACGCCTAACAATTCGCCGAGACGCAGGTAGGAGTTTTGCAGATCGGTCCGCGCCTGGATCAACTCCGGCTCTTCATTCGCGAGCGAGACCTCGGCGCGGCTGACATTGAGACGGCCGACCGTGCCGGCGCCGAAACGTTCGCGCTGCGATTTCAACTCCTGTTGCAGCACCGCGATCGACTCCTCGCGCACCTGGATGCGCTCGCGGTTGAGGAGCAGTCCGTTGAAGGCGAGCCGGGTTTCCATCGTCACCCGATCGGTGACCGCGTCGAGCTGGGCCTGGGCCTTTTGAAAATTCAGGCGCGCGATCGCCACCCGGCTGCTGGTGGCGCCGCCGGTGTAAAGCGATTCCACGACGCGCACATTGGCGTTGTAATCCTCCGGACGCAGACGGGTATCGCCCTGGCGCTCGCGCTTGCGGTAGATGCCGCTCGAAACGACCGACGGCAAATAACCGGCGCGCGCCTCGAGCAACCCGCCGCGCGCCGCCTCCACTTTTTTTTGCGCGATCGCGATGTCGGGATTCTGGGCTCGCGCGACCTGGATCGCCTGCTCAATCGTGTAACGAGGAGGAGCGGCTGGAAGCGAGGCGAGCGACAGGAAAAAGCACGCCCACCCGATGTAAATCCTCCGTCGCATCCTGCTTTTTTCCGCGCCCCATCTTTTTTTCGCAACATAAATTCCGAAAGAGGCGTTTCGAGGCTGGGCAGAAAATTCGTTCGGAATGTAAAGTTCCTGTTAACTTTGCGTCTTGCCGAGCTGCGGCGACTGGGGCAACCTTGCGACTTTCCAACCGTGCAATGAGTAAAATTCGAATCGCAATTATCGGCGTGGGCAACTGCGCCAGCTCCCTTGTCCAGGGAATCAGCTTCTATCACGACACTCCGACTAATGGCTCCGCCGTCGGTCTGATGCACAGCGTGGTCGGGCAGTATCGGCCGAGCGACATCTCAGTCGTGGCGGCGTTCGACATCGACCGGCGCAAAGTCGGCCTCGACGTTAACCAGGCCATCTTCGCGCCGCCTAATTGCACCAAAGTTTTTTGCGGCAGAAGTGCCGACGACTGGCGCGATCGTGAAGATGGGTTGTGTCTTCGATGGCTATCCCGCGCATATGGCCGACCACGACCCGTTGCGCAGTTTTCAGCCCTTGAAAAAAGAATCGACCCGCGAAGAAATCATCGAGGAGCTGCGGGAATCGGGCGCGGAGATCATGGTGAATTATCTCCCGGTCGGGGCCGAGGAAGCGACGCGCTTTTATGCCGCCTGCGCGCTCGAGGCCGGCCTGGCGTTCGTCAATAACATCCCGGTCTTCATCGCCAGCGACCCGGTCTGGGTGAAGCGTTTTGAGGAGAAAAAACTCCCGCTCATCGGCGACGACATCAAGGCGCAGCTCGGCGCGACCGTTCTCCATCGCACGATTGTCGATCTCTTCCGCAAGCGCGGCGTCAAAGTCGAGCGCACTTATCAATTGAACACCGGCGGCAACACCGATTTCCTCAACATGCTCGATCGCGGCCGGCTTCAGTCGAAGAAAACCTCCAAGACCGAAGCCGTGCAGTCGGTGATTGGAAAGCGCCTGGCGGAAGAAAATATCCACATCGGGCCGAGCGATTACGTCCCCTGGCAGAACGATAACAAGCTCTGTTTCATCCGCGTCGAAGGGAAGCTCTTCGGGAACGTGCCGATGGAGATCGATCTCAAACTATCGGTCGAAGATTCACCAAACTCAGCCGGCGTGGCGATTGATTCCATCCGCTGCTGCAAGCTCGCGCTCGATCGCGGCCAGTTCGGCGTGCTCCATTCCGCCTCCGCGTATTTTTCGAAACATCCGCCGGTCCAGATGAGCGACGACGACGCGCACCGCTGCGTGGAAGAATACATCCGGGGCGAGCGCGACTCCTAGCCGAACCAGCGAATCGCGCCGGCCGCGATAAACCTATTTATGAAACAATCAAAGGTCATCCTGCTCTCCACTTGCCTGATCGCCCCCCTGGTTTTCGGCGCGTGCGAATCCCGCAACAAATACGAAACCCAGACCACGGTCCCGGCGTCGCATTCCACCACCACGCGAGTGGTGAAAGATCAGATCCCGGCCGAGGGCGGACGCAAGATTCCGGTGATCAAGGAATACTGAGCCCCGGGTAAGTCCGGTGGCAGCGGGGTCTGTCACCGCCGCCGGAGAGGCTACCCGAAGCGCTCTCCCCGCGCAGAAGCGAGCGGCTTACTTGAGCACGAGCGACACGTCGGACCGCTTGGCTGTGAACTTGTAAGTCTGTCCCGGCTGCACCGTGACCTGGATACTGTTGGGCTGAGCATGCTCCAGATTAGGTACCGGAATCACGGTGATGGTGTGCGGCCCAGCAGCCAGAGGGGCGTCATAGGTTCCACCGAAATTGACCGTGGCGGCTTCTTTGCCGTCAATCGAAAGCCCGACCACTGAAGAACCCAGATTGGCCGAGCGGGCAATAATGAGTCGTCCCGCCTGCTGCGCCTGTTCTGGCTTCGCCGCAGCAGAGGCTTTACCCGCCGCCGACACGCCGCCGGGGATGAAGAATGCGAGCGCGAGGCTGACGATTGCCAGCGCCAATATCTGACGGTTCCGAAGGACGATAGAGGTGGTCATAGTCGCACTCTCGGTCCGGATGCGCGTTTAAGCGAATGGCCAGTTAATAAACCCTCCCAACGCAATAAGTTGGACCGGGTAATTTTGGCCTTTAGTTTTCCAGAATCTCATCCCCTACCCGCAACTCGCCGTCGGTGAGTAACGCCGCGACCAGCCCTCCGCGGTGGACCAGACCGGGCAGCGTTTCAGGATGAGTCAGTCGCGCGAGATGCGTGCAGGGTTCGCTCAAACGCAAGCCAAGCAACCGCACCGCACCCACCCGAAATTCGCGGCCGACCAAGTCGTTCAACCGCACACCTTCGCGTCAGCAGATTGCGCCGTGATTCCGCCGCCGAGAGTTTCTGGCCGCTTTCGCGCTCGTAGGCGGCTAAGGCTTCCGCTTCGATCAAGGTGACATCGCGTTTGCCCGGATTTTCGGAAAACGTTCCGCCGCCGGCCGCGTAGCGATCACCTTCCAAGCCGCGGCCGCTCAACGCCCGGACGCGCTCCACCGCCTGCGGCAGCTCGGACGCCTGCGCCGCGACATAAATCCCAAGCAACCGCGCCGGAGTATTCACAGGGCGAGGATAGACTTACGGTCCGCGTGCTGCAATGTGATCGATTCGTTCAGCTTTCGGCCCGCTCTTTTCCTGCGTATCTTGACTGCTCATGTTTGAGATCAAGGCCAAGGACAAAGCGGTCGAGCGGGCGTTGCTCGTCGGCGCCTACATCTCGGCTGAGCTGAAAGCAGAGGCGCAAAGCCTTCTCGACGAATTAGCGGAACTGGTCGACACGCTCGGCATTCCGATCGTCGCCCGTGAGCTCATCTCCTATCGCGAAAATCACGCCCGTTATCTCATCGGTTCGGGTAAGGCGCAGGAAATCGTCGATCGCGCCAAAGAGCTGGAGTGCGACGTGCTCATTTTCGACAACGAGCTCAGCCCGTCGCAGCAGCGCAATTGGGAAGAACTCGCCGGCATGACCGTGGCCGATCGCCAGGAAATCATCCTCGATATCTTCGGCGCCCGCGCCCACACCCGCGAGGCCCGCATCCAGGTCGATCTCGCCCGGATGCAGTACTCCCTTCCTCGCCTAACGAGAGCCTGGAGCCATCTCGGCCAGCAAGGCGGCGGAATCGGTGCGAAAGGCGAAGGCGAAAGCCAGCTCGAGCAGGACAAACGCAAGATCCGGCTCCAGATCGACCGCTTGAAGGGCGAGCTCGAAGATGTGCGCCGCGCCCGCGCCACCCAGCGCAAGGACCGCAAGCGCGCGCCCGTGCCGAACGCCGCCATCGTCGGTTATACCAACGTCGGCAAATCCTCTCTCCTCCGCCGGCTCACCGGCGCGGACGTTTTCGTGGAGAACAAACTCTTCGCCACGCTCGATACCACGACGCGCAAGATCGCCTTGCCTAACAAACAGCCGCTGCTCCTCACCGACACCGTCGGCTTCGTGCGCAAGCTTCCGCACCAGCTGGTTGAGGCCTTTCACGCCACGCTCGAGGAAGCAGCATTGTCCGATTTCCTGATCCATGTCCTCGATGCCTCCCAGGAGGAAGTGATGGCGTTCTACAACACCACCATGGAGGTGCTAGGCAAGCTCGGAGCCGACACCAAACAGATGCTCGTTGTCTTCAACAAGGTCGACAAAGTGACTGACCCGCACGCGCTTCCGGCCTTGCGCCGCCATTTTCCCAACGCTCTTTTTGTCTCCGTGCAGACCGGCGAAGGGATGGAGGAGCTGATCGAGCGCATCTCCGATTTCGTCGCCCTCGGGACAGTCACAGTCGAGTTGCGTCTCCCGCCCGATCGCGCCGATCTCCTCGCCCGCCTGCACCGCGAAGGCTCGGTGCGCGATCTTTCCTACGACGGGGACTTTACCGAAGTCGTGGCCACCATCCCGGCGCGGTTACTCGAGACTTACTCGCCCTATCTTCGGCCACCGGCACAGGAACTCATTCCGACCACAACGGAATAGCCGGGGCCGGCGGCCACAGGTTCATGACCACGCCACTCAATCCTGCGCGGGTGCGACGTGGCCTGACTTCCATAGCTCATGAAGCTGGTCGCAAAATGTGGCCCTGGTTTTCTTTGGCCATGCTTTACGCGGCGGGTTGCGCTTTCCTCGCCCTGCGGCAGGCCTTCGCCTCGGAATACACCCTGGCCGATGATGTGCGCGAACATGTCTTTTGGATGTTCCGTTATGTCGATCCCGGGCTTTTCCCGCACGACCCCATGGCGGATTACTTCCAGTCACTCGCGCCCGGTGGTTTCGCCGCGCTTTACTGGCTGCTCGCGCGGGCAGGCATCGATCCCTTGCTCGCGAGCAAGCTCATTCCCTCCGTGCTCAGTCTTATCGCGGTCGGATACTTCTTCGGTCTCGCCTGGCGTTTCTTTCACTCGCGCGCGGCCGCGACTCTCACGGCGATCCTTTTTGCGCAATGTCTTTGGTTGAATAGCGATCTCTCCTCCGCTACCCCGCGCGCCTTCTTTTACCCGCTCTTTGCCGCCTTCCTTTACTATCACGTGCGCGCGTCCGCGCTCGGTGTGCTCGTGGCGATCGGGCTCGAGGCAACTTTCTTCCCGCCTGCCGCCCTGCTAAGTCTCGGCGTGCTCGCCTGGTCCTGTCTGCGTTGGGAACGTGGACCGCGCTTCGTTCGCGGGCGGCAAGCCTATCTGGTCGCGGCCGCAGCCTTCGGCCTCACTCTCCTCTGCCTGTGGCCCTATCTCCACAGCGCGGGCGCCTTTGGTCCGCTCGTCACTTTCGCCGAGGCGCAACGGATGCCGGAGTTCGGTCCCGAGGGACGAGTGCCCGGTTTTTCTTTCCACCTGGTGGGGATATTGGGTGGGCGGAAACGCCGGCATCCATAACCTGCCCGACTCGCCCGCCATGGTTTCTGCTCGCGCTTCTCTGGCCTTTGCTGCGCCTTTGGCCGGCGCGTTTCCCGTTCCTTGACGCGGTTCCGCGCGGGGCGCGCCCGGTGCCACAGATTATCGGCGCCGCTCTTCTCCTCTTTGCCCTCTCCCACCTCCTGCTTTTCCGCCTTTACCTTCCAAATCGCTACACCCAGGCGACCACGCGGGTGCTTCTCACGCTCCTGGCCGGAGGAGTGATCTTCGCCCTCGACCGACGCAGCCCTCCTGTGGTGGAAAAACGGCCCTAACGAACATCACTTGGCTCGCGGGAGACGTTCTTCGCTCAAGCCTGGCGCTGCTTGCGGTGATACTCCTCGCCTATCCCCTCCTCATTCCGGCGTTTCCCACCAATAGTCATGTGCAGGGCACCGCTCCGGAACTTTATCGTTTCTTTGCCAGTCAGCCGGCCACGATTCGCATCGCTTCAGTTTCCGACGAAGCCGAACAATCTTCCGACCTTCGCCCGTCGCTCGATTATTGTTGGCGCCGAATGTGCGGTGCCTTTTCACCCGGCTTACTATTTGCCCTTGCGCGAACGCGGGCTGCAGATTGCGCGCGCGCAGTACAGCGACAACCCGGCAGTTGTGCAGCAATGCGTGCGCGACCTGCAGATTGGTTTCTGGCTGCTTGACCAGAAGGCTTTTACTCCCAAATACCCTCGCAAGAGCCGGCTCCTTCGCCAGCTTCGTTTGGCCGCGCCGGAAGAAGACCTCGGGGTTGCGCACGGAGGCACCCCAATCCTGCAAAAGCCGCCTCCGGCAGCGATCGTCTACCAGGATAAGCGCTATATCGTGGTCGATACTCGCCGTCTTTTTGAGAATCGTTAGGCCGTTGCCTCGCCGCTCGCGATAATTACTCCGGCTGCCACGGTTTCGCGGTCAAAGCGCGATGAGTCGCGCGCAGGTTGAGAATTTCCGGGTCGCCCTGCATCCAGGCGTTATCAATCGTCACCCTCTTAAAGCGCCATTTCTGTCCGTCACGCACCAACTCGCAGTCATAGCGGTTCATCAGGAGAGCGTTCTCGGAGCCGCGACGCGAACCCTCTCGCGGCATGAAATGCTGCGACATGACATAGGCATAGAGGGTCGCCGTCTCACCGCTGATTTCGATCTGGAGATTGCTCGCCGTATGGGTGGTGTCGAGTGGACCGAGAAACGGCAGCAGCGCGTCGAGCACAGCCTGGCGCCCGACCAACTGCGGAAAGTCGAGTCCGAGCTTCTCCCCCGCGGGCGAAAAATCGAGCACACAATCCTCCGCGAAAGCCGAGGCCAGCGAATCCGCATCTCCATGGTCAAGGCCAAAGGCATAACGATGCAACGTGTCCGCAATTTCATATCGATCGCAGGCCTGTTGAATGGAATCCATGCTCATGGAGAGGAAGCCTATCCGTTTACCTACCAGATGGTAAAGCCCGCGCGTTTGCTTTTTTGCAGCGAACGCTCAACGTCCCGCCCTATGGAAGCCTTCATCTTTGATCTCGACGGCACGCTGGTTGATTCCAACGAACTCCATGTGTCCTCATGGGACGCCGCCTTCCGCCACTTCGGAAAAGAGTTCTCCCTCGAGCAATTGCGCGCCCAGATCGGTAAGGGCTCCGATAAGTATCTGCCGGAGTTTCTCACCCCGGAAGAAATAAAGCGTTTCGGCAAAGAGTTGGATGAATATCGCTCCGAGCTTTTCAAGAAGGATTACCTGCCCCGAGTCGAAGGTTTCCCGCAGGTGCACGAACTTTTCCAGCGCCTTCACGACGACGGCAGGCAAATCGTCCTCGCTACCTCGGGCAAGAAGCCGGAAGCAAACACTACACAAAACTCTTGCGGATCGATGACCTCATCGCCGGCCAGACCACGGCGGACGATGCGGATGAGTCGAAACCCGAGCCCGATATCTTCAAGGCCGCGCTCGATAAACTCGACGGGGTCAGCGCGAGCGAGGCCCTTGTCGTCGGAGATACTCGCTTTGATATGGAAGCAGCCGGCAAAGCTAGTCTGCGCGCTATCGCTGTCACCTGCGGTGGCACGGACGAAGAAACTCTGCGCGCCGCCGGAGCAATCGCTGTTTATCGCGACCCGGCGGACCTTCTCCGATCCTACGACAAGCTTGTCAAAACTTGATCGCGAAGAGCAGTAACTCGTCGTCGTCGGGCGTAAGCCGCACCTTTTTTTCGAGGTGAAAGCCTAGCTTCTCCACTAATCGGACCGAAGGGGTATTATGCGGCGCGACGATGGCGACGAGGCGCGCGAGCTTGCGCACGTCTCTCGCGTCATTGACGACCGCGGTGGCCGCTTCCGCGGCATAGCCTCGCGACCAGTAGCGCTCGAGGAGACTAAAACCAACGTCGATGTCGTCGAGGCTTTCGCGTTTGATCAGGCCGCAAATTCCGACCGGCTCGCCTGACTCCGTCAGTTCGACTAGCCCCATGCCGAAGCCGTGACGCTCGTACTGCGCAATGATCCGCTCTCGCATGTAGGTCACGGCTTGCTCGACCGTGCGCACGCCGCGGTCGCCGATGTTGCGGATAAAAGCCGGCTCGTTCAAAATCTCGAGCAGGAAAGGTGCGTCCGCCTCATCCATCGGGCGCAGACGAAGGCGCGCGGTCGAGAGTGTGGTCATGCTAAGAGATTCTGCCACCGCCGCTCGTTTTCCGCTCCCGCTCTTAGCTCTTGCCCAGGCTCTTCCACTCTTCCGGTGTGAGTGTGAGTTTCGCGGCTGCGACGTTCTCTTCCAGGTGCTCAGTCGAAGCCGTTCCGGGAATTGGCAGCATGACCGGCGAACGCTGAAGTAACCACGCCAGCGCGACCTGATAGACACTCGCCTGATGCGCCTTTGCCACCGCTTTCAGAGTCTCGCTCGTTTTCAATCCACCGCCGCCAACTGGTGACCAGGGCATGAAACCCAGCCCTTCTTTCTCGCAATAAACCAGCGTCTTTTCCCAATCGCGATCGGCGAAGTTATAGCGGTTCTGCACGCTCACGATCGGCAGGACCTTTCGCGCCTGTGCGATCTGCTCCGGCGACACTTCCGATAAACCCACGTGCCGAATCTTACCGGCATCCTGCATCTCCTTGATCGCTCCGAGCGAATCCTCCATCGGGACCTTCGGATCGATCCGATGCAGCTGGTAAAGATCGATTCGCTCGAGCTTGAGCCGCTTCAGACTTCCCTCGACGCACTTCTTGAGGTAATCCGGCTGGCCGTTCGGTTTCCACGATCCTGGACCGGGCCGGGTCAGCCCGCCCTTGGTCGCGATCACGAGCCCGGTGGGATAAGGATGCAGCGCCTCGGCGATGAGCAACTCACTCGTCTCGGGCCCGTAGGCATCGGCTGTATCGATCAGGTTGACCCCAAGCTCGACCGCGCGGCGGAGGACCTTGAGCGCGTTCGGCCGGTCCGCCGGCCAACCCCAGATGCCATCACCGGTGATACGCATGGCGCCAAAACCAAGCCGGTTCACCGGGAGGTCGCCGCCGAGTTTGAAGGTCGGATTTGTCGCCATGGTCATCGTATCGGCCCTCGCGTTCAACAAAGTCGCCGCCCCGCCGGCCAGGCTCATCGCCAGGAAAGTGCGGCGAGTCAGCCGGTGGATTGTTGGATCCTGCCTCGCACCGGAAAATGGGTTAGCCGCCATGGTCGCAGCGTACATTTGGCGAAAAGAGGCGTCAATGATCGAAGAGGGCGATGTGAATCTTCCGCATCCAAAGCAGGAAAAGTGGACAGCCCCTGCGTCCTTCCGGATGATCCAGCACGGACACGCAACCTCTGGTTTTCGAACCTCCCGATTATTTCCGGATCAAGTCGGTGCACAGCTTCGCCGAGCTGGCGGCGACACCGTTTGTCGACGGGGTGAATGCGCTCTGCTGGCCGCGGGTGTTGACGGGGAATTTCGGCGAAGTGGTGGAAAAACTCGGCCGCGGCGAAGAGATCGTCACGATCGACGAGGAACAACTTGCTTTCTCTGCCGGTGAGCGCGCCGGGACGGGCGGCGATCGCGGTGCTGCTGGAAGATCTGAGAAAACTGCGGGAACTGGAACGCGAGCCGGTGCTCAACTGCATCCATCGCTATCCGCGCGACGAAGGGGCGGACCCGGTGCGGACCGATGTGTTTTCATTTCACGCCGATAGCGCGCCGGTGGAGGCCGATACCTGGCTCTGCACTTATCACGGGCCGGCGAGCGAAGGTCTGCCTAACGAAGAGGCGCTCCGGCGGGTGGAGATCCCGGAGATCCGGGAAAAGCTGATGCAGTTCCTCGGCGCGGAGGAGGACGACGCGGAATTCCGCGAAGCTCTGCGCGAACATTGCTACGATCTTCACTACGCGCCCGTCCCGCAGGCGCGGCCCTATTCGTTTGGAGTGGGCAACCTCTGGCGGATCGCGGTCGACTGGCCCGGCAGCAAGGTCCCGCCGTGCATTCATCGCGCGCCGGAAACCCTCCGCGGTCAGCCGCCGCGGTTGTTGTTGATCAGCTAACGGGATCGCCCGCTCGGTTCCGCGTTCGCCGCGGACGTTATCTCACGGCAAGACCATTAAGGTCGTTGTTCCTCGCGCTGGCACCGTGGTCATACATGTCAGGCGGCGGAGGTAAAGCGCGCAACTGCGGGCAACTGCGCCGGGGCTTCGGAGATCGCGACGCTTTGCGGTGTCTTCTGCCGAGATCGGATTGCCCCTGAAGAACAATGCCGCTCCGAAAAGAAGGAGCGCGATGAACGCGGCGGCGAGCACCTTGGACGCAGGGGCTCGACCGCGGCCCTGCTCACCACCCATCTGATACAACCTGCCGGATTCATATTTCAGGAGCGGAAACAGTTCATCGACCGTGCACCAACGCGCCTCGCCGACCGGTTTGCAGCGCGACTGGACCAACCAAATTCCCGGCTCGGAAGAGCACCGAAATTTCGCGCGAATTCAGCGGGCTGTGAAGGCCACGCGTCTTCACGTCGTAGAGGTCCATGCCTCACATCAAGCAAAATGGGTGCCTTCCTTGGAATTCCTGCTCTTCCTGGCCGGTCGGGTGCAACTTTCTCGGAAAACTGCGGGGCCGAGGCTCAAGATAAGCTTAATCTTCGGACCCGATGCCTGTCACCGTCACCATCGATACCAAAAGGAAGCTGGTCGTCACGACCGCCGCCGGTTTGGTCTCCGATAAGGAATTTCTCGATGCGAGATCGAAACTGCTGGCGGATCCGCAGTTCCATCCTTCCTTCGATCGGCTCTGGGATTTCAGCGCGGTCACCCAGGAAAGCGTGACCGACAAGACCGTGGCGTATCTCGCTGATACTTCCCCCTGCGCGGGGATGATTTATCGCGCGGTCGTCGTCTGCATGCCGCCTGAGCCTTTCCAGCGGGTGCTCGATTTCATCGACACCTCGCGCGGCTTCAGCCGCCAGATCGCAGCCTTCCCGGCCCGCCAGATGGCGGAGGATTGGATTCGAACGGAACGGGCCAACCTCGGTTCTTAAGCCAGCGCCCGGCAGGCCCGGTCAGGGTCTATTCCTTATCGTAAATGGCTTTGACTTGTACCTGCTGGCCTTTTTCGTTGGTCCTGCCGGTCGTGACCACGCGCGATTTCCCATCTTTCGAGACCATGATCCTGCCGGTCATGATGACTTTACCCTCGCTCTTCATCGTCATGTCGAGAGTATGGTCGTTCACCTCTTTGTAGGCCCGGGTATCGTGCGTCCCATCGCCTGTCACCTCATAGTCTTTGCCATCAAACTTACCGGTCCACTCGCTCCGGGTCGGCTTGCCGTCTTTGTCTGACCCGATCACCGTCACTTTGACGCTGTCGCCCGCCGGCTCATAAATTACGGTGTGGTTTTTCCCCTGCCCCGGATCGAGAGTCGACTTTGCTTCGTTTAGTTTCCACGTGCCCATGTTTGCGTTTTCTCTCGCAAAACAGGCGCCCGCCGTGAGCAGCGAGAGCGCCACGCTGAGTCCCAACAATTTTGTTTTCATGACATAATGGAGCGCCCTTTGCTTGGTGCCCGTCAAGATTAACCGGTCGGAAAAAATCCTCGCCTCGGGCAGATTTACCACTGGAATCCGGCCGGGGTCAGCGGCTCCGGCGACAGCTTCTCTCTAGGGCAACGATTCGCCGCACCGGCGGCAGAAGCGCGCGGCGGCGTCTGCTTCTGTGGTGCCGCATTTGGGGCAAGCGCGCGCCTCACGCGCTTTGGCCGCTGCCCTGAGCTCCAGCGAAAAAATCCCCGTTGGCACGGCAATGATGCCGTAGCCCATGATCATGATGATGCTGGCGATAAACCGGCCCAGGACGGTGTGCGGGGTGATGTCTCCGTAGCCGACGGTGGTGAGGGTGACGATCGCCCAATAAACGCTATGTGGGATGCTGGTGAACCCGTTCCGTTCGCCTTCGATGAGATACATGACCGTGCCCATGATCGTGGCGAGGGCGAGCACGCTAAAAAGAAAGACCACGATCTTGCGGCTGCTGGACCGGAGCGCGGCGATGAGGGTCTCGGTTTCCTGAAGGAAATGAGCCAGCTTGAGGACGCGGAAGACCCGGAGCAACCGGACCACGCGGATGACCATGACGTAGTTGGCGGAGGTGAAGAGGTTGATGTAGCTGGGCAGGATCGCGAGCAGATCGATGAAGCCGTAAAAGCTCCACGCGTACTGGAGCGGCCGGCGCACACAGAGCAGGCGCACGATGTATTCGATCGTGAAGAGGAAGGTGAAAATCCATTCCAGGTCGCGCAGGAGGATGGCGTGCTCGGATTGGATCGATTTCACGCTTTCGAGCATGACAACGAGCACGCTCGCGCCGATGGCGAAGAGAAGGGCGACGTCGAATGCCTTCCCGGCCGGCGTGTCGCTCTCGAAAATGATGGTATAGAGCGAGCGCTTCCAGGCGGGTTGGTCGGCGCCGGGACGAATCTCCGTGGAATCGGGATGCGTTTTCATTCGGTGATCACCATGAACGATAGCCTGCCTTCCCGGCGGGACGAGCGGCGAGTCTAAAAACGGATAGGTGCGGCCGCTGCGAGGCGCCGTGACCTGAGCTATCCTCACCCGGAAATTTAAACGTGCTTACAACCACCTATCTCGAAATGCGATCGCCCGACCAGCTGCGCCCCAAGCGCAGCACCGACGCGCGGTTTCGCATTCACGAACACCGGAAACCGATTTGGACTTTCAATCGCGATCTTTACCTCGCGGTGGGCGAAAAATGGGAATGGATCGATAAGCAGCCCTGGACCGAGGAGCAATGGCAGGAGTATGCGTCCGCGCCGGAGCTGCGAACGTTCGGGGCCTATTACGACGACCTTCTCGCCGGTTACTACGAACTGCTGCGGGATCCGGAGGGCGGAACCGAGATCGCTTACTTCGGGCTCTTGCCGGAGTTTTTTGGCCGCGGGCTGGGCGGAGCGTTGCTCACCAACGCGATCGAGGAAGCCTGGCGAACGTCGCCGGCGATCAACCGCGTCTGGGTGCACACCTGCACGCGCGATCACTCCGAGCGCGCTGGCGAATTACCAGGCCAGGGGGTTCACCATTTACAAAGTGACGGAGGAATAGACCCTGATCTAAAAGAGACAGCAATGAATTCTGGCAGGCGATGCGTCCGCTTGGAAACCTCATCCGTATTGGATGGGCAGAGGGTATGTGGTGATGCACAGGCCCTTACACTCACGAGATTAACCGCCACGATCGTTATGAAAAAATCCAAAGCCAAGGCCCGAGACAACGTCTCCCCATTTCGGAACAAGCTGTGGGATTTATTTGAAGATCTCGCCAAGGGAATGGATGGAGCCGACGTCGTCGTGGCACTGAGGCAGGCCGGCGAAGAAATCTGGGCGGTGGGAATCGATGAGACCTACAGCAGCATGAGCCAGCAAGCTCAGGAAGATGAGCCGCTCGGGAACGCTTTCGATATCACCTGGCTCACGGTGGTTTGCATCAAGCTCAAGGAATTCAAACAGGGCAAAAAGCCAAAGGTCCGGATTAAGCCTTGATCCGGCGTTCGCCGTCTTAGCGGAGGTCGCTCCCTGTGCGCCGCGACAGCGCGCGCTACATTGCGGCCGCATGCCGATCATCTCATCTGCCTTTCAACCACCGGCTTTGCTCCGTAACGGGCACGTCCAGACGATCGTTGGAGCGTTCCTGCGACGCGGTCGTCAGGCTCGGTTTGAACGGGAGCGCTTGGAACTCGAGGATGGAGATTTTCTCGATCTCCGCTGGCTGCGCCATGGTCGCGACCGGCTGGCGATCCTGTCCCACGGACTGGAGGGTTCGGCCGATGAGGGATACATCCGCGGCATGGCCACGGCCCTCGGCGCCGCGGGATGGGATGCACTAGCCTGGAACTTTCGCGGTTGTGGTGACGAACCAAACCGGCTCGTTAGGCTCTACCATAGTGGGGCGACGGAAGACTTAGCTGCAGTCGTTAACCACGCGGCCAAGAGTTACCGACGGATCGCGCTGATCGGATTTAGTCTCGGCGGTAACCTGACTCTCAAGTATATGGGCGAAGCGCCGCCGCATGAGGCAGTCAGGGCCGCGGTGGCGATCTCCGCGCCGGTCGACCTCGCGGCGAGCGCGCGCATGCTGGATCAACGCTGGAGCAATCGGCTCTATCTCCGCCGCTTTATCGATAGCCTGGTCTCGAAGGTCGAAGCGAAGGCGTTGCATTTCCCCGACCAGATCGACGCGCGCGGCAGTCGCGCTCTGCGCACTTTCCAGGAGTTTGACGATCGCTACACCTCGCGCCTGCACGGGTTCCGCGATGCCGCCGATTACTGGGAGCAGTCGAGCGCGCGGCAGTTCCTTCTCCGGATCAAGCAGCCGACTTTATTGCTCAACGCTCGGAACGATCCTTTTCTGGCGCCGGAGTGTTTTCCCTACCCGGAGGCGGAGCAGAACCCGTCCCTGTTTCTCGAGACTCCGGCGTCGGGCGGTCATCTGGGGTTTCTGGAATTTTCGGGCGGGCTTCGGCCCTGGTTTGAGCAGCGTCTGACTGGATTTCTCGAGACGGTGGGCTGGAACTAGCGGCCGGCGACACCTTCTGGCTCCCTGGCTCGGCCGATTGCTCACGCGCCTTTTGCATCGCGATTTCTTGTTCGCTGAATCCCATTCGGCTCATCAGATCAGAGGTGGCGCGAGGGGTTGCGTTTGCTGCTTCGCTGCGCGCCTGGACCGCTAATTGTCGTTGCGCTTGCTCGCGCGCACGAGCGGCGGCCTTGGCTTGCGCCCCGGCGGCCGTACTGTTGCGGCGGTTGGCTTTGGCCTCCGCTCTTGCTTCGCTCTTAAGCTCGAGATCGCGTCTGCGCTCGGCCTGTCCCTGGCGCCGATGTGACCCCGGACGCGCATGATGCTTGAGGTAGACCGGAGTAGGACTCGGGGCGGCTTCATCAACTGCCCGCGCGCTGCCAGTGCCGCAGATTAGCGCAATTACAATGGCGATGATTTTCATCTTTTTGTCGTGCCGATGCTTTTGCGGACCGCGATGCCTTCGGATTTAGCGGCAGCGTGTGATTTCAGCCTTAGGTATCTAACATTTGGAGCATCACACGTGCCAGAAGCTTTGAGCGATCACCCACCTCTCATCGTCGCAATCTTCCTGATTGATTAAAAACAGAATCCGTAGAGGCTTCTCGGAGACATGGACGCGCAGAATTCACCGCCGAAGCCGCCCCCAAAATATGTCGCGCTGAATGACTCACTCTATGACTATATCGTGCGCCATCGCACCCGGGTCGTCGATCCGGTGCTGGCTGAACTCCGCGCAGAAACAGAGGCACTGGGCGACGTCGCCAAGATGCTCATCAGCCCGGAGCAAGGCGATTTTCTCACGCTGCTGACCAAGCTCCTCGATGTCAGGACCGTGGTCGAGGTGGGCACGTTTACCGGTTACAGTGCCATCTGCCTGGCGCGAGGTCTGCCCGGCGGCGGCCACCTTTATTGTTTCGATGTGAATGCGGAATGGACCGCCATCGCTCAGCGTTATTGGGAAAAAGAAGGCTTGGCGGACTGGATTAAACTGCGACTCGGCGACGCGAAAGAGATTTTGCGGACCTGGGAGCCGCCGACGGCAATCGACCTGGCCTTCATCGACGCTGACAAGCCCGGCTACGACACTTACTTCGAGCTCTTGCTACCGAAAATGAAACCCGATGGGTTGTTCATCTTCGATAACATGGTCTGGGGCGGGCGCGTCAACGAGCAGCCTCTCACCGATCCCGACGGGGTTGCGATCGATCAACTAAATCGAAAACTGGCGAACGATCCGCGGGTCGAATCGGTCCTGCTACCGGTCGCGGACGGGCTCCATTTTGCGCGCAAGCGCGGTGTGAAGCGTTGAAACATTCGCCTTGGCAACTTCATGGTCCAACCTGATGAAAGTTTTTCTCCTGCCGCTCCTGCTTCTTTGTCTGAGTCGCGCGGCTTTTGCGACTCAGGCGGACGATACTATTATCACCATTGATGGACTCATCGCAGGCGCGACGCCGTTCCTCAGCCAGCTGACTCTCTCAGTAAGCGATACCGCGGCGGTTAAGAGCGTAAAATTCACAATCACACCCAAGCCGGGTTCCTCGACTCGGCCGTTATCGGGAACATATTCCCACAAGTATCTCGCGGAGCGCGGCTACCTTCTTAACGGGAAGATATTCCTGCCAATCTACGGACTCTACGATAACTACACGAACGCCGTCACGCTGACCTATGCCTTCAATGACGGCTCAGCCCGGCAGGAGAGCACAGCTGATCACCACCGCCAATTTTGACGATCCCTGCGGCTACAAATCTCCTACCGATCATCCAGCCAAAAACGGAAGGTAGTTCGCTGAGTTTCGATTACATTCTGCTCAAGGGAGCCTGTAGCACTTACTCACCGGCCATCATCGATACCGACGGGGCGCTGCGCTGGGTGGGAACGGCTGGGCTGAAGTTTTACAGTCTGGCCTCCTTCGAGAACTCTATCTACATCTCATACGGGCCGCTCATCTACCGAAACGATCTCGATGGCACAGTCGAGTTGCTGGGGGATTACTCGAAAAACGGAGTAGAGGGTTTTCATCACAACGTGGATCACGGCAAATTCGGCCTTCTTTTCGAGGTCGACTCCAAGGAATACCTCGAATCGATCATCATGGAGATAGACACTGCTGGCACCCTCCTGAAGACCTGGAACATGGCCGATATCATTTCCGCAGCGATGACCGCGGGGGGCGATGATCCTAACCAGTTTGTCTTCACCTCACCGAACGATTGGTTTCACCTCAACGCCGTGACTTACGACCGCGCGGATGACTCGCTCATTGTTTCCAGCCGGGAAGATTTCCTTATCTGCATCGATTACACCACCGGAGCGATCAAGTGGATCCTGGGCGATCCGGAGAAGAAATGGTATCAGTTCCCGTCACTCCGGCAATACGCGCTAACGGTCCCGCCCGGCAGTTTGCCGCCAGTTGGGCAGCACGCGGTCTCGGTGACTCACGACCACGGCATCCTGTTGATGGATAACGGATTGAACAGCCTATTTCATCAACCGGCTGGTGTTCTTCGGCCTTATGCTGTGCCGCGGAAGTACAAACTCGACCTAACCAGTCGGACGGCGTCCGAGGTCTGGAATTACCCCGACGATACCCTTAACAGCCCCTACTGCAGCAGTATCTACGAGGATCAGCCGCTCAATTACCTGGTAGATTATTCCTACGTCGTCAACGTAGCGGGCCAGGCCTCTTCATGCCCGCCTTATGGGGCTCGACGCGACCGGCGCGAAGGTCTTCGATTACGAATACCCGACCGCCGGCTGCACAAAAATCTTTAATGCCACCCCGCTCCATCTCGAAAGCACTGCTTTCCCGGCCGTCACGAAGCAGTCACTCAATCTCTCCACGCGCGGCCTGGTCGGTCCCGCGGAAGACGCGCTCATCGTTGGCTTCATCATCACCGGAAACGAGTCAAAGACCGTCGTTCTGCGCGCGCTCGGTCCTTCGCTGGCGAACTCCGGTCTCACCGGAACGTTGCCCGATCCTGCGATCGCTTTGTTCGATGGTGACGGTCAAATGGTCGCGACGAACGACGACTGGGCGGCAGGAAGTGACGCCGGCCAAATCGCCGCCGACGGACTGGCGCCAGGCGATTCCGCGGAAGCAGCGCTGCGGGCGACGCTGGCTCCGGGAATCTATTCCGCGGTCGTCTCGGGAAAAGACACCACGCCCGGAATCGGGTTGGTGGAGGTTTATGACGTGTCGGCCGCGAGCGATTCACGGTTGGCTAACATGAGCACGCGCGGCGTGGTCGGTGCCGGTCCTGATGATTTACTCATTAGCGGATTCATTCTCGGCGCAATGGATAACTCGACCATCGTGCTCAGGTCGCTGGGGCCGTCCCTTGCCGCCTCGGGGATTAGCAATCCCTTGAGTGACCCGAGCTTCACGGTTTACGATCAGAACGGCTCGCTCCTGGCCGCGAATAACAACTGGCAGGATGATCCCGGGGCGCCCGACCTGACGCTGAACCATCTCGCCCCGTCGAATCCTGCAGAAGCGGCGACAATTCTCTATTTGCCCGTAGGGGCCTACACTGCGGTCACGGTCGGCGCTGATGGCGGCAGCGGGGTCGGCTTGATCGAAGTTTATAATCTTGAGTTGTAGAGTTCGGCTAGGAGCGGACCGCTCCACGCCCTCTCTTCAATTTCAATGGACAAACAAACGAGTTTAGGCAGGCTCTTTCCTCATGAGCACAGCTGCACCGCGCGAACTTCGCCTCGCCAAACGAATGGCGCGGCTCGGAACTGAAACCGCATTTGAAGTCTTAGTGAAGGCGCGCGCGCTCGAGGCGAAAGGGCGCGATATCGTTCACCTCGAAATCGGCGAACCGGATTTCGATACGCCGGATAACATCATCGACGCTGCGTGCGACGCGCTGCACAAGAGCTTCACTCATTACGGGCCATCCGCCGGGATGCCGCAGCTCCGCGAGACGATCGCGCAGTATGTGAGCGAGACGCGCGGGATCGAATCGACAGCGGAGGAAGTGGTCGTCGTGCCGGGCGGAAAACCGATCATTTTCTTCACCATCATGGCGCTGGTGGAAGAAGGCGACGAGGTCATCTATCCCAATCCCGGTTTCCCGATTTATGAGTCGATGATCGATTTTCTCGGTGCCAAAGCGGTCCCGATTCAGTTGCGCGAGGAGATGGATTTCCGGCTCGACGTCAATGAACTTCCGGGGCTGATCAACGACCGAACAAAGCTTATCATCCTGAACTCGCCGCAGAATCCCACCGGCGGCGTCCTGGAAAAAAAGGACCTCGAAGGCGTGGCGCGCGCGATCGGCGATCGCAATATCATGGTGCTGACCGACGAGATTTATAGCCGGCTTATTTTCGAGGGCGAGCACCACTCCATTATGTCCCTGCCCGGGATGAAGGAGCGCTGCATTCTGCTCGACGGCTTTTCCAAGACCTATGCCATGACCGGTTGGCGCATGGGTTATGGCGTAATGCGACCCGACCTGGCCACCCACGTCGCGCGCCTCATGACTAACTCTAACTCCTGCACCGCCAGCTTCACCCAGATGGCCGGGATCGAAGCCTTGCGCGGGCCGCAGGGTTCGGTCGACGCAATGTGTGCGGAGTTCAAGAAGCGGCGCGACATCATGGTCGCAGGCCTGAATAACATTAAGGGGTTCTCCTGCCGCCTGCCGAAAGGCGCATTCTACGTCTTCCCAAATATCAAACAGACCGGGTGGCCCTCGAAAAAGCTGGCCGATGCGTTGCTCGACGACGCCGGCGTGGCGGCTCTCTCGGGCACGGCTTTTGGAGACTTCGGGGAAGGCTACCTGCGCTTCAGCGTGGCGAACTCGATCGAGAACATCGAGAAGGCGCTAGAACGCGTTGGCGCCTGGACGACGAAGAATCTCTAGGGCCGTGGCTCCAGCTGCCGGGGGATTATGCTTGCCTCCCCTGCGGCGTGACTTCGATACTTGGTTCACCATGAATCATCGATCCATTGCCGTCATCGTTGCCTTTCTCTTCCTCGTCGGATCGGCCCTGGCGACGAAGCCGCCTACTTCCCCCAACATGTCCGAAGACGAACAGATAATCTGGAATAAGGAGCATGCTTATTGGCAATACGTGGAGAAAAACGATCTGGCCTCCTACGCCAACTTGTGGCACGAGAATTTTCTGGGCTGGCCCTCAGTGAGCGCTGCGCCGGTTCGTAAGGATCACATCACGGACTGGATCACAAGCCAGACGAGCAAAGGATTGACCTTCAAGGTCGGGCAGTTAAAGCCAGCCGACCTGCAGGTGACCGGGAACGTCGCCTCGTGCTGCTACTGGGTTACGCTGGCCTGGTTGGACAAAAAAGGAAAAGGTCCCCCTTCGATCATACGCATCACCCACACCTGGCTGAAGACCGGTGAGGAATGGCAAATCATTTCCGGAATGTCGATGCCCGAACCCAAGCCGGCCGCGAAGTAATCTCACACCGGGCACTGGTGAACAATCGCATTTCGTTCCATTGTTTCGGACCATGAGCGATAAGAAACATTTCCGTGTCTTTGCCACATCCCGGATCGGCGATCCGGCTGAGAACCGCCTGCGTGAGCGGGGCTACGAGCTTGAAGTTTTCCAGGGACCCGAGGCGCCGCCGAAGAAGCTCATCATCGAGAAGGTAAAGAGCGGAATCGATGGACTAATCACAACGCTGCGCGACCAGATCGATGCCGAGATCTTCGAAGCCGGCAAAGGCTCGCTCAAGGTTGTGGCGCAGATCGCAGTCGGCTTCGATAACATCAACCGAGCCGACGCGAACAAATACAGGATCCCATTTACGCATACCGCCGACGTGCTGACAGAGGCGACGGCCGAGTTCGCCTTCCTCATGATGGGAATGCTGGCGCGCAAAATGTACGCGAGCGAGCGTTTGGTGCGGGAGCAAACGTGGCCTTCCTGGCATCCGTTTTTGCCTTTCCTCGGAGATGAAGTCACGGGCAAGACCATCGCGATCATCGGCACCGGGCGGATTGGATTGGCCATGATCAAGAAGTGTTCCGGATTCGACATGAACATCCTATGTTATGACCCGGCATATCAAAATGAGAGTTACATCAGCGCGATTCAGGAGTTAATGGATCTGCGCCACGAAAAAGGAATCCAGAAGGAGAAAACCTGGATCAAGTATGTGGATTTCGAGGAAGCGCTGCGCGCTGCGGATTACGTCAGCATTCATGTCCCGCTCTTGCGGGCAGAGGAGACTGACAAGCCGACTTATCACCTGATCAACGAGAAGACACTGAAGCTGATGAAATCCACGGCCTACCTCGTGAACAGTTCGCGCGGACCGGTGGTGGACGAAAACGCGCTGGCCCAGGCATTGCAGGAGAACGTGATCGCCGGGGCGGCGCTGGACGTTTTCGCGAAGGAACCGCTCTCGTCGGATTCACCGCTCCTCGATCCCGCGATCGCCGATCGCACGCGGCTCTTCCACCACTTCGCGAGTGGGGCGAAGATTACGCGGCTTTCAGTCGATCCCGAGAAAGGGATGGCAGGGCGCACCGTCCAGGGGGTGATAGACGTGCTGGAAGGGAACTACGGAGGAGATCCCGCCATGATGCCATACGTAGTCAATAAGGAAGCGTTCGGGGAGTCGTAGCGGGCCGTCGCGCCTGGCGCGGTAGGCGCAGCGGCAGCGTCTTAGCCCGCTTCGCCGACGCCAATCCCCATCAGCAATCCGCCGGCCGCGACGGCAGGATTGATCGTAAGGAAGAGAATACGGCCGGTGACCGGCGCAGTCACCGTCTCCAGCGTGTCACCGAACAAGGAGCCGATGGTCCCGATCTCCTCGCCCTGCCTAACGAGGTCGCCCGCGGCACCCCGTGGATAGAACATTCCCGCATTGGTCGCATAGACCCATTCAAAGGCGGTCAGGATTTGGGACGTGGCCGCATCGGGAACAGATTCCTGGCTCATCCCGAGATGACGCATGACACGACGCACTCCATCGGTCAGCAGACTGACCGCCTCCTCTTGCAACTGCCCCACCCCACCGGCTTCCGCCAGCACGGCCGGCACTCCCATTTCCGCGGCGGCGACGAAGCTGGATGAGCCTTTGGCCGGTTGAATCGGGCGACTGACAGTGAGCAGATAGGGCAAGCCAAACGCGAGAGCGAGTTCTTTACTGCGTTGATCGGTCTCCGTCTCGCCCGCGCGGCAGATACTGAATGGGATAAGAGCTTCGGGAATGTCGCCACCATGCAAGTCCAGGTAGGCATCGGCATGGGCGATAAACTCGTGCACAAAGGCGTGGGTCATTTGCTCGCTGTAACTGCCGGCAGGGTCGCCCGGAAAGACGCGGTTAGGATTCACGCCGTCGACCGGGCAAACGAACATGCTCCGGTTCCAAAAGGCCGGCAGGTTCAGCACCGGCATGAGGATCAATAGTGCCGCTGAGAGTGGCCGGATCGAGCTCGCGCGCGAGGCGAATGACAGCTTCAATCGCGGGATATTCTCCACCGTGCACACCCGCGCCGACGAGTAACGTCGGCCCCGGACTTGCACCGGTGATCGTAACCACGGGCCTCTGCTCATCGCTCAGCGCAGCGCCGGGGAGAGTGACGCGATGTCGTTGTTTGGCGCCTGCGATCAGCGGATCGAGGATCGGGAGTTCCGGCGGATAATGCACGAAAGAAGCTCCGCGCCGGCCGCGAAAACTCCACCAGAATGTTCCCCCGCTTTTTGTATTGACGCTCCAGTGGGAAAGTGACGAAATCCGGCCATGAAAACAAATCGCACAATGTTAGTGGTTGCGGCCCTGTTGTTAACAACGGCCGTGACAACTTTCGCGGCCAGTGCCCACATGGGCACCTGGAAGCTCAATGAAGCCAAGTCAAAACTCTCGCCGGACGCGACGAAAAACCAGACCGTCACCTACAGCGAGGCCAAAGGAGACATGATCAAACTCACCGTCGAAGGAGTCGACAAGGACGGCAAGGCCGTCAAGTGGACTTGGACGGGGAAATTTGACGGCCAACCGCACAAGGTGAAGGGAGCCGCCATCGCCGACCAGATCGCCTACACGGCGAAGGATGAGCACACCAATGAGATGACCGTGATGAAGGACGGCAAAACCGTCATGACCGGCACCATCACGGTGGCGAAAGACGGTAAGTCGCGCGTCGTCAAGTCCACCGTGACCGGCGCCGACGGCAAGAAACACACCGACAAGGCCTATTACGATAAGGGATAGGATTCCGGCGCGAGTTAGAAATCAAGTCAGCTGTTCGCCCGGAAAAGGGCGGACAGCTGAAATTTTTTTCGGGTGTCGTTCGCGCGGCCGGTCCGCCGATTTCAAGAGCATCCACTCCGGCGATTTCGGACTTGTTTCCGACAACTCCGGACCAAATCGGACCGTCGAACGCAAATAAGTTGCGCGCCTGACGGGCCGTGGCTTACGCTTTTCCTTTTCGGAAACGAAACAAATCGTGAAACCAACCATCCTCGCACCGCTCACCCTGTTCATTATCATTGCCTTCCAACTGGGCGGTTGCGGCGCGAGCGGGACGACCGAGCCGGTGGCCGCCCCGACCCCGATCAGCGAGCTCGATGCCATCATCAACGATTACGACAAGGCTGCGAGCGAGTGCCTGCGGATGTCGAAGAAGCACACGACCGGCGATGTGAGCGTCACCGTCCTCCTCATCGTCGCCCGCAAGACTTTCCAGGACGACGGGGCCAAGCTCCAGCAATCAGCCGCAAAGATGAGCCCGGAACAGTCGCAGCGGGTTGCCGCGATCGCGGCCAAAGCGGCGCCCTGCCTGGGACCGTAAAACCTTCGCAGTCTGAGGTCTTATCCCCGGCGCAACACGCGGCAGAGGCGCATGACGGCGCGATTACGATGCTGTCAGAATTGGTATTCGCCATTGAAGCGCGTTTTCAGCGGCCAGATATTACGGTCGTGAAGAAGAAATCCATATTCTCCAGCGATCAATTCGGAGCCACTTCCGGCGCACACTATCGGGCCCAAGGCGTTTTTCCTTGAGCCTTTGCTGATTCTTGGCTCCTCCATTTTCTGGCTGGCGGTCCTGCCATTCGCGGGGCTGCTCTGGTCCGTCGCGGTGCTCTGGAAGCTCACCGGGGTTCACGCTTAGAAATCGGCACGACCAGGCAATGGCATGGCGCTAAGGCGCCGCAGCGTGCTTGCCGTCTCCGCGGCCGGGGCGGGGACAGGCAATGCCTGTCCTGCATCTGCTTCCGCCAGGGGTCGTTCGGTCGTGGCCCCGCCGAGATGACTAGCTGGCGAGATGAAATCTGACTTTATAGGATTTTATCGGATCAATCGGTAATTCATTCGCCGGGAAGACGGCATACTCTCTGCTCAAGAGACGCGTTCCCAATCACACTGGGTCTGTTCGCCGTAAACCATTGATCTCGAAGCCCGAAGCCGCATTCACCTTCATCGAAAACCTGGTCGCGATCACCCTCGTGGTCTTGTTTTTCGCGGCGCTCTACGCCGTCAACGCGCAGTGCCTTTCCATGCTCAACGCGGGGCGCGGCGCGGTGCTCGCCGATATGTGCCTGCAGGACCGGGTCGAGCAGCTGCGGACCTGCGCCTGGTCGCAATTGACCGATGCCAGTTACCTGCAGAGCAGCGTTTTCGACACCGCGCCAAGCAGCACCGCGAATCTCGGGCAGGTGACCGAGTCGGTGCGGATCACCGCCTATCCCGGTGGCCGCGAACCCGCCCATCAACGTGATGCGGAGCAACGGCGTCGCCACGTCGTTTCCAGCAATGCCGCCATCGTCAATCGCGACCTGGTCCAGGTGGATGCAATCGTGACCTGGAAAGTGGGCACTGGCGGTCGGACCCGGACGCAGGCGACGACCACGCTTATCGCAAAGTCGCCATGAACCGTTTTCCTTCGAAAAAAAGAGGCGGGCGCGCCTTTACCCTCCCCGAGTTGATGATCGCACTGGTCATCGGCGGGATCGTCCTTGGCGCCATGGTGATTGGTTTCAGCGCCTTTCAGCAGGTTTTTGCGGCGACGGAGGATTACTACAAGTGCCACCAGCGACCAGATGCGGGTGCTCGATTTTATTGCGCAGGATATGCGGCGGGCGACCAGCGGCAGCGTTTCAAACAGCGGACAAACGCTGACGCTGTTCATGCCGGATTACCTCGACGCCGTCGCAAAACCCGCCCGTCCCGCGCACGCCTACGATCTCGAGCAAAGGTGTCGTTACCTACGGCAACGCGGCGAGCCAGCCGACAGCTGTTTACGCCATCAGTGGCACCTCGCCTAACCAGACCATCACCCGCACCTACACGCCGACTACGGGCGCGCCGCTCATTATGACCCTGACGATGGGCGCGGCGGACTATCAATTCAGCTGTTTCGATCCGGACAGCCCGGCAACTCCGAGTTTTACCTTCGGCGGCTCGGGCGAGCCCCCATCAGTCACGGCCCAAGTCACGTTCATGCCAAAATTCAACCGTTTCCGCCGCGCCAATTCCCGCGCCGGCACGACGGCGTCCCTCACAGTCGTGGTGCGGAATCATTCCTAGCGTCGGATCCGATGAATCCTCGCGTATACTTCAACGTCGCAGCGAGGCGGGCAACACCCTGCTCACGGCCCTGGCCATGCTCGCCATCCTCTCCGCCGTCGGCGCCAATGTCCTCCTCTCCGTCACGAGCCGTTATCAATACACCCAGAAAGCGGTCGGCTGGACCGAAGCGCTGAATGCCGCGGAAGCAGGCGCGGACGATGCCTTCGCCAATTGCCGGCGCATCATCACCAATACCGGGGCCTGGACGAATTGGAAAAAATACAACACCGGCACCTCGAGCTGGGTCACGGTGACCGATTCGAGCGATGCCAATGCCGAATTGGCGGCCGGTCGCAAGATCATCTACGACCTGCCCTCGGGATCACATCTCGTGTCCAGCGGCGAAGGGACGAACGATCTTTGGTATCATGTCGAAGTCGATTCGCCGGCCTCCTTTGTCACCTCGGGAAATCGCTGGTATCGGATCCGCTCGACCGGCTACGCCGCCTTGCCCGGGATGGCGCGGGCGGACAATGAGGGCTTCGACGGCGCGTCGAACCATAACGACAAGCTGCGCAAGATCGACCTGCGCGTCGACCACTTCATCAAGCGCTATGGCAACCACCTGCATGCCGCCGGCACCACCGTCGCGGTCTCGCCCCAGGCCACCCGCCGGCTCGAAGTCGATTGTCCAACCAAAGACGCCCTTCGGGATGGCGATGGTGGCCACGGCTCCCTCTGGCACCGCGATCAATGCGCCTTTGATTGACAGCTTTGACTCCACCGACCTGGTCAATTATCCGGGCGGCCTCTACAACAGTGGTTCGCGCAATCCGACGACCGGAGTCGGGAGCAATGCGATCGTCTACGTGACCTCCCCGATCGCGACCTTCAGCGCCAATCTCTATGGCGATCTGAAAACCAACGGGGGCACGGTGAAGAAAGGAAACAACATCACCGGCACGATCACCAACAATGTCACGATCGATGTGCCGCCGGTAACCACACCCACCTGGGCGGTCACCGCCAGTTCGGCTGCCCCCAGCATCCTAACCGCCGGAACGACGGCTTCTCCCAGCTACGCCACCTATTCTTCGATCAATGGCATCACCGTGACCCTGCCCCTGGGCCAGACCACGGGCGTCGCCAATCTCTACATTACCGGTGACGTCAAAGGCGGTATCACCGTGATGCCGGGAGTCACCCTCAAGATCTGGTTCGCCGGCGACTTCAGCATGAAATCCCGCGATATCGATAACTACAATTTCAAAGCGGCGAATCTGCAGCTTTACGGAATCGATCCCCTCAACCGGCCAAAGCCGCTCCTTTGACCTCTGCCTCGGGTAATCCCGGGGTTGCCTACTTTACCCTCAACGCCCCCTCCTACGATTTCAAAAGCAACGGCAACGTCGACGTCGGCGGAGCCGTCATCGCCAGAACCATCATGGGCAACGGCAATACCAGCTGGCATTACGACGAAACTCTCGCCACCGCCGGCGAGGTGCTCGATTACCAGCGCGCCAGTTGGATCGAAGATCCGCGCTGAAGGCGCCAAATCCCCCGGTCGAAAACCGTTTCCAAGGTGAACGGGCGGAATTGACGCCGCAATCCATCCGGCGCTCAGGCCGTGCGGCAAAAGCCGATCACGCGCGCGTGGCTACCGCAGTTGCAGGTTTTCCCAGTGAATAATCGCCGCATTCCAAGCCGTCCCGCAAAAATTAAGCTCCAAGTAGCGATAATCGAAAGCTTTATTCCCCTGCCCGTCCAGCCCGACGATTCCAGTGAAAACATAGGGTCCGCCCAGGGTGTAATCGATCAGGTAATTGTCCGTCGCGTCCTCGTAGACGCTGCTACAAAATGGACTGTAGATGCTCGGAGTAGGCAGATAATTCCAGACTTCAGTGGCGGTCGAGTTCACGAGATCGAGCTGATACTTGCGCGGTGCGCTGTAGTTGCGAGTTTCGCCGGGAGGCATTTGATAGTTACTGCCGGCGCCGTCGTCGAAGAGCAGAAGCTGGTCACCGGGCATGGAGACAGCGTGTTGCCCGATCGGCGGCAGGGTGTCGGGGCCGAGAGAGAGCGCAGAAAGCCCGGAGCGAAAGAAATTGGTGCCACTTCTTCGTCGTGTCGCCCAGGATCCACTTGATCGCTCCCGAGTCGTAATCGATCGCGATCACAAAATTTTCCCGGCTGGAGACGATCAGGGAATTATCGGAGGCGCGATAAGCGGTGGCATTGTTGTGAAACCAGTCGATCGGCGCTCGCTTCACAAAACCGTTGGGATTATCGCCCCCGGCCACCATGGCCGCGCTCACGATATCGGCCAGGTTCCAGGTCTTGAGCACGTTGCCCTCCTTGTCGACTTCCAGGTTGACGCACTCGGTGTCATTGACCGTGTCGACGTCGAGAATGATCCCCGTTTTGCCCGGGTCGATATTGTGATGAAACCCGGTGACACCGATGCCGCTGTAATCCGCCAGCGTCGTGGTGGTGCCGTCAAACTCCGTGCGATACAACGAGCTGCCTGCGCCAAGGTAAAAGGCGTTATCGAAAAGGGCGACATTCTGTGTCCCAATGTTCGCCGTTCCGATCCAGCGCACCTCCCCGTCGGTATCTATGATAATCGGCGTGGTCGGATCGGCGTAACTCTTGAGCAGGATGAAATCGTAGCTGAGCGTCGTGCCCGGGAGGCGCGCCTGGACGACGGTGGGATTTGAATAGGTTCCTCCATCGTAGGCGGGCGTCGAGATCGCGACCTCGGTCACCTGCGTGGTTCCATCCCGGAAACCAACCGTGATCGTGACGGTGTTGCTGCGACCGGCGTAGAGACCAAAAACCGGGATATTAAGCTGCCCGAGACCGCGGTTCAGATACCCTCGCTTCTGCAAATACTTGCGCGAGTACTTGACGTTGATCGGGCGGGTGGCCGACCCGGCCTTGGGCGCGATCTGGAACTGCGCGTTCCGGACATTTGCCAGGTCGGCAAGGGTGAGCTGCACCACACTAATAAACGGAGTCGCACCAGGATAATAGGACGCCGGTCCAAGGGGTTGGCCGGCGTGAGAGATCGCCGGGTCGACCAGAGAAATCGCCACCGCAAAGGTAATGAGCCATGCTTTCATGCCCACGAATCTGCCGAAGCGCGAAATGCGCGGTCAAGCTCGAAGTGGAGAGAGCCTCCGCGGGAACAGCGCAAGCTCCCCAGAAATCCCGAATAAATTTTACGCGCAAGGCACGGAATCTTCTGCTCTGTTGCTTTGTGCGCGTCCTGATCGCTGATGATGAAAAAAGCTTTTCGACCGTACTGGCCGATCTCGTGCGCTCCTGCGGACATGAGGTGGTCGGCGTGGTTCATTCCGGGCTCGACGCGATCCGCGCCTATCGCCAGCAAAAACCCGACGTCGTCCTGATGGATTTCGCGATGGCGCGGCTGAACGGCCTGACCGCCTGCCGCAATATCCTGAGCGAGGACCCGAAAGGCTGCGTCCTGTTCCTTTCCGGCCTGAGCGAACGAACGGAATTAACGCCCGAATCCTCCGGCGCGCAGGCGGTCCTGCAAAAGCCGATCACCCGCGCCCGCCTGGAAGAAGTGCTAAAGGACGCCGCCTCGCGACGGCACTGCGGGACGAAAGATGCCGGCGCGGTTTCGGCAGATTTGCCGGTCTAGCGGAGCTATTTCGAGTAGCTCGTCTGGCTCACCGTCGTGGTCGTGCCCTTGGCGGTGTGAAAAGTGTCCCGCGAACTGTAGACGTTGTATTGAATCACTCGTCCGTCCGGGCTGAGAACCACTCTGAGCTGCTGCGCGTCGATGTTCATCCCGCCGAGGAAAGAGCCAATCAGCGGAATGTAGGATTGGGCCGGGGCCGGCACGGAGCGAAACCAATCGATCGTGATGCGATGAGCCAGGTCGGTCGAGCGCGTCGTCGGCGTGCCGAAAAGGTGCACCAAATCCACCTCGGTCGTCTGGCCGACCTGGATCCGGCTGAGCTTGGCCTGCGTGATGGCCGGCGGGAACCAGGCCCAGCTCGTTAGGCAGGAGAGAAACAGGAGCGCGCAGACAAGGAGTTTGGTTTTCATTTGGTTAGGCCCGCTATTCTGCACCAAATGGCGCCGCGATGCAGCAAAATCGTTTTCGCTTGGCCAAAGGTGGCGCAGATTCACGGCGGAAATGATGGAAGACGAAACCAAACGCTCCGGTGAACTGATCGACCTCAGCCATTGCGTGGAGGACGGAATGGTCACCTACAAAGGCCTGCCCGCCCCGATCATCTGCGATTACCTGAGCCGGGAAGCCTCGCGCGCTCGTTATGCGCCGGGCACGGAATTCCAGATCGGGAAGATCGAGATGGTGGCCAATACCGGCACTTATATCGACAGCCCTTTTCATCGTTATGCGGACGGTTGCGATCTTTCCGAGCTGGCCCTGGAAAGTTTGGCCAACCTCGATTGCGTGGTCGTGCGCGCGGCCGAACGGCGCGAACGAGCGATCGATGACGCGGGCCCCATGGCCGAGCTTCGCGGCAAGGCCGTGCTCTTCCACACCGGCTGGGATGCCCATTGGCGCACGGACCAATATTTCGAAGGCCACCCCTACCTCACGGAACGCCTCGCCGCCGCTCTCGTCGCGGCCGGTGCGACCCTCGTCGGGATCGATTCGTTTAACATCGATTGCACCGATACCGGAGAGCGCCCGGTCCATTCGACCCTGCTCGGCGCGGGCATCCCGATCGTCGAACATTTGCGCGGATTGGAAGCGTTGCCGGACCGCGGGGCGCGCTTCTACGCCGTCCCGGTGAAGGTGAAAGGGATGGGCACGTTTCCGATCCGCGCCTTTGCCCGCCTGACGACTTCCTGAACGCGCCTCAGCGCTGCGTGGCCTTGCGGTATTCCTCCAGCGCCTCCGGCATCCAGCTTTGCAACTGCTGGATGCGATGACCGTGCGCCGGATGGGTCGAGAGAAACTCGGGCGGTTGCGCGGAGCTGCTCCGCTCCATCCGTTCCCAAAAACGAATGCTCTCCCGCGGATCGTATCCGGCGCGCGCCATGTAGATCAGCCCGACGCGATCCGCTTCCGATTCATGCTGGCGCCCGAACGGCATGAGGATGCCGAATTGCGCTCCCGCGCCGAGCGCGCCCATGACCGCGCGCTGTTTGTTGTAATCCATGTCGGAGAGCGAAACCGCGATCCCGGTCATGGCGGTCTGCGCCAGATTTTGTTGCAGGACGCGCTGCGCGCCGTGGCGCGAAGTGGCGTGCGCCATTTCGTGGCCGAGGACGGTCGCGAGCCCGGCGTCATCCACGGCCACCGGGAGAATGCCGGTGTAAACCACGATCTTCCCGCCGGGCAGACAGAAGGCGTTCACCTGTTCGTCGCGGATGAGCGATTCGCGCCACTCAAAGCCCTCCCCCGACGGACCGGTCGCCGCCGCCAGCCGCGTCGCGACCCGCTTCACCATTTCGCTCTGCGGGCCGGCATCGACCGTCTGCGCCTGCGCCAGGACCTGCTTGTAACTTTGCAGGCCGAGGGCGGATTCCTGCTCGGTCGAGAGGCCGACGTGGCTTTTCCGGCCCGTCTCCGGGTTCACGAATTTCTCCGAGCTAAAGTATTGGTAAGCGAAAAAGATCCCCGCGAGGAGAATTGGGAGCCATTTGATGTGTCGGCGGTTCATAACTGGTCCTGACTGGTTGCTGCGTTTCCCTGGAGTAACAACTCCGCGACTAACGGAAAGTGATCGGACGCCACCCGCGCGACGGCCGTGCGATGGACCGAGACGCTGACCGGGTGAAGCGCGGCATTCACAAAAATATGATCGACCGCCAGCACCGGAAAAGCCGTCGGAAAAGTGCGCCAGGCGCGCCGCGGCCTAACGAGCTGACGGACATCGCGCAGATGCCGGCTCAGCATCCGATGCGGTCGTGAACCAGGGAGGCTGTTGAAATCGCCGAGCAGGATCAGCGGCGTCTCCGCATCATTCGCCGCGAGCCAGTCGGCGCTGGTGAGCAGCTCGGCTTGCAGGCGCCGCTCACTCCGCCCGAGACCGAGATGCGTGTTGATGACATGAACCGCGCCGAACTCCGTCAGCACATCCATCGCGACCGCGGCGCGCTGTTCGCGGCAGAAATAGGATCCGTCCCCAGGGAGACATTCCGCGCGGCGCAAGGTCAGCGGATGCCGGCTGAGAATGGCGTGGCCATAATGTTCGTCGCCGTGCCGCATCGCGGCGTGAAAATGCCGGTGCCAGCCGAGCTCCTCCGCGATCGCTCCGGCCTGGTCCACGCCGCCGGATCGTGGCCGGCTCAGATCGAGTTCCTGCAATCCGACAACGTCCACTTCCAACTCCGCGATCACCTCCGCGATCCGTGCCTCCGAGCGTTGCTTATCCGTCCCGACGCAGCCGTGCACATTATAAGTCGCGACCCGCAGCTTCGATTTGGATCCGGTTTCGCTCATCGTTAGGCCAGAGTCCGGCGCCGGTTACATCTGCGAGCGGAAGATCGACATCGCGCGCCCCTTGATTTTCTCCTTCAGCGGCCGGCGCTGCCAGTCCTCGAGCGTGACTTCGCGGGAGTGCTCTTTGTCGTCATCAAAAACCCGCGCGTGTCTTCGTCACGAAATTCTTGTCGAGCACGTTCAGGTTCGCCTCCTCGTTCAGCGACATCGAGCGATTGTCGAGATTAGCCGATCCGACCGAGGCCCAGCAGTCATCGACGAGCAGATATTTGCAGTGAAAACGCGCCGGCTGGTACTCGTAAAAGCGCGCCCCGGCCTCGAGCAACGGTTTCCAGCGCGATTTGCCGACGGCACGCACGATGTGCGCGTCGATGTCCCAGCCCGGCGTGATGATGTCGATCTTCACTCCGCGCCGGAGCGCGGCGATGAGGGTTTGCCTCGTTAGGTCATCCGGAATGAAATAGGCATTCGCGATCCGGATGTGCGCGCGCGCGGCGGCGATCGAGACCAGGAGCATGAGGCGCGCGCTGTCGGAGCCTTCGCCGGCGGAACTTTTAAAAGCCTGGCAGCGCTCCTTTCCCGCCTCCTCCAGCTTCGGGAAATAGAGATCGCCATGGAGGAGCTCGGAGCGGGTTTGCATCCAGTTATCCATGAAGGCCTGTTGCACCTGCGCCACGACCGGACCTTCCACCTGGTAATGCGAGTCGCGCCACCAGCCCTGGGTGCGGCCATCTCCCTGCCAGTCGTCGGCAATCCCGACCCCGCCGATGAAGCCAAGCTTGCCGTCGACGACGAGGAGCTTGCGATGGGTCCGGAAATTGATCCGGGTGTGCACGAAACGAAAAATCTCCACCGCCACGCCGGCTTCTTTCAGCCGCGTGATCGCCCGGCCGCGAATCGAGTCGGACCCCATCGCGTCCTGGAGGAAATGCACTTTCACTCCAGCCTGCGCGCGTTCCGCGAGCGCGGCGGCGAAAGTGTCGGAGACGACGCCTTCCTTCCAGAGAAAATTCTCGAAAGTAATCGTGCGTTGTGCGGCGCGGATGGCAGCTGAGCATGGCCGGGAAAATCTGGTCGCCGTTTTCGAGCGGAGTGATCTTGTTCCCTTCCACCAGCGGCGGGCCGAGCAGGTGCCCCATGGTGCGGACAAAGACATCGTCGCCGACGTCGTAATCGGCACTGATGGGATGGCCGATTTTTTTCTCCGCCGGGAAGAAATTCCGCGCCACGAAGAGCGTGGCGAGGCCGCTCGCCGCAGCCGTGCCGAGCAGCGCCGGCCATTGCGGTGGATCGAGGCGGTGAGACAGCTTCATTTTAATAAATCGCAGCCCGCGCCGGATTCGATCCCCTTTACCGGCAACAGTTTGGCGGCCACTTGGAGGGCACGCCCGCCTGAGGGAATCCCGTCCGTGTTTGCAAACGAGAAGGCGCGCGACGGCTGCATCGCGGCCAGAAACACGGACGACACGGCGGTCGTCCCTCCAGCGATCGCCTTTAGCGCCGGAGCCACTCACGGTGTATCGAAAAAACGAGCCAGACCCTAACGACCAGCAAGCGCCATGACAAAACGAAACACCAAACCGCAACCGCCGGCGACGCGACCGTCCTGGCCGGTCCCGCTCTTTCTTCTGGCGGCATTCGGCCTTGGCGTCGGGACGACCTGGCTCTTCATGCGCGCTTCGCCTAACGATTCGGCCCAGCCCGTGATCGAAAGTTTTCTCCCGGCCGGGAGCGCGCCCGCGACTCCCCTTCCCGCCGCGGCCGCGCCGCCGGATGTCTCCCAGCTCGCCCCGGCCGACGCCGCCCGCACCCTGGCCAACTGGAATTACGACCATCAGAACTGGCCGCACGCGATCGAGCACTACGAAGAAGCGATCGCGCGCGGCGCGGACAACGCCGACGTGCGGACCGATCTCGGCAATTGCTTCCGCTTCCTCGGCCAGCCGGAGAAAGCGCTCGAGCAATACGAGATCGCGCAAAAGCAAAACCCGCAGCACGAAAACAGCCTCTTCAACCAGATCAGCCTCTTTGCCCAGGTGCTGCACGACCACGAGCGCGCCGAAACGGCGGCGCACGATTTCATCGCGCGCTTCCCGCAAAGCCCGCAGGCCGAAGCCGCCAGACAATTGATTTTGCCGACGCCGTAGCGCCCCTCCGACGCCATTTTTTGGGCCCAAAAATGTCGCACCCGGTGCGGTGAGGCCTTGCCGCGGTCCCAAAAACACGTCCGGAGCCTCCGGATGACATTTTTTGCTCCAAAAAATGTCGCACCCGGCCTCCGCACGACCTTTCGCGCTTCCCCACGAAGCATCCCCAGGCCCCGACCGTCCCGCGCGGAAGCAAAAAATTGCGTCCGGAGCTCGGGACGACTTTTCAGGCTCCCCGTAAAGTCGTCCCGAGGCTCCGGATGACATTTTTGGCTCCCAAAAAACCTGTCGCCAGCCCGGCGACGACATTTTTGGAAGCCCGCAGAGGCATCCGGACACCGGCATCGACAAAAAATGGTCCCAAAAATCTTATCCCCAGCCGCTTCTCCCTCGTGGCGACGGCTCAGGGACGCCCCTCAAAAAGCCCAGATGCCCTGGGCGAAGCGCCCGGTGTAGAGGGCGAGATAGAGCAGCGACCAGACCGTGAGCATGGCAAACCAGAAACGCCGCCGCGTGCAGGCACGGGAGAATAGGATGAAAATCGGGAAGAGCGTCAGGGCGTAGCGCGGCACGCTCAGGACATAGGCGGTGCTGCAAATAAGGAGCCAGTTGAAGGTGATCCAGACCGAGTAGGAGGCTCGCAGTGAAATCCACGACCAGATCATGCAGAGCGAGACGAGGATGATGCCGATGAGCTCGTTTAAGCCCTCGTTCACGTTCATCCCCCCCTTTACGCGCAGGTAAACGTCGTAGATCCCAAACCAGGGCGAAGCGAACTTCTTGTACCAGTGCTCATGCATGATCTTGGTAAAGGCGAAGAAGTCACCTGTGACCTCGTGATTGAGCCAGAGGTAGCCAAGGAAACCAAACGGGATAAGGCCGAGCCAGAGCCAGCGGAAGTTGATCCGGCGGGTTTGCCAGTATTGCAGAGCGACTTCGGCGGCCAGTGCCGGGAGCAGGACCAGCCCGTTCACCCGCGTCAGGCAGGCGGCGGCGCCGAGGATACCGGCCAGGGCCCAGTGTGATTTCCGGGCGGCGAGGAAACAACCGAGGATCAGAGCCAGAAACAGACTTTCGGTGTAAGCAACATGGAGAAAGTAACTGGTGGGAAAGATGAGGAGAAACCAGACCGCGTTGCGTGAGACTTCCTCGGTCTCGTCGCACCGGGCCAGCCGGCGGAGGAGGAGCGCGGCGGCGACGGAAGCGAAACCCGAGACGATGAACGCGGCCAGCATGTAGTCGCGGGCCAGGAAAGCAGTCAGCCTAACGAGCCAAGGATAGAGCGGAAAGAAGACAAGCGAGACCCGGCCGTCGCCCGCCGCGACATAGCCGTGCTCGGCGAGGCGGAGGTAATGCATCGCGTCCCAGTTGTTCCACAGATCGAGCCAGCCGCGATGCTTCTGCGACATGGCCGCGACCGCCTGGACTCCGAAGGTGAAAAGCAGCGCCTTGATCGCGAGGACCCATGCGATCATTTCCCAATCGGCCCCGCGCACGCCCGCAAACCAGCGCTCGCGTCTCGGCGTGGGAAACAAAGCTTCGGTTGGCGCGGTCGACGAGTTCACCTTGAGCGTGCTAACAAACAATCGATCAAAGGTCGATTGTTTCTCCGATTTTCGGGAGCAGAAGTTCCTTGCCGGCCGCGCTCGCCACTCGCAGCGCCGCCGCGCGGTCGAGTCTCGGTTCAAGAAACGGGCGGCGCGAACGTGGGCCGAGACGCCGTTTGCGTCGCGCTTGGATTCGTTTCAAATTCGCCCGATGAAACCGAGAAGCACGCAGGACGAGACGAACGGGCTGCGGTATTTCCCCCGTCTCCTGGACAAGATTCGACTCCACGCCGAGGGGAAGCTCGATCCCGAATATCACGAGAACCTGGGCCGGGGCGCGGATCGACGGCTGATCAAATTTCTCCGGATCGAATACGACAAACTGCGCGAGCGCGTTCTGCAAGGCGGGACGGACGCGGAAGTCCTGGAGTGGTGCTACAGCAATGGGCACCGGCTTTACAAAAACGACATCGAAATCTGGAACGGCTTCATCTCCAAACTCGGCTGGAACGATTTCGCCTCCGGTCACCTGGCCAAGTGCAAAGCCGAAGCCGGCCTGGGCGATCGCGATGACATCCAGACGTTAGGTCAGTTGTTTGATGTCGAGGAAGGGCGCGGGAAGTAGCAGAAGCCCGCGGTTAGCAGCGCTACCAATTCCATCCCGCGCCCGAACTTTCCCGCGGCGCGGCGGTCGCGCCCGGGATGGGTTCGTCGGATGCCGCGGCTGGTTGATTCGGAAACGGGTTGTCGTCATCCGTCGCGCAGGCGGCCAGCAAGAAGAGCCCGGCCAGGGCCAGGAAAACGGCGACAACCGATCGAGTCATCGCGCAATATCGTGCTGCCAGGGGGCGGATCGCAAAGTGAAAGTGGCGAGGCGGAGAAAAGAAACGGTTCAGCCTTCGACCTTCGAAGCGGGCACCGACTGGCCGGAGACCGGTTGCAGCAAATCGGCCTGCCGGAATTTCTCGAGATAATCCCGCTGCCGCTCGCCCATCTTGGCGCCTTTGCGGCGGTTCAGGGTGCGCGGGAGGAGTTCGAGGTTCGCGATCTCCCGGTCCAGGGCCGGCTCCACCGCGAGCGGGACGATATGATCAACCTCGGCCGGTTCGCCCGCGTACGGCCCGCGGCTGATCACCGGTGATTTGCCGTGGCGCAGCCGATCGAGATTTTCCGGCGTGAGGCAACCGAGTTTCTCGGCAATATCGAGATTGCGCAGCAAGGCCGCCTCGACCAGCGGTGCGCGCGGTTCCTTCGCGGACTGATTGAGGGCCTGCGCCTCGGCGATCGCCGACTCCGGCTCGATCCCCCGGGTCCGGGCGTCATTCAACCAGTAGAGGCATTTCAAAACGCGCCGATTCGCCGGTCGATCTCCCCGCAGGGTGGCGAGCTTGGCCGGATCGATGAGCGACGCGACCGCGCCGACAGCGGCATCGTGCGCGTTGGCCTGCCCGGCGAAGAGGAGGCACAGCGCCAGCGGCAGAAGTTTATACCTGAGACGGCTCATTTGGGCGGCCACGCTACACCATTTCGAAGCAAATGCCGGGCCGGTTTGGGAGGGGCGATCGCGGGCCGGGCAGAATTTGCTTGAACAATCTCAGCCAAATCCCTAGACCAATCCGCACTCATGTACACTCACAACCACTCCAAAGTCGTGCCGTTCAGGCGTGTCACACGGTTTTCTTGTCGTTCTTGCCGCGATGGCAGCCCTCCTCGGGGCGGTCGCTTCATCGCGGGCCGTTAATCCGGCGAATAGCCCGGAGCAGACAGCCGCCCTGCGCAAGATCGCGCCCTGGGTCACCGAACACACCGCCGCTGGCAAACAGGCGGAATTTATGGTCGTCCTGACCGAGCAGGCGGATCTGAGCGGCGCCTACCAGCTCAAGACGAAGAAGGAAAAAGGCCGTTTCGTTCGTGATGCCTTGTGGAATAAGAGCCAGGCCACGCAAGGTCCGGTCCTGAAATGGCTCAACGAGCGTGGTCTCGAGCATCGCTCGTTCTACATCGTGAACGCGATCCTGGTAAAAGGCAGTTATGATCACGCGATGGCGCTGGCTTTGCGCGCCGATATCTCACGAGTCGAAGGCAATCCGCAGGTGCGCAGTCTGCCGGAACCGGAAGCTGCTATCCCTGACCTCGATCGGCCAATCAACGCTCCGGCCACGGTGGAGCCGGGTGTCGCCTATACCATGGCCCCGGCTGTCTGGGCGCAAGGTTTCCTCGGCCAGGGCATCGTGGTCGGCGGCGCCGATACCGGCATCCGCTGGACGCATAACGCGCTCAAGTCGCATTATCGCGGCTGGAACGGCGCCACGGCGGACCATAATTACAACTGGCACGACAGCATTCACACCGGCGGTGGCATTTGCGGGCCAAATACCTCCGCGCCCTGCGACGACAGCGGCCATGGCACGCACACGATCGCCACGGCCGTCGGCGACGATAACGCCGGCAACCAGGTCGGCATGGCGCCGCAGGCGCAGTTCATCGGCTGCCGCAATATGAACGTCGGCAACGGCACACCCGCGAGCTACACCGAGTGCTTCGAATGGTTTCTCGCTCCCTACCCGATCGGCGGCACACCGGCGCAAGGCGACCCCTCCAAGGCTCCGGATATCACGACCAACTCCTGGACCTGCCCGGCCTCGGAAGGCTGCTCGCCGACCACATTGCAAGCCGGAGTCGAAGCCCAGCGCGCTGCCGGCATCATGATGGTGGTGGCGGCCGCGAACTCCGGCCCGAGCTGCTCGACGATCTCGGATCCGCCCGCCCTTTACGACGCTGCCTACACCGTGGGCGCCTTGAACACGAGCACCGACACGATCGCCTCCTTCAGCAGCCGTGGCCCGGTCGTCTCCGATGGCAGCATGCGCTTGAAACCCGACATCAGCGCGCCGGGCACCAATACCCGCTCGGCCTATAACACTTCGGATACCTCCTATGCCTTCCTCAGCGGCACTTCGATGGCGACGCCGCATGTCGCCGGCGCGGTCGCCTTGCTCTGGTCGGCTCATCCCGAGCTGCGCCATGACAACGACGCCAGCGAAGGCGTGCTCAACAGCTCCGCCGTCCACATCCTGTCCAACACTTGCGACGGCGGCTCTCCCGCGACACCAAACAACACCTTCGGCAATGGTCGCATCGACATTCTGGCCGCAGTCAACTCGGTCCAGGTCGACACGGTCACGATTACCCGCGCGCAATACAAGATCGCGCGCAGCCAGCTCAACGTGCAGGCGACCGATTCCAACTCGACCGCGATCTTAACGGTTTCAGTCACAAGCACGGGTCAGGTGCTGGGGACGATGAGTAATCGAGGCGACGGAACTTACCAGGCCAAATTCAGCTTGGCCGCAAATCCGGTAAACATCACCGTCACGAGCAACCTGGGCGGCAGCGCCACTGCCGCAGTCAGAGCCCGATAAGCGCCGCTCTTACGCTCGAATAATCCGGGTAACGTCCGTTTACCCGCTTGGGTGGGCCGCTTTCTCCTTCAGGGGAAAGCGGCCTTCATCTTTGCCGGAGGTCTGCCCTAACGAAATCCGGTGACCACGGGCTTCGTCGAGGCGCGCGCGCACCTCCTAGCCTTTGCGGGCGCGAGGTTTGACGAAATCTCCCGGCGGCCGCTGCTGATCGTCCGGCGCGGCGCCGGCGGAATTGGCGAGGCCGGCTTCATCGGCGGGCAGGAATTTCTTGAAGAGATTCTTGTCGATCGCCTTCATGAACGCTTCGTGCGGCGAGACCACGCCCTGCTGGAGCAACGCCCAGATGGCGTCGTCCATGAATTGCATCCCCTGCCCTTTCCCGCTCACGATCACGTCCTGCAATTTCTGGGTCGCGCCTTCGCGGATGATGGAGGAAACGGCGTTGCTCGAGATCAGGATTTCGTTCACCGCGATTCGGCCGCTGGTGTCGGCCCGCTTCAGGAGAAGCTGGGCGAGCACTCCGCGAAGGGAGTTGGCCAACATCGTCCGCGCCTGCGGCTGCTTGTCGGCCGGGAAAACGTCGATCATACGATCGATCGTCTTGCGCGCGTTGTTCGTGTGCAGGGTGCCGAAGACGAGCAGGCCGGTCTCGGCCGCGGTCAGGGCGAGCGAGACGGTTTCCAGGTCGCGCATTTCGCCGACGAGAACGATGTCGCAATCTTCGCGCAGCGCGGCCTTCAGCCCGGCCGGGAAGGTCGAGGAATGCTCCGGCACTTCGCGCTGGGTGATGATGCTGAGCTTGTTGTTGTGCACAAACTCGATCGGCTCCTCGATCGTGACGATGTGCCGCGCGTAGTTCGTGTTGATGTAATCGATCAGCGCGGCCAGCGTGGTCGACTTGCCCGAACCGGTCGGCCCGGTGACCAGGACAAGACCGCCGCGCAGATCGCCAAATTGCCTAACGACCGGCGGAATGCCGAGCTCGTCGAGGGAAGCGATGCGGGTCGGGATGAGACGAAAAACGGCGCCGTAGCCGTTGGTTTGCTTGAGGAAATTGCAGCGGAAACGCGATTTCTCGTCCATCTCGTAGGCGAAATCGAAGTCGCCGCGCTCCTCGAAAATTTCCCAGCCTTTGGGCCCGGCAATCTCGCTCAACATCGAGACCGCTTCCGCCCGGGTGACCGGCTCGGGACGAATCGGCATGACATCGCCGTGCCGGCGAATTTTTGGCGGCTGCCCCTCGCCGATATGCAGATCCGAGGCGCCCTCGTTCACGAGGACATCGAAAAATTTATCTATGTAGGGCATTGGATTAAACCGCGGATTACCATTTCACGGATGGGAATTGGAGGTCCGGGGGCGATGCAAAGCGCTCCTCTTTTTCGTTTACAACCCGCTTCCACGTGAGGCTGGCGTTTTTGAAGTTGAGAAGCAATGCCAGCTTTAGACCCGTAATGTTGAGATAACCAAGCATCTGCGCGACGTGGCTTTCACTGAAAGCCGACGCGACCTTGCCGTCTACGATGACGAGTTCATCCACGATCATGTCGGGGATGAGATTCCCGATCAGCTCGCCACGATAGATGACGGGAAACGAATTTTGTAGAGCAACGCGATGACCGACCCGGCGCAGTTCAATGGCCATCGCGCGCTCATAGAGCTTCTCGTCCAAGCCCGGTTTCAACTCGTTCAAAACCTCCATCGCAACTCCGATAATGGAGCGACTCAGTTCGGCGTTAATCATTTTCCCCATCCGTGAAATCCGCGCAATCCGCGGTTCATCCTCGTCGTTAATGCCCGACATGCTGTCGCATCGCCAGTTTCTGATCGGCCCGGCTGAGGCTTCCTCGGCGCTGATCAGCCCCTGGTCGTAAAGTTGCGCGAGCGAGTCGTCCATCAGGCGCATGCCTTGTTTGCGGCCGGTCTGGATGATGCCGGGCAACATGAACGTCTTGGCTTCGCGAATGACGTTTGCGACCGCGGGCGAGTTCGTTAGGACTTCGAGCGCGAGGACGCGGCCTTTGCCATCGAGCCGCGGGACGAGCTGCTGGCTGATGACCCCGCGGAGCGATTCGCTCACCATGACGCGGATCTGGTCCTGTTGATCGACCGGGAAGACATCGAGCAAGCGGTCGAGGGTGCGGGAGGCGTTGCTGGTGTGGAGCGTCCCGAGCACAAGGTGACCGGTTTCCGAGGCGGTGATGGCGAGCGAGATCGTTTCCAGGTCGCGCATTTCTCCCACCATGATCACGTCCGGATCTTCACGAAGCGATCCGCGCAGGGCGGCGCCGAACGATTTCGTATGGGTGTGCACTTCGCGCTGGGTGATGTGGCAACCCTTCGGCTGGAAGACATATTCGATCGGGTCCTCGAGCGTGATGATGTGCTCTTTCCGCTCGATGTTCACCTGCTCGACGAGGGACGCCAAAGTCGTCGATTTTCCGCTGCCGACCGAGCCGGTAACGAGGATGAGGCCGTTATGGAAACGGGTCAGAAGTTTCAGGCTCTCGGGCAGGCCGAGCTCATCCATCGTCCGCACTTTGGTGCTGATAATACGAAAGACGATGTCGACTCCGAGGCGTTGCCTAACGACGCTGGTGCGGAAGCGCCCGAACTCCGTCGCGTAGGCAAAATCAACGTCGCCGCGTTCCGCCAGTTGTTCGCGCTGGAGCTCGTTTAAGAAACCGGCCGCCAGCGCCGCCGTGTCCTCCGGGGTCAGCTTGGGCGCGTCGGGCCAGATCGGCTGGAGAATGCCGTAGAGCCGCCAGATCGGTTGCGAGTTGACCCCGAGATGAATATCGGAAGCGCCGCTTTGCTGGCCGATCTCGAGGTATTGATCGACGTGCGGCGTGGCGGGAGTGCTAGAGGAGGTGGAAATTTCAGCAAGCATGCAGAAGCGGCCTCAGAGAATAGGCAACCGCTTCCCGGGCGTAAACGGAAATTCCGTCACCAACGACGACTGGCCCCTCCCTGTGCGGTGCCTTCCTTGCCGCCCTGCTTGCCGCCTTCCTTGCCACCTTGCTTCGCCGCCTGCTTCGCGAAATAACTCACCACCATCGGCTGCACCAATGTCATCCCGAGTTTCAACAGCCCCAGGACCGCGCCTGATCCGAGCAGAGTCTTGTTCGTCGAATCCGATTTTTTTGCCGCCGCGACTCACGTAAACCTTCTGCGGGCGCGCCCGCAAAAGCGCGAGGGCGAGGCCGACGGCGAGCGCCGCGCCTACCCAAAGCACCGTGTTGCGCTGGAACGCCTTCCGGAATTTGAGCGGGAAATCCAGCTCGTAGCGCATCCCGTCCATGTCGCGCACGACCAGCTCACGCGAGCGCGCGATCTTCTGGCGCAACTCTATGGGCGCTTCGTCTGATCCAGGTTTTTCAGCCATTCAGTGTCCTCTTTCAAAACGCTCGTCGTATCGCGGAACATGGGATGCTTCAAATTGCCCCGCGCGATAATGAGGCACAAAAGCGCAATCGCGAAATGGATCAGGGCCACGCCGAGGGTCACCCAGATCGGGGAAATCCCGAGCAACTGCGCGACCCCCACGATCGCAAACACGACCAGGTAGACAAATCCAAGCAGCGAAAGCACCAGAGCCGCAACCGCGCAGACCAGCACGATCACGAGGTGCCGCACCGCCGACTTGGATTCGCTGGCCGCGAGCTTGACCCGGCTCTCGACAAATTGCGTCAGCGACGCGATCAGCGATTTCAGGTTTTGCCGCAACCCGCGGTGTCCGGCGGGATTGCGGAATGGCATGGAGCCTTCCGCCATTGACTCGTGCCTAACGACGGAATATCAAGCCGAGCACGAAGCCAATACCGAGCGCGGTAAAGACCGCCTTCGTCGGGTTGTCCCGCACGTACTGTTCGCTGTCGTCCTGAAAAGTGCGCACCCGGTCGGTCGCGTCGTTCCAGACCTCCTCGGCCCGGCCGCGATACTGGTCGGCTACCGCGCCCGCCGCAGACTTAAATTCATCTGCTGCCTTGCGCGCATAAGTGCTTCCGCGCTCCACTTTCTCTTCTGCCTGGGGCGGGGTGGATGCACCCTCTGTTTTGTTTTCGTCAGCCATATTCTTCTCCTTGGTTGGGACCGGCGATTTCCGGCCGGTCGTTTTCCGTCTCTTCGACGGTGAATTTTTCTTCTCTGGGGATACGGAACTGGACGGCGCCTTGCGCTTACGATTCTCGCGATCGGCGTTGCCCTCGGCCACTGGATTATTTGGCCCGGAAAATAATCCGCGCCTTGGTCAGGTCATAGGGTGACAATTCGACCTCTACTTTGTCGCCCGGCACGATGCGGATAAAATGTTTTCTCATCTTGCCGGAGATGTGAGCGAGGACGTTGCGCTGCCCGGCCAGATCGACCCGGAACATGGTGCCCGGCAACACTTGCGTCACCGTGCCTTCCGTCACGATCTGCTCTTCCTTCGGCATGGCGCAATTATAACGCCTAACGGGCAGTTCTCAAGTCGCGCGCGCCTCCCGCCGTCACGAAGTCTGGGTAGCGCCCGCATTCTGCGGGCTGGTCGCGGCATTCTGCCGCGACGAACTTTCGCTTGATCGCACGCGTCCATGAGGCCATCGCGGAAAGGAAAGTTCGCGACGGCAGAATGCCGTCGCCAGCCCGCAGGATGCGGGCGCTACCCAGGCCTTGCCGCAAGCTAGGGGCCACGCGTGGAAACGACCGGGAGGTAAACCTGCTCGTCTTCGCGCCGCCACCAGGCGCCGGTTTGCGCGTGCTCCGCCCGGCTGCTGAAATGGTAGCGGTAAATGTTGGCCCGCAGATAGCGCGGCGGTTTATCCGGGAAAGGATTCTTGCCTAACAATGCCACGACGTCGGGCGAATTCTCCATCAACCGCAGGGCAAGCCCGATGAACCATGGGTTTTGCCGGACATCGCTCAGGGCCGCGAACCACATCTGCCAATCCAGGCGCGGCTGGTGCGGCGCGACGAAAGCGGGCCTGCGCTCGAGCGAACCCGGTTTCCATTTGAACTCATACGCTTTCCATTCGATCCCGTTCTCGCTTCCCTCGATGATGATCTCGGGCCGTTCCTTCGTCATCACGCGAAAGAGTCCGTAGCCGTTCACGATTCGAAAAGGAGCGACGCGATTGTAGAGCGACTCGAGCGCGGGCGGCCACAGCCAGATCCGGTTTGAAGCCGTTGCCGATAAGGAGCGCGTTCAGCGGCATCGTCAGGGCAATGACCAGCGCCGGCACCCAGACCAACAAGCGAGAGCCCGCCGGATTCGGAGTCGTTAGGCGGCGACCGGGCCAGGCGACGTCGTCGATCAGCAGCAGGCAAAGCGCGAGGGTGAGGAGATTGAAGAAAGCGTAGTTGCCGGTCAGCCCGATGACGACCTGAAGCAAGACCAGCAAACCGCAGCCGAGCAGACGCAAGCGCCGCGGAAACCAGATCAGAAACGGCGCGATGATTTCGATCCCGAGTACCGCTGCGGTCGAGAATTGCTTCACCCACTCGGGCGATTTATCGGCCCACCAGCCGAGCACGGTCGGGAGCGGCTGCGTCCAGTAATGATAATCGAGCGCGCTCAGGTTCCACCACGACGCGTCGCCGCTTGTCAGCTTCACGATGCCCGACATCAACATCAGTTTAAAAAGCAGAAACTGGAGAAGAAACAGTCCCGGGCGCGAAAGCGGCGCCGGCCGATCGCGCCGCGGCCACCAGCGCCAGGGAGCGAAAAAGATCGCGAGGAAACCCGTCTCGAGCAGCAGGATGTCCCATTGGAAACTAAAGAACGTCTGCCCGGCGATGGAGAGCGAAAGATAGAGCGCGCCCAGGAGCACGAGACAGACGGCCGGCGCGATCTGGGCAATGAGCAGAACCGAGAGCACAGCACCGGCTCCGCAAATGAAATGGAGAAATGCATTGCTCGAGTTGAACCAGCAGAGCGTCGGCAGAACGAGCCAGGCGCGCTCGCCAAGCTGTGCCCGCGCCGCTTCCAGGAATTGCGGTAACGGCAAAATACCGCGCGCGCCGATCAAGCCATCGGCCTGCACCCAGAAGGAGAGAAACGCGATCAGGTAAATCGCGCCGAGCGCGCGCAGAAACCAATCGCGCGCCCGGAAATAAGTCGGCCGCCGGACATCGTTTCCCCAGAGCAACTGAGTCGCGCGACCCGCCAGCTCGCGATGACCGGCGATGAATCGGTAGGCAAATTCCGAGACCGCGGCAAAACCAGGCACATGATCGTAACTCCAGCGATTGAGCGGACGTCCGCCCGCGCCTAACGAACCGTAAACCGCCGCCGCGCCGCTCCGAACGCTGCCGTCCGGTGCGATCAGCTTGACCGCGCGCTCGAATTCCTCGCGCGGCACTTCCGGAAAACGCGCCGCCGCTTCCTGCAAAGGCTGATACTCGACCGCATCGCCCGTTTCCTCCCGCCAGCGCGCGATCCAAAGCTTGCAGAACCCGCAATCGCCATCGTAAACCAGCAGCGGTTTCGACGGCGGATTGGCCACCTGATAGGTTGAGCCGGGAATCGATTTCAACGTTCAGAACACCATTCGCGACGGTTGAGTTTCAATTCCGTCGACATTGCCGAAATGAACGTGGGCGAAATGCCTGCGTCAACCATGCGCGATGGCGGCTCTTTGTTTCCCTGGCTGCCATCGTGCTCGCCGTGGTGGGCCCAATCTCGGCGCAGGCCAGCTCCGAACCGATCCTGGCCGGCCCGGCTGCCGACCAGATATCGAAGGCAGACGTCGAGCGCATCCGCACCTTGTGCACGAAAGAATCCGGCACCGCTCCCTGGCGCATTGCCATCCATCGTTCGCCGCTTGGAGAGAAGGAGAAGGAAAGTGATCCGCCATATTTCCCGCTGCTCGCCTTTGCCTATCTTCCCGCCAATCAAACTTCACCGCGCAGCCAAAGTGGTATCACGCTGGAGTTTTCCCAAGGACGGAAGGCTTGGTTTTTGGAGGCAAGAAAAAGACGCTGGATTTCCGTCAAGAGTCCGGCAGACACGGCCAACAATTCGACGGTTTGGTATGACACGCCTTTTGAAGTTGGTGCCACGGTTACGTACGAGGATGCGGTCGAGGTCCTTGATCTTCTTTTCCGCATCGTCAGCCGGCAGGAGCAATTCGAGACGGTTGCCAAGGATCCCAACTCCGGTCTCGATGTCCCAGTCCAAGGCTCGGCGCCGGATGTCTCCCGGCTGAAAGAGCCGATTCTGCGGATGGGAATCGGAAGCACCGGCGATGGGCCGGGCGAGCTTCGAGTCGATATCGGAGTCTGGGGCGAGGCGACATGGGCCTTCGCCGTTTTCAAAAAGGACGGCAAGAAATGGAAATTGAAGGACGTGGGTTACGGAATCTCCCTTCATTCACCTCGGGTTCACTCTCGGCCCTCGTAGCTTAGCTGCTGAACTCGGCCCAGACCGGCGCGTGATCGGACGGGTCTTTTCCTTTGCGCATCTCGCGCGCAACGCCGGCAGTCGGTGCATTTCGCCGCCAGCTCGCTTCCGGCGAGAATCGCATCGATGCGCAGACCGCGATTCTTCGGGAAAGCCAGCATCCGATAATCCCACCAGCTGAAAATCCCGGCCTCCGGATGATGCAACCGGAGCGTATCGGCGAGCCCGAGATCGCACGAGCGCGCGAAAAGCCGCCCGCTCGTCGTCCGAGCACATGATGGCGCCCGTGCCAAAGCGCGGGATCGTGCACATCGTCGTCGTTAGGCGCGACATTGAAATCGCCGCAGACCACCACCCGCTCGAGCGCGCTTTCCTTTCGCAGACAACTCGTTAGGCGACGATACCATTCCATTTTGTACTGGTAGGCGGGCGAGCCGACCGCCTGTCCGTTCGGGACGTAAACGGAGATGACCCGGACGTCGCCCACGGTGGCCGCGATGATGCGCGCCTGCGGGTCTTCGACTTCATCGCAAAATCCCATCCGCACCTCGCGCGGTTCCTCTTTGGCCAGAATCGCGACCCCGTTATAAGACTTCTGCCCGTGGAAAACCGCCGCGTAGCCCGCGTCGCGCAAAGTCGCGGCCGGGAATTGTTCGTCGGTGCATTTTGTTTCCTGGAGGCAGACGATATCCGGGCTCGCTCTCGCGCAGCCAGAGCAGCAGGCGCTCTTCCCGTTTGCGCAAGGAGTTGATGTTCCAAGACGCGATCTTCATTTTTCGAGCAACCTACAACTCGATCTCCACCCCGGGCGGCGGCACGATGATCTCCGTGTCCGGCAAAGCCGCGGCGGAGGAGGCACGCATCCATTCGATCGCCGGCACGTCTCCATGAACCAGGACCAGCTTCTTCGGCGCCACCTTTTTGATGTATTCGAGGATCGACTCGCGCGAGGCGTGCGCGCTGAACTGGAATTGATCGAGATGGCAGCGCAGCGGCACGGCCGGCTCGTCTTCGTCGAGCGAAACTAATTCGTTAGGCTGGGATTTCTGCAGAATTCCGGCGGGCGACTGCCGGATCAGCGTAGCCGACGAAAAAGATCGAGTGCTCCGGCCGATCGAGCAGCCGGCGGGCGAAAATATTCGAGAGCGTTTTCGGCGTCATCATGCCGCTGGAAAGCGCATAAATGCGGCCCGGTCGGGCCGGCGCGTCTGCGATCGTTTTGCCGTTGAGAACAAACGGCCCGACCTCGGGAAATAATTGCAGACGCGGCAAAACGCGCGCGGTTTGATTGGCCCGGCGATCGTAGATTTCCGTCATCTTCGAGCTCAAGCCGCCGATATAGATCGGCACGTCCGCGATCATTTTGCTGCGCTTGAATTTGTAGATCATGGCCAGCACTTCCTGCGTCTTGCCGAGGGCAAAGACCGGCACGAGCACGCAACCGCCCCGCTCAAAGGCTCGCGTGAGCGCGGCCGCGAAACGCCGCTCCTCCGCCTCGCGCGAGAATCCTGGCGGCAAAGGCGAATCGCCGCGCGTCGCTTCGATGATGAGGACATCGATTCCCGTCTCGGGGAAAACGGCGCCCTTGGTCAACGTCTGGTCATCGAAATTGACATCGCCGGTGTAAAAAACCGTGCGACCTTCGGCGCGGAGAATAATCCCGGCGGCTCCGAGGACATGGCCGGCGTCGCAATATTCAAAACTCAGCTCGTCGTTAGGCCGGGCCTGGCTGCGTTCGCCATCGACCGTGAAAGGCTGGCCGAGCCGGCAATGCTGCCAGCGATCCGTCGCCCGGTCGGTCTCGCGATGAGTGAAGAGCGGATAGATCACGCCGACTTCCTCGCGCTCGCGGGTCATGACGTTGACCGAATTGTGCAGGAGCGCGTCGCCGATCGCGGCGGTCGGTTCGGTCATGAAAATGCGGGCCTGCGGTTGCTGCCGCATGAGGACCGGGAGCGAGCCGATGTGATCGAGATGGGCGTGCGAAAGCAGGAGCGCGTTGACCGGCAAGCCGTTCAGATTCGCGAGGAGCGGCAGGGCCATTTCGCCCTCTTCCTTGGGATGCATGCCGCAATCCAGCACCACCCCCTGCCCGCCCGCTCCGAGATAATAACAATTGGCGCCGATCTCAGTCCGGCGTGTCAGATTGATGAACTTCAAAATCGAGCGGCAACTTGCCAGTCACGCGCCTGCGAGCAATCAGGCAATTTGTTTCCGTGGCGGTGGCATTAGGCATTGTAGGGCGCGCCATTTTGGCCGCCGGAGGTGCGCGTTGATAGCCGGATAGACGCCAACCCCCAGGGCGGCCAAAATGGCACGCCCTACACCTTCCCTATCGTTAGGCGGTGCGCCCGCAGCAGTTCTTGTGTTTCTTTCCGCTGCCGCAGGGACAGGGATCGTTCCGGCCGACTTTCGGCATTTCGCGACGCACCGGAGCGAGCTCCAGTTTCACTTCGCTATCGCGCGTCCGCATCGCCATTGCCGCTGACTGCGCCGATGCGCTCAGGACGGCGACCGGGCGTGGGACCGGTTGGAGTGGGGTTCGCCGTCGGTGTGTTGGGTCCGTGCTCGCGCATGAGGAATTGCGGCAGGGTGGAGAGGAACGTTTCGAATGCCTGTAAATTGGAGGTGCTGCGGAAAAGATTGTGCAGCACTTCGTTCTTAATGTTCGACATCAGGTCGACGAACATTTCGTAGGCTTCGGTCTTGTACTCGATCAGCGGATCCTTCTGCGCGTAGCCGCGGAGGTAGACGCCTTCGCGAAGCGCGTCCATCGCGTAGAGGTGCTCCTGCCAGAGGCGATCGATCGCGTTCAGGATGATGTAACGCTCGAGGCTCTTGACCGCGGCCGGCTCTTCGTGGCTCGACTTGCGCTCGTAGGCTTCCTTGATTTTCGCGATCAGGAATGCGGCGTTCTCGTTCGGCGAGCGGGTCTCGAACTGCGCTTTCTCGCTCGTTAGGCCAAGCGGGAAAGTCGTATTCACCCAATGCATCAGGCCGGAAAAATTGACCTCTTCGCTGGGCGCGCCGGTGCCGAGATACTCTCTCACTTTCCCCGGGACGGCTTCGTCGATCACTTCGTAGACGAGCTTGTGCGGATCTTCGGTATCGATGACTTCGTTGCGGTAGGTGTAAACCACCTCGCGCTGATTGTTCATCACGTCGTCGAAATCGAGGGTGCGTTTGCGCGCGAGATAGTTGCGCTGTTCGACGCGTTTTTGCGCGGTTTCGACCGAGCGGTTGAGCCAGCGGTGCTCGAGCTCCTGGCCTTCCTCAAGGCCGAAACGCTCCATGATTTTCGTCATCCGATCGGCCGCGCCGAAATTGCGCATGAGATCGTCTTCGAAGCTGACGTAGAAACGCGTCGCCCCGGGATCGCCCTGGCGCGCGCAACGGCCGCGGAGCTGCCGGTCGATCCGGCGCGATTCGTGACGCTCGGTGCCGATGACGTAGAGGCCGCCTTTATCGGCCACACCGGGTCCGAGTTTAATGTCGGTCCCGCGGCCGGCCATGTTGGTCGAGATGGTGACGGTGCCGGCCTGGCCGGCGCGGCTAACGATCTCGGCTTCCTGCCGGTGATATTTTGCGTTGAGCACGTTGTGCGGAATTTTTTCCCGCTTCAACATCCGGCTGAGCAACTCGGACGCTTCCACGCTTACGGTGCCGACCAGAACCGGCTGCGAGGCGGCGTGGCGTTCGCGGATTTCGTTGATGACGGCGTTGTATTTTTCGCGGCGCGTTTTGTAGATGCGATCGTTCGCATCGGCGCGCGCGACCGGGCGATTGGTCGGGATGACGGCGAGATCCAGTTTGTAGATGTCGTGGAATTCGTTCGCCTCGGTTTCGGCGGTGCCGGTCATGCCCGCGAGCTTGTGGTAGAGCCGGAAATAATTCTGGATCGTGATCGTGGCGAGAGTCTGGGTTTCGCGATCGATCTGGACGCCTTCCTTCGCTTCGACCGCCTGGTGCAGTCCATCGCTCCAGCGCCGGCCCGGCATTTTGCGGCCGGTGTATTCGTCGACGATGACGACTTTGTTTTCCTCGACGACGTAGGCGACGTCCTTCTCGAAAAGGCAGTAGGCGCGGAGGAGCTGCGAGATGTTATGGATCTGTTCGGCCTGCTTGTCGCATTGTTCCTGCCGCTCGGTTTTCAGCCGATCTTTTTCGTCGTCGGTGATGCCGCCGTTGAGATCGATGTCGGTGAATTCGCTGATCAAATCCGGGAGAACGAAAGAATCCGGATCGTCCGGATTTAAAAACGCGCGGCCTTGTTCGGAGAGATCGGCTTCGTGCGATTTCTCGTCCATGGTGAAGAAGAGCTCTTCCTTGAGGGCGAAGAGTTCCTCCTTGCGCGTGTCCTGGAAAAACGAGAGCTCGGCTTTGTCGATCGCGCGCCGTTTTTCCGGGTCTTCCATCATGCGCAGGAGCTGCTTGTTGCGCGGCTGGCCGAGCTTCACCTTGAACATGAGACGGCCGCCGTCTTCGTTTTCGTTCTTGTCGAAGGCTTCCTTCGCTTCGCTGGCGAGGCGGTTGCAAAGCATGTTCTGCTTTTTCACCAACTGATCGACGAGCGGCTTGAGCCGATCGTATTGATGGGTCGAAACCGTGGCGGGCCCGCTGATGATGAGCGGGGTGCGCGCTTCGTCGATCAGGATGGAATCGACTTCGTCGACGATGGCGTAGTGATAACCGCGCTGCACCTGCTGCTCGCGCGTCGTGGCCATGCCGTTGTCGCGCAGGTAATCGAAGCCGAACTCGGAGTTCGTCCCGTAGGTGATGTCGCAGGCGTACTGTTCGCGGCGAAGATCGGGCGGCTGATCGTGCTGAATGATGCCGGTCGTTAGGCCAAGAAAACTGTAGAGCTGGCCCATCCACTCGGCGTCGCGGCGGGCGAGGTAATCGTTCACCGTCACGAGATGCGCGCCGCGGCCGGCGAGAGCGTTGAGGTAGAGCGGCAGGGTGGCGACGAGGGTCTTGCCTTCACCCGTGGCCATTTCCGCGATCCGCCCACGGTGCAGGATGATGCCGCCGATCAGCTGCACGTCGAAGTGGACCATGTTCCACGTCATCGGCTGATCGCAGACGGAAAATTCCTCCTGCCGTTCGGTCAGACGGCGGGCTGCATTTTTCACCACCGCAAAAGCTTCGGGGAGAATTTCTTCGAGCCGTTGCCCGAGCGCCTGCGGGTCTTCCAGGGCCGAAAGCTCAGCGTTCCAAGTCGCAGTTTTGCCGCGCAGTTCGTCGTCCGAGAGCGCCTTGAACTGCTCGTCGAAAGCATTGATCGAATGCACGAGGGGGTGGAGCCGCCGAATCTCGCGCTGATTCTTCGAGCCAAGTATCTTCTTTAAAATCCAGCTGACCATGAGGGCGCAATATCAACGAGAATCGCGTGCGATCAATCTCCGGCGGTCGCGTTGGTCCTTTGCTCCGTTGTGCCGCAAGTTTTTCCGGCTAAGGTCGGGCCGATGAAGAAGATTCTCTCTACTACTGACGCTCCGGCCGCGATTGGGCCCTACTCGCAGGGCATCCGGACCGGCTCCCTGCTTTTCTGCGCCGGCCAGATCCCGCTCGATCCGAAGACGGGCCAGATGGTTGCGGGCGATATCGCCGAGCAAACCAAGCGCGTCCTGGAAAACATCGCGGGTCTGCTGAAGGCGGCGCAGCTCAGTTTCGACCATGTCGTGAAGACGACCATCTTCCTCACGAGCATGGATGATTTCCAGACGGTGAACGAAATTTACGCGACCTATTTCCGGGAAAATCCGCCAGCCCGCTCGACGGTTGCCGTCTCGGCTTTGCCGAAAGGCGCCAAGGTGGAGATCGAAGTGATCGCCGCTTTCGGTGACCAGCCGGCGGACGGTGGCAAGACGGTCAGCGATACCTCGGGCTAGGTGGCGGGCGGTTCCATGAGCGAGGAATTGCTGGCGCTTTTTCGCCAGACCGGGGCGCTGCTCGATGGGCATTTTGTCCTTCGGTCCGGCCTGCACAGCCGGCAGTTTTTCCAATGCGCGATCCTGCTTCAGCATACCGGGATCGCAGCCCGGGTTTGCGGGCAATTGGCCGACAAGCTGCGCGACCTGGACTGCGACGCGGTCATCTCCCCTGCCCTCGGCGGCATCGTAGTCGGGCAGGAAGTCGGACGCTCGTTAGGCAAACGTCATATTTTTGCCGAGAAAGAAGCTGGCGGGCTCGTCCTTCGGCGCGGTTTTGTCATTTCGCCGAATGAGCGCTTCATCGTCGCGGAGGATGTCGTGACCCGGGGCGGACGTGTCCAGGAAACGATCGACATTGTGCGCGAACGGGGCGGCCAGGTGGTGGGTGTCGGCGTCCTGGTCGATCGCAGCGGCGGGAAGCGGCCCGATTTCGGGTGTCCGTTCGTTAGTCTCATCGAGATGAAGGTCGAGACCTTTGCGGCGGATCAAATTCCTCCTGACTTGCGCGAGATTCCCGCGGTCAAACCCGGCAGCCGCTAAGAGCCGGCCGGGTTGATTTTTAGGAGGGGCGGTCTATCCGTGAGGGGCCGGCTCACTCGGCGCTCCATGAACAAAGCTGTCGTATGTATTGCCGGTGCCCACCGCTCCGGCACCTCCATGCTGACGCGCCTCCTCCACCGCTGCGGACTCTACCTCGGCCCGGAGAGCGACCTCATGCCGGCGGCAGAAGACAATCCCGACGGGTTCTGGGAGCATCTTCGTTTCGTTAGGCTGAACGATGAGCTTTTGAACGCAGTCGGCGCCGCCTGGGATTTGCCGCCCCGCGACAAACAAGCCTTCGCCGGCCATGAACTGCAACCGATGCGAATCAAGGCGCGGCTTTTGATTGAAGAATTTACCGAACACCCGGTCTGGGGCTGGAAGGATCCGCGGAACTGTCTCACCCTGCCGTTTTGGCAAAGCCTCCTGCCCGATCTCCGGACAGTCATCATTGTCCGCAACCCGCTGGAGGTGGCTTATTCCATGAATAAGCGGAACGGAACCTCCTATGCCCTTGGTTTGCGGCTTTGGGAAATTTATAACCGCCGCCTGCTCGCGGAAACGGATCCGCAGAAACGTGTCCTGACCAGTTACGCGGCTTTTTTTGAAGATCCGCGCGCTGAATTACGCAAGATCGCAAACTTTAGCCGGGTTAAAGAACAGCGAAGATTTCGATGAGGCTGTTGCGCTCGTTGCGGTGAAACGGCGGCATACGACATTTACGACGGAGCAGATGATCGACGCCGGCGTTGCCGAACCCATCATCGCGCTCTACACCACTCTGCTCGAAGGAGCGAAAGGCCGTGATTTGCACGGACCCTCCGGCAAACCAGCCGATGGAGCTAAAGACGATCCGCTCGCGGGCACCGACAGCCCGCTGAGAACCTCCATTCCGGATAGCGAAGAAATCCGACAGGAACTAGCGCTACGGCGAGGCGCTGAAACCCGGCACCAGGAAGAAATCGCCCGGCATCAGAAAACGATCGAAGGCCTGCGACAGGAACTCGTGGCCAAATCCGTCAAAGCCGCAGCCGACGTCAACCGGCGCGATGGCCGCATCGAAGAGTTACAAAACGCCTACGCTCACCTCGACCAGCTCCTGCGAGCCGAACAAGAACAGCGCACAAAACTCTTCGCCGACCTGGAACGCGTGCGGCGCGAAACCTGGGAGCAGCTCGAAGCCGCCCGCGGTCAAGTGGAGTCGGTGACTCAGCAGTTAGAAAACTTTCGCCATCGCGATACGGCGACGCGCCAGGAAATGGCGCGCGGCCGGGAAGAGCTGGCCGCGGTGCGCCAGCAAAGTCATCAGCAATCAGGGCGCGACAAGCAGGAGATCGCGCAACTACGGGAGCGTTTTGTCCAGACTAACGAACTCCTCCAGAAGACCAGCATTCGCTTAACCGAATTCGAATCGCGCAACGTCTCCTTGACCGAACGACTAAGAAAGCAGCTTCTGGAAATGAAGCGCCTCCTGCGCTTCCTCGAACAGGTCGACGATGCAGCAGAGCTCCTGCGTCGCTCGCGCCGCTGGAAGATCGCCAATCCTATCGCCACCCTCCTGGCGCCGATGACGGGGAAACCGGTGCCAGGCTTCGGGCATCTCGATAAGAACGTCGCAAAGTATCGCGCCTGGAGAGAGAGTCATCCCGAGACGGCTGCACTGGAGGACGAGATACAATCTTTGCGCCCGCGCGAGATCCTTCCGCCAACGCCTGCTGCGGAACCTAATAGTACCCCAAAAGTCAAAGCAACCGCTTCCCTCAAGCCCCCGTCCCCGAAAACTCCAGTGAGCTTCGTCCGGCCGGACGAAGTGGAAGTGTCCATTGTGATTCCGGTCTACAATCAAGTTGAGTTTACCCATGCTTGCCTGGCCGCGGTCCAGAAGCATTCCGCAGGCATACCTTACGAAGTTATCGTCGTGGATGATGCTTCAACCGATGCCACCAACGAAGTGATCGGCGCCATCCCCGGTCTGGTTTACCTGCGGGTGGAAAAAAATGCGGGCTTCATCGCGGCGTGCAATCGCGGCGCAACCGCGGCGCGCGGAAGCTATCTGGTGTTTTTGAATAACGACACCACGGTGACCGCAGGATGGTTGGAGGCCTTGCGCGAGACCTTCACCTTTGACCCAAACGCCGGCTTGGTCGGATCAAAGTTAGTCTATCCCGATGGCCGACTTCAGGAAGCCGGCGGCATTATCTGGCGCGACGGTTCCGGGTGGAATCGGGGCAAGTTTCAAAATCCAGCATTGCCCGAATATAACTATCTACGCGAAGTGGACTATTGCTCCGCCGCCAGCGTGATGATTCCAAAGTCTCTTTTCGACCAAGTCGGCGGCTTTGATCGGAAGTATGCTCCGGCCTATTACGAAGACACCGATCTCGCCTTCAAGGTCGCGCAGGCCGGCCGAAAGGTGCTTTATCAGCCGCTTAGTGTTGTCATCCATTATGAGGGCGTAACCGGCGGGACCGATATCTCTGCCGGGACGAAAAAGTATCAGGACGTCAATCGCGGCGACCTTTCTCTCCACTTGGGCGGCGGTGCTGATCGAGAAACCGGCCAACGGAGATGTCGCCACTTACGAAGCCCTTCCCCCTGGGAAAAAGCGGATCCTCGTCATCGACCATCACTTGCCCATGCCGGATCGCGACTCCGGTTCGCTCCGCATGTTTCAGATCCTGACGATCCTTCAAGGTTTGGGTCACCGGGTTACCTTCCTGCCCGACAATCTCGCCGACATTCCGCCTTACGCAGATGATCTGAGAAAGCGCGGGATCGAAGTGATTCACCATCCGCACTTCGAAAACAGATCTCGGACTATCTCCAAAGTCACGGCGCCACAATTCGACGCAGTCATTCTGAGTCGCTGTGATTTCGCGCGAAAACATATCGACGACGTTCGCCGCTACGCGCCGCAGAGCCGGGTCATTTTTGACACCGTCGACTTGCATTTCCTGCGGGAAATCGCGCAAGCGGCCCTGACCCAGAATGCCGAACTTGCAGACAAACGCCGACGCAAAACGGCAGCTAGAATACGACCTGGTCGACCAATCCGGATCAAACCTGGGTCGTGAGTCCGGTCGAGCAGGCGATCTCTCCGGTGCCGCGCCTCCCGAGAAGTTCGAGTCGAAGTTGTTTCCAACATTGTCGATGTTCCGGGATCGGTCACTCCCTTTTCCCTGCGCCGCGATATTCTCTTCATCGGTAGCTTCCAGCATCCGCCAAACACCGATGCGGTGCTCTTTTTTACCCGGGAGATCTTCCCGATCGTGCGGAGCCATCTGCAAGAGATCAAGTTCTACATCATCGGCGACAAGGCGCCCCCGGAAGTCGTTTCCCTGGCGGACGAAGACATTATTGTCACCGGGTATCAGGCCGATGTGAGTAGTTACTTTAACCGCATCAGACTCTCGGTCGCCCCCCTGCGCTACGGGGCCGGTGTGAAGGGGAAAGTCAACCAAAGCATGGGACTCGGAGTTCCAGTCGTCGCAACCTCGATCGCGGTCGAGGGAATGGACCTGCAGGACCGTGTTCATGCCCTCGTGGCTGACGATCCGGAGAGTTTCGCCAACGCGATTATCGAGCTTTATCAATCCGAGGAACTTTGGCGAAACATCTCGCAGAAAGGCCTGGAGAAGATCAAGCAGTCTTACTCCGTCCAGGCCGCGCGCCGAGAGTTGCAGCGCCTCCTCGGCGACCGGCCTCCGACGGAGCCCGCCGGTTCCGATAATTTCAAGAGTGCGAATTCCACCCCTGTCCTGCAGGAACGTTAGGCCGTGCGGATCCCGCTTGATGAAACAGCCCGCGCAGATCGCCCTAACGAAGGCCAGGATCCCAGGTCGATGAAAGATACGACGCAAGCAACGCCCAACCCGGAAGTGGTCGCTGAGAATTCAACGGAACCGTGGGGACCTACCGCCTTGGAGGAGCGTCGCCAGAGATCGGCGCGACATCTCACAGGCCTGGCCGCCCGCCGGGCCTATTGGATCGATCAAAACCGATACTACTACGATCTTCTCGCCCGTCTTTTGCGTTTCCTGGTTGAACCCGGGAAGCGCGTTCTTTTTCTTCGCTGCCACACCGGCGATCTGCTCGCGGCCGTGCGTCCAGCCTACGGGGTCGGGCTCGAGATTTCCCGGGAGATGATTGCCGTGGCTCAGCAACGCAACCCGGCCTTCACTTATGTCGAAGGTTTTCCCGATACGGATGGCCTGGCGGCGCTGGTGGCACCTGAGCGGGGAAAGTTCGATTACATTATCATCAACGGAATCGATGACACGGTCGATGTGCAGCGTGCGTTGCACAATTTGCGCGACCTCTGCGATCGTCACACCCGCCTGATTATCCCAACCTATAACCATCTCTGGGAACCACTCGTGAGTCTGGCGGAACTGCTCGGGATGAAGGTTCCCAGCCTTGAACAAAACTGGCTTTCGCACAGCGATATCGCAAATCTCTTGACCCTGAGCGGCTATCAATGGTTAGGCCAGCGCCAGATCGTTCTCTGTCCGAAATACATCCCGCTCATTTCCGCTTTCCTGAACTCCTTCTGCGCGCGCCTGCCCCTCCTAAACCGCCTCTGCATGACGGTGACGCATGTCGCCCGACTCCTTCCGCCCCCGCTTCGCGCGGAGGATATCTCAGTCTCGGTCATCATCCCCTGCAAGGATGAGCGGGGCAATATCGAAGACGCCGTCCGACGCATTCCAGACCTGGGACGCGAGACTGAAATCATCTTCTGCGACGATAAATCGACGGATGGAACTCCGGATGAGGTGAAACGGGTCCAGGCGGCCTATCCCGAAAGAAACGTCCGGTTGGAGTACGGTCCTGGAATTTCCAAATCGAAAAATGTGTGGACAGGTTTTAACGCGGCGACGGGCGACGTGCTCGCCATCCTGGACGCGGATCTCACGACAATGCCCGAGGAACTTCCTTACTTTATCGAGGCGATTGCCTCCGGAGCGGCAGAGTTTGTCAATGGCTCTCGCTTGATTTACCCGGTGCCCGCCGCCGCCATGAAGACCACTAACATGATTGGGAACAAGTTTTTCAGCCTCTCCTTTTCCTATCTGCTCAATCAACGGGTCAAAGATACTCTTTGCGGAACGAAGGTCATTTGGCGAACAGACTGGGAACGGATTAAGCCACTCCTAGGAACGTGGGGAATCGAGGATCGCTGGGGCGACTACGATCTGCTTTTTGGCGCGGCCAAGCTGAACCTCCGGATAATCGATCTACCGGTACATTATCAGGAGCGGATTTATGGCACGACCAAGATGACGAAAGTATTCCAGAATGGCCTGATCATGCTCCGTATGTGCTGGCACGGGTTCTTGAAACTCAAGCTCGGTTATTAGTTTAAGTAGTCAAATGCCTGCATCGCCCGCAATCGCGAACACGCCCTCCGGCTCGGCCGAGTACCTCAAGGATCTTGAGGCCACTCTGCGAAACCGGGAGAATCTAGCCGCCAACCGGAACCTTCTTTTTTGGTATAAACAACTCTACCGCGATCAATTCCGCGATCTCGGTGACCTCAGCCAATTAGCTATCCTGGAGATCGGGAGCGGGGTTTCTCCCATGAAACGCTTCTATCCGACTGTTCTAACCAGCGACGTTCTCCAGCTCGACTACCTCGACTACGTTTTTGACTGCCATCAAATCGACCAGTTCGAAGCCATCCGCGACCAAAGCCTCGATGTAATCACCCTAACCAATGTGCTGCATCACCTGAAGAGTCCGATCGAGTTCCTCGGTAAGACGGCGCAGAAATTGAAGCCAGGAGGCGTCGTCATCGCGACCGAGCCCTTTATCTCGCTCAGCTCGACCTTGATTTACAAACTGGTCCATCATGAACCGGTTGATTTCTCGATCGAGAGGCCGGAGCTGGCCGAAGTCCGCGGGCCGCTCTCATCGGCCAATCAGGCATTGCCCTGGCTGATTTTCCGCCGGCCCGAATGGCGCCAACAGGTGGCGCGGCACTTCGATTTTGATCCGCGCGAATTTCGATCCTTTACCGCTTTCTCCTACTTTCTTACCGGAGGCATTTCGCATCGCGTGCCGCTCCCGCACTTCATCTATCGCCCCCTCTTTCGGCTCGATCTGTGGCTGAGCCGCCTTCTGCCGTCACTAACGGCCTCCTTTCATACGATCCGTCTCGTCCGCAGGCCATGACTGCGGCCCACCAACTCCGTCGGTTAGGAAACTCGCTTTACCGATTCGGTTTCCCGGTTTATCGGCCGCTCTATCGGGCATTCAAAACCTATGCCGATCGTTCGGAGCGAGCCCTTTTGCGTTCAATTCTGAGCGAGGGGTCCGTCGTGATCGACGCGGGCGCGAATATCGGCGTTTACTCCGAATTCATCGCAGACTGTGTCGGCTCAACCGGGGTCGTCCATAGCTTTGAGCCCGAACCGCTAAACTGCGCCCGGCTCCGTGCTGCTCTGGGTCATCGCGAAAACGTCCGCATCAACGAGATGGCTTTGAGTGACCAGACCGGAACTTCTGTTCTCTATCTCTCGGAGGAGTTAAACGTTGATCATCGCGCCTATCCCAGCACCGACGGAAACCGGAGCACGCTCACCATTGAAACCACGAGGCTGGACGACTATCTGACGCCGGGAGCGCAAGTCGACCTTGTAAAATTGGATATCCAGGGATTCGAACTGCACGCCCTGCGTGGCGCCGAACAACTCTTGCATTCCACACCTGGAATCAAACTCCTCTTCGAATACTGGCCCTATGGGTTAAAACAAGCGGGAGCCAGCGGCGATCAGCTCCTTTCCTATCTTCAAAGTCGAGGCTTCAAGCTCTCTGAAATTTCCTCCACTGGACTGGTGGGATTACGCTCCGCACCGGTCAAGGAAGATCCCGACTCCTATTTCAACATTTTCGCGTCTCGTTAAGGAGACAGGAGAGCATCTTACTTACTCGGAGTGTCCGGAAGGATCAGGACGAGACCGCCGGCATCGAGCACCCGATGCCATCTGGGGTCGATCGTTTGCAAGGCCGCCAGCACTCGCGGGCTCTCTTTTTCTGGGACGGCCAATGTCGTGGCGCGCCCGCTCGTAATAACGGTGGCAAAGCTTCGGGCCAGAGCGGCCGTTCGTTTTGGATCGTCAGACTTTTCGCCTTCGACGAAGGCCTGCGCCATCCGGCGCAGCGAGCCTTCTTCTCGCTTACCCGCATTTGCAAAATAGTGCGTCGCCAGCCGGGGGGCGACTACCTTCATCCGCGGAAATAGAAGCGGCAGTTCACAACTCGCGGTCCAGGCCGGCGCGAGAAGTTTGCTTTCTCCAATGTAGGAACCCGCCGCCTTGGCGAATTTGAGGTTGGCAGGCAATATCTGATAGGCCAGAGGAGACTTCCAGGCGAGGATTGGGTTTTTGGGAGCAATGCTTAGCCCTTTATATCCGTAAGCACACGCCAGAACGACTGTCATCGCCGCGGCAAGACTCCAGAATCTTCCCGCGTTCCCGTCTCTGGGTCTGCGCTCAAGGAGCAGAGGGAGAAAGAGGAAAAGAAGCGGAATCGGCAGGAGGTAGACCAGCCGAAAATAGCAAACGGCGGTGATATTCTTCATCCAGAACGGCGCGAGCAAGGGATTGAGACAAAGGGCCGCAATAGCACAGCTATAAAAGAATAGAAAACGACCTCTGTTCCCTCGGAGAAGGAGCAAAGGAATGACGCATAGAATGACGACGTCTCTCCACAAATCCGTAGGTCGACCGACGACATAATCGATCCCCTGCCTCCAAGGAATCAAGGCTGGACCGAAGCTATGTTGATCGATCGGCTGGGGGATGATGTTCAATTTCAAGAGGAGCAAAATGGCGACCGGATAAAGCAGCGGCAGTCCCAGGAACAACGAACGGAAAAAATGCTCCTTGAAGGAGGTCACACCACCGGAAGAAATTAGCCGCACCCCGAGTGCGGCCAGACCGGCGCAGCCCACCGCGGCCGGCAGAAGATACAAGGCGCTATTACTGAGCCCTACCCCGCTGATTCCCAATAGAGCCAGCCAAAGCACGTCGCGGCGGTTGCCCGACTCCATATAGCGATAGGTGATACTCAGGGCGGCAGGCAGAAATAGCACCCATACCATCACCTTCCCCTGCCACATTCGGCTCAGAGCCGCATTGCCAAACGAGGCAAGACCCGCGCTGTCGATAAACAGAAAGACGATCACGCAAAGCGCGCCAGCTGCGGAGGTCCACCGTTCCAACCCAAAGCAGCGCCCGCAAAAATAGAAAAAGAACGGGGTTGAAAACGCCGCCAGAAAATGGCCCACCACTTGATAGAAATAAAGCGGATCACCTCCCAGAAAGTGCGCTAGAAAAGCCACTAGCATCTCATGACTGGTCGCGAGATGGACGGGCGAAAAAGCGGCCGCATCCACATCGACACTTGTTTGCCGGGTTAGAAACGGATCGGAAAGGTGAGACAACTGGACCAGGGCCCGATGGAAGTAGACCACGTCATCTTGATTGGGCCGCAGGACGAAAAGTATCGTGCTGCCAAACACCAGCCCCATGATGCAAAGAGCCAGATGTGCCCAATGGAACTCATAGCCCCGGACACCCTTCCCCCAGCGACGAGAACCCAGGAACGCCAGAACACAAAGAAGAAAGAAGAGCGCGATCGAACTCCATGCCGGCGCGCGCACGACGAGAATAAACTGATAGGCCAGCGTCCAAAGGGCGATCAGGCCGATCGGCAGGAGTAGAAGGTCGCCGGCGCGCCCCCCAGTAGCCGCGGGTAGCGCGACTGCCGGTCCCTGAGCCAGGCTAGGAGACAAGGTAGTGTTTGAGAAATGTGTCCATGATGTGGTTTACCAGCCGCCCCTGCACATGGCGCAGATCTTCAAGCCACGCGCTGTCTCGCGCCGAGTTTTGTACCATTTCGTAACTCGGAAAGTAGTTCACATTCGAGTGGGCGAAGGCCCATTCCTGGGCCGCCGTCCGGAGGAGTGATTTCGAAAAAGCATTCGCCACCACCACGTCTTGTTGCGTGAAGGTGGCCATGAGCGGGACGGGCGAGACGGTTACGATAATTTGCACGTCGGGATGACCGAAACTCTTAAGGAGAGCATGGAGCTGCTCCAAGTTAGCCATGTTTTCGCCAAAATTGCTGACTCGGAATTCGTAACGCCCCGGGTAACGGGCCAAGGCCTCCGCCGGAGGGGTCGTGTTAATGATGATGTCCTCCTGGATATCGCGCCACACTTCCACCAAGCCCAGAGTTACGAACAATACTCGACAGGAGGCAGTGCGAGCATTGACCTGGGTGAGAATCGATCGTCGCCGAAATGTCTCGTCTCGATCAGCCATCGGCAGGGTCGGGTTGGTGTGGGGATCGAAGTAAAGCCCCTCTCCCAGATCCACGATACTAGCCGCAGGAAACTTGGCTGCGGGATCCAAAGCCCAACGCAGCTCGTTGAGAATCGAAAAAGTGTTGTATTTGTTCGTAAAGCCGAGCCCGGTGACGGCGGAACTGACCGCTTGGAAGGAATCGAACTCCGGCGCCGCACTGAGGACCGACATCTTGCGCGCGATCAAGGCGCGCTCAACCCCGCGGGCAAAACATGAACCGATGGCAAAGAGTTGATCGCTGGCCTGGATCGTAAAGGTAGGACAGATGCGTGGGGTGAAAAAAGGCTGGCGCAAACGTTGAAAAGCAAATTCGCCTTTCGGGTCGTCGACCGGGGCATCATGTCGATGCCAGCGTCCGAAACGGTTGTGTTGAACATTGCTGCGGGCCTCCCTGCCGGGGGCGATGTAGAGTGCCATAAATGACTAACTAACCCAGTCAGGAGAGTTGTCTCTCCGATGACTGTCCACGCTGCGCGTTGGTGTAAGCCTGCAGGAGAGAAAGAGCTACTCCGCGTTCCGCTAATCGCCGGGTAAGTAGAGCATCTGCCACCTGGTGCAGACACATGTCGAGTTCGTTGTTCTTGAGCAAATAATCCACGATGGTATCTCCGAGTTCGTCCCTGAGCTGGTCGAATGTGGCGGCCGTGGTCAGACCCGTTTCTGAAGTTACATTGCGGCGTCCCGAAGGCAACGACAGATTAGGGAACGGGCCGCCGAGAAAATCTTGCGCGAGCGCCAACCACTCCTGGTAACGCGCCACTGTGCCAACGATGGAAATTTCATCAAGGTTGCGGATCGCTTGCTCGAGCGCCGCCCGATCCGGGGCGCCCGGGCGGGTGCCTTCCATGCGGGTGCAATAATAGACTTGGAAATTGCAGAGCGAGGTAGGTGAGGTTTCAAGTCGCCACTCCACGTATTCCCGGAAGCTAAGCTCTTTGGCCTTAATCGCTCCGGGCGTCGCGACCTGCTGCCGGCGTTCAAATGAATGGATCGATCGGATGCGCGCGATCGGATCCCGGATGAGAATGCTGCTCAATACTTCGCGACCGCGAATTTTCGGCGCGGGCGGAGCCGCCTGATGGCTGGAGATGGCGAAAACATCGGGATGCTGATGGGCTAATGCCTTCAAGTCGCGAGACGAGACAAAACCCTTGGGCGAAGGCTTGTCGAAAGCGCGAAACCCCTCACCGAGTTCGTGTTTCAGCGCCCAGGTGAAGGAGGTGCCGGCGTTTTTGAAAATGTGATAGTGAATGAGCAACGGGGTCGCGGCCTTGGCGCGCCGAGGTGGGCCGCCAGCCTCCGGCTGCCGCACAGAACGCGCCTGGCGAAACGCGTCGCGTGGCGACTCGAGACGGGCAAGCGTTCCAAGAAAGGCTCGGGTGACCGCGCCGCAGTGAGACAACGCCTCGCGCCCGGCGCTCACGAGATGCGAAAACGATTGTGGCAAGGAATGGAGCATCAGATAAGCAGCTGCCGGCTGTTCCCACGCGGCAGGAGTCGCACGGCATCTCATGCCCGAACGTCGCGGCAACGTCAACCCTGCGTTAGGATTGTTTGGCTCTTGACGCTGCGCTTGTTTCAGCCGCAGAAGTATAAGAACTTTGGCCGATTCCTCCGGGTCCGAATCAATGTCAGCCGATCCATTTTCTTATCGTCCGCCGGTTTTCATCGTCGGCTCACCGCGCTCCGGCACGAGCATTTTGACCTGGTGCCTGGGGCAACATCCCAACCTGCTCGGCCTAGAGGAATCGAACTGGATGGCTCCTTTCGCAGTGGATGCGGCGGTGGCTTTTCGCCGCGGATCGGCCCGCGGAGAACGCTCGCAGCTTTCCTCGATGGGAATCGAGCGCGACCAATTTCTGCGGAATTTCGGCGACTCCATCAACTCTTCCATCATGGGACAGCGGACCGCGTTCGAGGATCGGCGCCGGCAGCGCGCCAGCCCCCAGAACCCCGAGAATCATCCGGCGTTCAAAATCTCGCGCGCCCAGTCCGATCCGAAATCTCGCTGGGTCAACGGCACGCCGGAATATTCCTTTGGGATCGGCGGTCTGCGCAAACTTTTCCCAGCTGCGCGCTTCATTCACCTCGTCCGACACCCTGACCTGGTCGTGCCTTCGATGCTCAATTTTGACCGCGTCTTCGGAACCAGTCTGGCCGAATCGGAAGAAGAAGCTTACGGGCGTTGGCTGGCGAATGTCCGGTCCTGTGTGCTCGCGGAAAACGCTTGTGGCACCGAGGTCGTGTGCCGAGTTTTTCATGAGGATCTGGTTCGTGAACCGGACACTTCGATGCGGCGAATCCTCGATTTTATCGCTGAGCCATTTAACGCGGTTTGCCTGGAACCGCTTGGAAAAGCGGATCAACAGTTCGAACATCGATGCCGCGGAGTTAAAGCGCGAAGTCGCGGCAGATTCGGCCGTGATCGCCGAGGCGCGCGCGTTCTGGAAGACGCTGCGCGAAACTCCCGCACCAAACGAGCCTCTGGCGGACGCAGCTGGCTTGCTGGAAGAGCAGTTCGAGCGCCGGGTCGCCTATGTCCATGACCTGGATGCGCAGTGCGCCAGGACGCGGCGGGCGCATCAAAAACTGCAAAAGGAATTCGACGACCGGACGAAATGGGCCCTCCGTCTCAGAGAAGAGGTCGAACAAAAAGACAAACGAATCCTCGAACTGCAGAAGGAAGTTGCCGACCGGACAAAATGGGCGCTCGACCTCAAGGAAGAACTCACCCGCCAGGCCGGCCGCGCTCGAAAAGATGCGTGACCTCGCCGGCACAACCGCGGGAGAGCGCCGAACCGCCCTCCAGTGTATGATCCATCGCGGATCCTTCCTTCACCTCGCATGAGACGTCCGGCGCTGAGCATCGTCATTCCTTTTCTTAACGAGGGAAAGGTCCTGCCCCTGCTCGGCTAACGCTCGGGATTCTTTTTCTCGCTGCACTGGCGATGGCCGTGACCTATCGGATCTTGCCTCCTCACGAAACCAACCTCGTTTTCCATGCGGGCCGGGATACGCCGGGCCTGCTCTGTCGTACTACGCTGCAACATCTCTGGACGCTGGTGGCCGCTCCGTTGTTTTATACCGTAAGTGCCTTGTAAAAGACACCCACAACGCCCGCCCTGATCCGGTCGTCGGTTCTCTGCTGTGGGGAGGAGCCGCTGGTCTAGTCCTCGCCGCGATTGTCACGCACGCCGCGGCCGATAGTGGCTGCGCTGGCCCTGTGTCCTTGTCGTCTTCGCTTTTCCTCTCGCGCGCTGGCAGGAACACCGGGACGAAGGAGACCGATAGCCTGTTCCGGCAACGCCCCTCGCGCGCGCCTCGGCTTGACACTGTTAGGCGGCCCCATAGGGTAAAAACGTCCGCGGATGCCGCGGTGCTTTCTTTGTGACGAACATCGCCGCCTTTCATCGCTCATCTGTCGGCCGGAAAATGATCGTGGCGGTGACCGGGCTCATCCTGATCCTGTTCGTCATCGGCCATCTCCTCGGCAACCTTCAGATTTTCCTCGGCCCGGAATGGATCAACGGCTACGCCGAGCATCTGCGCGAACTCGGAATGCTTCCTCTGGGTCGATCCGCGGCGGACTGCTCATCGTCGTTCTCCTCCACATTTACTACACCATCCGGCTCGCGATCGAGAACCGCCGCGCCCGGCCCGAGCGTTACAAGCGCAAGGACACCGTGAAGGCGACCTTCGCCTCCCGCAGCATGACGCTGAGCGGTCTCGTCCTGCTCGCCTTCATCATCTATCACATCCTCCATTTCACCGTCCGGGCGACCGATCCGCGCTTCAACACTCTCCCGCTCGATCCGCTCAATCACTACGACGTTTACTCGATGATGATCTACGGCTTCCAAAGCCCGCTCGTCTCCGGTTTTTACATCCTCTCGATGTTCCTCCTCGCGCTCCACCTGAGCCACGGGTCTTCCAGCTTTTTCCAGTCGTTAGGCTTGAATAATCAAAAGCTGACCGCGCGGCTCGCCTTGTTCGGGCGGGTCTTCGCCTGGCTGCTCTTCATTGGATATAGCTCGATTCCCGTCGCCGTTTTCCTCGGCTGGGTGAAACTGCACACTCGCTCATGATCGGCACGCTTGATTCCAGGACGCCGGACGGCCCGCTGCCCGAAAAATGGCGGCGGCACCAGAACAATTCCCGGCTCGTCGCGCCTAACAATCGCCGCAAATTCGAGATCATCGTCGTCGGGACCGGCCTCGCCGGCGGCTCGGCCGCCGCGACCCTCGGCGAGCAGGGCTACAACGTGAAATCGTTCTGCTACCAGGACAGCCCGCGCCGCGCCCACAGCATCGCCGCCCAGGGCGGGATCAATGCCGCAAAAAATTACCCTAACGACGGCGACAGCGTTTACCGGCTTTTCTACGACACGATCAAGGGCGGCGATTTCCGCTCCCGCGAATCGAATGTTTATCGCCTGGCCGAGGTTTCCAATTCCATCATCGATCAATGCGTCGAGCAGGGCGTCCCGTTCGCGCGCGAATACGGCGGGCTCCTGGCCAATCGCTCCTTTGGCGGCGCCCAGGTCTCGCGCACCTTCTACGCGCGCGGCCAGACCGGCCAGCAGCTCTTGTTAGGCGCCTACCAGGCCCTCTGCCGCCAGATCGCGGCCGGCACGGTCACGATGTTTCCGCAGACCGAGATGCTCGATCTCGTCCTCGTCGACGGCCACGCCAAGGGGATCATCACGCGCAATCTCATCACCGGCGAAATCGTTAGGCACGCGGCCGACGCGGTCGTTCTCGCCACCGGCGGCTACGGCAACGTCTTTTACCTTTCGACCAACGCCCGCGGCTGCAACGTCACCGCCACCTACCGCGCCTACAAGAAGGGCGCGCTCTTCGCCAACCCCTGCTACACCCAGATTCACCCCACCTGCATCCCGGTCAGCGGCGACTACCAATCGAAGCTCACCCTCATGTCGGAGTCGCTCCGCAACGACGGCCGCGTCTGGGTGCCGAAGCGCAAGGAAGATTGCGACAAGCCGCCGGCCAGCATTCCGGAAGCGGATCGCGATTATTATCTCGAACGAAAATATCCGAGCTACGGCAACCTCGCCCCGCGCGACATCTCCTCCCGCAGCGCGAAGGAAGTTTGCGACGAAGGCCGCGGCGTCGGGCCCGGCGGTCGCGGCGTTTACCTCGATTTCAAGGACGCCATCGCGCGCCTCGGCGAAGACATGATTCGCGAGCGCTACGGCAACCTCTTCGACATCTACGAAAAGATCACCGGCGACAACGCCTACCACGCCCCGATGCGGATTTATCCGGCGGTCCATTACACGATGGGCGGGCTCTGGGTGGACTACAATTTGATGAGCAACGTCCCCGGCCTGCACGTCATCGGCGAAGCGAATTTCTCCGATCACGGCGCCAATCGCCTCGGCGCCAGCGCGCTCATGCAGGGCCTGGCCGATGGATATTTCGTCCTGCCTTACACCTTGCCTAACTATCTCGCCGGGCAGATCGGCAAACGCCCCGCGGCCGATCATCCGGAATTCGCCAAAGCCGAAAGCGACGTGCGCGAACGGACCAAGCGGATGCTCGACGTCGATGGCAAGCGCTCGGTCGATTCCTTCCATCGCGAGCTCGGCCTCCTCCTTTGGGACAAATGCGGCATGGCCCGCAACGCCGCGGGATTGCAGGAAGCGATCGCGCGCATCCCGCAGTTGCGCGAAGAATTTTGGAGCAACGTCAACGTCCCGGGCTACGGCGAGACCTTTAACCAATCGCTCGAGCGCGCCGGCCGCGTCGCCGATTTCCTCGAGTTCGGAGAATTGATGTGCCGCGACGCGCTCGCCCGCGACGAATCGTGCCGGCGGCCATTTCCGCGAGGAACATCAAACGCCGGAAGGCGAAGCGCTGCGCGACGACGAAAATTTTGCGGATGTCTTTGCCTGGGAATACCAAGGCGACGCCGCGGCCGAGCCGAAACTCCATACCGAGCCGCTCGTCTTCGAGTCGGTCCACCTCGCCACCCGCAGCTACAAATGAATTTCAAACTCAAGATCTGGCGCCAGCCTTCGGGCAAAGCCAAGGGCGAGCTGCAGGAATACGAGGTCCGCGACATTTCGCCGGCGACTTCCTTTCTCGAGATGCTCGATATCCTGAACGAGCAGCTCACGACCGGCGAGAAAGAGCCGGTCGCGTTCGATTCCGATTGCCGCGAAGGCATCTGCGGGACCTGCAGCCTAACGATCAACGGCGAAGCCCACGGACCCGCCCATCCGGCCGCCGCCTGCCAGGTTTACATGCGCCAGTTCAAGGATGGCGAAACAATCACGGTCGAGCCGTTCCGCGTCCGCTCTTTCCCGATCGTGAAGGATCTGGTCATCAATCGCTCCGCCCTCGATCGCATCGTGCAGGCGGGCGGATTCGTCAGCGCGCGGACCGGTTCCGCGCCGGAGGCAAACGCGATTCCGATCCCGAAACACAACGCCGATCTGGCGATGGAAGCGGCCGCCTGCATCGGTTGCGGTGCCTGCGCCGCGGCCTGCCCCAACGCTTCCGCGATGCTCTTCACTTCCGCGAAAATTTCCCATCTCGCGCTCTCTGCCGCAGGGCCAGCCGGAGCGTTCGCGCCGCGTCCTGCGCATGGTTAGGCAAATGGACCAGGAAGGTTTCGGCAACTGCACCAACACCTACGAGTGCGAAGCGGTTTGCCCGGCCGAGATCAGCGCCAGCTTCATCGCCAAGATGAATCGCGAGTACGCCATCGCCAGTCTGCGCGAGCGGATGGGCGAATAAGCTCGTCCTCGTTCGCCTAACGAATCGTCCAGCAGCGGATATCTCCTCCCGCGCCGTCTCCCGCCAGCGGACAATTTCCACCCCGCTGACGCAGACGAGAACCCAGGCCGCGCCTTCCACCATCGCAATCAACGCATCGCTCAGGAGCGTCACCTCCAGGTAAAGACTGCTCAGCGTAATGAGGAACACGAGCAGGACGCTCGCGATCAGAACCAGCGCGCGCCAATGCCAGCGCAGCAGCGTGCGCGCGAGGACGAAGGCGAGCGTGCCGTAGACGACCGTGCTGGTCATCAAGTCGCCATCGAGCGGACCAAAAACCGCCCCATGGCCGAAGTGCGGACGAGCGCCGGCAAAAACGAGTTTCAAAATAAAATCGAGCAGGACGCCGCCCGGCGCGGCGATGAGGAGCAGGCGCAGGCGATGCTGGTTATGCCGACCGAGCAACACCGCGAGCAAATACAGCCCCGCCAGCCAGTAAGCCGAGCCGAGGTGCGCGAAGAAGACCATCACCGGGCTCATCGGCCCGCCGGAATGATGCGCGAACCATTCCACCACCTGCAAATCCGCCGCCAGAAACCAGCTCCGCGTTCCGATCCGTTCGAGCAAGCCGCCAAAAATTCGCGACCGCGGCGAGGAGCAGAAAAATCCCCATCGTGAGATGAATCCCGAGAAAGCCGCGGGGCGAAAAACGCTGCTCCAGCCAGTCGATCTGCCGCGCGAAACGTCGCCGGAAACTGACCACCCAGGGCCGCGCGCAGAATTGCCGCCACCATTCCCGAATCTCCAGCTCGCGACTCGTTAGGCCGCGCCAGAGCACGATCGTCACCACCACCATGGCGCCGAGGATCGCGCCGATGATGCCCGCTCGTCCGATCCAGCGATCGACCAGGTGCCAGCTCTGTCCGAAAACATAACCGACGAGCGAAAAGATCGTCGCCCAGAGGACACAGCCGATCGCATTGAAAATGAGGAAGCGCACATACGGCAACCGCGCCGCGCCCGCGAAAAACGGCATGAGCGCGCGCCCGACATGCAGGAAATGCGCGAAGAGCACGCTCAACCCGCCGTAGCGGAGAAAGAACGCGTCCATCCGATCGAGCCGCTCCGGCCGGAGCCAGAATTTCTTGCCATGCAGCCGCAGCCAGTCGCGTCCCAGCCGCCGGCCAAATTCGTAGCCGATGCTGTCCCCGATGATCGCCGCCGAGGCCACGACGACGATGAGCACGCGGACGTCGAGCACCTCCTGCCCGGCCATGAAACCGGCCACCATCACCATGCTTTCTCCCGGCATGAAAAAGCCGAGGAACGCCTGGCATTCCATCATCACGATGAGGAAGACGATGACGTAGCCCCAGTTGTCGAGGCGCAGGATCAGTTCGTTGATGTGTTCGAGCATTGCCGCAGTAAAGTATCCGGTGCCACCCGCACCGCGTGACACCAAAGCAGACCCCCTTGCAACTTCACGCGAAAGTTGCGTCCCGGCGCGTCCCGTTAGCCGATATCACCACCGCGCCCGCACGATTTGCCGGCCAGCCATTTGCCTTGGCCGATGTTGGAGCGCGGCGTAGAATGCGCCGGAAATTTGCGGGTCTTATTTCGCTCGCCGCAGAATGAAAATACAGCTTCCGATTATCCTCGTTCTACTTCTGGTTCGCGCCGCGATTGGCGCCGCAGTTGGCGCCGAGCCAGAGTCGTCTAAGCTCTCTCCCAGCGCGGAGAGAAACGCGCAAAACAGGACGGCAGCGATTCTCGCGGAGATCAAGGGCCTCGGCGACCACGAGTGGGCGGGAAAATACTACGCCGGGGACGGCCTCGGGGTGAATCAGTCGATCGTGATCGCACCCGCTGCCGGATACGTTTTCGAGTGGCATGGCTGCCTCGGATTGTATGACCGGAACTACGGAACGGCCCGGCAGCTCAACGACGTCATCCGTCTTTCCTTCACCTTCGAGAACCAGCGGAAAGGCTTTCAAGGGATCGCCCCGGAGTTTGTCCCCGTTTCGTGGGGTGCGCGACGTTATCTCATCCCGGCTGACGACTTCGTCGGCTTTTGCAACGACATCAACCAGGGTCGGGAACCTCGCAACGAAAGTCACGGTTCCTATCTCATGCGCACGGGCGACGAGAAGAAACCAGTGACCGGCTTTCCCAACGTGCCCGAGAAATACCGGGACTATCTCCTGGTGAAACCCATTGTGGCGACAATCATCGCCGTGGGTCCGGTCACCACTCGCCCCAGCATCGCCAAGTGGAAATTCAAGGACACGCCGGTCACACTCGATGTCGGAAAAGACCAGGGCTTGCAGGTGGGCATGGAACTCTTCGTCACCGACCCGCCCGACATGGTCGAATCGGTCCGAATCAGCAAAGTGGAAGCGTCAAGCGCGGAGGCGGTCATGACACAGACCGGCGAAGATGATCCTGGGCCCCGGACGGGTTGGCGGCTATCCACTCACGCGCCGTGGAACCGGCCACGGACAAACTAACAAAGTGGCCTGGTAACCGGCTCCGTCCGCTGAGATGGCGGACGCGCGATCACGAGCAGGCACTGACCGCACAAAAATCTTTTTTTGGCGCGCACGGCGTTGCTGGTTTAAATCCTATCGATGCTGCAAACCGCGAAACGCGCCGCACCTCTTCCGCTCGACAAGCTCCCACCGCACGAGCGCTACCTGGAAGCGTTTCGCTGGATGCTGCAGACCCGCATTTTCGAGGAGAAACTGACCAGTCTCTACCGCGGCGGCCTGATCACGGGCGGCGTCTACGTCGGGCGCGGGCAGGAAGCGGTGAGCACGGCCTGCGGTTTGTTTTTGCAAAAGGGCGATGTCTTTGGCCCGCTCATCCGCGACCAGGCGGGACGCGCCGCGGGCGGCGAGCCGCTCCTTAATGTCACCCGCACTTATCTCGGCTCGCGCCAGGGATCGATGCGCGGGCGGGACGGGAATATTCATCGCGGCTGGCCCGAGACCGGGCAGATCGCGATGATCTCGCATCTCGGCTCCCTCATCCCGGTGGTGGTGGGCAAGCTGATGGCGAAGCGGATGAAGGGGGAGAAAAATTTCGTTGGCCTAACGACGATCGGCGAAGGCGGGATGCAGACGGGCGCGACGCACGAGGGGATGAACATCGCGGCGGTGGAGAAGGTGCCGTTCGTGCTGGTGGCGTCGAACAATCACTTCGCCTATTCCACGCCTAACGACCGGCAATTTGCCTGCGCCAAACTGGTCGATCGGGCGCTGGGCTACGGCTACGACGGTCACGAAGTGGATGGGACGAATCTCGCGGCCTGCCTCGATGTCATCGGCGGCGCGGTGGAGCGGGCGCGAGCGGGTGGCCCGCCGCAGTTGGTCGTCGCGTCGCTCCTTCGACTGGCGGGGCACGGGGAGCATGACGATGCCAGCTACGTCCCGGCGGAAATGAAGAAGGAGCTTTGGGCACAGGATTGCGTGCTTACGACCGAGAAATTGATCACGGAGAAGGGCTGGCTCGAGGCCGCGACGCTGAAGCAATGGCGCGCCGAGATTTCCGCCGAAATCGAGAAGGCGGTGGAAGCCGCGCAACGCGAAGCGGCCCCGGTCGGGAGCGAAGAAGATTGGTGCGCGATGTCGGCGCGCGAACTGGTGGATACGATTTCGTGAGCATCACTTACCTCGAGGCGATCCGCGAAGCGCAGGCGCATCTCTTGCGCGAGGACGAGCGCGTCTATCTCTACGGGCAGGATATTGCCGGGAAATTCGGCGGGGCGTTCAAGGCGACGAAGGGGCTGGCCGAGAAATTTCCCGGGCGCGTCCTGAACACGCCGATCAGCGAAGACGCGATGGTCGGGACCGCGATCGGCGCGGCCATGGAAGGGATGCGGCCGATTGTCGAAATGCAGTTCGCCGATTTCTCGAGCGTGGCGCTGAACCAGATTCTGAACAACGCCGGCACGCAGTATTGGCGGACGAATATCCCCTGCCCGATCACGGTGCGCCTGCCCTCCGGCGGGACGAAAGGCAGCGGACCGTTTCACAGCCAGAGCATGGAGGCGATCTACTCGCACTACCCCGGGCTCGTCGTGGTCGCGCCCGCGACGGTGGAAGACGCTTACACGATGCTGATCGACGCGGTCGCGATCGACGACCCGGTCATCTACTGCGAGCACAAATATCTTTATTACCATCTCAAAGCCGACGCCCTGCCGAAAGACCGGCTGCCGATCGGCAAAGCGCGAATCGTTAGGCCAGGCCGCGACCTGAGCATCGTCACCTACAGCGCGATGGTGCACGAAGCGCTCGCGGTCGCGAAAGAATTCGCCGCCAGTGGAGTCGAGATCGAAGTGGTCGATCTGCGCAGCATCAAGCCGCTCGATACCGACACCGTGCTCGCCTCCGTCGCGCGGACGGGCCGACTGCTCTGCGTGGGCGAATCATTTCCCTGGGGCGGAGCGACCGCCGAGGTCATCGCGCGCGTCGCGACGGAAGGATTTCATCTGCTCGACGCCGCGCCCGGTCGCGTCAACGCCAAGGACACGCCGATCCCTTATCATCCAAATCTCTGGGCCGAGCATCGCCCGAACGCGAAATCGATCGCCGCCAAAGCGCGCCAGATTCTGGCCGAATAATTTTATGCCGAAAGTTCCAATCACCATGCCACAGCTCGGCGAATCGATGGCCGAGGCGACGATCGTCACGATCAAAGTGAAGCCCGGCGACAAAGTCGTGGCCGATCAGGAGATCATCGAAGTCGAGACGGACAAAGCAGTCATGGGCGTCACGACGCCCTGCCCCGGCGAGATCGCGAAGATCGAGGCGGAAGTGAAAGGCGTTTACGAGGTCGGCGCGGTCCTCGGTTATATCGAGGCGAGCGAAGCGGATGCGGCGCGTTTCGTAAAAGCCGCGCCCGAACCGCCCAAGGGCGAAGTGGCGAAAGAAGTTCCAGGGCGCGAGGAAGAGACCGCGAAGACGGGGAACGGCAGCGGCTCACATTTCCAGGTCGACGAAACCAGCCTGCCGCAGGTCGATGCCGGTTCGCATTTCCAGGTCGACAAGACCGGCGTCCTGCCCGTGCCGGCGGGCGCGAAAGGCGCGGGCTATCTTTCGCCGCGCGTGAAGGCGCGCATGGCCGAGTTGAAACTGACGCAGGCCGATCTCGCGGCCGTCCAGGGCAGCGGCAACGCCGGGCGGGTCACGATCAAGGATCTGGAATCATTTCTCGGCGGCCTCGAGAAACAAACCGCGGAAGACGCGAGCGCGATTCGCACCGGCGTGGCCGATGCGATGCGGCGCAGTTGGACGCGGCCGCTCGCCACCGTCGGTGTCTCGGTTTGTCTCGATCCGGTGCTGGAAGATCGGAAAAAGCGCGATCCGAAACCGGGCCCGGCTCTGTATGTTTTGCGCGCGCTCGCTCTGGCGCTCGCGGAAACGCCGGCCGCGGCGGCGCGTTTGATCGGCAATCGCGCGCTGCGCTCCGAGTCGATCGATATCGGCGTCGCGGTGGAAGCGCAGGATGGGATCATGGTCCCGGTCATTCGCAACGCGGACAAGACTTCGTTAGGCGACCTAACGAGTCGCTACACCGAGCTGGTCGATCTCGCGCGCCGGCGCCGGGTCACGAGCGAGATGACCGCCGGCGGCATCGCTTCGGTTTCAAATTTCGGCACCTTCGGGCTCGACTGGGGCACGCCCATTCCCCTGCCCGACCAGACGCTCCTCCTCGGACTCGGCGCGGGAAAAAAAGCGCCGACCTGGAGCGAAGAGAAAAAGCAGTTCGTTCCGACGACCCAGGCCGAACTCACCCTCAGCTTCGATCACCGCAGCCTCGACGGCGGCGGCGCCGGCAGGCTCCTGCAACGCGTCACCGAGCTGCTTGGCACTCCTGAGAAGCTCTAGCCAGTTTGCGACGCCCGTTGACCGCCGCTACATTTGTCGCGCGATGAATTCCACCGCGACGATCGATCCCGGCATCACGATGCGAGAGCTTCTGGAACAATTTCCAGGCGCTCAACGCGCGCTTTTTCGCCGCTATCATATCGGCGGCTGCGCAAGTTGCGGTTTCAGCCCGGACGAGACGCTCGCCGGGGTTTGCGCGCGCAACGAAAACCTCGATGTCGACGAAGTGGTCGAGCACATCCTCACGAGCGACGCGGCCGATCGCGCCATGCAGATTGAGCCCCGCGAACTATCCGATCGTCTTGCCGCGGGCGAAACGATTCACCTCCTCGACATTCGCACGCGCGAAGAATTCGACGCCGTGAAAATCCCCGGCGCGCATCTTTTCACCCAGGAATTCATGCAGGAAATTTTGGCCAAGTGGGAACGCTCCGACTTGGTCGTGATCTACGACCATCAAGGCGCGCGCAGCATGGATGCCGCGGCCTATTTTCAGGGCCACGGCTTCGAGAAAATCAAAAGCCTGCGCGGCGGAATCGATGCCTGGAGCGCGGAAGTCGATCCGAAGTTACCCCGCTACCATCTGGAAAACGCCTAACGATGAACGACGACCTCGAAAAACGCATCGAAGCGGCGGTCAAGAACCCGCAGAACCTGGGCGAGATGGAAAACGCCGACGCCATCGGCACGGTCGGAAGCGCCGATTGCGGCGACATGTTGCGGATGTGGGTGAAGTTCAAGGAAGAAGGCGGCCGCAAAGTGATCGATCGCGCGACTTTCCAGACTTTCGGCTGCCAAACCGCCATCGCCGTGGCCAGCGTCGCGACCGAGATGCTCGCCGGCAAAACCGTCGACGAAGCGATGTCGATGTCGGGCGAAGAGCTGGCGGCGCCGTTAGGCGCGTTGCCCCCGGTGAAGATTCATTGTGCGCAGTTAGTGGAAGGCGCCCTGCGCTCCGCGCTCAGCGGCGCTCCCGCGTCCGGCTCCGCAGACGGCTCAGGCGCCGACATTGATGGATTCCTTCAACCCGACTGCCGCCGCCCAGAAAAAACTTAAGATCGTTCTCGATTCCTAGCCTTACGACCTATTCCCATGCACGAAAACACCGAATTCACCACTTCCCGCGACCTGGAGGTCATCCAAATCCCGAGCGGCACCAAGACGACGATCCCGGCCGGCACGCCCGGCGTCGTCACCCAAACCCTCGGCGGCAGCTACACGATCGCGACCTATCAAGGCCTGGCCCGCGTCGCGGAAAAAGATCTGGATGCGCTCGGCTTAGAAAAGCTCGCGTCCGAGAATGGTGAAAAAGCAGTTGCCTCCGAGCCCGGCGCCCCCGTCGATGAAAAAGCGGTCTGGGAGCAGTTGAAACAATGCTACGACCCGGAAATCCCGGTCAACATCGTCGACCTCGGTTTGGTCTACGATTGCAACCTGGTGCAGAAGCCGGAGGGCGGCACCAAAGTGGAAGTGAAAATGACCCTGACAGCACCCGGTTGCGGCATGGGTCCCGCCATCGCCAACGACGCCCAGAGCAAAATCCTCAGCATCGATGGCGTCGAGGAAGCAGATGTTCAACTCGTCTGGGATCCGCCTTGGAACCAGAACATGATCAGCGAAGCCGGGCGGATGAAACTGGGAATGATCTAGGCCAACCCTGCTGCTCCCACGTCCCTCTGCGGAGCGTCCGCCGTTCGAGTTTGGCACCGAGGCGGCGGCCTATCTCCACGTTCCACAGGGTCGGCCATTTTTTGCAAAAAGCAGATGCAGTCGGCCCACCATGCGCTAGAGGAAATGCGCATGAAACTTCATTCAGCAATAACTCTGGGCGTCATTTTCGTCGCCGCCGCCTTGCTCGTCTCTTCCACCGCGTCGGCGACTCAAGCAGACGACACAACGATCGAAATCCTCGGCCAGACCGCGGGACCGGCGCCATTCATAAGTCAGCTTGCCCTCCTTGCCAGCCAGACCAGCGTTCTGAAGAATATTCAGTTCACAATTACGCCAAAAGAGGGATCGGTCACGCGCCCTTTGTCTGGCACTTACAGCCGCGCCTATCTAACCGAGCGTGGCTACCTTAATCCCGACACGGGCGAAATCTTTCTGCCCGTTTGGGGATTGTATTCGGATTTTACGAACACGGTCACCCTCACCTATTCTTTCAGTGACGGCTCCTCCAAACAGGAGGGCACCACCATCGCTACCGCAGCTTTTGATGATCCCTGTGGCTACAAAACGCCAACTATCCTGCAAGCTAAGACAGAGAATAATTCGCTGAGCTATGACTACCTCGTATTGAAGGGCGCCTGCAGTCTCTACTCCCCCGCCATCATAGATACAGATGGCGCTTTGCGTTGGGTCGGGACAACTGGCCTAGAGAGTTATAATTTGGCCTTCGTCGGGAACTCGATTTATATCGGCGACGGTTCGCTTCTATATCGCAACGACCTCGATGGAACGGTAAGTTTTCTGGGAGATTACAGCGATGTTGGAGTGACTGAATTCCATCACAATGTGGATCGCGGCAAGGTCGGCCTCATCTTCGAGGCGGACACAAGCGCCTACTTCGAATCAGTCATTATGGAGATCGATTATGATGGAAAACTCCTGAAGACGTGGAACATGGCTGACATTATTGCCGCCGCCATGATTGCAGGTGGGGATGATCCTGGTCAGTTTGTTTACCATTCACCTGACGATTGGTTCCACAGCAACGCTGTTACTTACAATCGCGCCGATGATTCGCTAATTATCTCAAGTCGGGAGGATTTTCTCATTTGTCTTGATTACACTAGCGGCTCAATCAAATGGATTTTGGGCGACCCGGAGAAGCAGTGGTATCAGTTTCCTTCGTTAAGACAATACGCGCTAACTCTTGCCCCTGGCAGCCTGCCACCTATCGGACAGCATGCGGTTTCAATCACCCACGATCAGAACGTCCTCGTCTTTGATAACGGAACCGCCAGCCTCTTTTTCGCCGACTTGCCTGGCGCAACCCGAACCTATGCGAGCCCCCGAAAGTATCAAATCGATGTGTCGAACATGGTGGCCACGGAAGTCTGGAACTATCCCATGGATGAGAGTGTGTTTAGTCCGTTCTGCGGAAGCGTTTATGAGGACTTGCCGCTGAATTACCTGGTCGATTACGCTTTTGTTAGCACGCCTCCGGACCAAACTCGCTATGCTCGCGTCCTGGGATTGGATGCTACGGGCGAAAAGGTCTTTTATTACCAATACCCTTCCATTGGGTGCAACGCGGTTTTTAATGCCGCCCCGCTTCATCTCGAAAACACGGTCTTTCCAGCAATTGGGCCGCAATCGCTCAATCTCTCCACCCGCGGCCTCGTCGGTCCCAATGACGATGCCCTCATCGCAGGATTTATCGTAACGGGCACCGATCCCAAGACTGTGGTGCTGCGCGCCCTCGGCCCCTCGCTGAGTAAGGCCGGCCTTGCAGGGACGCTGGCCGACCCTGTTCTCACCTTGTACGATAGCGCCGGCGCTGTTATCGCGTCCAACGACAACTGGGAAACAGGTGTGAACGTCGACCTGATCAGAGCCGACGGGCTAGCCCCGAGCGACCCGGCCGAAGCCGCGCTGCGGGCTACTCTGCAGCCGGGTGCCTATACCGCCGTCGTCACCGGGAAAGACGCGACTCCGGGAATCGGGTTGGTGGAGACTTACGATCTCTCGCCGCTGGCGACCTCAAGACTAGCCAACCTCAGCACCCGCGGTCTAGTCCGCACGGGCGACGAGGTGCTTATCGGCGGTTTCATTGTGGGCGAGGTTGAGAGCGAAACTATGCTCATTCGGGCGATCGGACCATCCCTCGCTTCTTCCGAGATAAGCGATCCGCTGGGCGATCCGATATTGACCGTTTATGACAGCAACGGCGTCGTGATCGGCAGCAACGATAATTGGCAGGACGACAGCACCGCGCCGCAGATCATGCAGAACGGGCTCGCGCCGACCGATGACGCCGAATCCGCGACCATTCTCCGTCTACCAGCAGGCGCTTACACGGCGATCGTGAGCGGAGCTAGTGGCGACACCGGCATCGGCTTGGCGGAGTTTTTCGATCTTGAGACGCCAGCCGACTAGGCACCTCGCGTTCGACACCATTGGAGGAGTTCGTGGCCGGCCTGGTCCCGGCTTCCACACCGGGGAGAAACGTTGAGAATACCCAAGGCATCATCATTATTTTCTTTTGAATACCGCATCTATTCTGCCATGGTGCGGGCTAGCCGGAAAATCTCTTCTAAGAAACTAAACTATCCCATGAAACTACGTTCTTTAATGACGGTCGTTGCGATCCCGTTTCTGTTTGCCGGAGGCGCGTTTGGGACTCAAGCGGACGACACCACCATAATTATCACCGGCCAAAATGCGGGTCCAACCCCGTTTATCAGCCAATTGACTCTCTCGGCGAGCGACACCAACTCGATCAAGAGTATTCAATTCAGCATTACGCCAAAGACCGGCTCCGTGACCCGGCCTTTGTCCGGAACGTACACTCGGGACTACCTGATCAGCCACGGCTATCTGGTGCCGCCCAGCACCGACATTTTCGTGCCGGTCTACGGACTCTATGATGGTTATACCAACACCGTCACTCTCACCTATCACTTTCTTGATGGTTCCTCCACGATAGATAGCACATCGGTCGTCACCGCCGCCTTCGATGACCAGGGATGCGGCTACAAGAACCCGATGATTCTGCAAGCGAGGACTGACAGTACCGATTTGAGCTACGATTATCTCTTCGTCAGGGGCGGTTGCGGTGGCTTCTCACCTCTCATACTCGATACCGACGGAGCATTGCGCTGGGTGAGCACCATCGGTATCCCCAGCGCTCTGACCGGGTCTTCCATCTTCTTCAATGGTGCGGCCTACGGGACGGTCGGCGCGACTCTGCATCGGATAGACCTCGATGGCACCATTACCGCCCTCGGTGACTATAGCACGGACGGGGTGGTGAACTTTCACCATAACATCGATCCGGGCAAGACCGGCCTCCTCCTCGAAGCAGACACGACAGATTTCACCGAATGCGTCATCATGGAAGTGGATCTATCCGGCGCTGTTCTTAAGACTTGGAACATGGCCGAGATTATCAGCGCGGCCATGACGGCAGGAGGCGACGATCCAAGCCAGTTCGTTTATCCAGCGCCGATGGACTGGTTCCACAGTAACGCCGCGACCTACAACCGGGCGGATGATACCGTGATCGTTTCGAGCCGGGAAAACTTCGTCATTGCCATCGATTACTCGACCGGAGCAATTAAGTGGATCATGGGCGATACCACTAAGAAATGGCATGAGTTCCCGTCCCTCGCGCAATACACGCTGACGATGACGCCTGACAGCCTGCCGCCGATCGGCCAGCATTCTACTTCCATTACTTTTGATCAGGATCTGCTCTTATTCGACGACGGGTACTTTAGCAGTTTCCAGCAGCCGCCTGGGGAGAACCGCACGTATTCCGCTCCGCGCAAATACCAGCTTAACTTGACCGGTGCGGACGTCGGCGGCGATCCCGGTTCCGCGACCGCAGTCTGGAACTACGAGCTGAACCAAACAATCGAGTCCCCGATCTGCAGCAGCATCTATGAAGACGCCCCGCTTAATTACCTGATCGATTATGCCTTTGTCGGTGGCTTTACTGCCAACCCGCCCTATGCCCAACTGCTGGGATTAGATGCGGCGGGCGAAACAGTCTTCAACTATCAGTATCCAACGACTTTCTGTGACACGGCCTATAACTCACTTCCAATTCACCTGGAAAACAGCAACTTCCCAATCATTCCCGCACGGGCGCTCAATATCTCCACTCGTGGCAATATTGCTCCGGGAGATGATGCGTTAATTGGCGGGTTTATCATATCGGGAACTGAAGCCAAAAAGGTGGCGTTGCGAGTCCTGGGACCTTCGCTCAACATCTCCTACCTCACGAGACCCTTGTCGGACCCGGTCCTTACTTTGCACGACTCGCTCGGCAATATCGTCGCGACCAATGATGACTGGCAAAGCGATCCCGGAGCAGCTGAGCTAACAGCCAATGGATTGGGCCCGAAAAACCCGGGGGAGGCAGCGACGATCCAGACTCTTGCCCCAGGTTTCTATACGGTCGTGTCGACGGGCAAAGGCGCGGACGCCGGCGTGGGCTTGTTTGAAGCCTACGACCTTTCTCCGGAAGCGGATGCCGTGCTGGCGAATATCAGCACCCGCGGCAATATTGGAAGGGGCGATTACGTGCTGATTAGCGGGTTCATCGTGGGCAATGTGGACCATGCAACCGTCGTCATTCGCGCCATCGGCCCTTCTCTTACGGCGGCGGGCGTGAGCAACCCTCTGGCTGATCCGATGCTTACGGTTTACGACGCCAACGGTGCTGCCATCGCTTCAAACGACAATTGGCAGGATGCCGTTTACGCATCCGATGTTAGCAGCAACGGTCTTGCCCCGACCGATCCGCTTGAATCGGCCATCATTCTCCACCTGCCCGCAGGCGTTTACACCGCGATTGTCAGCGGAGTGGATGGTGGAACAGGTCTTGGCTTGGTAGAAGTCTATGACCTGTAGGAGGCAATGCCGATGCGAATCGACCGAAGTTGCTCCGGATGTGAGCGGGCTTCGCGCGTTGACACCATCGCTTCGCGCCCTATAATCACGTCCCCTGCGCTTCTTCCCTCCCGGAAGCGCTCGACCTAATTCAGCCGCCATATTCTCATGTCTTCCACTCAAATTATCCTCACTGAAAACGTCCCCGGCCTTGGCGCCGAGGCCGATGTGGTAAAAGTGCGCCGCGGTTATGCGCGCAATTTCCTTCTGCCCACCGGCAAAGCTTCTGAAGTGACGCCCCGCGCCATGCGGCAGCTCGACGCTTTGAAAGCGAAACGCGCCGAACGCGAGGGACGCGAACTGAACGAAGCCGAAGAACTGGCCCGCCGCATCGCCAAGCTCAAGGTCACCTTCGTTCTCCACACCGGCGAGACCGGCAAGGCATTCGGTTCCATCACCGCCAACGATCTCTCGGAGCGGCTGAAGAACGAAATCGGTCGCGACATCGACCGCCATCTCTTCGTCATGGAGCACCCGATCAAGACCACCGGCGAACACGAAGTGCCGCTCAAGTTGCACCCCGATGTGAAAGCCGCTTTCAAGTTCAACGTCAAATCTTCCGAAGAACCGAAAACGGAAGCCCCGGCCGCCGAAGAATCGGCCGACAAGTCCCGCGGTCCGCGCAAACACACCAAGTAACTAAATGCCGAGAAGTCCCCAAGGGAATGAACCTGGGGGGCCTCGCAAGACAGCACCGAATGGCGCTGGCCGAGGCTCGGCGGCACGAAGCGGTGGGAGGACAAATGGCGAGTTATCCCAAGGTTCTCCCGTAGATATTCACCGCGCCCTCCCCCACAGCGTCGAAGCCGAGCAGGGCGTGCTCGGCTCCATGCTCATCTCGCCCCGCGACGCGATCGCGGAAGTGGTCGAGAAGATCAACGAGAACTATTTCTACATCCCCTCCCACCAGACGATCTACACCGTCCTGGTCGATCTCTGGAATGCCGGTCAGGGCATCGACCTGATCACTTTCACGCAGATCCTGCGCGACCGGAACCTGCTCGACCTGATCGGCGGCCCGCCTTTCGTCACCAGCCTTTTCACCTTCGTCCCGACGGCGGCGAACGTCGGCTACTACCTCGAGATCGTTCGCGACAAATACATTTTGCGCGAGATCATCAGCGCCTGCACCGAGGGCGCGCGCCGTTCCTACGAGGAGCAGGACCAGGTCGACAACCTCCTCGACGAAGTGGAACAAAAGATCTACGCCGTCGGCGAAGACCGCTTCAAGGACAAGGCCGTCTCCATGAAGGACCAGGTCATGGACGCGATCGAGGCGATCGAGAAGCTTTACCAGCAGCAGGGCGGCATCACCGGCCTCTCCACCGGATTCAAGGATTTCGACCGCCTAACGAGCGGGCTGCACCCGTCGGAGATGATCGTCATCGCCGCCCGCCCCAGCATGGGCAAAACCGCGCTCGCCATGAACATCGCCGAGCACGTGGCCGTGAACGAAAACCGCGCCGTCGCCGTCTTCAGCCTGGAAATGAGCGCGCAGCAACTGGTCCAGCGCCTCCTCTGTTCCCGCGCCGGGCGTGAACTCGCAAAAAGTGCGCGACGGCACCTTCCTGGCCGACCGCGATTTCCCCAAGCTCACCGCCGCCGCCTCGAAACTGGCCGAGGCCAGGTTTTTCATCGACGACAGCCCCGGCCTCAACATTCTCGAGCTCCGCGCCAAGGCCCGCCGCCTCAAAGCGCAGCACGACATCGAGCTGATCGTGATCGATTACCTGCAATTGCTCCGCTCCACCTCGCGGCGCGGACAGGAAAACCGCCAGATCGAAATCTCCGAAATCTCCGCCGGCATCAAAGGCCTGGCCAAGGAACTGAAAATCCCGATCATCGTCGCCGCCCAGCTCAATCGAAATCCGGAAAACCGGACCGGCGACAGCAAAGGCCGGCCGCGCCTGAGCGATCTGCGCGAATCCGGCAGCATCGAACAGGACGCCGATGTCGTCGGCCTTCTCGTTAGGCAGGAATACTACGCCGACACCGAGGAAGAAAAGGACGAGACCGAAGGCAAAGCCGACCTCATCATCGCCAAGCAGCGCAACGGCCCGACCGGCGACATCCCCCTCACCTTCCGCAAGGAATTCACCCGCTTCGAAGACCGGGCGCGGGAAGAGCGCGAGCCGTTGTAGCACAGGCATCCTGCCTGTGGGTAGAGCGGGCGTCTCGCCCGCTCAATGGTTCATTTAACGAGGAGACGGTCGGGGGAGAAGCCGCCTGTCGATCGGGGGAGCCCGTCGAGACGGCCCCGGAAAAATCGACTCGCGCCTTGGGGCGGCGGCACGCTGGCAAAACTGTCGATAGTTAGCCTGCCCCCTAACCGTTCCGCCTGCGTCAGGCCAATGAGGCGCGCCAGTTCAGGAGTATCCCGATCAGAGACAGGATTGCCAACCCAAGCCAAAGCAACCATCGCCTACTGGTTGGCCGCTGGCGGCGAAGCAAATAGGCTCCGAAAAGCGCTCCGAGCATTCCCACTGCCATCATTGCAACGGTCAGATTCATAATTGCTCGCCCCAGCGAATTCCACTCGCGCTTTGCGGGCCATGGAACCGAGGCTATCAGACGATTCTCGCAAATGTCAATCCGCACCGACCGACCCGATTCTCTCCTGCAAGCGAGAAGCTCGCGCTATCCCAGCGACCTGCCGATTTCGTCGGACTTCTCGTAACACAGGCGTCTCGCCTGTCAGGTGGTGCGGGCGTCTCGCCCGCAGAGTGGAGCCAGCGGGCGAGACGCCCGCTTGACCCGACAGCCGAGACGGCTGTGTTACAGCGAGCGGGCAGCGTCGATGACGTGCTGGGCGTCGATCCCGAGCTCTTTCATGATCTCGGCGCCGGGCGCGCTCATGCCAAAACGTTGCAGGCCGACGATTTTGCCATCGAGGCCGACGTATTGCGACCAGATTTCCGGGACGCCGGCTTCGATCGCCACTCGCTTCCTGCACTCGTTAGGCAGGACTCCGGCGCGGTAGCTCTCCGAGCTGGCGCTCGAAACGCTCGAAGCAGGGCATGGAGACGACGCGGGTCCCCTCGCCCAGCTCCTTGGCGGCGGCGAGCGCGTGCTGCAGCTCGCTTCCGCAGGAAAGGAGGATGAGATCGAGCTCGCCGGTTTCTTTCTTCGCGATGTAGCCACCCTTCAGAACGCCTTCGCGCCGGAGCTTGACGTCGATTTCGTTCAACATCGGCACGGCTTGCCTCGTTAGGGCAAGCAAGGTCGGGCCGTCGGTCCGCTCGGCCGCGGCGACGAAGGCGCCGGCGGTTTCCTCGGGGTCGGCGGGGCGGATGACATCGAGCTGCGGGATGACGCGCAGGCTGGCAACGGTCTCGACCGGTTCGTGGGTGGGGCCGTCTTCTCCGACGGCGATGGAGTCGTGGGTGAAGATGTAGATGTTCGGCAAACGCGAGAGGGCGGCGAGCCGGATGGAGGCGCGGCAGTAATCGGCGAAGACGAGGAAGGTCGCCCCCGAGGCGCGGAAGACGCCGTGGTAGGCGACGCCGTTCATGATCGCGCACATGCCGTGTTCGCGGATGCCGTAGTGGATGTTGCGGCCGGCATGCTCGTCGCGGGTGAATTCGCCGCCGTCCTTGATGTAATTGAGGGTCGAGCCGTGGAGATCGGCGCTGCCGCTGATGAGGAAGGGCAAGGCCTGCGCGAGGGGCTGGAGGACTTCGCTCCCGGCCTTGCGGGTGGCGATCTTGGCGTCGTTAGGGAAATTTGGAATCTTCGCGAAAAGATCGGCCGGGACTTTTTTGTCGATCGCGTCGTCGAGGAGCTGTGCCTTGCCGGCGTTTTTCTTGCGCCAGGCCTGGTAGTTTTTCTCCCAGCGATCGTATTCCTCGAGGAGCTGCTTCTTGTGCCCGGCGAAGTAGTCGCGCACTTCGTCGGAAACGAAATAAGGTTCCTTCGGCAGCCCAAGATTCTTGCGCGCCTCTTCGGCAAATTTCGCGCCACCTTCGCCGTGCGCCTTGGCCGTGCCGGCGACTTCGGGAATGCCTTTCCCGATCAAGGTATGGGCGATGATAAACTTGGGTTTTCCGTTGTCGGATTCCTTCGCGATGCGGAGCGCGTCGAGGAAGGCCTGCATGTCGTGGCCGTCGACTTCCTGCACGTCGAAGCCGTAGGCGCGATAGCGCATGCCGGTGTCTTCGCTCTGCGTGGCCGTGGCCATGGCGTCGAGGGTGACGGCGTTGGAGTCGTAAATGAGGATCAAATTATCGAGCCCGAAATGACCCGCGAAAGCGCTCGCCTCGGCGGAGACGCCTTCCTGCAAACAGCCGTCGCCGGCGAGGCAGAAGATGTGCTGGTCGAAGATGCGGTGCTCGTCGGTGTTGAAATGCGCGGCCGACATTTTCGCGGCCATGGCGATGCCGACGGCGTTGCCCACGCCCTGGCCTAACGGGCCGGTGGTGCATTCGACGCCCGGCGTCTCGAAGAACTCGGGATGACCGGGGGTTTTGCTGTGCATCTGCCGGAAGTTTTCGATTTCCGACATGGACAAATCGTAGCCGGCCATGTGCAGCCAGGCGTAGTAGAACATGCTCCCGTGCCCGGCGGAGAGGACGAAGTAATCGCGACCGATCCAGCGCGGTTTGTCGGGATTGTACTTGAGCACGTCGCCGTAGAGGACCGCGCCCATCTCGGCGCAGCCTAACGGGAGCCCGAGATGGCCGGATTGCGAGGCGTGAACGGCGTCGATGGCGAGGCCGCGGGCCTGGTTGGCAGCGTGCGAAAGGACTTCGAGATTCAGACTCATCCGGGGACTCTAGGGGAAAATATCGAAATCCGAATATCGAAATTCGAAACAATTTTCGCGATTCAAAGACTCCAAACGAATCCGTAGTTGATTGCGCCTGGAGGGACGGGCGCCGTCCCGTCCGCGTTTCTTTAAGGAAAGCAGACGCAGCTCAGCCAAAACGGACGATACGGCAGTCGTCCCTCCAGCGCCTCGCTTTCTCGGCGTGGCCGAGGTCGAGCGCTCGAAAGATGTCAGCGGATCAGATTTCGAAATTCCGCGGCGACGCGCGCGGCGGTTATTTTTTCGGAGTCGCCGCCGGGGCGGGCGCTTCCTTGAGGGTGAAGGTCCAGTGCGCTTCGGCTTTTCTCTCGCCGATCATCGCCTCGACGATGACGACGCAGGTATCGCCGTGCAGCGGCTGCGTCACCTGGTAGGAAATCATCTTGGTCGCCGGATCGTATTTCGCCGGGACGACGCCGAGCCCGCTCACGCGCATTTTCACCGAGGCCGGGTCGATGCCGCCGACCGCGCCGAGATTGGCCTTGATTAGCGGCTTGTTGCTGGCGGTGGAGCCGTCGGCCGGCTGCGGGTTGATGCTGGTGAGCGGGATTTCCGTCGCGCCGGAGCCGCCGCTACTGGAAGAACCCCCAAAGGTGGTCGCGGTCTCGAAGACCTTGGGCTTGTTCGCCTCGATCAGGTAGCGCCCGAGAGAGTCGTTAGGCGAATTGTAGGTCAGCTTTTGCCCGTAGACGGTGAAGACGCCTTCGTAGCGCGCCTCTTTGGTCGCTTCCTTTACCCGGTCGTTGTAGTAGCCGAAGGGGAAGGCAAAGCAGTTCACCCGGATGGCGAGCTTCTGCTCGAGGGTAGCCTTCGAGCCGGCCACTTCGGAGTTGAGCCACTCGGTGTATTCCTCGGGGTTGAGCTTGCGCCGGGTCGATTTGTCGTAGGGCTTGCGCAGATCCTGGTGGGTCGCGCTGTGCGCCTGGATGTCGACCCCGGCGTCGCGCATCTCGGCCAACTGGTCCCAGCTCATGGCTTCGCCGCCGCCGTATTTCCCGCCTTTGATTCCCTCGGTGTAAATGAAGAGGGTGAAGGGGTAGTTCGTATTTCTTCAGGATCGGCCAGGCGACTTCGTAGCCCGACTTGTAGCCGTCATCGATGGTGATGATCGCCGCGCGCGTTGGGATGGCTTTTTCGCCGCGTTTCCAGGCGAGAAAATCCTGCATCTTGATCACGGGAATCTTTTTGTCCTGCAATTCCTTCATCTGCGCCTCGAAGGCCTCGGGTGTGATCTCGGTGTCGGGTCGCCGCACTTTTTTCTCGAAACGGTGGTAGCCGAAAATGACCACTTCTGAAGTCTGGTCGATGGCGGGCTTGCTCGGGGTCGGCGCCGGCGTGGGTGCGGGCGCAGTGGCGACCTTGGCGGCCGGGGTCGGGCTCGCGGCCTTGGCTTTGGTGGCCTTGTTTTCCTTCTTGCAGCCCACAAAAAGGAGCCCGCACAGGAGCAAAATAATCGTCAAATAGTTGCGCATAAATCGATGCGTAGCCATCCAGTGGGAGGACCGAAAACACAAGCGATTTCGGCGCGATTTCCGGAACTTTTCCCGCTTCTACTTGGTTCGGCACACGAATCGCTTTAGTAATAAGCATGAAGCGTTTGCCAAGCTCCATCGCCGGGCTCTGCCTGGCGGCCACTTTCCTGCTCGGCGGTTGCGCCACCGTTGCGACCAACACCAGCCAGACCTTCGATACCGTCGTGGTCGATGCCGGTCATGGCGGCAAAGACAGCGGTGCCTGGCGCCGGCACGGCCCGCCCGAAAAGGCGGTCGCGCTCGATGTCGCCCTGCGGGTGAATCGCAAATTGCAGGAGTCGCAGCTCAAGACCGTTCTGACGCGGGCAACCGACACTTTTGTTGAGCTCGACCATCGGGTCGCACTCGGCAACCGGCAGCCCAATTCGATCTTCGTCAGCATTCACTTCAACGACTCGCGCCGGCGTGGAGTGGAAGGCGTCGAGACCTACTACCACTCGCCTTACGCTTTTAATCTGGCCTCGGCGATCGAGCGGAATCTGTCGACCCTTCCCGGAACGGTCAATCGCGGCGTGCACCCGGCGCGTTTCCGGGTCCTGCGTAACGCCCATTATCCCTCCGTCCTGGTCGAGTGCGGATACCTGAGCAATCGCGCCAACGCGCGCGACGCGGCCGACGCCGCGTATCGCGAGAAGCTGGCGGACAAAATCGCCGAGGCGATCGTCGACTATCGTTACGGCACTGGGGTGTTTCGCCGCCAGTCGACCTTGGCGCGCGCCGGCGGGGGCGCATCGTTCCTGCCAAACTTCCGCTAGAACTCGATCCCGCGTTTCTCGCGCCCGATGGCCGCGAGCACGATGAGGGTGATGAAGACCGCCAGGGTCACGCAGGCCATCGTTAGGGCGTAATCCGGCTCGCCATTTGGCCTAACGAAATGCTCGGCCAGCTTTGCCTGGAGCATGGCGGCATTGGCGGAAAGGAAATTACCGAGCTGATAAACGACGCCCGGAAAAGTCCCGCGCCAGGCCGGCGGCGAGAGTTCATTCAAATGCACCGGCACCACGCCCCATGCGCCCTGCACCATGAACTGCATGAAGAAACCGCCCGCGATCAGGAGCGGGAGCGTCGGGGAAAAAATCCAGGCCGGGATGAGGAAAATGCCGAGCGTCGCGGCGATCATGATCGTCCGGCGCCGGCCCCAACGCTGCGAGTAAAAGCCGAGGATAGTGCCGCCGCAGATCGCGCCCAGGTTGTAGACGATCGCGATCGGCGCGGTCTGGTTCACGGAAAGCCCGCGCTGTTCTTTCAGGAAGGTCGGGTAGAGGTCCTGCGTGCCGTGCGACATGTAATTGAAGGCCGTCATCAGGAGGACGGCGTAGATCAGGAGACGCCAGTTTTCCCGAATCATCCGGCCCAAGCCTAACGACGCCTCTTTCGCGCTCTGCCGTTGCCGTTCCCAGACCGGCGACTCCGGCACGTGCGCCCGGATGTAGATGACGAGCAGCGCCGGGAGGGCGCCGACGATGAAGAGCGCGCGCCAGCCGAAGTGCGGGAAGACGATCCAGTAAACCACCGCCGCGAGAAGGAACCCGAACGAATAACCCTGCTGCAAAATCCCGGAGCCCAGGCCGCGCGCCTTGGCCGGCAGGCTCTCCATCGCGAGCGACGCGCCCAGCCCCCATTCCCCGCCCATCCCGATCCCATAGAGCGCGCGGAAGATGAGGAAGACGGTGTAGTTCGGCGAGAACGCGGTCAGCAGTTCCATCAGCGAATAAAAAATGATGTCGACCATGAGCGGGATGCGCCGCCCAAAACGATCGCCCAGCATGCCGAAAATGAGCGCGCCTAACGGGCGCATCATGAGGGTGAGCGTGATCGCGAAAACCACTTTCACGATCGAGACCGAGAACTCGGCCGCGACTTCCTTGACCACGAAAGTGAGGAGGAAAAAATCGAACGCGTCGAGGGTCCAGCCGAGGAAGCAAGCGAGGAAAGTTTTCCGCTGAACGTCGTTCAGTGACCGGTAAAGGCGGATCGCTTCCACTCGCCCGGATGTAGCGCCAGTCGCGCCGGCAGGGAAGGCAATTGTCGGGCTCGGAACACGACGCATTGACGCATCATGATACGTCAATTTGTCAGTTGCCGAGGGAGAGCGGCTGGCGTTTATTGTCGCTTCGCCGTGCACGCCTATTCCGATCATCCCCTCGCCGCGCTTCTTCGCCAACGCATCGTCATTCTCGACGGCGCCATGGGCACGATGGTGCAGCAGCATAAATTATCGGAGGAACAATTCCGCGGCGACCGCTTCGCCAAACATCCCGCGAAGAGCCTGAAGGGCGACCTCGAGTTGCTGCAACTCACGCGCCCCGACGTGATCGAGGAAATTCACACGCAGTATCTCGAAGCGGGCGCGGACGTGATCGAGACGAACACCTTCAGCGCTACCACCATCGGCCAGCACGATTTTCTTTTTGCCGGTGAATCGGAGAGCGGCCGCAAAGACGACGCCTTCTTCGCCCGCGTGATCGACGATCCCGAACTCATCGCCCTTGCGCACGAGATGAATCTCGCCGCCGCGAAGATCGCCCGTCGCGCGGCGGATCGCGTCGCGAACAAAACCGGCTCGCCGCGATTTGTCGCCGGCGCGCTCGGTCCCCTCCCCGTCACCGGTTCCCTTTCGCCGGATGTGAACGACCCAAGTTTCCGGGCCGTCACTTTCGATCAACTCCGCCGCACCTACGGCGAACAGGCGCGCGCCCTGATCGAAGGCGGCGTCGATGTTCTCATGGTCGAGACAATCTTCGACACGCTCAACGCCAAGGCCGCGATCTTCGCCATCTCGGAAGCGTTCGAGGAGTTGGGCAAAAAATTGCCGGTGCTGATTTCGGGCACGATCACCGATCTTTCCGGCCGCACTTTGACCGGACAAACCGTCGGCGCGTTTCTCACTTCCATTCTGCATGCCGACCCGCTCGTGGTGGGATTGAATTGCGCGCTCGGTCCCGCGGAGATGCGTCCGCACGTCGAGGAAATGGCGCGACTCGCGCCCTGTTTTACGAGCGCGTATCCAAATGCCGGGTTGCCCGATCCATTATCGGCCACTGGTTTTCCCGAGACGCCGGAATCGATGGCGCCGCAGTTGCGCGACTGGGCGAAGAACGGCTGGCTCAACCTGGTCGGCGGCTGTTGCGGCACGACCCCGGAGCACATCCGCGCGATCGCTGAGGCCGTGCGGGATTTTCCGCCGCGCGTGCCTAACGACGAACTCGCCACGAGCGCCTCACGATGACGCCACGGAACGACGCCAGCGCGATCCTGC